>JAWKTT010000014.1:0-135207 GCA_041398965.1 Planctomycetaceae bacterium | reverse complement strand
AGCGCCCCATCTCCGACCATCCAACCCCGCCCGGTCGCATCAACAGAGACGCCGTGCATCCCAGGCAGACCAAAGTCGGGCGGAAGGGGCATTAGTCGCCCCTGCCCAATGACTCCATGTCCCCCACGCACTCCCGAGACAACTCCCTCCTGCGGTCCGAAGCAAGCCAATGCCTCCCACCCCTCGGCTCCAGCTCCTTCAACCGCTCGCCAAGTCTGCCCGCCGTCGCTCGTCTCAATGATGCCACTGGGAAAGTCCGCGGATGAGTCACCAACGGCGATCCCCTGTTCGGGTCCAAAGAACTGCACGCTCTCGAGCCCCGGCAATGCCTGAGTTCCCCGACGTTTCCAGGTCCGTCCACCATCTTCGGTGTACAGGACGACCCCAGTCGAAACCTGTGTGTATGGGGCGACATCTCGGCCAACAATCCAGCCGACCTGATTCGTCACAAAGTGCATACCACGCAATGAGGCGGAGGTTGGAACATGCACAAACGACCAAGTCTCCCCGCCATCAGTCGATCGCCAAACCACCCCCCGATCGCCGATCGCGACGATTTCCTGCGAGCTAAGAAATCGCACTTCACGCAACGTCGCATCATCCTCCATCGGAGAGACAGTCGCAACGTCCTTCGACACCGGCAACTCCTGACCCCAGTTGAGCTGAGAGGGCAACAAAGTCGCAGCCTGACGCGGTTGAGCCACCGCAAACGATGAAAGCATCACCACACACAACAGCACAAAGCATCGAGCTGCGACGACGAGTCTTCGCTGACTGTCCGACCTTTGCCGTAACTTTGGACGACGCTCCGGACATAAAGTCGATGGACCATTCCGCAGAGAATGAGAGCCCATGCGCTCGACATCCCCTCCGCAACCACTCGCGACTGCGAGTCGTGTGGAATCAAGACAAACGATTCTCTCTCGCTGACTGTGCATCTCCGATCCTCCTTGATCGGCCTCCAACTTGGAACCCTGCTGACCATATGCTAACCAATCTTTCGCATCACGTGGAGACCGATATTCTCAGCATCTCTGCTTCGTGTGCGCGACACCGTTTACACTCCCTTCGCTCCCATGCCGGTGCTTGAAATCGTGGGAGTAAGCATTGCCGAGTGATGATTGACGATTGTCGATACTGTTACGAAAAGCTTTCGCGAAGCCAGACATCGTCCGGTAATCCAGTAGGAATTCGTGAGCGGCGATCCTGTTCGTGCTACCGGCGGCTTGCGTCGTTCTGCTCAGGTGAGTCTGACGCTTCGATAATGAGTCCTCTCTTGTATCAACGGGTCTCCCGAGGATGATCCAGCAAGTGACGGACGAGATACTCCATCCGAAGACGCGATCCATAAGGGGTTTCGGCGGCTCCGTGACCGGCTCCCATGATCGGCATGTAGTCGAACGACTTCTGGGCCTTTTGCAGTGCACCGACCACCTGGGCCGTACTGGCAGGGTCGACGTTGGTGTCGAGTTCGCCCACGATTAACAGCAGTCTCCCTTGGAGTTTATGGGCGTCCTCGAAGTTGGAACTTGCCCGATAACTTTCGTCGACAGGCCATCCCATCCACTGCTCGTTCCACCAGATTTTGTCCATCCGATTATCATGACAGCCACAGTCTGCGATCGCGACATGGTAGAAGTCGTGATGATCCAACAAGGCGCGCATGGCGTTCTGTCCACCTGCACTTCCACCATAGATGCCAACGCGACTGAGGTCCATCCAGGGCCGCGACCCTGCCGCTTGACGAATCCAAGCGATCCGGTCCGGGAAGCCAGCATCTTTGAGGTTCTTCCAACAAACGTCATGAAACGCCTTGCCTCGGTGATTCGTCCCCATTCCATCAGACTGCACGACGATGAAGCCTAACTCGGCAATGGCGTGCTGCCGGGTAAGACGGCTGAACGTCTTCGGTGTCGCGGCGGCGTGAGGCCCCGCGTAAACCTCCTCGACGATGGGATAGGTTTGGCTCGGGTCGAAGTGCGATGGCTTAACGATCAGTCCATGAATGTCATGCACCCCATCGCGGCCTTTGGCAACAAAGCGCTCCGGCAAGGTCCAGCCAGACTTGAGGAGCCCCCGAATGTCGGCTGTCTCCAGCACGCTGACGAGTCTGCCATCTTCGCTGCTCCGCAATTCGTGAACTGGCGGATGGTCAACTCGCGACCATTCGGCCACAAAATACTTCCGATCAGGAGAAAATTTGACTCGATGCGTACCATCCGAGTCGGTGAGCTGTCGAAAGTCCGTGCCGTCAAGATTCACCCGACACAGATGAAGATGATAGGGACTCTCTTCCTTACGCAGTCCACTGGCAAGAAACCAGACCACTCGCTGCTCTTCGTCGACCGAGAGCACCTCACGAACCGGCCAATTCCCTTGAGTCACTTGCTGCTTCACCGTTCCGGAAGCGACATCGTACAACCAAAGATGACACCATCCGTCCCGCTCGCTCATCCAAAGTAACTCGCCCGAATCAGGCAGCCAGTGCCGCCATGTTTTGTTGGCGTAGTCGATGAACGTCGGGCTGACCTCATCGACAATCGCCCGGATGGCCCCTGTTTCTGCATGGACTGCCAGTACTCGATACACCTGATGACCGCGCTGGTTGTAGCTGAAGTAAAACTCCCGACCATCTGGCGACCACTGCACCGGAACTCGCTGCGACTCGGTAAAGGGGTTGTCGAACAGATCTGTGGCGATAGGAACCCATTCGCCCCCGGCGTCGGTGACATGAAACAGCACCGGCTTCGGCTTTGGCAAAGGGTCTCCCGGTTTGGTGTATCGAAGGGTCTTCAACGCCGGTTGAGTTTGATTCGCCGGGCGAGACTCGACAATCGCTACCTCCCGTTGCGAGACATCGTCCGCACAACTCACGACAAACGCCCGAGAGTCAGGACTCCACGAGACTCCGCTGCGGAAAGGGGAGACTCCATCGTAATCGGTCGGCACATGAGTCGTCGTTTGCGACTTTCGGTCTCTCAGCTTGACGACGCCCTCTTCGATAATCACGACCCACTTTCCATCCGGCGACTCCTCGCCGCGACGTCGACCAGCTGCCCCTTCGGGCTTCTTGTCTTTCGGTTCCTTCACCTTTCCGGGTCCATTGATAGTGACGGTGTGCGGAGTAGCCGCAACTTCGGCGACTGCGATCGTCTCGCCCTTTATGCTGGTGATGAGCCAGACATGTCCATCATAGCTCTGCATCTTCTTCTCGGCCCCCGCCTCCAGCGTGCCATAGGGGATTCGCTCTCCCTGTTGATTGATCCAAATGAACTTCACTTCGTCCTTCAACTTGTTGACGAAAGTGATACTTGACGCCGCTCCAGTGCGGGCCGACTTCCGAATTTCGGTCGACAATTCGGTCGTCGAGACCCCGTCACTCTCCGGCAGATTGAGGGATGAAAAGTCCTTCGCGACCCGACGCTCTCCCGATGGCGTCGACACAAAGACAAACTCCTGACTCTGTCGACCGGTCTTCACCCGGTACCACAACCCACTTCCATCATCCAGCCAGTGCGGTTCGACCTGATCACGAAAGACAAGGTTGTCGGTCTGCCGCACGAAAGACAACGCAGATTCGATTCGCTCGTCAGCACCGACGGAAGAGACCATCAGCAGGCAGCAGCTCGCGATTAGAAGTCGTCTCACGTCGTTCACTCCAAAGTCGGTCGATCCATCCGTCACAGCAACGTCGTCACGAAAGTGCGTCAAGGTCCTTCAGCAGCATGTCGCGACTCTCCGCCTCTTCCACTTTTCCTGCGAAGTCTCTTGCGACGACGGCGAGGCGTTTCGCCTCGACAGTGTTTCCTGCAATGCCCGTCGCTCGTGCCATCGCCTCGTAGGCGTATCCCTGGTAAAACGGCTCTAACGACGCGCTGAATTTCAAACACAACTCCGCTGCCCTCTTGGCCTCGGGACCATTTTGCAGCAAAGAGTAGACACGAGAGAGTTGCCAGTACCCAATCGAAAGATTCTGGTCGACGCAGTCGTCGCGATGGAGCCAATGGTAGATCGAAGCGTAACAGGTCGAGAGCATCAGTTGATCGTCGTTCTCTGTCCGCTGAGGCCGTTCGATCAGGTCCCAGACTTCGTTGAAACACTGAGTGGAGAAAAGTTGATGCCCGACTGTCGGTGACATTTCAGGTGACATGTGTCGCTTCCCCATATCGTCGGGCAAAGTGTCGAGGGCAAAATCATGTGATCGATGTTCATGAAGGAGGCCAGCAAAGTCAACTCTCGCTCGAGCAAACGACAAGCGACATCGTGGCATTCCCCATATCGCGGTTGATGATGCCAGCCACCCTTCTCTTCCGCTGTGAACCCCCGGTATTACTGTTGCTTTTGAATGGGGGCTGCCCCATAGCCCCCTCGGAGTTTCGTCTCCACTTGAACCGTGGGGGGGACATGGACTAACGTTTTACGAAGCAATGGCTGCAAGATGGCGGGATGCCGGTCGCAGCGGGAGGTCCGCCAGGTCGAGAGGATGCGAGCGAACGTGGGTAAACACCGCAGCACCAGCAGTCAGCGAAAGTCGAAGAAGGGAGGACGTTGGAGTTTTCGCTCCCGTCGACTTTCTCCCGCGGAAGTTTTCGTCGCTTCTTTCCTCGGGTTAATCGCCTTTGGCACACTTTGCCTGAAGTTGCTCCCGGGTCTCTACACCGGCGATCCCCTAAGTTGGGGTGATGCAGTCTTCACCGCAACAAGTGCGGTTTGCGTGACCGGTCTCATCGTCGTCGACACAGCCACCTATTTTACCCCGGCGGGTCAGGCAGTACTTCTGCTTCTGATTCAGTTGGGGGGACTCGGGATGCTGGTCCTTTCCAGTGTGATTATCTCGGCCCTCGGAGGACGACCATCGATTAGAACCGAGACGGTCGCCAAGGGCGGTGCCCATGTGCTCCCGTATGTTTCTGCCCGCGATCTGATTCGGGACATCGTGCGATTCACGCTGTTCTTTGAGTCGTTGGGGGCGGTGATCCTGTTCCTCATTTGGGGGCCGAAGATCGGTTGGTCCAATGCGGCGTGGCCAGCACTGTTTCACTCGGTCAGTGCCTTCTGCAACGCAGGCTTCTCGACCAACTCGGCCTCGCTTGTCGACTTCAATAATTCTCCCGCCACGCTCATCGTGATCTCGCTTCTCATTCTTGCCGGGGGAATCGGTTTCATCACGATGGAAGAAATCCAACTCCGACTGCGACCGAAAAGTCCATTGAGACGGTTGTCGGTACACAGCAAACTTGTCCTGCTGGTGACGCTGTTGCTGCTCGTCGTTGGATGGGGACTGTTTGCCCTGTTTGAATGGGACGGCGTGTTGAAGGAGATGTCGGTCGTCGACAAGCTCTCGAATTCGTTCTTCATGAGCGTCACCCCTCGGACAGCGGGCTTCAACTCGATCGACTACGCCGCCACCACAGATAGCACCAGCTTTCTGACGATTCTGCTGATGATGATTGGAGGCTGTCCCGGTTCAACAGCCGGAGGCATGAAGACAACGACCTTTGCGCTGTTGGGGTTGGTCGCGTGGTCGCGTTTGCGATCTCAATCGACCGCAACCTTTGCCCGCCGATCGATCCCCGAAGAAACGATTCAACGGGCGACCGGGCTGTATGTCATCGCGACATCAATCGTCGTGCTGGGTGTTTTTGCGTTGTCCTATGGAGGAGGAATGATCACGCAGGAACGTAGCTTTCTTGTGATCGTCTTCGAGGCTGTGAGTGCCTTTAACACTGTGGGCCTTTCGATGGGGGTCACACAAGATCTGAACATCACCTCACGGTGGATAGTCATTGTGTTGATGTTTGTCGGTCGGACGGGGCCCCTTTCGATTGCGGCAGCACTCATCGCCCGACTGTCGCAACGAAGCGAGTACCGATTGGCGTATGAAGATGTCATGGTCGGATAGGACCGTGACGCCGTTTTTCCCTGGAGTAAATGATGAAGCGTTTTGTGGTTGTCGGATTGGGAAACTTCGGATTCACAGTTGCGCAATCCCTGGCTGAAGGGAACCATGACGTCATCGCGATTGACGTCAATGGGGCAGTCGTAGATCGACTCGCGGCCTTCGTTGCCAATGCCGTCGTCGGTGACGCAACTCAAGTGGAAACCCTCCAGCGAATCGGCGTCGAGTCGGTCGATGCCGCGATCGTTTCCACCGGGGACGACATCTCATCGAGCATTCTGGCGACGATGGCACTAAGAACTTTGGGGGTCCGCGAAATCTTCGTCAAAGTCGTTTCGATCGACCATGCACGGGTCATGCAACGCATCGGCGTCAGCGACACCGTCTTTCCCGAACGAGACACCGCCATTGCCCTTGCCAGCCGGATAAGTGGTGTGGCACTTCTCAACTTCGTGCGGCTGGGGAAGGGGTTCAGCATCCAAGAGATGGGCGTTCCCTCCCTCTGGCACGGGCGATCGATTCGCGACCTCAAGCTGCGCCAGGAATACAACATCACCGTCGTGGGCATTCATGATATCCTGACCGACAAGATCGTCTCTTCGCCCGATCCAAATTACATCCTCAAAGACTCCGACACCATGCTTATCGCCGGAGACGACGAAGCTCTCGAACGAGCCGCCAAGGTCGAGTAACGACTCTGGGGAAAGCCGACCGTGACAGGGGGTATTCCCCCGGATTGTGATCCAAGCGACCAGCCGCATCCTCTCACCGACTGTTGACTTCCCTGTCTTGCAGGGCTTGTCAGTGGGGGACAAGGACTTGGGGGACACGATCAATGCAACCGAAAAGGAACAGCTTCCTGTCAGTCGCCCCCTCAATGGGGAAGAGCACAGAATGCAGAATTGATCCCTTTCCACAGGGCATCAATGTCTTGCAACTGACATGGAAGATGCGAGGCCGGCGATCAGTCGGTACAAAAGGTCGAGCGAGTCGGTGGCTTCTGCTTCTGTGATCGTCAGTGGCGGGCTGATACGAATGACGTTACCGGCGAGTGGGCCAAGCAGGTGGATTCCATGATGGCCATCACCCAGATAGCAGGCTCGGACGATTTCGATCGCGACCTCTTGCGAAGCCTTCTTCCCGACCGCAGCACACTCGATGCCGAAGACCATCCCTTCGCCCCGCACCTTGGCAACCAGGCCGGTCTCTTTCAGACGATTCAGGCCGGCAACGAATTGCTCCGTGCGAGAAGAGATGTTGTCGACGATTTTCGTCCGTTCGAACTCGTCGAGCGTCGCAATCACAGCCGCACAGGAGATGGGATTGGCGCTCCAGGTGTCTGACGCTTCGCCATACTTCAGGCTGGCCATGACGTCGGCACGTCCCGCGGCTGCACTCACCGGGACGCCGTTCCCCAATCCCTTTCCTAAACAGACGAAGTCCGGTTCGATCCCATATTTCTCGAAAGCATACATGCGACCAGTCCGTCCGAAGTTGGACTGCACTTCGTCCAGAATGAACAAGACGTCATGCTTGCGACACCAGTTGACGAGCAGTTGCAGATACTCGGCAGGGGGATGATAGCTCCCTCCTCCGCCAAGATAGGGCTCGGTGATGAGGCAGTTGATCTGTGGCCCGAGTTCGCGGGCGATGGCGTCGAGTTCTTGAGAAAACGGCGTAAGGTCGAGCGTTTGCTGCATGCGAGAGACGTCATCGATCTCAGCTCGCGGAAATCCGATGAAGCGGACTCTCGGATCACGATCGGGACTCTCTTCCGATCCGGTGACGGCTCCCGCCAACCCCTTCTTCCCATGAAATCCATGACGTGTCGCGAGGATGATGTTTCGCTCGGGGTGAAAGTGCAGGCAGGCCCAGAGTGCCTTCTGAACCGCTTCCGAACCGGAAGCGGCCCACATCACCTGTTGCAGACGATTCCCGAGAGACGTCGTGCGCAAGCTGTCGACCAGTCGACTTGTCGCCTGTGATTCCAGCGGCGTTGCGGCGTTATAGGCAGTCAGGGTGACGGCAGCGTGATAGCCCTCGTCGGGCTTGCTGGATGGTCCGAAGAAGTCCGGCTGCCAGCGCATTAATTCGCCGAAGCGTCGCATCCAGCGGACAGGGTTGTGGCCAAGATTCGCCACGAGGACACCGCTCGAGAAGTCGTAGAGCCGACGTCCTTCCGGGGTCTCATGAAAGACACCATACGACTTAGAAAACAGGGCCTTGGACGGGGTAAATGTCCGTAAGGCCACAGGCTCCAGTCGATCGAGTACCTCCCGATTGGCATTCGAGAGGTCTTCGTGTGGAAAGCGAATCGGGGTGGTCATTTCCAGTGTCTCCGGCAGTCGTGTCGCCTCGCCGATCAACCGTGAGAAGCGATACACGATGTCCGTTCTAAAAGGTGTCGTCGTCGTCACTCTCGTCATCGAAGTCGTCATCGTCGTCGTCTGCATCGGGGTCATAGTCGGGATGCAGTGGGTTCCGCGGATCAAAGAAGAAGTCACCCAGTCCCATCGGGATGATGTTTCCCCCAAGCGACTGCTGCTTCTTCTGGGCGAGGTCCTCGAGGTTGGTTGCGTCCTCCCCGAGGCAGGCTTCCAACGAAGCCCGCCACATGCCATCTTTTCCGAGGGGATGATCGGGGTCTGAGGCGATCTGCTTCAGCGTGAAACGCAACACATTGATGCCGTCGCGTGTCGAGAAGTCGAGCTTCAGGTCGTGAGCCTTTTGCAAGAACTCGACCGTGAGGTTCAGCATCTCGGCATCGGCGAAAGGGAGATGGTATTGCAGGATCGACAGTTCGTCCTGACGGCTCGGGAAGCCGAGAGTCAACGTCGGCTGTAAACGACTGAGGATGTAATCCGGAATCTCGAACGTCGAGTCGTCGTCGTTCATCGTCACTGCACAGCGAAAGTCCGGGTGTGCCTTGATCGTAATGCCAGCGACAATGGACTCGACATAACGGCGATGATCGAGCAACGGAGCGAGCGACGCCCACGACTTCTCGTTCATCCGATTCCCTTCATCAAGCACACAGACCGCTCCCCGAATCATGGCGGTCACCAGCGGCGACGCCTGATATTGAATCTTGCCACTCTCGGCAAGGACCGGGGTGACGAGCAGATCTTCAGGGCGCGTGTCGGAGGTACACTGGTAGATGTAGAGGTCCTGTTCGCGCGTTCGAGCCCCCGCAATCGCCAGAGTCGTCTTGCCGATCCCGGGTGCTCCGACCAGACGTGGTGTGAGTGGAAGGTCTTTTTCATCAACCACCAGCCAACAGGCGAGAAGTTGCTTGAGGATTTCTTTCTGGCCAATCCATTCACCTTCAGAATTGTCGGCATGCCCCAGATGGAGGCGGACGCCGTCGATGTCGATCGACTTCTGCATGTGCGTATCAATTCGCGTATCAAGGAAGTTATGTGATGCGGAACGAACACGACACCTCAATGTGCGTCGCATCGCAGCGCTGATCCCGTATCTGAGTGAGAATGTTCGTCGATTTCAATCGACTTGAACAGCCGACGGACAATGCGGGACCAACAACGGGTGCATTCCCCGGATTGTGATCCTCGCCAACTGGTGATCTTTGTTGTCAGCCTCTCCTTCTCCCCCCGTGGGAACGCCGTCTGAAGTCGGAGCGTCGTCTGCGGGGGAGAAGGAGTCTCGCGTCGGCTGACGCTTCGGGCTCGGGGAGTTGCAATGTGGGGAATGCCCCGACCAACATCGCCTGCGCGTACAGTCCGAAAGGAGAGAGCACCCCGGTAAAAAACGACAGTGGGTCAGATATCCCAATCTGACAAAAGCATCTCGGACGCTCTATCGCCGAAACATCAATCGGCACCATTTCAGGCTGGAATGCCTGACCCACGTTTTTCAACAGGCTGATCGAGGCTTGCCGACGGAGCGAGCCTTATGCGCTCTGCATCGCCGTTTGAACGGTCGTCGATTGACGGAGTCGGGGAGCGGAAATTGCCTCTTTAGGGCGAAATCATGCAGTTTCTGCTCGACGTGGCTCGGGTGTCGCGATTCGTGTTGCTGTCAATCGACCAGAAACCCTATAACCCGCCGGAAAATGGAGACTCTCCCCTTTGCCCGCGAACCAATCGCGGGATCGGGCACACTCGCCCACTCGGGGAGGCGTCACTATTTTGGCCATAATTCGTCCCTTTCCCTCTCTTGCACGTCAGCTCAATGCCAGTTTTCGCTGACATCATCGCACAACCACCGTGCCAGAGATTATCTGGACGGACGAATCTGCGAGGCAAATTCGCAATGGTCGCAGTCTGCCTGATGGTCGGCACGGTGACAATTGCAACCGGTTGTCAGAGCAGGAACTTCAAAGTGGACAATCCCGTCGTTGGGCCACGACCGCCTCGGGTGGCCGTGGGAGACGACGAGCCGCGGAACCCGGTTCAGCAGGCGAGCCGAGGACAAGACGATGGGGCCATTCGACAGATTGACTACTCGTCAGCCAGTCGCTTCGAGGACTCTGCCGTCGCCGCTCGGGTCAACGGGACACCGATCTTCGTGTCGACTGTCTTAGAACGTCACAAACCGATGCTGAATCAGGCTCGCCAACAGGCGTCGCCAGAGCAGCTCGAGCAACTCATGACGGAACTCATTAAGCAAGACCTTGATGGGCACATTGAACAGGCATTGGTCCTGAGTGCCGTCAAGAGTGAGATTAAGTCTGAGCAATGGGAAAAGATGCAGACCAAGCTCGATGAGATCTATCATGCCGAAGAACTCCCCCGCCTTCAAAAAGCGATGAACGTCGACAGTTTGGCGGAAGTCGAACGGGCCATGCAGGCATCAGGAACGACCATGTCAGCATATCGCCGCGTGTGGGGCGAACGACAGATCGCAGCCCAGTATGTTGCCGAGAAACTTCCGAAAGAAGGGGTTTCCCGAGCGGAGTTGCTGGATGCGTATGAAGAAAGTCTTGATGAATTCATCGAACCGGAACAGGTCCGCTGGCAGCAGTGCGTCTTTACCAATCGGGAACGAGGAGGTGAGGCAGCGGTTGAAGGGCTGGTTCGCCAGGCAATAGATGAACTGCGATCAGGAGCGACGTTTGATACCGTCGTTGAAAAATATTCTGACGGTCCGCGTCTCAAACAACTGGGAAACTGGGACTGGACCGAGCCGAAAGACCTTGCCAACAAAGAGCTGCGCGACGCCCTCTCCCAGTTGCAGGAGGGGGAGATTGGGCGACCGATTCAGACGCGAGATGGCATGCGTCTCGTAAAACTGACGGGCCGTCGTCCAGTTCGCCAGATTCCCTTCTTAGAAGTTCAAGAGACGTTGCGTGCCCGCCTCTTGCAAGAGAAACACTCAGCCTCCGCGCAGAAGCTAATCAACAACCTCCGAGCAAACGCCCATATCGAGACCATGTTTGAAACGCCCAAGACATCACCTGCCAACATTCGTGCGGCAAACCTCGCCGAATAAGTTTCTCGTTCGGCGAACTTCGCAGGAGCCGAGAAAAGGACCGCAAACCGTCTTGACCACTACCAGCCCCTTTCCGTATTTCCATCTCCAGGGACCAGAACCACCCTTGCCATCCAGCAGGGAACAGCACCCGGACGACACTCAATCGTCCGCTCGGCTGACATCACTCCGATCCCGTCGAACTCCTATCACACTAACTCAATCAATCACAATCACAAACAGACCTCCAGCAGAACAGCTTTAGCACTCCCTCTGGACTGCTCGGCAATGTCTCGCGGAATCTGACTCTCCTTACGAATCCTCCTTCAACTCTCCGGAAACACTTCGCGTTGTCGTTCGTCAATCTTGCGAACGTCGACTCGTGGTGTCCCCGACTCCTCACAACGTCTCTCCATCATCACGGTTCAACGAATCCTCCGCCTGAAATGTTCTTGTCCTCGACAGGACGGACTGGGCCGGACGGTTTCGGCAGTCCGAGCCTGATGGTCCACGTCTCGACTGATCTTCTTACTCTCCACGTTCACAACCTATTTGACACCTGGCACCGCGACAGCGAATTGTTCGTCGCGCCGTTGCTGCGTTCGGTCCTCGGTCTTTTCGGGGTGCGAATGCGGCTGCGGTTTGCGACACGCCAGACTCCCCACCATCTCTCGGTAGATTCATCATGCCGCGAACACGTTCACAAACTCTCGACACCCGTTTGGGCCAGAAGGAGGGACCTCAATTGTTCAGGATACTAGGACTGATCGCTTGCAGCGGTCTGGTGGTCACCAGCGTCTGGCTGGCCAATCAATCGCAAGCCCAGGTCGCCACCCCATATCAACGGGGAACATACCGCGGGCAGTCGTCGAGCCTCTTCGATGATGAACCTGTCGCAGCTTCACCATTGACCACTCAGCGACCAGCACAAGCCAACACGGCTGTTGCTCATGGCCGTGTGATGGCTTACCTCCGCGACGCCGAAATGGCCGAGCAGGAAGGGAATCGGGATGAAGCCGTCCGACTCGGGGTCATGGCCGATCGACTCGCTCGAGAGTGGGGAGTTCGCTTTTCACCAGACGAGCCGAGCCCTGCGGCCTTCCTCGCCCGGCTTCAAGGAGCTAACGCCCCCACCGCTCCTGCCACCCCAGAGGGTGTCGGAACGATGATGGCTGGTTCGACCACAGAGCAGGCTCAGGTGGTCCAGCAGTTGCTGGGTGCTGCTGACTCTGACCTCCGGGCAAATCAGTTTGAGGCTGCCTTGATCAAGGCACAGAGAGCTGAACAGTTGGCCCGCGAGTCTCGCATCACTTATGGGGCCCTTGACCTCAAGCCGGAACACATTTATTCGACGGTTCAACGTCTGCGACCAGAACTTCTGGGAGCTGCAACCAACCGATTCGGGACGACAGGTCAGCCGAGCGGGTCGTACAACGGTCAGCCCGAAATGGTCATGGACCTTTCAAACGGTCAGGGGCGACCTGCCGCCGACCAGAACTCGCCAGAACAGGCTCGTCAACTCGCTTTTGCCTTGGTTAAGCGAGCACGTCAACTATTCAATGAAGGGCAGTTCGACGAATCACGTGCATTGGCTCTGGAAGCCAAGCAATACGATCGGTCGATTTCCTACCAACTCTTCGACGATCGACCAGATCACATTCTGCGAGAGATCGAAGAGCAAACCGGCGGACGAATCATCGCTGCGGGACATCACACCGATGCCGCCGTCACTCAGGCTGGTCGCATTGACGATTCTCAGTCGCGTGCTCAGCAGTTGGTTCGTGAAGCCCGTGCCGCTCTCCAGGCCGGTGACCTCGACACAGCCGAAGGAAAGGCCCTCGACGCACAGAACTTAGGGGTGACTTACCCCACCTTCAGCGATCGTCCTGAGATGGTCCTGCAAGACATCCGCTTCGCTCGTGCTAACTCCGCACTCGATGCTGGACCTCGTCGAACTCAAACTCCAGTTGCTGGAAACGTTCAGCCATTGGGAGGCACCAATCAGAACTCGGCTGATCGCCTCCGGGCTCGACAACTGTTGCAAGTGGCTCGCGACGCGATGAGAAATGGTCAGTTTGACATTGCTCAAGCTCGTGCTACAGAAGCAGCCCAGCTTGGAGTCGCTTATGAACTTCTCGACGACAAACCAGAAACCGTGCTCGAAGACATCGCTCGGTTGACGCAGTCCCCGCGTAACGTTGGTCGTCCTCAGGGGGCAGACCTGGCTGGTGTTCAGACAGACCGCACACGAGAAGCCAAAGCTCTCCTCGCTCAGTCGCGTCAGGCATTGACTGCTGGTGACGTCAACGAAGCCCGTCGCCTCGCGTTGGCAGCCGATCAACTGGCTGTCGCCTACGACATCCTTGATGAGCGTCCCGATCAGTTGCTGGCCACGATCGAACGGATCGCGTCACGCAATGCCTCGGGAACGTCCATCGCCGGTCTCCCAATGATCGAACGGGCTGGTGGCGCAAACGGAGCCAATGGCGAAGGACGTGGACAACTGGTTTCCGGCGTCACTGTTCGCGACGGCATGGTGGGGCCCCCTGCCAGTTCTGCGATTGACCTGTTCAATCAAGGGATGACTGCCCTGCGTCAAGGAAACCGCGAAAGTGCTCGCGAAGCCTTTATTGCAGCCTGGCAGTCTCCTGAGGGACTAGATCCCTCGCGTCAACAACAACTTCAGGACTTCCTGCGTGAACTGACACCAACGAATAACGTCCGTCAGGTTAACAATAGCGAGCTGATTGGCGACGCTGGTACGAACCTGTTGAACACGTCGATGGAACGCCGCGAACTGCGAAACGATCAACTCCGCACCGCGTCGATGGATGCCATCTATCGTGCCGATCGCATCCGTGATCGTCAGCCGGAACAGGCCATTGCCATCTTGCAAGAGGCGATCGGCGCTGTCGAGGCAGCAACGGTTACCCCTCAAGAGAAATCGCAATTGCTCGCTTCATTGCGAAGCACACAGGCTTCGATTGAAACCTACTACGATCAGAAGAAGCCACTCATCGAACTCGAACGAAAGAACACGGAAGTCCGCGAACAGATTCGTCGTCGCAGTGAAGCCAAGTACCGCATCGAGCAGGAGTTGGCCGAGTATGTCGATCAGTTCAACGAACTCAACGAACAGCGTCGGTATGCCGAAGCGTTCCAAATCGCCAAACTCGCGAAGGAAATCGCTCCTGACAACCCGGCAACCGTTTTGATGTACGAGAAGTCCAAGATTCAGATGCAATTGGCCGAGATCAATCAGATCAAGGAAGCCAAAGCCGACACCTTCCTCGGAGTGTTGAATGACGTGGAACGAAGTGTGGCTCATCGCATTCGCGATAACCATCCGATGGATTACCCTGATGACTGGAATCAGATCATCAAGCGACGAACAGCATCGCCGACCGATCTGGTGCAGCGTTCGGAAGAAGAGCTTCGTGTTCGCGAAGCTCTAAACAAGACCGTCTCTCTGCACTTCCAGGACGAACCACTCGTCAACGTCATGGACTATATTGCCTCGCAATACATGATTAACGTCTACGTCGATCCATCGGGTCTCCTGGAAAGTGGCGTAACGTCGAACACACCTGTCACGATTAACGTCGATGGTGTCTCACTGAAGAGTGCATTGCGACTGATCCTGAATCAGTTCATGTTGAGCTACGTCGTCGAAGATGAAGTGCTGAAGATCACCAGCCAGACTCGGCAGCAGGGTGAACTGAAAGCCGTTGTCTACCCTGTGGCCGACCTTGTCGTCCCAATTCCTCAACGGGCTCCGACGACACAGTTCCAGCCAGGAACCGGTTACGGAAACAACGGTGGTATGAACTCGTTTGGCGGGCAAAATGGCTTTGCCCAAGTTGCTGATCCCCTGGGTCAACAAATGGGTGGGGGCTTGGATGGATTTGCCAGCACCGAAGGAAAGCTCGGAGGACCATCCGCCAACTTCGACTTCGATGGACTGACTCAACTCATCACCACCACGGTCGACCCAAAAGGATGGACCGAATACGGAGGTGAAGGGAGCGTCAGCCGACATCCCAGCACGTTGAGCCTCGTGGTTCGTCAGACGCTGGCAACTCATCAGGAAATCACGGATCTGCTGGGACAACTTCGTCGTCTGCAAGACTTGCAGGTGACGATTGAAGTCCGGTTCATCTCGGTGAATGATGCCTTCTTCGAACGAATCGGAATTGACTTCGACTTCAATGTCCAAGACACCGTCGGTGGACCGAAATATACCGACACCTTCGACCGCATCGCCCCCTTTGGCTCAACTGATCCAACAAACGGGGCGGCAGGAACAGGTGCTGGTGGGGTTCCAACCGCTCCATTCGGCGATCAACCGACTCTGAACCTGACGGGACGTGACAGCTGGGCGAAGAACACTGTCGTCGGCTTGGTCCAGCCTGGAACCTTCAGTTCTGATCTCGACATTCCATTCCGTCAAGGATCGTTCGGCATCGGAGTCCCCGACTTCGGGGGCTTCCAGCCAGACGCGGGGATTCAGTTCGGTATGGCCATCCTCAGCGACATCGAAGCGTTCCTGTTCGTACAGGCCGCTCAGGGTGACGAGCGATCGAACACCATGAGTGCTCCGAAACTGACGCTGTTCAACGGACAGATCGGGACAGTGACCTCTGCAGTGATTCGCCCCTTCGTGACCTCGGTGACCCCTGTCGCAACAGGTTTCTCCGTCGGCTTCGCGCCGCAAATCACTCAGATTCCTGACGGGATCACCATGACCGTGCAAGCGGTTGTGTCTGCTGACCGTCGCTATGTCCGACTGGCCGTCCTGCCAAACTTTAGAACCATTACCAGCGTCAGCACGTTCTCCTTCATCGGCGGCGGCGGTGGCGGCGGCGGCGGTATCCTGGGTAACGGTGGCGGCATCGGTGGCATCGGCGGTAACGGCGGCAACGGCGGTAACAACGGTGGTGGCGGACAGACGATCACCCTGCAGTTGCCCAACGTCGATACCGTGTCGGTCGACACCGTCGTCAGTGTCCCAGACGGTGGAACGGTTCTCCTCGGTGGCGTGAAACGTCTTCGAGAAGGCCGGAACATGGCTGGGGTCCCGATCCTGAACAAGGTTCCGTACATCAGCCGACTGTTCCGAAACACCGGTGTTGGCCGCGAAACCGACAGCCTGATGCTGATGGTGACTCCGCGAATCATCATCAACGAAGAAGAAGAAGAACTGCTCGGAATTCCCGGACAGTAGTCCAAGCTCTCGCCGGGCTGCTGACTCTTGCAGCAGCCCGGCTCATCGTTCAGCCCTCTCTGGGTCTAGACCGTCGCATGAATGCGGGTTCATGCGGCGGTCTTCTGTTTTGTACAACTGACTCGTCCCCTTCAACAAACCTCTTCCTCCTCTGCCAGCCTCCTGACAAATGTAAGTCAGGCCTTTCTGCTTTACCTCGTGCCGTATGATGTCGAGGCAAAACAGCGGACAAGTTGGTCGTATCAGCTTGGAAAGGCTGACCCACGGTCGTTTTTCAACGGTCTGTTCGTGACGCCGATGGGGATCGGACCGTCAACTGCGAGAGAGCATGAGCATCGCCTCGGTCGAACTCTTCGCAATCCCATTGCCGTGGAGTATTGGGAGGTTTTCGAGGAGTGGCCTAGACCGGTGGAGCACGGCCATGGCACGAGCCTTACAGACTTTCACAAAGAGATGACTCATGCCCTTCCAAATGCTCCAGTGGGATTAGACTTGCCTGCGGCGAGACGGTGCGACCGGTTGCCAAGCATACCTGTGGCGAAACATCGTGGCAGCCTCGCGTTGACGGAGATATCTCACCGAAACGGGGGACGATTGGTCTTGCTTTGAAGGGGGGAAGTTGCGTACAAGCCCCGGGAATCGGTCGATTTCCGGTTGTTTTGTCCGGTGCGTGAGTCATGACCATGGATGCGATACCTTGTCAGCAACAGCGAGACGTCCAGTCAGAAAGAGGGGCAAGCCATGTCATGTTCCAACAGAAACCAGCGGCAGACAGCCACGAGGTGGCCCACTTTCAAACGGCAAAAGGAAAGCGATTGAGAGTCGCGTTTGTGCTGATGCTGCTGACGGTTGTTGCCACGAGTGGGTTGCTGCCAGGTTGTCTTTCGGCCCCGATTTCGGATCGCAAGCAGTTCGTTATCACAAGTGAGGCGGACGAAATCCGGATGGGCGAAGAAGCCTATGCGGAGATTCTGGCAACAGAAACTCGCAGTACCAACACCGAGTATCAACAATTGGTTGAGAAGGTCGGGCGACGCATTGCCGCAGTTTCCGGGCGCCCCGATTTTCGATGGGAGTTTCAAGTTCTGCAAAGTGAAGAGATGAACGCTTTTTGCCTGCCGGGGGGAAAGGTGGCGATCTATGAAGGGATCATTCCGCTCTGTGTCAACGAGGCGGGACTGGCTGTGGTGATGTCACACGAGATTGCGCATGCCCTCGCTCGTCACGGCGGCGAACGGATGTCACAGCAGGCGGTCGCCCAGACGACCGGCGGCCTCTTGAACGGCATCACAAAGGATAAGAGCCAACAGACACAGGAACGGGTCTCCCAGGCTTATGGGGCGATTGCGGAGTATGGCGTCTTGCTCCCGTACAGTCGGACGCACGAAACCGAGGCGGATTCGATCGGTCTGACCTTGATGGCCCGAGCCGGGTACGACCCGAGCGAGGCCCCGAAATTCTGGACTCGTTTTAGCGAAGTGAGTGGCCCAAAGCAGCCGGAGTTCATGTCGACACATCCCTCCGACCATCGTCGATCCGAGCATCTCAGCGAGCTGTTGCCACAGGCGATGCTGATCTATGAAGCCGCCAAGGAGAAACTTGGGACCGGAGTGACCATTTCTCCCGCTCCCCTTTCATCTTCGACACGCTCATCAGCCCCCCCATCGACTACGAACTCCGGAGCGACCGGCAGTTCAATCCTCCCGATCGGTTTCGCGGAACCGGATCGGACACACGAATTGTCGTCCGAGTTTGTTCCGCCGATTACGCGAGACCTACGCGGAACAGCAACATCGAGTGGTCCAAGCGAGGAGAGTTCCTCATCCTCCAGCCCGCGTCCCTTTCCATCCACAACCGCTCTTCCAGACAAAACGTGGAAGAGCGCCGCTCCCTGATCGTTGGATCACCTTGGCGGGGGGCACCTGGTCCCCCCGATCAGGTCGGGGGGATTTGGCGAGTCGACGACTTAGTGACCGTGACCGGCTGGGGCGTCCCCCATTTGGGAAAGCATGTAGTTGGGCATCCCTAACTTCTCGATCAGTTCGAGCTGAGCTTCCAGCCAGTCGATGCTGTCTTCGGATTCACGAATAATCTTCTCCATAATCTCCCGACTGGCGGAGTCTTTGTCTTCAATCGCAATCGCGACCCCTTCGTTGTAGGTCTTGGATGCGTTCGTCTCGAGAGCGAGGGCGTATTCCAGTTGTTCCTTCACATCGGTCCCAACCCGGATGACATCGTATCGGGCGATTTCGGGGACCCCCTCAAGGAATAGGATTCGATCGATCAGCAATTCGGCGTGCTTCATTTCATCGATCGACTCTTCATAATGATGTGCCCCGAGCTTATGCAGGCCCCAGTTGCTACACATCTTGGCCTGAATGAAATACTGGTTGATGGCGGTCAACTCGATCGTGAGACCGGCGTTCATGGCGTCGATGACGCGCTGGCTACCCTTCATGGCGACAATTCCTGCTCTGTAAGTTTTTCGGGACGGATGGTCTCTTCGGGCGTTGTCGAGACGCGGAAGTTTCCCCCGCGAGTCGGTTGAACCGGCGGCCCAACGACAACGTCTCCCAGTGTAAGAGACCCCGCCGTTCCGGTTCCAGTCTGTGAGGGATTCCCCCTCATTTTCCCCGAATTGATTCCCACGCGCGCAACCTCAGGACGTTTGTCTAACTCATCAGTGATGTCGATTTGGTCTCGCTGATGCAGCCGGGGGATGTTGAGAGGTGACGTTTGGGATCGTGCGGATTCGTCAGTCTTTCCCTCACCCTGCCCCTCGAAGTCCTCACCCTCACACACTTTCCCCGCCGCATGATTCGCATTGACCCAAAACCGCAGCAACTCATAGACTCCGCCCCCCGGGAGTTGCTCTCGATTGCCTTTGCCGACGGAAGGAGCCGCGGCTTGATGAATGCTGCCCACCCTCAACTGATTCCGATCTCGCAGTTTGACCAACTTCGCGAGGGTCGGAATATCGTGCGACGCGAGGCCGAAGCGTTGCAACGAGTCGCGCAGCAGCTCGATGCCTCCTTCTGTGCCGCAGTCGACCTCGTACTTCAATGTCGTGGGAGCGTCATTGTCTGCGGAATGGGGAAAGCCGGGTTAATCGGTAAGAAAATTGCCGCGACCTTGTCCTCAACCGGGACACGGTCACACTTTCTACACCCCGGCGAAGCGGTGCATGGCGATCTCGGCTGCCTGCATGGAGATGACCTGTTTCTTTGCCTGTCAAACAGTGGCGAGACAGAAGAACTGAATCAAATGCTCCCCTGCGTCAAGAAGATGGGGCTAGCCATCTTGGCGATCACATCATCAGAACAGAACACCTTGGCGACGTTTGCCGATGTGACGATTTGCATTGGTCGGCATCAGGAGGCGGGAGTCTGCGGCCTCGCTCCGTCAACGAGTACGACGGCCATGCTCGCCGTTGGCGATGCGCTCGCTTTGGTGGTGAGTCAACAAAAAGGGTTTTCGCCGCAACAGTTCGCCGAGTTTCATCCGGCGGGGAGTTTGGGTCGCAAGCTGAAGCGAGTCACCGATATCATGCGTCCCCGTTCGGCGATACGGGTCGCCCAGCAAACGGCAACGGTCCGCGATGCGTTGACGTCGCTCGCCTGCCCCGGTCGACGCAGTGGAGCGATGTTGGTTGTGGACGAGGACGATTGCCTGGTCGGCCTCTTCACGGACAGCGATCTCGCGAGACTCTTAGAGCAACGGGGCAACGATCCGCTTGATCGCCCCCTTTCTTCCGTGATGACCCATGAACCTCTCACGATTCCAATGACTGCGACGTTGGCCGATGTGTTGGACCTGTTATCGAGTCGCAAGGTGAGCGAAGTCCCGGTCGTCGATGAACAGTATCGCCCGATCGGAATCACCGACATCACCGACCTGATCGGCTGGACACCGGCAGAAAAGTAGACGTTTCACCCCACACGCGACGTGTGAGGTGACGCTGCGGTCTCTTCATTTTGCACGCAGTGACGATCAATTCCCCTGACAAGTTCGCATGAAACGACTGGTGTTAATGCTGGTGACCGTGGCCTTGTTCGGAGGGGCGTATCGTCTGTACGCGCGATATGTCAGCCCGCACACGATGCCTCCGCCACTGCCGCCAACGCTGGACATAACCCCCGACACGCCGGTGCAGCCGCCGACGATGGTCAACACGGCAGACACCTATCTCGCCGACATCGAGTGGGCATCCAAAGCAAAGTACAAAGTCCAACAAGGAGAACGGGGGTTTCTTTACTTCGATCGTCATGAGTCACAAGAGAACCATGTCGACTTCGAGCCTTTTGCAATGGTCTGGATCGACCCGACTGAGCCCGAAGCCGCTCCATACGTCGTTCATTGCGAGTCCGCTCAGATTATCTTCGAGAAACCGTTTCGCGTCGGCGGGTCCAGTCCGGGACGCATCCTTGGAGCTTCATTGTTTGGTAAGGTCCGCATCACCGGGCCACAAGGACTGGTAATTGATGGAGCGAACTTCAAGTTTTCGGAAGAGTCGCATCAACTCTACTCCGACTCGGCAATTCGCTTTCAATACGATCCCCCCGGCAACAACGTGCAGCGAGTCATCGGGCAGGCGGACCAGCTTCAGGTCGACCTGATCCCAGCCCTTACAAGTCAGTTTGGCGACGACATGCCCCGCATTGAGGGGGTCGAAAGTGTGCGACTTCGCCGCAACGTCGCCATGGACTTCGCTTATCTCGAACAAGGGGAACGCCGGACGGCTCGGGTCACCAGTTTGGGGCCGTTCACCTATGAGCTGTCTCGACAACTCGCCAGTTTCAGCGAAACGGTACATGTGCAGCGTCCGACTCATGGCCCGAATTCGCCCCCCGCCTTCGACACGTTGTTCTGCGAGATACTCGCATTGCAGTTCGAGCCGAAGCCAAAAGCCAAAACGACTGGCACCACAGGAGAGTTGTTGTCCGACGACGTGAAGGCCAAAGATTCGGAGCCAAACATTGCGTTAGTGTCCGCAAAATCGTCCCCTTTCGGAGAGGGAGCGTTGCGGTTTCGTCGACTCCGGGCGGTCGGAGATCGGAAGCATCCGGTCGTCATGACGTCGCAGTCCGCCGGGCTCAGCGGGCGGATGCTCGATCTCGGTTACGACGCCATCGAACGACGACTCGTCTTGATTGATGGCGAACAGGGAGCCCTGCTACGCCAAGGGCCCGCGGTCTTGAGGTCGCCCGAGATGCGACTGCAACACGCCGCCGACGGAAAACTCGTCTCGGCCCAGTGCCTGGGTGCTGGTCGTTTCGACTATATCCAACCGAAGAAGTCATCCTCGGAAAACCTCAATCGGGCCAGCGCGGGGCGATTCAACGACGCTGCGACTGTCGATGGCAACGAGGCAGATCAAGAGGATGAGGTGCAGATTCAGAGCCAGTGGAAAACGCAACTCTGGTACGAACCTCAACCGGACGGAAAACAAGTCGTTGTTTCGCTCGAAGGGGAATCGCAGGTGATTCAGCCGGGCGAAAGTGGCATTCTGGCAGATCGATTGACGCTATGGATTCACTCATCCGCTCCATCGCTCGGCGGAAAGCCAGGAGTCTTCGCAGAGCCAAACCAGTTTCCCAGAAGCGACCGCCGGCGAGCCGACGGAGTCAGACCGGGTCTCAGCGTGATCCCCCTCCTTGGAGAGGGTGGCTCTCAGGGAACTGGTTCGACCGGTGTTGTGCTGCCATTACAGCACGTCCTCGCAGAAGGTCATGTTGCCTTGGCAGGGCGATCGTTTCGAGCGGAAACATCTCGACTGGATGTGACCTTCCAACCGGGAATCCCTCCGACACTGACATCTGCTCAAGGGTCGCAAACTCCACAGACGCTCGGGGGCGAAGGAGATGTTCATCAGGGTGTCACGCCGGTTGGTGGCGAGGCGGTGAGTCCCGCGGACGAAGTCTGGCAGCTCGACGCCCGTTCGCTCGATCTGGTCATGATTCAGGATCCCGTCACCCGAGTTGTGGGACTGAAGGAAGCCGTGGGGAACGGCGATGTGCTGATGCGTCAGGTCAACAGTTTCGCTGGCAGAAGTCCTCAGGAGACGACTGGACTCTCCCTGCGCGGAGGACGATTACAGTTCGAGAATCAGGGGGGAAACACTCAGCGACTGACCATCTCGGGAGACATTGCGGAACTGCAACGAGACGGCGTCCGTATCGAGGGGGGCCTGATCACCTTTGACCGGGCAGCAAATGAAGCCCGCGTTACGGGCAAAGGAACACTGCGATTGCCAGTCAACACGAGTCTCACGGGGACTCCTCTAGACAAGCCGGGGAGTTTGGATATCCATTGGAATCGGGAACTTGTCTTCGACGGATTGGAAGCGAGATTTGTCGAGTCGGTGGTGACCCGGATGCAAGAGAGCGTCATGCGATGTGACGAGATGGTCGTCAGTTTGCAGCGACGACTCGACTTCACCAACATCGACCCCCGGCAACCCGCAGCGGCCATTCATCAGATCGTTGGGAAGAATCGGGTCGACTTGGAGTTCTACAATTGGGAGGGCTCGGAGTTGACGCAGATTACCCGTGCGCAAGCTGCTGAGTTTCGTGCTCGACACGATAACGGGGCCTTCGAGGTGCGGGGACCGGGACGTGTCGACGACTGGCAACTCGGGCGTCAGCGAAGAGTTTCGGTCGCTCCGAGTGCTGTCGCTCAGGCGAATCAACCGGCCACAACAACCACACCGGAGTGGGCGTACACCAGCCTCGAGTTTGCAGGAGTGATCGTTGGGAACTTCCACAAGAAGCAGGCCACACTTAAGGATCGCGTCCGGGTAATTTACGCCCCCGTCGACCGTGCATGGCGGAAGTTCGTTCGGGATGACCTCACGCCAAATTCCGAGGCAGCCAGCAACGCAGTCTGGCTCGGCTGCGACGAACTCGAACTCTCCCTCCGTCCGTGGGGCAAAGGGGAGCGAGACTTCGTTCAACTCTTAGCCAAGGGAAAGACTCAACGTGTCGAGCTTGAGGGACGACTCTTTCAGGCCAATGCCGACACACTGAGCTATAACGAGTCGTCGGAACTCTTCACCCTTCGAGGACTCGGAACCAATCGAGCACACGTCTCATACCAAGAAAAACTCGGGGCGAAATATAAAGACACCACAGCGCAAACCATCCAGTTCATCCCCTCTCGACGTCACCTGCACGTCGAGGAATCCGGCGGCATCTCTGGCGGCGGTTAACATCGCAGGCCGGTCCGTCCAATCGGCACTCCGATGGACCTACCGAGTCTTGGGTGAACCACAGTGACGGCATGATGCACAACTCAGATTCCTGGAGCGGATTCTGATGCGTGAGATCATTCACCTCCTGTGATGGACTGGAAACGCTCACGATGTGAACGGGGTGTTGGACGCGGGTATTGCCGCGGTCGTCGACCTCGCCATCGAAGAGCCGCCGATCCTAATTCCCCACAACATCACCTGCTGTCGGTTTTCTCGACTCGATGGCGCGGGGAATTCCCCCCGCACTTCTGCGGACCATCGTCGACACGACGACAGGCTTCATTCCGGACCATCACTTCTCAAAACCCCGCTCGTAGTGATCAAACAACTTCTGTTGAGCCATCCAAAATCAGGAGTCAACCTGTCCGCAAAACCCGAAGCATGTCCACTCCCAAAGGCGGAGTTCCTCCTCACAAAGCCGTGAAGAGTACGAGGATTTTTCTAACCAATGCTTCTCCTGTCTCAAGAGTTACCTCACTCATTTCCTGCGACCGGTTCGGCCAGTATGACAACTTTTCTGTTCTGTTAAGATGTATGCAATGACATCGCCATGCAGGGATTCGAGATGCAAAACAAGCAAGAGAAATCTCCACAGGAATTATGTTCGCCCCCCAAGCCATCGCTTGTGTTTCGCATTGGGGTGGTTGGTCACCGTCCTGATCGTCTCAAATCGGCCGACTCCATAACCTTGCACGCACGACTTAAGGAAATCATCACCACGGCTCAGTCGCAAGTCTCCAAACACTTCCGAGAGCATCATGCGTTCTACGATGACAAGCAACCGGTGGTCCGGGCGATCTCGCCTCTTGCGGAGGGGGTTGATCGCTTCTTCGCTCAGCAGGCACTCGATGCCGGCTGCGAATTGACCGCGGTGTTGCCGTTTATTCGTGAGGAATGTCAGCACGATTTTGAACCCGGAACGGCTCTCGAAAAGGATTCGTTGACGACATTCATCGAACTCTTGAGCAAAGCGACTACGATCTTCGAATTGGACGGACAGCGAAATGACGACACGCGTGCCTACCATGTGGCCGGCGATGTCGTCCTGAATCAGTCCGATTTGCTGATCGTCGTCTGGGATGGGGAGCGTCAAAATAAACGGGGTGGGACTGAGCAGACGTTGGACGACGCCATTTCACGCGGCGTGCCGATCGTCTGGATCGATGCGCATGCTCCGCATCACTGGAAACTGGTGACCAAGCCACTGTGCTGGATGGAAGAGGTCAAATCGGATGTTCGCGCGGAACTGACGAAGTCGGGGGCCATTGATGAGATCAAACAACAGGTCGATCGTTTGTTACAACTTCCCCAGCCAGAGGAATCACGGGATAAGCTGATTCCTCCAACGGCCGACCCCCGCAAAGAACTGGAGACCTACTATCAGGAGCGGCGGCCGAGTTGGCGTCTCGGTATCTGGTGGAAATGGTTTCGGAACATCATCGGCGATGGAAAACTGAAGCCGCCACCCTTGTCGACTGAACCGTACGAATGGCAACTTGCAGAGGACAACTCCTGGCCATGGTGTGGGGAACATCCAGTCGATGCCATGATCGACACGTTACGTCCCTACTTTGCCTGGGCAGACAAGACGGCCGCGCTCTATGCCGATGCTTACCGAAGTGCGTTTGTGATTTCGTTCTTCTTAGCCGCACTCTCTGTCGCGATGGCTCTTGCGGCGGTGGGGTTGCACCTCGATCCACACTCCAAAGGCGAACTGGTTTTTGCGGTGTTCGAGTTGGTGATGATCGGGACCATTCTGGTGCTGGTTGTTCGAGGGCGCCGTGCTCGTTGGCATCGCCGCTGGCTGGACTACCGTCTACTGGCGGAGATGATCCGGCATCAAAGGCTGGTCACTCATCTCGGCAGCCAGCGAGCCACCCCTCAGGTTCCAGAGCATCTCACCAGTTACGGCGATCCCGGGTCATCCTGGATGGCGTGGTATGCCCGGGCCGTCGAACGATCGCTTGGACTGCCGACAGCCGTGGTCGATGTCGCCTACCTGCATCGGTCACTCGAAGATCAATATGCGATCCTGAAGGAGCAGATCGACTTTCACGAAGAATCCCAGCATCATGCAGAGCACATCGAACATCGGCTGCACTGGATTGAACTTGGCTTACTGGGAGCCACGCTCTTTTGTTGTCTGCTGCACATTACTCAGGGAATCTACCACCATTGGCCTCATGTCCCCAGTCATGTGCTCACGTTTTTTTGCGGCTTCCTGCCTGCGATGGGAGCCGCCTTGGCCGGCATCAGCAACCAAGCCGAATTTCGCCGCATCTCCCAGCGATCAAAGTCAATGCGTGACTACCTCAAAAAGCAGATTGATCGTGTCGTCTTACTTCAGCACAGCCTCGCCACATCCCCGCTCACACGGCAACTCTCTCCCGACGTCGCGTACATCGCTTCAAACACCGCCCAGACCCTGACCAAAGAAGTTCTCGACTGGCGCATCATTTTCCAAGACCAACCCCTACGAACGGTGTGATCAGCGACAGATGATGGCCGCGAGAAGATCACAACTCCACCTGGGGGTGGTCCTCCCCAAGGTGGGACTCATCGATCTCGAGGGCGCGGCGGAACTTCTCTTCCGCCTCCTCCAGGCGGTTCGTGTCACGGAGCAGACGGGCCAGTTCATGCAGCATGACGGCCACCTGGGGGTGGTTGGCCACTTTCTCGACCATCAAGTCTTAAAACGCAGAGGACGCAGAGAGAGGGAGAGGCGTGGGTGATTCAGTGGACTTCTCTGCGTCCTCGGCGCTCTCGGTGTTTCTATTCCTTCTGTAACCATGTGGTGTCGACTCCAGCGTCGAGGAGTCTCTGGAACCGTTCCTGTTCCGGTATTCCCATCTCTTCCAGCAGCGACCAGTAGTTCCCGATGGCAGCGAACAGGTGTGGATGCGGATGCCCGGTACGGCGGGTGAAGTCGCAGAAGATCGTCACCATCCGCCGCATGAGCGGTTCGGCTTCCGCCAGCCGGTTCGTCGCCCGCAGCAACTGCGCCAGGTTGTTGAGGTCGCGGGCGACGTCGGGATGCTCCGGCCCGAAGGAGGCCTCATCAATCGCCAGCGCCCGCCGCATGAGCGGTTCGGCTTCCGCCAGCCGGTTCGTCACCTGCAGCAACTGCGCCAGGTTGTTGAGGTCGCGGGCGACTGCGGGATGCTCCGCCCCGAAGGAGGCCTCATCAATCGCCAGCACCCCGCCGCATGAGCGGTTCGGCTTCCCGCCAGCCGGTTCGTCGCCTGCAGCAGCAACGACGCCAGGTTGTTAAGGTCGCGGGCGATGTGGGAACTCCCGGCCCGAAGGAGCCTCATCAATCGCCAGCGCTTGCCTGATAGAGCGGTTCGGCTTCCGCCAGCCGGTTCGTCGCCTGCAGCAACTTCGCCCAGGTTGTTGAGGTCGGTGGCGACTTCGGGATCTCCGGCCCGAAGGAGGCCTCATCAATCGCCAGCGCCCGTCGCATGAGGGGCTCGGCTTCCGCCAGCCGGTTCGTCGCCTTGAGCAACTGCGCGAAGTTATTGAGGGCACCCGAATAATTGGAAAATGGCTCACCGCCTGGGTTCTCGAGAATGTCAACTACCCGTCGCCTGAGCGGTTCGGCTTCCGCCAGCCGGTTCGTCGCCTGCAGCAACGACGCCAGGTTGTTAAGGTCGCGGGCGATGTGGGGATGCTCCGGCCCGAAGGAGGCCTCATCAATCGCCAGCGCCCTTCGATAGAGCGGTTCGGCTTCCGCCAGCCGGTTCGTCGCCTGCAGCAGATGCGCCAGGTTGTTGAGGTCGCGGGCGACATCGGGATGCTCCGGCCCGAAGGAGGCCTCATCAATCGCCAGCGCCCGCCGCATCAGCGGCTCGGCTTCCGCCAGCCGGTTCGTCGCCTTGAGCAACTGCGCGAAGTTATTGAGGGCACCCGAATAATTGGAAAATGGCTCACCGCCTGGGTTCTCGAGAATGTCAACTACCCGCCGCATGAGGGGCTCGGCCCGCGTCCATTCGGCCAGCCGATGCCAATAGAAGGCGGCCTGGTTCGCCAGCGACGCGGCCTGGTCATGCCCCGTCTCGTCCCACAACTGGGCCAGGGCCGTCAGTGGTTCGAGTTCCCACCGGGCCTCCAGCCAGTTGGTCGTGGACTCCAGCGCTTCATTCCGCGCGCGAACCTGGGCCAGGACTCGGTGGGAGATCTCCTCCAGATCGCCTGTGGACAGTTCGGCCCGCAGCAGATCCTGTACGAGCCTGTGAACACGGACCAGCCGTTCCCCCAGCACGACATCGTTGACTCGCATGATCAGCGCGCGGCGTTCCAGCTCGCGCACCAGTGCCTGCCATGGATCCCCCCACTTGCCCGGCTGAGCCAGTTCGGGGAACTCAGCGAGCGCCAGCTCCCGCAGCCAGGGGAGCGGCACGTGGTCGGGAGGAAGAAACGCGGATAAATCCAGCACCCGCCGCTGCTCGGGGGTGAGGGCCGCGAGCGTCGGTCCCAGCACAGCCTGGAGCCGCTTTTCGTGGTTGTGCTGCCGCAACTCGACATCCCGGTCTTCGGCGAGCGTGTCGAGATCGTCCAGCCCGAGTCCTTCTGCGACACCCGCATAAGTGGCCGACGGATGCGCCCGGAGCCCAGCCGCCACCAGTTCCACCGCCAGGGCGAAGCCCCCCAGCTTGCGGACAATCTCCCGTGCGGCGGAGCGGTCGGCGTCGGTCTTGATCGGCCGGAACTTGTCCAGCAGGTCGTAGGCATCGTCGGGGGTGAGTTCCCCCAGCTTGAGCCAGTTGCGGTCATCAGCCGGTGGGGGTTCGCGCGTGGTCGCCAACAAATGGAGTTGCGGGCCGAGCACGGTGAGCCCGTCCAGTTCCTGCCGCGTGAGCAGGTTGCGGTCGGTGACATTATCGAGAATGAGTAGCACGGGCCCCTTTTCATCGATGCGCCGCTGCAGGGCCCGCTGGATGGCGGCGAAGTGGGCCCGCGGATTCATCCGGTCTTCCTCACGGATCTCGTCATGAAACGGGTCCCGCTCCATGCGAATCAGAGCCCACAGGAGTTCCGATTCCCTCTCGCAGCGGACGATAAACCGGCCTCCCGGATAGGCACCGGCGAAGGCGTGGGCGTAAGTGTAAGCGAGTTCGGTCTTGCCGATTCCCCCCAGGCCGTGAATTCCGCAGATGACCCCCGTGCGGTCGTTCGCCAGTCGACTGCGGAGTTCGAGCAGTTCCTCCAGCCGGCCGGTAAAGTTCCGGTTGTAATTGGGGACGGTGTTCTCGCTTTCGGCTGCCTGACGGACAAGTTGCGAGCGTTCATCAATTTCGCGGGCAAGCCGTTCGAGCACCTGTTTGAGGTCGGCCTGGCGGAGGGCGTCAACGCCGACCTGATAGAAGGGGAGCACCACCTCCAGTTGCCGGCGGCGGAACTCCTTCACCAGGGAAGCGGCCGAACTCTCGAAGCGCTCCTGCGTGGAGACATCACACAGCCGGGCGACTTCCCGCGCGACTTCGTGTTCGTCCATCGGAGGCTTCGACAGGAACCCAGGGACTTCGACAATGTAAATGGGCGTCGCTCCGTCGCAGAGAATATGCTTGGCGATCTCCTGATCGATCCAGGCTTTCCATTCCCGGCGACAGACCTCGCTGGCAAAGTACTCCGGCGAGACAAACGCGAGAAAGAGCCGCGACCGGGCAATCCCGTTGTTGAAGACTTCCGTCTGAAAGTGGGAGAACGTCGGAATGCGTTCGTCATCCCAGAAGTAGGTCAGCTCCCGCCCGCCGGTAAACCGCTTATGCTCCGCCTGCAGTTCTTCAACAAATCGCTTGACCCATAGGTCACCGTTATTCGCTCGGGCGTAAGAGACGAACAGATCATAGGTATCTGGATCACGCGTCATGTAAGGCTCCATTCCGGGGAAACTTGGACCATCGTCCCCCCGATGCATGCTACGCAAACTCCCTGCTGGACGCACGCCTGGTCAACACAGCCGAACCGGCTCGCAACGGTCGCAATGACTCTGCGAGATTGCTGTGCGTCAGCTCCCGACGTAGTCGAGTGCGGACCATCACCGTGAAGGCCTGTTCGATCTTCCGGAGAATGGCCCGGCGTTCGACAACCGGAACGACGAAGACGCCCCGGTCGCGTTCCTCTGTCGTTGGTCACCAAGCAGCCGACGACATCGCGCGACGCCACTTTTGGTAGCCAACGTCGACCGCTGCGCATTGGCATCTTGTGGATGGTCTGGCGATTGTTAGACTTTGATCGATGGCGCAAGGGGCACGAGTTGTCGATTGATGTTCTGCCGGGGGGTGTGGATGCCTCGAATCGCAGAAACATAAGACCTGTTCCGGTCTGACAGCCTCGCGGTCACATTTTCATTCGTCAGTCAGGGGCCCATCTGATGCACAGCACCCATGCCGACACGCAGTACGACCTGTTCGTCAGTTACAGTTCAAAAGACCTTCCTGCGGCGGAGGCGTTGAATTCCCGGCTGGTGGGCGCGGGGTTCAAAGTATGGTTCGACAAAGCCCGGCTACAATCGGGGTGCGACTGGCACAAGGAGATCGAAGCGGGCTGTAAGCAGAGCCGCGTGCTGATGCCGGTCCTCACGCCGCATTGGAAGGACTCGAAGTGGACCCGGTACGAAACCTACGGGGCCGAAGCAGTCCTCCCCCTGCATGCCGAGGGGGACCTTGATGAGGTGCTCACCCCACCGCTGCGGCGAACGCAGTTACACAAGCTCGATCCGCTCACCGCGAGCGATGCTGAATGGGACGAGTTGTTCGCCGCTGTGCGTCGGTTGCTGGCCCAGCCTCGGGTTGAAAAGGGCGAACGCACAGCCCATCTGCGTTACCGGACGAATCCGCACTTCGTCGGTCGTGAATCAGACCTGTTGCAGTTGCACGAGGCACTCTTTCGCGGGCCGACTGCTGCACTCACCCAGGGGGGGACGATCTCCGTGCATGCAATGGGGGGCGTCGGGAAGACGACGCTTGCCCGAGAGTACGCGGAGCACTACTGGCGTTGTTATCAACAGATGTTGTGGGTCGATGCCCGGGCCGACTTGCTCTCGGAGTTCGCGCGGCTGGCGGAGATCTTCGACCCCCGCTTGAAAGAGGTCACCGACCTCACGGAAAAGGCGAACTTCGCCCTCCGCGTGCTCGGCGAGCAGACCGAGCGGCTGTTGATCGTCGATAACGTCGAGGACGAGGAATCAATTCAGCGGTGGATTCCCAAAGCGGGGGGATGTCACACGATCATCACCTCGCGGTTCGCTGGGTGGTCATCCGCCGTGCAGACGCTGCATGTGTATGTGCTTGAACCCGAACCAGCCCGGGAACTGCTCCTGCAATCATCCGGACGCACTGCCGAGACAGAAGCGATCCAGTCGGTCGACGATCTCGCGAAAGAACTCGGCTACCTCCCGCTCGCCCTGGAACAGGCAGCAGCGTTCGTGCGTGAAGAGGGGGTGGACTTCACGTTCGCGGACTATTTACAGTTGTACCAGAAGTCGCAGCGTGAACTGCTGGCCGAAGGGGTGCTCGGTTCGACCGAGTATCCCGATTCGGTGATGACCACCTGGCGGGCCACGCTCGACCGACTGCGTGACAACACGCTGGCCCGGGCAATCCTGCGGCTCTGTGCGTTCTACGCCAGCACGCCGATCCCACAGGCGATGCTGGAGCGTTCGTTCGACGACCTGCTCGCCGCCGCGGAGTTACTCGCAGGTGAGCCGACAGACTCCACCAACTCGACCGGTACACCATCGCCACAATCGGCATCACCCGAGATGGCCATTCGCCGAGCGCTGAAGGACCTGGCGCGGTACTCGATGATCGACCGGTACGGACACGACTTCGGTCTCCACAACCTCGTGCAGACGGTGCAGCGACTGGAGATCCCCTGCGATGCGGAGCGAACGTGGATCAAAGCAGCGCTGGACATTGTCAACGCCCACTGCCCGGGCGATCCTCCGCCTGACGATGTCCGTTCCTGGCCGATCTGGACCCCGCTCGAGCCGCATGTCGAGACGATCCTCACGCACGCCGATCGGGCCGGCATCACCGAACCGACGAGCCGGCTGATGAACGATTTCGGGCTGTTTCTCGCAGCCCGAACCCGCTACGCCGCCGCCGAACGGTGGTTCCGGCGGGCCTTGGCGGTGTGAGGCCTCTTTCGGGCCGGAGCATCCCAAAGTCGCCATCCGCCTCGCCGGCGGCGCGTTGCTCAAGGCGACGAACCGGCTGGCGAAAGCGGAACCGCTCATGCGGCAGGCAGCAAGTGATGAGGCCTCCTTCGGGCCGGAGCATCCCAAAGTCGCCAGTCACCTGAACAACCCCCTGGCGTCGTTGCTGAAGGAGACGAGCCGGCTGGCGGAAGCCGAACCGCTCGTACGGCGGGCTGGCGTTGACGAGGGCCTCCTTCGGGCCGGACCATCCTAACGCGTCGCGCGTACTCAACAGCTTCAGCGGGTTGCTGGAGGCGACCAACCGGCTGGCGGAAGCCGAGCCGCTCATGCGGCGGGCGCTTGGCGATTGATGAGACCTCCCTTTATTCCGGCGGAGCATCCCAAAGTCGCCACCGACCTCAACAACCTGGCGCAGTTGCTGCAGGCGACGAACCGGCTGGCGGAAGCGAGCCGCTCTACCGAAGGGCGCTGGCGATCTGGGAAGAGTCATTAGGATCGGATCACCCGCAAGTTGCCATTGGCCTGAACAACCTAGCGACGTTGCTGAAGGCGACGAACCGGCTGGCGGAAGCCGAGCCGCTCATGCGGCGGGCGCTGGCGATTGATGAGGCCTCCTTCGGGCCGGAGCATCCCCACATCGCCCGCGACCTTAACAACCTGGCGCAGTTGCTGCAGGCGACGAACCGGCTGGCGGAAGCCGAACCGCTGATGCGGCGGGCGCTGGCGATTGATGAGGCCTCCTTCGGGCCGGAGCATCCCAACGTCGCCATCCGCCTCAGCAACTTGGCGTCATTGCTGCAGGCGACGAACCGGCTGGTGGAAGCCGAACCGCTCATGCGGCGGGCGCTGGCGATTGATGAGGCCTCCTTCGGGCCGGAGCATCCCGACGTCGCCATCGACCTCAACAACCTGGCGGGGTTGCTCAGGGCGACGAACCGGCTGGCGGAAGCCGAACCGCTCATGCGGCGGATGGTGACGATCTTCTGCGACTTCACCCGCCGTACCGGGCATCCGCATCCTCACCTGTTCGACGCGATCGGGAACTACTGGTCGCTGCTGGAAGAGATGAACGTCCCGAAACAGGACCGGTTCCAGAGACTCCTCACAGCAGGCGTCGACCCCACATGGTTCCAGAAGGAATAGAAACACCGAGAGCGACGAGGACGCAGAGAAACGCAGAGTGGCTTTCGTGTCTGTTCGGGCTCGCAGCAAACCTTAGCGAACTCCGTGCTCTCGGCGTTTTATGATTTGAAGGTCGGGAAGGTGGCGAACAGAGCGGTATGACCACATCGTTGTTCGCCGGACGAAACAGGTATTGGCTTGCGGGTGGTCATGCGGCAGGTTGAAAACCTGCCCCACGTTCGTTTTCCAACGGACTACTAAGCCGGCTTCGATCCCGCGTGGTTCCGGTGACGTGAGGGAATTCGATATTCTCTACTGAGCAACGATCCGGAAGTTGCCAGTCTTGGTTCATACATCAGGGACATATAATGGCTATCGACATCCTCATCACCGGCGACATGGTTGCCGATCGTTACCTGTACGAAGCCCAGCGGGTGTTGCCGGGATCGAGTGTGCGGACGGGGGCCGCTTCTCGTCGTGTCCTCGGCGGGGCGGGATTGCTGTTTGGGGTGTTGGACGAACTGGCGCGACGCAAGCCGGTCGCCGAGTCGGCGGCGATTCAGGTGCGGGCCGGGTTTGTCGATGAGCCGGGCGATGCCGGGATGCTGCGAAGTTTCGTCGTCATGCAGCCCTGTCCACGAACGAACAAGGAGGAGAAGGAACTGAAGGAGAAGGTGCCGAAGGTCTGGCGGCTGACGCAGCCACTGGGGGTGGAGTCGCCGCCGACTTCGCCAGGCAGTTCCCCGGACAACGCTGCTGCGGGACAGGCCCCGATTGTGTCGGTCACGCCGAGCCTCGATGAGCCACATGACATCGTCGTGATTGATGATGCGAATCTCGGATTTCGCCGCTGGGTGAACCGGTCACGCTGGCCAAAATTCCTGCGACCGGATTCACCGGGCGACATCGATCCCGCGCTGCTGCCGGCATGGATCGTCCTTAAGTCGGCCGGTCCACTGGCAGCCGGAAACCTGTGGCAGACGCTCATCTCCGGACAAACGCAGCACGACACAGGCACGGAGCAGCAGCGGAATCAGGAGACTGGAAAAGAAACCCAGCAGGTGGTCCCGAAGCACTTCTCCATCGGCGAACTGGCGTCGCGGACAGTTGTCGTCGTTTCGATTGAAGACCTTCGACTTGAAGGAGTCCGCGTCGATGGCCAACTCTCGTGGGAGGGGGCCGCGACAAGTCTCATCAGGGACCTGAACCAGCATCCGCACCTGCAGGATCTGAAGAAGGTGCGGTTCCTTGTTGTGCGATTTCAACTCGATGGAGCCCTGATCATCGACTGGGCCGACGAGGCGAATCCGCGATACCGTCTGCTCTTCGATCCGAGCGGCACCGAAGGGAGTTTCGCGAAGCAGTACCCTCCCCAGGGACGTGTCCTCGGCTATCAGACCGCTTTTACCGCGGCAATCGTCGCGAAACTGGCCGACCTGACGGCCCCACCTGAGAGCCCGACGTCGATGGATTCTCTGGTCGACGGAGCAGCGACCGGACTCTCAACGGCACGCCGACTGCTACACGAAGGGCACGGCCCCGCCGCATCGGAGGAACCGACTTTTCCCTTCCGGCAGATCGTCGATGAAATTAGTCAGCCGCGGTGGAAGTTTGGCTCCATCGACGTCCCTGCCGAAGACAACGCTGGCTGGACAATCGTCGGCGGGATGACGTCGAAGCCGCTGTGGGGGCTCGCCCGGCGGGTGGCCCTCAACGGGATCGGCGAGTTGACCTCGACCCCGTATTTGAAGTTTGGCAAGTTGTTCTCAGTGGATCGTTTCGAGATGGAGAGCCTGCGGACGCTGCAGCGTCTGTTAAGTCATTTTCAGCGAGACAAGAAGGCGACCAAGCCGCTGTCAATCGCCGCGTTTGGACCACCTGGATCGGGGAAGTCCTTTGGTGTGAAGCAACTGGCAACTGCCCTCTTCGACGACCCAAAGCTGTTGGAGTTCAACCTCTCGCAGTTTGAGGATGCGTCAGCTCTCAACGGTCTGTTTCATCAGATACGTGACGAAGTGCTGCGAGGGAAGCTGCCGGTCGTCTTCTGGGACGAATTCGATTCCCGCGAGCTGAAGTGGCTGCAATACTTGCTCGCCCCGATGCAGGACGGGACTTTTCAGGAAGGTCAGATCACGCACCCAATCGGCAAGTGCGTCTTCGTCTTCGCCGGAGGAACTCGGCACCGGTTTGAGGATTTTGGTGTCTCGCCAATGGTCGTGAACGAACTCGCCCGCAAACGACGTGAGCACGGCAAAAAGTTAACTGAGGAACAGGAGCAGATTCTCGAAGAAGAAGATCAGAAGTGGCACGACAGATTCACTCTCGACAAAGGCCCCGACTTCAGGAGCCGCCTCGCCGGTTACCTCAACGTGCTGGGGCCGAATCGGAATGAGCATGGCGAGACCGACCTGACGTACCCTGTCCGTCGTGCATTGTTGTTGCGGGTCCATCTTGGTCTGGGGCCGAACGATCCGCTGCAGATTGATCACGGTTTGCTGGACGCATTCCTCCGTGTCGAGAAGTACAAACACGGGGCCCGTTCGCTGGAGAAGATCGCCGAGCAGGTCCGCCATTCGAGTCGACACGGCGTCTTCACCCGCAGCGACGTCCCTCCCCCCCACCAACTCGACCTGCACGTTGATGCAAAAGACTTCCTGAACATCTTGGAGACCACCTGATGCCTGCTCAACTCGATTATGACACCATCGCTAAACAGATTCACGAGTTCTACCGTGCCAAGTACGGGGGGATGCTTCCTTATGAAGAACTCCCTGAGTTCATGAAGGCCGACAACCGCGAGGCCGCGATCCGCATTAATCATGTCCTCGCCATGGCCGGGTTACGACTTGTACCGCTGAAGGAAGGGGAGACTTGGTTGGAAGAAGACCAACAGGCGGTCAGAAAGGTCATCGAAGAGAACCTCGATCTCCTGGCCGAAACCGAACACAACGGCTGGATGGCAGCCCGTATCCGCCACGGCTGGATCAAGGCAGACAAGGTCGACCGCGAGAAGAAGGAAAGTCACCTGTTGGTTCCGTACTCGGAGTTTGAACAGGTGATTGCAAGAAAGCGTGACGTCGCCGGCCCTGCGAAGTTCGGCAACGGTCCACGTAAGGGAGAAGAGATGTCCCTCGAAGAAGAGGTCGCCGCCGAAAAGGACAAAGACCGCGACGCCGTCAACAACTACCCCAACATCATCGCGCGTACGAAGTACCAGATCGCTGAAGAGGAGTGACAAATGTCTCCACGCAAAAATCCGCCAGACGTCCCGCACCACGAAGTCAGGCGATCTCGATATCTCCCAGTCATTCGGGTGTTTGTCAGTTCCACCTTCAGTGACCTGAAACGGGAACGGGACGCACTGGCACTGCATGTGTGGCCAAAGCTGGAGGTGTTCTGCCAGCAGGAAGGATTCCAGTTTCAGGCGATCGACCTGCGTTGGGGAGTCTCGTCCGAAGCCGGAATGCTTCACCGGACGATGCGGATCTGCTTCGAGGAACTCCGGCGGTCCCAGGAGATTTCCCCCGAACCCAACTTTCTGATTCTACTCGGCGACCGCTACGGCTGGCGTCCACTGCCGGAGGAAATCTCCAAACATGAGTACAATCAACTCGCCACGGCAGCTGAGGAAGTCGTGAGCACCATCACTGGTCAGAGTCCGCAGCAGGTGTTGAACCGTTGGTACCGACTCGATGAGAACTACCTTGTTCCAACCTATGTTCTACAACCACGCCTCAAACCGCAGCCAGGTGATGCTGACCAGACCGACTACACCGACGCCGAAGTCTGGAAGCCGATCGAAGAGACCCTCTGGCGCATCATCAACAAAGCCTTTCCACCAGAACAGATGCGGGGACGGTTTCCCGACCTATCCGATCCCGATGCACCTTTGCCATCCATCGTCCATTTTCAGGCATCGGCCACCGAACAGGAGATTTGGGAAGGGGCACTGCAGGCACCTAACTCCAGAGAGCACGTTGTCGCCTGCGTCCGCAACATTCCACAGGCGAATCGTGACAAGTTCAAGACGGCCGAGTTGAACGACTTCTTCAATGTCAATGGCGACGCTGAACAAGCAGAATTCGATAACGACGCTCGCACAGCCCAGGAGGAATTGAAGAAGGAGTTGATCGAGAAGCGTCTTGACAAGGAGCGGGTCATCCACATGCCATGCAACACACTGGTCCGCAAGACAGAGGAGGGAAAGGATGACAGGGTTGTGGTCAATGTTGCCGAAAAGGAACTGGAGCAGTTCTGCGAGCAAGTCATAGATCAACTACGGGGAATCATCGAACGTCAGATGGGCGAATATTGGCGTCGACAGAAAACAGGCGAAGAAACGAAGGCCGGCAGCGAGGCGCGTGCGAACCGTGAACTTGAGATCGAAATCGCCGAGCATCAGCGGTTCGCCGAGCAGCGAGGGAACAGTGATCTGTTCGTGGGCAGAGATGAGGAAGATGGCCCACTGGCGAAGATTCGTGCCTATCTCGCCAGCGATTCGCGTCATCCGCTGCTGGTCCACGGGGAATCGGGCTGTGGCAAGTCGGCCCTGCTGGCTCGGGCTTTCCGCGACATCCCGCAAGAGTCGCAGCCGATCCTGCGCTTCATCGGGATCACGCCCCGATCTTCCGACATCATCTCGCTGCTGCGAAGTCTCTGCCAGGAATTGCGCCAGCGACGATCGATCTCCGAGCCGATCCCCACGACACTGAAGGAACTGGAGAAGGAGTTTCAGCAACATTTGGACGCATCCACGGCCGACAAGCCGCACATTCTATTCCTTGATGCTCTCGACCAACTTTCCGAAGTGGAACGCGGTCGCCTGCTGACATGGCTCCCATTTGGCGAGTTGCCCGAGCATGTAAAGATCATCGTCTCCTGCCTCTCCGATCGTGACGACAACGACCCGGACGGAGAGCCGTTCCGCGTGCTCCAAACACGCAATCTTCCCGAGGGCAACTTCGTTTCTCTGGACGCTTTAGAAGCTGAGGACGCCGTAAGACTCATCGACATGTGGCTCGTCTCGACCGGTCGCAAAATGTCTGCGGATCAGAAGAAGCTTATTAACAGCTGCATCAATTCCAGAGCCGAATGTCGTCAGCCGCTCTACCTGAAACTGCTGGCGGAAGAAGCCCGGCAATGGCCGTCGTGGAACGATCCCGAGCCACCGGGACGCAGCGTACCTGCACTCCTCAGACAACTGTGTGTTCGTCTTAGCCGAGACGAAAATCATCGTGAGCCGATCGTGAAACACGCACTGGGCTACCTCGCCGCCTCGCGATATGGACTCAGCGAGACAGAACTGTTGGAACTCCTGTTTGCCGATCCAGACTTCAAGAAGCAACTCGACGACGATAGCCGGAAGAACAAGCATCTGTTACCAGCCAATCCTCCCCGAATTCCTCAAGCTCTCTGGTCCCGCCTCCGCTCGGACCTGTCTCCCTATCTCGTCGAACGCTCCGCCCCCGGGGCGAACGTCCTCACCATCCACCACCGCCGCGTCGCTGAGTGGATCAAACAGGAATACGTCGATACCGTCGACTGGAATCCGCACCGCCGCCTCGCTAGGTATTTCGAGAAAAAGGCCAAAGGGGATAATGCCGATAACGAATGGGAAACAACCGCCCAGAGAGGCTTTTCGGAATGCATCCCTCACTACTGTGCTGCGAAGGAATACAAGACCGCCGCCGACCTACTGACCAACTTCCCCTTCCTGATCAACAAACTCCGCAACGGCCTGCTGGAAACCGCATTCGAAGACTACCTCACATTACGTATCTTAGCCCCTAGCCAACTTGTCGAGAGTATTGAAATCTGGTCCGACTTCTTTCAAGAGATGGGCCACATTTTTCGCCGTGGATTGGAAGACAACACCTGTCACAAGATCTTCCTGCAACTGGCCACAGAACATGCCGACAACAGCCCGTTGACGCAGGCCGCAGAGCAGTGGTTGGCCGAAGGGCGCTGCAATTGGTTCTGGCTGAAGCACATTCGCAGACAACAGTACGTCAACCGCGATCCGTGTCGCATTGTTCTCGAAGGGCACTCGAGTTCGATCGAAGGGGTAAAACTGCTTACGGGTCGACGTGTCGCATCGTGGTCCCCCCACTGGACACACTCACACATCTCAGGGACTGAAATGCGTGCATTTTCTCTGGATAGCGGTGACTGCCTTAACGAGTTTCTCTTGGATGAGGTCGATCACATCACGGAGGTCGTAGAGATTGGGGCACATCGACTTCTGCTCGTCACAGATAACCACTTGCTCCATCTGTTCAATACGATGAACAACTCCGTCGAAAACACGCACGTAGGACACACCGACCAAATTTACGGCGCCATTTCAACTTCGCCAAATAGGTTTGTTACATGGTCGAAAGATGGCACGCTCCGTTTGTGGGAAACAGGCACCAAAGAATCAATTGCCAGTGTCCAGACGCTCGCGCTTGGTGCAAGGATTGTCGACGGGCTTGGTCTAATTACGTGGAACAACTGTGACGCTCACGTGTGGAATCCAGGAACACTCGATGGAATTGGATCATTTAAAGGGCCAAGTCGCAACGGTGAGTTTTCGTGTTCTACTGTCTTGGAAACTGCAACCGGCGATTACCTGTATTGCGTTGCCTGCAAGGGCATGCTGGTTGCCACAAACCTTCAGACAAGCGAGTCTATTACAGTCCGACTTAACCGTTTCAGAGCACCGGATCGTATTCAGATTCTACCGAACGGTCAGGTAATTACATGGTCGACACTTGACGATGTTCTTTGCGTTGTGAGTCTAGAACATCAGTGCTGCGAAGTTGCATTGACTTTTGAGAAGAACGACTTGCTTTATGCTCGCCCACTCCCATCCGGGAACTTTTTTGTGGTGCATCGCCATTCCAGAACAATCGAAGTGTGGGACACCTCAGGCAAGCGAGTGTCTAGAACCGCTAGTCATTCAGTAGCTCCGTACTCCTCGGCCGACATTGAAGCGATCCCTGTTGGTTGCAACCGCATACTTTCATGGGTTAGAAGTCAGAATGTCCTGAGAGTATGGGATGAAATCAATGGTTCGTGTGAATTGACACTATTAGGCCATGGCAGGAGGGTCGAAGGTGCAATTGAGACTGAGTACCACGAAGTCGTTTCATGGGATAGTAATGGATCGCTGCGAGTTTGGGAAACGGACAACCTACTGGATCCGTCGGCGTGCGAGCGACACTTGGGACCTGTTATCGGTCTCAGGCAACTTGGATGCGATTGCGTGGTAACTTACTCGGAAGATGGGACTCTCCGCACTTGGGATCCTGAGTCCGGAATCTGTCGGAACGCTTTCCATGGGCATCGAGACTGGGTTCTCGGCGTGTTGAGTTTAGATGCGGATCACCTCTTGTCCTACTCAAAGGACGGCACTTTGAAAGTGTGGAACGTCCTGAACGGTGAATGCCTTAATACTCTTGTTGGGCATGACGATTCGATTTCAAGAGCACTGGTCTTGCAAGACGGGAGAATTGTTTCTGCTTCTTGGGATGGGACCATTTGCCTGTGGGGACTTCCGGAAGAGTCTGCGGTGTCCGTGGCAAAGTCGCACAGCAAAATCAATGGACTACTCGCACTTGATGGAACAAGGGTGCTTGCATGGGGAGACCGTTACGGAGATATTTGCATGTGGAACATGGCGCGGCTATCGTGTGAGGCCGTCTTCGAGGGGCACACCCGTCTGGTAGTAGGGGTCATTGCCCAGGCCAATGGACTGTTCGTTTCGTGGTCGCGGGACCGAACAATAAGGATCTGGGACGCAAACCGCTGCAAGTGTGTGCATGTGCTGGATGGGCATGGAGACGAGATAATCGGAGTCACCCTAAGTCCGGACGGCGATTTGGTGTCCGAGGACCTGAGTGGTGAGGTTAGGGTGTGGAACGTTAAAAACGGAGCCTGTATCTCTGTGATCGCAAGTGAGGATGCCAATTCTTGGTGGGATGAAATGCACGCGAGAACCAATGCAGTGAAGGGGTTTCATATGGCCACGTCCGATAGCAGTGTCGTTCTACGGCATCGCGATTGTCATTCCGCAGTTGGAATCTGGCAGGCAGGTTCGCGGGCATACGGTGCGGAACTGTCGGAAACTGGAAGAATTATTGCAGCCGAAGACTCTGGCAAAGTCGACTTTTTGCAAGTTCACTACGGCAATCGACGCGTCTCGCTCGATGAAGCGGAGGAGATTCTGCGGGTGACGGGGCAGATTCCGGCTGAGAGTGGCGGCGATGAGTAATCCCTCTGCATAGCGGTTGCAACAGGGGGATGCGAGTTAGATACACAGGACGGGCGCAGAGTATCTGATTTCCGCGGCAACCAGTAAAATGAGCGAATCCCTGAGGATTTCACTGAACTGGCAGCGATGATGGACCGACGGGTGTGGGGCCGAAGTCGGGAGTTGGTTTGTGCTTCACCGCGATTTCCCAGCTGACTTCGGACGATGGGTTGGCCCGGTTCTTCATGACATGCTACGGTTTTTCGGAAAGGAGGACATCATATTCTGGACGGCTCAGCAGGAGTTGCCCGATGTCAAAGATGTGGGAATTCGTCGAGGAGCCGAGGTCCCTTGGGGGGGACGTCGTGATTCGCGGGACTTCAAATTGCGGGAGGTTCAGAAACTACTGACCGCTGCTGGCCCTCTTGTTGTTCACTCACAACTTCAATGAGCGACAATGAAATGACCAACATCAACGCCTAGAAAATTGTGATCACGTTTCCAGAACTGTCATGCGTGACGAACCGGTCAGCGATCGGGCGAAGCGATTCGTGGGAACCTGAAGACTACGACTGCACGCTGTTGAAATCGGAATTAGCTACCTACGAAAACCTGCTTGTCGAGTGGGAAGCGACCGGAAGCTGTCCGGACTGCGGCGTGTATTTGGTTGAGAATTCCGCAGAGGTCAGGAAGCACGATTTCTTTCGCGATGTGCACGAATACCTCGTCGCTGGCGATGAGGGGTCGCTCACGGTCATCACGCCACGGTTCGACTGGCAACTTCTTAGTCACAACCAAACCGGTGATTCAAGTGACCGCATCTGATTTCTGGCACATCATCGCCCGTAGCAGTGAAGACAATTCCGGCCCCCGACAACAGGAGAGGAGACTTCAACGCCTGCTGATGAAGCTTGATTCTGATGAAATCGTTTCATTCAACGAATGGTTCGGCCATTTTGTGAGGGAGGCGTTCTTTTATCGCTTGTGGGGAGCAGCCTGGTTGATAGGTAATGGCTGTTCCGATGACGGCTTCTGGGACTTTCGATGCTGGCTCGTTGCCCAGGGCGAGCACATCTATTCCAGCGCAATCGACGATCCCGATTCCCTGTCAGAAGTGGTCACCCGCAAGGACCGGTCATCAACATTGTCGTTTTCCAACCCGGCTATGCTCGTCTGGGCCGAAAAGCTCGGAAAGGACGAATCCGATCTCGACGACTTTCCTCAATCGTGGGGCAGCAATCTCGGCGAAACGCCGCCTGACGAACCCTTTCGCGAAGACGCTGGGGACTTCGGAATGCAGTACCCCAAACTATCGAAGTTGTTCGCCGATTGACCTGATGACCACTCTCTGTGATTAGATGGTCATACTCTATGTTCCATTCTCTCTCCTGACTGAGCGACCTTGAAGACCCAGCGTTGGTTCACGACATCGACGTGACCTGCCTCGACGATGAGCGACTCCTGCGGACGACAACCGGTCAGCTAGCTGACCGTGAGGAGGTCGGCCAATTCGGGATTCCGGACGTAGGTCAACAACTGCTGGAAGTCTGCATCCGAGATCGAGAATTCTCGACGCTCCGCTCGTGGGACTTCCATGTCAGCGATTGGATCGGTCGCGAGGTATCCCTGTTTTCGAGACCAGCTGAAGCACCGTTTCGCCGATCGCAGGTAGTTGCGACGCGAGGTGATCGACAACTCGTAACGGTTGACCCATTTCCTCGACGTGAAACGGACGCAATCGCTCAGCCGCCATCGTCGGGTAAATCTGACAGAGCCGTTCCAAACGGTAGCGATACCACTCAAAGGTGTCAGCTGCCCGGTTCCGCTGCACCCAGTCGAGAAAATGGTCCACGATCTCGGGAAGCGAAAACGCCGATGTGCGAGCCAATTGACTCGGCGCTTCCAGACGAGCCATCAACTCGTGGAACCGCCGAAATGCCTCCGTTCGGTCCGTTCTCAGATTGACCTGCCTGCCATCGAACTCGACGCACCAACGCTTTTTTCGACTTCCGAAACCACGGTTCAGACAGACAATCCGCCGCAAAAACCGTTCAGGTTGACAAAAAAGAACCACAATCCAGCCGTCTGAAACGCCTGGTTGGTGGCGGTTTAGCAGCGGTTACTGCTTTGGCGGCCCCATCGCTTGGGGCAATCACTGCAACGATCGTCGCAATTTAAGTACACCCCGCAGGAATCGAACCTGCAACCTTCGGCTTCGTAGACCGACGCTCTATCCAATTGAGCTAGGGGTGCAGAGATTTGTGCTGCAATGACTTGCGGCGACTCACCTCGTTGCGGTGCGTATGATAAACCCTTGATAGAAACTTGCAAGCGACATCTCTCCAGCAGGCATCGACTCTAACGCACGAATATTTCGAAAAAATGGGCTTGTCAGTCTTCAGGACGCTCGGACGTTGAGAGAGTCTGTTGGGGTTGAGGGAGGTGTTTGTCGTGGGGCGGGGAGTCCTTGAATTCCTGGGCGGCGTTGATTTCGCGATGGTCGATGTTGGCACGTAAGACGAAATGGCGTCGTCTGTGCGGGTGCTGTGGACAGATTCGTGGAACGTCGTGTCCGCGACGGGGAGTTGCCAAGTCTCGATGGCTCATCGTCTTTGCATGAACTCTTCACGATTGGAGAAGTGGCGGCGCATTGGCCTGCCATTGAGACTCGCTGGTCATCCTGGGATCTGTGCGGGTTCGCGTCTTCGTAGCGTCGTCTGTCGTGTCGCCCAATCAGCCGATGTCCAATAACGAGTTCGGCAACGGCGAGCCGTCTTGGGGCGAAGGAAGTCAACATTTCTTCCCTGTGCAGCCAATCTGAAATCGGGACATATCTGGGTTTACCAAAGAGTATGCTGGACGTCCGCTTGGGCCGTCCCTTACATTACTGGTGACATCGGCACGGTGAGTCGAAGGCCGCCTTGTGCCCATGGAGAAAGTTTCCTGACTCTTTTCGCGCGTGGAGATTGCTTCAATGAATCAACAGCAGACCGAAATGAACGCTGCCAGTCGGCGACAATTTCTGAAACAGGGGGCGGGGGCGATGGCCTTGGGGGCACTGGCCGCTTCGATGCCGGGAGCAGCTCGAGCATACGCCGATGGGGACGAAATACTGCGGATTGGTTTGGTCGGTTGTGGGGGACGCGGAACCGGAGCGGCAGAGAACGCGCTCACCGCAGATAAGAACACGAAGCTCGTCGCCATGGGGGATGTCTTCCCCGAGCGGATCGAATCGTCGCTCGGCAGCCTCGCCAGAAATAAAGGGGTGGCAGACCGTATCGCCGTCGACGAAGAACATCGGTTTGTCGGGTTCGATGCCTATCAGAAGGTGATCGATTCCTGCGATGTCGTCCTGTTGTGTACCCCTCCCGGATTTCGGCCTCCCCACTTCAAGGCGGCTGTTGAAGCGGGCAAACACATCTTTATCGAGAAGCCCATGGCGACCGATTTCGATGGGGTGAAATCGGTGATGGAGACGGTTCGACTCTCGAAGACGAAACCAATTTCCGTGCTTGCTGGATTCTGCTGGCGCTACGACATTCCCCGGGCGGAGATGTTTAAGCGCGTCCTCAATGGAGACATCGGCGATGTCTTGTCGGTGCTAGGGACTTATCTGACAGGTCCCGTCCGTCCGATGCAGGCGGCGAGTCGTCGTGGCGAGAACGTCACCGACTTAGAGTGGATGCTTCGGAACTGGTACAACTTCACCTGGATCTCAGGCGACGGACTCGTCGAACAGGCCTGCCACACTGTTGACTGGATTGCCTGGGCCAAAGGAGATACGCCGCCTGCGTCCTGCTCGGCTGTTGGGGGTCGACAGATTCCCTCCGAAGGGGGGGACATCTTTGACCATGTTCAGGTCGACTACGTTTGGCCGGACGGAACACGCGCTTCAATTTCGCAGCGTCAGATTACCGGCTGTTACGGCGAAAATAACTGTTACATCCTCGGGAGCAAGGGGCAGGCCAACATCGCTCGCGGCGTGTATATCACCGGCGAAAACGCCTGGAGGTATGAAGGGAACACCCCCAGTATGTATCAACTGGAGCACGACTTCCTCTTCCAGCACATCCGTCGAGGAGACGTCGTCAACGATGGTGACCGCATGGTGCAAAGCACATTAATGGCCATCATGGGACGCACCGCAGGTTACACTGGAAAGCAGATCACTTGGGAGCAGGCACTTGCCGCAACCGAGAAACTGGTTCCGGAAATCAACGATGGCTGGAACAGCCCAGTCGAGTTTCGATCTGTCCCAAGGCCAGGTGTCACCAAGTTCGTTTGATGACCTCCCGTTAAGACGTTGCCTTACCAGACCCGTGTCGAGCATTCGTGTTCGACACGGGGCATCACCTTCATTCCCCGGTTCTCCATGTCTGAGATCGAATCTCTTGAAAAACTGAACGCTGCACAACAACAGATTCGGGAACAAGTCTCGACTGTTGTGGTCGGTCAAGAGGCGACGGTGGAGCAACTGCTCGTGTCGATCTTTGCCGGGGGGCACTGTATCTTGGAAGGGGTTCCCGGACTCGCCAAGACATTGCTTGTCAGTACGCTGGCCAAATCGCTGTCCCTCGATTTCGGACGGATTCAGTTTACCCCCGATCTGATGCCGTCGGACATTACCGGAACAGAAGTGCTTTACGAAGATCGTTCGACCGGGGAGCGGGAATTCAAGTTTGTGAAAGGACCGATCTTCACCAACTTATTGTTGGCCGATGAGATCAACCGTACCCCTCCCAAGACGCAAGCGGCTCTGTTGCAGGGGATGCAGGAAAAGAACGTCACAGCAGGAATGCATCACTATCCACTGCCGTCGCCCTTCTTCGTGCTCGCCACACAAAACCCGATCGAGCAAGAGGGGACTTATCCGCTGCCAGAAGCTCAACTCGACCGCTTCCTGATGAAGGTTCTCGTCAAGTACCCCACACGGGACGAAGAGCGTCAGATTTACCGAATGATGTCCGGTTTTGATAGTGGCAATCCTCAGCCAGTTCTCGGGGCAGAAGAGGTACTTGAACTCCAGAAACTCGTTCGCCGCATCCCGATCAGTGATCTCCTGGTTGACTATGTCATGGAACTGGTCCGGGCGACTCGTCGCGACGACGAGAAGGTTCCGGCCTTCGTCAAGAACTGGATTCTCTGGGGTGTCGGACCACGCGGCGGACAGTCGCTGATTCAAGCCGCCAAGGCGAAAGCTGCCCTTTCGGGGCGTCCGGAGGTCGACATCGAGGACATCCGCTCGTTGGCGGCTCCGGTGTTACGGCACCGAATCGTCCTGTCGTACAATGCCGAAGCGGAGGGGATGACTCCCGACTCGGTGATTGCCAAACTGATCGACACTGTTCCCCTCCATTCGTCTTCGGCAGGCAATAGCGCACATGTCCAAAGGGTACTTCAATCCTGACGTGGTTGGCCGGATCGCGGCGATCGGCCTGAAGGCGCGATTGCCCATGGAAGGGTCGGTCTCCGGAATGCACCGCAGTCCACTGCACGGACTTTCCCCCGAGTTTGCCGATCATCGTGCGTATTATCCCGGCGACGACCTCCGCAACATTGACTGGAAGGTTCTCGGTCGGACGGATCGATACTATGTCAAGCGATTTGAAGAAGAGTCAAATCTGCGGGCACACTTCTTTGTCGATGCGTCCCGGTCGATGAACTACGGGGCAGATGCCGCGCAACCGAACTCTCGCAGCAAGTTCGATGTCGCGTCAACCATTGCCGTCGCCATGGCGGCCGTGTTATTGAAACAACGAGACTCGGTCGGATTCTCCGCCGTCAGTACGACGCAGTCGCGAGAGCATCGCCCGAGCAGCCTGTCGTCGCAACTCCCCCGAATGGTCGAACTCCTCGAAGGAACTGTACCTGACGGAGAGACAGACCTCGGGAAAGTGGTCTCAGGATTAGCCGAGCGTCTTCCTCGGCGGGGACTGGTTGTCATACTTTCAGACCTGCTGACGCCGCTCGATCACCTCTACGAGTCGTTGGGGAAATTGCAGCACTCGGGGCACGAAGTTCTCCTGTTGCACATTCTGCATCGAGACGAATTAGAACTCCCGTTCGACGACTCGGTCATCTTCCGCGACATTGAAGGGAACGAAGAACTCTTCGCCGAGCCTTGGGCCTTTCGGGCCGTCTATCGGGAAGCGATGGAGCAATTCTCTGCCGACGTCCGGCAGCGATGTCAGTTTTGTGGAATCGACTACCTGCAAATCCTGACCGACGAAGAGATCGGCCTGAGACTGAGCCACTTCCTGCATGCTCGGCAATTCACCGGTCCGCAAAGACACCGCGGCAATATGTCGCTTCTTCGCGATGACCCATCGCCGACCACTCCACCCACATCCACCGATCGCTCCGACACTCCCCCAGCCGTTTAGCTGCTGATCTCATTGGCGGGTCGGTGTGTTCCATCATTGGCGACTTTTTCCCGACGAACTCAGAACTGCAACAGCGACTGTGTCCGCAGGATCGTCAGGCTTTCCGGGAAGGTATGGAAAGCATGAACGACGAGAGAGTCGCGAGTTAGTTCGGCTTCGATTGTGCTGAGTGGGGCCGGGGCGAGGCGATGACCTTCGGTGGGAAATTCGTAGGTCAAGAAGGCCCGTTGGGCGTCGCGCGATAACTCCTGTTGAGCGTCCCAGAAGAGTTCCGGTTCGAGTTGTTCCAGTTGCGCGCTACAGCAATATTGGATGCCGCATTCGAGGGCATGGGACGCATCACGAGACCCCCGCAAGTGGTAGCCGAAACAGCGTCCCCTCTCGGGAAGGTCCTGATCATATGGCCCCATCACTTCCATCAGGGTGACATTCCCCTTTCGAATCTCGACGGTGTGTCCCGCCTCACAGATACGAAAGATGGCGACAAAGTCACCCAGCCGAAGTTCGGCCTCGGCGACGCGCGTAAAGAGTTCCGGATGCAGCGTTCGCTGAAACAACCTCAGCGCCAGTTGAGATGCACTCGGTCGACGATGTTGAACTTTCATGATGCACTCCGCGGTGCGGAAACCTGTTGCCAGAATCAGAGGGGAACCCCTCGTATGACTGCATCATAGTCCTCCTGCCCCAGCCTTGCCCAGAGCGGCACTAGGCAAGTCGCCGCGATTGCCGAATCACCAAGAACCCGTAGAACATCCCTTGCCAACGCTCCCCTGTCTTGCTCCGCGAACCTCCATGGGAACCGGGGGGGACAAAAAAACAATCCCCTCGCCATCGTGTGTGATGCGAGGGGATTGCGAGAGGGGTTAGCAGATGCTGTGATCGTCGTTACGGAACATTCGCTGGATTGCCGTCCGACTTGTGGGCCAACCAGTTCCACAACTGGAAGTCGATGTTGTCGCTGATGAAGGCGACTTTGCCGTCACCCATTCCCATGTGAACCCCACCAGGGTGATACCCCGAGAAGCCACAGTTGGCTTTGTAGTCACCCGTGTTGGTGTTTCTCGTCGGGCTGTTTGGCTTCTGGCCGGTAAAGGCTCCGGGGAAGTTTGTCGAGAATGCTCCGCCCCAGTTGCAGCCTTCGGCCTTGCGTTCACCGAGCATGAACACATTGCTGGTACCATCAAGTAAAGCGGCAACAGTACAACGTGTCACACCTCGTGGCGCAAATGGTCCAGGATGTCGGGTGATGGGCTGAGTGTGCGACGAAGCCCAAATCGAGCCGGTATCGCAATGTGTCAATGGCGCTGGGCAATCAGGTGTGCGAGCATCCGGCGTCGTGGGGCCGCCATTCAAGACGTAGTGCAGTGGCTGAGTCGCAGCGCCCATTTCTGAGAAATTGCCACCTCCCGTCGTCTTCCCATTTCGTGCATCTGGGTTCGAAGGGCAACCAAGAATGTCGAAGTAGACACCATTGATCAATGTCGCATTCGTCCCCGAGGCAATGTTAATGTTCCAGTTGATGGAATCATAAAACGGCTTCTGTTCGATGAATGGAGCGATGAATTCCACCCAAGTGTGGTTGGGTCCCCCCAATCCATAGGTGCTTGCATACGGATAGACTTTGTGGGTTCCCTCGTAGTTGTGCATCGCAATCACCAAGTTGTGCAGGTGATCCTGACACTGGCTGCGGCGGGCTGCTTCGCGGACGGACTGCACCGCCGGGAGCAACAACGCGACCAGAATGGCAATGATGGCAATCACCACCAACAGTTCGATGAGTGTAAACGCGCGCCGTGTTCTCAACATCTCGCACCTCTCTCTCAAAAACATGAACAGATTAAAACCCTGCGGGAAACACCCCGCCAATCGCCGCGTAAGACTTTCTTCTAATCTCTTGTGACTCACGCCCGGACACAACGAACGATCACTATTTCAAATCAATATCGTAGGTCGACTTCCCCTTTTCCACGGTGACGGTGACCCCTGACTTGCCTGGGTCGCTAAACTTTTCGTCGACGGCACGTTCGCCGGGGGTCGGCTTGCCATCTGCATCCATGGTCGGTTCGGTCTTCCAAGAGGTGACACCGACTTTGTAATCACCAGGAAGAGCCCCGGAAGCGGTCCCGGAAGCCATGATTTCGTACGTGCCATCCTCGGAAATTTTTCCCGAGTAGGTTGTCTTGCCATCGTTCGAGACGAACGCAATCGTCCCACTGGTGACCGGTGATCCTCCAGCGGTAATCTTCCCTGTGACGCTCGTCAGATTCGGGTCGGCATCGCCACCCCCGCCACCACATCCGACCTGAAACATCAACCCCACAGCACAAAGCGCAGCGAACACCGTTCGCGGAAACCGATGTTGAATCATGAGAGTGTCAATCTTGTACGTAGATCAGGGGAAGTCGACCGAACGGCAATGACGTGACAGGGAAAGAGTTGAAGCAAGTGATTCCTTGCGGGAAAAACTCCTGGAAAGTACCTATCAGTCGCCATCGATTATTGTCTGAGAAAATTGGAGTGTCAAGAGATACCTCTCGGCAACAAAGGGGATTTCAGCTTTCAAGTTGATGAGTTGCCGGGAGTTTCCGGGATGTGGCGGTGAGTTTGGGCGATGTTTTCATGTGCCGTGATGGCGTATCAAATGCAAGTCGCGCGTTACTTTCCCAGCGTGTTCCAAAGGTGAGCGCTGGCACGGGTGCCGTTCTGGAAATCGGCAAGATGAATGTGTTCGTTGGGACTATGCAGGTTATCGGTGTTGCGTCCCCACCCCAGTAGCAAGGTATCGACACCAAGAATTCTCTTGAAGGAGCCAACGACCGGGATCGATCCCCCTTCACGAATCAAGACGGGAGCCTTCCCAAAGCCTGCCGCGACCGCCTCCCGGGCGGCCTCCATGAACGGACTCGTCCGATCGCACAACACAGCGGGGGCTCCGTGAAAGGATTGAAAAGTCATAGTCACGCCCGGCGGACACTGTGCGCGGAGATACGCTTCGACCGCAGCGGTTAAAGCGTGTGGGTCTTGATGGGGGACCAGTCGACAAGTGATTTTCGCGGTTGCCTTGGCCGGGATAATCGTCTTCGGCCCTTCCCCCTGGTAACCGCCGAACATGCCGTTGACGTCACACGTCGGACGCGCCCAGCGGCGTTCCAGACTCGTGAATCCTGTTTCTCCATGAGGGGCCGGAATGCCGATTGATTCGCAGAACGCCCCCTCGTTGAAGGGGAGAGCAGCCAACCCTTTTCTCTCTTCGTCCGTTAAGGGGACAACATCGTCGTAGAACCCTGGAACGCGAATATGCCCGGACTCATCATGCAACGACCCGATCATTTTTGACAACACATTGACCGGATTGGCGACCGCCCCGCCAAACACGCCACTATGCAAATCCTGCTTCGGCCCCTGCAAAGTGATCTCGCACGCGAGAATCCCCCGCAGTCCATAAGTGATCGCCGGAATCCCATCGCCATACTGAGCCGTATCGCTGATGACACAGACATCACATGCGAGTTCCTCACGGTGACTCTCCAGATAGTTGTCGAGGTTGTTCGACCCGACCTCTTCCTCTCCCTCGATGACAAACTTCACATTCACCGGCAGACGCCCCGCTGTTTTCAGCCATGCTTCGACACTCTTAATATGTGTGAAGAGTTGCCCCTTGTCGTCGGTCGCCCCTCGAGCGAACAGTTTCCCATCTCGGAGCGTCGCCTCAAAGGGTGGGGTCGTCCACTCTCCGAGCGGGTCGGCAGGTTGCACGTCGTAGTGACCGTAAATCAGCGCGGTCGGCGCCCCTTCGGCTCCGGTCCACTCGCCATACACAATCGGATGTCCAGCCGTCTCGACGATCTCCGCTGTCATCCCGGCGTCCACGAGTTGCTGATGGACCCACTCGGCCCCTCGACGACAATCCCCCGCATGGCCGGAAATCGCACTGACGGTCGGTATCGCCAAGAACTCCTGCAACTGTCGCAGATGCTCGTCAGCATGGTCCGCCAAATAGTTGATCGCCGCTTGCACTGATTCTGTCATTGTTTCCGTTCCGAAGGACTATGAAAGGTTCTGTGTAAAGGTCCCTGCCAGCAACGTCCGAACATCCTTGCCAACATTGTGTCGCACTTCGCCGACCCCGACGTATCGTAGTCGGAATAGACGCTCAGTCACACAAACATGACCTCGATACGATGCATCGCGTTGTTCCATGGCGCCCGGTGAATGGGGCATGTCATCATTGAGTCAGGCTCATCTGCCGCACAATCCAGTCGGCCCAGAGGAGCAGAACGATCCCCATGATAGGAGTCCAGGGAAGCAGGTGACCGAAAGGCGGCTGCCGGGGATCGCGGAGAGCCCAGTATCGATACGGGTACTGAACCAGCACGACGAGAAACATCAACCAGCCGAATGTGTGGACTTTCCGTGACGCAGCCAAGTCCCCCTGCATCAGATAGACAAAGCTGCGCGTCAGCCCGCAGCCGGGGCAATCGAGCCCGAGTGTTCGTTTTGCAGAGCACGCTTCGGGAAGAGGATGCCCCGGCGCAAAGAAGAACTCGACTCGTTGATCGTTCCGAACTCGCAACGATGCCGCCATGACGAGGACGAGCGTCGCCAGCCCGAGCATGGTCCAATGCAACGTGCGTAACGTCAGTCCTGTGGAACACGACTCGACCGACTCAGGCAGACAGTCGGACATCGAGATGTCGAACTCATCTGGCGATTCCGGAGTGGGGAGGGCTGTACTCATGAATTAAGTCAACTGAGAGACCGCAGCCAGTGGTACGTACGGCAAGTTCAATCGCAGACTGTTGTTGATGACTTTGGTCGTCAACGAGGTCAGTCAAGGACCTCGAATAGGAACTCGATTTCGACAGCCGCATTCAGTGGCAGGGCATTGACTCCGACCGCCACGCGAGCGTGTCGACCGGCTGGTCCCAGCAGCTTCTGCAACAGTTCCGATGCACCATTGGCCACCTGAGACTGTTGATCGAATCCATCGCTACTTTGCACGAAGACTCCAATTCGAACTACTCGTTTCAATCGTGAGAGGTCCCCATCGAGTTCGTCCTTTAAGACAGCCAAGCCATTGAGCACACACTGTGCCGCCGCCGACTGGGCCTGATCAATCGGGACATCATGCGGCACCTTCCCTTTCGCCAGCAACGTCTGCCCCGTCGTTGGCAACTGCCCACTGACGACGACAAGATTCCCCGTCCGCACAGCCGGGACATACGCGGCGATTGGTCGTGGGGCTTCGCGAAGTTGCAGTCCTAACTCAGCGAGCTTTTCTTCAATGCTCATGCCATCTTCCAATCATTTGCTGATGAACTTTTACGTTGCGGGAGTCTACTTGCCGGAGTCTAATCGTGCCGCAAGAAACTAACCGCGGCGATGGTTCGGTCTCGTCGGGCCAACATCCCTGCCGTTTAAACTCCTTAGCGCCCGACGGACGAGAAACTTCGCCGTATGAATGGGGCCACATTGACCATCTGCGAGAGTTACTCGGGCTGTTTCGTTTCGGCCTTCTTGACCTCGACGAACATCATTCGCAGTTCGTGGAGGGTTCCCTGCAACAGTTGATCTTCGTGCCCGGTGAGGTTGCGTTTCGTCTTCTGTTCCAGCACTCCGAGAAGGTCGATGAAATGCTTCGCCAGATGAAGTTGCGGACCGGAGTCTTCGGTCGCCGGATCGGCAAACATCCCCAGCCCGATCATCGCTTGCGTTGATAACATCTGAATCAACATCGAGAAGTCGGGCGGCGGCAACTCCGTCGGATTCTTTGTCCCCTTGGAACCATCGGTGGTCGCAACGTTTTCTGCTCCTTCTGGTTCTTTCGCCGAAGCCTCGACAGGAGCCGCATCCGCCCCCTCAGACGCTTTCGTGGCTGCTTCCGCCTTCAGCGTCGCCTCAAGTGCGGCGTCCTCAGTTTTGACTCGATCCTTCCATGCCTCATCTGCCTTCACCGAATGTTTCGCATCGTCAGACATAACTCGACTCCTCGTCGCAGTGACCAAACAGGATCAAAAAATCCACCACCCAACAGCATCTCAAATCACATCATCTGCCGCCAAGCCCCCTCATCATAGGTCCCCGCACCGCAACGGTCCACAGACCCAACGGCATCGCACGACTGACCATGATACGCCGAGTTCCGTGCGACCGTCATCGCGTGGCTTGACTGAAGGCTCGTGCCGCCTTGTCCATCTCTCGGTCGCAGAATTCCCAATCGTCCTTCGTTGCGGCATCTTTCGCTGCGACGATCCGACGAAGGTAGCCGACTGTTCCAGTAAGATTCTTGGACTTGCCGTCATCGATGCATTGGAGCAGGGCATGTTCCAATTGGGCTCGCGACGATGCTGCCGGGCCGATGTCCTTCAGCGCCTCGTCGAGAACTGGGGTGGCAAGCATTCCCAGTTCAGACCAATCGGCTGCGGGCGAGTTGCGCAGCCTCTGTGCCTCTTTGTAAATGTGGAGAATCTTTTCATAGTGATTCGCCCCCGGCTTTGACCTCAACAACGGGATGACAAAATACCCCGCGGCAAGCAGGCAGATGACAGTGATCCCAATCAGTCCTTTCTTTACTGCCTCACCACTCATCTCCGGGAGCAGTCCGCTGAGATTGAACGATGGGCCACCTCTCGACTTGCTCTTGCTCGGTGGTGAAGGGGTGAAGCCTGCTGCCGCCGCTTTGGGCGGAACACTTGCGGGAGTTGCCATCTGGGGCGATGCAGCGGGTGGCGATGGGGTCACGGGAGTCGGTGCGGGACTGATATTTCCGCCGGTCGTTGCTGTCGATTCGGGCGTTCCTGTCAATGGGCGATGGGGCGGTATACCGGGAGCGGGAGGAAGCTTCCCCTGAGTCCCGTTCGTCCGAGACTCTGCGGCACGCTTCGCTGCTGCCGCCGCTTTGGCTGCCGCCTGTTGCTCTTTGTCGTCGACCTTCGAGAAGAACTTTGCCCAGCGTTTTTCCTCAGCCGACATTTCCGGCTCTACAGGGGCGGCGACCTCGTCCTGTTTCGCATTCTCGACGCCGCTCCTGGTGACTTCATCGGGTGAAACCGGAGGTGCGGGACCAGTGTTCGCAGCGTTCTGATCCGCGTTGACTCCGGCGGCTGTCGGTCGATCGACAGGGGGTGCAACGTGGTGGCGCGCATGGCTTGCTGCCTGCCCCGCAATCGTCCGGGTTTGCATAATGTTGTCGAAGAGCCCGACGAGCGTTGATGCTCTTAGCCACGAGGAGCTTTCGGTTTCTCGAACCCGAGTCCGTTGATCGACTCGACCACTTGCAGCCATCTCTTTGAGTTGCAGCATCGAGAACGGCCCGACCGACTTTCCATCGATCTCACAGAACCAACTCGGCTCGCCGCTCGACTTCCGAGTTGCAGAGCCTCCCCTCGCACGAGCCGGTTGACTGGCCGAAACGGACGCGTCGGGTGACGACTCAGTGACGGACGCGATCCTCTCCGGAAACAGTCCGATGACCTCGCGCGCATACTCCCAGTTGCTGTTGGGACCGCGACGAACCTCGTCCTCCGGAACGAGTTCGCCCCCTTGAGCCATGCGGACAAACTCTTCAAACGTAAACGGTCCGAGTTCCGCTCCAAAGGTCCGGACCGACCACTCTTGAGCGTTAGAATCCCGCCGAGACGAGCCGCCCGTTGTGTCCCCTTGAACACTCTCCAAGAGGTCCGCCAAGTCATCCGACAGTTGCGGGACTGCTTCGTCGTTGGTCCCCCCGGTCGTCCCATCGCCAGTGACACTGTCGAGGAGCATCGACAGCGTATCTGGCAGCGACTCGACGGCAGCGACCAGTTCCGGATACTCTTGCATTGCCTTGTCGACACTGATCCATGAGTCACCCGCCAGCGCGACGGTATCATCTCCCAACAGCTTCCGGTCACGAATCAATTCGGCCAACGACTCTTTGTCGATCGGACCAAAAACCTCACCGGCAATTCGATATCGCCAACCTTCAACCATTGTTTAACCCTGAGGCACTGTTTAACCCTGAGACCCGATACCACCACACGATCCGAAACAGCGAGCATCGGGATGACCACACATCCTTCGCATGCCATCCCCTGGCCACCTGATCCGAACGTCACGATGCATCCATCAACAACGTCCTCGCGTATTCTACAGTAGGGAGCACGGTGACCAATGTCCAACCGGCTTGGCGAGAGGGATTCCCACAGATGGCCGGGGACGATCGACTCAAACGCTTCGTCATCACGACACAACTCGGCAATCGGCTGTCGACCGATGCCGCGAAGTTGATATGATGCTGATCTCGCGACAAATCGGTCGGGCAGAAGTGCAATCGCCCTATCGACGAGTCACCCCAAGTTTGAAGCCGTCTTAACAGGAACTTCAGGATCAGACATGCGACAGATCTCTCTGCGATTCGCCAGCATTGCCTTCGGCCTCTGGAGTGTCAATTCGCTCTTCGGGACAACTCCCTTCGCTGTCGCGGAAGCCACTCCTCCTGCGGCAGGCGAGGTGGCTGCACGCGAGAAGAGGGGAATGGAACTCTTTACGAAAGAGGTTCGTTCGATCCTTGTCCATCGCTGCCTTGAATGTCACGGTGGAAAGAGCGTCAAAGGGGACTTTGATCTTTCGACTCGCGAAAAGCTGATCGACAGCGGGTCGATCGAAACGCCTGCCGAAGATGGGAGCGTCCCGGCAGCGGGTCTTTCGACGGGGAGTTATCTCGTTGAATTGATTGAGCACACCAGTGACCCGAAGATGCCATTTAAGAAGCCGAAGATGCCAGCAGCTGAGATCGCACTCGTGCGAAAGTGGATCGATCTGGGAGCACCTTACGACAAACCACTCGTCGATGCGTCGTCGGCTCCTCCGGCTGAAATGAAGGTGACCGACAGCGATCGACAGTTCTGGTCGTTTCGTCCACTCGCCCGCGTGACACCACCAGTGGTCAAAGACAAGTCATGGCCTCGCACAGACATCGATCGTTTTGTCCTGGCGAAACAGGAGGAAATGGGATTGCACCCCAACGGAGTTGCATCCCGAAAAACATTGATTCGTCGAGCCACTTTCGACCTCACTGGTCTCCCGCCAACTCCAGACGAGGTCACCGCGTTCGTCAACGATTCCGATCCGAATGCCTACGACAAGCTGATTGATCGACTGCTCGATTCTCCCCATTACGGCGAACGCTGGGCGAGACACTGGATGGATGTCGCTCGTTTTGCTGAGTCCCACGGATATGAGCAAGACTATGACCGTCCGCACGCTTACCCTTATCGCGACTTCCTCATCAAATCGCTCAATGCCGATATGCCGTATGACCAGTTTGTCCGCTGGCAACTCGCCGGAGACGAACTCGCCCCGAATGACCCACTCGCGATGTCCGCAACCGGTTTTCTGGGGGCTGGGGTGTTCCCGACTCAGTTGACAGAAGCCGAGTTCGAGTCGGCTCGATACGACGAGTTAGACGACATGGTCACGACGACGGGAGTGGCGTTTCTTGGGCTTTCTGTTGGCTGTGCGCGATGTCACGATCACAAGTTCGATCCCATTCCTACGAAAGACTATTACCGACTTGCGGCCACCTTCAGCACGACCATTCGCAGTGAAATCGAACTTGACCTCAATCCTGCTGAGAGCCAGGCAAACCGCGACGCCTATGCGAGTCGCAAGGAGGAACTTGCTTCGAAACTTAGACAGTTTGAGCAAGAGGAACTTCCGAAGAAGTTGGACCACTTCCTGAAGACAAACCCAGCCTCGTCTGAAGTAGCCACCTCAGACTGGACGTTGCTCGAAGGAGTTCCAGTCTCATCTGCGGGGACGAAGTTCGAGAAGCAAGCGGATGGATCATGGCTCTCAACGAGTGCAGCGGCGAAACAAGAGGTGATCACCTTCACCGGGAGCGCTTCGCTGAAGGGTGTTCGCACACTTCGTCTGGAAACGCTGACTCACGATTCCCTGCCTCGCAAGGGTCCAGGACGTGCGAATAACGGGAACTTTGCACTTGGAAACATCGAAGTGGCGGTCTCCCCTGTGAATCGCAATGAAACTCTCCCCCCGAAAGCTGTCAAGCTGATTGCTGCCAGGGCGACGCATCAACAGAACGACGGCTCGCTGTCGGTGGCGGCCAGTATCGATGCCGATCCAGTCAGTGGCTGGGCGGTCGACATGGGGGGCATCGGCAAAGATCAGGCTGCCGTCTTTGACTTGGAACAGCCTGTCGGCGATAGCGAAGGAACCAGCTACACAATCAAGCTGACGTTGAACCATCCGAACCAACAGCACACGATCGGCCGCTTACGTCTGTCGGTCTCGACCCTTGAAAAGCCCGAATCCGTTGTCGGGAAGGTCGATCCACTAGCCGAAGTCCGACAGGCCTTGGCCACACTTCAGAAGGACCCAGAGAACGTTGGTGCCCGTACCACTGCGCTCAACTGGTACAAGTCGCAACTTCCCGAATGGCAAGCGTTGCGGACGCAACTCGATCAGCATGTTGCGAAAGGCGATGGTGCAAAACTCAGCAAGGTCATGGTCAGTAGCGAAGGATTTCCGCACATGAGCCATCATGCCGATGGCCGGGGCTATCCGCACTTCTACCCGGAAACCCATTTCCTGACGCGAGGTGATGTTCATCAGAAAGGTGATGTTGCGGCCCCCGGATTTCTACAAGTGTTAATGCCGGGAGAGGGACCAGGGTCGAGCGTCAACGAGTTTACCGTACCCAAACCAGATGATTGGAAGCGGACTTCGTTTCGACGAGCCACGTTGGCAAGTTGGATGACCGATGCCGAAAAGGGGGCCGGGGCATTGGTCGCCCGGGTCGCTGTCAATCGGCTCTGGCAACATCACTTCGGACGTGGAATCGTTGCGTCTGTTAATGACTTCGGCCTCTCCGGCGAACGGCCCACGCATCCCGAACTGCTCGAATGGTTGGCACACGACCTCGTTTCGCACGGTTGGCAGCTCAAACGACTTCACAAGCAGATCATGTTGTCAGCGGCGTATCAACAAGACGGAGAATTCGACGAAGATCGGGCAACCATCGACCGAGAAAATCAATTCTTCTGGCGAAGAGCACCGCAGCGGCTCGAAGGCGAAGCGATACGCGACGCCATGCTGGCAGCTTCGGGACAGCTCGACACCCGAATGTACGGACCGGGGTCGCTCGATCAGAACATGAAGCGTCGAAGTGTCTACTTTTTCATCAAACGCAGCCAGCTCATTCCAATGATGATGCTCTTTGACTGGCCGGAGCATCTCGTCAGCATTGGGGCACGTTCAACGACAATCATTGCGCCACAGGCGTTGATGTTCATGAATAGTACTCTCGGACGACAAGCCGCCGAGGCTCAGGCAAATCTCTTAACAAAACTCGACGACTCGGCAGCTATTACAAGAGCGTACCAACTCTCTTACTCCCGCGATCCCTCGCCAGTAGAACTGGCGACCTCCCAGAAATTCCTTGAACAACAGACCGCCACCTATTCCGGCTCGTCGAACCCCCGAGCCAGCCACCTGGCCCGCGTCGACTACCTGCAAATGCTCTTTGCGATGAACGAGTTCTGTTACATCGAGTAGCGACCGCTGGATCACTGGGACGAATTCCACACGTCACGCTTTGCGGCGTGATCGTTTGCCGCACCATCCTGTGGATGTCGCGGGAAGCCGCGACGTCGAGCGGGGCGTCGGATTTGCTGTCGGGCGATCGGCATAAACGTCACAGACGGATGATTCCGAATCGCAACGTGACGATGCGGGCCGATGGGGCGTGTTGATTTTTGTCGACACCGCTTTTCTGACCTATATGCCCATAGCTGATACTGCGCCAGTACCAGCAGACAGGACATCCTTTTGGGTCACCCTCATTCGATTGAGTGGAAAGCACACCATGATTCGTAACTCAGCCAGCGTCGGTCAAGTCGCCAAAGTGGGCGAGATTGTCACGACTGTCGTCCTTCATCCGACACGGTCTCATTCGGGCATCGACCCCATTGTCTGCTCGACCGGGAGCACGACGATTGGAGCGAGCGACGACTGCGATTGTGTGCTCCCTCTGGGGGGAATCGAAGCGAAGCACTGTACTCTGACCGTACAGCCGGGACGTATCTCGCTGCAAGCGATCAGCCCGATGACTTGGATCAACGACGGTCCCGTACGCGACTCGGCACTCCGAGATGGTGACCGCGTCGCCATCGGTCCGCTGGAGTTCCGTGCCCGAGTCACGCAGTCCCCGGTCGCTCCCGCTCCGCACGTTGCGATTCCCCCTGCGTCAAACCCGCAGGTTTCCGGAAGCGAACTACTGGACGCGATTGCCGCACAGATTTCGGGACGTCTCCAGAATATTCGCCAGCAATCGTCCGCTGACACGCTGTCACCACAATCGGCGATGGTTCCCCCTCCATTGCCTCAAAATGTCGTCGTGCCACAGGCTGAACTCCCGCGAACGCCGGGAGAAGCGGGGCCGGCTCGACGTTCGGTCTTTGAGGCCGCTGAGGCTCAACGTGCCGATGCACAACGACTACGTGCCGAACGGGAGGCATTTGAGCAAAAGTTGGCCGACGAGCAACGTCGTTTGGCCGAACGAGAGCGGATGCTGAATGAGAAGCTTGAAGTACAACGGACCCTCGAACAACGACTTGCGACTCAGGTCGCCCTGGCTGAACAAACGGCCGCCGCAAACCTTGCGGCGCGTCAGTCTGCAGAGTTAGTACGACAAGAGCAACTCGATCAACTCGAACGCGAGCTTCACGCCCGTTGCCGCCAGATCGAACAGCAAGAGTCGCACATTGCGGAACGTGAACGGGAGTTGCAACTCGCTCGTCAAAAGTTCGAAGAGACATCGCAAAAGGTACGCCGCGAGTCTTCAGAGTTGACGGAAATCCGCGTTCGACTTGAAACCGAACGTCGCGAAGTCACCGAGTTGACAGAGCAGTTGAAAACGAGTCAGCAGCAATGGCAAGAGATGCAGACGTCGTTGATTGAAGAGACCGCTGCTGCCCGATCCCGCTTTGCCGAACGAGAAACGCAACTCGTCGAGCAGGAACGGGGTGTCGCTCTGCGCACGAAGGAATTGAACGAACGAGAAGCGACGTTGGCCGAGCAGGTGCGAAGCACAAAGCATCGGCATTCATCGTTGATGCAGCAACTTCAAGATCTGGTATCGCAGGAACGGACGCTTCAGGAAGCGGTGCAACGGCAACAGGCGGAGCGAGAAGAGTTCCAAAGACTCCAGCAGCAACTTGATGCTGTCCGAAATGAAGTGGCTCAGACTCGCCAAGAATTGGAGCAGCAGCGGACCGCCATCGGAACAGAACAAGAATCGCTCGAACTCCAGCGACAGGAGCTTGCAACGGCGACGGAACAGTTATTGACCGACCGACAAGCACTCGCCGATGCTCAAGCGGCCTGTGAAGCGAATCAGTGCGAGATTCAAGAGTCCCTGCGAGAAATCGACGCACGTCGTGTTGAGTTAGAAGCGAAAGCTGAAACTCTCGAACAAACCGCTGCGGAACTCGAAAGGCGTGCCGAGTCCATCGCCGCCGAACGAATCGCTCTGGCCGAACAAGTTTCCGCTGCCGAACAAACTAACGCTACTGCATTGCTCGAACGCAACTCATTGATGGCAGCCACACAAGGCATACCGGAGATTGACGCAACTGCCATCGACAGGGCGGAATCCGATCGGCTGGCGGACGAGCAACGATTGGAAGCGATTCAACGGGTCGAGATGGCGCAGGCAGAACTTGCATCACAGCAAGCCGATCTGATGACTCAACAGGCTGACATTCGTGCAGCCATCGAACAGTTGGCCCAGGACCGAGCCGACTTGGTAGCGGAACGTGAACGACTGGCTGGCGAGCAGGAGCTTGTGGCCTCAGCCCAAGCGCAGATCGCCGTCGAACGCGAGCAACTCAACTCGGAGAAGAAATCTCTTCAGGCACGTTCCGAAGAGTTTGATCAGCGAACGATCGAACTCAACCAACGACTGGCGCAACTGGAACGCCGCGAGGTCGAGTTCACAGATCGCGTCACTGCTTCGGAGCAAGCAGCCCAGCAGGAATTGACCAACGCCGAGGCAACTCACGAGGCACAAGTTGCCGCACAGTCGACGGCACAAGCCGAAGCGGTCGCGGCTGCGGTACAGGCTGAAGCGGAGCGATACTCGAAAGAGATTGCGACTCGAGAAGACGAGATTCAAAAGTTGACCGCAGAGCATGCCGCTGTCGTCGACGAGCGGGATCGTCTGCATGATGAACTTCTGAGCTTGTTTGATTTACGGACACAGCAGGAGGAGTTGCAAAGTCAACTTGTCACCGAGCAGGAGGAACTCTCGAAGGCAAAGAGACGTATCGCCGAGCAAGCGGCCGAACTGGAATCACAGGTGCTCGCACTCAAGGCAGAAGCTGAGAGTTTAGAACAGGAACGAGATGCTTACATCGTCGACCGCCAAGCGCTCATTGCCGAACGACAGATGGCCGAAACCGATCGTGAACAGTTGTCGGCCCTGATGGAAGAACTCCAGCAAGAACGACAACGCTGCCAAGCGGAACGCGAGGCATTCCTGGCCGAACAGAGCCAGGCACGAGCGCGTCGCGAAACCATAGGTGATTTCGAGGCGAACGAGGACCAGTTCGTGGCTTCATTGAAGACGGAACTCTCGATCGACGAAGAAATGGAGCCTTCGATTGATTGGAGTGAGGATGATTCTCGTAATGACGCGATGGAAGGTGCCGAAACGAGCGTCACAGACGGAGTCGACTCAGAGGAAACCGTCACATCTTCGGGCCACGATGTTACTCCGGTTGTGCCGAAGGCTCCAGGAGCAGACTTGATGGCGATGCTGCATCGAATCTCCGAACCTTCCAAACCGGACGACGCCAACGACACAAACGAGGAAGTTGAAGCATGGGACAGCCAATCAGTTGATCGCGAGGTCGTCGACAGCAAGATCGAAACGACAGACCGTGACGAGGAGGCTCCTGCAAGGCGCAGCAATGACGCTCATGTCGTACGAACTGAACAAAGTCAAATGATCTCATCATCCGACCATGAGGGACGCTCGGACGATCCTGAGGCAGACGAATTGCGGAATCGACTCGCGGAGCTCTTTGGGATACCTGAATCGTCCAATGCTTCACACGGGCATCGCCACTCATCGACGACCATGGATGACGAGAACACAGATTCATTGGATCATGCCAAGCAGCAATCCTCTCAATATGAGGAGGAGCGATATCCTCAGGACGAGCAACCCGAAGAAGTGGACGAAGAGGTGGAAGCGGTCGAAGAGAGTCCGCTGAGCTTCGGTGGAGATGATTCGATCGCAAGTTATATGGAGCAGTTGCTCGCCCGAACACGTCGGACAGGAGATGGACATCACCCGCAACCTGTCGTAAAGGATAAGGATCAACCGGCCCCTGCTGCCATGAAGACGAAGGTGGTCGAACCAGCAGTCGAAAATTCCCCTTCGTCGATCAAAGTTGAGGCAGAGAAGGAAGCGACAAAGACAAAACTGACTGAGAACCGCAAGGAACTTGCCAAGCGACACAACGACTCGATTCGAGTGAATCTCGATTCGATGCGTGAGATTGCCAATCGCTCGGCCCGTTCCGCAGTCGCTCGGCATCAGACACGGCAACTCTCGGTATCGACCCAAATTCAGTTGGCACTGACATCAATCGGAGCCGTCATCACTCTCATACTGCTGACAGCGGAGTTCTGGGGACCAAGCTATCGCTGGCAGGGACTGGGAACGCTGTTGGTCACCATGACTTCGGCTGTCGTACTGTTCCTGAATGAAAGAAAGGTCCGAAGGTTGCAGCGTATCTCCGAGACGACGGTTGTGGATTCCCTGGAGGAGGGTGTTGACAAGGTGCCGACCGTTGGAGAGTCTGAGTCGCAATTGGAGACACTCCGTGCCCTCGCAAAAAAGCAGGCGTCAACTCCCAGAGACAAGGAATCGGCCGCGCCACTGCGAGGGGCCAACACCCCGATGCCCAAGACGTTTCCCGATGAACGCATCGAAGAATCGCCAGCAGGTGAAACGATGCAAGACGAAGGTCAATTCACGGAGCCACGAATCATCCATACCGCCTTGGACAGCCTGACTGCCCCGGAAAAAGTGTTGACTGATGAAGACGAAGCTCGACTGAAGATGTTGGCCGGAGTTGCCGACTTCAGCAACGTGCGAGATCGCAAGATTGAATCGTAATTGAAAGAACGAGTCTCCGGTCGGGGAAACGCTTCGGCCGGTGACTACTTCGCATCGGGTTTTGTTCCATCAGGGCGAGCATAGAATTGTGAGAGGTCGATCCCCCCTTTGAGTTCGGCTTCGACAAGATTGAGCCGGGTCTCGATCTTTTGAAAACGAAACTCGACCGGCGCATCAAACACCGAACGCTCTCGTTGAACTTTGGGACGCGGAACAGCCGGATATCCGAGATGCCGCTGCAATGCTGCGAACATGTGGAGCGAGTCTCGACCACGATGAGCCCGGGCAATTCGTCCCTCTTGTCGACCAAAGAGCGGCGGACGTTCGGGAGTCCATGACGGATCACCGGTCGTGCGACGAGCCTCTTCGACGGCAAGTTCTGACCGCAAGTAGATGAGGTCCGCAAAGTCGACCGAGCCGAGTTGACGTCGGAGGATGCTGAACCACCCCTTCCATTCGGCATCGTATTGAGGATCTCCCGCCATGGCCGTGATTCCCTTGTCGTACCCTAAACGATTACGGGCCAAACACTCGAACTGATAGATAAAGAGTCCCGGCGTCGTTAGCCCTTCCGATCGATAAGCCGCCTCCCGTTCGAGGATGAGCAGTGCGATCGAGACGTCGAATTTGGTCGCATCCAACTCGGCATTCAGGATGAGAAATGTCTGAAACGGCGTGAAATAGTGCGACAACCTCTGCATGCCATCGCTCATGCGACCGTTTGCTTCAATCTCTCCTGCGAGGAATCCGACGGCAATCGGCAATCTCGTCGTCGCCAGCAATTCGGCCTCCAACCCTTTGAGAATCTCCTGAGAAGGGACCCCTTCCGCGAGCCGTTCGCGAAAGGTGCTGAAGAAGTAAGCCTGCTCCACATACTCATCGCGACTCAAAATCTCTTTCATCATCACGCAACTCCCACTCGAGCAAACGACCGTTCTCCCCCATTCCCTCGCCGACTCCGACTCTGTTCTCCGCCTGCATCGTATCCGCCACTCGTCTTTGTGAGAACTTGCTTTGAGTTTACGGGGCGTCGGTTGCAGGGTCACGAGACGACAACGAAGTCGGGGTCTGTGATGAGTCTGCTGCCGACGCTGACGTGGCCCAACTCTTCCCGACGCACGACGTTTACCTCGTGCCCGTCATGTCTATCGCATTCGCGATGCATCCAAGGGACGGGAAGAGACGACGTCGAAGGGGCGAACGTCGATCTGGCAAACACCGTTCGGCTGTTCGTACTGCCCATACTGAGACAAATAGAATTCGAGCTTTTGCAACTTGGTTGACGCCGGGGGTTCCAGGTCATCGGCCCCAGGGACACGTCCCCATAGAATGCGCGAGCCCCCTGTGGTAAGTAGCTCATAGTCGATCGACTTGAGGTCTCGCGTTGCGGTGGTCGGGGTCGGGATGTGAATCGCTCGCAGATGCAGCGGAGTCCAATGGCGTGACAAATCCTGTTCAGGGGCAAGGATTGAGGCGAGTTGAGCCGCTCCAACAATGGCGGGATCACCCCAAGCACGGCCCGCAGCCCCTTGAGGGAGAGACCGGGCATTGACTGCCAAGGGGAACTGCACCGTCTCTTCGGGACTGAAATCGCCGGGAGGAAGAAGTACGCCATCGACATCAACAGCGTATGTCCCCGTCCCGGCTTGCACCATCAGGACGGGATGTCGATACGTCAACTCGACCTCGATCCGCCCATCGCGGTGCATCCGAATGCGTTGTAGTTCCTTAACCCAAGGGTCAGCGGCAAAGGCCTGTCCCAGTCGATGGACCAATTTCTCGTCCAGCAGTGACAACTCGGTCGTGTATCCGGCCGTACGCACGGTTCGTTCGACGAAATCGTCGGGGACCCATCGGTTCGGTGGGGAAATACGGATGGCTTCTACTGATGTTACGTATTCTGGTCGCCCGTTCAGACTCGGAATCCAGGCGGAGAGATACGGCGTGAGCACTAGACCAGCACCGATTAACGCAAGCGGCAGCAACACGGCAGGACGATAAATCGTCCCCAACAGTCGCATCGCGATCCACGACGACCACCCGGATGAGGTGGCCGCGGCTACTGCTTTCGCTCGCCGGGGTTTCGCCATGTGAACTCTGCTACCTTATCCTGACGCAATGGACTCGAACTGCGTACTCCCGCAACCGGGGTGATCGACCAACGAATGGTCGACACTTCGCCGCAACGCCCCATGTCGTCTCATCGGCTGATTCTGCCACTGAACTTGCGGCCAGTTCGAGGTCGCAGCATCCCCCTCGAAACCGTCACAACCCGGCCAGTTGTGCAATCGCTCTTTGTCGAAGGTTCTTCCCCTTTGTTCGGACTAGCAGCCAGTTGAAAAACGTGGGGCAGGCTTTCCAGCCTGCCAAGGTGCCGATTGATGTCTCGGGAAGAAACGCTCGAGATGCTCTTGTCAGACTGGAAAATCTGACCCACAGTGGTTTCTCAGCGGGCTGCTAGGGGGCGATGCTAACGAGCGGAATCTCGTTGACGATTTGAGGGTCATCTTCTGCGGGCCTTGTGGCCATGAGAAGTTCTGGCGGCTCAGTCGTCGGGGCTTCGATGGTTTCGCGGAGTTGGCGAAGTGAGTGATAAAGGATGTCTCGCGCAGCCGGGGCGGCAACAGTTCCGCCGTAGTGAGAGCCGGGAGCGGTTGGTTCGTCGACGGAGACTAACACGATCAGTTTCGGGGCGTCGGAAGGAGCGCCGCACACGAACGAGCAGACGTGCCGCGATGTCGAATAGCGGCCTGTGGTGGGGTCGACTTTCTGGGCAGTTCCGGTCTTACCAAAGACAGAGAGTCCATCGATCTGAGCTGTCTTTCCGGTTCCCCGTGCGACGACACCGGTCATCGGACTGGCAACGATCCAATGGGCAATGTCGGGAGAGATGACACTCGACGATACGACACTGCCACTCCACATACCGCGATCACCCAATGGTGCCCGCATGGAGAGCGGCGATTCCTTCTTCGATATGCTGTCACGAGAGACGCAATCTTTCGTGACGTGCGGGGAGATACGACTTCCCCGATTGGCAAGTGCCGCATGGGCAGATGCGATTTGCAGAGGAGTGGCCGAAATCTCTTGCCCCATCGGAACAGAGCCTGTCGAGTACCCATCCCATTTTTCGAGCGGTCGCAACATGCCGTCGACTTCGCCCGGCAAGTCGATCCCCGTCCGCTGTCCAAAGCCAAATGCCCGACAGGCTGCATGTAGCTCCGCGTTTCCGAGCCGTTCGCCGATCTTCGCCATCCCGATATTGCTCGATTTCACCAACACATCTTCGACACTGAGATTGCCATAGGGGTGATGGTCGTGCAGGACCCGCTTCCCCATGCGATACGCCCCCCGTTCACAGTTCAACACCTCGAATGGATCGAGCTGACCCCGATCAATCGCCCAGGCCGTGATGCAGGGCTTGAAAGTAGAACCGGGCTCGAACGCCGAATCCAACACGAGGTTCTTCCATCCATTGGCGGGGGCAGTCGCTGGGTGATTCGGATCGAAGGTGGGACGCGATGCCATCGCCAAGACTTCGCCGGTCTGCGGATCGATCACGACAGCACAGGCTCCAGTCGGTTTCCACTCCTCCATCAACGTATCTAATCGAGCTTCCGTCTCGAGTTGAATCACAGAGTCGAGAGTCAGCACGACATCATGCCCATGTTGCGGCATGACCGATTGATCCTTCAAAACCTCCAACACAAAGCCCCGCGCGTCGCGACGTAAGTGCCGCAGTCCGTCGGTCCCTTGCAGCCATTCGTCGCGGCTCTCTTCGATTCCTCCCCGCCCTTTTCCATCGATGTTTCTCAGTCCAAGAACGTGGGCGGCCAAAGCGCCTTGCGGATAATGCCTGAGAAACTCCTGTCGAAAGCCGACGGTCTGGCGTGGAAGCTTCAGCTCGCAGAGTTGGGTATACTCTTCGTTGGAAAGACGACGTTTGATCCACAAGAATCGCTTGTTCTTCCCATTCGAGATTCGCTGCCTCAGTTGTTGGGTGTCGATGCCGACAATTGGTCCTAATTGCGCAGCGAGCAGTTCCGGGTCGTCGACTCGCGCGGGGTCGACGTAGAGGCTTTGGGCGACGGTCGTGGTCGCGAGCAGCCGACCGTGCCGATCAACGATGTTACCAGGACGTGCAGGAATCACCTCATCCCACGTTTGCTGCCGAAGTGCCTTCATCACGAACTGATCGTGTCGGACCACTTGAAGATCGATGAGTCTCCATGCCAACAGCGAGAAGACAAGGAAGATCATCGCCGCAACAGCCCGTTCTCGCCATTCGGCAGGGGAGGGCGGCGGAAGTGGGGGCGATTCGACGACCGTTTCTGCGTGACCATCGACGTCGTGTGCCGCTGGGGGCGGCTCATCAGTCGAGTCCGTCCACTGTGGTGACAGAGTGAGACAATCCACTTCGTCGAGTTCAGTCGGCCTGTTGAGGACGGGGTCGGACATCACTCTGCCAGCGAAGGAGCGGTGTTGTTCGTGAAGAGGTCCCACGTGAGGTTGCTGTGGTTGGATGACCGTCAGTTGCTGCTTCAACCTGTTGAAGCAATTGACTCGGAGCCCCCAGGCGACCGACGCGCAATCGTAAGTCGGCCCGCCGATTGCTCAGTTCCGCCTGTCGATACTGTTGCAAAGTCAGCGATCGTTTCAATGAAACGTTTTGCTTCTCAATGGCGATACCCGCCAATGAGATAGCGACGATCAAAACGAGGGCAGCACCGAATCGGAAGAACATGATAGGTCTTCAACATCTTCGGCGAATGGGTCACTGTGGAGTCAGTTCAACCTGACTGGCGTCACGCGGAAGACGCAACTCCATGCCGAGTTTGAGGCTATCCGGGGTTTTGAGGATTGATTCGTTTAGACCTTGTATCTGGACCCAACGAGACGACCGACCAAGACATTTCTGGGCGATACTCGTGAGCGTGTCTCCCTTGCCAACTCGGTACATCGGCTCCCCTTCGGCACTGACGTAGAAACCGGGAACCGCATCGGCCCTTGGCGATTGCGGAGTGCCGACAGGCTCCATGCCGCGAAACATCTGCGGATAACGCTCTTCAAGAACTGTTGCATCGGGGATCAACACCTTCATGCCTGGGCGCATCTTCTCCGGCGTTGCAATGCGATCACGGTTGTATTCGTGGAGAGCACCGAAGTATCGAATCGTGCCGTAGTGCTGACGGGAGATCTTCCAGTAGTTGTCCCCCGGTTGGACGTCATGAACGCGGTCCTGTCCCACTTCGCGAGAAAACGGAGCGACAGAAGCTGTGGCTTGAATGTGTGCAGGAGGAGCCTGATCAAATAAGCTTCGCGGTTCGCCCGGCAACGGCTGACGATTGTCGAAATCAGCCGCTGGCGATGGTGCGATCGCCATGGGACGTGTGACTCGGGGAAGCGGAGCCGGCTCCATGAAGGGGGTCGGTTCTGGTGATCGGGTTGGTTCCGCAAAAGAGGGCGAGTCGATGGATGGTCTCGAATTCGTCAATGGGATTGAGGTCGACTCGTGTTCGACGTTGGGGTTGTCTTCAAGTGGAGCGTCGTCTGGAAAGGTGTCGAATGTCCTACTGTGCCCAATCGATGCTGGTTTCGGCGAAATCGCACGATTGATATCTGGCGTCGGCATCGGCTCAGTTTCAACAAGTGGAGGAAGTTCCCCCAACGGCTGAGGTGGAAAGAACTCTTCTGAACTGGCTCGCGAATCCCCCGCTGCAACTGTTGGACGTTCATCAGGTTTGGGTGACGGAAAATCAACAGTGGTTGAACCATTGTCAACCGTCGGTTCGTCGAACAGCGAGCCTTGTGAGGAACTGACTGGCGGTGTTGGTGTGCCGAACAAGTCGTCGTCGTACTTCGGTGCCGCAGGGTTGGAATTCGCCAAAGTGTCGGGGGATTGTGCTGGAGTCGGATCGAATCCCGTAGACTCGTCCGACTGGAGTGGTGGCCGTGAGTCGCCGAACAGGTTGTCTTCAATCGCACGTGAGGAAGGTGGCGTCGCTGATGGCTCTTCGAGGGGGGCAACTGTCGCAGGGGCAAACAGATCCGCCTCTGCGACACGACGTTCCTGTGGTGCCGGAAAAGCGTTCGATGGCTTCGCGACGATGCGTTCCGGAGTCAGCTCGAACAGGTTGACAGGTCGGTCCGACGAATGCTCATCTTGCGGGACGATGTTCGTGACCGTCGATTCCGTCCGTGGGGTGACGACTGTTGCGGTGCTCGAGTTCTCCCGAGCCTCCACACCTGCAGACGCTGGTTCCGCGAACAGATCGAGATGGGTGTCACTCTCCCGGGACAACCCGCCGAGTTCATGACGCTGAGGTTCCGGGGCAACCGAGACTGGCGTCTTCGATGAGAATTCGTCCAAAGGTTCGAACTGCGGCACGAGTGGTTCTGCCTGTGTTCTCGGCTCAGACTGTTGGTCCGGTATCGGCGAGAGTGTCAGCAGACTGTTGATCGATGCTCCCTCTTCAGTTGTGTTAGGAGTATCTGCCGCGAACCCCGAACCGCCATTGTCTAGGAGCGTGGAGCCGACGCTTCGATTCACCAAGGGTTCACGGGGCGTGACTCGTTCCGTCTCGATTAACGTCGACTCGGTGTGATAGGTTGGGGTGTCGATCGACTCTGTGATGTGCCGGGCATGGGGGAGTTCACGGAACGGGACGTCGCGATACGCGTCATCGAGTGTTGGTTCCGGCTCAGACTGCGACAACTGCAATGTCGGCGCAGAAGGTGTCGACTCTTGAGGTGGAGCGTTGGCACTTAGGTCGAGTTCACCAAACTCTGCGGCAGTCGTCGCTTCTCCTGCTGCAACATGCTTTCGGATGTCGTTTAGCTTTCGATACGCAACAAAGCCGAAAGCGCTCACCAATGTCAGGATGAGCATGAGTGCGAGCTTCACCTCTCCCGCCATGCCAGAACGCATGGGCTGATATCCCCAGTCGTCCTGAGAGGCGGTATGTTCGCTATGTGCCGCGTCGAAACGATGCTTCAGATCGCCAGTTGCGGAAGTTGTACGTCCGGCGTGGAGTTGCGATGCTTGATGAGTTGGTGGGGCTTTGCGGGTCATGGCCGTCACATCCTGTTTGCGGCTGATGAAAGGTGCATTTCAAGCGAGACGCTCGGCAACTCGTAAACGTGCCGAGCGACTGCGAGGATTCATTCTAATCTCGGCCGGACTGGCTTCGATTGGTTTCTTTGTCAGGTTGTTCCAACGCGTCGTGTCGCGGAACGCCTGTTTGACGAGTCTGTCTTCAAGTGAGTGAAAGGTAATAATGGCGATCCGTCCGCCGGGATTGAGGACCTTCGGCAAGACAGAGTCGAGAAATCGTTCGAGGTGCTCTAACTCCTGATTGACCGCAATACGCAACGCCTGAAAGATGCGGGTGGCTGGGTGTTTTTCCTTCGCCGAACGGGAGACCCCCAACGCCTTCAAGACGGCTGCCGCCAGATCTTCTGCGGTCTCGATCGGACTGGCCGCTCGGTGTTGTGCGATCCCCCGTGCGATTCGCTCTGCTTGTGGCTCTTCGCCAAACTCCTGGAAGATGCGTGTCAGTTCCTGGACCGATGACTGTTGCAACCACTCGGCGGCCGACCGCCCCTGAGAGACATCAAACCTTAAGTCGAGTCGACCTCCCGCATCGAACCCAAATCCACGTTCCCGATCAGCGAGCTGGTCGGAAGACAAGCCGAGGTCGAGTAACACGCGATCAACAGTTGAGAGAGACATGGGGATCAACAGTTCCGCAAGTTCCGAGTAACTCCCCTGACAGAGATGAACATCGTCACCACTGACAGATTGAGAGGCAAACTGCAACATCATCGGATCGCGATCGATGCCGATAAGTTGCCCACCTGGACGTATTTGAGGCAAGATTTCCCGGCTGTGTCCTCCCGCTCCGACCGTCCCGTCGACGACCATCAACCCCGGCGACAACGCAAGTTGTGCGGAGACTTCACGAAACAAAACAGGACGATGGACAGTCGACACAAGGAACGACGCAGGCGAGAAGGGGAGGGGAGAGTTTTTAAAAGGAAGGGACGCGGTTTGTACTCCTTTGCTCATTCTAAGGAAAGAGGAATCCGCAATCCTTTCAATGCTGGTGGGGCATGCCTCGGATTGTGATCCTCGCCAACCTGTGATCTTTGCAGCCAGCCTCTCCCTCTCCTCCACTGTCGACGTTCCGATTTTGAAGGACTTTCCCGTGGGGGGGAAGGAGTCACGGGTCGGCTGACGCCTCCGATTTGGGGCGTTGCACTTGTCAGATTGGAAATCTGACCCACGGTCGTTCTTCAACGGGGTGATACGAAGCGGCATCGATTGGGCGAATCTGCCGAACGGAAGTCCCTGTTCGCCCCCTCATCCCAGGCTTCTCCCCCGTGGTAGCGTGGTCTGAAGTCGGAGCGTCGTCAGCGGGGGAGAGGGAGAGCGGCACCCTGCCAAAGCCGCAGGTCCTGCATGAGGGTGTTCGACGAATCTGCCACCCTTAGATCCCTTGGCTCAGACAGATGTGCCTGAGCAAAGGGAGCGATTGTGTTTCAGTGGTAGCAGGGTGTCCAAGCGAAGTTGTAGATGCCTTACCGCAGGGCCCGTTCCGGAACGGCCGGTACCGCCGAAGCGGGGGCTGGCGGGGCCGGGGCGGTGTAGTATTCGCTGTAGTTGTTCTGGTTGGACTCCTGCTGGGCGATGTCGTTGGCGATGACGCCGTATAGACGAATGCCGTGCGTGTCGATGAGTTCCTGTGATCGCTTCACGACCGCTCGGGAATTCTTGTTCGCTCGGACCACCATCAACATTCCATCGACATGCGGCGAGACAATGCAAGGATCGCTGACGGCGAGCAACGGTGGAGTGTCGACCAAGATGTAGTCGTAGTGCGTTCGCGTTTCACGAAGTAGTTGACTGAGCGAGGCCATCGACAGGAGTTCGGCTGGGCTTTCCGAACAGTGCCCGGCCGTCAAGACACTCAGTCCATCGATCCGCGTAGCTCGTACGGCGGTCTGCCAGTCAATCTCGCGTCGCAGCGACTCCGCAAGTCCAACTTCCAGTCGCAGGCCGAAGCTGCGGTTGACGCTCGGACGACGCAGGTCGGCATCAATCAGCAACACCGACTTGCCTGACTGAGCAATCGCAATGGCCAAGTTGCAGATGGAGGTTGTCTTGCCATCGCCCGGTTCGGAACTGCTGACCTGAATGACCTTGTCTCCCGAGTCTCGCGTGGCCACAAAGAGTGTCGTGCGAATCGAACGATATGCTTCGGCTTCTCGCGAACCGGGACGATGGAAGTAGCACAATGCGGGGTCCATGCCGGTCCCTTCAACCGCTCCCGCACCTTCCGTTCGCCCCGAGAAGTGCGGCACCGATCCCATGATCGGGGCGAGGACATTGCGACGGATTTCGTCGAGAGTCTTGAGGGTGGTATCGAACCATTCGCGGAAATAAGCCAGGCAGAAGACCGCAGCCAGTCCAAGGACGCCGCAGGCTCCGATGATCTTCATCAGTCGCTTCATCGACTTCTGTACGCGGACTTGTGCGATCGGTTCAACGGTGTAGCCATCTTGTTCCTTGAGTTTACGAAACTGCACGATTTCGTCGACGATCCCTTTTCGTTCGAGCTTACGCTCCGAGATATCGTCCTTGTACTTCTGGTCCTGGAGTTCCAGCAGTGAAGCCTGCTTGGCGTTGTCGACTGCGGTCACGTCTTGTGCACGGAGGGAGTCTTGCTGATTCTCAAGGAACTGTAACTGACTGTTGAGCGTGTACCGATAGATGCCCGGCAGGTCGACTTTCGAGCCGTTGCTTCCTTGAGCACCATTCGGACCAGTGCTGCCGATGCTTTCACCTGGAATCTCGTTGATATTTGGAGAGGCCATTCCCTGTTCGCGATAGGCGTTAAGGATCGTGTTGATCTGTCGATCGATCTTGACCACGTCTTCATGATCTCGGCCGACGAGATTCAGTAGTCGCGACTTCAGGATTCGCGCGGTCAACAGTTGATTATCCAGTTCTGCCTTTCCTGGAGGCCCCGCAAACAGACTTGCCCCTCCTCCACCTCCACCGCCGCCACCACCACCACCTTCGCTACCACTGCTGGTCGAAGCCGATAGGGAGTGCATGATCCAGAACTCGATCGATTCGCGGCTGGCCTTCGCCATCAGCATTTCTTCGAGTGTCTGAAGCTTCGACTTGACGTCGTCCTGCATGAGGCGGTTGTCGAGCATCAGTTTTCGAATGCGGTCGAGTTCAAGCTGATACTGATTCGGCATCATCATGGTCTGACCTTCCTTCGTCACCAGGGGACTGGATCGGAAGATTGGCGGGACACTTTCCAGCCAGTCGAAGTGCTGCTTTTCGAGTTCGCCGATTTCATCGTCAAGTTCCATCAACTTCTTGTTGAGTGTCGTTGTCAGGTCGCCCATGTTCTTCGTGCGACGATCCATTAAGAAGTCGCGGTAGGCCGCGACGATGGCATCAACAACACGCACCGACGTTTCTTTGTTGGGATGCGTGAAGGAGATGTCAAAGATATTGTCTTTCGACGTATCACGACCGGCACTCCGCTTCACCGACATGCCATCAGCAATGTCTTCAATCGCATCGGCTGAACCATTAAAGGCGTCTAACTCGCCGAGACCATGATCCCGCAGAGCGCGGAAGATAATCGGGTCGCTCTTGATAAGGTCGATATGTTGCTCGCGTTCCCCCATTGTGGCGATCGATTTGTCCCCCGAGGGGAGGCCAGACTTTTCGGAAACGAGGATGCGTGTCTCGGCTTGATAGGCTGGGCCCAGATAGAGGTAGGCAAGAATCCCCATCAGAATACCGCCGCCAAGGCCAATCGCCATCGGACGCCAGATCGAAAGGGCGAACTGCAAGAGGTCGATTGTCCGTGCTCCGGCATCGGGGGCGAGATGCCCCAATGGAGCGAAGTCGACATCGGCTTTGGGGGGTGGGGGAGAATTGATCACGTCCAACCTCAATCAACGGTGCAGTTCAACTGACAGAAGCGCCCGGGACCGAATGGCGCCACCTCTCTTTGGGGAAGACCGGTCCTGTAGAGAACCTATCATGAGAATGAGGATGATGCCGAAAGGAAGCAGCACAAACGCTGAAAAGTTGCCACAAGAGATGTTGCCAAATGGCCACCTGTATTCCAAACCCCACTTCCTTCCCCGCCCATCTCGGACAAACGAAAGAATCACTCGCTCCCTCACCCTCATTGCAACCGTCAGAACCGCTGCTACCACATCGTCGCTTCCTGTCGCCGAGTTGCACCGTGACCCGGCAGTCAATACGCCCCCGTGCTGTTGCTTCCTTCCATTCTTCTCCCAACGTCCATCCTGCGCAGGGGGGAATGACGGGCGACATGGGAGTTCGTCAACAAGTGACGATGTCATCGAGTCGCGTCATCATCAACTTCCACGGCATCAGTTCCACTGCGGATCGCCGTGTTGAACGTGGTTGATGCGGTTTGCTTCTTGGAGGAATCGCCGACACCGTGCTGCCGAGTCGCTCGCCCCGAGTTGTTGAAAGAGTGCCATCGCTCGGCGAAAGCATGTCGCCGCTTTCGGATACTGACAACGGGTCGACAGCAAGTGGCCGATATTCTCAACGACCCGGGCGACTCCCGACAGGTCTTCGGCTTCGTGGAACTTCCGAAAGGCAGACTGAAAGTGCCGAAGCCCCTTCGCCCAGAGTCCTCGGTGCAAAGCGACCACTCCCAGATTCACCAGCACGACAGCACTGTCTGCGGGTCGGTCGACACTGATGGTACGAATTGCCCGGGTCAACCAGCGTTCGGCCATTGGCATATCGTTCCAGTCCGCTGCCGAGACTGCCCGGTCACAGAGCCAGCTTGTTGGAGGAGGAAGTTCGGCCAATTGAACCTCGGCAGCATCCATCTCCGCAGTGATCGCTCGCTGACGAAATCGATCGGCCAGATGCCCCTCACCCCGCAGGTGATGCAGGTCAGCAATCGCATGACAACAAGTCGCCCGCCAATCAGCAGAGCCAATTCGCTTGGCGTTCTCCCAACCCCCGTGCAAATGATTCAGGGCATGCGTCAGATCATCCACCTCGACGAGAAATTCGGCAAACAGATAATGAGCCAAGGGGGAGCGATCGACTGCAACGGCCGCAGCGAAGATCGTCCTCGCTTCGTCACGATCTCCAGCCTCCCACTCGATTCGTCCCGCCTGCAACAAGCTGGCAACGATGGGAGCGGGATGAAACGGTCCAGCAACAAACGAACAATGACCGGCCGTTTGGGACGCCTGGTCCGAAGTAGATGCCTCTCGCACGAGTCTTACTCCCCTGTTGGGGAAGACCGACTATTCCGAGAGAGTGTTGCAACAGCCAACAGACGCGACACACCCCGATCGGGCAGGCGTTTCAACCAGTTGGCAGAGCAAATTGTGTGACCTGAGAGCCCCCAATCTACCTCATCTCTCCCAGAGTGTCAATTTATCGACTGTGATAATTCTGAGGAATCTACCAATTGTTCGGCTCCGATTCTCCGCTTCTCATCGTGGCCCAGGCAATCCGTGTCCCCGTACGACCTACGAAAACAGGAGCCGACGTTCGCAAGAAACATCGGCTCCTGATCGGAGACTTGCGTCCACTTGAGGCACGACAGACTATGGCAGCGGGACGGTTTCGAGGTTCAGGTCACCTGCCGTCGTTTTGACGATGACGACGGCATGCTCCTCGTTCAACTTGTCGAGTTGAACAACCCCCTGCAACGATTCAATCGTCTCGAACTTCTGCCCAGCGGTTCCCCCCCCCTTGACTGGCTCGGTGATGCCGGCATTCGCCTCGAGGTTTGCCGTATCAATCTTCATGACACCGCGAGCACTGTTTGACAACAACAAGTAGTCGCGTCCCCCCTTCTTGTAGGCGATCATATCGAGTGGCTGATTGCGATTGCCCAATTCGGCAACCGTTGTTCCCCGCAGTTTCTCACCGGGCGCCAAGTCAGCGACAGGGAACCTTACCAGCGGAGTACAGACATACCCCGCCAAGACGTTCGGTTTGCCATCAACCATGAACGGAACAAAGGTGCGGATTGGAGCATAGTCTTCGACTTTGCCATGTGCGCCGTGATAAATCTCGATGCTCGCACCATCGGTCACTTCCCGAAATGGAAAGGCGAGCGAACGAATGCTCGAGGGGGATGCACTCGACGACAACCCGGAGACGAGCACAAACCCATCGACGAACGCCAGGTCGGTGACGGAACTGCTGCGATTGTTCTTCGCCCGGTTCCCTTCCCCAACAACTTTGTCAGCCGGAGCATCCTTCAGGTCGACCTTGGCGAATGGAATGTTCTTCAGGTCCAGAGCCGACAGTGTCCCGTCGGCAGCGACCTTTACAATCGCAACGGCCTGAGAGCCACCAGCAACCGACAGAAACATCGAGCCGCTGAGGGGATTCACAGCTAAGTCCTGCACGGTAATCGCCTGGGGAGTTCCCCCGACGACGTCCGCCAATTTCTCGTTGAGGCCATCGATCTTCACTGAGACCGCTGCGGCATCTCCGGTCGCATCGCCAGTCTTCAGGGCGAAGACAGCCGCCCCTTTTGCGTCACCGACAAAGAGGATGCCATCGGGGCCAAAAGTAAGTACGCCAGCCGATTGCATCTCGGGCGCACCAGCGGTCAGCCCATACACATCAGCCCCCGATGCTGGGATCGGGAGTATCGACATTGCCAATAGAGGAAGGGTGACGACCGACCATCTCGCCCACAATCGAAAATCATTCCAAGTCCGCATGCGTCGCTCTCCAACAGGGTTAGAAGACAATGACCAAGCCCCTCCGACCGTCACTCTACCCATGACCTCGCTAGAAAGGCAAGCATTATCAAGCATGAATGCTGCGACGCACCACAGTCAAATGTGATGCCATTGGGAGGAGTCGACGAACAGTCAACGGTTCATGAGGAACGTCAACTCACCAAATCGGCAATGTGATGCCGGTAACCGGTAACACTTTTCGAGTTGTCGCCGAGTGTTGTGGGGCTGTCCCAGTAAGTCATCTTGCGTCTTGCGCAACTCGGTTGCCAACATGCTCGCCACCGCGAAACACACCCGGAGTATGCTAGATCTGGATCGAGATGCGTCGGATTGTCCCCGTGTGCTTCGCAACCATCGCAGGTCGCCGTACCTGTTCCATGCAATCCTCGATTGGTCCGGAAATGCGTGGACCCGACAAGGATGGAAGCGTCAGGATAGTTCTGTCAACTTCTTGACGGGACGACCGACATGGAATGTGAGGCGAGGATTCAATTCGGCACAGTAGTTTGCAAACCATTCTGTCTCGAAGACGATCAGGGGGTCGCCGTGTTCATCGACGAGCGTGCGGGCCGACGAGGGGACACGCATCGACGCGATGTCGGCAGGGTCCCCCGTGATCCATCGGGAAACCGAGTATGGGAGCCGCTGGAGTACGGTGCGAGTTTTGTGTTCCGATTCGAGGCGGAACTGGACGACTTCAAACTGCAAGTCCCCCACCGCCCCGATGACCCGTTCCCGTGACATCGACTCATCCATAAACTCTTGCACGGCACCTTCTTCACGGAGTTGTGACAGCCCGGCGACAAACTGTTTCCGGCGGGTCGTGTCGTCGCAACGAATGGTCGCGAAACACTCGGGGGGGAAATGCCAACGTCCTTCGTATTTGATCGGAGGCCCGACGCAGAGAGTATCCCCTAAACGGAGTTGGCCGGGAATGACCAGTCCGAGAATGTCTCCCGGAAACGCTTCATCCATGGTCTCTCGTTCCTGGGCAAACGCTCGGTGGGAACGTTTGACCCGAATCTTCGCCATCGTACGGGAGTTCAACGTCTCCATTTCTCTGGTGAATCGGCCAGAACAGACACGCAGAAAAGCCACCCTGTCGTGATGCCGAGGATCGAGATTCGCCTGAATCTTAAAAATGACTCCGGAGAAGTTCTCCTGCTCCGGAGAGATCGGCCCAACATCCGACATGCGTGGACCGGGAGAGGGGGCGATCTCGATGAACGATTCCAGAAACCGCTCCAAGCCGAAGTTTGTTAACGCACTGCCGAAGAAGACGGGAGTCATCTCCCCGTTGAGGAACCGCTCGCGATCAAAAGGCTCCCCCGCCTCGCTGAGTAGCGAAACTTCATCCCGCAACTGGCTCGCAACCTCTTGAGGGAGCACCTTACGGCACGCATCCTCCAGACTCATCCGAGTTGTGGGGACGCGCGTCGAACCATGTGCGACCGACTGAAAGAGCAATGCTTGTTCAAGAGCCAGGTCATACACGCCGCAGAACTGCTTGCCCAGTCCGATCGGCCAGTTCATCGGGACCGCATGAATCTTCAGGAGGTCTTCAATTTTCCCCAACACGCCCAACGGATCGGCGCCGGGACGGTCGAGCTTATTGACGAAGGTGACGATTGGAATCTTCCGCTCGGCACAAATCTTGAACAGCTTCATCGTCTGCGGTTCGATCCCCTTGACGACGTCGAGAACCATGACCGCACAGTCGGCAGCGGTCAACGTGCGATAGGTGTCTTCACTGAAATCGTTGTGCCCCGGCGTATCCAGCAAGTTGAGTTGATGCCCAAGATACTCGAATGAGAGAACTGTCGACGTGATCGAAATCCCACGTTCCCGCTCCATTTGCATCCAGTCGGAAGTGACGGCCCGTTGCGTTTTTCGCCCCCGTACCGCACCCGCTTCGGTCATCTGCCCCGCGTACAACAACAGCTTTTCGGTGAGGGTCGTCTTTCCGGCGTCGGGGTGCGAAATGATCGCAAAGGTCCGCCGACGCTTAATCTCCGCCACCAATCCCCGGTCGACGGCAACCCTGGGACGGGCGACCTGTTGGGGAGTGTCGTCATCCGTGGGCATGGTCTCTGGAAATTCCAATTCCGACGACTTGGCCATTTCTGAAGCCCCCTCGCTCATCACTGGGGGGGAGAGGGCTGTTTCTGGATCTTGGTCGAGCGGGAGGTCGACCTTCGAGTTGTCTGCGGCCTCGGCGTCATTCAGCGTCATGGGATTGATGGCTCAGAAACTCGTGAATTGTGCTGGGATCGTCGATGAAACAACGCGATCAGTAACGTGTCGTACAGACAGTGGCGGGGGACTAGTCCCACAGACCATAACGGATGATACAGTAGATCGCCTTGAAGCCGTCTCGCACTCCGATCTTTTTCCCCTCTTGATAGGTTCGTCCCCGGTAACTGACCGACATCTCGTAAATGCGATAGTTTCGGCGGGCGACGCGGGCCGTCATCTCCGGTTCGATGCCGAAACGGTCTTGCTTCAGTTTGGGGCCAATCTCGGCAATGACATCCCGACGAAACAACTTGTAACAGGTTTCCATGTCGGTGAGGTTGAGATTCGTAAAACAGTTCGACAACAACGTGAGAAATCGGTTGCCGAGGTAGTGCCAGAAGTAGAGGACGCGATGCGGTTGATCCCCCAGAAACCGACTCCCGAACACAACGTCGGCTTCGCCCGAAACGATCGGTTGAAGTAAGCGAGGAATTTCCGCGGGATCGTATTCAAGGTCGGCGTCCTGAATGATGACGACATCTCCAGTCGCCGCCGCGAAGCCGGTCCGGACAGCCGCCCCCTTCCCTCTGTTGACCGTGTGAAACTCGACCCGGATCGTGTTCATCGGGTCGTTCCAATCCCGTTCGGCAAACTCCTTGAGCAGTTCGGTCGTTCCATCGCGGCTACAATCGTCGACGAGCACGATCTCCTTTTTTACCGGCACTTCCCGTACCCGATCGAGCAGTTGTGGCAACGTGTTCCGCTCATTGTAAACGGGGATCACCACTGACAGCACAAAGCCCGGAGGCAATTTGTAATAACCAAGTTGCTTGCACCCCGAATCTCCGAGCACCAGCTTGAGCGATTCGTACCACTCTTCGGTATAGGGAGCCCCCGTAATGCCTCCCACAAGCAACGTCCCCGCTGGATCAAATTCCTCACTCACCCTGTTGCCTCCCAGGAACGACTCACATGCCCGACTCAACGCTCAGAACGCGCTCGTATTCTGCAAAAACGCAGAACGCAATCGCGGGACGTAGCATAGTGGAGACCGATTCCCGAGGAAACGGGACTCATCGGGAATCCACCCGGCAAGTGCGAACGTCCCGCATATTGGCGAAAATCCTGTCCCCTGCCATTCAGCGACGTCACCACTCGAAAGCTGATCCCAACGGTACACTGACGCTGGCAGGAATACTGAGTTGCGGAATCGGCGGGGTGGCATCGATTTCTTGAATAAAGACTTGCCAATTGCAATCAATGGACGATATAAACCATTGCAAGTTTGAGCCATTGGAAGGTGGCGGTCGGGAATTGTGCAGAAGTGCTCCTCTGCGGGACCGGCTCCAGAAGAGCGCTTCCTTCTTCGGTGTTCAGAACATGACGGTTCAGCGCTCAACGCTTATCGTTCCAGGAAACTCCGCGCAGGGATCGATGCCAGAAGGCATGGGGGCCGGGACGTCGGGAGTCTGGATGGTCGACTCCATCGGGCGTCTCCACGCGGAGGAGCATAAGTACCACCTAAGTTGTCGGCACGGTTACGATGTCGGACCGGTTGCGCTGCATGACTGGTGCGGCCGTTACTGGCGACGTTTCTGTCGTTGGCGTCACTTTGAACACCTGACGGGAAGTTGCTTCTATCCCGAGTTCGAATCCCGTAGCCATGCGGTCTTTTCCTCACCTCAAATGCTGAACGATCCTGTCGTTTGTTTTGCTGTCGAACGTGTCCGGGATCATTTGTGGGAATACCTCGACTTCTACAAACGAGACGCAGTTCCCAGCCATCTGTGTCGGGAAAGACTGCATACCGTCCTGACGCTGATGGACCTGAACGCCGCCCGATTGCCCATCCCAACTTGGGGACAAGCGTGAGCCAACGTGTCGTTCCGAGGATTTCGACGGAGGAAATCGAACAGGCGTTAGCAAAGCTGGGAGCACAGATTACCCAAGACTACGCCGACCGTCCGCTGACGATTCTGGCCATTCTCACCGGCAGCATCGTGTTCGTAGCCGACCTGATGCGACAGATTCAACTCCCCCATCAACTGGGGCTCGTGCATGCGTCGAGTTATCGGGGGACTGCTACCTCTCCCGGCGAGTTAAAGATCAACACCGAATTCCTGCCCGATGTCTGTGGGCGCGATGTGTTACTGATCGACGACATCCTCGACACTGGCAAAACGCTGGCCGGCATCACCCACCTCGTGGCAAAGTCCGGTCCCCTCAGCATTCGGACGGCAGTGCTGCTGTGGAAAAAGGAACGAGCGGTCGTCGACGTGCAGCCAGACTATGTTTGCTTTGAAATCCCAGACGAGTTTGTCGTCGGTTATGGCCTCGATTACGACAACAACTACCGTCACCTCCCTTACATCGCGGTGATCGAAGAGACGTCGCCATGAGGCCGAAATTCCGTCGCTGAAGTCTGCTCGAGAACTTTATCGTCAACAAATCGGATGTCCCCAAATAGCAAGAACTTCACACGCTGATGTTGCGGGCGAAGTTCTTGAGTCTGTCGTTGTCTCGGTCAAAACGACGGACGACAACGTCTGTGCGGAGTTGTATTATCGACGTGGCAGTGCGGCCGGAACAATAACTGTCGCGTTGAGGGCTTGTTCGATTCGCACCTGGCTATCCTTCAGGTGGGCCTTGCTGTAGTCGTCCAACTTGAGGTCCTTGGCCTTGAGGGTTGCAGTGATTTCGTCATTCAAGCGAGTCAGATGCATCCGCACCAAAGTTTGCGCATCTTCCGGCCCCCCACCGGACGTGACGACACCGGCCAGCGCCCGAAGTGTCATTCGCTGCAAGTTGCGTCGGAAGCTGTCGATGTACGGAGTGCGATCGGTGAACTCGCCCTTCTTGCCACGACCGTTCCACTCAGTGAACACACCATCCGAGATGAGTCGCAAGTGCTCAGCCAGCGTATAGGCATCTTCATCAGCCTTTACCTTGTACTCACTATCTTGCAAGCGTTCGAGAGTCAGTGGACTCAGGAGTTGTCCCATGATGAGTCCCTGCATTCTCAAGGTGACATCGTGAATTGGGTAGTCGAGACGAGTCATGTCCCGCTGCCCCCAATGACTCCACCGAGAGGCAGCGAGATAGTTGAGCATTTCGCCATCAATTTTCGGAGATGAAAAGACGGACTCTGTCAACAGGGCCATCGCTTCACGCTGTTTCGCCGCTTCGACAATTTCGAAGGGTGGACGTGCCCCCTTGTCCCCCTTGTGATCGCGATGGACATAGACCCCCCCGGGGAACCGAGCGGTGAAGATGGCAGACCGCCAGTATTCGCTCATTAACATGCCAAAGGCTTGTCGTGCGCGTTGATAGCCGTCCCCCTCCTTAACGGTCGACTCGACCACCTTGGGCAACAAGGCGGACGCATGCTCCATCTGCCGCCGCGTAAACGCGATCGGGTCTTTCCCTAGGTCGAAGCGATTCGAGAGTGGGTCGGAATCAAGCGAGCGGGTGTCTTCGTCAGTCGAGTAATCGAGTCCCGGCTCACCCGAGCGAGAGGCAATCTTTTTGAGTTCTGCCGCAAGGTCACCGGTCACGGGACGATAACCATATTCAATCGCCCAGAAGTCATAAGGGCCAACCGTCTGTGTGTAGTAGAGCCCCTGCTTTGTCTTGTCCTGCATGATGTTTGCCGGGGCATAATCCATCACGCTGGCGACCGTTCCTTCGGCCTTCCCTTTGCCCAATTCATTGATCTCGTCGAGAGTCTTCCAGGCACTCGCCCGGAAGTTGTGACGCAGCCCGAGAGTGTGCCCGACTTCGTGCATGACCACTTCCTTCAGCCCCTGATGAATGAACTCCTTGGGAAGCTTCCCATCGGCAGCCAACTCTCCTTGAGCCGCGAAAACAGCCGTCGCGTAGCCCATCTGTTGCTGCATCTGGCGACAGTATAAGCAAGAGGCATGATCGGCTCCGGGATTTCGTCCCAGATAAGAGGATGGCTCGCCGAAGCGTTTGTTGTCGACCTGATAAGCGTCCGCATTCGGATGCAAGGCGGCGATGTCCTCATCGACGAATAGCTCAAAATCCTGCTTCCACGAGTCCAGGAAGCCAGCGTCAAAGATGATATCGGCATCCAGAATCTCTCCCGTACGTGGATCAACTCGGGAAGGCCCCATCGCGAAACCAGCGTCAGCAGTGATCCAGCGGAAGAAGTTGTAACGCACGTCCTCTGGGTCAATCTCTTGACCGTATTTTGCTTCGATGGTCTCTTCTTGTTCGACCCGGATGGCCCCCGCAAAACCAATCTTCTCGTAGGCCCGGTTCCACTCGAGGATGCCCGCTTCAATCGTCGGACGCAGGGCAACAGGGACCGTCTTTTCGATAATGAAAATGATCGGCTCTTTGGGGGGCGACAAATCGGCCGTTGGGTCGAGTTTCTCCAGGTTCCAGCGATTGATGTAACGCACAAAGTGTTCGTCGTTGGTCTGGTCGGAGAAGTCTTTGATCGCGGTCAGGAAGTAGCCGACACGGTCGTCAGCTGGGCGGGGCTTGAAGCCGTTCGTGCCGACCTTGGGCAATTCGCTGATGCTGTAATGAATGTTGACCTGAACCCCCCGGGTGTCGGGAACCGTCTGGATTTCGCCCCCTCCGGCATACACCGCTGCCACCTGCAATTCGAGGTTTTTGGCGTAGGGCTTCACACTCGCCCAGGTCGAGCGATCGCTCATGAAGCGAAAGCCTGGACCGATCGCATTTCCAATTCCAGCATCATCGCTCATGAAGACTCGTGTCATGTCGACCAGAAGGCCCCCGGTCGGCGATGTTGTCAGAATCGGCAAGGCATAGATGACGCTGTCACTGTACGCAAACTCGACCGCCGTCGCTTCGGGGCTTCCTGCCTTCGCACGGTAGCGAACGTTACGATGGATGACGAACAACTTGTCGCCAGACTGCTTGAAAGTCCAGATGATGTCGTCGCCGAAGCCCCAACTCATCCCGCCGATGACCATGCCGTTGCTGATCCCTCGGGCGATCGACGTGAGGATGATGTACTCCTTACCCAGCGACGACTTTGGAATCTCGACAAGTAGCTGCTGGTCGGAGTGATAAGTTGTCCACATCGCCGCCCCGTCGGCGTTCTGCTTCTTCTTGCCTGTGACGAGTTGGTCGAACTTTGAGGCCGCAGGAGCTGCGGGGGTTGTTGCCTGTTGAGCCATCGCAACGGAGGAGCAAAGCAACAGGCAACTGGCCAAACAGGCCAAGAACGGACGAAAACGCATTCCGAAGTCTCCAGATGAGGAGTGGGGAGGAACTTGGGCGGGACGGAAAAGTCGTCGCACAGTCGCTGCTTCGCCAGGACGTCGTATTTTAACATGCTGGGGCAACACGGAAGTTTAACAAACATTGCCCCTTCGACTACGTCACTCGAACGTTTTTCCGAATCGGTGCCACGAAGCGTCGTTCTGGCCGGGAAACCTTGTCGATCGCAACAGGATGTTGTCTTCGGGAAACATCGCAGAAATCGGACGCTGACTCGCACAATCCTCCAAAGCCCCTCGACCGCGTCGGGGGGACCATCCAAAAGTTTGGAGAACCTCGCGTGGTCCCAAGGATGTAAACTCTGAGCTTGAGTGACCATGTGATGTATGAACTCAAATCTCTCACCTTGATGACTGGACACTTGGCGACGCAATCTCGAAACTCTTCATTGAGTCGGTCCTGCGGGATCGGTGATGCCGAGCGAACTTTCTACTCTGGGACCACCCTTCATGTCGCACCCTTGGATTGCTGATCGTATGCACCAAATTGACGCCTCCGGAATTCGGAAGGTGTTCGATCTCGCCGCGACGATGACGGACCCCATCAACCTGAGCATCGGGCAACCTCACTTCGACACTCCCGACGCGATTAAAGACGCGATGAAGCGGGCGGTCGATGCGGGGCGAAACGCCTACAGCCAATCGCAAGGGATTAAGCCGCTGCTCGACAAGATGAAATCGTCACTAATAACAGAGTATGATGACCCGCAGCGATCGGCGTTTGTCACCAGTGGAACCAGCGGTGGCCTCATGCTGACACTGTTGACTCTCGTCAATCCCGGCGACGAAGTTATCATCTTCGATCCGTACTTCGTGATGTACAAACACTTGGTCACCCTCGCAGGCGGCAAAGCAGTACTCATCGACACCTATCCCGACTTCTGCATCGACATCGACAGAGTCCGGGCGGCCATCACCCCCAAAACGAAGCTGATTCTGTTCAACTCCCCCGCCAACCCGACCGGGCACGTCGCCTCTGAGGCCGAAGTCCGCGGACTGGCTGAACTGGCATCTGAGAAAAACATCGCCCTCCTAAGCGACGAAATCTATCGCAGCTTCTGCTACGACGGGCCGTTCGTCAGCCCGGCCAAGTACAACAATCAAACAATCGTCATCGATGGTTTTAGTAAGTCACACTCGATGACCGGTTGGCGCATCGGCTGGTGTCACGGCCCGCAGGAGATTCTCCAACAGATGATCAAGCTTCAACAATTCACCTTTGTCTGTGCTCCCCATCCGGTACAGTGGGCCGGGGTCGAGGCGTGGGACTACAACATCTCCGACCGGGTCATCGAGTACAAAGGGAAGCGAGACTACATGCAGTCTCAACTCGGCTCTCACTACGACATTTCGGGGGCGGGGGGGGCATTCTACATGTTCCTCAAGGCTCCGGGGGGAAGTGGGTCTGAGTTCGTCAAGAAGGCGATCGAGCACAATCTGCTTGTCATTCCCGGCAACGTCTTCAGCCAACAAGACACCCATTTCCGCCTCTCCTACGCCGCCAGCGATGAGACCTTGGCGCGGGGAGTCAAAGTGCTCAAGGAGTTGGCGGAGTCCAATTGATTCGAATCGAACGACAGGGCCATCGTGCGTCTGTCCCCGAAAACTTTGTCACCCCCTTTTGGGAGAGACGGCTCGAAGTTCGATTGCTACAATCAGCCTTACACACCCCCATCACTCCGCTCGTTGATCTGCTCCGTTGTCTCAGTTCACTTACCGGACGTTTCGCAATACCGATCCCCCTCACATTTTGAGGTTATGGAACCGGTGCGAACTCGGGCGGGGGGCCTCGATGCCATCCTGCACGGATGCATTTGAGACGGCTAACTACGCACAGCCCTACTTCGATCCCCTCGGGCTGATATTGGCCGAAGAAGCTGGGAAAGTGGTCGGGTTCGTGCATGCGGGGTTCGGCTTCTCGAAGGACAAACAATCCCTCGATCGGTCCATTGGTGTCATCTGTGCCGTCATGGTGTTGCCAGAGTTTCGACGACAGGGGGTAGGACGCGAACTCGTGCGACGAGCCGAAGAGTATCTCCGACAGGCGTCGGCCACCGAGATCGTTGCGGGACAGTTCTCAGGTTGCGACCCCTTTTACTTTTCGCTTTATGGTGGCGCGAAACCGTGCGGATTTCTTGCTTCAGACCCTCTCGCGGCCCCCTTCTTTCAATCGCTCGGATATCAGCCGGGCAACACTTTCGGCGTCTACTCCCGCGATCTTCTGGAATGCAAAGACCCGTTCAGCATGAGGTTGATGTCAATCCGCAGGCGGACGGAACTTACGCTGACTGATCAACCCAATCAGCCGACTTGGTGGTGGTACACCCATCTGGGGCGCTTCGAATCTGTCCGTTTCCGTCTCGTCGACAAGAAGACCAAAACACCCTTGGCTGCCGTCTCCATCATCTCTCTCGATCACTACACCTCGAAGTGGAATGAACGAGCGATTGGATTGGTCGACATGTTCGTTGCCGAAAGCGAACGAGGCAAAGGAATGGGACAGGCTCTGCTCATTGAGACTGTCCGGAACCTGAGACAAGACCTCATCGACCGTGTCGAGATTCATGGCCCGGACGATAACCCGCTCGCCCTGAAAGCACTCTGTGGAGCGGGTTTCTGCCGTATCGATACTGGTACCGTCTACAAGAAACCCTCCGTCTGACACATCGCCACGTTATCGATGTGACATCGACAAACAGGGGACAAGTTGGAAGCATGCACTCAGTGTGGGAGGCGAAGCAATTCCTGCCACGAGACGTTTCAACCAGCAACTTGGTGTGGGCTGAGTCGGGCATTGTGATAATGGCACAGGGCAACCGCAAATGCGTCGGCCACATCGTTCGGTTCAAGCACTTTGTCGAGTCCCAATTCCCGCTGAATCGCCGCCTGTACCTGTTCCTTCGAGGCTCGTCCGCTCCCTGTCAGCAGCTTCTTGATTTGACGAGCAGCATAGTGAATGACTGGAATCCCGAGTTCAGCAGCCGTCAGCAAGATGGCCCCACGAGCGTGAGCCATTAAGATGGCCGCCTTCGGATGGCCCGGATGAGAGAAGATTTCTTCAATCGCCATTGCTTCGGGAGTCAGTTCTTCCATGACCTCCGCGCGTAGTCCAATGGCGATCTCTTACATCGTTCGGCCAAGGTCAACTGCGGTGTCGATCGAGATTACCCCCCCTCAAGCCGCCGGACCATGGGCTGTCCGCTAGTGAGCGTAGCCGGTCCGGTTCAATCCGGGGTCGATCCCTAAATAGCGTTGCACGTTGACGGCTCGCTGAGCGTTGCCGATGGCGAAGCTCATCCCTGACCTCCCAATGCAGATCCCTCTGCCAACCAGACAATACCCCGCCCGCCACTCGAACACAATCGAAAGAGGAACTGGTTCGCACTCTCGCACTCCGGCCTCTTGATCGAGTCGGCTATTCCCGGCACTGGTCTTCAGCGAATGTCTCGTGATTCTCTCAACGGCCTGCCAAAGTTCCGTGTGCGACGGACAACCCTGTCCGAAACAGGTATCGACAGATTTGACGTATGGCGGACAAGGTTGCCCGCCATGCGCCACATTATTGCCGGGGCGAAACGCATTCGACGGAGGTGGGCGACGGCTCACATCTCACAACGGAAGTGTTTGGGCGAGACCGCCTCAATCGACGCTGACTGCTGCCTCCAGCGACTCCAACGGGCCGACGCCGACTGTCGTCACCAGACGAAGTGGGTATGTCATCAAGAGTTGCCGAATCTGTTCGGCATCAACGGCCCGGATCGCCGCCAGATCGTCGGCAACGGTCGAGTAGACCTCCCGGTAGACCCAGTTTCCCCCCAGCGACGACAGCCGTCCCATCGGACGCTCTGCTGCGAGAACGATGCGCGACAATGTCTTGTTCTTGGCTCGCTCTAACTCTGCCTCAGAGACACCATTGGCATTGATCTCATCGAAAATGCGATGCATTCGGGCGAGATTCTCTGGAACTTGACCGGGGAGGCAGCAGAGATAAGCCGACCAGCATCCACTTCCATCGTAGTCATGGAAGCTCAATTCTGCCGATTCCGCGTCGCCAGGGTCGACTAAGTCCCAGAACAGCCGACTTCCTGAGTCGTCGCCGACGACAACGGCCAACACTTCCGCGGCAAACCGCATCGAACTTTGCGCAGAAGGAGCCGGTCCCAACTGCATGAGATGTTGCTGATGATTCGCCTCCCGGGTCAACAGTTTCAGCCCTCCTTGCGGGGAGGCTTCGGTGCAATCGCGGCTCGCTTCTCCCTGCCTCCAACTGCCGCACCATGTCTCCGCGAGTCGCACGACATCGGCAAACTCGACTTGCCCTGCGACAGCCAGAGTGATGTTTTGAGCATGATACCGCCGCGTGTGATACTCCCGCATCTGCTCAACAGTCAGTGCCTGGATGCTCTCTTTCGAACCTAAGATCGACTGCCCCAGCGGATGACCAGCGAAATGCTGAGCCATCCCCATGTCATACGCCTGAAATCCCGGAAGGTCTTCGTACATCCCGATCTCTTCGAGAATGACTTGTTTCTCCAGGTCAAAGTCTTCGGAACGCAAGGAAGGCATCATCAGCGCGGCCAGCAGTTCGAAGGTCTTGTCGAGATACTCAGGAATCACAGCGGCATAGAATAGCGTCAGTTCTTCACTCGTGGACGCGTTGTATCGGGCACCGACCTCGTCCAAAATACGGTTGACGTCGTCCGCCGAAAATCGCTCATCCCCTTTGAAAGCCATGTGTTCGAGGAAGTGACTGACCCCCGAGACTTCCAGCGTCTCGTCACGAGAACCGGTCTTCACGAAGAAACCAACCGCGACGCTATGCACGCGCGGATTCGTCTCCGCAATAATTTGCAGCCCGTTGGCCAACCGGTGACGATGAAATTGCATAAGGAAACCTGCTCAAGACGATCAGTAAAACAGCCCCGCAGTGTTCCGGTTTCGCCCGCGCTTTGCAACTCCGGGGAGGAGTAACCTTTCCTATCGCGAACGCACCCGACTCTGGCACAACGGGTCAGCCATGCAGTGCGATGGTCTTGGCAATTTCAGCGAAATTTCCTCTGAGGGAGCGGTAGAGGTGCCCGTATTGGGGGTAGAGGGTATCGTAGGTCTTGCGGTTCTTGGCGATCGGTTTCGTCTCGCTGACGACTTTGATCGTGGCGTTACAGGCCTCGACAACGTTCTTGTATGCCCCCGTTCCAGCTGCGGCCAGCAGGGCGACTCCAAAAGCCGGACCTTGTTCGGCATTGATCGTACAGACCGATTGACCATAGATGTCGGCCTGAAGTTGTCGCCAGAAGTCGCTCCGGGCCCCCCCACCCGAAATGCGAATCTGATTGACTGGAATGTTCATCTCTTTGAGAATCTCCAGAGAATCTCGCATGGCATAGGTCGCCCCCTCCATCACCGAGCGCACGAGTTGAGGCCGACCGTGACGAAGGCTGAGACCAATCCAGGCTCCCCGGGCATTCGGGTCGGCATGAGGTGTCCGTTCGCCGGTCAGGTAGGGGAGGAAGTAAAGACCTTCGCAACCGGGCGCTGCTTCTGCCGCCTGTGCGGTCAGCAGTTCGTAGGGGTCGATCTTCCGCTTCTTGGCTTCAGCCATCTCCTGTTGTCCGAGTTGATTGCGATACCACTGCAAACTTCCTCCGGCTGACAGAACGCAACCCATGACATGCCACTGCCCGCGGACCGCGTGACAGAATGTATGGACGCGGCCCGTCGGATCGATTTGCAGGTTGTCGCTATGTGCGAACACAACGCCGCTGGTCCCCATTGTTGCGGAAAGGGCGCCCGACTTGACGATCCCATTTCCAACCGCGCTCGCCGCTTGATCGCCACCGCCACCAACGACCGGCACTCCTGCGGGCAATCCGAGCAGTGCGGCAGCTTCGGAGGTGAGTTGCCCGCTGACCTCTTCCGACTCATACACCTTCGGCAACAACGCGGCATCAAGTTCGAGCAGTCCGAGCAACTTGGTCGACCAGCGGCGTTGTTTGACGTCCAAAAGAAGCGTTCCAGAAGCATCACTCACCTCGGTCGCAAATTCTCCCGTCAACCTCAATCGCACGTAATCTTTCGGGAGCAGTATCTGTGTACATTTGGCGAAGTTCTTCGGCTCATTGTTTCTCAACCAGAGAATCTTCGGAGCGGTGAACCCTGTCAAAGCGGGATTGGCGACCATCTGAATCAGCTTCTTGCGTCCCCCGGCACGCGACTCGATCTCGACACACTCGGCAGCGGTCCGTTGATCGTTCCACAAGAGTGCGGGGCGAATGACCTGTTGCTTCTTGTCGAGAAAGACGGAGCCGTGCATCTGCCCGGAAAGGCCGATCCCCTTCACGTCAACGGGAGAAATCTTGCCGGCTTTGAGCACTTGTCGAACGCTTTTCACCGACGCATCCCACCAGTCTTCGGGCTTCTGTTCAGACCATCCCGGCTTTGGACTGTAGAGCGGATACTCGATCGTCGCCGAAGCGAGAATGGTGCCATCTTCTCGAATGGCGAGCGTCTTGGTGCCAGAAGTGCCAATGTCGATGCCAAGATAAACACTCATGATGGTCCTGATGTGTTCAATGAAGGAGTGATGTGCCGACAGAGATTTGCGACGATGTTCGGAAAGTTTAGCGAGCCAGTTGCTGTTCGTCAGCCCGCAAGGGGGAGAAGACGGGGCCCTTGAGGTTTGGACGTTGTGTCTCTCGTCGGATGGACTTCCTGTCCGCCGTGAGGCCGGAGGTCAATTTTTTTAACGGCAAGCCGCAGTCGAAGTTGTTGCGGTTAACACGGTCGCCCGAATCTAGCCGCCAAACGAGGGGAGTGATGCTCGGATCGGAGCAACGTCCCGTGGGTGCCTCGCTTTCGACGGACATGGATGTCGGTCGCACGTTTGGGCATTCTTCAAAACATGAAAGGCCCAAAATCACCTCTTTGCAGACGCGCCTTTCGGACGAGGGCTGATTACAATCTTTCGTATGCAACTCACCTACTCCTGTCCGAACTGTTCCACGACCAACCGCTGCGACTGTGCAACGGAGAAGAACCACGCGTGCGCACAATGTGGCTGGGACTTTCCCGTCGATGCTGGAAAGATTGTCGATGGCAATCCCTCTTGCTGCCTGGCGTGCGGAAACGACGATCTCTGGCGGCAGAAAGACTTTCCGCAGTCACTCGGGATTTTGGCGGTCTTTCTGGGAGCGGTCCTGAGCAGCATTGCGTGGTACTACTATCAACCGCTGATTGCCATTGGCATCCTGATGGGGTTCGCGGCTCTGGATATGATTTTGTATCTGGTGATGCCCGATGTTCTCGTCTGTTATCGTTGTCATGCTCGACATCGGGTGTCGGCCCCCGGCGAACAGTTCGCGGGATACAATCACGAATTGGGAGAGAAGTATCGGCAAGACCGCATCCGGCAGGAACAGGCCGATGCGGCGAATCCGTCCGGCTTGACGTGACATCGCGGGTCCGGCTCATCAGAATGGAACGTGGACACCTTCAGCCACTTCGAGAAGCTGCCCAGACGAGTCCCGTGTGACGTCGCTCTTTCCCCGATCAAGGATATTTTCCCTTTGGATTCCCAGCAGCAGCGGATTGTGGACGAACTGGCCGGAGTGTTCGAAGGAGAACTCCGGTTCGATGCACTCACCCGCTCTCATTATTCAACCGACGCGAGCCTGTATCAGGTGATGCCATTAGGCGTTGCCTGCCCGCGCCACCGCGAGGATGTGGTCGCCCTCGCCAAATATGCGGCGGAGATTGGTCTGCCACTCATCAGTCGCGGTTCTGGTTCTGGTCTGGCCGGTGGAGCACTCGGTGCGGGACTCATTGTCGACTTTTCTCGACACATGACACAGGTCTTGGAGATTGGCGAAGACTCGGTCCGCGTGCAGCCGGGAGTGATTCGGGATCAATTGAACAAGAGGCTTCGCGAGAAAGGCCGTTATTTTCCGCCGGACCCCTCGAACACGGCCATCAGTACGATCGGCGGCATGATTGGCGTCGACTCGGCAGGTTCCCACGCTGTGCGCGTCGGTTCGACACGCGATCACGTCCGCTCGCTTGAAGTTGTGCTGATGGGTGGGGTTTGCTTTGAGGCGGGACTTGAACGACTCTCGACGAGTGCTGATCAAACTGCCCGCTTCGCGATGAAATCGCCGAACGGAGAACTTAACGGAACCTCAACGCCGGGAAGTGGACCGACACAGAACGGAGGGACGACCGAAGGTTTATCGGGGCAAACTAGCGATGGGTTGGTCATGGGGTTGTCTCAAGCGACCGGTGTCCCCTCCGGTCTTCTTGGAGCCGCACTCAGTGACTTTGACGGCAGCGATCCCAGCGTAGAAAATGAACACAATGCCGCTGTCAAACGGACCATCATCAGTCGGATGCGAGGTCTGCTCGAAACGCATCGCGACCTCATCCAAAAGTATCAGCCCCCCATCATCCGCAATTGTGCCGGCTATCATCTCCGATCAGTGTTGACGGAGGATCGCATCGACCTCCCCCGACTGTTAATCGGCTCGGAGGGAACACTCGGAATGTTCACCGCCGCGACGCTGCACACCGCCCCCATCCCGGCGGCGAGAGGGGTCGCCCTGCTACTGTTCGGTCGAATGGAGTCGGCACTCAACGTCGTCCCCGCCATTGCACAGTTGCAACCCAGTGCGTGCGATCTCCTTGATCGACGGTTGCTTTCGCTCTCGCGTGAATCAGACCCGCGGTTTGAAAAGTTGATCCCCAACTCGGCTGAAGCAGCCCTCGTCGTCGAACAGACAGGGTACAACGCCCGTCAGGCTCGGGATCGTATTCGTATGGTGATCGACGCGGCAACCCGAGTGGATAGCTCAGTCTACCTCGCCGCAGAAGCCTACGATCCGGACGACATTGAGGCTCTCTGGTCGCTGTCGGTTAAGGTCGTGCCGAATCTCACACGACTCATCGGCAATACGCGACCGCAGCCGTTTGTCGAAGACATTGCCGTCCCTCCCGAGATGCTTCGAGACTTTCTGACTCGGGCTCATCGTGTGCTGCAAAAACACGACATTACCGCCTCGATGTATGCCCATGCCGCATCGGGTCAGGTCCACTTACGGCCCTTTCTCCCCATGCCGACATCGGCCGATGGGCATCGCATCGAAGCTCTCGCCCGGGAACTTTACGATCTCGCAATTTCAGTTGGCGGGACCATTACCGGTGAACATGGAGATGGGCTCTCTCGCACAGCCTTTTTGCGAACTCAGTATGGTCCGCTCTATCGTGTCTTCAGACTCGTTAAGGATGTCTTCGATCCACACAATCTGCTGAACCCGGGCAAGATCATTAGTGATGACCCGCACCTGACGATTCGGCATCTTCGCCCCGCCGAACCTGCTGTTGCTGTCGCCCCAACCAACGGCGCAACTCGCGCGAGTGCTCCAACAGAAAACGAAGAAGAGTCAACGATCGATAGTAAAGCGTCCCGAGGAGACGCCGAACCATTGTCAGACGGTTTCGTCCCATTGCAATTGCAGTGGGGACCGGCCGAGATGGCAGCGGCAGCCATGCGTTGCAACGGCTGTGGAAGCTGCCGCACACAGGACGAGTCGCTTCGCATGTGCCCCTTCTTCCGAGTCGAACTCAGCGAAGAAGCGAGTCCACGTTCAAAGGCCAATATGATGCGAAACTACGCATCGGGGCAACTCGAACGGCACGAACTTGCCAGCGAAGACTTCCGCCGCGTCGCCGCGTCGTGCTTTAACTGCAAGCAGTGCCGCGTCGAGTGCTCGGCCAACGTCGACATCCCTGGCCTCATGTTAGAAGCGCGAGCGGAATACATTGCCACATTTGGTGTCCGCCGGGCAGACTGGGTTCTCTCCCGGGCTCATTCCTTTGGTCGACTCGGATGTGTACTCGCTCCCCTATCCAACTGGCTACTCGGCAGTCGGTCCGCAAGATACGTGATCGAGAAACTGTTCGGCATTGCCAAGGAACGCAAACTCCCGACGTTTGCCGGTCGCACGTTCCTCAAACGCTTCAAGTCCTCCGGGACGATGGAAGCTTGGAAGCAAGATGCGGAACGACCGGTGGTGTACTTTGTCGACCACTTCGCCAACTATCACGACCCCGAACTCGGAGTCGCGTTTCTCAAGGTGATGGAGCATCACGGCGTATCGGTGATTGTCCCTCCCGATCAAACAGCCAGCGGGATGGCGATGATCTCGGCAGGGGACCTCGACGCCGCCCGAACTGTCGCAGCGGCGAATGTTCGCGAGTTGGCTGGTTTTGCGAGAGAGGGATACCGCATTGTCTGCACCGAACCAGCCGCAACACTCTGCCTGAAGGAAGAGTATCCACGCATTCTCGGATCGCCGGACGTGCAAGTTATCGCCCAACAAGCCTGCGATGCCGGCACCTTCCTGTTAGGGCTTCACGAGAAAAAGCAGCTAAAGCAGGACTTCGCACCACTCGATCTGACGGTCGGAATCCACACGCCCTGTCATGCCAAGGCCCTTGGTCAAGCTCCGTGGCGATCGTTGATCTCGCAAATCCCAGGGTTGAAGTTGGTGGATATCGACCTGGGATGTTCGGGAATGGCTGGAGCCTATGGACTTTCCGCAACGAACTTCGACAAATCAATTCAGATCGGGGCACCTCTGATAGAACGCATGCAACAACCCGACCTGAACATCGGAATGACAGAGTGCAGCAGTTGCCGAATGCAGATGCAACAGGGCACAAAGACCCCGACGCTACATCCCATCAAGCTGTTAGCTTTGGCGTATGGTCTGATGCCCGAACTTCGGCATCGACTGAAGCCCACCAAACGCAAATTGGTGATGTCATGAACGTGACTCTGCAATACTTCGCCCGAGCCCGAGATCTGGCAGGAACACCTCAAGAGACGGTGGCCCTCCCGTCCGGAAGCACCTTGCTCCAACTCAAAGCTACCCTGCTGGAACTCCATCCCTCCTTGGAACCTCTGGCCCCCTCACTCCTGTTCGCCATCGGCACTGACTACGCCCCACTCGACACAAAATTGGTCGACGGCCACACCATCGCTTGCTTCCCCCCCGTCAGCGGCGGCTAATCGACACCTTGTCCGCACGCCACACCCCGTGACCGAGTTGTCTTACTTGGGGGGGCGTAGGTCTGTGACCTACGCTGACCGCCAGCAAGTCTGCGGTTGCCTGCCGCTTTCCATGCAAGATCACTTCGCCTCAGAGGTCGTTGTTTCAATGTTAGCGTTGACATGGGATCCCAAGACTTGATCGAGACGGGCTTTAATGATGCGGCCCCAGACTTTGTACCCGTCGGCGTTTTGGTGGAGTTGATCTTCGCGAAAATAGGTGGCAATCGGTTCGTCGGTCTTTGGGTCTAAATAATTTGCAGCCGTGCTGATGAAATGGACGTTTTCAGTATCCGAGCAGTATTCAGCAATCCGGCTGTTCAACGTGCGAATCGTCTTCCATGCCGGCCATCGCTTGAAGGTCGGCGTCACTTCGACATAGAAGATGGGGGTCTCGGGATGGGTCTTGCGGATCGTCGTCGTGATGCTTGCGACAAGTTTGACCACCTCTTCTGGAGACTTATCGTTGGCACCCCCGGTAATGTCGTTGGCCACGAAGATCACCATGGCCCGACACTTGTGTGCCACGACCAGACGATCGACGTAGGCATTGAGGTCGGAGAATTTTGCTCCCCCATACCCGCGTCGAATGGTCGGGTAAGGAGCCACATCCTGGGCGACACTCTCCCAGAGTCGGATGCTGGAACTCCCCAGAAACAGAATGGCATCTTGGGGATCAACCTGTTGTTGATCGAGTGCCTCCAGCTTGCGAATCTCCGGTTCCCACCTGGCAATATCGTCCTGTCCCCATAGTCGGGAACAAACACCACTCAACAGAAGACTACAAAGGATGATCGACAATGAAGGACGAGGCATGGGAGACCTTTGGAGACGAATGGGGGGGAGACACGGAACGGTCTGCCACGAGGGTAAGCGATTGCCGACAAAGGGTGAAGTGATCAGCGGTTCGTTCGCCGAAAACGATCTACTGATCCGAGCGGCACGACTTGAGCCGTCGGGCGATGTTGCAGCGGGTCATCTCCATTCTCCAAGGGCGAGGCTGGAGGGAAGCTCTACTCGACTTCTGCAACGCGGGATTTCCGCATGACGACTCGGTTGCCGCAACCTTCATACATCACGTTCATAAAGGCGTTCATCAGCATCAACCCGCGACCGCTCGGCTTTTCGAGATTCTCTTCGGCGGTCGGATCAGGGACATCTTCGGGTCGGAAGCCTGCCCCTTCGTCTTCGATGACAACATTGAGCGATTCTTCAGTGATTTCGACACAGATCTGGACCTTTTTCGTCGGGTCCATCTTGTTGCCATGCTTAATGGCGTTGACGATGGCTTCTTCGAGAGCGAGCCGGATGCCGAACTGGTCCTGCATCGGAAAGCCTTCCGCTTCGACCAGTTCCATGATCTCGTCCTGTGCGACTTGACCTTCGCGCGTGTCGCTGCAGATCGTCTTCACGAAAAGTGGGGACACTCGCGACTCCTCGGAATGTGCATTGACGAAATGTCTGAAGGAACAGGCGACCGCCTGAGGGGTGACCCCGTCGCCAAGATGTTGACGACGGAATCGATGGCAACGACGTGCCGTTTGAACTGTTCGCACACTGTCCAACGAAATCGTTGAATCACGAATCCGTCGAACAATTGCGACGTTAGAATCCTGCGAGGGCAAGTTCCTGAGTATCGCGGATGTCGAACATCTTGTTCAACTTGGTAATGGCGAAGACTTCGTAAATATCGGGACGAATGGCACACAACCGGAGTTTGCCGCCGGCGGCCTTCGTCTTTTTATCCATTGTAATCAGTTTGCCCAAGGCAGCACTGGAAAGGTACTCGACATTCGTGAAATCCAAGACGATTTTCTTCCGACCGTCTTCTTCGACCAGTCCAAACAACTGATTGCCGATGACTTGGATGTTGTTCTCATCAAGGATTTTTTTGTCGACGAATCGGGCAATGGTCACATCGCCGATTTCTTCGATATCTATGCGGCGCTGACCCGCCATGGCTCATTCCTACATCGTCGAGGTAAGTCAGCTCTGCAAAGGCAAACGGCACCACTTGCAGATTTCAGACAACTGACACGTTATTCCAAAGACATACATTCACCACTCCCGCGTCCGATGTCAAGCGAATTGCAGCATTTCACGACAGGTTGCAGTCGCGGTCGACAAGTCTCTCCCCGATCCGTGGCCCACTCGGCTCAACGAGACGGACGAAGTGTGTCGGAGGGGGCATTGCAGGCGATTCGACTCAATTTCAGATGTCATCGGGACCGTAGGCCGCGGCCAATTGCCCGTACAACTGAGGCCACGATGTCGCGGCGTAAAGGTATCGTCCTGGTGGTCTCAGGAACGGATTCCGGTACGAGGAGTGTGTCGCATCGTAGCGAATGGCCGACAGATTTTGGTGCAACCCCAATGGATCGGAACGAAATCGTTCGAGTGTCTCCTGCTCGTTGGCGGCGGTCCCGACGCCGGCAGCAAACTCATCTCCGAGGGCATGGTATGCAAAAATCGGCCCCGCCGCCGCAGGGTGACCATCGCCCACCAGCGATCCCAGACCCAGTGAACGAATGTGATGCAGGAATCGTTGCTGCTTTCCTGAAAAACTGCATACGACAACTTCGCTGGGGAGCGTGTGCGTTGCCTCGTAGGCGGCGGCACACCCCATCAGAATGTTTTCCAGGGAATTTCTGGCGAAGTCTTCAAGAATCACCCGATTCCAGTGTTCTCGTGGCAGACCCAGGCGAATCGCGACATCAAAATAACTCTCCGCTTCGGATCGAAGTATCCCAGTTGGCGAGCCATCATGGAAACGCCCTCGAGAACGGCATCCCGAAAAGATCAGCAACGTCTCCGGCTGTTCGAGCTGAGAGATGCCCCAGCGGATATGCTCGACGAGTAATCGCACGACAGCCGCAGGGTCTTGGGTCCCTGGGACACCATACCAGTTCTGAGGGTCGTAGACATCCAGCGTTTCTTCCAGAGGAGCGGCCCGAAAGAGAGCATGCCCGCAAACGATCACCCAGCGCTGAGGCAGAGACACTTCCCATGCACCTGTTTCAAAAGTAGGTCGATGGTCACATGTCGTCGGACGTTGAGTTGTAAGGGCTTTTGATGTTGAGTTGTTCACGCGTGACTTTCCGCACAGTTGAATCAAGTATATGCCGACAACTCCGATGCAACCTCGAATCGGATGTTTGAAACACACTCAGTTAATGTAGGTCATGACAACTCTGGATGCTGGATCAGGAGGTCTTTTGGCACGTCATGGCGAGCGAAACAGGCAAGGCTGCCATATCATGCGTGGCGGCTAGAGGAACTTGTGTCATTTCCCGATCGCCGCCGACGAATGCTCAATCAGTCGATGCAGACTCACAATACCAGAAATCGACAGACTTGCAAAATTTTGCGCGACATTACGACAGGGCCTTGCGAATGTGAAGATTCCACATTAGCATCTTGACTGTGTTCACAGCACTTTCGATCAGCGAAATCAATGCTGGTCTCGTTCTCCTCTCTCTATGGAGTCATTCATGCCGAAGCCTGTCTCTCCATTCCGTCGGGGCTTTACTCTGATTGAGTTGCTAGTCGTCATAGCGATCATTGCAATTCTGGTCGCATTGTTGCTCCCGGCTGTACAGTCCGTACGCGAAGCGGCTCGTCGCTCGCAGTGTCAGGACCAGTTACACAACATTGTGATCGGGTTTCACAATTACGAAGGAACCTTTAAGGTTTATCCTCCGGGGTGGGTGGAGGGAACCGGCATTGGAGCTCCGCATTACGGCTGGGGAACTTACTTGATGCCGTTTGTCGAAATGAAGCCATTGTATGATGCAATCAACCCGCAAGGAAGAAATCTTCCTGCCGCAAACGCCACGATTGGGGGCGGGACTCCATTGAACGACCCCATCGAGTTGTATGCCTGCCCGTCTGATAGTGGTGGCGACCTCAACGAGCTCTTTGGCGGCTACACAAAATCGAACTACGTTCCCACAGAAAACATTTGTTTTGCGAACTCGAAAATGGCACCGCGCAACATGACTGATGGGACATCGAACATCATCATGATTGGCGAGCGTAGGTACGCCCGCGACCCTTCTGGACGTCGATATGCTGGAGCGATTGTGTTCGGTCGCCAGGCCAATTCCACGGCTTCGGCACACTTCCGTGCCTGTACTCCAATCAACACTCCGACTGCGACAACGTCGAACTCTAATGCTGGCACTGGTGACGGGAATTGTACTCGTTATGGGCAAAGTAGTGGTCATCCAGGCGGGGCTCACGTTGCCATGGGGGACGGAAAGGTGACTTTCCTCAGCGAAAACATCGAAAACAACCCTGCGGCTAACACGTGTACCAGCTGGGGAGCAACGACGGTCGTCTATGCTGGCTTTGTTTACCAGAACCTCTACTGGAAGGACGACGGAAACGCAGTATCGGTGCCGTAATCTCATGTAATTGCGATCTTCTCAGGGGTGGTTCGTCGTGAGCCGCCCCTGAGTTGTTTGTGTGCGATGTTCATTCGTGACTGGCAATATTTTCCCTGAATGTTCTCTGCAAGGCGGTTCTGAAATGCGAAGTCTCTTTCTTTCCGCGGTGTTGGCAGTGCTTACACTCACTCAGTTTGGCTGTGGCGGAGATGCTTCGACGTATGAAGGTCCGAAGCGAGTCGCCATCAAGGGGAAAGTGACCCTCGACGGGGAGCCGGTTCTGGCGGGAAGTATTTCCATCATCCCATCCGACGGAGCCAGTGAAAAGGCCCGCAAGTCAGGTGGTGCCATTACGAACGGAGAGTTCGATATTCCTGAAGCCCAAGGTCCGAACGTTGGAAAGCACAACGTCGAGATTCGTTGGCAGAAGCCAACAGGCAAACAGACGAAAGACAACGACACCGGCGAGTTAGTCGACGTCCTCGCTGAGGCGGTTCCAGAGAAGTACAACACCAGCACTGAACTCACGATGGAAGTCGTTGAAGGGGCTGAACCGTTTTCGTTCGACCTGAAGACCGAGTGACCTCTGTCACTGGTTCCCCCGATCGTTCTCCATTCCGTCGACCAACGCGATCAGGAATCCAGTGGCGCAATCGAAGGAGGTTGACGTCAGGCCACAAGAGATTTCATGGTCGAAGGTCATCATTCTACTTCCGCTCATTGAGCCTTCGCGTTCAAACCACATTCCCCTCTGCCCAGAGCGTTGTGCCGCTTCTCGCGGTACCTTGGGTTGGGATTGTCGTCTCCAAACGATTTTCTCAAACGTCCGAACATGGATTCGTTTGTGGGAACGAGAGCCAACTGTCCAATCAGTGGAAGCTCTAGTTGGTTCCCTCGCCTGTTGGCGAATCGCAACGACTGATAGCGAGCTGACGCAGCCTAAAAGGACTTTAATTCAGCGATTATCGCTGATAGCCGAGCGATAGCATCACGTCGTAGAGTTCTTCGAACGTGATGAATCGACGGCGATGTTGCACCTTGTACTGGTCGATGGCTCGGGCCAGTTCGTTGACTTCGGGGCGATCCGAGTTATACGAAGGGCTGAATTGACGCCGTTCCAAGCCGGAGGTCGATGGTTCCGGAGAACGACGATCGATGAATGTGGTTTGTGGTGCTTCAACGCCTTGCATAACATGACTCCGGAGAAGTGGTTCGGAACATCGAAAGGAGCGCGAGCAGCGAGGTCCATTCGAGCATTCAAATCAGGGAATCTCTTCCCCATCTCATGGAAAGTAGTTCGCTTACGAAGCGAAAGACGGAAATGAGCCGCAAGAGTCTTCCGTTTAGCAGCAATTCCAGGTGGGTACTCTGCAATTGTCCCGATTATGGCTAAAAGAACAGTTATACCGTCTGGTCAGTTGACGCTTGTGGCAACGTTGCCCCTCAGAAACATTTACGAAACATACTTCGAGATCGGCCGTCGGTCGGTCCATGAAACTCGAATCGACAGGCACTTGAGATAGGAATCGGAAAGTCATGAGCACGAAAACGACAATTCTTGGTTGCGGTGCGATGGGGACGGCTTGTGCGATCCTGTTGGCTGAGAAGCCGGGGCAACGGGTCACGATGTGGTCCCCCTTCGAATCGGATATCCAGGACCTTGAAGCTCATCATGAAAATCGGAAGTTTCTCCCTGGCGTCACCATTCCGTCATCCGTCACGTTCTCGGCCGACATCGCAACGGCTGTCGACGAAGCCGATTTCCTGGTTGTCGCGATTCCGACGCGATTTCTTCGAAAAACCTTGGAGTCCATCACGGACTCTCTGATCCGGAATCGGCCGGTGATTAGCGTCGTTAAGGGGTTGGAACACGACACGTTCAGTCGTCCGAGTCAGATTGTTGAAGAGACCCTCGGGGCACGGACGGTCGTTGTTCTCTCTGGGCCGAGCCATGCGGAAGAGATTGCCCGCAAACTTCCCGCCAGCGTGGTCGCGGCCAGTGGCGACGTCGCGATGGCGAAACAGGTTCAGGAGATGTTCAGCAATGATCATTTCCGAGTCTACACCAATCAAGACCCGATCGGCGTTGAATTGTCGGGAGCCTTGAAGAATGTCATCGCGATCGCGGCCGGCATCTGTGATGGACTTGGCTATGGAGACAACGCGAAGTCGGCGTTGATGACTCGGGGAATCGTGGAGATGAGTCGCTTTGGGGCAGCACTTGGAGCCGAGCCGACAACTTTCGCCGGGTTGGCGGGCATTGGTGACCTCATTACGACATGCATCAGCCCTCACGGTCGCAATCGTGCTGTGGGCGAACGACTCGGCAAGGGCGAGACGCTCGAACAGATTCTGTCGACAATGGCTGCGGAGGCGGAGGGGGTCAACGCAACTGGTGCTGTCTATCATCTCGCCGAGCAGAGGGGGATCGAAATGCCCATCACACAGCAGGTGTATGCCGTTTTGTTTGAAGGGAAGTCCCCGGTGGCCGCGACTCAAGACTTGATGGATCGCCCCTACCGCGACGAGTAGCCGTCGACATCCCCATCCGTCCGGTCGCAAGAACATTTCTGCCTGTGCTTCCCCGGGCCCAGCAGGAGCGTGGAACGACAACAATTTCTCGGACACAAACTCGCTATTCGGGACCAGGGCCGATGTACGCAAAGCGGGGGACCAATTGGCCGTGGACCAGAACCTCCTCAGCGAACATCTCCAGCGGACGTACCCACATGCCGCGGTCTCCGTAGTCTTGCCGGTAAACGACCAACTCGGCTTCGGTCTCGGAGTGCTTCGCGACTCCGAGTACGAAATAGTCTTGCCCCTTGTAGTGCCGATAACGACCGCATTGCATGCCGTTTCCCCCTGTTTGTTGCTGTTGAGAGTTCCCGTACATCGTCACTCTTACACGATGTCTTGGGTTGCACGGAGAAGTCTGTGCGTCCGGTTGAGTGTAACGCACATCCTGAATCGGTCGCATCCCCGTCAGCCCAATGATAAACGACCGTGGGGCAGCTTTCACAAGTTGTCACGAGTCACTCGCACACAGATTGGCTTGACTTCAAACGGCACCAGATCAGGCTGGAAAGCCGGACCATCGTTTTTCAACAGCTGCGATTCCTTGGATTATTTACGATGCAGGGGGAGCATATCTCATGGGTGGATGTAACCACTGAGTAAACATCTACTCCCCCCCACCGCCAAGTCAGCCTAATGAGTTGAAGGACTTTTGGGAGACGAAACTCAACCCTCATCCTTCCGGCAACAGTCAGCCACGTTCATCCTTCGCGATCGGTTGCTATCAAACGTTCGGAATCGCGGATGTCTTGAGTTGCGTGGTGGCCGTCTTTGTCGGAATTTGATCCGCAGAGGAAAATGATCCCCGAGGACGACCAACGCGAGCAACCTGCAAGAGACGCCCATAATCCGGCCAGTTGTTCGCGTGGCGGGGTCAATTGGCTGGGCGATGACCATTGAGGGAAAACTCCCGCACGCTCATCAAAGCCGATGCCCAACGCCTGACAACCCGCAGAGCCTTTGGGCCGAGTCGACCCGTCCCTGTTCAAATCCACCACCCCCATTTGACCTGGAAACCACAACCGGTTGAGACACTTGCGTATTCCGTAGGCTGTTCGTGATGGCGATTCGGCGTATCATGGAGTGGGGGGACTTACGTCGTGCAAGCTCTCGCCGCTGTTCGTCCTCGCGATCGATCGAACCGAGCTATGACCGAAACTGAAAGCTCGCAGTCTCTCTCTGCGACAATGCAACCTCCTCCGTTGCTGACTGTGAAGGATGTCACCAAGGTGCATCGGCAAGGGGAGGTCGAGGTGCCGGTTTTACGGGGGCTGAGTTGTGTCATCCCGGAACGAGCGTTCGTGTTCATTGTGGGACCATCCGGGAGCGGCAAGAGTACGCTGCTGTATCTGCTGGGGGCACTTGACGCTCCGACGACGGGAGAGATTTCATTCGGTAGCCTAAGTCTGAATCGAATGACAGCAGACGAGCGAGACCGCTACCGCCGTGAGGAAGTGGGATTCATCTTTCAAAACTTCAACCTGCTGTCGACCATGTCGGCAGTCGACAATGTGCTTGTGCCATCGTTGCCACAAGGAACGTCACCGGAGAAGCGACAAGAAGCCGTCGAACTTTTGAAGCGGGTTGGTCTGGGACATCGGCTGACCCATCGCCCGGGGCAACTTTCAGGTGGGGAACAACAGCGAGTGGCGATTGCTCGGGCGATTCTCAAACGACCGAAGCTTGTGTTGGCGGATGAGCCGACGGGTGAACTGGACAGTGAAAATGGTCGTCAGATATTTCAATACCTGCGTGAGCTCCAACGAGAGCGGGGGTCAACAGTTGTGACGGTGACACATGACGAGCGGTACTTCGAGGAGGGGGATGTCATTTTGGAAATCCGCGATGGCCGTATCATTCCTTCGAGCTGAACTGCCCCGATGTCGTTTCAGAATTTGAATCCGGAACATCAAAGACCGAGCCTCTGGGAGGTTTTTCGGTGGAGCATTTGGGACCGTCTCACCGGTCGACGGAGTCGGTCGGCACCGGGCCCACCTGCGTCTTTGGTTGTCCCAGATTTGGAACTCATTCATGCCGAGAGTCCCGAGACGCGGGTGACCTGGATCGGCCATGCGTCGTTTCTGGCGACGATCGCGGGATGCCACGTGTTGATTGATCCGGTATTTGCTACGAAGATCGGCGGGTTCTATCGGCGTCATGGGAGTCCCGGGTTAACGATCAGTGAGTTGCCGGAAGTTCATTTGCTTCTGGTGACGCACAATCACTACGACCACTTAGACGCCCCTTCGATCGCGGCGGTGCCTCGTTCGGCAACTGTCGTCTGTCCGCTGGGTTTAGGGAGATGGTTTCAGCAGTTCGAGTTTGCAAGAATCGTCGAACTCAAGTGGTGGGAGACTTTCGCCGCCGACCCGTTACGTGTCACCTTAACGCCATCGCGTCACTGGTCGCGACGCGGACTTTGGGATACGAATCAGTCTCTGTGGGGGGGCTATGTGATCGAACATGCGGAGGGGAGCCTGTACCACGCGGGGGACTCTGCCTGGTGCGACACATTTCTGGAAGTGGGGCGACGCTTTCCAAGTCTCGATCTTGCGATGATCTCGATCGGAGGTTACGAGCCGACCTGGTTTATGGAACGGAACCATCTGAACCCCGAACAAGCAGGGCAGGCGTTTCTGGATTGCGGGGCCAGACGATTGATTCCGATGCACTATGGGGCATTTCAGTTGACGGACGAGCCTCTCGTTGCACCGATTGATCGGCTGACGGGCTGGTGGCAAAAACTCCCTCCGGAACTCCGGGAACAGCGATTGCTATCGCTGATGTCGGTAGGGGAAACACTCGTGGTTCCATCCTCAAGGGCTTGAACTTCGCCGACAGATGCGGGATGGTATCCGTTCTTCGTTGTTAGATTCGGTTTCCTGTTCTGACTCAATCTCCCCTTGTAAATGAGCCCCCTTGATGCCACTGACTCATCGTATTGAACCGAATCAGGCGATCTGCCTTTCGTCGATCTCTGCCGATGGCAAGCATCTGGCGGGAAGCCGAAAAGACGCGGAGAAGGAGTTCTTCAAGCTGAGGGACGAACTGATCGAGTGGCAGTGCAAGTTGTACGCTCAAGGGAAGCAGAGTTTGCTCATCGTGCTGCAGGCGATGGATGCCGGAGGGAAAGATGGCTCGATTCGACACCTGTTCAAAGGTGTCAATCCGCAGGGAGTTCAAGTCGCATCGTTCAAGGCACCGACTTCGACCGAACTTTCGCACGATTACCTGTGGCGGATTCATCAGGAGGCACCCGGAAAGGGGATGATCCGTATTTTCAACCGATCGCACTATGAAGACGTGCTCGTGGTGCGTGTCGACAACCTTGCCCCGGAAGAGGTGTGGCAGAAGCGGTACGAGCAGATCAATCACTTTGAGCAGTTGCTGGCCGAGAACCGCACAACGATCCTCAAGTTTTATCTGCATATCTCAAAGGACGAGCAGAAACAGCGATTTCAAGACCGCCTCGATGACCCGGAGTCACACTGGAAGTTTAGTCTGCAGGACCTTGAGAAGCGGAAACAATGGGACGACTACATGGCGGCTTACGAGGATGTCCTCAATCGTTGTTCGACCTCGTGGGCTCCATGGTACGTCATTCCTGCGAATCAAAAGTGGTATCGCAACCTGGCCATCATGAAGGTCATCGTTCACAAACTTCGTGAAATGAACCCCCAATACCCCCCAGCCGAACCGGGATTGCACAACGTCGTGATTGAAGACTAGCTGACGGCTCTGGCACAGTGACCGTTCTGTCACAACGAAAACAGGGGGCATCATGACGGTCTCTGTTCGTAGCGAATCACAGCCTCTTGAATGTGGTACGACAAAAACATCTGACATCAAAAAATGTCTGTCGTTTGGGTGGCCTCCACCCGTGTGAGAAGGTGAGCGGCCCGTTGAAAAACGACCCTGGGTCAGATTCTCCAATCTGACAAGAACATCTCGTGCGACTTTGCCGAGACATCAAACGGCATCAAGTCAGGCTGGAAAGCCGGACCCACGTATTTCAACAGGCCGTTAGTGTTGGAACAGAAATTCCTTCATGTTCAGCACCGCCCAGCCAATATCTTCAAGCCCCCAGCGACGGTTCTCTGTTGTCGACAGATGCGCCTTCGCTGCGGCTGACTCCTCGGTTGTCGGCCGGCGAGCGAGGCCGGCGAGATAGAGTTCGGTGACAATTTCTTCATCGGTTTTGCCTGCGTCGATCAGCTTCTTGATTCGGCTGGCGTCCGAACGAAGTTTGTCGTGGACCGTCGGGCCGTTGATCATTTGCAACGCCTGCGACAAATTTGATTCGCTGGATCGTTCACACTCACATGCCATCTCCCGCTGAGGCTGTCCGAACACTTTGAGGAAGTAGTGATCCTTCGGAGGTTCGGGGAGTTGTGTCGCCCGGAACCCCTCTGGAACCCCTGCGAATTTCTCGGGGACGGCTGTCACGGAGCAGATCGCATCAAGCAGTTGCTCTGCCGAGAGCATGCGGGGCGAGAAGTGCGAGAAGTAAAGGTCATCGGCCACATTGAACGGGTTTGTGCCACTGCTGCGCTGGTAGGTATGGCTGTTCATGATGGTACGAATGAGCCATTTACGAGAGTAGCCTTGCTGCACGAACTGCCGAGCTAATTCGTCGAGCAGCGGCGCATTGCTTGGGGGGTTCGAGTCCCGAAAATCGTCGACAGGTTCGACGATCCCGCGTCCGAAGAGGTGTCCCCATACACGATTGGTAATCGAGCGGGCGAAGAACGGGTTGTCCTCTTTCGTCAGCCAGTCGGCGAAGACTTGGCGGCGGTCCTGATCTGCCGCGACATCAACATCCCCCTGCAAGAGCAGGTGAACCTTCATTGTGGCTCCGGTTCGAGGCTGCGTCACTTCCCCGCCAGACTGCACGAAGATCACTTCATCATCTCCATTGAGAGAGTTCTTCCGACCGACTCGTGCAAAGGCGGCACCGATGCCGTAATAGTTGTCCTGCGTCCATCGTTCAAATGGGTGATTATGACACTTGGCGCACTGAATTCGGACGCCGAGAAAGAGTTGAGCCGTTGTCTCGGTGGCATCGGAAGGATCTCGGCTCGCTCTCCAGTAGTTGGCCGCAGGGTTCTCGAACACACTTCCACGAGCGGTCAGCAGTTCGCGGGCAAATTCATCCATCGGTTGATCGTGATAAACGCCCTCGTAAATCCAACGGTTCAACTTCGCGACCCCCGCCGGCTTGAGTTTGCCACTATTCGTCCGGAGCACATCGGCCCACTTCAACGACCAGAACTCGGCATGGTCTGAGCTGTCGAGCAAAGCATCGATGAGCTTGGCCCGCTTGTCGGTTGCGGTTTCGTTATGAAACGCCTCGACCTCGGCCAATGTCGGGAGGCGGCCCGTCAAGTCAAGCGTGGCCCGACGGAGAAAATCATCGTCACTGCACAAGTCGCTCGGAAGAATCTGGAGTTGTTTGAGCTTCGCGTTAACGAGTTGATCGACGAAGTTTCGCTCGGGAGAATCGTTCCAATGGAAACCCGGGACTGTTTCTAAAAAAGTGATGGGAGCCGTGCTCATCTTGTCGAGATACCGAGCCAGAATGGCGGTCTCTCCGCGTCCCTGCTTCTTGACAACGCCGGTCTCCGAGACGGTCGCGACGGCTTCGGATGACGAACTGAAGACGGTGAGTGCGGTTACGTCGCGGACGCTCCCGTCGCTGAAGTAACCTTGCACTTGGAGTTGCTGTCGATCGCCCCCATCAACGAAGACACGGGACGGGGGGACCACTTCAATCCTCTGCAAGTCCGGCTCGTCCGAGACATCCAGCTTCATCCCTTCTGTAATCCATTGTCGAAGCGCCGTATGAGCCGGGTCGCCGACAGTGAGTCGACGTCCACCGCCATGCGCGACTTCCATCAGCGGCTTCTTCAAGAGTAACGACGCATCGGGATCAAGCAGGTTCACTCGTCGTGCTTGAAACTCCGTGCGTAAGGTGTTGATGTCGAGGGGAGGATCGTACCCCCGCAATGAGAGGCGGAAGCCCCCTTTGCCCGAGGGAGAGCCATGGCACGCCCCCATGTTGCAACCTGCTTTCGTGAGGGCCGCAAGTACGTCGGTTTTGAAACTGACAGGGTCATCCGCACCCATTTGTTCGACAGTGGCTTGCGCAGTCACGGTCTCTCCCCTCAGTGTCGCCGAGATCGTCGCCTTTCCATCCGCCACAGGGATCGCAATCTGATTCTCGATCCGCACGATCGCGGGATCGGAAGAGGCCCAGACGATATCGGTTGACGCAGTCAAATCTCGTGGGTCACCTGCCGCGGCCATCCCGCTCAACAGCAACTGTTGACGCGACCGTCTCCCCATGAGCCGAAACTCGGCTGGAAACAATTTCAACTCCGTCACGACCTCGGGAGCTTGGCTGGCTTCTGTCTCTGCGGCCAGGCAAGCACGATCCGGTCCCGAGAGGAACAGAATGCACGCGACGAGTATCGCCCCGACCAACAAGCCAACGATGTGCTCGCGGACGAGAGTTTGCCGTGAGAGAAGTGTTCGCATGATCGAGGTTCCTTGATGCCAAAAGCTGGGTCACCCATGAACCAATCATGATACGTCAATCCCGGGGCGATGGAACAGCCTGAAACCACGAGTTCGGCCGGAGCATCGAAAAATCAGTCGATGGCAATTGAGCGTCCGACTGATGCGCGTCAGCTTGCAATCGATCGGGATGTGGGGCGTCGAGTGAGACAGAGACAGCCATTCCGCGAGGTTGTGAGAGGATGTATGATCCACTCTCCGACGCGGGCTTGGAGATGACTTACTGACAGGGCGGGAGTAGTGACGGAATTGCCAGCCGAATTGCCAGCCGATGACGACACACTCGCCCTGCTGCTCGCCGACCTGTTCGAGCAGCAAGATCGGGGTGAGGTGCCGAACTGGCCTCGACTGCGACTCGAACATCCGAATCATGCGGACGAACTCTACTCCCTCTGGACGACCGCCGGTCTGGCAGATGAGTTTGTGCGGGCTCCGTCGTCGTTCGATCAAACTGTTTTAGGAACGAGTCTGGAGACCGACGGTTCATCAACTTCCGTTGAACAACTCCCACGACAATTTGGCGATTACGTCTTGCAGAGCGAACTGGGGCGTGGCGGCATGGGAGTTGTCTTTCGGGCAACTCAAGCGAGCCTGCGGCGCGAAGTGGCCATCAAGATGATCCTCTCGGGCGATCTCGCTTCCGGTCAGGACATCGACCGCTTTCGAGCCGAAGCGGAAGCATCGGCTCGACTCAATCATCCAAACATCGTTTCGGTCTTCGAGGTGGGAAAGTGTGAAGGTCGTCCCTACTTCAGCATGCAGTACGTGCGCGGGACGACGCTTGCTCAGCGAATTTCCGAACGCCCTCTCACCGGCCCTGAGGCTGCCACCCTGTTAATTCCAATCTGTCGGGCGGTCGCGTTTGCCCATCGACAGGGGGTGTTGCATCGGGATCTGAAGCCTTCGAACATTCTCATCGAAACGACGGGACAACCTTTCGTGACCGACTTCGGCTTGGCGAAACGAATCACCCCTGATTCTGGTGAGAGGGAGACAAATCCAGGTTCGATGTCGAATTCGTTGCGATCGCTGACTCAGTCGGGAGCGATCCTTGGGACGCCGGGATACATGGCCCCCGAACAAGCGGCAGGGACGCGGGGCGTCGTCGGGCCGGGGACCGATGTCTATGCCCTGGGGGCAGTCCTGTATGCCGCTGTGACGGGCCGTGCCCCCTTTCAGGGAGCGACCCCTGTTGATGCCGTTCTGATGGTGCTCGAACAGGACCCACTTCCACCGCGGCTGTTGAATTCCCAAATTGACAGTGACCTCGAACTCATCATCCTCAAGACACTTCAGAAGCCAGCCGACCTGCGGTATGACTCGGCTGATCGACTGGCCGATGACTTGGAGGCATACCTGAGAAACGACCCGATCTCGGCTCGATCATCGCAACTGTCACAAATCATCAGTCGAGCATTTCGACCGACACATCATGTCGCAGTTCTCGAAAACTGGGGACTCCTCTGGATGCTGCATTCCTTGGTGTTGCTCGTACTCTGCCTGCTGACCAACTGGCTACAACTTCGACATGTCGACTCTCGAATGACGTATGCGTCGGTCTGGACCTTGGGGCTGGGGACCTGGGCGATTGTCTTCTGGAACCTGCGGCATCGCTCGGGACCGGTAACCTTTGTCGAGCGGCAAATCGCCCATGTCTGGGCCGCAAGCATGGCCTGTTCGACCGGGCTGTTCGGCGTCGAGGCGATGTTAGGACTCCCGGCCTTGAAACTCTCTCCGGTGCTGGCTCTGATCGCAGCTGGGGTGTTCGTCGTAAAAGCAGGCATCCTCTCGGGCGAATTCTATATTCACGCCCTGATGCTGTTCGCGACAGCAATCCCGATGGCGATGTTTCCGCGTTACGGCATCACAATGTTCGGCATTGTGGGAGCCGCAACGTTCTTCCTGCCAGGGCTTAAGTTCTACCGCCAACGCCTACACTCCGCCAGACGTTGACAGCGAAACATCGGTAACCCATCCCGATATCGCGTTGACTGCAACTAGGTGGGCCGAGTCGGATTTCGCAGTTGGTGCAGGAACACCGTTTCGCACGACTCAGAAAGTGTGATGCGAAACGGGGCGGGGGGACGACAAATGTTGCCCCCCCGCCCCTTTGTCAGCAAACCATGTCTCGCACTCGCGACAACGGGACATGGCCAAATGAACTTACGACAACGCTTAGAACTCGCCGATCGCTTCCCCTCCAGCGATGGTCGAGAGAGCTTCCATCACTTCGGAGTCGATGTCTTCACTGATGAAACGAACAGAGCCATCTCCGATGCACATATTGCAGCCGCCAGGGTATGGGCCGCCGATGCCGTCGGGACCATTGATGTACGGCTTCTTTGTGAACGAACGGAGTGTCGCTTTCCCTCCCGACATCCAGGAACCGTAGTCACCAGAAGCTTCGCTGATCATGACGGTGTTTGACGTTCCATCGAGAATGTCACGGAAACTGGTTGTTCGATCGTAGCCAAAAATACCGGCCCGCTTGTGATTCTTAGCGAGCGTCGGTGCATCGGCACCCACACCGCAGATTCCGACATAATGGGTCACGGGAAACTCACTCTCGTCGTCAACGACCGTTGCCGGATTGGTCAACGTGGGAAGACTGATCTCCGCCCATTGACGATTTCTGTCGCTCTCCCAGCCAGACTTACGGTCGATCCGCTCTCCCAGCGCTCCCTGGTCCATCATTGGAAGCAGGTCGACAATCCAGCTCAGTCGTTCTTCGGGTTTCAACTTCTCGTTCGCAATTGTTCCACTGGGAAGGTGCCTATGAGTGGCTTCATAGTTGTGCATGGCCAGACCCATCTGCCTGAGGTTGTTTGTCGATGCCGCACGTCGCGCCGCTTGTCTTGCAGCCTGCACTGCTGGCAACAACAACGCGACCCCGACAGCGACCACAGCCGCAGTTGTCGCCGCGTCTCCTCCCCCGAGGAAGGGGATGCCGGGAACGGCCGAACGAGACGTGTAGTGGAACCCAGCCTCGTTGACCTCGGCGACCACCACGTTCGGGAACAACGGTTTAGAAATCAACTCTGCCGGAGGAATGTCTTCTATTCCGAAGGGAAGCGTGAAGCCAGGAGGAAACTCACCCGACTGACTGATCGCTGCTTCACCAGCCCCGACGATCATCGGGAGCAATCCCATAATCAACTCGATGCTCCCGCGTGGATCGGAGACGGTGATCCCGCCAAATTCCTGCGGAAGCTCGGCGAGTGCCGTCACATGGGCATTGGATGGCTTCCAGGTCTCGAGTTTACCGTCGACACGCAGCAGAAACGCCTCAACCACCTGTGGTGAACCGATCACCATCCAGTTGCCATCAATGCAGTAGGTCTGACCGAAGGGAGATGGTGGGACCTCGACCATCACCATATCGCGACCATGGCGAGGAACCTGGCGAACAATCGCTTTTCCTTCTGAGACACGTTCCATGGCCGCCAACACTTTGGTCATTGCCTTCGCGAGTCGTTCGGGATGTTTGACTTCGATGACAACACCGGCCCCCATCCCCAAGATGCCCTGACGATTGTCATCGTAACCACAAATAATGTTGCCAAGTGAATCGATCAGTTCGTCGCGAACATTCATGCCCAGTTCCTCCCGCACCTTGGCAATGAAGGCATCGACTTCTCCATCGGCTTCCGGGATCAATTTCTCGGCGTCATGAGCGATCTCTAAGATCACGTCGAACGCTGCGGTCGGCTGAATCCGACCAGCCGAAAACGTCGTCGTTCCAACCGGAAGTGGAGGAAGATCGGCCATCGTCATCGGACGACCATCAGACAGTGACAGGAGTCGACGCCGTGGAGCCGGTGCATCGATCCAGGTCTCGCTCCAGAGTGCTTCTCCCTTGTAACCCGACTGACTGACGACTGCATTCAGCCCGTCAATTCCGACCATTTTGAGGACATCGCTCACAAGCACCGGCGGGGCGGAACCGTCGAAGCCCTCACGGGGAATCGGAATGCCGCCAACCAGTTTCTGAATCCCAGCGACATCGACCCAACCTTGGCCGGTGACTTCGAAGTCTCTCTGTTTGGTCACGTACTCGTCCCACAATCGATGCTGTGTGATATTCGGCGTCTTCCCTTCAGCAATAGCAACCGCCGTCGCAGAAGCCCGGATACCTGCGGTCATGACAATGTGTGTCCCCTCGACCCACCACGCCAGTTCGACTCCCGGTGTGTTCGGGACCATCCCAACTGTAACGGTCCGTGTCCCCATCTCGACCTCCTCGAACTCGATCTCGCGTCCGGCTGATTGCCGAATCAACTGTGACAAGGCCGGTTCGAATTCGGCTGCTTTATGCAGGATGAGCGTGATGCCCCCAGTCGGCCCCTGCTGAGTAAGGTCCGCCGCAACAGCCAGCGACGCCCCATGATCGTGAACATGCTTGAAGGCCGACTCGACCAACCGGACAGCCTCTTCTTGCCCTTGCTGGGCGGCGAGTTCTCGTACACTTTGCAAGGTCTTTTCGACAACTTGGTACAGCCCACTCTCATGAACCGACTTGTAAGCTGCCGTCTTCTCCCAGCCAGCCTCATGTCCATTCCCCCCATCTGAGGAGGCGTAGATCAGTGCGTTCGCTGGGAGCAAAGACTCGGGCTTAGGAGTCGCGACCGCATTCGGCTGAGCCGAAACCCAACTGACCACTCCCACGCAAATCGCCAACGCGAGGCCACTCATCCAGATCATTCTTTGACTGAAACTCAACATATTCGCCGACCCTCCTGATTGTTCGAAAAGATGGTTCATTCTCTGAGATGTCCAACCCCAATTGGGAGACTCGTCAGGTCCCCCAACGTCAACGAAACGGACAACTCGTCACCCGATGGCACGCAACACGTCAACCCGCCTCAACCCGCCTCAACCCGATCGTCTGCCAACTCACGAAAGACAACCGCATCTCCACACAGACCTACGACGATGTTAACGGATATGGGGGAATTATTCGCAGATTCTCCCCCCAATTGCCACCCACAGCCCCCTACTTCTCCGAATTCAGTCACCCCATTCCCTCATGCTTCATCGGACGATCGGTGATCTACTGGGGGCGAACTGCTTGAAGAAATCGATGCACCGATCAGATGGAGTGAGCAGGGCCGGCATGTGGCGACTGACCTGCATCCACGAGAATGGACACCATGACCACCAAGGCCGCTGGCCGTTCGATCAAGTCCCATACGCCTCCAACAAGATAACCTCATACATTGGTCAGCAAATCGCCCACTGGGGAGTCGATCTTTCGTATGTACCGCTAGGTTTACCTCGCCCTGCATTAAAACATTCACCGTCCTACGAACGATAGGTCAACGACTGAAAACATGCGCGGGATTACTCTTTCTGCGTGTGGAGGTATCCTTGATTTGAAGACGTACTTGACGCATCCTCTCCGTGAGGTCATCGACGACAGAAAGATTTCCATGCAGGCACGCCGATTCCCAATACCATAAAGAATTCAAGGCTAAACCCCAACAACGATGCCGACATCCGCAAAAGGAAATTTATCAAGCTCATCTGCGGCACTTTTTTCGGATAACCGTCGAATTGTTTAGCTCCACGATTGAAGCATGAGACTAAAAAGTGCATTATGTTCTAGGTTCATCCGTCGGCATGTCCAATTGTCTCATCTTACGATAAAGATTCGAGCGATGTAGCCCTAACAGGCGGGCCGCTTCGCTCATGTTTCCTTGAACCCTCTTAATGGCACGCCGGATATATTCTTGCTGGAAACGAGTCGACGCTTCCATCAGCCCGACCCCTTCGGAGAGGTCATCCAGAGAGCACTGCTCTGGAGCATTAATGAATGGCAGGTCTTCGGATTCAATTCGAGGCCCGGCGGCAAGAAAGGCGACCCGCTCCATGAGATTTCGGAGTTCCCGAACATTCCCCGGCCAGCCGTGTCCTTGGAGCCGACGTCTGGCCTCGGTCGACATATCGAGTCGAACGCGATTCGCTTGCTTACAGAATCGTTGCAGAAAGTAGGTCGCCAATGGCAAGACGTCTTCTGGTCGATCTCGGAGGGCCGGTATCTCAACGGTGACGACACTCAGGCGATAGTACAAGTCTTGTCGAAACAACTTCTCTCGCACCTTCTCCGCCAGATTTGCATTCGTGGCGGCAATCACTCGGACATTGATCGGGATCGAAACTGAACCCCCAACGCGTGTGATGACTTTCTGCTCCAGGACCCGGAGCAATTTCGCCTGTCCGCCAGGACTCATGTCGCCAATCTCGTCTAGGAACAGTGTCCCCCCTTCTGCAAGCTCGAACTTGCCAATATGTGTCGCTTGTGCATCGGTAAAGGCACCTTTCTCATGCCCGAATAGTTCACTCTCCAGAAGCGTCTCCGTCAGGGCGGCACAGTTGACGGCGACAAAAGGATGCTCGGCACGCGTCCCACGATAGTGTAACGAGTGCGCTGCAACTTCCTTGCCTGTTCCACTCTCCCCAAGAATAAGAACAGGAAGGTCCGTTGCGGCGAGACGGTCGATCGTGCCGCGCAGGGCTGCAATCGCGGGACTATCGCCGATGATTGCAACACCCCCGGCGACCTGTTCGGTTAATTGTTGATTACTGCGGACTAACTGATCCCGCTCTCGTGCATTTAATACGGCAATCGCCGCCTGCACACAGAGATCTTCGAGCGTCTCTTCGTCTTCATGACTGAAAGCTCCCCCCACTTTGTTAATCAATTCAAAGGCACCCAGGCACTGACCACTGCCGTCTAACATGGGAACGCACAATAAATTGCGAGTGCGATAGCCACTTTTCTTGTCAACAGATTGATCGAAACGAGAGTCTTCATAGGCATCGTCTACGCGAATAGTTTTCGCCGACTTGACAACCTCTCCGACAATTCCTTTATTGTCTGGCAGCCAAAGGCGTCCCCCGGAAACGCCGAGCGCTGGACAGGCAACGAGTAGTTTTTGATCACGATCCCAGATGAAGATGCTGGCCCGTTCGCAGTTGTGAAGTTTGGTCGCTTCCTCCGCCATCTTTTCCAAGAGTGGCTGTGTCTCTTTTTCTTCGGCGAAGACTCGAGCCGCCTGAAGAATGGTTCGCAGGCGTTTGAGTCGAAGCGACAGAGACTCACGCTGATGAACGGCCGGGAGAAGCAACTGAGCCGCGCGGCCAAAGGCGGCCAGGATGGGGAGTGCCCGTTCGGTGATCCTGTCCCCTTGCAACAGCACGACGAATCCTTCCGCCAATTGAACAGGAACCGCGATCGACTTCGTTGTTGCAGACCGCTCCCAAACCGCCGACTCGCGGTCGAACGCCTCCTCAAGAAGTGGTAATGGCGCCGCTTTGAGTTCAAAGTGACGATGAGCCACCAGAGACTGCCACTCGGGTTGGCGAGTCAGGAACGCTCCAGTGGTGGCACTTGTTTCGACGAGCAACTCGGGGAGCACGGCTCGCAAGACGTCGTCGAGACTCTCGGCCGATCCACAGGCTTCGGCGAGGCGTTCGACCAGGTGCAGCGATGTTCGACCGTCCGTCTCGGCATCGCCCCAAGGGATTCCGGCGAAATTCATGGACTTCACGACGATTCACTCCGAAAAGGGGCCGCTCGAATCAGTCGATCAATGGAGGCCATCCGCGCACACGACTGTATTCACTATTGACGACGGATGTGTATCAGAGCAGCACGCGCCAGTCAAGGTAGTGTCGTCGGAGTGACAATACCTGAAAGTCCACTGAACCAAGAGCCTTATCCCGGAGCCAGCATGTTCCAAAGGTGGGGCTTTCGACTCCAAAGATTGCAAAACATGCCGGTCTAGCGGGGTGGACCTGGTGCGACTCGAAGGGACTGTCCGTCGTCGAGGTGCAGGATCACCGGTTGTTGCTCTCGTGACTCAGCCGCCTGCATGAGGTCCTTGGGAGATTGAACTGGCGTGTTGTCGATGGCGGTGACAAACACCCCTTCGACAAGTCCAGCGGCTGCGGCAGGGCTTCCCGGTTCGACAGAGGTCACCACCACGCCGCGTCGCATTTCTTCGAGTGCATTTGATGGCAGGTACTTGCGACGAGCGGTCGCGTAGTCGCAACGGATGCCTCGCCATGGGGGGTATCTGGACTGTGTCGCGTAAATCAGCGAGTCGTCATAGACTGGCCACTTGCCGAGCCTGACGGTCAGTTCCACGGTCGAACGGGCGACCGGACGGAGCACCTGAAGTCGGGCGTCAACATCGGGACCGAGTAGGCCGACGGCTCGAATGAGGTCGATGTCGGTGTAGACCGGTTCGTCATTGACGGCAAGAATGAGGTCACCATCTTTCATTCCCGCGCGATCAGCCGGGGAATATCGTGCGACACGAAGTGCCCGCGCGGCGGTCGCTTGAGAGGTAAGGTCGCGGTATTGGTCAAGCATCTCAGGTGATGCCAATCCAGGGCGGATCCCCAGGAACCCATACTCGACTTCATAACCCTCCAACAACGACCTAATGATTCGCTGCACGTTCGCGTCCATTGGAATCGCAAACCCGGCGGACTTTTCGTATCCCTGCAAGGCGGCAAGCGAAGTGGTCAAGCCGATGAGTTGTCCGTCGAGATTGACCAGGGCGCCGCCGCTGGTCCCCAGATTGAGTCGGGTGTCGACCTGCAATAAAGTTCCGAAATGGTGGACCGTGATCTCTTCGACAATTGGATCATCTAGGTTTTGTCCGGGAGGCTCGGGTTTTCGGGAGATGTTACTGATAATCCCTGTCGAGACACTGGCCGAGCCATCGCGGGCGATGGCGTAGGGGTTTCCCAGAGCGATGACAAACTGTCCCTTCTTTGGTTCGACTCCAACGGCGAATGAGAGTGGAGGTGCTGCGGTTATCGGAACTCGCTGTTCTGGCAGGTTCAATTTTAAGATCGCCAGATCGCTGCGTGGGTCGGCTGCGATCAACGTTGCAGACACGGTATGACGTGAAGCGAGTCGGACGTAGATCGTAGGGGCTTCCCGCACGGCACCTGCGGGGGGGCGCCAGTCTCCTTGCCTTCGACTCCCGAGGACGACGTGCGAATTGGTCAAGACAAATCGTTCCGTGCTACCCGGCTTGTCCTGCCGGGCGATGATGACGCCGCTACCGAAATCGGTCGGGACAAAATCTGCGGTCGTTTCAAGTCCGATGATGCCACGACGTTCGAGCGGGCGGGCCTCGATTGGAATGTCATCGATGGGAATTCGGACGGATCTCGCGATGCTGACGATCGACTTCTCCGTGCGTGCGATGACGTCAACAAGTTCGGTTTCTAACTGGCGAGCGGCGTTCAGAGAGGGGGGCGGTTGGGCCACGACGGTTTGCGTCAGCGACAGTCCGACGAAAAGTGCCAGCACACCAACCCTCAGGGGTGTGCGACTCCATTCGATCGGAAAAGACCCCTGGACATGAATCGTGAGCTTGTGCATGTGGCTCCCTCGGCCTTCCAGACGCCCCCATTCAAACATCACCCGTGACAGCTTAGCGATCAGAAGATCATGTCGCAGGGAGCACGATTGGAGAGCCTGACAAATTGTGGTGGCGAATAAACAAGGCCACCCGCCGAAGTGGGTGGCCTTGAATTGCGCAACAACTGAGGAGTCGTCGAACGAAGACTATTCGCCGTAGGGGGCTGGCAACTTGCCAGATTTCAGCAATTCGCCGTAAGTCTTGCCGTCGGCGTATTCGGCCTTTGCGGCAGTGTCATAGGCAGCGTTGATTTTCTCGACGTCCTTAACCTTCTTCTCGCCGAGTGCCTTGCCAAACTCCATGGCGTAGGCACTCCGTTCCGACTTCTTCTCTCCGTGGCAAATGCCACACTTCTTTTCTGCGGCACCTTCGATTTCATACTTGGCGAGGAACGCCTTCAAGTATTGAGGCTGAGCGTTGGCCTGCTTTGGAGCAGACGACACAACCAACCCAGCAACTGCGGCCATAACCAAAACTGCGGCAACCTTACGCATCTGACAACCTCCCGGTCTTTTCAAGGATGACTCTCGACGGTGTTATCTGCTCCGAAATCGAACCACGAGTTTCGGATCAACAAGATCTGGTGCAGTCCCTACACGGCACCGTCTATTACTCCGAAGCATTTAACTCGGCTGATGGCTTGAAGTCAAGGACCAAATGCCCCCCGAGAACAGGATTCCCCCGCCAAGTCTGGCTTCCCCCCGACACAATCGGCAGAAACTTGGCGAAACCTTCACAAATTCGGCCTTTTGAGGCGACATCGTACTCGACGATACTCGCGACTTGATGTCACGATTGATCTCTCGGAGTCGTGTCGACCCGTCATTGCAAGGGACGACCCGACCAAGGTCCCCTCGTGATTCGGCAGACTTGAGCGCCATCCATTTTCCAAAGAAGTTTCGCTGTTCTGCTGTTGAGATCGGCCCGACGACCCCGTTATATGTGAAAGACAACATTCCGAACAGCGTTTTCGGAGGATGCACTCATGATACAACACGGTGAACCAGTCGAAGGGGGGCCGAAGGTCCCGTCTTCCCCTGTGGTCGTTCCCGAAGGCCCGGGGCTGCTGGAAGCCTATGGCTGGGTGATGGGCTATCAGATTGCGCAACTGATTGTCTTAACATCGTTTACAACACTTCTTGTCTGGCTGGCGTTGCCGCAGTTTCCCCCCACTGTCGACGAATTGGTGACACTCTTTGATGATCTCGGCTGGGAACAGTCGTTCCTCTTTATGGGGGTCACGAGCTTAGCGACGCTGGGGTTGATTGTCCCCGCCGTCTGCTGGCGACTCAAGGGGGATGTCCGGAAATCGCTCGGCATGCAGCGTGTCCGAGGGTCTCAGTTGTTGTTTATTGTGGCGGCGGTCGTGCCATTAGCGATTCTCTCGGATGAACTGTATCGCGTGGCACGTGACGGAGTGGTATGGCTGGCTCAAGTCTTTCCAGTGCTCAACCCGCTGGTTCAATTGGATACGGTACAGCTTGTGCAGCGACAGGCGGCAAACACATCGTTCCCGATCTTGATTGTTGCCCTTGCCCTGGGGCCTGCGATTGGAGAAGAGTTGGTCTTTCGCGGACTCATCGGCCAGGGGTTGATTCGACGGCGGGGACTCATCTCCGGAGTGTTGTTAACGACTTTGCTGTTCGGCTTCGCCCACGGTAACCCAGCCCACGCAATCGCAACGTTGCCGATCGGTCTCATGCTGCACTACGTCTACGTGCTGACTGGAAATCTTTGGTGCAGCATCCTACTTCACTTCCTGATTAATGGCGTGGCGGTCGCGCTGATGAAACTTGTCGTTGCTGACCCCCTGCCGGGGAGCCCGGCCCTGTTGGTGGCCGCAGCTGTCTTTCTCGGGGTGCTCTGTTTGTTGCTGTGGCAAAGTGAGCGAAAGGGTTCGCGACTGTCGTGGCTCGAATGGCGACAGGGAACACCGTTTCGGGCAGTCGCTTCCTGCGGAATCGTCGCTTACACCGTGTGTATTCTCTGGGCAGCGTCGACTGCCTGGGGGCGATAGAAGCGACGGCGTCTCGGCTTCTTCACACGAGATTCCCGCGACGGGAGATTGAATCGACCGGGCGTTTCTGGTCCACTGCGTCGGTCCCGATGCGCTGATCGCTCGGGCGGGTGGCAATCAGTTCCGACAATTAAAGACTTCAATGACGATACTTATGCTCGTGGTGGGATTGGTCGTGCTGACCGTGGGGGCCGAGTTGTTGGTCCGGGGGGCGTCGGCACTGGCCGTCGCCATGAAAATTTCGCCCCTTGTGATCGGGCTGACTGTTGTCGCCTTCGGCACAAGTGCCCCCGAACTGGTTGTCAGCGTCCAGTCGGGACTGAGTGGTCAAGGTGAGATTGCGGTGGGCAATGTCATCGGCAGCAACATCATCAACATTCTGTTTATTCTGGGAATCTCCGCGATCATCACGCCACTTGTTGTGAATCAGCAACTTGTAAGATTCGAAATCCCGCTGTTGATCGCACTCTCCGTGGGGGTGTACCTCATCGGAATGGACGGTGTGTATGGCCGAGTTGATGGGTTGCTGCTCTTCGCAGGGCTGCTGATCTATACCGTCTGGGGAATACTGCAAAGCCGACGGGAAAACCTGCAAATCGAACTCGAGTATGCCCAGGAACTCGTCGGAAAGCCTCAGACTCCTGCACAGATCATTGTGAATGTGTTGCTGCTGGGTGGCGGGCTCGGGATGATGATCTTCGGGTCGAAGTGGTTTGCTGCTGCAGCGGTCGAAATCGCTCGGGCGATGGGGGTGTCTGAACTGGTCATCGGTCTGACCATCGTTGCTCTCGGGACATCGCTCCCCGAGGTGGCGACCTCGATCGTTGCGGCCCTCAAGGGGGAACGGGACATTGCTGTGGGAAACGTGATCGGGAGTAATCTGTTCAATATCATGTGCGTTCTGGGAGTTTCAAGTGCCGTCACTCCCGGGGGATTGCCGGTACCACCCGAAGCGATGCACGTCGACATCCCCGTGATGATTCTGGCGGCGATCGCTTGTCTACCGATCTGCCTGGCAGGTCACCAGATTAGCCGTAGCGAAGGGGGATTACTGCTCGCTGGGTACATCACCTATAACACCTGGCTGGTCCTGTCGGCGAAGCAGTCACCTTACGCAGACCAACTCGGCTGGTACCTTCTCAGGGCCGGCGTCCCATTGGCCGTACTCTTTCTAATTGTGAACTTCGTTCGTTCTGGCAGATCTTCGTCGTCTGTCGGCGATAACGCGAGCAACAATGAAGACTGACGGTCAATCGAAGTATCCGGACTCTCGCTTCACGCTCGACTCATCCAGCCCAGCTTCGATCAGGCGCTGATTCAACTGTTGCTGATTCTCGGCAACGGCGTAGTTGCTGATGTAGATTAACACTTTGGTCCCATAACTGTTGCCGGGGGCTGAACGAGCCAATTCAATGACTTCGGACAGCGGCACCTCGACGAATGTTTTGAAGTCGGGAACAACGCCCGCAGTCACGATGGTCCCTTCCGACGGGACGGCATAACGATCTTTGCGAACATGAATCGGCAGCACTTCGAGGTTGCGGGCCGGACTGCTGGACTTCGCCCCAGCTGGGAGATCGGTCGAGACCGTCACTGGGGAGCCATTGTCGCTTCCTTCTACGGTCGTTCCGGACTTTTGGTCTCCAGTGGTTGCATCGCCGGTTGTAGTCCCAAGTCCCGGTCCTTTCAAGTAGGACCCGAGCCACAGTCCGACAGCCAGAATCCCTAACGCAGTCCCCCCAATAACCCGGCTGCGAAGAGAGGGAGGAGAGGGACGTCCGGTCTCGGAACCTGTGGCAACCATGTCAACTCTTCCAGAATGGTGACTGAGGAAAGGTAAGTGAGGAAAGAATGTCTCGATGAACTGACTCACGTAAAGATCTCGTACATCCGCGGGATTATGCAGGAGACCTCCCCCATCGACAAGACGAACCGTGACTGTGTCTCGAAAGAGAGGGAATTCCCCGCTGGGTGTTGGTCCATTTGTCCAGTGAGAAGCACTCGAGCGTCAATGGGGCAGCGTGTTAACGAGTCCGAGCGAACGGCTCGGGGTCTGTCACATCTTGATTTGAGGGGCCATGGAATTGAGTTTGCCTGAGGGAGCGTCGTTCACTACCTTTCTTCATGCTTCCGGTCTCTTCAGCTCACGGAAAATGCTCTCAACCATCGTTGAATGAAGTGGGAGAACTCGATGGAAAGAGAACGGATCTGCCACCTTATTCTCTCCGATATTCGCCAGCACATAGGTGTGCATGTCGGTGATTTTGACGTCGCACTCCTCCATGATTTTCTCTGCGATGGCATTGTATTCGATCTCAGAACCTGGGTCATACAAGTCATCGAACTTTGAATCTCTGATCGGCGTTGTACTCGCCCAAATCAATTTCGCGTTCGTCGTCTTAAGACGTTTGACGAACTCCGTCAGGTTCTTTGAGTACTGCTCCGGTGAAGTGACCCTGACACCGCCGGCAGACTTACTCATGGCACGGATGGCCGTCGTTTTCGGATCTTTATAGTGCAGGTCGGCGAGGCCAAAGTTGAAGTAGATCACATCCCACGATTCGCTGCCAATCAGCGTGTCGAACTGCGCCAAAGCCGACGAGGAGTCGCCTGGATTCTTCCAAACGACCTCGACGCTCCCTTTAAGTTCCTTGGCGATCGAACGGGATGGCTCGCTGTAACTCGTATCGCCAAGGATCAGCACTCGGGGCAACTCTTCGGCAGCGACGACTGTACATGTCATCAGAATCCAGCACAAAATGTATTTCACTATTCGCTTCCTTCATTAGCAGCCGGTCGAGAAACGACCGTGCGTCAACTCTTCCAAGCTGACACGAGTGACTCGTATGCTTATTGCCTAAACATCAAACGGCACCAGGTCCGGCAGGAAAGCTTGACCTTTGTTTTTCAACAGGCTGTTAGCTGAGCACTTCGGACATGGCACCGGTGCTATCAGCAAACTTATCAGTCGGCGCATCAACTGCGTTTAGCATTGAAACGAAGAGATTTGCGAGTGGCACCTTCTTCTTCCCCTCAAATGCGTGCAACTGACCGTGCCTGAATCCCAGAGAATTCCCTCCAGCGATTTGGATAGGGTAATTCGTCGTTCCGTGTGCCTGGTGCGGATGTGCAGATCCCCAAAGGACGACGGTCCGGTCAAGCATATTACCATCACCCTCTACTGTGCTTCGCAGTCGCTCAAGGAAGTAGGCGTGCTGCTGGGCTCGCCAGTTATCCCACAACCCCGACTCCGCGGGTCGCTTATGAGAGATATCATGCGTCTGGCCATTGTACCCGAGAACATGAGTCGCAAACTTTCCTACTTCGTTCGATGTGGATTGCTCGCTTTCCAGCATGAAACTCGCGCAACGCGTCGAGTCGGTCTGCAATGCCAGGAAAAGCAGATCGTACATGCAGCGAGTATATTCCACAGGGTCCTTGTAACTGGCATCCAGGTTGAGCCCTTTGGTATCGACATTCGGCAAAGGCTGGTGAGTCCACTGACTGGTCCGTTCGACCCGTTGTTCTAAGGCACGGATTGATTCGAGGTATTCGTCCAACTTATTCTGGTCGGCACTTCCTAAACGACGGCCAAGACTTCGCGATTGATCCATCATCAAATCGAGTACACTTGCGTCACGTTTCAGTTGAGCCCGGACTTCATTGACATTCTTACCCGCATAGGGCTGAAACAGTCGGTTGAAGATTTCCTGGGGTCGGTGCATCGAGGGAATCGGTCGCCCGGGGCCATAATGCGATAGGGTCTTGCATTGTCCATAAGAGCCGGTGCCACCCTCCGTCCCCAAGACGAGTGATGGGTATCGGGTCTTATGCCCGATCATTTTTGCAGCAAGTTGATCGACAGAGATGTTGTTGGTTTTCTCGGTGTTCACCATGTCCGCGCCGGTCGCAAAGACGTCGCCGCTGCTGTGCCCACCCAGAGCGTACCCCCCCGCATGATCAAGGCCGCGCAGATAGCTGACATACTCTTTGAGCGGTTCAAACGGTGCGCTCGACTTATTGAAGGTGAGCTTACCGGGGTCTTTGCAGGGCCACCAATTCCAGTCGTGATGTGCTCCATTTTCCCCCTTAGGCTCGTAGACTCCGTAGGAAATGTAGGACACAACCATTCGCTTCGGGAGCGACACCCCCTCGGCCGCATGGAGCCATTCCATACCGTTAAGTAGTGGCAGTGCTAACGCAATACCTCCCCCACGTAACATTTCTCGACGACTTAAATGCCAAGACTTCTTCGCCATGATACTACTCCGAGGGTTGTACGACTTGAAAAAGCTCGTCCTGACAGATCGCCACAATCATGTCTTGGAACCGGTAGTTCTGCTTCTTTGCCGCTAAAAGTAAACGCTCCACGGCGAATCGATCCCGATAGGTCAGTTCACGGCCGATGCCGTAGGTCAGCAGGCGACGTAACACATTTTCAGCAATGTCGTCTTTTCTCTCACGCAACAAATAGTTCTTTAATGACGGAATTCCATCGATCTCTGGACCATTGGGCACGCGAGCGTCGGAGTCGACCTCAATCGTGTTAATGCTTTCCAGATAACTCGCATATCCGTTGAGATCTCCATCTAAATCTGCATTGAACCCTCGAACCCTGACACCTTCCGCCGGGACGAACTTCTGAAACTTTCCAATCGCATTATACTGTTCAAAAGGGATCCCCCAGGGATCGAGTCGCACATGGCAGTCATTGCAGCTCTCCTTCTTGCGATGAAGTTGCAACAGATCTTTGATCGACACCGCATTCTCAGCGGCCATGCCAACAGAATCTGACAATGCTGGGACATCGGCTGGAGGCGGTTTGACCTTATCCCCCAAGATTGCTTCTCGCAGCCAAACCGCGCGATAGATCGGATGAGGCGCCGACCCAGTCGAATTTCCAACTAATACGGAGCCCTGGGTCAACAGCCCTCCCAAGTGATGCTGGGGCTGGATGGCCACCGGGCGAAGTTCGTGAGCCTTCACACCCTCAACGCCGTAGTGGGCCGCAAGTGGTTGATTCAGAATGGCAAAATCTGACTCGACAATCTCTAAGACGCTAGCGTTACGTCGAATCAATTCGGCCACAAAGCCCACTGTTTCCTCGTGCATATAGTCACGTATTGTCGGGCGATACGGCACCTCTGTTCCACTGCGCTCGCCATTGGCAACCAAATACAAAAACCTGGGAAACAGAGAAGTGTTAATCTTCACTGCTTTCGCCTTGGCAATGCTAAGCCACTGCGTTGTAAAGTTATCGACAAAGTCTCGTGATCGGTCGTCCGCCAACATGCGACGGACCTGCGCCTCCATAACCGACGGCTTCTCAAGTTCTCCGCTCGCCGCCTGTTCTAGTAATTCTTTGTCGGGCATACTGCCCCAAAGGAAATATGAAAGCCTCGACGCTAACGCATAACGTTGCGAAACAACTCCATCGATTGGAGATGTGTGATACAGGAATTGCGGTGAAATCAGCACCAAAGCCAACGTCTCACGCATTGCCTCTTCCAGACTGGGCAAGTCGGTAGCATAGACTGCGTAGATGTCGACGAAGCGATTGAGTTCATCCTGAGTGACTGGCCTCCGATACGCTCGCGACATAAACCGTTTGAGCACCTCTCGAATATAAGCATCGGGGTCGCTCGTTCGGAGCGGCGATTCAAAGAGAATGCGTGTGTGATGTTCCGGCGGCCAGATATCTGTAACCGGTGCCTCAAACTCAATCGATTGCACCACCGCTCGCGGCATGGCGAGTTGATCCGGACGATCGTTCAGTCGACCATCGTCATATAAATTCTGGGGAGTAATGGTCATTGTTGGAGGTGAAAGCCCCCGGCTGGTCACTTGACCCGGTCGAGCGGGATGATTTTCGATACGGCCCCGAAACTCATAAACCTGCATGTTGTCGACGTTATTTCGCAAGTGAACCGTACCGACTGGTTCGACCTGCAACATCGCCAGGTTCTCACCCAGGCTGTAGCCCATCAACAACCGCAACGGAACTTCTTCTGTCCCATCGGGCAGAATGGCCGCGGCCGTAACACGGATGCGGTACTCTCCGGTCTCCGGCCAGCTCTTCAGTCCCATCCCTTGTGCCGCTGAATTGCGACGGTTGCCGAAAACGCCAATCTCATCGTATTGCATCCCACGTTCCGGCGGATCAAGAGGCTTCCACGTCCGAACAGTCCGATGCACTGTTGGCTCGCCGGGATTTACGATGGCACTGGCCATGGCTCGCCGGGCATTTTCTTGATAACGATCCATCTGCTCGGGACCGATCAGCATGTACTTCGCGGCGTTATTGAAGTGGTACGGCTGAATCGGGTCTTCTGGCAAGTTCTCGATGAGATTTAGCTCGAATCCGAGGAGATCTCGCATCGTGTTCTGATACTCAAAGTTCGTGAGTCGACGCGCCGTAGGAGTGGCGGGAACCTGACTGGCCTTCGCAATGTCGTCAAGGAGCCTCGCCTTGATCCATTTGCCGACCGCCTGACGAGACGTCTCACTGGGCTGAGGCTGATCCTCCGGCGGCATTTCGCCGCTCTCTAACTTATCCAGAATCAATTCCCACTTGTCGAGTTCGAGACCGGAGGTCAAGTCGCCGTCTAGAGTATGCAATGTCAACTTGCCCTTGCTCTTCTCCGGGCCATGACATTCGATGCAGTGGGTCTCAAAGAATGGCTTAACAGTCGATTCAAAATCGCCGGCTGCCGTCGGCTCTCCTTCCGCCCAAAGGGATGCTGTGATGCACAGCACTCCCAAGACGTACGCCGAGAACAGCGGTGATTTATTTCCGAGAATCATTCGCGGGCAGTACTTTGCTCGAATTCAATTCTGATCGCCGGCCCGCGCTCTGTTGACCGGTATTCTGTTCCGTGCCCCAGAACTTGAGAGGACAACTCACCAACATGACCAACGTGCAAACCGACGGTCTCAAGTCGGTTCTACCATTGTGTTCGTTGACTGTCAACAAGTTGTCTGCGTACGTAGGGCTGGAGGGTTGGCAGATTTTTCAGCCTGTTGGAGTCGGCAATCTCGACGACTTCGCCACCAACCTCACTCGACAAGCCCAACAGTCCCCTATTCAGTCAACCCGAGACCATGCCCGCACACCCCGCGTAATCTTCCAGAGAATCGACATCATGGAACACTGCCCCGCCTTGGTACTCTCTCCCTTGCTGTCGTCCGTTTCCGGGCCTCTTCCGGTTGCCTTTGTCAGTTTCGATCGATCGGTGTCCCTGTTACACTTTGGCCCTTCCGAGCATTCTTACTCTTCGAGAGTCGATCATGAAATTTGCAGTATGGGGCATGGTTCTCCTCCTGATTATTTTGCACCATGACGTGTGGAACTGGGAGAACGGATCGCTCATTCTTGGCTTCATCCCTGTGACGCTCGCGTATCATGGCGCCATTTCATTTGCATCGGCTTTCATTTGGTGGCTGGCAACGAAGTTCGCCTGGCCTCTCGGGGTCGACGACGACGATGCGGCAGAACCGACTTCGTCTGGTGCTCATTGAGTTTCATGATCCTGGCCCTCGAGACGTTGGGGCCTGTCGGTTCTCAATCGAACGAATGAGTGCGATTGCTGTCCTGAGCCCCCGACCGCTCCGAAATTATTCTCGGCTGAAGTCTCCTACTCCACACGAAGATTCGCACTATGACACAGCTCATCATTATTGGCGTTTACCTTGCCCTGCTGCTCTGCCTCGGACTCTTCTCCAGTCGGCTCTTTCGCGGAACGAGTAAAGACTTTCTTTTGGCAAGTCATTCGATCGGTCCGTTCATGCTCCTGATGAGCATCTTCGGCACCACGATGACCGCCTTCGCTCTCGTCGGGTCGACCGGTGAAGCCTACAAAGAAGGGGTGGGCGTCTACGGAATGCTCGCTTCCTCCAGCGGCATTATTCACTCCCTCTGTTTCTTTCTGTTGGGGATCAAAGTCTGGTCGCTGGGGAAGAAGTATGGCTACAAAACTCAGATTCAGTTCTTCCGCGATCGTCTGGAAAGCGACAAGATTGGACTGCTGCTGTTTCCGGTGCTCGTCGGGCTGGTGATTCCGTATCTTCTGATTGGAGTGATGGCTTCCGGCACCGTCGTCGAGGCCATTACCGAGGGGGCCTTCACAAACGCCTTTGCTTCGACCGACTACGGTGTGCCGTCGTGGATCGGGTCGCTGGTGATTTCGGGCGTTGTTCTGGTCTATGTCTTCTTCGGAGGGATGCGTGGAACCGCGTGGGCCAACACCTTTCAGACCATCGTCTTTATGGTCCTCGGCGTTGTGACCTTTTTCATGATCTCGAACAAGATGGGCGGTCCAGTCGAAGCAACGAAGAAGGTGGTCGAAAAGCATCCGTCCAAACTCATTCGAGGTGTCGACCCCGGCGAACAGGAAAAGTACGAGAAAAAGTTCGCCGAATGGCAGACACGAGCTTGGTACAACTGGAGCGTCGATCAGGGAAAAGTGACGCTGACAGACGAACAGAAGGCGACGGCGCATGCCACCGTGAAGCCTCTACCACCTTGGTCCAAATCGTTCCGCGAACGAGATGCTGAAGCAGTCGTCGCCGACAAAGCTGGTCTTCTCGCGAACCTGACGCCCGAAGAGAAGCTTGAGGCCGAGATTCTTCAAGACGATCGAGTTGTCCCCGATCCGAAGCCGGTCAACTTTGCTCAGATGGCACTGACAGCCTTCCCTAAGGCCGCATGGGAACCGAAAGCCTTGGCGTATTTCGAGAAGCAGATTGGCCACCCCAGCGACCCCGGCAAGATGACCCGCAAGCAGGCAACTGGCCGTTACCGAGCATCCCGCTGGGCCCCCGAAGAGACGCATCCGATGAACAAGTGGATGTTCCTGACGTATTTCTTCGTCCCGCTGTCGGTCGGAATGTTCCCCCACCTCTTTCAACACTGGTTGACCGCCAAGAGCGCAAAGAGCTTTAAGTTGCCCGTCGTCTGCCACCCGATCTTCATCGCGATTGTCTGGATTCCTTGCATCATGATCGGCATCTGGGCGACCTCTGCGACGATGCCCGACAACCCGAATGTCCCACTTGTTCCACCACACTTCAACCCCAACGGCGTGCTGGCTTACGTGGTAAATCAGTTGACGACCCCCGTTCTCTCAGGGTTTCTAACGGCAGGAGTGTTAGCGGCCATCATGTCCTCGCTCGACAGCCAGTTCCTTTGTGTCGGAACGATGTTTACTGAGGACATCGCCATTCACTACGGTGGACGAGAACGTTTCAACGACCGCAAAGAGATTCTCACCGCGAGGCTGTTCATTATTGCAATCGTTGCACTGACCTACGGCTTCAGCCTGTTAGAACCGCGACGGGTCTTTACGCTCGGAGTTTGGACGTTCAGCGGCTTCAGCGCCCTGTTCCCACTGATCTGTGCCGCCCTGTATTGGAAGCGACTGACAAAGGCTGGAGCCTATGCCTGCATACTCGCGGCAGCGGGATCGTGGATTTGGATGTTTGTTGATTCCGGTTTCGCTGAAGACCCGAACTACGGTCTCGACTTCTCGACCGCAACCGAACAAATTCTGGTCACTCCTGCGACGGGGATGATCGCTGCCAGTACCATTGCCATGGTGATTGTCTCGCTACTCACCAAGCCACCAACGGAAGCAACACTCAATAAATTCTTCCCGAGGGCCGAGTAGCGAACCGCGAGCGCGAAACCCGATGACGCAGGAAACCTATGGCGGTTGATTTAGAATTCGAACTCACCAGTAGTCCCCTTTCGCTCCGTAGTAAAACGCCCCTTTCGCGGAGTGAAAAGGGACATTGGTCGTACAAACGCAATTGAATCACAGACCCCGACGAGCGGTTTCTAACCTCGCGTGACAACATCTCTGTCTGCGGGCAATCGACTGGTGTCTGCGGGCAAAGATGTCCTGCGTACATGACACATGAACAGCAAAGCACAACACGAGTACACTTTTTCGAGATCTGGGATGCCACATTTTTCAGTGACCCGTCGCGTCGAATTTTCCGAAACGGATATGGCCGGGATCGTCCACTTCGCCAACTACTATCGTTGGATGGAGGAGGCCGAGCACGACTTCTTTCGATCGATCGGGCTGACCATCATGCGTCGGCTTCCCGACGGCAGTTACCTCGGTTGGCCCCGCGTTTCGGCCCAGTGCAGCTTCGAACGACCATTGTTCTACGCCGACACGATCGAACTCCGCGTTACCGTTGAACGCATCGGCTTTAAGTCGTTGACGTTTGCCATTGAGATGTACAAAGGAGAACACCGCGTCGCCCACGGTCGCATGAAGACCGCCTGCTGCCTGTGCAAGGCGGAAGGAGCCCTCGAATCCGTCGAGATTCCCGCCGACTACCTTGCTGTCATCCCAGTTCCAGAAACCAAGTGACCCCGAACAAATTGACCGTTCGTATCACTCGATCGTTCGGTCGTGGTGCGATACGGTGGCGGTCATTCGAGGTGCTACTGGAGTGCTCGAACCACGGCCTCTGTCGGGACGACGTTCAGCATCAATGGCTGTGAGAGGTCAGCCTGAGACTGCTGCCAGGTGACGTACCAGTTTTCGGGAGTCACCAAGACATCGACATACCGACTGCAACCGGTCCCTGTCGGGCTGACGAACAAGGGGGCGTGCTGTGACAATCGAATGGCTGAGGACCAGTTTTTCTCTCGCCAGTTCTCGTCACACATATAAGCGACCCCGCCGAGTTCTTCGCAGGAGTAGCCTCTGGGCCGAGACACAGCGTTTGAATGTTCATCAAGGTTGCGAACACATTCTCCGCCATCATAGAACAGCAACGAGACTTCTCGGTTGGCCAAAACGCCGACTTGCGGCAGGTCGACCAACGCCGTCCCGCGTGACATGGCAACATCCCACGACATCCCCCTCGGGAAGCAGCCAAACTGCGGCTCCGAAAAGCCTTCGGATGAGTTCGACCGCAAGGCATAGCCCGTGTTCGAACTGGTCCAGCTAAACGGATGCGAACAAAACAACAGCATCGTCTCCCCCTGTTTGGTCTCGTAGAGAAAGGGGTCTTTGACGTGCAGATGATTGAGGTCTTGCGACGCGAGCACCGTTTCGACGCTTCTGCCTGTTTGCATCTCTTCAAGGCTCTTCGACCGAATCCGGTCGATGCTCCAGACGCCAGTCCCCTCCTTGAGGTACTGCTCGTACCCTGCCGGATATCCGACCCCTGCCTTCTCGGTCGAGACGAAAAGTTCGATTCCCGCCGCATCCCATCGCATCGCGGCCCCTTCGATCGAGACGACCTCTCGCCCTGGCTGGGAGAGGTCCTGCTTTGAGAGTGACACGACCTTCTGAAAACTTCCGCCGCCGTCTGTTGACCGGAAAATGGCGAGTTCCAACCCGCGCGTCCCGGCTGCCGTCCCGAGTCGGGAATCTCCGTGGTTCCGGTATCGACCGCAGAGGTACAACGCCCCCTCCGGACCGACACTCATGTTTCCCCCGCCAAACCAGTACCCCGATTCGTTGGATTGCGGGGGGACAATGACGCGGCCCTGTTGAGGATCGACGAGTAATTGGGCAATCGCCAGGAGACGTGATTCGAGAGATTGATTGTTTATCGACATCGTACACCTCAACTTCGGGACTGGGCGAACCGCAGAGAACAGTCATCACAAGAGAACCGGAACCGACAATACCCCTTCGTTGTCCTCATTGTGAAGAACCGCAGGATAACGCATCTATCGCCGACGTCACCTGCCGGGACACGCCACTTGGAGGAGTTGCCGTAAAGGAGATCACAACTGAGAACTTCCAGGGAGACATCTGATGGAGTTCTGGCATTCGCTCGGGAATCCGATATGCTGTGTCGACAGGAGCATTCATGACTGACGAACAGAAAAAACAATACTGGCTGGGCTTCGACCTCGGGGGCACGAAGATGCTCGCGCAGGTGTTTGATCGCCAATTTAAGCCGATCGGCAAAGCACGTAAAAAGACAAAAGCGTCGCTGGATGCGGACGCCGGTTTGAACCGCGTGGCCGACACCATTCGGGATGCGCTCGAAGATGCCAAGATTACTGCTCCCGAGCTTTTGGGGATTGGTATTGGATGCCCCGGTCCGGTCGACATGGATCGTGGCGTGGTCTTAGACCCGCCAAACCTTGGCTGGAAAAACGCCAAAGTTCGCAGCATGCTCGAAGGCGAATTTTCGACCCGAGTCGCCGTGCTGAATGACGTCGATGCGGGTGTCTTCGGCGAGTATCGTTTTGGTGCCGGAACTGGTGCTCGTACGGTTGTCGGAGTCTTCCCTGGGACAGGGATTGGGGGAGGCTGCGTCTACGATGGAGTGATCCTGCGGGGCACGGTTCATTCTTGTATGGAGATTGGCCACGTTCAGGTAGACCCCAAAGGGCCACTTTGCGGCTGCGGTCGTCGCGGTTGCCTCGAAGCTGTCGCCAGCCGACTGGCGATTGCCGCAAACGCTGCGAAGGCGGCTTATCGCGGCGAAGCTCCGAAACTCTTGGAGATAGCTGGAACCGACATTGCCGATATTCGTAGCGGTGCCCTTGCGGCGTCGGTCGCGGGGGGGGACCGCGTTGTCAAAGAACTCGTTACCGAGGCGGCCCGCATGATCGGGATCGCTGTTGCTGGTGTCGTGCATCTGTTGGCCCCCGATGTCATCATCATCGGCGGGGGGCTCGCCGAGAGCATGCCCGAGATCATGGTCGATGTCGTCGCTGCAGAAGCGAAGAAACGAGTCATGCCCGCGTTCAAAGAGACGTTCAAGGTCGTCGCCGCCAAACTGGGTGACGACGCTGGTTCGCTCGGGGCAGCCGCTTGGGCCGAGAAACAGTTCGAGCCGGAACCTTCAATGCCTCGCGAATAGTTCCCATAAGTAAAGACCGAACGCACAGGTCATTCGTCGCCTCGACCATCACCCACCAGCCGCCATGTGATGCTATGCAATTCACAAAAATGCACGGAGCCGGAAACGACTACGTCTACGTGAACGCGTTTCGCGAACGGCTCCCCGATGACATTCCCGAACTCGCCCGGCAGATCAGCGATCGGCACCGCGGCGTCGGCAGCGATGGTCTGATTCTCATCGCTCCATCCTCGATAGCGGACGCTCGGATGCGAATGTTTAACGCCGACGGCAGCGAGTCGGAGATGTGTGGCAATGGCATTCGCTGCGTCGCGAAGTATGTTTACGACCATGACATCTGTCGCAAGGAAGAACTGCGAATCGAGACTGGTCGCGGCATCCTCACGTTGCAAGTCTTCCCGGAAAACGGGACCGTCGAGCGGGTCCGGGTCAACATGGGGCCACCAATTCTCAATGCAGCCGACATCCCAACCATGCTCGCCGGCAATCCGCCGCAAGAGGTCGACTTAGATGTTGCCGGTCGAACGCTTAAGGTCACCTGCGTTTCGATGGGGAACCCGCACTGCATTACATTTGTTGATGAACTCAACGACGAATGGGTTCATGGCGTCGGTCCGCAAATCGAACGTCACCCTGCATTCCCGCGACGGGTCAATGCCGAGTTTATTCAAGTGGTCTCCCCTCGCGAGATGATCATGCGAGTCTGGGAGCGTGGCAGCGGCGAGACCCAAGCTTGTGGAACTGGGGCCTGCGCCTCTGCTGTCGCGGGTGTGCTCACTGGACGGACCGAACGAACGGTGCTCTGTCACCTCCCCGGCGGCGACCTCACCCTCGAATGGGCCGAATCTGGAGAGGTCTTCATGACCGGGCCTGCAACAGAAGTCTTCACGGGAGCCTGGCCTCTCACCTGATCGATCCTTCAGGAATCCCCACGTTCATGACGACAGTTTCGGGCAATCCTGTCGATGCTGCTTTGGATCGCTTTCGTGTTCCCGCGTTGTCTTGAGTTGATCCATACGCAGGTTCGAGAATTTCCCACAGGACTTGTGCCAAATGCTCGTGAC
>JAWKTT010000013.1:0-135425 GCA_041398965.1 Planctomycetaceae bacterium | reverse complement strand
GGACCTGCATGGATGTCTCAACGCTGCTCGTCGCGAGCGGGAATTCGCCCCGCGACTCAACAAGGTGATCGAAGATCTGCGTGCGGCGGGGGCAATCATCATTCATGCTCCGAGTGGCTGTATGTCTCACTATCAGGAGCATCCTGCCCGATTGCGTGCTCAATCGGTGCCGATGTCGAAGTCACTGCCCCCTCAGATTGGCGCATGGTGTTACAGCATCCCGGCTGAGGAGGCGGTCGATTACCCTCTCGATCAGACCGATGGCGGTCGGGACGATGCGCCACAGGAAGCCGCGGAGTGGGCAGCTCAACTTGCGGCCATGGGGGCCGACTCGCTTCGTCCATGGACGCGGCAAATCGATCTCATTTCGATCGATGGAGATCGAGACTACATCAGTGACAGCGGCGAGGAGATTTGGAGCTTGCTGGAACATCGCGGCATCTCGAACGTGATTCTCGCCGGAGTGCATACAAACATGTGCGTCCTCGGTCGCCCCTTTGGTTTGCGACAGATGGCGAAGAACGGGAAAAACGTCGTGTTGCTCCGCGACCTCACCGACACGATGTATAACCCGGCCCGTGCACCTTACGTCAGCCATTTCAGTGGGAATGATCTCATCGTCTCGCACATCGAACGTCACGTCTGCCCCACCATCACCAGTGACCAGTTTCTGGGGGGAAGTCCGTTTCGTTTTCGTCATGATACGCGTCCGCATCTTGTCGTCATGATGGCCGAAGACGAATACAAAACCGAGGAGACACTTCCCAAATTTGTGCTTGAGGAATTGCAGCGAGACTTTCGTGTGACCTACTTATTCGGTAGTGAGACGAATCGTCATGAGATTCCCGGCATGACAGTTCTCGCCGACGCGGACCTCCTGCTCGTAAGCGTTCGACGCCGTCTACTTCCTGTCGGCGACATGGAGATTCTGAAACATTATGTCGCATCGGGACGACCAGTTCTGGGCATCCGTACAGCCAGCCATGCCTTCAGCGTCAAGGAGGCATCACTGCCGGAAGGGCTTGCGGACTGGAAGTCGTTTGATGCGGACCTATTTGGAGGCAACTATCACGGTCATCATGGAAACACATTGAAGTCGACTGTTCGGGTTGTCTCCGATCAACCAGGCCATCCCCTGTTGACCGGAGTCCCAATGGAGCCGTTCGCTCAGGGATGGTCGCTGTACCAAACGTCGCCACTGGCGCCGGGGACCACGATTCTAATGACAGCCACGCTCGACGATGGGAGTCAGCCGGAAGAGCCGATTGCATGGACCTTCACTCGCCGCGACGGGGGCCGATCTTTCTATACCTCTCTGGGAAGTGTATCCGACTTTGATCAGCCAGGCTTTCGGACAATGCTAATCAACGCCGCCTATTGGGCCGTCGATCGACTCCCCTCAACCAGTACCCGTCCGCAACCGATGACCACCCCGTGATGACGGATGTTGTCCCCGTCTAACGCGCCAACTCATCGGTGCGGCGATGCGCCAGTGACAGCGGCGGCAAGAATGGCGGCAGTTTCGATTCGCAGAATGAGGTTCCCCAACGAAATCGGTATTGCCCCGCGAGCGATGGCCTCGTCCGCCTCACGAGGGGAAAAGCCCCCTTCGGGGCCGATTAGCCAGACGATTCGCTGCGGAACCGATTCTCGATGCATGATCTCGAAAACAGACGAGAGTGCCCCCCCGTCGGGATGAGCCAGCAGGATGACTGTCCCCGGTTCTGTGCTCACGAGGGGGAGTCTCCAAAATGAGTCCCAGCTCATCGGGTCGAGGATCGACATGAGATCATTGCGTCGGCACTGTTTACAGGCGGCAATCACCACCTGTTCCATCTTTTCGACTTTTCCACTCCCCCCCTGCACGACGCTCCGTTCGGTCCGCAATGGGATGATCTGATAGACACCGAGTTCTGTGCCCTTTTCGACTAGCCAACGGAGTCGATCCCCCTTCGGCATCGCGGTCGCGAGGATGATGCTGCTTCGGGGGGATGATGTCGCGGTCATTGGACCGCAAACTTCAACATCGACTCCTCGTTTCTCGACTCGCAGCAACTTTGCCGGAAGCGAGTTTCCGGAGCCGTCAAATAGTTCGACGAGTTCCCCGACTTGCATCCGCAAAACTCGTGATGCATGGTGAGCTTCCTCCTTGTCGAGGGAAATGAGACTCCCTGGCAAGGAATCGGCAAAACCTGCGGGGTGAAAAAAACGTGACATCTCGGATGTAACCAGAAGTGGTGCGGAGTTCCATGCAGACGAGTCTGACACTTCGCCGATGATAACATAGCGGGAGCGGACACGGGGATGCTCTGCCCCGAGAACGATTCCGATCAGGGAGGATGCAGTGAATCATCAGTACTGGGGCATGAAACGCGATCCCTTCTCAGACGGAACGCCTGATCGACTGTTAACCTCGACCTTGCACGAAGAAGCGGTTGCCCGTTGCGAGTACCTCGTCGAACAGCGTCGACTCTGCGGCGTCGTTGTCGGCCCGGAAGGGAGTGGCAAGTCTGATATCCTTCGCATGATCTTGTCTGGCCCCTTCGTCGGTCCGCTTACGCCTGCGGTCTTGTTAGACCTCACGGGATTGGATGGCAGCGACATGCTGCGCAGGATCGCGATTGATCTCGGTCTTTCCGATCGACTCGCCCACGGCGACGCACCTTGGGAAGCCGTAAATGATGCGATCTCGGGATTGCGTGAATGTGGCGGTAGTCTTGTTCTATTGCTCGATCATCTCGAACGTGTGTCGCATTCCGCACTCATGGTTGTCGAGCGACTGCTCTCTGAAGCGGCAGTTCATCGTTCCGCAACGGTGCTCTGCACGGTGGCTGCACCTCTCACTCCCTCATTGAACAGCTTCCTGAGACGTTATGGCGAACTAAAGATCGAAGTCGCTCCACTGAATGTGCAGCAGACAGGTCGGTATCTTGAAGATGCCCTGCGATCCGGGGGACGACGAAATCCTGTCTTCGAGATCGACGCAGTTTCGCTCATTCAAGAGTTGACCGGCGGACGCCCCCGCGACATCGAACGTCTGACCCGGCTGGCATTGCTGGCTGGACAAGTGGAAGGGGCCACTGTCATCGACCAAAAGACCGTCGCTGCGGCAGCCCGCGAACTCCCCTCGGGCGACACCATTCGAGAGGTCGCATCAGCCCGATAGCAGAGCCTCGATGCACGATCTCGACGAAATTCCGAATCGCTTGGCCCGCGCGTCTCACACGTCTCTCCCACATGCAAAGGACAACCCTGCTCGTCGAATGAGATGAGCACGCTGAGGGACAAGGCCCCCCATCGTCCAATGCGGGTCGCTGAGGAAATGCTGGGGGACCTTGTCCCATGGGTTTGACCTGTCGGAAGGGAGGGGTCAGAATTCGCTTCACACTTGGCGGTAACTCAAGAGGCAGCAGGTCTCTGAAGAGTCGCCGGGTGCGTTTCGTTTTTCTGTGCCTCTTTGGAGCATCCGCCATGACGGTCCGTCGCCAGTTCCTCTGTGGGATTCTGTATTTTCTCGCCTTCCTATCCGGGCTGCATGCCTTCTCGTCACTCGGGGAGTCGGCTGAGCCAAATGGCAAGTCCCGCAAAGAGGCCACGCCATCAACGCGGCCAAACATTGTGATTGTCTTCACCGACGATCAAGGTTATGCCGATGTCGGTTGCTTTGGGGCGAAAGGATTTCAGACTCCGCATCTCGACAAGATGGCTGTCGAGGGGCGAAAGTTCACGTCGTTCTACGTGTCGCAAGCAGTCTGTGGTGCGTCGCGAGCCGCGCTGCTGACTGGGTGCTACCCTAACCGCATCGGTATGTTAGGGGCTCCAAGTCATGCGTCGAACCATGGCATCAACCCGAAGGAAGTTCTGCTCCCCGAACTTTGCAAACAAAAGGGCTACGCCACGGGGATGTTCGGCAAGTGGCATCTGGGGCATCGTCCCGCGTCGTTGCCGCCGCAACATGGCTTCGATGAATACTTCGGCTTGCCCTACTCGAACGACATGTGGCCCTACCATCCGACATCGAAAGCGTTCCCCGATCTCCCGTTGATCGAAGGGGACAGGATCATCAATCCCAAAGTGACTCCCGAAGATCAGACGCATCTGACGACGTGGTACACCGAGCGAGCAGTCAAGTTCATTGACCAACATCATGAGGGGCCATTCCTACTCTACGTTGCCCATTCGATGCCGCACGTTCCACTGTTTCGGTCTGAAAAGTATGCCGGCAAGAGCGAGCAGGGAGTTTACGGCGATGTCATTATGGAGATCGACTGGTCAGTCGGCGAGATCACCGCAGCCCTTGATCGACACGGACTGAAAGAGAATACCCTGATGATCTTTACCAGCGACAATGGCCCGTGGATGAGCTACGGAAACCATGCTGGTTCGGCCGCCCCGTTGCGAGAAGGGAAGGGGACAACATGGGAAGGGGGTGTCCGTGTTCCGTGCATCATGCGCTGGCCGGGGCAAATCCCTGCGGGAACCGAGTGCAATGAGCTTGCCGCGACGATTGATCTCTTTCCGACAGTCGCCGAGATCATCGGAGCGAAACTCCCCGAGCATCCCATCGACGGCTTGAGCATCCTTCCCCTCATGCTGGGCACAGAGGGGGCAAGCACCCCTCACGAAACGTATTACTACTATTGGGGAAACCACCTCGAAGCAATTCGCAGCGGCGACTGGAAGCTGCACTTTCCGCATCAGTACCGCAGCCTGACCGGCACTCCCGGAAAGGACGGTCTCCCCAATGGCTACACCCAACAGAAGACTGACCTCGCCCTGTACAATCTTCGCGACGACATCGGCGAATCAACGAATGTGCTGAAGGATCATCCCGAGATTGTTGAAAAGCTCAAAGGACTTGCCGAAGCCGCCCGAAAAGAACTCGGAGACTCCGCCACAAAGTCCACAGGATCAGGCCTTCGTCCCCCGCAGTTCTTCCGGTAAGTCTCAGAGGCAATTCCTAGTTCAAAGGAAAACACACTGCTGGACGACTTAGCCGCCCGTTGCAAAGCGACCGTGGGTCAGATTTCCAATCTGACAAGAGCGTCTCGTACGCTTTTTTCCAAGACATCAATCGGCACCCTATCAGCCTGGAAAGCCTGACCCACATCTTTCAACAAGCTACCAAAGCACGCCAACGATTCGTAGGTTCTGTCGACGAATCCTGCGAACAAACCATGCTCCAAAGACTCTGGTGAGACGGGAGGATGTCGCTTGGATGTTCATCAGCTATTAAATCGAACACGACGCCTCACTCGAACGTCGACTTCTTGCGAAGGAGATGATGGTACGACTGGGCGAAGCGATGGGCTTCATCACGGACGTATTGGAGCAGCCGCAGGGCGTAGGAGTGGCGACTCAATTTTCTTGGCTCTGATTCGCCGGGGACATAGACTTCTTCTTCCCGCTTGGCGAGCGAGATCGTGAAGGGGGGGCGGATGTCCATTGTGCGGAAAGCCTCCAGCACCGCATTCAACTGCCCCTTGCCACCATCAATGAGCAACACATCGGGGAAGCGTTCTCCCTCTTGCAGCAGTCGACTGAAACGACGACTCACCACTTCTCGCATACTCGCGAAGTCATCCACCCCTTCGACCGTCCGGATGCGATAGCGTTTGTAGCCATTCTTGAACGGGAGTCCATCAATGAACTGGACCAAACTGGCGACCGTCTCGCCCCCTTGCAAATGGGCGATGTCGACCCCCTCGATGACACGGGGTTCCTGCTCCATGCCGAAGATCTTTTTGAGTCCCTTCAGCCCTTTGCGGGGGTCAACGTAAAACGCCTCAGGCTGTGCATGATCGGAGAGGTTTCCCCGCAGGTTGAGGCTTTCCAGCGCCTTGATTTCATCCCGGAGTCGACCAGCCCGTTCAAACTTGAGTTCCTTTGCTGCCTCCAACATCGACGCCCGCAACTCTTCCAGGAGTTTGCACTTCCCACCATCCAGAAAGACCCGCAGACGCCGAATGTCGTCACGGTACTCTTCCTTGCTGATCCGCATATTGCAGGGAGCCGTGCATTGGTTGATGCTGGCCAGCAGGCAGGGGCGGAACCATTCCCAGCGTTGGTCACCGGCTTCGATGTCGAGTGAACAAGTCCGAAACTTGAACACCTTCTGCAACACGGCGATCGTCCCCCGCAACTTCTTCGCCGACGTAAATGGTCCGTAGAGTTTGACCCCCTTGCTCAACGGCTTGCGCGTGAACTCGACGCGAGGGAAGTCTTCTCCCGTCGTGATCTGCAAGTAGGGGAAGGTCTTGTCATCCTTCAGTTCCTGATTGAACCGAGGCTGTACATCTTTAATGAGTCGAGCTTCGAGCAGGAGGGCATCGACTTCCGAGTCGGTCGCGATGAAGTCGATGTCCGCGATTTCCGGAACCAGTTCGGCAGTCCGACGGTCGACCGCTGCCGCCGCCGTGAAGTAACTCCCCGCCCGATTCCGCAGGTTGACCGCCTTCCCCACATAAATCACCCGCTCCTGACGGTCCTTCATGAGGTACACACCGGGAGTGGTCGGAAAGGTCTTAACCTTTACGGAAGGTGGCACAGACGGCTGAGCAGGAGGAGGGACATCTGAGGTCATCAGCAGATTCTATCCAACCTTTCGCACGCAGGCGAGGGGGCGTCAGGATCCTCGGATCACTGCACGCCGAAGGGGACGTCACGAGCGAAGGGGGCGGGAGGGCCGGCCAGTCGTTAAGGGTGGTGAGTGACGCGTCCCCTCAACGAGTGACGGACATCAATCGAGCATGGAGTCCAAACGCCAACGCCCCGTCGATCATCGGGATCAACGGGGCGTTGGAAAGATGTTGCGACTGACTTGGGAAGAACTTTACTTGCCGTAGAAGCGGGTCAGTTCGTCTTTGGTCAAAGGTTCTGGAATCGAGTCGCTGGAGAGTTGTGCTCGGAACCGGTGGTGACCGTTTTCGACGCCGCGAATCAGGACGCGATAGGTGATACTGTTCCCTGGAGCAAGTTCTGCGACGGGACGGTAGATCACCTGGCTCTGGTCGTTGAAGGCATCGACAGGGCCGGTGGCCTTGATGAGTGTCATCCCTGGTGGGAGTTCACACCCAACCGCGACGTTGCGAGCCGGAGCCGAGCCTTCGTTCTTGACGCGGATTTCGTAGGCGGTTTCGACACCGACTTCGACCGGGTCATCAATATCGCGAACTTCCATGACCAGCGATGGAGAACCTTCGACACTCGTGTTGATCTGAGCGTCACTAATGGCACCATGTTCTGAGGTCACTCGGACAAAGTGTGTGAAGTCACCAAGTTTCTGAGCCTCGAAGGTAAGCTGAATCTCCGAAGTCTGCCCTGGATTGAGACGTCCCACGAACCAGTTCAGCAGTCGGTTGGCTTTGTCGTACTGAGTCCCGCGGTCCGATTTCGAGAGCTCGAATCCGTCAGGAATCTTGTGCATCAATCGGACGTTGTCTGTGGCGATGGCACCATCGTTGCGGACTCGCAGGACATAGGTGGCCGTGCGTCCCAGATAACGGAGACCTGGGCCGTCAATCTCCGCAACCAAGCTAGGAGCGATGACATCCACTTCAGCAACATCGGTCTCGGCGATACCGGAGTCGGCCTTCGCTTGCACCTGAATCACGTGGTTTCCGCCATCAACAGCCGCCAAGGCCAGTCGCATCGTCCGGGTTTCGCTGGGGTTCAGCGAACCGAGTTCCATAATCAGTCGATTCCCACGAGCATGTTCGAGCCCCTTGGGGATCAAGGCTTCGATGACGACGTTGGTGGCAACGCCAGTACCGGGATTGCTCACGGTGATGGTGTGCGATGCAGGTTCGCCGATCATCACCTGTTCTGGCCCGGCGACGTGAACGGTCAGCATGGGCTCCGCGACAGTAAAGTTGGTCGATGCGGCTCCCGTGAACCGAATCTCTGCGGTTGTTTCCAACTCACCCCGCTCGGTGGGGATGAGGTTAATGTGAATTGTCTCTTCCGCTCCTGGTTGAAGCGAAGCAAACTGCCAGCCGAGGTACGTCTGGGCGGTGTCGGGCTCCGGCGTAGCAGAAACGAGTCGAGCCGAGCGAGGGAAGAACGCCGCGACTTCGATATCCTCTGCGGCAATCAAACCGGTGTTGCGAATGATGAGCTCGCACTCACACTGCTGACCAACGTTGAGTGCTCCCGACTTGCGCCATTCGAGGGTGACCGTCGGAGACTGTTTCGCGTTGACGATGTCATCCTGGACTGTGGTTACTCCATTGCCTAACACGTTTGGATCGGAGACTGGTGGAGCGTTGCCTGTCCGGGTCTGTCCAGCCTGTCCGGAGAGTCCGAAAGCAGCATCAACCCGAGATGGGCCGCGGTTGAGTGCCGCCGCCCCTGGATGCGGAGTTGCAGGTGGAATTGGCTGACCGGGACGCGGAATAACTCCTCCACGTGGAGCCGATGGAGAGATCACGTTCAACCGCCCGGCGTCAGCGGCGTTGCCAAACGTCAGCCCGCCACGCGGACGAACCGGTTGTTCGGCACTTGGCGATGGGGTCGCTGCTGTTGGATTGGCGATACGTGGACCGGCTGGATTCGATGGTTCAAACTTGTCTTCAAGGTCCCAAAGTGGATCGTCTGTTCCAGGGAGTCCCGAAGAGATCGAGATCGGATCCGTCAGACGGTTGTTGCTTGCAGGGGGTGATTGCTGCGATCGAAACTCATCAATTCCACCAAAGCGGTCCCGTGATGGGGACGGTGTAAAATCGTTCGCGGGATCGATGCCCTGTGCGGGGAGACCTCCGAAGGTGTCGGAGAAAGCGTCTCCGCGACGACTTGCAGGGGCCGCGACGCTTTCGCTTTTCTCTTGTCCGGGAAAAGGACGTGCCGAGAAGCCGTCGCCGCGTACCTGTTGAATCTCATTCTTCGAGAACGGAGTTTCCTCTTTGTCGAAGCCTGCCTTCACGACCCCAGTCGCAGGAGCCGCGTCTACCGACGCTTTCGCGTCGACAGATTCAGGTCGCCCCGTTGTTGATTCCGGGCGAGAGTTGTAGGCGGCAAAGGGGTCGACCCCGGTTGACTTTGGATTTGCTGTGGGTTTCTCGACCGGGAGATCACGTCGGAGTTCGGCTAAGGGCTTCCGAGCGGGAAGCGAGTCCGCATGCTCAAGCGGATGCCCGGGGGCGGAAGTGGATGCTTCGCCTAAGGGATGTTGAATGCGATCAGCCGAGACAGTATCCAGTAGCGATCCCGAACGGGGGAGGCCTCGTTCGGAGCTGGCAGTGGTGTCATCTCCGAAGAGCTGACTGTAGTTCTGCCTGCGATTTCCGGCAGGACCGGGTGAGACAGGAGTACCCGAAAGCCCGACTTGTGGGGTCGACTCCGTTTTGCCAGGGACGCTGACGCGGTCCTTGGAAGCGGTCGATGCTGCGCCCGTTTTGGCGACCCCGAACCTTTCGGCAGCCAGGGACCAAGGGACGGCGGCGCCGACGACGCCGCATACCGCGAGCAGCCATACGATCCGTCGCATTGAATTCTCCTTGCCCGTCTTGGGCGTTTCACAAATAGAGTCGAGAGGGGCTTGCCGTAACGTTCAAAGGCTGACAGCAGCCCGTTGGAAAGTGCTCATGACGTTGAGCCGGTACCAACGGCGCTTGTATCAAGCCAACGTGCCTTCTTCGAATCGACCTTTCCGAAGGTTCCGCATGAAGCAATCCTGTCGGTCAGTTAAGATTTTCCGGTTTTTCCGTTGATTACAGTTGCCAGCCCGGACAAATCGGGCAGGAATTGTCACACCATGCGTAATTTCTGCAGAAACCTCAGCGATCATCGCCGTATTTTCTTGAGGTTTGTCGAAGAGAAGAGGCCGCTTTGGCACGGGGTACTCCAAGTGCTGCGCAAGCGAATCAATCAGAGTGTACAAAAAGAGAGCATGCCGACCGCTTGATTGCGAATGTGTAAGAATAATGCAAGTCTAGCGATGGTAATGTCTTGCGGTAATGTGCGATTAAAAGTTCAATGCGGCACGTGGTTTGCACTGTAAAGTCCCAGCCGCGGCAAGCGTTGGCCCGCACTTGTCGCATGGCGAACCCCGGAGCGTCCCGAGTGTTTACATTCGGGACGCTTCTGTTTTTATGGACCTCAAATATCTCCAGCGTCTCGATTCCGCCGGAGTAGCCACGCTGTATTCCAGCGGGCTGGCTATGATTGCAGAGCGAAGTCCCGCTGTTCAGGGGAGAGGTTGTGACTGACTTGGTGTTGTGATTCCGCACATTGGCTGTGCAACGTTTGCGCAGTTGCGAAAGGCGGGACCTAGTGTTGGTGTTGGTTCTGGGTGCATTCGTCTCTCCGAGTCGTTATGCTCCGGCACAGAAGCGTCGGTAGCGCTTCGTTTTTCCAACATGTCTTCGCTGACGCCACTCAATTCATTGAAGCGGCGGCAATCGGGGTGATGATAACGAGTTGATGGTTCGCCTCTGTCGGCGACAAGACGACCGACCACAGTGCCTCGAATTTCAAATGTCCGTTGACTCCAATTCAAACGAAGCCGTCTCTCCTGAAATCGCCCCCTCCGGCGGCGGAAACCCGGTCAATTTGCCGAATGCGATTACCAGTGCCCGCCTGATTCTCGCGGTGGTTTTGTTTGCACTGATTGATCTTGACGGTTGGTGGCGACTCTCAGCCGTCTTGTTCATGGTTGCGGCTGCTACCGACGTTCTGGATGGCTATCTGGCTCGTAAGTATGGCCAGGTGACGGTCTTGGGGCGGATTCTCGACCCCTTTGTCGACAAGATCATCATCTGTGGGGCCTTTATCTTTCTTCAAGGGAAAGTCTCTGGGACACTGACGAGCGGTGTCACCGGCTGGATGACATTTATCATTGTTGCTCGCGAAATGTTCATCACTTCACTCCGAGCCTTTCTTGAGCAACATGGAAGAGACTTCTCCGCTAAACTGACTGGAAAGTTGAAGATGGGACTGCAATGCGTCACCGTCCCCTTTGCCTTGTTGTCACTCAGCCAGGAATTCCTGTCGATGCTTCCGGACGCCATCTCTCCTGAACTGTTCGTGCAGGTGCGAGACATCCTGCTGTGGGGGACAGTCGGAATCACCCTCTATAGCGGTGTTGAATACAGTTGGCGTGCGATTCAAGTCTGGAAATCGCCCGAGTCACCGCGATTCTGACCGCGAATGCTGATGGAATTGATCCGTGTTCACTCACGGCATGTGAGTTGACTGTTCCAACAAACGGGCCTGAAAAGTTTGTGATCTGACACGAATCTCGCCCCCCTTTCTCAGCCCATGCGACAACATGGCATCGAACGCTCTTGAATGAAGAATCTGCCTCTCTGGACAATTCCGAGACAGATTGTCACCGCGCGCCCCTGTAATTGTTACACGAAAAACGTTGACGATCTCTGATTCGATTGGTAGTCTCACGGTGGGTGCTCGCAATGGATTGCAGCTACGGTGAGCAATTGAGCGATCCGTGCTGATGATGCTGGTTCATTTTTCTGGATCAGTTCGACTTAGGAACAGTCTTTGCTTTGATGTCTGAATGCGAAGGAACGCGAAAGAAGACCTGTCCACGCCATCTTTCAACTTCGGTGGGGGACGCCACCGTGCCACAGCTCCTCAAGGAGGGTTTATCGTGCTACCTGAGCAAAATCTCACAAAGATTCCGCAGTCATTTGAGAATGTGATCCACGGATCCGTCCCTCCCGATGAAGGCTTGACAGTGGACGATCTCGTGGCAAGATTGCAGCGCGTTGTGCACTGCCGCACAGGGAACAGAATTCGTGACTTGCAGATTCAGGTCTACGGCGACGATGTCGTGATCTCCGGAGTGACCACCACCTACTACGCCAAGCAACTCGCCACCCATGCGGCCCTCAATGAAGTTGCGAACCGTCGTCTGACAAATTCGATTGAGGTCTGTTAAGTCATCCCCCGTCGCTCCACTTGACCGAATGATCGTTTGAGCGTGGTGTCAGACGGTCGATCCGGGGCGAATTCGTTATGAACGATGGTTGCGGTCGCCCATGTGAAACGGATAGGGATGGGACCGAGTTTCGGGGGCGATCTTGGTCCGCTGGTGTTCTCGTCGGGCGTATCGGCGTCGGATTGCTTATGGAACAGTCGCTCGTTCCTGTAGGGTGAGACGTACTCGGGTTTCTCGTGTCGCCGTTGCATGTCTATGGACAAAAAAATGCGGCCGTTTTTGGAAAAAACGGCCGCTGGATTGTGAACTCCGCCGGTGAATCTGGAGTTCAGCTTTACTGTCACACGAAGCTGGGGTTACAGCGAGCGTAACAGAGTGGCGTTGGACGGCTACTCGGCAAGTTCAAAGGGGGGGATGGTGGCTTCCCCCTCTTTAATGTCAGCCGTTAAACCTGACTTTGCGGGGTCATTGTACTTCTCGGGAATGTGATGAACCTTCTTCCCGCGAGCCGATTCGGGAATCTCTTTCCCGTAGTTTGGTGAGTTGACGTCGGAGTAGGAGAGGTCTTCCCCGACGATCTCCGTCTTCGTGATACCGACCTGGTAGCTTCCTGGAACGGCACCGTCGCCGGCACTGTAGGTGGTCAACTCGAAGGTTCCGTCCGCTTTGGTAATCCCAGTCGCCCCCTTGTCTTTCGCCTTGAAGATGACAGAAGCGCCCTCAACGGGTGCCCCCTTAAAATTCACGGTCCCGGTCACTTTCACTGTTGCGGGTCGACCTTCCGGAGGTCCGGAATCTCCCCCACCGCAGCCGACCAGCGAGGCAACCCCGATCAGTCCGACCATCAACGCTGCAAAACTCTTCGACATCTCTACACCCCATTCAGGAAAAGTTGACGACTTCAAGACGACAACCCACCCTGCTCGAATTGGGCAGGGTGGGTTGCGACATTCTAACAAGAGGAACCCGATCATGCACTCATGCATGAGGCGACGGCTTATTACGGAGCCTGTTTTGTCTCACCACAGTGACGAGTCGACAGAGCCCCCCAAACGCCATAAGGGCTGGCTTGTGTGGTCCGTCCTGGAGCCGCCGCAGAACTGTTCCCTGCATCCACATTCTCGCTGATGAAGGTGACTTTTCCATCAAGCAGGGCGATGTGAACCCCGCCCGGATGGGAACTGCTCGCAGAATAGACCGCGTTATTGGGATCTTCGTTGTTTCCTGAACTGATGCAACTCGGCGAGTTAGGAGGAAGGATCCCCTGGAATCCTGTGAAGGAAGGACGTCCATCGCCCCAACGCTGACCACGAATGTTGTCTCCATCCCCGGACGACCACTTTGACTTGTCGTTCGGATCGAGAGCAGCAATGCACAACGAAGGATTCCCTTCAACTCCAGAAGTGTTCTTTCGTGCTTGCCCTGCCACTTCCAGGCCATCTCCGCCGTAGGATGGTGACTGGCGAATTTCGGAGAACACCATCGTGTTACTGCTTCCATCGGTAATGTCACGAACTCGAAACGGTGTCACGCCACCAAACATGCCGCGGCAACGCTCCAATTCGCGATGCTCAAGCTCTGTTGCCCGGTCACCCTTGTTGACCACATAGCTCGTCTTACCACGATCACGATCTTGGGTCGTGTCGGATGGACATGCCAATATGGCAATGTCAGTATCCCACCAAGCGCGACTATCCCAAGGGTTGCCTGGGCTAGCGGCTGCATTGATCTGATCGTACAAGGGCTTCGCTTCAATGAACGGGCAAAGTCCATAGAAGGGCGAAAGGCGGGTACTGCTCAGAGACGTTCCGGTCAGTCCAGGTGGGAAGGTCTTCGAGACCCCTTCGTAGTTCATCACAGCAATCGCGAGGTTGTGCAGGTGATCCTGGCATTGCGACCGACGGGCCGCTTCACGAACTGATTGCACAGCGGGGAGCAACAGCGCCACCAGGATCGCGATAATGGCAATCACCACGAGCAATTCGATGAGAGTAAATCCGGGACGGATTGCGCGCCCCCGACTTTGTGGACTCTCTCCTGTTAACGAAAGATTCATAACGTGTCTCCTTGACGCATCGAACGAGAATTGCATGGCGGACAAGAAATGCCATGCCCGAAACATTTTGGGGTAAACCAAAAATGAGAACAAAAACGAACCAACAGCGGCAATCTGCCGAGTTGGCCACTTTGATTTGTGCGAGTGAGATTTATGGTAAAGGACAGGGGTCGAGAGACCTAGCGGGCGATGCAGAAGGCAACGCCACGGGTTATGCTAAGCGGTCGCATGGATCAACGTCAACCGATCATTTTGAATTTTTTTCAAAACCTTTTCAAAATGTTCCTCAGATTCCGCCTCTGGACAATTGGAATACAAGTTCTTCCAATGGGAGCGGAAGCTTTTTCGACCTAGTGGTGGTATGTCCTCCCACAGTAGCTACAAGGGAGGAAAGGTGTCGGGCAATTCGAGTTTGCAACGAAACGAATCAGGCGTTAGCGGGTTAGCGCAGCATCCGCATTCCGTGCGGTATCGACGGCGGTGCCTTCTGCTTCGGCAGGGGGACTGTAGGGAGGCTGGTCGTCATAGAGAGACTGGCGACGTTTCAGGTTGCGAAGTAGCACTTCATCGAGTTGCTGGCGAGTCAGCTCCAGTCGGCGTCGCAGTGAGTCGAGCCGTTCCAGCATGACATCTCGGCGATCAGTTTCCACGCGAATTGCTTGTACGAGTCCATCTTTTTGTAAAGTACTCGCATCTGCGAGGTCGGGGTCTCCTTCGAGTTCCTTACGTCGATTCTCGAAAATCTCGTCGGCAGCGATTTTCTGTTCGTTCAGACGTTTGACGTCATAGAGTTCCCGCTTCAGAATCGCCTCGGTTTCGACGCGGACCTGCGATTGACGGAGAAACTCGGTTGCGTAACCGGGGTCAATGTCGTCTCGAATGCGCCATGTGCCGTTGGCGAAGGTCTCGTTGGCAAAGGGGGGACGAATGAGTTGTGCGGTGGAACTGTTGTCCCCGACGTTTTGCAACTGAAACGCCCCGACATACTGCGATTCTCCGTTGGGGTCGACGTTAAACGCATAGACGACCGGCAGTGGACCATTCCCCGCCAATTGAGGGACTGCAAGTCCGGATGTTCGCCCCACTCCGATATTTGCTGTTCCCTGATTGGGATTTGTCACGGAACTGTTGGGAGCGTTGTAGGCATTGCCCCACATCTGCTTCGCCCGGTCGAGAACTTCGTTCTCATCCTGAACCTTGATGCGCCAATTTTCAAGGTTGGCCGCAACAGCGTTATAGGCCTTTTCTGCTTTGTCGACCTCACCGAGCCAGTGGTTGCGGACATCGAGCACCATTGTGGTGAGCACAATGGCTGCAATCGCAGCGACCATCACAAAGCCCAAGAGCACTTTGCCGAGGATATGCATCGATTCGACCTGGCGGCTAAGACAACGAAAACGAAACAGGCTCGCAGACTGCCCGAGTCATGCTGGACGGTCCACACGAAAGTCAATGGGGTCAAATTAGCCAGAGTTGAGACGTGCGGTTCCCGTCGACTCGGCCGGTTCTCATAGACATCGACCACGACTGGGGTGGGCCGTGAAAAGCAAATGGGTTCTGCGATCTATGCCGATTGCAACGATTCCATCAACTCCAGCCCCATGAATGGCCGACAATTGATGTTAGAGGTCTCCCAAGAGGATGGTCAAGGGGGGCAGCGTTGACAAATAAAATTCCCTGAGGGAATCTTTTGCGTTCTAACGGTCGCAACAACCCATTTCCTCGTTTCGTTTCAAAGTCTATTCACACAAAACAGCCTGTTTGTACGCCCGAAATGTCATTGGAGGACGCGTTGAGGATTGCTTCTCAAACCTCCCGACTGGCGTTTCGAGCGATTCTCTGTCCTTTCGAACCGGCAGGGTCCGCAAACTTTCCACTTGTCGCAACAGACGAGATTCCCTAGCGTTATATCGGGAATACGCACTGTTTCCTTATCTTGGATCACATTCGCCATGGCGACACGGCCCACTATCTGCTGCATTGCACTCTTGCTTCTGACGAATTTTTCCTTTGCTCAGGGGGAAATTCGAGGTGGAAGTCTGTTTGAGAAGATCAACAGAGGAGAGTCCTCTCGCATTGGGCACGGCATTGAGGTTCGGCCGCAGCCCGAGGTGACGTCAAAACTGACGACCGATGGGACCACTTACACGCTTTCGCTGCGATTGGAGCTTCCAGAAGGGGCGAATACTTATTCGCAGAACCCTGAGTTTTCTGGACAGACCCGCATTTCTGTCACTCATGCGAAGGGTTTGCAACCGCTATCAAACTCCTTCACCCCCGATCAAACTCCAAAGGCCAGTTACGACGACAATTTCGGAAAATCGGTCGAGAAGTTTTTCGGGACAGTCATTTGGAGCCGCGAGTTCCAATTGGTTCCAGGGGCAGATCCAGGTGACGTCGCTGTCTCGGGGATGCTCTCCTTTAAGATGTGTGATGCGACTGGCTGCTTCGGCAAGCGAATTCCGTTCGAGATAAAAAATGCTGACATCCAACGTGTCGGAGGACTCGCGGTAGAGCCAGCCACTCTGCCTGAGATGAACAGTGTGGAACTGGCGAGCGGCACGACGGAACGGGTTAGCCGGACGCGGATGCGATCGTCGACAACTTCCGACGATACCCCAAAGTTCATTCTACCGGGCGATGCGTCTCCCCTCCCGGCGATTCCTTCGTTTACGGAGGATGAACCTCTGAATGATGCAAAGATCAAGTACGCAGAGACGGTGACCCCGCGTGGTGGCATTAACGCCCTGCCGCTGACTTTGACACTGACACTCTCGCCCGAGAATGCCTCTCCGGGGTCGGAAGTGACGCTGTCTGTGACTGCGAATGTCGAACCAGATTGGCACATCTTCGCACTGAAGAAGGCACCAAATCAAATCGGGACCCCAACGTCATTCCCTTTGGATGCCCTCCGAAACCTCACCCCGTCTGGTGAATGGATTGCAGACCATCCTCCAGTCATTGAAGAAAGCACAGAGAATACTTCCGAGGCGACACATCATGGAGTGATCACTTGGAGTCGGAAGTTTCAGGTTGTCGGCCCGGGAGCCTATGGCATTGACGGGGCGGTTCGGTTTCAGGTCTGTAAGACGGGGCAGTGTCGTCCGGGAAAGCACATTTTCAGTCTCGGAGACTCGACGATCCCGGCGATCCCGATGGCTCAAGCGGGGGCCGAGACCACGAGTGAATCGGCAGGCGATTCCGTGGCCTTCAGTTCCGAAACGGTGAAACAACGACTAGAAGAGAAACGAGGGGCTGCCGCTCACTTGGGTTGGCAGTTGCTCTTCGCGTTTCTGGGGGGGCTGATCCTCAACATCATGCCTTGTGTGCTCCCCGTGTTGCCGATCAAGGCGTTGAGCTTCGTCCAACAGGCAGGCGAAAGCCGGCAACGGATCATCATGCTGAACCTCGCCTACACCTTGGGGGTTGTGGCGGTCTTCATGCTGCTGGGGGGGATGGCCGCACTTGCAGGAGCGAATTGGGGAGCGCTGTTTCAAACGTCGGGATTCAACCTCGTGATGGCGTGTGTGATCTTCGCAATGGCCCTGTCACTTTTAGGTGTGTACGAGATTCCGATTCCCGGCTTCATCGGATCGGGCGGCGGGGCCGAACATCAAGAAGGTCTTTTCGCAGCCGTGATGACTGGAGTAACGACGACCCTGTTGGCAACCCCTTGCCTCGGGCCGTTTATGGGAGTCACACTCGCTTGGATGGTGACACAGCCGCCTGCGATCTCGTTCCTCATTTGTGGTGTCATGGCGATTGGTATGTCGTCGCCGTACCTTGCCCTCGGCCTGTTTCCACGATTGCTCGACTTCCTGCCTCGTCCTGGGATGTGGATGGTCCGCTTCAAAGAACTTTGCGGCTTCGCGCTTTTGGGGACGGTGTTGATGCTGATCGGGTCAGCTGGCGAGAAACTGGTCTTCCCTGGCCTGATCATCATGCTCGCCTTGGGACTTGCCTTGTGGATGATTGGTCAACTTGCCGGACATGGAGCAAGTGAGAAAACAAAGGGAATCGTCTATTCGCTCGCACTGCTAGTTGTGGGGGGATCAATCGGGTGGTTTGCCTGGGATCGCTCAGAGCCACATCTCGCTTGGCAGCCGTTCACTGAAGAAGCACTCGAAGAAGCGGCGTTAAACAAGAAGACTGTACTTGTCGACTTCACTGCTGATTGGTGTATGACCTGTAAGCAAAACGAACGATTCGCTCTGAATCGGAAAGCGACATTTGATTTTGTGGAAGAGCACGACGTGGTCGTGATGAAGGCTGACTTCACCAAGGAAGACCCAGAGATTGCAAAGTGGATCGACCTATTGGGTCAGCCCGGTGTGCCGTTGACTGCCATCTTCCCGGCCAATCGTCCGAATGACCCCATTCTCATTCCAGGGGTCTACACGAACGGCATGCTCATGGAGCGGTTACGAGCCGCTATCGACCCAGCCCCTAGCTCTGCAAACGGAGAAAAGGGGATCGACGCTACCAAACTCGTCACCCCCGATCCCGCATCGGAAACCACCCCATCGCGAACCGCGATGGTGCCACTGATCGTTCCCGAGACCACGACGGCACAGTAGAGGCAAGTTTCAAGCGATGAAGCGTTCCAGTGGCGAGGGGACACGTTGATCAACAACCTCCCTCCGCCGCTAAGGGATGGCCTGAGTTGACAGTCTGAAGGCAGCAGGGACTCGACGTCCCTGTCTCTCGGACGATTGCCATCGAGCCGGTGGGGTCAAGGAACGCTGGAGCAGTCAGCCGAAATAATGGTGCGACTTTCGGTTTGCCAGAAGGCGAGAAGGTCGCGAGCCCTGTCGGCGATCCGGAATCGCTGTGAGGCGGCGAGGCTACCGGATTCGAGCCGAGCGCTCAGGCTCGGGGAAGTGAGGACCTCGAAGACGGCGTCGGCCCACTGCGGACCATCGCCCGGTGTGACGAGTCGAGCGGAGAGGGAGTCCTCCAGAATCTCATTCGTACCCCCGACATTGGCCGCGATGATCGGGCGACCGCAGCCGGCGGCTTCGAGCAGAACTCGCCCCAATGGCTCCTGTCGAGCAGGATGAATCACGAGGTCAGCGGCATGCATGAGGGCTGGGATGTCGTCGCGGTAGCCGAGTCGATGGAGTCTCTGCGACATCCCGGCACGCTCAAAGGCAGCCATAAAGTCTCGCTCGAACGAGACACTTTCGAGCTTTTCGGAGTATCGTTCGCCGACAACGAGGAAGTGTAACCGGGGAAGCCGGTCCTTGAGTTCGATCGCCATGGCCGCTAACAGGTCGTGTCCCTTTCGCAGGCAGATTTGCCCGACCGTTACCGCCACGAGGGCGTCATCGGGAAGCTGAAGTGCGGAGAAGAGTTGCTGCCGGTCGTCGACTCGATTGTGCGGATGAAATCGGGTCGTGTCGATGCCGTTGTGAATGACGACCATCCGGCCTCCATCGACTCCCTGGGCTTGATGGAAGTCTCGGGTCGCCTTAGAGACGGTGACCATACGAGCAATCCCGTTGAGGTGTCCGACTGCTCGACGACTCAGCCGAACGATGTCCCGCAGATGCCCGGTACATGGGACGGGGAGGTCCTTTGCCAAACCGCCAAGAATTTTGGAAATTGAGAGACTATTCGCATGCAGTAGATGCGGTGACCATGACTCACAAGTTGCGTGCAACTGTCGATGAATCGACTCATCCGAGAGCCGACGCCCCTGTGAGTCTCGCCATGCGAACGGACGATGGGTGATGCCTGCCTGAGCGAGCGCGTCAGCCAATGGTCCGGTCGCCGGTGCCAGCACGAGCGGGACGAACTCGCCGTCCGACGATTCGCCGCACAGTGCGTGACGGGACGATGACTCGCTTCGCGACAACTCATTGAGCACTGCGAGGAGTGACTGCTCTCCACCGTTGAGCGTTTCAAACTCGCAAGCGATGGCAACTCGCAGCGGACCGCGACGGAAGCGAGTTTCGGACTCTGACTTTGCGGCTGAGACAGGGGGACTCAAGCGTGACTCCGTCATGGTGACTTGTCACCGGTCTGCAAGGCTGAAAAACTCGCGGTCGCCGGCAGGGCATCAAGCGATGTCGGGGCATCGGGGACCGGAATGTCGGCAGCTCCCTCGAGTTCTTCCGCAGAGATACGAACGACAAATTCAGTCCCCGACGAAGATGATTCGACGAGATCAATTGCTCCGCCGCAGGCCGTCAGCAGGTTCCGGCAGACGAACAACCCCAGTCCCGTGCCAGTCTTTTTTGTTGTGAAGTACGGAGCAAACAGACGCTGCTGGTCTTCGATGGCGATCCCTTTTCCCTGGTCTCGCACGGTGACGTGCAACTGCTCCTGTCGCAGTGAGGTCGAAATCCAGATACAGCTGCCTTCTTCGGTGGCATCAAGTGAGTTAAGAATCAGGTTCAGCATCACTTGCAAGATGTGGTCCCGGACGAGAGTGACACGCGGCAGCCCCTCGGCAAACAGGGTGATGACCGTCTTCCCTTTCTTGCGTTTGTAATACTTGGCAATACTGAGGGCGTCGCCGATGACTTCGTGAATGTGGCAGACCGACTGCAACGTCGTGCCGGGGCGGGAAAACTCGATTAACTCCCTGAGCGTCCTTTGAATACGTACCAGTTGCTCGTTGATAAGGCGAAGCTTATCGTGCATGTAGGTGTCGAGGTCGCGGCGGTCCATTAACTGCACCAGTCCGCTGATTGCCGCCAGAGGGTTTCCCACCTCATGGGCAATCCCCGCAGCCAGTAGTCCGAACGCCGCCTGTTTTTCCTGATGCACGATCAGAGCCTGTGACTCCTGAAGCTGTTTGGTTCGCTGAATGATCTTCTGTTCGAGCAACACCTGATACTCGATCAATTCACTGTTGGCCTCCAGTTGCTTCCGGCTCACGTCGGTCAACAACGCGACGAGTGCAGTCCCCGCCCAGGTGACCCATGCCATAAAGATCAGCATCAGAATCACTGGCTGCAAATTACCTTCTGTCCCGCCACTTCTGACAGCCAGCGTCGCAAAGCTGACGGCGTGCAACGCGAGTGTCGAATAGGTGATGCCCGGAGAATACCGGATGGCACAAACGAGCAGTGAGAGGAAGTAGTAGAATCGAAACGGACTATCGACCCCGCCTCCAAAGTGACACAGCATTCCGATAAAGACCGCCTCCATCAGCGAGATGAACAACGGAAACTGCCGGAGAAAGACCTTCTTTCGGGCACTCCAAAGTGTGTCCAACCCCGCATACACCGCCCCCAGCGTCAGGATCGAGTTGAGTTCCCAGCGATTCACTCCAGCACTTAACAGATTGACCACGACGTAACCTACGCACAGACCGAACCATCGAATTCGCACGGTGATCGCTTCGGCCCGAAGCTGAGCCGTCGGGGAATCGTTGATCGCTTGATTGTAACTCTTGTCGTTCATTCTTCTGTACTGCTGACTTCAGGAATCGCTGACTTCGGGGCGAAGGAATGTCGCCAGACGATGGGAGTCCGGCGTCTGGAATGGGGTTAGTCGATCTCAAATGACTCGTACAGCTTGGGGATGACTGGAGCTTCGTCGCAATGATCCTTGATCAGCGTTGCCAACCCCTCGGCCCCCTCCCGTTCGCCATGGACGAGAAACGCCTTCCCAAAACCTGTCCCCTGGCTGGTCGATGCCTCAAACCACCATTTGAAGTCGCTCGCGTCGGCATGAGCCGAGAGTCCGCTCAGTTGTTCGACGTGCGCATTCAGCGGCATCTGTCGATCGAAGATACGAACAGTCTCCTGTCGTTGAGCGATTTGCCAACCGAGGGTATGGGGGGCCTGATATCCCATCAGGCAGATCGTGCTGCGATCATCCGAGACAGCGTTCCGTATGTGATGGACGACTCGCCCTCCTTCGCACATGCCACTCGCTGAGATGACGACAAACGGGCCTTTTCGATGGTTGAGGGCCATACTCTCCTGTTGTGGACCGACGTAGGTAAGCGAAGAAAATCCAAAAACATCGTCATCGTGTTTCAGGGTCTTCTGGACATCGGCATCCATCGTATGGTCGTAGCGCACAAAGATCTTCGTGAGTCGATTGGCGAGCGGGCTATCGACAAAAACCGGCATTCGAGGGAGCTTCCTTTCGTTGAACAGTTCGTTCAGGAAGTAGACGATCTGTTGCGTTCGACCGAGACTGAATGCGGGAATAATCACGCGCCCTTCTCGACGCGCCGTTTCGCTGAGGATGCGTTGCAGTTCCGTCTTGATGTCCTCGGATGGGGGATGCACTCGGTTGCCATACAGGCATTCCGTGATGAGAACATCGGCACCGTCGACCGGGATGGGATCGACCAGGAGTGGCATGTCGCGTCGACCAAGGTCCCCAGTGAACACGACTCGTCGCCACTTCGCCCCATCACGAATCTTCAGTTCCGTGATGGCCGATCCCAGGATGTGTCCGGCAGGTTGAAACCGAACCGAGACATCCTTCGACAATTCATGCCATTCGGAAAACTTCAACGGTTCAAACTTCTTCATCAACCCGGTGACATGCTCTTCCTCGTACAAGGGCTCGACCGGGGGATGATTCGACTTCAACTTGCGAGTCAGATACTTCGCGTCTTCCTGCTGAATCTTTGCGGAGTCGAGCAGCATCAGTTCGGCGATGTCGGCTGTTGCTTCCGTCGAAAAGACCGGCCCGCGAAACCCCTGCTTGTACAGACCCGGCAGGTTACCACAGTGATCCATGTGAGCATGAGACAGAATGACCGCATCGACGTTTTGGGGATCGCAACGAAAAATCTCATTCTTCTTACGAGACTCCGCTCGCGGTCCCTGAAACAGTCCGCAGTCCAAGAGCAGCCGGACCGAACGAGTCTCGATCAGATGCTGGCTACCGGTCACTTCACCAGCAGCACCGAGAAATGTGATTTTCATCGAGAACCCTCAAAGGTGCGAATGTTTCGTGGAGAGAATGTTTCAATAATGTCGAGTCGTACGGTGACCAAGCCCCGCGTCGGGCATGTGTGGAATTTGTTCCATTGCTCCTTGATTCCATCGAAATGTTGTCGACAGACTCAAACGTCAACCACCGACACTTTCGCTGATTCGGCAAAAAAAAGAAACACCCCGTCCCCAGCATGACTCGCCGGTGACAGGGTGTTGAATCGTTTGGATTCCAGTAACTCACCAAGATATGGCAAGCTTTGTCGATTAGTATTCTGGTGTTGGTTCGCCACCATTGCGGGTCGAGATCGCATACAGGACCGTGGAAGCAACCGACTTGTTGATCGCCTTGGCCTGTCCGTCTCCCATGGCAATGATAACGAGTCCAGGATGCGGACCACCGAAACCGAAATAGTGATAGGCATTGCCGCAACTGTCAGCAGATGTCCAATACTGATCGAAGTGATTCGGGGAAGAATAATCGTCCCGAACTCGCGAACAACAAGAGAGTGCGTCTCCCCAGAAACCGAACGGAGTTTCGGCAAAGAACATCGTTTCCGATGTCCCGTCTTTGAAATCCTTACCAACGGAAAGGCGGCTGTTGCCATAGAACGTGCCATTGTTTAGTGCTGCCGGGGCAGACTGCGGCCAATATCCCATCACCCCGCGATAGTTGGTGTACCCCAGTCGGCTCGGACGGTCGGACGGCAGGCTGGAACTCGGGCAGACATACAACTGAAGTGGGGTCTGAATGATGTTCCAGTTCTGGCTACCGGCCCGTTTCGCTTGTAGCCAATCTGGCTCCATCTTTTCCTGTTCGATATAGGGGAGCAACATGGCATGCCAACCCCATTCGGGAGAAATTGAACCACTCGTTAACGTCACCTTCAGCTTGCTTCGTATTGGCACTTCAACAGGAGTATTGATATTGATCGGCTCATTACATCCAGCGTTCGGATCGACAATCCATCCAGGCGGGAGCACCCCCATGCCGGAATCATAGTTGTGGGCGGCGACGATCAGGTTGTGCATGTTGCTGATGCACTGCGACCGACGTCCTGACTCGCGGACCGATTGGACTGCAGGGAGCAATAGAGACGCCAAGAGGGCGATGATTGCCATCACCACCAGCAGTTCGATAAGTGTGAAACCAGACCGGAGTGTTGGCTTGTGTGAGCCGTGCTGGCGAAGAGGTCGATGTACCATCTGCATATTCCATTTCAGAGGAGAAAGTTCCTGTCGCCTAATGATATCAGCGTTGTTTGAAGTTTGCAAAGTCCCAATCGCCGTGAGGATTGCAGAATTCATCCCGATTCCGTCCCGGCCACCCTCAAAGTCAACGGACACATCGTGGGGTCAACTCTCATTCTGCTAATGGTCTCAGTCATCCACAGAAAATCTTTGTGGTCCGGAACTTTCCCGAGATTTCGCAGATTACCGTTCCCTCCGCAGATGCGGGCCCACTCCGAGACGTATTCATTGAACATGGTAAGTTCCGGCCGACGCCTGAATTCGGTAACCTCTCCAGTCACGCAGTGCCAGAGGCACGAACTGCAAGACTCGTCACTGTCTCAAAGCGAACGGTCGCCGCCGGTCTCATCGGCGAAATGGGTCACCGGCGGCTGACCTTTTCCCTCACGATTTGCATCCCACAGCATCTGTATCCAACGAATTGGCAATCGAGACAAGGTTCCCATGCATGTAGACGATCTCGCTCGATTGCACGATGCGGCAAAGCTGGCAACGCAGACGTTGCTCAATGCGCGGGGCGGGGAACATTATTGGACGGGGGAACTGTCGACGTCGGCCCTCTCCACGGCGACGGCGGTCATGGCGTTGGAACAGGTGCGGCGGGGGGGAGTCGACTGGATTGACGCGAATCAGTTTCAGAGGCTCATCGACGGCGGTACGCGGTGGTTGCGAGAACATCAAAACGCTGACGGAGGTTGGGGGGACACCGTCAAAAGTCTCTCGAACATCTCGACGACGATGCTCTGCCACGCGACGCTAACGGCGACGGCAGAAACAGCGAGCCCCTCGCAAGACAAGATTCTGGCAGAAACGACGACTTCAAGCATCGACCTCGCGAAATCGTTTATCGATGCGGCGGGGGGTGTGCCGGCGGTCATCAAGAGGTATGGGAAGGACAAGACCTTTTCCATCCCGATTCTCACGCACTGTGCGCTTGCCGGGCTGGTCGAGTGGGAGACGATCACGCAGCTACCCTTTGAACTCGCGTGTCTTCCGGCAAAGTTTTACAAGACCGTGAGGCTGCCGGTTGTCAGTTATGCGTTGCCGGCATTAATCGCCATTGGGCAAGTCCGGCACCATTTCTGCCCTACTTGGAACCCGTTGACGCGCATCATTCGGAACCGGTCGATCGCGAAGAGCTTGCAAGTCCTCGAACGGATCCAACCGACGAATGGCGGATTCCTGGAGGCGGCCCCGTTGACAAGTTTCGTCACGATGGCCCTTGCGGCAAAGGGACTTGCAGCACATCCGGTCGTGCGTAAGGGGGTCGCGTTTCTCGTCGATTCCGTTCGCCCCGATGGAAGCTGGCCGATCGACACGAACCTGTCGACATGGGTCACCACGCTCTCCATAAACGCTCTAGGCGTGGACTTGCCGGAAGAGTCGCGGGAACCGCTTAGGAAGTGGTTGCTGGATCAGCAGTATCACGAGGTACATCCGTTTACGAATGCGGACCCCGGCGGCTGGTCCTGGACGCCGCTCCCCGGTGGCGTCCCTGATGCCGACGATACCCCCGGAGCGATGCTCGCCCTTGCTGAGATCGCGGCCGTTTCACCGCAGCAAGGGGGCGACGTTCTGGCGGATTGTGTCGTTTCGCACAGAAACGCCGTGTCCACGAATTACACCGTCGACATCCAGACTGAGACCCCCGACAGACTCGCAATTCAACGGGGGACTGATTGGCTGTTGAGTCTGCAAAATCGTGATGGCGGTTTCCCGACCTTCTGCCGGGGTTGGGGGAAGCTCCCGTTCGATCGAAGTTCCCCCGACATCACCGCCCACTGTCTGAGGGGGATGCTGCGTTCCAAACATGTGAACGGTGTGCCTTTGGTGCTTGCAGATCAGGATAGCTCTGTGAGGTGGAGATTTGTATCGAATGAGACTCGAATGCGTCTGACTGACGAATCTCGATGGTTGAACGAACCGTGGGGCAAGGCTGTTCATCGAGGTTTTCAGTTTCTGCGTCGTCTGCAACGGGGGGATGGGTCGTGGTTGCCATTGTGGTTCGGGAATCAGTTCGCACCGGACGACATCAGTCCCACTTATGGGACGGCGAAGGTCTTGGCGTTGTACCGCGATGCCGGGTTGCTGGAGTCGGCGACGGCCCAGCGCGGACTGACGTGGCTGCGGGGAAATCAGAATCAAGATGGGGGTTGGGGGGCGGGGCCGGGAACGCAAAGTTCGGTCGAAGAGACCGCTTTGGCGACAGAACTCTTGCTGGAGGACCCCTCGGCTCGCAATCATGTCGACCGGGGCCTGTTGTGGTTGATCGCCCGGGTTGAAGCGGGAACGATCGACGAACCGGCCCCTATCGGTTTCTATTTCGCCAAATTGTGGTACTTTGAACGTTTATATCCGCTCATCTTTGCGGTTGCCTGTTTGAGGCGGGCGTCTAAGAAGCTGGATGAAGCGGAAGTTGCAGAAGATCACTAAGCAAGAAAACAATATCACTGAGCCAGAGCACTGAGTGTTTGCGGGTCATCGCGACATACAGTTCATCGGTCCCGGAACGCACGTCGACCGGGTCGTCTGATCTTGAGGAGTCATCGTGGACATTGCCGCCCCTTTTCAACCGACCGACAAGATTGCCGAACGTGAAACGGCCGGCAATCTGGCAGACGTCAACGATTCGCATCCGGCCAATGAGCAAGCCTCCCCAAACGGCAATGGCACCGTCTCCAAGTATCAAGACGACGACGACGTTCCCGTAAAGAAAAAGCGTCGCAAGAGTACATCGCACCTCAAGATGGTCCCCGAGACTCTCGCCGAGCGAGAAGCAATTAAAGCTGCTGCCGAGAAGTTGGCCAATGGTCTCGACAAGACGCACAGCTTTACAAAGAACGATCTCGAACAAATGGGGCGTCAACTGTTGACGCAAATGGGGAAACCCGAGAAGTTTCTCGGGTTTGCGATGGTGTTGATTGGGAACTTCTTCTGGAAGAAGCAGTTCATGGCGGTCCCTTACGAGCGCCGTCTGCTGTTGTTGCCCCACTGCCTGAAACATGCGGAAGGATGCCCGGCTGAGTATGATGAGTTCGGCCTCGACTGCGAAAAGTGCGGCGCTTGCTCGATTGCTGATTATAAGGTGCGAGCCGAGCAGTTGGGTTACAAGGTGCTGGTGGCCGAGGGGTCGCCAATTGTGTTGAAGATCATCGTTGAGGGGTACGTCGACGCGATTCTCGGGGTGGCCTGTCTCAACGTCCTCGAAAAAGCCATCGACAAGGTGCTCATTGCCGGTGTGCCGTCCTATGCCATCCCGCTGCATTCGGGCGATTGCAAGAACACGAAGCTCGATGAGTCCTGGGTCTGGGATGTGCTCGAGAAGTTCGAGCCTCTGGAGGAACCGCAGACATCGAGTTACATCCCGATCATGCGGGCCGCGAATCGTCTGTTCACAGAAGACTTTGATCGGCTGATTCCACGTCAACGGAGCAAGACCCCTGAAAAGGCAAAGTCACCACTCGGGATCACCGAAGATGTCGCGTACGACTGGCTCGCCAACGGCGGAAAGCGGTTCCGACCGTTCATCACTCTTGCCGCATTTGACGCTGTCACCGGCGGACGGCTGATGAAGGGGCAAGAACTCGCCGAACCAACACCGACCGAGTCGGCTGACGCGACCGTCAATCCGCCGATGCCTGTGATGACCGATGCAGTGGCCCGGGTCGCCATGGCGATCGAGGCCTTTCATAAGGCATCTCTCGTGCACGACGATATTCAGGATGACGATCTCTTCCGTTACGGTCGTGACACACTGCACCGGACTCAAGGACTCGGTCCCGCGATCAACATCGGGGACTATCTCATCGGCATGGGGTATCGTCTCGTCAATGCCTCTCGTGGCGAACTCGGGGCTGACATCGCCTGTGACATTGTCGACAGTATGTCCAACGCCCACATCCGTCTTTGTGATGGTCAAGGGGCCGAAATGGCATGGCAGAACTCCCCTGACTGGAACTTCACACCACTCGATGCCCTGTCCATCTATGCGTTAAAAACGTCTCCTGCATTCGAAGCGGCTCTCTTTTCGGGCTTGCGAATGGCAGGAAGTGTCGAGCCGTACGCAACCGTCGTTCCGCAGTTCTGTCGTCAGCTGGGGGTCGGATTTCAGATTCTCAACGACTTGAAGGACTGGCAGGGGGACGCCAATAACAAACTTGTCGCCGGTCAAGATGCACTCGCCCTCCGACCGACGCTGCTGTTGGCTCTCGCCCTTGATGCCGCGACCGACTCCCAGCGAGCCGAAATCCGCAGCCTGTATGAAAGTGATGAACGGGACGATCTCCGGTTGGAGCTACTCCGCCGGCTGTTTCAATCGCTTGGCGTCTTCGAGAAGGCGGAAGCCCTCGTCGACAAGTCCCGTGCCCGTGCCGAAGCTCTCGCCGACGAAGTCGAGCCGGTCGAACTTCGGCAACTCCTCTACTTCCTGGTCGACAACGTTCTTGCCGAAGAAGGGGAAGAAAACCCGCAGGAGGCGAACGATCCCTCCCTGATGCAGCTCTCGCTCAGCGCCCCCTGAACCGTGCAGTAGGTTACTGCCTCGGCAAGGTCAGGACTTCGTGGCGTGCATCATTTCGACACTCAATTCCATTGGGTGTGACCGATGTTTGTCACCACTCTCGTTAAACTGACACCGTGGGAAGTACACGGCTTTCGAGCCGGACACTGTCTGATCTACATCGTTGTCGTTCACCGGGTTCAGTGAAAGCAAGGGGCCGTCCATGGATGGTGGGATCCTGGTCTATGTCCAGAGCGAAGAATTGGCAGGTCAATTGTCGGTTGCTGTCGCCTCCAGCGGTCTGCAAGTCAACTGCATGACGCACCCAGACGACGTCTGTGACGTGGTCCGGACCTCATCGAACAACTGCCTGATCGTTGATGTTCGTCCCAAACATCTCACCGACGAGACGGTTAAGCTCCTCAGAGACCTGCTGGCGGAATCGATCGGGCGACTGCACCTCATCACGCTCGGAAGCAACGATTGGCCGACACAAGTCGCTGCCGAATGTGAGCAACTATCGGCGACCCACATCACCTGCCGAGTCGGCTGGGAAAGAGACACGACGACACTCGATCAACTGCGGCAAGCATTCGTCGATCCTTCGCCATCGTTTCCGAAACCTGTTCACCGTTTCGACACTCCCTCCGGCGAGTTCCTGACGTGCTCGACGGAAATGGCAACCCTTTACGATCGGATTACGCGAGTTGCACGCATCAACGCGACAGTCTTGCTGACGGGTGAGAGTGGCACTGGGAAAACGACACTGGCCCGCATGATTCATGACACCTCAGACCGCAGCGGCCATCCGTTCCTGAAAGTCTCTTGTGGTGGATTGCCGATGGAAACCATCGATAGCGAACTCTTCGGCCAGGCTGGCGACACAGGCTCCTCGGAAAGCTCACGGCGAATCGGCCGGTTTGAGGCAACTGGTCAGGGAACGCTGTTGCTGGACGACCTCGACCTGTTGCCACTCCATCAACAAGGGCGACTCCTCCGAGTGTTGGAGTCGGGAGAGTACGAACCGGTTGGTGCAACGCAGACACAAGTGAATCAGGCAAGACTCGTCGCAGCATCTCATATCGACCTTGCCCCTCAATGTCAGAAAGGGGCGTTTCGAGCGGACCTTTATTATCGGCTTAATGTCTTGGAGTTAGAAGTCCCTGCATTGAGGCAACGAACAGAGGATATCCCGAGTCTGGCGGTTGACATGCTCGAAGAGATTGCGACTCAACAGGGACGTCCCATCGGTCGCATCTCTCGCGATGTTTTCCATGCACTGCGACGATATCACTGGCCCGGGAACTTACGAGAACTGAAGCATGTCATCCAGCGTGCCGTCCTGTTTGCCGATGACGGACGCATCACGATCCACCAACTCCCCACTGCCGTGCGACATGCGGGATTGTTGCCAGAAGGATCGACGGGAGATCATTCCTTGCCAGGGATAATCAACCAACATGTTGAGAAAACCGAACGAGAGCTGCTCGAGCAGACGTTGCGGGCGTGTCATTATAATCGATCGCTAACCGCCGCCACTCTCGGCATCAGTCGTGCCGGGCTGTATAAACGAATCGATCGCCTCGGCATCTTGCTTCCTGAAAGGGAAGCAGGATGAACGAACGCAATGTTTGAATCAGCCTGAACGAATCACGACGATTGCATGACGTTGCGGACGAACTTAATGGCTCGCAGGATGTCGTCGAGTTGGTTTTCACCGGCTGTCCGCTGTGGGGTCAGCCAGCCGTCGTAGTCCATCTCGGCCAGCGTTGCGAGCAACTCCTCCCACGCCACTTCGCCCGCTCCGACGGCCGTTTCGACCCCATGGCCTAAGTCGGTTCGCATCCCATCGCGGGCGACCACATGCGAGACGAGACCGTGCAACGAGCGCAGTTCGTCATGAGGCTTGCGGCCTCCAAAGATGCAGCCAGCCGGATCGAAGTCGAGACCAACCGCTCCCGTCGAGACCTCGCGGCAAAGTTGCCGCAAACGTTCCGCCGAGTTTCCGACTGTCGAAAGGGCTAACGTCGTTCCCACCCGGTTCCCGTGAGCCACCAAATCCGAAATGATCTCGAGCATCATGCGCGCCTCAGCCGATGCAACATCTTCCGGCAGAGGTCCGATGCGAACTGTCAACACGTTCGCCCCGAGTCGCCGGGCAAACTCCAAACCGTTTCGCACTGCCTGAATCCTCAAGTCGAGGTGTTCCTTATCGCAGAGCGGTCGCCGTGTCGGCAAGGTGACCGAAGCGATCTTCAGTCGCAATTCGTCCACATGGTGCCGAAGCTGTCGGCAAGCGGTCTCGCCGAAGTCGGTCGCCCGAACTTCGTCCCGAATGTCAAACTGCACCCCCTCCACCTGCAACCGACTGGCCGACTGCAACGCCTGTCGCAAAGGAAGCTTGAAGGAGGCGGTCGGAATCGCGAGTTTGAGCAGGTTCATGAGTACGGATCGTGCGAGAGTGTGAATCGATGGAGTATTGAAACGGAGAGTCACTCGAACTTCTGTCGGAAGAACTTCGGCTAGACGCCGGAAGACGCCCACAGGGATCATAGCAGTTTGCGAAAGGTCATCACCGATCCGACGCACAACGTACATGCACTCCAGTTTCAGCGAAAGCCACTACGTCGACCAGAACGAAGGGGGGCGGGTGGTTTGGCTGAGGAGTTCGATCAGACGGGCGAGGGTCGCGAGGGCGTCGCAGCGGGAGTCGTTTTCGGGGAGCCAGAGTCGCCCCTCACCATCGGCTCCTAACAGGCAATGTCGTTCACGCAACTGATGAAACATTTCTGCCTCGGTCCCGTTCGTTGAGACGAGTTCTGCTCCATAAGCTCGCAATCGACCTCGTGCGCTCGCCGGAAACTGCGGCGGGACCACGATCTGCCGATGCAGACTTCGCGGCAACATCCACTCGACCAAACGAACGAGCCAGTCGGTGGGATGCACCAAATTACCATGCTCGTCCCAAAGCGTGCAGCAACGGGCCGATTCGTCAATCAGGCACGTGATCTCCGGCGTCGAATCGGAGACTTCCTGCGGTGACAGGGCAGCGTCAACGAGTCCCTCCCCAGAATGCTGTCTTGGCGACTTCATTTGCGAGCGACCATCGACCTCCGTCCATTCCAGGCCTTTGCGTGGTAACTTCCTTCTCAGTGCAACCGGGTCCATTGGCACGAAGGTGACTGGCAATTCACGGGCGAATTCGACAAACGAATTTTGCAGACTCCTGTTCTCAAACCCGACGCCGACCACCAACCGACGGCAGTTGCGGAAGTGCTTCATCAGACTGCCGAAGTACGCCCCGTCTGGCGGATACGAAACTAGCGATCCGCCGTGCCGCGTCGGACGGCTCGACACTTTCTCCCAGCGATCAACGAGTTGTTTCCAAAGTCCCTGCTTCGCCCACGGTTCTGCGGCGAATCCGACGACATCGGCCCCCGTCCAAGCCACTGGCAACCCGGAGCCTGTCACCAGGATTCCTCCGTGAGCATCGAGGTCGCGGACCGTGAAGTCGAACACTGGGCGCGAAACGCGACCGACATCAACCACCTGGCACCCCATTCTCCGCAACCCAATCGCGACGCCCGTCAGGATATCGGGGGACGACGGGCGAGTATCGCAACCGATCACAACCGTCGGCCCTTCGACCTTGCGGCTGGTTACAGTCTTCGTTCTGGAATGGTCATCAACGCGTCGCGGGCGGCAGTTCTGCCAGAGAGACTCCGCCACAAGCTCTCCGAGTCGGACCCCGGTGCTGTGATTGATGTCGTTTAGGTACACTCCTCGTAAAGCGTCACTTGTCAGCAGGTGATCGATCGGTCCGACTCTTGACGTCCCGGGCTCACTGGAAAGCGCCGACCCGTGCCGCCAGGTTGCGTGGGGGCGGTTCTGAATCGCTCGTCGAATTGAATCGTTGCTTACGACTGTGGGGGATTCGGCGTTTTCGTCCGTCGCATTCGTCTCACTTGCGATGAATGTTGCGACGGTGGGGCCGGTGTCGTGACGGTATTCGCACTGGCGACAAGCAGGAAAGTTCGAAGCCATCCGTGAAAGGTGAACCGAACGCGATATCGAATGGGTCTCACCGGGACATCGATAGCATTCTGTCGCGATGACTGGCAACAGTTGCCAGCACTCATCGACAGGATCGAGTCCCCTTGGCTCGTCCTGTTCGCCAGTAGCATCGGCATCGGCTGACATTCGTGCTAAACTCACCGGACTCGCCTTCCTCCCTGAGCCTGTTCCCCTTCCGAAGCGGGGGACTCTACGGAAAACGGGCTTTCTCGGTCAATCTCAGTCGCGACGATGCACGCCACGCAGTTCCTCAGCAGTCCGCCGAATCCCATTCCCCCCATCATTGTGATGTTTGGAGCGGAAGATCATTTGAAGCAGCAGTCATTGCATCTGCTGCAACAGATATTGCTGGGGAGTGATGCCGATGCGGAACTCAGCCTGTCCCGGTACTCGGGAAAGGAGTTTGACTACGCGACGATCCGGGACGAACTGATGACCGTCTCGATGTTCTCCTCCGCTCGCATTGTGCTCATCGATGGGGCCGACGACTTTATCAAGGATTACCGGGCACAACTGGAGGACTACTTCGACAGGCCATCGAGTCGTTCAACACTCGTCATGATCGCCAAGTCATGGAACAAGTCGACCAAACTTGCCAAGCGATTGCCAAAATGTGGATTGGAGATTGATTGCGGCGAACTACCTGCGGGGCAACTTCTGCAATGGCTCATCAGCCAGACCCAAGTTCTATTTGAGAAGCAACTGAGTCGCGATGCGGCAGCCCTCATGCTGCAACTTGCCGGAACCGGCATGGGACTGTTGACCCGCGAACTCGAGAAACTCGCCGCCTATGTCGGCGATCGGGCACGAATCGGCGTTGATGATGTGAGAATTCTGGTTGGTGGTTGGAAGGCTGAGACCACTTGGGACATGATCAACGCCATTCGCGACGGTCAACCGGGCGTTGCATTATCGGCACTCGACAAACTGCTGAACGCGGGAGAAGCTCCGCAGATGATTCTCGGTGGCATTAACTTCGTGTTCCGTAAGTTCGCTCAAGCGACAGAGCGGGCACGGGGGGGAGTCACACTTTCCGCAGCTCTCAAGCAGGCACAAGTCTTCTTTCGCGACATCGAGTCGAGCGAGCAGTATCTCCGCCGGATCGGTCGGCAGCGAGCCGAAAGGCTCCTCACGCTCCTCTCTCAGGCCGACGCCGGCCTCAAGGGGGGGAGCCGCATCTCCGAACGGATCCAACTCGAACGACTCGTATTGGAACTCAGCGGTTCGATTCCTCCAAAGCCTTAGTCCAGACCAGAACAAATCGGGACGGGCCGTCCTCCGTTCGGCCGTCCTTTCTAACATCCGAACTGCCCAACTTCGTTTTGCCCCGAGACTTTCAACAACGTGAAAAGACGCCAACAACATGACCTGTGTGGTCTACTTAACATCAATAAATCGCCCGACATGTCATCTCGTCAGGCACTGAATGCAATCGAGCGATTGATCGGACGAGGGGTAAAGGTCGGACATGCGGGAACGCTCGACCCGATCGCCACTGGGGTCCTCGTTGTCTGCCTCGGAAAGGCCACTCGCTTAGTCCCTTATATCCAGGAGCACCCCAAGGTTTATCGAGCCGAGTTCCTGACCGGTCTGTTTAGCCCGACGGATGATATCGAAGTTGAGTCGACCCCTGTCCCGGATGCTTATCCGTTTAGTGCGGAGGAACTCGTTGCTGTACTACCTGAGTTCGTCGGGGTCATCGATCAGGTGCCGCCAGCGTTCTCGGCGGTCAAGGTCGATGGCCATCGGGCGTACGATCTGGCTCGAAAAGGGATCGATGTCGACATCGCATCGAAGCGGATCGAAATCGGAAAGATCGACTTGTTGAACTTCTCCCACGACCGATTTTCGATCGAGATTCAATGTGGTTCGGGGACATACGTGCGGGCATTGGGGCGTGACATCGCCCGAAAGCTCGGCTCATCCGCTGTCATGTCAAAGCTGGAGCGAACTGCGATCGGCCCCTTTCGAGTCGACAACGCGTTGACCGTCGAAGAACTTTCTCGGGAGCAAATTGTCAGCGAGATGCTCCCCTTACAGACAGCCGTTCCGCATCTCCCGACGTGTACACTGAATGCAGCCGAGATCGCGATTCTGCGTTGTGGCCGCCGTGTGATCCCTGAGTCTGGACTCTTGGACCCGACACCTCAGAGGATTTCGATCCTGGACGAATCGTCGCAACTTATCGCGATTGGGGAAGTTCAGCTCAATGGTTACGTCGCCCCGCGGCAGCTCCTCATTGCCGCCCAACAATGACGTCGCTTCATTCGTGACGTCTCGAAGGACATGACCTTTGAGCGAGTCAATCTTGCCCGCCGTCACGTTTTGTCACCGTCGGACTGCTGCATCGTCTTGAGGATCGGAATCGGATCATACGATTTTCCGAGGACTTGTGTGGCATGACTCCCGAGCCAATGGTTGAGCAGGCTGGCGTAGACCTGTCGGAAATCGGTGTGGTGCTTGAGGTCACCCTGATCGAGGTCGGCAAGGCTGGGATGCTCCCCAATGAGGCCGGGCTTCACCGAGTTCCCGGCGAGAAACATCGGAGCCGCCGTTCCATGATCCGTCCCTTCGCTGGCGTTCTCCGCGACTCGCCGACCAAACTCGCTGAAGCACATCGTGACAACACGATCCCCGTTCCCTTGGGCATCGAGGTCTCGGACGAACACCGAGACTGCGTCAGTCAACTGTCGCAACAACCCCGAGTGTGCCGCCGCCTGTTGCGAGTGGGTGTCGAAGCCATCGAGTTCGACATAATAGATGCGCGATGGAAAACCGGAATCAATGAGTTGAGCGATGAGTCGAAATTTCTCTCCCAACGCCGATTCGGGATAAGCATGATGTGGCTTATAGTCGTTCGCTGCCTGCCGCACCCGTTCGCTCACCGAGATTGCCGACACAGTGCTCGATGCCACAAAGCCCAGGAGGTGGTTCGACTCCGTTCGAGGAGACTCCGAGAGTTCCCGCACCTTCGCAGAACGGTCAATCTTTCCTTCATCGAGCTGAAACTGTTTCAACGACTCGACCGACGGCACACGACTCTGCTGGGCGACCAACGCCAAAGGCAACTTCTCGCGACCGACGTGCATCGCCAGAACCTCTTTTGACGGAGACTCCCATCGATCAACGCACCTTCCCAGCCAACCTTCCGTGCGTGTTGCCGTCTTCTGAAGTCCGGTGTGCCAGATGTCCATCGATTCGAAGTGCGACCGATTCGGATTGTCGTAGCCCACACCCTGCACGATGGCGAGTTTCTCTCCCTCCAGCAATTCCGCGAAACCTTTCATCGATGGATGGAACCCCAGTTGACGGTTAATCATTAACACGTCCGACTGAGGGACCGCGAGCGTCGGTCGAAGCTTGCGGTAGTCCGGATCGGCGAACGGGATCACCGTGTTCAGACCGTCGTTTCCCCCGGTCATCTGCACAACCACGAGCACCTTGTCCCCAACCGTCTCGGCCCCCATCGCCAAAGCCGACGAAAACAACGAAGGAACTGCCCCTCCAATCGCTAAGATTGCCGGCGTACCAAGCAGCGAAGTGAGAAACTTTCGACGACTACGTGTCATAATCAACTCACAAGACAATAAGACAACTACTAATTAGTTAATGCGTGCGAAAACAAGGGACCAGCGTTTCTCGAACAGGTTATGTTACGTCAGTGAACAGGTCATCATCCTAAGTGAAACTCCGGCTGTGTGCAGAGTAGTCGGACGGCTTCTCGGAGGCGAGTCTCTCGGTCCCCTTCCGGAGTCTCAATGAGAGCCACGACGTCGTGTTGAACAGATTGGGGGGGATGCACCGCGAAGAGTGTGTCGACCAGCCAGGATACGATCAATTGAGGAGAATTCGCTTTGTGCTTCGACAATAGGTCGGAGAGGGAGCCGCCATTGAATCGGCTCTTCTTGTGGTTGAGCAATCGTTTAACGAGATTCGCTCTTCCGAGCAGCGTGGAGGAGTTAATCCAGGATCGGCCGCCGTCCCAAGCCTTCACATTTGGAGGAAAAAAGAGCCTTTGACCGAGATTGCCCAGTTCTTGAGTGAGTTCGATGACGTTCGTTGACATTTCCAGTCCGTGCATCAGCCCGATGGAAAAGTCGACGGGAGAACGTACTTTGCGACCGAATGAGTAGGCCGAAAAGAAGAGATTGCTTGACAGTATGCGTTGTACTAACGGAGCAATCGCCCAGTCACTCGCGAATGATTCTGCTAATGGGTTCACCAGCGACTCAGGAATGTCAGGTTCATCAAAGAGATAGTAGTGGATCAGTTTCTTCGTGACAAAACGTGGGCAGGACGATTGTTTTAGCACAATGTCGATCCCCTGTTCGCCACTAAACTGACCGGTCTCTCCTAAGAAAGTCTTACTCCCGGCATCGTTTTGGTATTTATTAAACCGATATTTTCCGCGTCGAATCTCCCATCCCGTAAAGCAACGGGCTAACTCCCGGATATCTCGCTCGGTATAATTGCCTTCACCGAGGCAGAACAGTTCCATCAGTTCGCGGGCGAAGTTTTCATTGGGGTGCAGTTTTCGATTCGTGGCCGAGTCGAGATAGATCAGCATGGCAGGATCGCGAGCGATGGATTGGGTCAACTCACGAAAATTACCAGTCGCCTGACTGCGAAAGAGCTTGTTCTGCGCATACATTAACTCAGGATCCGTCACCTTGTCGGCCCCCGTGGCGAAGTGTCCGTGCCAGAAGAGGGTTAACTTCTCTCGCAACGGGTCGGAGGTGGTGAGCAATTGATGCAGCCACCATGCGGACAGCGGCTCAGGCTTGCCCCCCGCGATGCTGGAACGGGCGAGTGAGTCACTGGCCTGTTGCTCGGCGGTGGTCACGCTGCGATTCATTAGAGACTGTACCGCATCGCTTGGGGCGAGCTTCAGCGTTTCGTCAAGTACACGAGTTGACGCCCCAAACCCGGCTCGTCGGTGGAGATGAGCAGCCCACGACCGATTCCAAGGTTGCTCTGGCGTTGGAACAAACGGGTCCCACGCCCAAGTCGGATCGAGATCAGCGAGCGATTTCAAAGGGGAATCTCCTGAAAGTCAGTGATTCGTTAGCGAATGCCGCTATGGCGAATTCGCGTCCGACATCTGTCACGTCATTCAACTGATGAGAAGACGAAAACGAATGTTCTATCGTTTTGCGAAGTTCAGGGTCGCCTTGACACGTAAGGACTTCGGCTCGGTATGGAACTTCATGTCAGCCGAATTGAACATCTCAAGGATATCCATGAGGTCTGAAATCTGAGCTTCTGCTTCCTTTTGGGAATGCCCCTCTTCGAGGATGTTCTTGGCGATGAGATGGCTGCGGTTGTCTTCGAGCACCTGTTGCAGGATCGGTATGTTTAAGTGTCCGATTGTGTTGATCCGCCACTCTTCATTGCTTGGTATCGTTTCGGACTGTGTCGCAGAGAGTTCTGCGGCGAGAGTGCGAGTGCTCGAAAGCACAAACCGCTTCCCGGCAAAGGCGACCGAAGGCGAGAAGTTGAAGTGAATCGCCGCCTGACGGTTCTGCTCGTCTCCCACCTCAGGGATGAATGTGGAGGAAATAATTTCGCTTCCGGCCCGAGTTTCTTGGTTCAGTTCCAACTGCGGGTTCCCCTCCTGGGCACCGGCGAAGTTCGCAAACCCGATGAGGCTCTGAAACAGTCGTCGCAGTTCGCGATGCGACGCCTCGGGAGTCTTCATCTCCATCACGAGGGCGAACGCCGGTAATCGGATGGACGGCTGCACTCCGTCTGCCGCGAAGCTTTGTCGGGCGACGACCAACGACAACCCTGGTTGGAAGGAGCCGAGTATCTCTTCGCCGAAGTCTTTTCCAGAGAAAAGTGTCGACAACCCGCTGTCCGCCTCGGCCAGTTTGTCGTTCGTTCGTTCATCAAACAGGTCCCCGGCCCGCAGCCAGAGTTGTGAAAAATCGCGATGCGTCGACAAAGCGAGTAAGCGATTCTCGACCGGCGGCAACTCTGGAGCAACTCCCTGCCCCTGTGGTCCGAAGTAGTACTCTCGCGACTCGCTGATCCACTTCTGCTCGAATGGCAGCGAAAGGCCGATGGCGACGGACTCTGATTGCAGGTCGAAATCAAGCGTGAAAAAGTCAGCATGTTGAAGTACCTCCAGGACTCCCCCGAATATCAGCTCTGCTCCCGGATTCTCGGCCTTCCCAGAGTAGACCTTGGGGGCGACGCCGGAGTCGCGAACCTGCTTGATGTCCCCGTAAACCCACAGTGTCGGGCGGACATGGTTTGCTGTTCGAGAATCGCGGAATTGCGGTGTCTTGGCGAACTCGCTGGTGGTCCCATCCAGGAGACGATCGGCCACTTCCCGAGCAATCGGCTCCTGATTCACCAGGAGCAGGGTTGCTCCAATCGTCGCAAAGGCCCCTCCCTTGGTTTTGTAGAACGTCACGTTGCGATGTTGTACTTCTTGGAACGGGTCTGGTTGCTTTTTATTTCTGGCATCCTCGCGGGCGAGTCGAAGAAAGACGTCACGAACCTTGGTAAGATGCACCTCGCTCTTCGCCTGGATGATAACGACAGACCCTTTGGTCTTAGCATCGTAAGCGGCTGTAACACCCCCTTCGGTAAGTCCCTCCAAAGCCTCACGCCAAGACATGCCAAGCTGCGACTCGACATAGACGACTCCCACATTGAGGGCAAAGTATTGGGGCGTCATCGTCCCTTTTCGGTACCCGTTCAACTGCCTGATTTGCGTCCAGAGTGGATGATCTAAAAGTTGACCAATGGCTGCTTTTGGGGCCGCGATTTCGGCAAATAGCAACGTTGTGTGCGGGACCAACTCCGCCGCGTCTCGAACCTTCGTCTCCCCTTTCGTCTCGGCAGCAGGTGCCGCGTCATCCCCCCACGAGGATGACACCATCAGCCCCGACAGGCCACAGACGAGTACGAAGGGGAGCCACCAATGATTCGCCGAAATTCGCATAAGTCGATCGTCCTGAAAAATCAACAGGGGCACGAACAGTCTCGTACGACGATGTACCCCGCAATGTCGTGCGAGGTTTCAGATCGTCGCGGTTTTCGCGAAGTGCCTTAATGACCGCTGCCATTTCGTCACAATGCCTTTGCTCTACGAGCCTGAGGATTGTCGCGACAGCTTACTCGGTAATGGTTCCGGTCACTTGGAAACTGACTTCAGGGGTGACGGAGTGCGACAACTGGCAAGCGATGCGGGCATTGAGGTTACCGGGAGCCTCCCCGCTGCATCGAATTGTAATCCATTGTTGCAGGGCGGGAGTCTGTTGATCGGCCATTGCGCTGACTTGCGGGTCATCGCTGACGATGCCGATCACTTGGAAGGGATGATCGTCGACCGAGCGAAGCAAGACGCGGCGAACTTTTTCGACACCCTGAGTCACCGGCCCTAAAGGGACGAGAGTCGGTGCCGAAACGCCAACCCGCTGACGAAGTGAGATCGACACTGGGACAGAAAGTCGTGACTCGTTCTGCACACTGCCAGTCCAGTGCCGAGTCTGAACTGGTTGTGATGGATCAAGAACAAAGGAGACTTCCAGCGTCCAAGATCGCCTCCAAACACCATCTTCCTCCGTTGCTTCCTGGATCGCACTCCAAATTCCCGGCTGAATCCATTCCGGTGGAGTGATTAATTGTGGTGACTCATCAACAACGGCTCGATCGCGTGATCTCAACGTGACGTTTAGCGAAAGTGGGGCGGGCGTGAGTCCCGGAGTAAACGTTGAGGTCAAGACTTCGGGAGTCAAATCGATGTCGGCTAGAATCTGGAGCGTCTGACGGAGTTCGTGAGTGTGATACTCGGAACCAGCGGAACTGGAAAACCTCGCGAGAAAGTCCGATTCTTTGGGGCGCGGCGGATCGTTGTACGAGAACCGAAACTCTTTCGACTCTCCCGCTGCCAGTTCGATGGAGTCTTCCGGACGGAGTACCTGGTCACCGAGTTTCAGCGAGTAACAGGAACAGCCGGTGCCATCAAACTTGATGGACCTCGCAGCATCTGAACTGTTGGAGACTCGGAGCAGTGGTCGCATTGTCGCGTCGTCCACCGTCCCGGCCGCGACTTCGCTGAACAGTATCGGCCCAGCAATCGTTGGTTCCGGGAACACGATCCCCGAATCGGCTTTGGGGGCCGAAGGAGAGGAGGATTCGCAACCCGCAAACCCAGCGAGCGAGATGGCCAGCGTCACAACACACAGAGCGAATCGTTTCAGTCGCAACAGGACTTCGTTGCGGGAACGAACATCGTCAACCGGGTCATTTGGTGCAGGTGGGGACTTTAGCGTTCGACGGTCAGGGAAGTCCGTCGTCTCGGGGGGAAGGGGGATGATCGCAAGAAACGGCGCAGTCGTCCCCATCACCCGAGGGATGGCCTCGGGTGACAGGGATTCATTCGACGTCCGATGACTATGCCAACGGAGATTCAAGGACAGTCCCCTTGATGATCGTCACTGGATTGCGTGGGCGATCGGATCGGTCGGTCTCGGTCGCTCCGATCTTGCGTAGCGTCGCGATACTCTCGGCATCGGCAAGTTTCCCAAAGGCGGTGTATTGCTTGTCGAGATGGGGAACCCGACCCAGACAGACGAAGAACTGCGAGCCAGCCGAGTTTGGGTCGCTGGTTCGAGCCATCGACAACACCCCCTCTTCGTGCAGGCGGTCGTTGAACTCGGCTTTGATCTGATATCCCGGACCTCCGGTTCCGGTCCCCTGTGGACATCCCATCTGAATGACAAAATCGGAAATCACACGATGCACGATAATGCCATCGTAGAAGCCGATCTTGGCTAGTCCGATGAGATTCTTGCAGTGTCCGGGGGCGACATCCGGCCAGAATTCGAGGTTCAATGGACCTTCAGAAGTCTCGAAGGCCACCACATAGCGGGTCTTCGCAAAGTCCACATTGACCAGAGCAGCATCAACTTCAGCACGACGATTCATGAGTAATCAAGTTCCTTGAGGGAAATGTTTTTGTGACAGGGTGGATGCTACGAAAATCACCGACTGGGCACAAACGAAGGATTCAGGAGGTAATACTCCCGGCACGATTTATGAGATGAGGGTTGAACCGGTCGTTCTCGTCACCTTCATACAACAGGAACTTCGGGTGGGCTGACCCCTTCGCAATCTCTTCGGCGACGAAATCAGAGCAAGGCGGGAGTGTGGTGCCGGTTGTTACAACGCTGTTACGCGGCAAGTGAGGATTTCGTTGTACGATTGGTCGAAGATAGCCGAGGGCGAAACCCGGCGAACTCTTCTTCTCACTGGAGGCGATCATGCGACTAGCAAGCAAGCGATTTGCGGAGATGGTAATCTTGGCTCTCTTCATATCGGTCACACTCGGAGCGTCACAGGTCTTGGCTTGCAGTTACGGCGACGGGGCAGCGATGTATGCCGAGTTGATCAAGTTGGGCAAGGTGGAAGAAGCGCAGCAAATGGTTGATAAAGCGCGGATATTTGGCCCCGAGCGACTTCAGGAGATGTTCCTTGAACGGGACGGCCTCATAGAATCGCTTCAACAGGCGACCGAAGGGCCCGCTGTGATGCGTCTGCAAAAGGCGCTTAATGACCTCGAACTGTTTATTGATGCTGTGGGGGGGCAACGGTACTGCACGTCATCGCGGCTGTTCTGGTATACCGACCTGGAAGCGGCCAAGCTGGAGTCGAAGGAGAGTGGCAAGCCGATCTTGTCTTTAAGAATGCTCGGCAAACTGACGGATGAGTTAAGCTGTGCCAATAGCCGATTCTTTCGGACGACACTGTATTCGAATGCCGAAGTGTCTCGTCGACTTCGGGACGAGTTCGTGCTGCATTGGGAAAGTGTGCGGCCGGTTCCGGTGATTACGATTGACTTCGGCGACGGACGAAAGCTCGTGCGCACGATTACCGGTAACAGCGCTCACTATGTGCTCGACTCGAATGGGCACGCGATGGATGTGCTGCCGGGATTGTATAGTCCGCAGAGGTTCATCAGTTGGCTGGATCGTGTCAATTCGCTAGGGAAAGAGGTGCTGGCCTCTCCGGGCGAGCGGGATACACTCGTCGAAGCCTATCACCGCGATTCTCTCTTCCAATTGGACCAACAGTGGCGTGCTGATCTGGAGACTTTGCAGCGACAGGAAGTTGCGATCCGTTTGAACAGACATGCTCGATCGCAATTGGTGCTTCCTTCATTGGCAAGCGAGTCAACTGGTGACGCAAAGGGCATTCCCCAGGCCGTCTCCCCGGCAGTCGAAGCTCAAGGTGCCGAGACTCCCACCGCAGAGACCCCTCCGTCGTCGGACGCGCCCGCGAAACAAGGGACGATTCCGGCAGCCGCGGCGACAGCAATTGCGGTCCCCAAACGGTCGGTCGAGTTGAAGCCTTTGGCGAGTGTCACCATGACGCCACCCGTGACGAGTGACACTGATGACGCTCAGTTCTGGCTCAATCTCGCAGCATTGCATCAGTCTGAAGTCGCTTTCGATGAGACGAGTCGAAACGTGATGGTTCGGGAGAACCCTGTGGCCATCAACGCGGCTCGACTGGCAATGTCAAAGACCGACATCGAAGGCCCGATGCTGGCAAAGTTGTTCTCCCGTCTGCAGTCGAGCGTCGCCATCGACACCGTTCGCAACGAATATCAACTGCATCGACAGATTCACGAGTGGTTCATCGCCGGCGAACGTGGGAATGACCTCGTCACGCTCAACGAACGGGTGTATGCTGAACTCTTCCTGACCCCCAGCAACGATCCTTGGCTCGGTCTCGTCGAACGAGATGTCTACACCGGGCTGACCAACGCTGGAGTGGCGGGAGGGACTGAGTTTCCGGGGCGAGTTTTCTCTCGCTAGAAGTCGTTTATTGGTCTCCCGCGCCGTCGGGAGCTTCGAGGAGTTCTTACGAGCGTTCCATGTCACCACGAACTATCCTGACGATTGAAGACGATGCGGCTATACGGCAGGGGATTGTCGACATGTTGGAGTATTCGTCCTATCGCGTGTTACAAGGGGCGAACGTAGCGGAAGGATTGCCGCTGGCGGTCGCGGGGGGGTACGACTTGTTACTTCTCGATGTCCTGCTTCCTGACGGAACGGGACTCGACGTGCTCGCAGAAGTTCGCGAACGACGCCCCTCGAAACCGGTGATCCTGCTGACAGCTCGCGGGGACGAGAACGATCGCATTCGGGGGCTTCAACTGGGGGCCGATGACTACATCGTCAAGCCGTTTAGTGTGCGGGAACTGCTGGCGAGAATCGAAGCGGTACTGCGTCGGGCACCGGTCGACGACACGGCTCCCGAGACGGTCGAACTTCCAGGCTTCGGGCAGCTCAACTTGCGGCAAGCCGAATTTGTCAACGAACGGGGAGTGCGACAAGAACTCTCTCCACGCGAGTCGGACATTCTCACCTACTTTCTGGGGCATGCCGGAAGACCGGTTGGACGAGAGGAGTTGCTGGAGAAGGTGTGGGGGATCGACTCGCGCGGCGTAACCACCCGCACGATCGACATGCACATCGCCCGACTCCGAGAGAAGTTGGGAGATCGTTCCCCCAATTCGGAGTTGATTGTCACAGTTCGTGGACGGGGTTATTTGTGGCGCCCCGGAACTCCTTAAGACATTCTCACTCGTGACCCAATGCGACGACGAAAGTAACCTTCCATGTGGAAACGACCGCATCAGATCTGGATCGCACTTGCCAGCATGGGGGCGATCGTGTTTGTCGGCTTTGGCTGGCTGACAATTAAGGTGTTAGAACTCGATAGACAGGACCGCCTGACGAAATTGCGGTCCGAGCAGGAGCAACGGGCCAGTGTCGCTTTGTGGCGAATGGATAGCATGGCAATGCCGATCATTGCGGCAGAGGCGGCACGCCCCTACTTCGTCTATCAGCCAGTGTTGACACAAACTCAGGGACTTCATCCGGGCGATCTCCCGCAACGTCTGCCATCGCCGTTGTTGAATCAGCCATCGGCCTATGTCAACCTCAATTTTGAACTCTGTCCAGACGGAACGCTCGACTCGCCGCAACTTCCATTGGAACAGGACCGGGACTGGGCACTGACGAATGGACTTGCTCCCGAACAACTCTCCATCAATACCGTGAAGAGTGTCGAGTTAGATGACGTCCTGAACTATGCGGAGTTACTGAGCAGACTCCCGGATGAGTTCACCCAGTCGACACCGACGACGCAACTCGCCTCATTGAACAGTGACACCTCAAGGTCGACTCAGGATGACCTGCCATCTTCCACAACCACAAGAACCTCTTCCAATGAATCACCGCAAGAGTTCGACAATGGCAGTCAGAGTTTGACCAGACCGACAGCACAAATCGGACAGGGGGCGGCTCAATATGGACGTGGTGGTAAGTTGCTGGAGTCACCTTATGGGAATTCCAGTCAGTCAGTCACTCCCCATTCCGGTCGGCAACAGACATCGATTTCGGAGCAAGTTTTTCGTGAACCGGACGAGGCGACTCAGCAAGAAGCACAAGAAGAGTCTATGCAGCAGGCCCTCCCTCAACTGGTGGATTTGCTCCAATCGCAGAACGACTTTGGGAGCCGGTCGAATCGGTTGCAGGGGTATGCTCAACAAGCGGTCATTGAACAACGTTCGAATCTGGATGAGGCACTGTTTGACCGTACCGTTCGCGAAGGGGTGAGCCGTCCATTGTGGGTAAATCAGAAGCTGTTGCTGGCCCGACGAGTTGTTCGCAACGACGAGACGGTCATCCAAGGATGCTGGCTCAATTGGGAGCAACTGCAACACGATCTCTTGCTCGAAATTCAGGACGTCCTCCCCGAAGCGACGCTCGAACCAATTCGAGTTGAAGCCACTGAGACCCCCGCTCGGGCTCTCGCTTCGCTCCCGGCAAGTCTACAACTCCCTGCCATCACAGCGGTCTCTTGGGAATGGACTCCGACCATGCTGGCGATCGCCATTGCGTGGGTTGGACTCCTCGCGGCGGCGGCGGGGTTTGTGTACCTCATCATGGGGGTGACGGCACTCAGCGAACGGCGAGCGGCGTTTGTTTCCGCGGTGACACACGAACTCCGTTCTCCGCTCACCACGTTTCAACTCTACACCGAGATGCTCGCCGGCGGCATGGTTCGCGATCCGATTAAGCAGCAAGACTACCTCGAGACGCTCCATCGCGAGTCATCCCGTCTGGGGCATCTGGTCGACAACGTGCTCGCCTATGCGAGACTCGAACGTCAACCGGCGATGCCCCCGCGTACATTAATCTCAACTCGGGAACTGTTGAGGCACATGGAGCAGAGATTACAAGCCCAGGCGACACTCGGCGGACAGACCATCGTCGGTCTCGACGGACTGCACGATTCGTCGTCGTCGACCAGTTCTCAATTCGCCGATGTCCCGGTCCTTGTCGAGCCAACGGTCATCGAACAGATTCTGCTGAACCTGATCGACAACGCCTGCAAGTATGGCAGCAATCCGAGTTCCCCCGAGTTGACGATTTGTTGCCTCGACACCGGCACGACAGTCTCGTTCGACGTGCAGGATCGTGGTCGAGGAGTCGCGTCCGATGTCCGACCGAAGCTGTTTCAACCCTTCTCGAAGTCGGATCATGAAGCAGCCCGAACAGCTCCTGGAGTGGGACTGGGACTAGCGCTCAGTCGAGGTCTCGCTCGCCAACAAGGGGGTGATCTCCAACTGCTCGACTCCTCTGAGGCCGGGACAACCTTTCGACTCGTTCTCCCCCAGGCACACACATCCGACAACTCGCCCCACATTTAATCGCCGACCTTGTCTGCCGATGGTGAAACGGGTCTCCATGCATTGCCATCTGCCACCCCGCCTTTGACCGGGGCTACAGGACAGACTCAATTCCGCTCTGCCATCTGGCCGAAAGTCTGCTTTGGCGCAGGCAGCATCGCGACATCATTCTGTGGCTGGTTCAGCGTCGCAATTCTGGCATCGGCGAAAGCTTGTGTGCTGCGATTTCCCGCTTTGCGCGGTCTCGATGAATGTGCTATCCGCTTTTTTTAATCTGGAGGGGCCGGTCGCGGACCTGCCGGAAGGTTTTCCATCAGATATCTTAGGATCAACATTCTGACATGCACCAGTGTTCCATCTCCCTCACGCAAACCGTGGTTGCGATTGGGATAGACCATGTAGTCAAACGGCTTTCCTAACGCAATGAGTCGATCCACCAATCCCTCGACGATCTGAATGTGAGTGTTCGTTTCGCCTGATCCGGTCACGATGAGCAGCTTTCCCTTGAGGCCATCGGCGTAGTTGATGGCTGCGGCCTGCTCGTATCCGTCCGCATTGACCTCGCGAGTTCGCATGTAAATCTCTTGGAACCAGGCGTTGTAAAGGTGCGGTTGCGGCTTAGGGACGACGGCAATCCCAACATGATACGAATCCGGTTTCCGAAACAGGGCGTTCAGCGTGTTCGAGCCGCCACCGCTCCAACCCCAGATTCCGACGCGAGAAGAATCGACAAAGGGGCATTGTTTCGCGAGTGCCTTTAACCCGGCCTCTTGCTCCTCCGTGGAAAGCGGTCCCAAACTGCCATAAATGGCTCGTCGCCACGCCGCTCCCTTGGGGGCGGGAGTGCCTCGATTGTCGATCGACACCACAATGTATCCCAGATCGGCGACCACCCGATGGAAGTCGATCTGTGCGGCACCCCATTCGTTTAAGACCGTCTGCAAGTGAGGTTCACCATAGACGTAAATGAAAACCGGATACTTCTTTGATTGATCGAAATCCTTAGGTTTGATCATCCAGGCATCAAGCGTGATGCCGTCCCCGATATCGAGTTTCAAGAACTCGGTCGGACGCGAAACCAGTGACGCCATCCGTTTGCGGATGTCGTCATTCTCTTCGAGGAGTTTTACCACACGGTGCCCTTCAACTTCGATCAGTTCATGAACAGGAGGTGAGTCCAAGGTTGAGTAAGTGTGGATCGCCCACTTCGCATCCGGGGAGAAGTAATAGCCATGCGTGCCGATTTGGTCTTCCGGCGTGATTCTCTGTCGCTGGCCTGAACCATCCAACGCGACGCGATACAGCAACTTCTGTGTCGCATCATCGGGCGAAGCATAGAAGTAATACCACCCCCGTTGTTCGTCGATGACTGCGCGATCAATGATGTCGTAGTCTCCCGCAGTCAACAGCGTCACAGTGCTTCCGTCGCGTGAAGAGCGATAGGCATGCCTCCAGCCATCCTGTTCGCTGATCACGACGAATGCCCGACCGCCGTCAATCCATACGAGTCCGGAATTCTTTCCCTGACTGGACTCGACCCACGCTTCGTTCTGTTCCGAATAGATTGTCTTGATCTGGCCATCCGTTGAGACGAGTTGGAAGTCTCGCTTGTCTCTGGAGCGGCTGAAAATCTCGACCAGGACTTCATCCGAATTGCCCGCCCATTCGACTTGACCCAAATAGAAACCCTCTTCGGGACGCTCGATCGGCAGCCAAATCAGGTGCTGTCCGTCGGAGTTCACGACGCCGATTCTCAGTTTCTCAATCTCTCCGCCCACGCGAGCAAACCGATGCTTCTCGACCTCAGGGTAGGACGGGTCGCCCGGAACCAACACCGATCGCTGCCGTACCTCGGTGAAGTCGGCCTCAACGAAGACAACTCGGGATCCGTCCGGGCTCCAGACAGGATTTCGGTACGCAACCTCGCGTCCCGGCGGGCTGGAGACCAGCAATGTCTCCTGCTGATTCTCTAATTTGACAGATAGCAGCTTCCCGTCGCGAGTGATGAGTTGATGGGTCCCGTTGGGGGAGCGTTGAAGGTCTGGCATTGCCAGCTTCTGATCCTTTTTCCATGCTTGCCTCTCACCCGTGCTCGCTTCGTAAAGCCATTCCTTGACCTGCTTCGTGTCGGGATCGACCTCTTCCGTAACAACACCTAAACTGTCCTCTAACCACTTCGGTCGGAGGTTCTTGTCGCGAAACTCGCCGCGGTCATAGATCGCTTTTAGTCGTGCTTCCATTCGGATTTGCCAGCGAGAGTCCTCTGGCGTCTGTGCTTTCACATCCAGTCCTGCCAGCAGGAAAGTGAGTGACGCCATGATGCGGAACATTGTTCCCCAATGCGGTTGAGAGTTGATCGTGCGACGGTTCATCGGGCAGATGCCTCAAACTGTGTGACACGAGTGAGCGGACAGCTCACCATTGACACCGGAAGATGGATCGGAAATCTCTGTCGATCATGCCGTTCCTACTGGAAGAACAGGCAATCCCTGCCAGAGATCACTCGCATGAAACCTCACGACCGCTGATGCCATGCAGCAAAGTCGTAAGGAGCAGTTAGATGCTGAACTTCAGACGTTTTGAGTTTATTCATCGTTCGCCTGAAGTTCCAGAACGGCGAAGATTGCTCGATGATCTGAGGCAACCGCCTCCTCCAGGACTTTGACTTCGACGACTTTCCAGCGGTTTGCTGGACGGAACAGAATGTAGTCAATCTGCTGTGTCGGCTGATTCACAGGCACGGTCGCCATGGGTTTTTCGTTCACTCGAGTCCAGTTCTTCTCCAACTGTCGGAGCGTCTTGCTGTCGGGCGTCGCGTTCATGTCCCCCGCAAGCAAGGCGTGACGTTCGGGATGCTTATCTGCGAACGCATTAATCACCTCGACCGATGCCAGACGCTCTCGTTCGTCGGCACGAAAATCCAGGTGCGTGGCCAATAGCAACAAGGACACCTCCGAATCCGGCAGCTTGATCTCCGCTTCAATCACGCCACGTTGCTCGCTATTGTCGATGTTGGGTAAATGGTGATTCTTGTCCGAAGTGATTGGGAATCGAGAGAGGACCGCGTTGCCGTAGTGGCCACCTTGCAGGTCAATGTTGGCACCAAAGATGACATTCATCTTGGTCAGCCGAGCCAATTCGGTCGGCTGGTCAATACTCTCTGTGCGTTTAACCTTCTGGTCGACTTCCTGAAGTGCGACCAAGTCGGGCTTCACTGAAAGGATCACGTCGGCGATCCGCTCAAGGTCAAGATTTCGATCGACCCCTTCGCCGTGGTGAATGTTATATGAGAGCAGTCGCAGCCGAATCGGCTCCGCCGACTCTCCCGTCGATGCGACTGACAGCGACACCATGACAGACAACGCGAGCTTGATGAACCAGTGCATTTTCTCCCTCCCGTTTCAATACGGACTCACTGCCATTCGATTGATTTCGGCTCACCATCCCAGAGATGCTTTTCGCCTGTTGTGTAAGTGGCCATCGATTTGTCATCTGGCAGGAAGTGAGAGATCGCCCGGGTTGTCGTTGATTCCATAATGTCCGCACGGACGACGCCATTGTTGTTGAAGGCGTTCCTGGCTGGTCGCGTCGGCGAACCACTACGGTCGGACTATACCATTGCAGTTGGTGAACTCAATCCGGCGCCCCGCGACGTGTCATAGCCTACCACACCATTCCACAGTCGTTTCCAACCTCAATCATGATCTCCAATGGTAATCTCGACGTAGCACAAGCCGTCTCGGGGGCTATGCAAACGCCAATTTCAGAGGTTCAACAGACTCACAACACTCACTCACAACACAGTCGACAGGGTGGCGGACGCCTTCGATGGTGGGGATTGACAAAGTGGGGAATTCCGCCGTGATGGATTGGTGACAACTCAAGAAACAACTCAGAGATGTCGCCTGTTCATGACTTAATCTGGCGAACTCAGCAGCGATTCAAGTCGCTTGACGGCTCGCATCCAGAGCATTTGAGTGGCGGGACGAGTCCGCTTCATGATGGTGGCCACTTCGTCGAACGGAAGACGTTGCAGGTTCCGGAGGATGATGACTTCTTGATGGTCGGGAGTTAGTTGGGCGATGGCGTCCGCCAGTTCGATTTCCCGTTCCTTCTGAGCCAGCAACTGGCTCGGCGTCTCACTTTGGACATCCTGCGGGTCGATGCGGAACGACCCCGACAGTCCAGTCGAGTGGACGTCGAGCGACTGTTCCCGATGGACTTGTCTCTTCCCGGCCCGACGGTATCGGCGAATAACATCTTGTGTGTTATGTGTCAGAATCTGCCGTAGCCATGCGAGCCATTCCCCTTCGGAGTGACCGGCAAAGTCGTCGAAACCGCGATGTGCTTCCATGAGAGTTTGCTGCACCAAATCCGAGGCATCGACTTTCGCCTGCATCCAGCTTTCGACCTGTGCGCGGGCGAGGACCTCGACGTAGTTGCGACACTTGGAAAACAGTTGATCACGCGCAGCGACATCTCCAGTGCGGGCCCGTTCGAGTAGCCCGACCAGCAACGAATTCGACGATGACGACTGCGGTTGTTGTTCCATCTCGCCTCGCTTAGAGGTCCTCTCCGAGTTCTCGCTTGACAACTTGCACTGAGGAGTTCTCGTGATGACTCATCAAGACTCGGTGCCGGACTTACCTGAAAAGAACAGACGTTCGGCTGTCGTGCGCATCAAGGCTTCGCGGTCGGCTTCGGTGAGAAAGGTGGCATGTTTCGTCATTAATTCGACGGAAGCCTTCAAGTTGTTCGGTTCCGCGAGTTGGTACGGAGCATCGCTCGCCCACATTAGGCGATCTCGACCGTACGCTTCGAGCACGAGTTGTAACATAGGGAGCAAGTCGGTGTACGGCGGTTGTTTACGCCCCAGAGCATAGAAGGCCGACAGCTTGACATGAGTCTTGGGAAAGCGAGCGAGGCCGAGGAGCATCTTAAGATCGGCATGATGAATCTCGCCATCGATACCGACACGTGCGAAGTGGTCGATGACGACGTTGGCCTGCGGAAAGTCCCGGCAGAATTCGGTCAGGACTGGAAGATCGACGGGGTTGATCAGCGGACAGATGAGCAATCCGGTCTCGGCGGCATGTTTCCACATCGCCCGGATCCCGGCACTCGTCGCCCACCCCTCGGGCCCTCCGTCGGCTGGACGAATGCGAAAGCCTCGAACGCCGAGGCTGGCGAGGCGATCCATGTCGTCTTGTGGTCGTGACTGATTCGCCTCAATGCAGGCGACGGCAGAAAATCGCCCCGGATTGTCACGCATTGAGTCGATGATGTACGAATTGTCGACCCCGTGATAGGGCCGATGTTGAATCAGAACAACGCGGGATACTCCCAACGGCTTCGCGGCGGCGAGCAACTCAGCAGCCGTGAAACTGGCAGGTTTCAGATCGTCGGGAGTCTGCCCATTGGTGAGGGGATACTTCTGGACATTGCGCGTCCAGATATGCGAGTGTGCGTCGATAAATCCCGCCGCGATGTTGTCGCTCGTGGTCGTACGCGGGGCGTCGGTTGGTGACGTTTGTTCATTCATGATGGTACTCCCGGAACTGTGCTGTTCGTTCTTGTGAGAATCGGCCCCGATGTCTTGTCTGCGTGGATGTCGCCGCGTTTCTGTCGTTTCGTTGAGCCGGGCTGGGCGTTACTCATTCTTCTTTTCTGACTCTTTCATCAGTGCATCGATCGCCCGTGTGAGATCGCGAACGCCACGAGCGAATCGGCGTTCTTGCTCGGCTTTGCCTGCGGCCTCGACCGCCTGCTCATGACTCTTCCAGTCAACACTCCAGTGTTCTTCAACAGCCGCCTTACGGACCTCGAGCTCGAGCGACTTAAGCTCTTGAAACAGCGTTTCAGAGGACTTGCTGACGGCTGTTCGATGAGGACGCAGGTAGTTTGTCTTCGAGAGATCGTCGTCCGAAACAGGTCGGGCTTCCTGATGCCGCTTCCACCCGAACCAGACGAGCAGAATCATCCCGACCGCTGCCACAGAGACGACCGAGTATCCTTCCCAAGGGTTCCCCGAGATGAGAAACGATAACCCAGTCACAAGGAGCAGGGCCAAGCCGAAACTTGCCCAGAGGAACCACCAGCTGAGTGAGCCGACCGGTTCTTCAACTTCAACGATTGGGGGCGGAACGTTTGTGGGAAGTTCACCGACGCGCACGACGATGACGGTGCAGTTGTCGGCCCCTCCACGCAGATTCGCCAGATGAACTAAAAGTTGGCACGCCTGCGACGGGCTCAACTCCCGCACGATGGCCCCGATCTCTTCGTCCGACACCTGATTCGACAACCCATCCGAACAAAGTACGAAGGTGTCGCCGGGGTAAATCGGATACGGCCCTTCCAAGTCAACGTCGACAGTAGGCTCTGGTCCGAGCGAGCGGGTAATCACGTTTCGATGTTGACTGAGATTGAGTTTTTCCGCTGCCTTGGGGTTCTGCCGTTCTAACTCCCAGACCAGACTATGATCAAACGTCAGTTGATCAATACGGTCACGACGGATGCGATAGCAGCGACTGTCCCCGACATGCCCGACCACTGCCCCGCGCGACGTCAACGCCAGGGTGGTGCAGGTGGTCCCCATTCGGAGGAAGTCCACGTTTTGGCTCCCCCGTTTGTTGATGACATCATTGGCCGCCGTCACCGCCTGTTGCAGGGCAACTCGAGAGTCCCCATCGGGGATTTTATAGAAGATATGGGGGACCGTCTCGACCGCCAGCTTGCTGGCAAGTTCCCCCACCGCGTGCCCTCCCATCCCATCAGCAACAACGAACAAGTGCCCACGCTTCGACCACTCGGCTTCGTCTGTGCAGACATGCGAGACCGCGGCATCTTCGTTGTTCTTCCGCCTCAGACCGATGTCGGTCTGAATTGCGTGCTGGATTTTCTGCTCCCATCGCATGCGGAAATTCGGGTTGGAGGGAAAGGAAAACGAAAGTGGAATCGAGATCGACGATGCTGCGATGAGGACCTGGGCTCCGAGACAACCGAATGGAGACTGTTGGCAGTTCAATGATGTCACTGCCTCATCCCAACCCGCTTCTCAGCCCCCTATCGGTCCGCATCCCGCAAAGTTACCTCTTCGGGCTGGATGCAATCTTACCGGGGGCGACAAGGAAACCACAACCATCCCGGCCACTCTGACAAGGTCGAACGTGCTCTCGACTGCTGGAGAAATCGTTGAGCGATCATCCATGGGTCTCCGATGCAGCGGATGTTCGCGGACTGGAAAGGGGGGCCCCGACGTTGCATTGCTTCGCCGTCGATCTCATCGGCCCACCGTGACAAACATTCCCTCTTGGCAACTCCCCCCAGAAGTCTCCCGCGATGCCGATGGCATGGCGTTGGCGGGGTGCCTCGCTTACAGTGGGGGCTGGCTGGGGGTGAGGAAGACGCGAGATGCGGCGATGGGCTGTCCGGTCGTTTGCGTTACCTCCGGGGGGAATGATTCGGTTTTTGATTTTCGAGTTTCTAACGAGGCACACGATGCGAGGTTCTGGTGGCACAGAAGGGGGAGTGGGGCAGTTCCTTGCGGGGATGATCCTTTCGATCATCGGCGTGTACCTTTTTTTCGATTCGGTGATCGTTCAGACCGATCCGACAGGTCTCATCACTGGTGGTGCCCGGCGGATGATGGGGGAAGGACGCATGGGGCAGACAACGAGCATGGGGATTGTCTTTGTCCCCTTCTTTATTGCTGTCGTGTATTTGTTTGTCGACGCCAAGAAACGTTGGGCCTGGTATCTGCTGTACGTGGGACTGGTCGTCCTCGCCATCGAGATTCTGAGCCGCGTGAGGTTCACGATGAACACCAAACTCTCCTTGTTGCTCTTGATCTTCGTGTTGATCGCAGCGGGAGCCGGATTGATGATCCGATCGTATCGAGAGCAACCCCGAAGTTAGGTCTGGACAGACGCAGAGCATGGTCTTTTCGTGCGGCGGACATCCTTGTCCGTCGAAATCACTGGTACGCGAGGGACATGGATGTTCGTCGTACGAAACGATTATCGGCAATGAGCTTCGTACCGGGACCAGACCTTGCAAAGGTCGGGCTTTGGGACGCGATTGAGAGTGTTGTAAACTAGCGTTGGCCCTGATAGAGCAGTCGACCGCAGGTGTGGCAGAAGGTGACGTTGCCCGAGTTGACGAGTACGGTCCCCTGTGTGGTGAGCGATACGAAACAACCGGCACACACTCCGCCATTGACTGCTGCCATGCACTCGGCCCCCATGCTCTCAACGAGGCGCCGATATCGGACGGCGTCGTCTCCTTTGAGGAACTTCTCTCCTTCTTGGATTGACGCGGCCAACTCCTCGGCCTGCTGCTTCAATCCTTCAGCCACTTCGACGAACTTCTTCTCGAACTCGGCCCGATCCGCTTCAACTTGAACGACACGTTGTTCGGCGTCGGCAATCTCCACTTGTAGTCGGTCTGCCGCTTCCAGGAATTCGAAGTATTCGTCTTCGAGCACACTCTTGGCGACTTCGTCGGCCTCGATCTGTCCGCGAATAATGTCGAACTCGCGATTCGTGCTGGCGACGTTCAGCTTTGCCTTGAGATCGTTCACCTTGGCCTCTTTCGTCTTGAGGTCCAGCGACTTGCGGTCGGCAGAGGAGCGACATTGCTTCAACTCCGCCTTGAGGTCTTCGACCTGCTGACGCGCCTCTTTGACCTTGCGATCACGTGCAGCGATCTGCCGCGGTCCACGGGTCAACTGTTCGTTGACATCAAACAAGCTGAGGTGTAACTGATGGAGCCCCGCCAACGCCTCCGCAAAACCCGCCATCCTGTCGTCTCCTGATGAATACCACGAAATCGTTGCGGCACATTATGGCCATTCGCCGAGACAGAGTCGACTCGCAGACGCCCTTCGCCTCGACAGAATATCAACATCGAGACCCGCCTCTCCGACGATGCCATGGAAACTGCCGAGAATGTCCAGTTCAGACAACAGAACGTGGGTCGCACTGACGCCCCGAATCAACCGGGCAGTACCGAGGAAGGGATCGTACACGCCAAGACCACGAACACCGGTTTGTTCGCCACTCGTTGCGCTTCGGGGCGGATTGATGTCGTTGCCAACGGAAAGCCGCGAACCGCCTGAAATACCCGGCGATAGGGGCTACTTCCTGGAAAAGGTTGTGCATCGCATGAGCAGTCGTGTCGCGAGGTTGGGCAGAAAGGGATTTCGAGTCGATATCTTCACGGAGATGTGCAGGTCAACCGCACATCTCAGAATCTCGGCGAAAAGCACTGGCATTCGCAATCGCAACGATCAACTCCCGAATTGGCACGACAGTTGCACCCCGCTGATGGCATTCGATGTTTGCACGGGAAACTCATGCTCGAATGGTGTCCCCTCACTCCAGGAGTTTGTGAAATGTTCTGCGAACCGGTGTTGATAGTCGGCGATCGCCCCGCTGTGGTCTTGAGAATTCAGTCGATCCTTCAATCGTTCGGATTGGGGACCCGAATCGCCGCCAGTGGCGAAGAGGCCGTGGCGCTCTGTTCTCAACAGCAATTCTCACACAGTTTCATCACGGAGACCCTCTCGGACACAGACGGCGTTTCGTTGTTTACTCGGATTAAATCGGTGCAGTCCGGGGTCGAAGGTGTGCTCGTGTCGGCGATTGCGAACCTCAACACGGTCTGGAAGGCGGTCGGTGCAGGAATGCGTCGCGTCGTGGCCGAACCTGTCGATCTGATGGAGGTTGTCCTTGCGATGGAAAGTAGTGAAGCCGAAACCAGCAGTGCATCGCCGGACTCCTCCCTGGTTGTCGATGATGCTCGTTCCATTGCCAGCTTGACATCCGAAGAAATTCGGTTTGAACTGACCAACAGTGACCTCATTCGCATGATTCGGAGTGTTGACTACCCCTTCGCCGGAAAAGATCGTCTTGAGAGTTTCGATCGCGATGCGCTCGAACGACTCGCCCATCTTGTCAGACAGTGGTGTCAGGAACGCGTTTCCGAATCGAAGTGGGCGACGCTTCCATGATGTCAGCGACTGCGACGCACTGGGAGAAAACTCCCGGGGAAGATGTACGGTTTAACATGCAATAACCTGTCATGTTCCTCTGCGTATCAACTGAAGCAACCGGACGGTGTGGGACCGCCCGGTTGCTTCGTTTGTGTCGATCACAAGTCTCGGAGAAACAATCGGTCCGGAGTCGCTTCGATCGGGTTTCGTCAACGCTCGTGCCTTGTGATACTTTAGCGGCACAGCGCGAATAGCCCGGTCGCGGTTCCCAAGATGAGCATGAAGGCTATCGCAGCACTGCCGCAACCACTTGTTGCCGGTTGGATTCCTGCTCGGAGGCCAATCGCTTCAACTGCCGACTTGGCCTCTTTGAGTCCGACACGGGATCGTTCACGATAACGCTTGATCGCCTCGATTTTTTGTGACTGTCGCAGTAAGGCGACAATCTCTCGTTCAAAGGATTCTGGCAGGTTCGAATCGCGATCGTCACTGGTCTCTTGCGGTTTCCCGTCGACGTTTCCCCCACATTTTGGGCAGAAATTCACACTGAGGCCAAGCGGTTCGCCACAGAAGGAACATTGAGGCATGATAAAACCTGTTGAATTTGCGAATTAGCCCCGAAAAACAACCAATCCGGCGATGTCCATCCGGTGACACAGAGTCTCCTGGACAGCATCGACACTTGATCGTCCACGCCAGGTGTTTCAGGCGACGTTTCGCGTATTAAGTTGGACGGCGTCGCTCACCCAACGTTGGTTGAGAAGTTGTTCTGCAGCGGGCCACTCGCCGCGCAGAAGGACGAGATCGGTGTGTTGCTTCATGCCGGACAACCACTCCTGTACGACCGCGAAGTTGCCGCGAGGTGCCGGCCGGGCTTCGGAGTCACTGGTGAACACATAGATCGTGAAGAGTTGTTCGAGGCAGGCCCAGAAATCTTCGATCTTTTCTCCAGCTGCCGTCAACATGCGTGTGTCGAACTCCATCATGCCGAGTGCTGCTCGACAATGAGACAAGGTGCGGGTCATCCCCCGTAGGACGTGCCCCTCGAACCCTTCAACGTCGATCTTGAACACGATCTGTTGACGATCGAGCGGGAGCGGCTGTGTTTGACGAATGAGGTTGTCGACGGTTTCGACCGGGACCGACACCTTCTGGAACCGTTGATCCCCTTCGGCAATCGCCGCAGTTGCCGTCGAACCACCACTCCAGGTGGTATGAATGAAAAAGTCGGCAGCCGGTCCAGTTTCTTCCCCGGCAAGAACTTGTCTCAGATGGATCCGGTCGCCATCGGGATGGAGTCGCCGCGACTCTTCGAGATAGCCGAGAAGTTGAGGATTCGCCTCGACGCCTAGGACGAGCGTTTGAGGTGGGTAGTATGCTGTATACAGGCACTCGCCAAAATTGGCCCCAATGTCGATGGCCGTTTGAGGTGCGAGCGACTCGCAGGCGAACCGCCAGAACTGTTGGTTGCGGGGGAATCGCCCTCGTAGTGGATTCGTGACAACAAGCTTTCTGGCTCGTGGATCGCGGGGGTCAACGCAAACCATGTGTTCGCCCCCGGGAAGGTCAACCACTTCGGGATAAAGCGTGCCGTATCTCAGCAGAATTCGGGCATCGAAGTAACGTTGCTTCAGCCAGTTCAAAATACTCATTCCGGCACTCCCTTGCCTGCTCCCACCACTGCGAAACAACTTGATCCGCGAATCGAAACGATGTCGCAGCCTGCACTCCTCTTGAGAGCGACTACGACTCTTGGTGAAGGCCTCGCATCTTCGTCAGGGACGATTTGTCAGTGACGACCTCCCGCTTGACGATCGCCCAATCACCTTCTTCGGGTGCGGAAACTACCAAAGACGTTGCAGGCAAGCAAGATGCGTTGCCAATGAGGCATCGAGAAGCGGCGGATCGAACCGGAAATGTTTGAATCGCTGGATTCATTCCCAGCGAGTTCGTCCTCTTGAACCGTGATCAGTTGAGCGGAGCCAATCCAATGCGTGGGCAATGTTTCAGTAGTGGACAGGTGGGGCACCGTGGGCGACGGGCAATGCAGACCTGTCGGCCATGATGAATCAAGCGATGCGAGAACTGCACCCACTCTTTCGGTTTGAGCAACTCCATCAGATCGCGTTCGATGATCTCGGGGTTCTGGCTCTCCGTCAGCCCGAGAAGATTGCTGATCCGTCGGACATGTGTGTCGACCACGACTCCGCTGGCGATGCCGAACGATGTCCCCAGAACGACGTTCGCCGTCTTTCTCCCAACGCCCGGTAACGTGACCAACTCCGCGAGTGAAGCCGGGACCTCCCCACCGTACACGTCCACAAGCCGTTGGGCCATGCCACGCAGATTGCTCGCTTTGGCCCGAAAGAATCCAGTCGACTGGACAATCTTCTCGACCTGCCCCTGCGTCGCGGCGGCAAGTTTTTGGGGTGTCGGAAAGCGTTCAAAGAGCTTCGGAGTCACCATGTTCACCCGCTCATCCGTGCATTGAGCAGAGAGGATCGTGGCGACAAGTAACTGAAACGGCCCCTCATGATTCAAGGCACAGACCGCTTCACCATAAGTTCGCTTCAACGCGGTGACGATCGGTTTGATACGAAGCGTGGCGTCGGACGGCGAGGTCATGGGGCGGATTCGGGTACTGAGAAGGCAGAAGGGGAAAGGCGAATGCTTGGAGCGAGGGACCAGGAGAGCAATGTCTGTTGGCGATGTTCTGTGTTTGGAGTGTCGGGAATTGTCGGGGCACTCGCCCGTTCATTCAATCTAACACGTCCTGTTGGAGATCACACTCGTGAGGCAGCTTCTTGAAGATCGCGAGCCTTTTGTGTGAGGATTGGGAAAGTTGAGGCTTCAGAGAATCGGCAACTCCTGGGATAATCGCTTCAATCGGCAAACTTGCTGCAACCCGCGTGTGTTCCCACTCCTTTTTATACTGCCGACATTATCCACTCTTTCAGGGCGATCTCTCTGGAGGTTTCGTCGATGTAAAAGGGGTGGGAATTCATCAGCCCACAACACCAGACAGACCACATCCGATTCGCCTGTCAGGACGCTCGCGAACGGACAATCATCGAGACCGCTTTCCGGGAGTTATTGCCATGTTAGTATTATCCAGACATCGCGACGAAAGTATCATGATCGGTGACGATATCGTCATCACCATCGTCGACATTCGTGGCGACAAAGTCCGGTTGGGTATTCAGGCTCCAACCGATGTTCCGGTTCATCGCCAGGAGATTTACGACGCCATTCAGCGAGAGAAGTCGCAAGGTAAGTCGGCAAAACAGTCTTCTGAGTAATCATCTCATGACGAGATGATCCCGTGGTCTCGATGTCGGCGGCGTGGTCCACTACCGATGGGCGACGCCGCCGTTTTTTCTTCTCCATATTACGATTGCCAGATGGTTGCCGTCGGTGATTTCGGCGGACACTAATCGAGCAACTCACGCGACCCCTTTTCTCCGGAACCTGTTGTCATGACAATTGACTTTGCTGTGGTCCCCGTTGCGGGACTGGGAACTCGACTGCTCCCCGCCACCAAGAGTCAGCCGAAGGAGATGCTTCCGGTCGGACGTAAGCCAGTTGTGCAATATGTCATCGAAGAACTCGCTCGCAACGGTGTCAAACGAGTGTTATTCATCACCGGGCACGGCAAAGAGTCGATTGAAGACTTCTTTGATGTCGATCAGGAGTTGATCGAATTCCTGCGGACCCGAGGGAAAGAAGACCAACTGGCGGCACTGGAGTTTGAGCGAAACGACATCGAGTACGCCTACACCCGTCAACGCGAGCAGTTAGGGTTGGGGGATGCCGTCCGATGTGCCGAGCCATTCGTCCGGAACGAGCCGTTCGTGGTCGCCCTCGGCGATTCGATTCTGGGACTGCATGGTCAGTCAAAGGCGGTTGAGCGTATGGTGCAAATCTGCATCGAGCGGGACGCGGAAGTGGTGGTCGCATTCGAGGAACTGGAATCGCTTGATGAAGTGGTGCATTATGGAATAGCCCAACCCGGCAAGAACTTAGGGGGTGACCTGTTTGAACTGGTCGACGTCGTTGAAAAGCCTTCCCCCAGTGAAGCTCCAAGCCAACTCGCCGTAGCGTCGCGCTATGTCTTTCGTCCCTCGATTTTCGAGTATCTTAAGAAGACCGAACGTGGCAAAGGGAACGAGATTCAACTGACCGATGCCATGCGAAAGCTGCTGGCCGACCGACCCGGAACTGGCATCGGCCTCAAACTCCCCAAAGGGGAAGAACGTTACGACATCGGGAACTTCCCGAGCTATTTCAAAGCCTTTACCGACTTCGCTCTCGCCGACGAGGAGCATGGTGCAGCGTATCGTAGTTACCTGAAATCGTTACTTGGGAATTAATCTAAGGGACTGGCTAGCGAATCGTATCGTTCATCGAAGCTATGGAACCCATACGACCGACCTCCATGTCCGTCGAAGAATGATGCCCCATCACGACAGATTCGATAGTCTGTTCGACTCGGGAAATCGACAAGCCCTGAGACAGACGCGGCGGAATGACATTCGAGGAACCGGACCATGCGGATCATCAGGACACTGGCCCATGCCCGAGCCGGGCTCATTGGGAACCCTTCAGACGGGTACTTCGGCAAGACGGTTTCCGTCATCGTCAGTCCGTTCGCGGCACGGATTACCCTGTACGATTGGCCCACGCTGGAGATTGTCTGGAGTCAGGAAGACCAGAGCCGCTTTGACAACGTGCGGGAACTGGTGCAGGACGTCAAAGTACACGGCTATTACGGTGGGGTCCGGTTGCTTAAGGCAGCCATTAAGCGATTCGTCGAATACTGTGATCTGACAGGTGCCCCTGTCCATGAGAAGACATTCTCGATTCGTTACGAGACGAACATCCCCCGTAACGTCGGGCTGGCGGGTTCGAGTGCGATCATCGTCGCGACGTTACGAGCCCTGATGGAGTTCTACGAGGTGACGATCCCAATCGACATCCTGCCATCGCTCGCCCTCGATATCGAGAAGAAGGAACTTGGCATCTCGGCCGGTTTGCAAGATCGCGTGATTCAGGTCTTTGGCGGTGCTGTCGCAATGGATTTCTCGAAGGAGAACGCCCGCGTCGACTCCGCGCTCGGCTTAACCTATGGCGTTTACGAACGTCTCGACACGAAACGACTCCCCCCATTGTACATCGCCTATTCCGCAGAAGCTGGTGAGCCAACCTATGTCGTTCACAATCCACTTCGTGCCCGGTATGAAGCGGGCGACAAAGTTGTGGTCGAGGCGATGCAACAGTTCGCCAGATTGGCCGAAGAGTTTCGCGGAGCTTTAACAGCGGGTGATGTCGACGAGATGCACCGACTGGTCAACGCCAACTTTGACCTCCGGACCACCATCTGCAACATCAACCGCGATCATGGGGCGATGATTGCCGCAGCCCGCAGTGTCGGAGCCTCTGCCAAGTTCGCCGGCTCCGGAGGGGCCATTATCGGCATCTATCGCGACCAATCGATGCTCCAGTCCCTAACCCAAGCCCTCAAAAAACTCGGCTGCACAACGATTCCGTTGTCGTTCGACGTCTGACCCGCCCGGGAATAGAGTGACACGGCAGTTGAGCCACACGGCATCGACCAGCTTGGCATCATCGGGCTCATGCAGAATCAGACTCACAAAGAGAACCGTCTGTCATCGTCTGAGGAGCAGACACTCACTGAGGCGCAGTCGCTCACTGAGCTACGGTCAATGCTTGGATCGCTGCGGCAGCGTGAGGGTCCGAATGGGGGGAGCGATGGTGATTGGAGATCGCTGTCGGAGTTCGTAGCTGCGGCCATTGCAGTTCGGGTTGCTCCCATCGATGGTCGAGAAGTAAATGCGGTCTTTCCAATGGCTATAGCGGCCTGCACCTGCTGATTTGATGTCCGCAAGTGGAACGTGTGGAATCGTGAGAGGTTGACCCGCTTCGTACAGGACCCAGGGAGATTGACGCGGCGATTGCTGGCTGTCGCCCGTCGCTTCCAGTTCGGAAACGCGTCCCATATACGCATAGGGTCCGATGGGCTCGAAGGGGCCGGAGACGGGATGAATGACGTGTTGGTGTGGGGCATCCTGTTCGACATTCCGTTGCGAAGCGGCAGTCATGAGGTACTCGGTATTGGCTTCACCGGCGTTCATCCAGACGAGTTCGAGTCCGAGCTGATCGCGGCAAAACGTCCGCATCTCCATGACCCCCGCGTACTCCATCGGCCAACCCCCAAGCCAGTCACGGATGTCGGTCCAGACATTCATCCCTCGCTGCTGAAAATAATTGCGATACCACGTCCAGGGGTTTCGCAGTCCCCGCAGTTCCGGCCAGAGCAGAAACCGAAACAGATAACACCATTCCATCCACAACCTTCGGAAACGTCCCGACTGGTTGTAGCGCTGCTTCAACGTCATCCAGTAGCCGGCCGAAGGCTTGATGTAATGGTCCGACGTATACAGTGCGATGCAGAAGAGTCCGTTCTCGGCGAGGAGTTGGCGCGCGTTGCGGATCGCATCCCACATCGCTCCCGTATGATGCAGCACTCCCCACGAGTAAACGATGCTGTGCTTCGACAAAGTCGACAGGAATTCCGGACTAAGCACGTCCCCCTGTTGCACCGTCCAGTTTGTCGGCGATCCCGCAAGTTGATGAAGCTGACGTGTTGTTGCAACGCTGTTTGGATCGTAGTCAAAGCTGGTGACTCGTTCGGCTCCCGACATCCAGGCTGCGAGCGAATGTAGTCCGCTCCCACTGCCGATATCGAGAAATGTCTCCCCCGTCAGATCTGTGCGATGCAGCAACTTCAACAGGCATTGGCGAGCGGTCTCGACACGTTCAGTCGAGAACTGCGTCTCGATGAAGTGCTGCCAGTTCGCCCCAAACTCATAATGAGGTTCAGCCACCACGCTGGACGATGTTGATTCGGTCATCTCAAACGCTCCTCAGTCTCACTTCGAGTCGATGCCATCAACAGCACAGTCTCGTCTCCATCCGACAGTAATGGCATCGGCAAGTGGCCCATTGGCAGGACATGCTCCCGGTGTCGCGCCTGAGCGAAGGATTTCGGTCGATAGCGTACCATCAGGCAATCAGGTCGTCGATGACTCGGCCTTTAACGTCGGTCAGGCGGAAGTCGCGTCCAGCGTAGCGGTAGGTGAGTTTCTCGTGATCGAAGCCGAGTAGTTTCATCATGGTGGCGTGGAGATCGTGCACGTGGACTTTGTTCTCGACCGATTGAAAGCCGAACTCGTCCGTCGCCCCGTAGACTTGTCCCCCTTTGACTCCTCCACCGGCCATCCACATGGAAAAGCCCCAATGGTTGTGATCGCGGCCATTGATCTTCCCGGCATTCGCCCCCGGCGTGGGGAGTTCGACGACAGGGGTCCGCCCGAATTCGCCACCCCAGACGACGAGGGTGTCGTCGAGCAGTCCGCGCTGCTTGAGGTCGGTCAGCAAGGCCCCCAAAGGTTGATCCAACTGCTTCGCGAGTCGACGATGGTTGACTTCGATGTCGTCATGGTTGTCCCAAGGCTGACCCTCCCCGTGCCAAAGTTGAATAAACCGCACTCCCCGTTCGAGGAGTCGACGAGCGATCAGGAGTTGACGGGCATGGACTCCGTCCCCGTACATTTCGCGGATGTGTTTTGGTTCTCGCTGAATGTCAAAGGCGTCGGTTGCCTCCATCTGCATGTTGTAAGCGAGTTCGAACGAATGAATACGTGCTTCCAAGTCGGGAGCATCCCCGCGTTGTTCGAGGTGCCGTCGATTCATCTGCTGCACAAGGTCGAGTTGCTGACGCTGCTGGTCGTGCGAAAGTTGTTGGTTCCGAATGTTCTCAATCAACTTCTCGACACTTGTCTGATTCGTATCGAGGTACGTCCCCTGATAGGCCCCGGGGAGAAACGCAGACCGCCAGTTCGCCGTTTCGGTAATCGGCAGCCCCCCCGGACACATAGCGATAAAGCCCGGGAGATTCTGATTCTCGGTCCCTAACCCATAGGTGACCCAACTCCCCACACTTGGACGCACGAGCCTCGCATCCCCGCAATTCATCAGCATCAGCGAAGGTTCATGATTCGGCACATCGGCATGCATCGAACGAATGACGGCAATGTCGTCGATGTTCGCTGCCGTCTTCTCAAACAATTCGCTGACTTCAATACCGCTCTCACCGTATTGTCGAAACTTAAAAGGGGAAGGAAACGCTGCTCCGGTCTTTCGCTCGGTTCTCAGATTCTGAGTGGGCAGCGACTTCCCGACATAGTCCGCCAGTCGGGGCTTGGGGTCGAAGGTGTCGACATGCGATGGGCCGCCGTTGCAGAAGACATGAATGACATGCTTCGCCTTTCCCGGAAAGTGTGGAGACCGGGGCTCCATTGGTTTCGTTGCTGCCGAGGCCGTCGAAGAAAGCAACCCCTGCTCGGACAGCAGGCCGACCATTCCAATCGCCCCCATCCCCATACCGGATCGTTGCAGCATCTGCCGTCGATTCAGTTCAAAGCTCGGCAACATTGGAAATTCCATGATGAAGAAGACTTCGCAGGCAAAACCTATTCATACACGACGACAGAAATCTCTTTCAAGTCGTGGAGAGAACTAAGTAAACACGCCATTTCATCAGCAACCCCACGCTTCGTTCCCCTCCGGCGTTTGAGGTTGGTGCGGACCCACGGAGACAAAGTCTCGAAGTGATGCCGTGTCTCATCCATCCATTGTAACGCGATTGCAGTCTAGTGACAGATCGCAAGCAATGAACCGACGCAAATCCGGCCTCGCCATCAATCCATTCCGCTTCCTCGCTGACGCTTCGGGCTTCAACTGACCCGATATCGGAACACTAACGGTTCGGATCGAAAGTCGATGCTTCCGGGCCTACTCCATGCTTCGTCAAAAAACAACCGCCCTGACGACGATTCGTCAGGGCGGTTGGAGATTTAAGAAAGCTACTCGTGAAGAGAGTTACTCTTCGGTTGGAGCGGCCTCTTCGTTATCGCTTGAAGAAACCTCTTCGGCTTCGGGTTTAGATGTCCCCATTGTGAAGAGAGGGCCACTGGAGTCTCCCATGCCCCCCTTCAAAGGACCGGAGGAGCCAGCGGAAGCCGCTTCGTCGGTCCCTTCTTCTGGCTCGATCTCGCCGTCCAGCTTACGGGAGAGGCCGATCTTGCGGTCAACGGTATCAACTCGCAGAACACGGACCTCGAGAATCTCGCCGACCTTCACTTCATCTTCTGGGTTGGCCACTTTGTGCTCGGCCAATTCGGAGATATGAAGCAGACCTTCCAGTTCATCTTCCAACTGCACGAAGACACCAAAGTTGGTGATCTTGGTGACTTCTCCGTTGACGATCGCACCAGGGAAATACTTTGCCGGAATCGTTGTTTCCCATGGGTCGTTGTCGAGTTGCTTGAGTCCGAGAGCGATGCGTTTGCGGTTCTCGTCGACGGAGATGATCTGGCACTCGATGCTGTCCCCCTTCTTGAGCATTTCGGAGGCATGCGAGACCTTACGGGTCCAGCTCATGTCGCTGACGTGCAACAATCCATCGACACCTTCTTCGAGTTCGACGAAAGCGCCATAGTTGGTAAGGTTGCGGACCGTTCCGGTGACCTTCGAGCCGATGGGGTACTTCGCCGTGACATCGTCCCAAGGGTTGGACTGAGTCTGCTTCATCCCGAGCGAGATCTCTTGCTTGTCGGTATTGATCGCCAGGACGACCACTTCGACCTCGTCTCCGATGTTGACCATTTCCGAAGGGTGTTGCAGACGCTTGGTCCACGACATTTCGCTGATGTGAACCAGTCCTTCGATCCCATCTTCCAGCTTAACGAAAGCTCCGTAGGACATGATGTTGACCACTTCCCCCTTAACCCGCTGGGCCACAGGGAATTTGGCGTCAATGTTGTCCCAAGGACTTGCTTCCTTTTGCTTCAGGCCGAGAGCGATCTTTTCTTTTTCGCGGTCGACATTCAGAATCTTCACTTCGACGACATCGTCAATCTTGACCATCTCGGTTGGATGGCTGATACGACCCCAACTCATGTCGGTGATGTGCAGCAAGCCGTCGAGGCCACCGAGGTCGACGAAGGCACCGAAGTCGGCAATGTTCTTCACGACCCCCTTGCGGACCTGTCCGACTTCGATCTCGCCCATCAGCTTACGCTTGAGGTCGGCACGTTGTTCTTCGATGAGCTTACGTCGCGAAACGACAATGTTGCGACGCGCTTCGTCGACCTTCAGCACCTGACACTGAATGGTCTGTCCGATGTATTCGCCGATGTCTGGCGGGCGACGGATGTCGACCTGACTCGCGGGAAGGAAGACGTTGACCCCTTGGTTTGGGTCTCCATCGCCGTCGACATTGATGAGCAAGCCACCCTTGATCTTTCGGATGACGATCCCCTCGATCATGCTGTCTTCGCCAGCACGGCCCATCAGTTGCAGCCAAGCCTTTTCACGGACTGCCTTACGTCGCGACAGGAGAATGACGCCGAACTCGTCTTCGAGATCTTCCAGCAACACCTCGACTTTGTCGCCGATTTTGGGCAACTCATCGTCGGCCCACTCATTCCGAGGGACCATCCCTTCACTCTTGTAGCCGATATCGACCATGACATCGTCGTCGGTCAGGCCGATGACGACCCCGTCGACGATCTGGTTGGCATCGAAATGGGCGGCTGTCTGATCGTAGATGACATCCATTTCCCCTTCAGAGCCGGGGATTTCGAGGAGAGCACTGTTGAGGGCCGCTTCCAGAGCGTCCTCGTCAATTTGAAATTCGCGAATGAGGTTACGGTCGACCATAAGACGAAATTTTCCTGACGTGTACTTTGATGGGTGGTCGGTATCGCCGACGGTGGATGACGAACAGACGAACGTCACTTTGCGTCGCGGCGGGCATCCAGCAGACAGCCCGGTCGTCGCATGGACGACCTTGGGCCAGGAGCAAGATGGCCCAACACAGCGCGAAACCACGGGCAGAAATCGGCCACTGGCAAAGCGGGGTAAGAGGCAACACATGTCCAGCGCGAAACGAACACTCGTCGTTTCTCCAGAACGCCACACGATGTCAGTCTCCGAAGAGACCTCGCGGACTATAGCAAAGACCCCTTCCTGACAACCAGTCCACACAGCATAAAATCAGCGAAGGAAGTGGGGTTGCTGCAAATCCCTCTGTGACGCTACGGTTCCATCAGCAGATTTGACCGAATCGAAGTACGAAATCACATACGGAATCCACCACTCAGGCACAAAGACTTACATTAGATCGGAAGGGATCCCGATCCCCTGTCCGTCCGATGTGTCGACGCGACTCGCTCCCGACAGTCCAATCTGAGTTATCAGGATCGTTTCCCGGAGGTTTTCACTGTGTTTCACTGTCTTGACAGAACTCGCCTCTCCCTCGCCATGACCTTGCTGTGCTGGGGAGCGTTCGCATCTCCAGTGTTGGCCGCCCCGGTTTCCTTAGCGGAGTCGGAGTCCTCTGAAAGGACATACACCGTCAAGTTGACTGTTCAGACGGAAGGGGCGATTAGGACAACCGGAGGGGCCGGGGAACTCGTTTCACTGCCTCTGCAAGGGGCCGCTTCCTTCGCGTTTCTCGAACGTCGTCTCCCATCCGCCGGACGTGACGCACTCGCCTTTCGATCCGTTCGGGAGTTTACACAGGCTCGCATGCAGACACGCGTGGATGGTTTTGACACCCGAGCGTCTCTTCCCGCGAGTTCACGAGTTGTTGTCAGTTCCGGGTCTCGCGAAGGGGTGATCTCGTATTCGATGAATACGCTACTCACCCGCGAACTTGTGGAACTCATCGAACTCCCGGCCGATCCATTGACCCTTGTCGCATTGTTGCCAACGCAGGATGTCAAAGTTGGCGACTCATGGGACGTATCGGACTGGGCTTTGCAGATGCTCAGCGGTATCGAAGCGGTCAGTTCGGCGAAGATGAAAGGGACCGTCACTTCGATCGACGCCGGGCGGGCCATGATCGCCATTCATGGCGAAATACAGGGATTGCGGCACGGGGCTCGCAATAAGGTGCAAATCTCCGGGGCTGTTGGTGTCAACCTCGCCGCATCTTACGTCGACGAAGCCAACCTGACCTACAACGTCACCTCCGATCCCGGCAGTGTCAGTCCGGGATTGCAGGCAAAGGCGACGATTACCTTGTCACGGGGCATCAGCTCTGAGTCGGGGGCGTTGACCAATGATCTCCTCGCGAAAATTCCGATCTCTCCCCCCGACGCCGCCCTGGGCATCTTTTTCGATGCCGGTCCTTGGAATGCACGACTCAAGCACTCCCGCAACTGGCACCTCTTTCAGGCAGTTTTCGATCGTGAACCGGGAGTCGCCATCCTCCGACTCGTGCATCAGGGAAGCCTCATCGCGCAATGCAACCTCTCGCCCATCCCTCCCGTTGCCCCAGGCGAACAGACGCCTCTCGATCAGTTCGAGAAAGACATCCGCACGGCCCTTGGGGCATCACTGACCGAAGTGACAGTTCGCGACAACGTCCCGTTGGCTGATGGACGGATACTGACCCGAGTCTTTGCCAAAGGGAACGCCAAACTCGCGGACGACAAAACGATCGCAATGGAGTGGAGATACTACATCTGCACCGATCAGACTGGACAACGCATGTCGTTCGTCTTCGCCGTCGAACCTTCGTTGGCAAAAGGACTGGGAGAAGGAGATCGACAACTCGTCGAATCGCTGCAATTCCTCCCCCCTCAACAAGCCCAAAAGCCCTAGACATCGCGAGAAAAAACACACATCAAAGCCCCACGACGCAGTCGCGGAGCCCCCATGCGGTCACTCTTCCTCGTCAGCCCCATCAACGGCATCCGCGCCGTCACTCTCGACAGCGACCGTCTCGCTTGCCGTAGCAACGCTGACTGGGAGAGCGGCAGGGCTTGATGCGAGCGAGGCTTGCCAGTCGATACGGGGAGCATCGCCCCAGAGGTTGTCGAGGTCATACAGACCGCGGGTCTCGTCGGTGAAAACGTGAACCACAATGTCGCCGAAGTCTTCGACGATCCAAGAACTGGTGTCGTAGCCTTCGATCCCGAGCCGTTTGTGGCCGCGACCCTTCAGCGTTTTGGAAATCTCGTCGGCAATCGCTAGCATTTGCCGACGATTGTTGGCTGTGGTGACAATAAAGAAGTCAAACAGCGGGGTAATTTCGGTAAGGTCGAGCACAACAGTATCGGTTCCACGCAGCCCGTCACACAGTTGTGCACACAGGATCGCGGTTTGGACGTCGGCTTTAATCTGTTTTCTCAATGGGGCAGCCATACCAGCATGATTTCAAAGGCAACGACCGCAGTCTCTCGACAAACTGGCGAAGCAGGAAAGAAGCATCAACCCGGAGAATAACGAGACAACCCACAATTGAAAGGGTTCGCCTCCGATTTTGAAACAACACAACGTAAACGCATCACCGTTCACCCCCGAATTCACCACCCCGTCGAAAACCTCCATGGCGTCCGATGTGAGCGGATCGACCAATCGAATGAATACCGAAAGACAGCAGCGACTCTTACCAGTTTCGGATTGTCAACGCTCGAAGTACGCTGGTTTTAGAACTGGGGACGGGTTTTCGACTGCTGTCTGTTCATGAAACCCCATGGCATCGGTAAGGCGACATTCAAAGTTTTCTGAGAATTTAGAAAAGCCTGCTATCCTTCGCGTTGAAAACGACATTTGCTTACATGCCAAACTCAGACGAACATGGATTAGATTCGGACTTTGTTGCACAACTGACTCAGCATCAGTTGGCGTTGCAAATGTATGTTCGGTCGTTGCTGCCGGGAGATGCGGGGGCGAGCGATGTGGTGCAACAGGCGAATGCGACCATTTGGGCGAAGCGAGGTGAGTTCGAGTTAGGGACGAACTTCAAAGCGTGGGCGTTCAGCGTCGCTCGGTTTGAAGTGCTGAACTATCGCAAGCGTCAGGCGCGGGATGCTCGTCTTGTTTTCAGCGATGAGTTGGAGCAAATCGTTGAGGCCGAATTGGCAGGCATGGATTTGAGGTTGCAAGAGCGGCATGACGCTTTGCGGGCGTGTCTCGAAAACCTGCGACCGCAGGACCGGATGTTGCTGCTCCATCGATATTCCAGCGGTGGTACGCTGGCGGAGTTTGCGGAAACCGTCGGGCGCAGTGTCGGAGGGCTGAAGGTGACGTTGCATCGGCTGCGGTCGGCACTGCTTGGTTGTGTGGAGCGGCGACTGAGCGTCGAGGAGGCGACGTCATGAACCGTGATGAACTTCGATCGCTGATTGACGTCGCGTTAGAGGGAGGCCTCTCCGAAGCTGACTTTCTGCGTCTGGAGGCGGAGTTGTCGGTCGATCCGGCGGCCCGTCGTGAGTATTACGATCGCGTCTTGCTTTCGACCTTGCTCGAAGCGGAGGCCGATGCCGAGAAATCCACCACTCCGAGTGATGGTGCTCCGATACGATTGAGCCCGAGAATGCCGAGCCGTCGCTGGCGATGGGCTTTCGCTTCGATGACAGTCCTCTGTGCAGGCTTGTTCGCGGTTGTCGCGTGGCAATGGTGGATTCAGCCGGTCGCTGAGACCCCGGACTTGGCGAGCCATACGGCGGCAGCCGAATTGACGCGCCCGGGAATTTCGGGCAGTGAGCAGCAGTCGTCCGGGTACGCCATTCTGTCCGGACAAGTCGACGCCGTTTGGGATGAAGCCGCTTCCGTTTCAACCGGCGGTATCGTCGCGCCCGGCGAATTGCGTCTTCGGAGCGGAGTGGCCCGGTTTGAGTTGTTTAGTGGAGTGACGCTCGTCGTGGAAGGCGACGCCACGTTCTCGATTCTGTCGCCGATGGAAGTTTCGGTGGTGAGCGGCAAAGTGCGGGCTCGAGTTCCTGAGCCAGCACAAGGTTTCCGGCTGCTGACTCACGCCGGCGAGGTCGTCGATCTGGGAACCGAGTTCGCGGTCAACGTCACCGCGAATCGGTCGGAAGTTCATGTGCTTGAAGGCGAAGTCGAGTGGCATCCAGCAGGACTGCCTGCTCAGAGGCTGAAGCAAGGTCAAGCCACTCAAATGACTCCTGAGGGTCAAGCAGCGTTCGACGCCAATCCGCAGTCGTTTGTCGGGGCCGGAGAACTGCAGCGGCGCATCATGGTGCAACAGCAGTCTCGCCGTGAACGCTGGAAGCTGTCAATGGATGAGCTGTCTCAGGACCAGAGGTTGATAGTCCAGTATCGGTTGGCAACCATTGATGTAGCGAAGCGTCAACTGCCGAATCTGGTTACGCGAGATGTCGATCGAGCCAGCGAAGGAGCGGTCGTAGCAGCAGCGTTGGCATCGAATCGTTGGGGCGACGCGGCGAGTGCTCTCGATTTCAGTCCGGCGGGAAGTCGCGTGCGGCTGCATGTGCCGGGCGAATATCAGAACCTGACACTCATTGCCTGGGTGCGAATCAACAGTCTGGACCGCTGGTATAACTCGCTGTTCCTGACCGATGGCCACGAGCAAGGAGAACCGCACTGGCAGATTATGGATGACGGTCGGCTGTTTTTCTCGGTCAAGAAACGTGATGTGTGGGACATGTCAAAGGGAGAAAAGGACAAGCACATCTTCTTCTCTCCACCGTTCTGGAATACTTCCTTGAGCGGCAGGTGGCTGATGCTGGCGACCGTGTACGACGGAGCGAATCGTCGCGTCACGCATTACCTCAACGGCGAAGTATTGAGTCTGGAAGCGATCCCCGATGAGTACCTTGTGACAGCGATCCGCATCGGCGATGCGTCGCTTGGCAACTGGGGGCTTCCGGAGCGAGATCAACCTCGGTTTGCCATTCGCAACCTCAACGGCTGCCTGGATGAGTTCAACCTGTTTGGGGCCGCGTTGTCGGCGGATGAAATTCGGAGGCTCTACGATGATGGCAAGCCGTAAGTGCGCTGCTATTTATTCGATGCTCATGGTCATTTTGTTGTGGGCAGGACACGCTCGCGCCGACCAGGCAGCTCACGAGCGCGAGTTCACGCTCAAGGTGCTTCCATTGTTGAAGTCCAAGTGCTTCGCTTGCCACGGCGAAGGAGGCGAGAAGCCAAAGGGCGATCTCGACGTGACGAGCCGCGATGGGCTGCTCAAAGGTGGCGAATCTGGCGCGGCGGTCGTCTCGAAAAAGCCGGATGAGAGCTTGGTCTTTCAAGCGGTGAATTGGGACGGGCTGGAGATGCCGCCAAAGGCGAATGATCGGCTGACCCAGCAACAAGTGGAGATCGTTCGCCGCTGGATTGCGGCCGGTGCTCCGTGGCCGGATGAAGCGACGCAGAAGAAGCATTGGGAGGAGGAACGCCAAACGCCGATGACTGCGGACGGAATGCTCGTTGCAACGAGCGGCGGGCTGTCCGATGCGTGGACCTATCGTCGCTACCAACCGGCGGATCTGTGGGCATTTCAGCCAGTGAAGAAGCCTGAGTTGCCGAGCAGCGTTCCGAATGCAATCGATCATTTCCACAAGTCCAAACTTCAATTGTCAGGAAATGAGCCTGCCCCAACCGCCGATCCACGCACGCTGATTCGCCGTGCGTCGTTCGATCTGATCGGGTTGCCGCCGACGCCGGAGGAAGTCGATCAATTCGTTGCCGCATGGAAGGCTGACTCCGTCAAAGCCTGGGACGATCTCGTTGACCGCTTGCTGGCCAGTCCCCATTACGGTGAGCGCTGGGCGCAGCACTGGTTCGATGTTGCGCGTTACGCCGACACTGGCGGTATGGCGAACGACTTTGAGCGGTCCAATATGTGGCGCTATCGCGACTACGTCATTCGGTCGCTGAACGCAGATAAACCCTACGATCGCTTCGTGCTTGAACAACTCGCCGGGGATGAACTGGCCGATGCAGCGGCACTGGAACGACTCGGGGACGATGCGGCGAAGCTGGCCGAGGTCCGCAAGTCGGGCGACTACACCGAGCAGGAAGCCGAGTGGATTGTCGCGTCGAGTTTCCTGAGGATCGGGCCGTGGGACAATGCGATGGTCATGCCACCGCAGGCCCGGCAGATTTACGTTGATGACGTCGTCAACGCCGTTGGTCAGACATTTCTCGCGACGACCATGCGATGCTTCAAATGCCACGACCATAAGTTCGATCCGCTCCCGACGCGCGACTATTATCGTGTGTATGCCACTTTCGCGGGCACGCAAATGGCCGAGCGCCCCTTACGATTCACTCGTGACGAGAATCGAGAAGGGTTCGCCGAAGGGAGAGCATTCGTCGAACACATGTTGAGGCACGCGACGACTGAGAAAGAGAAGATTCTCGCCAAGCAGGAGGCAGCGGCGAAGGAGTGGTACGAAGAACATCAACTGCCCTACAAGCCAGAGGATGCACGAAAGAACGACCCCGACGATCAAAAGCCGCCGCGACATGTTGGGCTTGACCACATTGACGAAGGTCAACTCAAGGTTCGGGAACAGGACGAATGGATTTGGCAGCGGGCTCTGGAACGCTATGAGCCGATGGTCAACGCCGTGTACGACGGGGCCGATCTAGGAATGGCGTGGAATGCCGCGAAGAAGTTGCGGATGCCTGCCAAGGTCAACACGAATTGGCAACCGGTGTCTTACATCCTGCTCGGCGGTGCGCTCGAAGCCACCGGCGATCCAGTGCAGCCCGGCGTGCTCAGTGCACTCGGTGTGCCGGTCGCCGCACCTGCGACCGATCCCAATCTGCTCCCGGAAGACATCACCCAGCGCCGCATCGCGCTCGCGAAGTGGATCACCGATCCGCGAAACCCGCTCACCGCGCGGGCCATTGTCAACCGCGTTTGGCAGTATCACTTTGGCAAACCGCTCGCCGGGAACCCCAACAACTTCGGAGTGAAGGGAGCGAAGCCGACGCATCCCGAACTACTCGACTGGCTCGCGGCAGATCTCGTGGAACATGGCTGGCAACTGAAGCGTTTGCACAAATTGATCATGACCTCGCGGGCCTATCAGATGAGCGGCTCTCATCCGCAGTCCGATGAACTTTTCAAGACCGATCCGAATAACGACCTGCTCGCCTTCTTCCCCGCACGACGATTGACGGCTGAAGAGCTGCGTGACGCGATGCTCAGCATCACCGGCGAACTTAATCCGGCGATGGGGGGGCTGCCGGTCTTTCCGGAGATGAATCTCGAAGCGGCGATTCAACCGCGAATGATCCAGTTCTCACTCGCGCCGGCATATCAACCTTCACGCACGCCACGGGAACGCAACCGTCGCAGCATCTACGCCTACCGAGGCCGTGGCCTGCATGATCCCTTTCTGGAAGTCTTCAATCAGCCCAACCCGAATGACTCATGTGATCTGCGAGACGTTGCCGCCGTCTCGCCACAAGCCTTCACGTTGCTCAATAGCGACGTAATGAGCGACCGCAGCATCGCGTTGGCCCTGCGAGTGGAACGCGAAGCGAAGTTGCTCGACGAACAGGTCTCGCATGTGTTTCAACTAACGCTCCACCGCAGTCCGACAAACACCGAAGCGGATCGCCTGACCGGGTACGTTCGCAGGATGCAGACCTATCACAGAAATACGAAACCGATCGCCACGAAATATCCAACCGAGATCACACGTTCGCTGGTCGAGGAGTTCTCCGGCAAGTCGTTTGACTATGTGGAAATCTTGCCAACCTTCGAGGACTACGTCCCCGACACGAAGCCCAGCGACGTCAGTGCCGAGACAAGGGCACTCGCCGATCTCTGCCTCCTGCTCTTCAACAGTCACGAGTTTACCCATGTCAACTAGCCGCACCATCAGTGCTGTCATTCTCGGTCTACTGATCCACTGCCTTCCACAAGTTGTCGCAGCCGAGTGCCCGAACATTCTGTTCATCATGTCGGATGACCATACGACGCAGGGATTTGGCTGCTACGGCAGTCGGCTGGCGGGACTGAATCCAACGCCCACGCTCGACGCGCTGGCGGCGGGCGGGATGCGATTTGATCGGGTGTTCTGCACGAACTCAATCTGCACGCCCAGCCGTGCGTGCATCATGACTGGACAATACTCGAAGACGAACGGCGTGCTCGATCTCAAGGGGAGGCTGGCACCGGAGCGTCAGTCCCTGCCGATCGAGATGCGAAAGGCCGGCTACCTCACTGCGATCATCGGCAAGTGGCATCTCGAAGAGGAGCCGGCAGCCTTTGACTACTACAAGGTGCTGCCCGGGCAGGGAAAGTACTTCGATCCCGAGTTCCTTGTACGTGGTGACAAGCCGTGGCCCCAGAACAAAGTGCCCCAACAAGGACACAGTACCGATGTCATTACCGACCTCACGCTGGAGTGGCTGGAGCAGCGTGACAAGACGAAGCCGTTCTTCCTGATGCACCACTACAAGGCGCCACACGATATGTTCGAGTATGCGCCGCGTTATGAGGAGTACCTCCAGAACGTCAATATCCCCGAGCCGGACAACTTGCACGATCAACCAGGCGCGGGCTTCGGTTCCATCGCGACTCGCGGCGAGAACGATCGCCTGATTCGCCGCATTGGTACGTCCGTGTCGAAACGTCATCCCGTACGGAATTATGGTATCGACTTCAAAGTCGACCCCGCGCTCGATGACCACGAGTACACCAGCCGTGCCTATCAGGAATACCTCAAGCGATTTCTCCGCTGCGTGAAAGGTGTTGACGACAATCTGTCTCGTCTCTTTGACTACCTCAAGCAAGAGGGCCTGTGGGAGAACACGATCATCGTTTACACCGGCGATCAAGGCTTCATGCTCGGCGAGCACGACTACATCGACAAGCGCTGGATGTATGACGAATCGATGCGGATGCCGTTCATCGTTCATTATCCAAAGCTGATCACAGCCGGATCCGTGAATCGTGACCTCATCAACAACACCGATTTCGCACCGACGCTGCTGGCTCTCGCCGGTGCCACACCGCCCGCCGACATGCAAGGACGAAGCTTCGCCCCGGCCCTCGAAGGCAAGCCGCTGGAGAATTGGCGTACGGCCACTTACTACCGCTACTGGATGCACCTGATGCATCACGACAACCCGGCGCACTTCGGAATTCGTACAACCGATTACAAGCTGATCTTCTACTACGGACGCGCGACCGACGAAGCCGACTACGGCAAGCTGACGATGCCATGGCTCAAGGCCACATCCTTCAAAATCGAACCGACCCCACCGGCGTGGGAGTTCTACGACCTACGCACCGACCCGCACGAAAACCAGAACGAATATGCCAACCCTCGCTACGCCGACGTCATCCGCGACCTGAAAGCCCAACTCCAGAAAACTCGCGAAGAACTTGGCGAAACCGACCAGGACCGTCCGCACATTCAAAGCGTCATCGACGCCCACTGGGATCGCTGAAAGGACCAGCTGTCATGCAAACACCACTCTGCTCGCGTCCACTTTCGAGTACTGCCACTCGCCGTGGATTCCTCTATGGCCTCGGAGCCTCGCTCGGTTCACTCGCGCTCAGCGAGCTACTGGCAAAAGAGCCGACGGCATCAAACAGTCCGCTTGCACCGAAGCAGCCCATGCTCCCGGCGCGGGCGAAGAACGTGATCATGTTGTTCATGGAGGGTGCTCCGGGGCATATGGACACATTCGATCCGAAGCCCAAACTCACCGAGTTGCATAAGACAGAATCGAAGCTTACAGGCACGCTCGAGAGCGGCTTTAAGTTCTTTGTCGGCAGCCCGTTCAAGTTCAACAAGGTGGGGCAGTCCGGCCTCGACATGTGCGATCAGTGGGTGCATCTCCCGGAGGTTGCCGACGAGTTGTGTAACTATCGCGGTTGTCAGGCCGAGTCACTCAACCATCCGGAAGCACTTCTACATTTCAACACCGGCAGTCGGCTCGGCACCGATCCAGGGCTTGGCGCTTGGGCGACGTATGGTCTCGGCACGGTCAACCAGAATCTGCCCGGATACGTCGTAATGACCGAACTCGCCGATCCGCAGGCAGGTGCCGGCAACTGGAGCAACGGTTTTCTGCCGGCCTACTACCAAGGAACGCGGCTTCGCCCTGAAGGTTCGCCGATTCTCGACCTCGCTTCGCCCGCTCACAAGAGCCGCGAGCAGCAGCGACAATTCCTCAACGAACTGGCCTTCCTCAACGCCGAGCACGCGCGACAGCATCCCGAGCAACATGACCTCGCCGCTCGCATGGAGAGCTACGAACTCGCCTTCCGCATGCAGACCGAAGTGCCGAACCTCGTTGATCTGCGAACCGAGTCTGCGGCCACGCAGGAGATGTATGGGCTGAACGACAAAGAGACGGCGACGTTTGGTCGGCAATGCCTGCTCGCCCGCAAGATGGTCGAGAAGGGCGTCCGCTTCGTGCAGATCTTCAGTGGCGGTTGGGACAGTCACGATTATCTCGAACGGGGCCACACTGCCCGCATCAAGAGTGTCGACAAGCCTTACGCTGCCCTCATCAAAGACTTGAAGCAACGCGGCATGCTGGGCGAGACGCTCGTCATCTGGACCGGCGAATTCGGTCGCACGCCTGACAATAACAAACGCGGTGGCGTCTACTCACTCGGCCGCGGCCACAACATTCAGGGCATGGGCATGATGCTCGCCGGCGGCGGCGTCAAAAAGGGAGCCATCGTCGGTGCGACCGATGAACTCGGCAACAGCGCCGTCGAGTGTGTCCATCCCATCCGCGACTTACACGTCACCCTGCTCCATCTGCTCGGCCTCGACGACAACAAACTCACCTACTACCACGCCGGCCGATACAAGCAATTGAGCCAATTCGGCGGCAAGGTGATCGAGGAATTGATCGCGTAATGTGAATGCGGCACCAAAGCTCCCCGGAAACAACTCTCCCTGTACCGGTTCACGGATCGAGACTTTTCCCAATTGTTGATGGGGAAAGAGGATCGGGGTTAGACTCTGTGTCGCATCTCGGTTAACACAAGAACAACCGCTGATTTGCCGAACTGCTGGGGCATTCCGCGTCAATCCAGCGACCGGATCATGCGACACATGCGATTCAATCAGGGCGGTCTGTGCGGGGCATTCAGCGGGCGAAGCATGAGATCTGTGGCTGCCTCAAACGCTTAATCCCCTGGCGTGGACAGACGCTGGGCGCACAGCTGACCTCGGGGTGCATTCCCCGGATTGTGATCCTCGCCAACGGGTGATCTTTGTTGTCAGCCTCTCCCTCTCCCCCCGTGGGAACGCTGATCGAAGTCGGAGCGTCGTCAGCGGGGGAGAAGGAGTTTCGCGTCGGCTGACGCCTCCGATTCGGGGAGTTGCCATGTGGGGAATGCACTTCATCCAATGCAAACTTCGCCAATCCCACTCCTCCATGAAACCCGACGACAAATCGGCAGACTCATGGGGGTGCCTAGCACCAACAGACGAACTGCGAACGCCCCTAACATCACCCAAAGTGCGAGCTGGACGTACTAATAAAACGCCACTCTGATATCCTGAGACCGCTAAACATTTCTGAAAATGGTTGATGTCGCGATTTCCCAGCAGCCCGTTGAAAAACGACCGTGGGTCAGATTTCTAATCTGACAAGAGAATCTCGTACGCTTTTTTGCCCGGATGCGAGGCTGGAAAGACTGACCCACGTTGTTCAACAGGCTGCCAGGCTGTTCGTGGGGACTTTCGTGGCCTCTGGGGCGCCCTGCGGGTTTTTGGCCGGTTCCGGAAGCGACAAGCAAGCGATTGGGAAAATAAGAACTGATTGAGTTCAGTCTCTCCTCCCTCCGAGCTGGACGGGCGGGTTCTCCGCATCCGGCTCTCCAGTAATCGTAGGGCAGGCTCCTGCCTGCCTTCCCGGATTGGCGGTGAGTCATGGGCATTCGGCGGCGGTTGCTGGGCGAATGCGTCGCCCTGTTGACATCATCTTTGGGCATGCGAACATCATGCCCAACAAGGAAGGCAGGCAGGAGCCTGCCCTACAAGAACTACAAGAACTCATCGGACCCCAGCAAAGACATGCATTCAATTATCTATGTGTTCAAGGATGTAATCGGAAGTGATGCTGCTGGACGAGCATCAAAGACGTTGCAGGTGTGGGTCAACCTCGCTGGCGATGTTACCTCCGCATATCCAATTTAATATGGAAAGTCCCATGGAGAGTCCGACATTTTCCTTTCGGGTTACTCCGAAACAAATTGAACTCGATAGGCTGCAACAAGACCTATTGCGGGTGAGTGAGAGTGAACTGAACTGGATTGCCGAAGGGAGTATTCAAATTAAGTGCCAGAGCACGCAGCAAGTGCTCGCCACCATTAATGACTCTGTTATTTATTACTTGGAACAACTAGCATGTGTTCTTTTTACACTAGAGTGTGGCCATGACAAAACATTTTCCGTCTCTGGCGACTACTTCAACAACTCCTTCCAGTACACGATGAATCACGACCGAACTCAAGTGACAATGTATGACGTAATCGAAAAGAGAATAGTGTTTACCGCCGCGTATGACGATTTTCGTAATTCGCTGCTCATGTTCTTTCGTTCGGCACTTCGAAAGATAAAAGAGATTTATCCTGAGCTTCGCCGCAACATTGCGTTTCAAAAGTATGAGAAAATTTTTGACAGCAAGAACTGGAACTACAGATAGTAATCGTAGGCCAGGCTCCTGCCAACTGCTTTGAAGATGTTTGTCTATCGCTGGGTGGCTGGGTGGCCCGGCCATTTTGGGCCGGGTCGCGGAGCGACAAGAAGCTCTACCGTGAGGTTTCTGTTACCGTGGGACTCCCAATCACACACACGATGTTCACGGGCATTCGCGATGGTGGCTCGGCGAGTAATCGTAGTAATCGTAGGGCAGGCTCCTGCCTGCCTTCCCGGATTGGCGGTGAGTCATGGGCATTCGGCGGCGGTTGCTGGGCGAATGCGTCGCCCTGTTGACATCATCTTCGGGCATGCGAACATCATGCCCAACAAGGAAGGCAGGCAGGAGCCTGCCCTACAAGAACTTCCTTACCCCTATCTCGGCTGCCTTCTATTTTTCGCAGCGAAAGTATTTGTTAGGGTGCGAATCCAATAACGTCATGGATTCGTCGCGGGTGACTTCAGTCAATCGAATATCCAAATAGAACAGCGTGGGTATATTGGTAATACTCTTGACTCCTGTTCCCGTGATTGACGTCCCTTGGAGTACGATTGATTTGAGGTTCGGCCGATCTGTTGGCAAAACGTAGTCATGCCCTTGTCCGTGACACGGGTTGTTCCCAAGTTAATACTTTGTAATTGTAAGTGTGAGGCGTGAACTTAAGAACGCCTCCAGGCCTGTGTCACTTGCAGATGTAATACTCACGTCAAGTAGATTCAATCTCGACAGTGGACCCAATTCTCCCAGCAATTGGTCAATGTTGGATTCATTTTTATGCAAGTCGAGTATTTCCAGGCTTGTCATAGAGCTTAGGAAAGAGGGTCAGTGATCTGAACATCTGGGCCGATCTTTAGTCGTCGCAAATGCTTGAGTGCGGCCAAGCCCTGAAGAGCGGCACTGTCACACTTAGTGATTTCCAGGTCGACAAGGTGTGGTAGTTCTCGAGCATCGCCAATCCGTTGCTGAATCTGCGATGATCAAGATCCAGTTGTCTCAAATCAGCGAAATCTCTCCAGCGACCTGCACCTTCGTCGGAGATTCTCGTCTCAGGCAGTTTTAGAACCTGAAGCCCCTTCAGGTTCGCTAGCAGCTACGAGTCCTTGATCTGTAAGTGGCGGCTCGATGAGAAGACAGAAAGAGCGATTAGCGTTGTGCATTTTCCGACAGCCTCAGCAAAGTTGGTCCGTCAAGACGTCTTCGCCACTGAGACAGTACTTCAGACTAGCGCACTGTTGTAGCGACTCAGCGTCGCTGGGCGTGATCTGGACGCCTTCAGCAAAGGAGAGTTCTCTCACACTTGGAAGTGTTGCCAACTGACGTGTCGGAGCACTTGTGCCAGAATAAATCTGAAAGGACGTAATAAATGGTATGTTGCGTGCCGCATCGATAAAATCTGCCTGGAGGGTTTCGTCGTCACTAAAATCATCGTCGTCAATCCAGAATCGTTCTGCAACGATGATGCCGCTGCCGATTTGCAAGTGCTGTTCGCTCGAACGGTATTGCTCGACGGAGCAGGACGTTCGGCCGCATAGGAGTGGTCCGATCTTCTTGCGGCATTTTCGGCGTCAATAAGTTCGCAATTGACGAGAATATCGCCGAAGATGTGTCGATGTCGCTGTGCGGCGGGCAGAACGTCCCTGAATCGTAACTTCACTGCCCCACGTTCCAACGTCTGTAGATCACTATTGTCTGCAAAATGGCATTCGACTTGTTGAGGGAGTGGCTCCAGCCCAATTACCAGTCCAAGTGAAGGACTCCCCGACACTTCAACAGCGTGAACGACTTTCGGGGTCGCCGTGTTTGTGACACCAAGATTGAAGAATCAGTTTGGAAATTGTTCCCACAAAGTCGAATCGTTTTGCCCGTAAAGTCTTTATCCCATTGGTCCCAGTTTTGAAATCTCGTAGGTGCGAAGTCGGTTACGGTGATTGGGCAGCCTCCAATTGGCTCGATTGACTGTCAGCCTCGGGGGCGGTGACTACATTCGGCTGTGGCAGCTGGCGCTCATTCTCTCCCTCACATCCACATTGAATCCCTGATGCGATTATTGAGAACCAAAGAAGACAGAGATGTTTTAAGTGGCGAAGGGTTGATTGCGATCGCATCTTCATAGTGTTTATGTCCGAATGGTGGAAACGGCTGCTGGCTTCATTGTGCATGGGAGCAGCGGGTTGTCGGGAATCGGACTTTTCGTCGCAACAGGAAGTTGGCGTTGATTCCTCTTGTGAACGACGCGACTGTGTGTGGCGAGGGCGCCCCGCGTGAGCAGCTGCCCCCGGGCGGGGGCTTGCGAAGTGGGAGTGATGCTGATGGTCCATACGGGAGGAAACGAGTCCACGAGCAGCAGCCCTTTCCGTTGGCAAATGTACAGATGAGCGTTCCATTCGTCAGCCCGTGGGCGTGCGGCCAGTTCGTTGTACGGCTGGGTGGCGAGAGCGGCTCGCGTGGCGAGCCCCCGGAGGTGGGTATCATCCGGGGATGAATCCTCGTCGTCAACAGCATCGTCAGTCGTACAACGAATTCGGGCACGCTCACGAGTTGACGTTTAGTGTGATCGTGGTTTCTGGTTTCTCGAGCGAGAACGCGTCTGCAACTGGCTGGCAGACGCCATCAACAAAGTTCGGCAGGATCAGGAAATGGCCATTTGGGCGGCATGTCTTCATGCCCAATCACGTCCACCTGCTGATCCATTTTGGGTGTGCCGAAGACAACATGGCCAGTGTGCTTAAGGAAACGAAATGGCCCGTGTCTCGCAAAGCGTTAGCCTACCTGCGAGAGCACGCACCTGAGTGGTTGCCGAAGCTGCAAGCTCAACGTGGAACGAAAGCAGAATCCCATTTCTGGCAACGTGGAGGCGGGTACGATCGCAACGTCACCGAGCCACAGACGCTGGAGAAGATGATTCAAGACATTCACCTGAACCCGGTCCGGAAAGGACTGGTGGAACGGGCGACCGATTGGAAATGGTCATCCGCCAACTGGTACGCGACCGGGACCGGCCCGATTGTGGTCGACCGATTGCCTCCCGAGTGGACCGTCGGAATGACATGTGATTCGTGAGCCCCACGTCCGGGGGCTTCCGTTACGCGGAGCGCCCCCGCCACCCAGCTGCTGGGATCGCTGGGAATCAACGTCTGCGTCAACACGGGCAAGGGGGACGACGAACTTCATCTCGATCCCTCCTCCGACATGATGGAGACGAGCGCAGGCATCGTTGCCAAACTGGGGGGTGGCAACGACTTCGTCAGCTTCAACTCCTCGACCTACAACATTTTCTTGAACAACTCGAATATCAATTTTGGAGGAGGAGATGACATCCTCTCGGTCAATGCCGGGACAAGCTTCGGAGGAAAAACGAAGTTCAATGGTGGAGGCGGAAAGAATGATCAGATCTTTGCCGATGACCCCGACATCAATAATCAACCGGATGGTGCACAGATTTTCCTCAATGGCTTTGAACTCGGAGACGTATCGGCCTGGGCTGATCCTTCTGACTCACCTTCGGTAGGCCTTTCGTCACTCCGTTTCATCAACCATTCGTGAAAACATGTCACGGAATTCGAGATCGCCCGTTGGGGACTGAATTGAGCCCGTCTCTCTCGGAGTAGATTGTCGCGTTCCAGAATGCAAGGTTTTCCGCCTCGCTTCGGACGTTATGAAAGAAGCAACTTCTTCTTGTCGATATATTGCGTCGCCTGCTGGTTATGATAGCCCGCTCGCTCCGTCGGAAGGCCCTGCATCTCCAGACCACGATCGTCGCTGCCGACTACAGACTCCGATTGCACTAACAGTTGGCTGCGAAGTCGATCGATTCGAGTGATCAACGCACCCGACCGACTTTCATCCACCAGTAGGTTGTGGTGGCCATCGTACAATTCGCCATACAGAGTTCGAATTTGGATGCTTCCAACGACCGCTGGATTCGCAGCCGGAAGTCAAAGTGTTTGGATCGGATGATCCTCACTTCAAGTCCGAACAGCTTGAGATGCGAACGCCAAGCTCCCAACAAGCTTGGCGTTCGCGTGAAGTTTTCTGAGCCCACGAGTGAGACAAAACTGGTTTAATGTCCCTTTCGATCCCATGAGTCACCGCGCGCTGGCACCACAACGCATGTGTGAGATACCGTGCTGCAAGTCATTTCTCAGTCACGCAACTCCAGGGGTTTTGGAATGCGCGTTCTGCGGAAAGTCGAAGGTCAACACGAGCGGTTGAGTGCCCGTGTTCTCGATTTCCACACCGCCGCTGGCAAGTGCGGCCTGAGTAATGAATCCGATTTCGGGATAGATTTCGCCGAGCTTCATATCCTGGTGATACCGCACTGCGAGTTTTCCCACACGACCACTTCCGCCATTCGTGTGGAACAGCGCGGGACACTCGGGGCGGAAATTCGTTTTTCCGCCTGGCTGGACGGTGAGTCGGAGAATCGAGCACTTCTGGTCGCCGAGAAAATCGCCGTAAACGATCCACTGGGCGTCGACACCATCGCCTTGGAATTCTTCGGCGGTGATTGCCGGGCGTGAATTCTTCCGGACGAAGTCCAGGTCCTTATTCGCTGCGAAGTCGAATTTCTCAACAGGTACTCCCAGTCTTCGTGCTTGTCCTTGGGATAGTCCTGTTCCCGACAGGCATAAAATGCGGCGGCTGCTCCGATACGTCCATCAAGCGTCAAATCCTCGGCTAGGAAGTGCTCATCCATCGTGACGTGCAGTTCATGCGTGCAGAGGTTTGTCGGCGAGTGCAGCACGCCGTTTGGCATCACGAAGCCATTATCAATATGCATCATCGTATGCGGCGACAAGTGTCGAACCCCGTTGTATTCGCCCTTCCCAAAACGCTTCATGCAAGCAAGAAACTGATCCTTGGTTACGAACGGGTACAGTCCCATTGCTGTGGTGTGATAATGCGATGGGCTGACTCCAGGGTTGTCAAACGAATTGATGTCATAGACTTCCCACTTCGACCAGTGAAGGTGATGAGGAATCGGATTCAAATTGTCGAATTTCTTCGACACGATCGGCCATGTCGGGTCTCCATAGAGCGCTTTCGAAAAGGCCGTGATCTTCTCGCCCATGACAGTTTCCGGATTGGCGGAGATCAAGTCCTGCAACGAGATGACCTGGCCGTTCGGAGTGAGGACGTGCGCTTCTCCTTCGCGGAACGGCGCCTTATTCGTGCGCGTATCGATGACACCGGTCACGATCGGCACGGTGCAACACATCCAGATCTCATCGAGCCCCGTGCCGTTCATGTAGTCGGGGTAGTACGATTCCGCATCGAGACGAAGGCGTTTACCGGGCGTGCAAAACGTCCGGCCGGCGTAACGGTGCAGCAGTTGCAAGACGCCGTCGTGACTGTTCAGACAGTCATCAAGTATCGCAGCCGAGTCTCCGCCACTTCCGTCGATGACATTCTGTTGGGGGTACTCGTGCAGTTTATCCGAAAGGATTGCGGTCGCAGCGGCCATGAATGAACCTCAATGTGTCAGTAGAATCGTGTCAGTTCGACAGAACGATTTTCAGAGTGAAAAGGGAGTTTCCGATTTGCGACAACACGACGAAGCGGGCTGATTACCGAACGATCCGAGGTGCTGACTTGCCGCGAAGTGTAAGAAAAACCGTCGCAGGAAGGAATGGACCCGAAGTCTCGCCGGTTCATCGATTTCGTATGTGGTTTAGCTGAGATGCTGGTACGGAAGACGAAAGCTGAACAGTCGGCTCTGAAGAGCAGATTCGCAAAAACAGACTGTTTCAGTTTCGATCAATTGTGAGTAGAACGCTGTCGATCAGCCCAATCGCGGAATCGACGTGCTCGTCCGCGAAATAGAGCGCCCACACTTCCTTGCCATCTTCGTCATCGCCTTCGCGCTTGGGGTATCCAACCAGATCCAGTAGTTGAAATGTTCGAGGATCGGCGTTGTCGACTTCGACGGAATACACCAGAGACGGTTGTTCGTCACCAGGTTGGTCGATCTCGATGAGCAGTCGGTAGGGCATGGGGTTGTCTGGATCGGCGGGCAAGATGTAGTCGGCCGGATCAAACGAGCTGTTCCGCGTCGCGCCAGATACGCCGTCCGCTGCCGGTGGTTGTTGCAGTTTCTGTCCTGATTCCGTTGCTTTTCGTTTCGCCTCCTCCCAGCCACGAACCTTGAAATCCCAGAAAGGAAGGGCGATTCGACCGGCTATCGAGTCGCTCGGTTCGTGCAGGGTTTTGATGTGGTAGAAGGATGCGTTTTCGAGCCAGATGGCTACGTGTGGCGGCCTGTTGACATCGTAGGACTTTCCGGCCCGAACGGTCAGGGCCAACTTGTAGTGCTCCGCTGGGCTGTAGTGGTAAACGAGGCCATCATCGTTCATTTCAAACTGATTGATGGTCGGCCCCAGGTTCTGACTCAATGCAAGAACACTGCGAATCGGACCTGGTTGCCAGAGAAAGAGTGATGTCAGGCCGATGACGATTGCCAGCGTCAGCCATACGACTTTGCTGCGCACATATCGCGAAAGGTGGTTGAGGTTGTTTGCCACATGCAAAGCGATCAGCCCAATGAAAACGAATCCCATCAGCGAATGCAGGCCAACAACTCCGATCGAGAACGGACGTGCAAAGGCGAGGATTCCCGTGACCGAAAGGACGGCAAAGCTCAATGCACTCAAGAGTGAAACGAAACTGCGTTGAAATTTCTTCATCAGCACTTCAGCAGAACACGTTGGTAACCGAATGGTCTACGCCTTACCCGGAATGATCTGCCCATGCTCGCGAAGCAACGCGTGAATTTCCATCAGCGGAACTTCAAGCGGCGTCGATCCGGTTTTCGCCGCCAGTGTCGCTGCAACTCCAGCGGCCTGTCCCATGCCCATGCATGACGCCTGAACTCGCAGCCCGGAATTCGCCAGTCGGTCACTGCTGACGCATCGGCCAGCCACGATGATATTGCGGCTGCCCTTCGGAATCAGTGCCCTCAGCGGAATGGTAGGGACTTTGCCCGGCTTCAGCGGATTTGGTTTCACTCCGGTCTTAGTATGGAGGTCGACGGGGTAGAACGCATAACTGATGGCGTCTTCGAACAGGCGACCGGACGTGTAGTCGTTTACCGTAATCAGAGTCTCACCCTGAATACGGAAACTTTCGCGAAATCCGGTTTCCGGCTGCAGGTGCATCAGCCGTTTCTTCTCCTTGCGAACGCGGTCGAGAATTGACTTTCGGCCCACCAAATTCGCTTCCGTGGCCGTTCGTGAGTTCGTGGAATCGGCTCCGTGAACGTAGAGACGATGAATCTGATTTCTTCCCGGCTCGTGTTCCTTCCCGAGCATGAACAGATACGATCCCGGCTGCCGTTCCTCTTCGCGTAATCGCGGCAAACCCAACAGTCCCACGACTTCGGCCCCTCCAGTGCAGTCGATGATTTGCTTGCACCGCACCCTTCGCCTGGTTCCGAATCCGACACAGTCGACCTGCCAGCCGTCGTCGGTCCTCGTGACAGTCTGTGGGAACTCGTAGAATGCGATCTCGACTCCTGCCTGGGCACACTTCTCTTCCGCGAGGATCGCGTAAAGAAACTGGTTGGTATAAACCTGATTCTGCCAGTGATGCTGCGGAACCTTGGCGAAGTTCGGAAGCTGTCCACCGTCGAGTTCGACGCTCTCCCTTACCAACTCCCAGCCGATCCCGGCGATCACTTGCTTTCCCCAGGCGTCGAACAATCCGGGAAACGCCACACCACCAGTTGTCGTTGTGCCGCCGAGTTGACTGTTCCGTTCCACAATGAGCGTCTTCGCCCCAGCCCGACCAGCCTGTATCGCTGCGACATGACCCGCTGTTCCGCCCCCCACCACAAGTACATCGACTTCGTTGGTTACTTCCGGCTCGGCAGCATCCGGAAGAGTCTGAGCTGTCACATGTGAGGTTGATGCGATCATCACTCCAGCAGCGGCCGCACCAACAGATTGCTGCAGGAACTTCCGGCGCCCAGTGGTAGAACTCAAATCAGTCATCAGGGTCAGTCTCCCTGCTGTGGCAGGTGTGTGATTGGAAGGTGGTGCTTCAGTCTCGCAGTCACTTCGGCACGAAATGCATTCGGTCTCGACGACGCGAGAACTCTTCAGTCGTTTCGATCGAATACCTGAACTTACAAGTCTTTGCTGACATCAGCGTACTGAATGCACAGCCAGTATGCATCTCGAATCGCCTGGTTGTTCGGTCCTAATTAGGAGATAGCGAGATCGACGCGGATGGATTCCTTGAGCGACGACTTCGGGACAATGAGACCCTCTGACATGTCCTTCACGCGGTCAGCGTCGACGTTGACCGTGGATGCGAGTTGCGAGTGCCGGTCAATCGGCCTTTCAGTGGCCATCGACTGGAGAGTCGGATGCGGATACTCCAGAGCCAGGCGAGGAAGGAGAGCGGCGGCACCCGAACAGTGCGCCACTTCGTGTCAATTCACTTATTAAGGAAGACGATGATCATTGTAAGACGACCCGGTAGAACTGGCGGGTGATAAAGACGTCTCGACCCAGGGTGTGGTCGCGTAGCTCGGGCCCCCAGTCGAGAATCTCCTTCTGCTCCGAGTCCTGCAATGAGTCCCAAGGACGGCTGACGTATGCTTGGGGCATCGGAATCGGCGACAGATGGCCTCGATTGACCAGTTCCTGAAATCGTCCTGGCGTCACGAATCCGCTGTATCCATACGAGCCGGGGTGACGATATCGCAGAATCTCATTCCAGTTCGCACAAATCACCGTGATACCCGACTCGCGCAGCCGACGCTGAATCTCGACGTCCGACCTTAAGGGAAGCTCCGCCGCGGTCGTGTCGTTTAAGACGATCAGTCCAGTCCCTGGAGACGGTGTCGAATCTGTCGGGAGCGCAGCGTCATCGGCAAACAGATCCTGAAAGATCGACTGATTGAAGACAGAATGATACGCATAAGGAAACGTCGCCTCGAACAACGCCGCATCCCCCACAAACAGCACCTTGTCCGCATCGGTCAGTTGCATCGAATCGAGCAGTCGAATACTCGGCTCGGCACACTCTCTGCGGGCGATCGCTTCGTCCAAGAGGTACTGGTTGTATCCACTCAGCCCGCTGGTGACGACGAACAGATTAAACCAGATCGACACGAACAGTGGGAGTGCCAGGGCGATCATCAGCCACAGGCTCACTAGTCGCGGCCACGTCGGTTTGCCGTCGCGGCTCATCCCGAAATCGATCCGAAGCGCCGCGAAGGATGAGGCCAACCAGCCTCCTCCGGCCCCCGCCAGCAGGCAGACGATCGGCAGCATTGGCACCCAAAATCGGTCGATCCGATGGGTCAACCAGCACCACGTCAACAACAGCCAGACGAACAACAGCAAGAGCCCCATGACAGCTCGTCTGCGCCGGAGCAATAGAAACGACATCGGTGCCAGCGCGAAGGGCAACGGAGACTGCCACAAACTCCCGGCCAGAACGCTCCATGTCTGATGACTCAGGTCGACGATTAAGGCGACCGGTTGCGTCCAGAGATGCGTCGGCAGAGGATGCCCCGCTTGCCATTTCGCGTGTGCCGCAGCGTCCAACCCCCGTCCTCCAAAAACCGACCACACCAGCGGATAGACGGGGTTGCCCGTCTCGAAAAGGTTCTTCAGCAACCAAGGCCCAAACGCGACCAACACCCCGACAGAATAGATGATCCCCACCTGCACGAGCGAACGTAGACCAGAATTTCGCTTCACCCACAACACGGCCAATCCGAATGGAATAACGACCGACAACACCCCCGGATACTTACAGGCCGCCGCACTCCCCGCGAGAACTCCCGTGAGTAGCAGCAACCCCGATGATGAGTCCTCGGTCTCCCCTCCTTGCGGAGAAGATCGGATGCAGTCCAACCACCACAAGAAGGAGATGACCGTCAACATTAAGTAGGCCGACATCCCCCCTTCGGTGTACGCAATGGTCGAGATGCGATAGACCCACGGTGTTGTCAAGAACACGACCACTCCAATGACGGCTGCTGTTGTCGACCACAGTCGTCGAGCGAGGCCGAACAGTCCGATAGCCGTGATCGGTGCGAATGTCATCAGTACCAGTTTCCCCGCCAACGCCCCCCGAAACCAATCGCCTCGCAGCACCATGGTCGACAGCGAAAGCATTTCGGTGAGAAACGGAAAACTCGTGTAGATGTTGTGTTCAAGAAACCCGACTCGACCTTGCAGGAAATACTCTTTCGGCCCCCCGAGGTGATACTCCTTCACGTCAAAATCGACCGAAGGAAGCATCGCACCGAGAAACATCGCCAACACAAATGGCCCCGCTAGTGGGACCAGAATCCACATGACTCCCGGCGACTTCGTCCCTTGGGAACCCTTGGGGGTGACCGGCGGCTTCGTTGCAGCACGAGTCTGTTTGACACGTGAAAACCGTCGAAACAAGTCGATTGCGGCGGGTATCAGAAACAACAGAAACAGTGGACGCAACAACAGCCCAATGACCCCGTGTAAAAGGGTCAACAATGACCAGATCGACAGACCAACACCCATGAGGACCGCAAGTCTTTCCGGCGTCGACAGAGAAAGCCGGACGTTGATTAGACGTAACAACAGTCCCCCCCAACCGGCTGCTCCCCAAAGGACAACCGCGGCGATGCCGACGATGTCGAGCCGTTGCAACAGGTTTGCCCAGCGGGAGTCGGGCCCGGACGAAAGAGCACTCGCCAGCAACTCAGGAAGCTGGAAAAGAAACAGGTGCCGTGGGACCGACCCCGTTCCGGTCTCGACTCCGACGCTGTAAAACAGTGTGACAAACAGCACGACCCAGCCAGTTCCGATGGCCAGTTCGGTCAGCAGTCTTCGCGGTCCGAGATCAGTCGGCTGTACTTGCTCCCGCAGGCTCATTGAATATAGGACCGCTTGGTCCGCTCGAAGAACTCGGCATCTTCCTTTGCGATTCGATCAATCACCTTCTGTGCTCGGACGGCATAGTCCGGCAGCTTTTCCGATTCCCCGGCAGCTTCCTTTCCCATACTGACAGCGGCGAGCATATACTTGATGATCGCCCGTCGAATCGAAGGGACCTTGTACTCGCCACGATTGTACAGTTCCCCTAGTCGATCGAGTGGCTCCCAGTCTTCCCAACGGGCAAGATCGGGGATCGCCAGATCGATCGCGTCAGGGTTGTCGATGAACAGTCGCATCGATTGCCGCAGTCGAACTTTCCCGACCAATTCCGTTTCGTAACTCCAGAGGAACCGTAGACAGCTCATGGTGGCGATAATCTCGCTAAATGGCTGGTTCTTGTCCTTCAGTTTTTCTTTGTCCAACCTGTCGATAGCCGACGGGCCACTCAGCATGATGTACCCCGTCATCAACCCTTCAATCCCGAATCGAAACTGTTTCGGATCGACTTTGGCGAAAATGCGTTCTTCGAGAAATTTGGCGTCGTCCTTGGTCCCCGAGAGTCCGAGCATCAACCCGTAGAGTCCCAGTCGATTGAACGGTGTGGCTGGGTCTTCGATCCACTTGCGAACCTTCTCGGGCGAAATCTTCTTGCGGATAAGCTTGACGTCTTCATAGGGGGCTTTGGCGAATTCGCTGTAGGCATCATTCGCGACAACTGGGTCTCCGAATTCCAGAAACTTGACGAAATACTCCAAACGAGTCGCCATGGCCACTTCGGTCGATGGGGCCTGTCGAACGTACTGCCAGCCGGTTTCCGTCAGCTCAATTGGGCTACCCCATTCGATAATCGTGCGAACAGACCCCATCAGCAGGAAGAGGTCTCCAGCCTTGCCGGGGCGGAACCGAGCAATCTCAAAAGTCCCTTTTGGCTCGAGGGTCTTACTACGATCGTGCAGGATTTCGACAATCTCGTAGGTGGTCGAACCTTCAAATCCACGTTCACGGTCGGCTGGCAATCCCTTCACCCACTGCACCAACACGGCGACGCTCGCCGACTCGACTTGCTGAGTCAACGTGAGGTCTGGGGCATCACAGAACGGACAGGCTTGTACTTTGCGTTCTCCAGCGAAGATCGACACGCACAGTACGAGCAGCCCCCAGGTCCACACCGAAGGTCGCCCCCCTTGCGGCAAAGGCTTTGTCGATCGGGTGGCGACGGCATGGTCAACGGATTTGTGCTGATCAACAACGTAGAACATAAGCAGGGAGACCTCGGTTTACTTATCAATAACAATGGCGTTTTCGATGACGTAGAGGTTTTCGACCTCACCTTTATACACATCGGGGCGAATATGAAAGGTGCCGACGACGTCGAACGGACGATTCTGAATGTAGTTTGTGGTCTCACCATCTCGCAAAAAAACCGGAAAGACGTCGTAGACCATGGGAGTCCGCTGGAAGCAACAGATCTGGTTGTCGCGAGCCAGTCGGAATGCGGTGAGACCTTTCTCCCGGGTCGTCGGAATCATAAACCCTCGCAGTCGGACCTGTTTGCCATCCAAGCCTGACAACCAGGATGGAAAATACTCGACGGCATTCTCTGGGACTGGTTCCATGTTCAAGACTTTCAACAGGTCCAAGTCGTCGTAGCTGACTCGCAGTGACTGGTCCGGGTCGGTCAAAACGAACGTCCGTTCCGGAATCAAAAGTTTGATCTCACGACGCTCTTCTTTTCGCAAACTTCCCGGTTTGGGAAAGGCGAACTCGGAAGAGTCGATGGTCTTATCCCCTCCCGTTTCGCCCGTTGTCAGCATCGCGATTGGTTGGGGGATGGGAACCAAAGGAGGACGTCCCGCCACGGGACTCGAGACAGGTTCTTGATTTTCCAATGGATTTCGAGAGGGCGCTCCATTGGTCGCGCCCGTTGAATCGCTCGAAGAAATCGTTTCGGACTGACCCGTTGAGTTATGGGAGGTCTCTGGAAGAACCGCAGAACCGTTGCCTGTCCCCGATGCCAGAACGCCGACACCGTCTCCCAGACGATCCGGGCCGTTGCTGCCATCAGACTCTCCCTGGGAACCGGCCGCGAAGTGTGAAGTTCCGTTTGGCGATGCGTCAACGGATTGGGTTTCCCCGGCAGCGACGGATGTCCCCGAACCGGTCGCCACGTCGCTGAGATCCGTCCCATCTTTTTCTGGCGAATAGGAACGAGATTCAGGGGACTGTTGCTGACAACCGGTCACAGATATCAGGAGACTCAACACTCCCATGAGAACCAATTGGCGGTGCATCATGCTTGCGCTTTCATTTAAGGGACAAACGTTGACAAACGATTCCCAATCATCCAACTCTCAACATCGAAGCCAACGACAACGATCACTCCATCGCGACCAAGTGCCGATTGCTCAAAAACCAGTTTGTGCTGTCTCCACTTTTGTGGCGTCGAGCATATACAAAGGCTCGTTTGCTTCACCACGGTACTTGGGGTTCAAGTAGAGTTTTCCGGCAACAGCCGTCAGGGCGACGTCGTAGTTTGCCGTGAGATCCTTGCCGAGCTTGACACCGATCATATCTGTCAAAGGGGGTTCCCCACCGAAGCAACATTGTGCGTTATCCTTGCACAACAGAAACTCAGTTAAATGATGGGTCCGCTTGGTCGGATACATGAATCCTTTGACAAATATTTCCTGACCAATCAACGCGCCGACATCCGGGTGAATCGCCAGTCGTCGGCCGTTCTTGTCCTCAATCGTTCCAATCTTCTTCTGGGCAATGTCTCGCGAAAAATTCACCCGGCGATGCCCCTCAGGAAGTTCATTCTGATAACGCTGCGAAGTGATCCATAGCCCCCCTGCTGCACAAAGAGGGGCGACAATGATTGCAAAGAGGGCGAATTTCTTCCCCCCCAGTTCGCCACGGGCACGCACGATCCGATAGAGCGAAAACGCCCCGAGCAGCGTCGCGAGAATACCCAAAAAGGCGCCTGGAAGCGGAACCACAAAGACCGTCAAAGAGAGTGTTGCCAAAATCGCACTCACCACAGCCGACATCGGCGTCGGAGTGTAGGAAAAGTCCCCGTAACCCTCCCCACTTGAAACTCTCGACTCGACCATCGTTTGGTCGGGCCGATGCTCGGGGAGTGGGGGGGAGTCCATCAATTGAGACATCGCATCCTCCTGCTCGAATCGAAAAAATAAAATGACTCTCAGAGCGATTATACCAGACGACACTCGCAGAATCGCTACAGAAACCTGTTTCACGGTCGCAGTTTTTCTGAATCGCCAGCCCAACCACTTCCCAGCTTCGGCAACCTCTTTAAGCGGCATCTTCCCAGATGGTCGGACAATTTGGTCGGACTGCACCTTTCTGGGATGAAACCGGTGGAGACTCGGAGTGCGGCCCAGCGTTGGGACGGATGCCAGTCGCCGGGGGAAACTGTGGCGACTTCCTCGCAACAACCTGTCGAAATCCCGTTATTTCGGGATTCCGTCAGTGAAACTCCCTCGTTTTCCAGCTCGAAACGCTGAATCAAAGGGCCAGTCAGCAGCCGACGCTGCCCGCAGTCCAAGAGTCTTTGCAAGCCGACGAAGCGGGCGAACAGGTTCCACATCCGAGTTCTCGGTCTGGTTGTAACGATTATTCGGCGAATACTCAGCTTGACGGCTCTTCCGGACGCGACAGTTGCTCCGGTCTATCTGTTGAAAAGGGTTGAACTGGCGACGATAGCCCCCGATTTGGACGTCGACTCTCGCTTCCGATGTCGATGATTCTTCCAACAACATCGATCCTGCTGGAAGATTGCAATGCACCGATTCTATGCCCTCACATCGCTCTTTACGGTTCTACTAAGCTCGCAAGTGCTCTTCGCGCAGCCTCCGGCTCCCGCTGGTCCGATGCTGGCCCCTGTTCCCGAATTGGCCGGGGACCCAGCCGAATACCACACTGGCGAGTACAGTGGCGGGGTATGCAACGTTGACCACAACTCCTTGAATTGCCCCCCGGCATCGTGCCCCGCTCCGATCATGCGATACGATCTTCCGAGTAAGCACTACGGCATCTGGACCCGTCCTGCGGCTTTCGCCGAAGACTCTTCCGACAACTGCAAGTCCATGCGACGTTTCGCTCCTCGCGGTTATGGTGTCCCGTATCGTCGTGCTTGTGAACGGCTCGACTACGCCCCCCATGAACTCCGCAGCGACCCCAGCTTTACCGTTCCTGCCTACTATGGCAAGTACGAGAAGGCTCCTTGCAAAGCGTGCATGCAGGGGCATCATAACTGAGCGACGAAAGTCGTCACTCATCTCCCCCGACACCAGCCCCCCCCGGTCCCGCCCCGATCCCACCGGGCCGCTCGGACTCTCTCGGCAACAGAGTGACTTCCGCTCATTGATGACTTGGTTAAAGTTTTCGGCCCAACACCTTTACTGGGACGATGCTGAACTTGTTTCCGACGCTTGCTTCTGCGTCATCAGCGACACGACAACGAGCGTCACGAAGCCGAGCGGAATCGTCACCAACCCTGGCTCGCTGAATGGGACGTATCCCGCATGTCCCTTCAAACCGAAGACACCATCCAACGTCGGGGCACTGAGAAGAATCCAGCCGAGTGAAGTCAGCATTCCGACAGTCACCGCCGCGATGATCCCTTGTTTCGTCGTGCGAGACCAGAAAAGCAGCATGACAAGCGATGGAAGGTTTGCCGAAGCCGCAATGCTGAAGGCCCAACCGACAAGACCGGCCACATTGAGATCCTTGAACAGAATCCCCAATACAATCGCGATCCCCCCCACAACGACCGACGTGAGCTTGGCATAGCGCACTTGGTCATGATCCGAAATTTCCATACCGGCATAGCTCTTCATCAGGTCGTGAACGACCGCCCCTGCGGAGGCCAGGATCAGCCCGCTGACGGTTCCCAGCACCGTCGTGAAGGCGATGGCCGAGATAATCGCGAAGAGCCATTCGTTCATGCTCTTGGCGAGCAATGGGGCTGCCATGTTGGTATCGGTGACGTCCAGTGCTCCGCTGACCATCGCCCCCAGGCCGAGATACAGCGTGAGGACATAAAAGAACCCAATGGCCCCAATGCCAACAATCGTACTCTTCCGAGCGGCTGACTCATCCTTCACGGTGTAGTACCGAATTAAGATATGTGGCAACGAAGCTGTCCCACAAAACAGGGCGAGCATCAGAGAGAGGAAGTTCAATTTCTTAAGTGGGTCGCTGGAACGAATTCCCGCAAACTTAGGGTGTTCGCCAGGGCGAAGCACATGGGAACCATCCGTCCGCTTGGGGACATAGACATCAACCCCTTTGAGGCCCTCGACCGGAGACTTGGACTTTCTCCAGAGGAGCACTTCGCTCTCTCTTAAAGTGCTAAAGAACTCCATGGGCCCGAGTGGACCGGTCTCTGTCTTGTCGCCGGGGAGCTTTGAGATTTTGCCGATCGGGAAAAGTTGACGCCGCGGTCGTCCGTTTTCGTACGAAGCCGTCGGATCGCCGTACTCCTCCCCTTTCAGGTATCCATTTGTCAGTACATCACCCGGTTGATAGGTGCGGTCGGGGTCTTTGGATGAGACCCCCTTCCCGGCGACAGTGATCTTTTCGACGGTCTGACACTCCCGCAGAAACACATTCGCACCCTCCCCCTGTACGGACCACACTCCCGAAGGACCGACAATATACGGGGGCATCGAAGTACGGTCCGGCGAGTCAAAGGCCCAGCGTGCCCCCTGCATTTCAGGGAGATCACTAATCGCCGGTCCGAGATTTCCGTCGGTCGGTGCCACGGCATCCTGGGCGAAGGGACCAAGTGTGAGGGGGGCATCAACGGCTACCGCGGACTCAGGCTGAGCAGTAAAGCCCTTGCCGAGAATCATCACTGTCAAGATCGCACTAAACAGGACGAGTAGCGACCCCTTTAGAAACTGCACCCATGTCGTCGAGACCATCCCGGCGGTGACCACAATAATAATCACCGTGACTCCGACGATCAGCACCCCTTGCCAGTGTTCAAAACCTAACAACGGCTGAATCAACGCCCCCGCTCCGACCATCTGCGGAATGAGGTAGAAGATGCTCACGACAAGTGTACTAATCCCAATCACCAGCGTAATTCCGCGGGATTGAAACTGGGAATTCAGGGCGTCGGCAAAGGTGTATTTCCCCAGCCGCTTCATCGGCTCTGCGACCACAAACAGGGCGACGATCCATCCCGCGAGAAAGCCGATTGAGTAGAGAAACCCATCGTACCCATAAAACGCAATCATCCCGCAGATGCCGAGAAACGAAGCCGCCGAGAGATAGTCGCCGGCAAAGGCCACCCCGTTAATGAACCAGGGAATCTGCCCATGAGCCGCGAAGTATCCTTCGGAAGATTTTGCCTTCCGCCCCAGATAAAAACTCAGCCCCATGGTAATGCCGACAAAGGCGAAAAATACCATAACGGCAATCAGGGAAGGTTCGTAAATCATAGTGTCACAATTCCACAGAGATGAGCGTCAATAGAGGCACAATTGAAAAGACATGATGAGGGCGATCTTTGGGGCGTCGCCTAAGTCTTTGAACTGTCGTCTGGAGTCCGATTGCAGAGGTAGCCGTAAAGCATCGACATTGCAAATGCGGTGATAATCAGGGCGAACCCATACAGGATCGCAACGTTGACTCCGGCCCAGGGGGCCTCTTCCATGGTCTCAGGCCAGAAGGCACTGAGCACGACAAAGGAGGCGTATATGAGTGTGTAGATCGTAAAGAAGATGAGTCCCAGCCGGGTGCGTGTGCTGTGCATAAGAAGTCGTCCCATAGGATGCAGTCGACCTGTCCGGTCGACGTCTAATTGAATTCGCCAACAACCTCTGTTTGTTACTTCCCTAGTGAAGGGTGGGCCCCTTTGATACCGGGCAGCTTGTTGCCGGTTTCGCGATGGAACCCATCGGGAGTCAAATGGTCTTCGCCGGGGAATGTATCATTCGTATCTTTCTGCCAATTCGCTAATTCTTGCTGATGTTGATAGAGAACCTTGTGGTACTCCAACCGGTCGACCAGGTTGTTCAAACAATGCGGGTCGGCAGCGATGTCGTACAGTCCCTCCCGAGGACTCGGGACAATGAAAACATTCCCCGCAGAGAGGGGAAGTGTACCGGTATCTCGTTGCCGTTGCATCTCGCGGTAGGTGGGCGAACGGACCGCATCGGCCGGGGGAGTTCCGGGAAGGTTCGGCAACTCGTTCAGGATGTAGCGATACTTCGTCGATCGGACCGAGCGTTCAAAGGCCCGATAATCGTGCCAGTTGTGCTCGGAAAAGGCAAAAGATCGGATGGAAGCTTGAGGGTCTTTCAAGATCGGGACGAATGATCGCCCCTGAGTCGGGAAGTCGTTCGAGACCCCTGCGAGTTCGAGCACGGTTGCCGCGATATCGACGCTGCTGACCAAACTGCTCGTGCTCCCTTGGGCCATGACGAGTTTGGGGAAACGGACAATGAAGGGAGTCCGCACACCATCTTCATTGACGGTGTTTTTGCAACGCGGGAAGGGACGCCCGTTGTCGCTGATCACGAGAATCATCGTGTTGTCCAGTACCCCTTGGCTCGCCAACTCGTCGCGCACTAAACCAATGAAGTGGTCAAACCGCCCGATCTCATCATAGTACAACGCAAGATCGTCGCGAACTGCGGGAGTATCAGGAAAGATCGGGGGGACGACGACATCACTCCGCTGATGCGGCGGGTCGATCGCTCCCGGGCGATAGTCACGGTGAGGATCGGTCGCCGCCAGCCAAAGAAAGAACGGCTTGTCTTGCGGTCGGTTCTTGAGGACAGAGACCCAATCTTCCTCTCCGCCCGGCCCCCCTCCCGTTTTGACAAGGTCCATCTGCGACTCCGCTGCGGAACCGAGATGCCACTTTCCGACCGCCGCCGTGTAATAGCCCCCCTCGCGTAAAGGGGTCGAGAAGAGTTGCTGCGTCTTAGGGAGCGGAAGATGCAGTTCCCCGGCTCCCGTCGAGTGCGGGTAACGACCCGTCAACATCGAGCATCGACTGGGACTGCAAGAGGAGCAGGTCAGGAAAGCCGCATCAAACCGCAGTCCCTCGCGCGCCAGTCGGTCGATGTTCGGAGTCCGAATATGAGGGTGCCCATACGCCCCACAGTCCTCCCACGCCATGTCATCGGCAACAAAGATGACAAAGTTCGGTCGCTCAGCCCCCTGAACGATTTGGCAGGCCAACAGCATCAGTGCAAACACCATCGACCGCCATTTCATCGTGTCTCTCCAGAGGTGTCACAAGAGGGGAATATCATTTGAGAGTGAAATGAACCACTGACCCGACGGATGCCTCGACCTGCGAGGAATCCTCAAGATGACTTGATAGAACAGTCCTCAGTTGTAAGAGGTCAGCCAATGGACCGCAAGCAGACCCCAAAACCATAAATTCTTTCTGTCATTTCGCAGCCTGACGGATTGGAGTTTTTTTGTCTTTTTTTTGATGCATCGGACTCTACCAATTGACACACGCTGTGCATCAAACTAGCCTGATTCGACAGACTTTTTCTCATGTCGTCAATTCTGACGCAAGTCGCAATCGAACGCCTATCACTCATTTTTCCCTTCACTCATTTCAAGGAGTCACCATGCGCACCCTTTCAAGAAATCGAGGTTTTACGCTCATCGAGTTGTTGGTCGTGATCGCGATCATCGCCATTCTGGTTGCGTTACTGTTGCCCGCAGTCCAGTCTGTCCGAGAAGCGGCCCGCCGCTCGCAATGCCAAGACCATCAGCACAACTTGGTCATTGCATTTCACAATTACGAAGGAACACACAAGGTGTTTCCATTCGCAACAGTTTGCGGTTGGAACCGAGCCGCCCCTGCAGGCACAAGTAATACCCGCCAGTCATGGTTCCACATGATTCTTCCATTTGTGGAACAAAAGCCATTGTACGACAAGATTCAGCCCCGAATTCTGGCTAACCAGTTTCCCGGTGGCTGGCCAGAAGCAACCTCGATTGTGTCGATGTTTCAATGTCCGTCAGACCCGGAGAACCCCAAGACAACTCAACAGGGTTTCCATGGAAATTACCTCGTCTGTCACGGCAGCACCGTCGGGGGAGCCAATAACACTTACAATGCGACCAACGGCATGTTCTACCCACTCTCCTCTCGGAAAATGACCGACATGATCGATGGTTCTTCGAACACCGTGTTCGCTGGAGAAATTGTGTTGGCCGCAGACAGCATTTCGGCGTCTGGTCCCGGCAATGTGGTTTGTGGTTCTACCCATGACTTACGCGGTCGATATCACAATTCGTACCACAGCAATGTGACATTCACGACACTCCGCCCGCCTGGAACTCCCGTCGGTGACGTGATGCAACATTGCAATGGGACGGTTCAGGCACCCTGCCGAGCTTGCTCAAGTGGGGGTGCTGCGGAAATTCATTCACGCAGTCTGCATCCCGGCGGGGCACATGTTGCTATGGGAGACGGCAAGGTCATCTTTGTCAGTACCAACATCGACCAAGCGCTTTTCCAAGGTGCCGGAACGACGCGAGGTGGTGAGAATGGCCAGATCAATTCGAACTAAGGTCGTCAATTGGGCATGGCGATTTCGACATTGTGGTCGACCGGCTCTTGAATCTTGCGAGGTTTTTTGGCGTCGAGCTGCCATCATAACCAGTTTGGGCTTGTTCGACGGGCAAATCGATGTTCGTTTTTGACAGCCCGGAGTTCGCTTAACCGACTCCGGGCTGTTCGCTTTTCTGCCACTTTTCACCGATATCTCTCAGCATTCAAATAGGGGAGTATCGGGACTCCGCAAGCATCTCAACCACGACATTTGTTGATTGACCAGTTTATTGTCCACTTTAGGAGAGAATGATGTCCCGAATGACTCAATTTTGTAGTGGTCTGATGCTGACCATCGCACTGAGTGGATGCGGAGGAGGGGCAGGATCAGATGCCCCCACGACCTATAAGGTCACCGGAACAGTTCAGTTTGACGGCAAAGACTTGGCTGATGGTGTGATTGTCGTTGACCCAGTCGATGGTGTCGGCTCACCTGCTCAAGGGACAATCAAGGACGGAAAGTTTGAGTTCCAAGCGACCAAAGGGGAGAAGACGATACGCTTTTCATCGAATAAAGCGACCGGAGAGAAAGGGCAGTACGGCGAAGAAATCACTCTCGATATCATCCCGGAAAAATACAACGGGATGTCGACCCTGACGGAGACCGTAAAGGAAGACGACACCAACTCGTGGAGCTTTACGCTCGAAAAGTAGGTGCTCCCTTGGTGCGACAAACATCCTTGTCCCTAGAAACAGCAGGGCAGACGATCGAAAATGGGCCCCGCTACTAGAGGTAAATTCTCAGGCGGGGACGTCTGACTGAGTTGGTTGGCCGCTGATGGTTCGCCAGAGGGTGCCAGTCGGGTTTGTGTTCTGGAGTTCGGCTGGCAGGCGGTGTTCGCGGACGTTGTCGTAGCACTGGAGCATGGCGAACCGGCGGAGTGAGGCTGGGATGCCGACCGCAGTGAAGCCGGGGTGGCCTGTGGCGGGGAAGGGGCCACCATGATTCATGGCCGGAGAGACGGCGACGCCGGTTGGCATCTTATCGTTGAGGAGACGACCGACCCGCTGTCGAAGGGCTGGAGCGATGAGGTCGTAGCTGGCGTCGTCCGCTCCCGAAGTGGCGGAGTAGATCGAGCCTGTCAGGTTTCCTTCCAAGCTCTCGGCAATCAGACGCATTTCCCGGACATCATCCGCGACAACAATCATCGAGCAGTTCCCGAAGGCTTCTTCCTGAAACGCATCGGGCCGATTGAGGAAGTCGGCCCCGGTTGTGCGGAGCAGGGTGTTGGGGGCACAGCAGCGATTCGGGTCGGCTGCTGAATCGCCCGTAACAAGCACAGCCCCTGCCTCTTGCAGTTTGGTGATCGCCTGTTTCAGGCCAGTCGCAACTCCATCACCCAACAGCGTTCCGACTGGTGCGGCGGCAAACTTCTCGCCTACGGCTGAGATGAAGGACTCAGTCGCCTCTCCTCGGGGGAGCACGACGAGACCGGGATTCGTACAGAATTGTCCGACACCCATCAGGCAGCTACCGACGAATTCGTCAACCAAAGCACTCGCCCGTTCTTCTAGGGCACCCGGCAGAAAGAAGACCGGATTGATGCTGGAGAGTTCGACATAGATCGGCTTTCCGACTCGATCGGACGCCTCTTTCAATGCGAGCCCTGCCTTGCGAGAACCAGTGTATCCCGTGGCTCCGACGTGCGGATGCGAGACGAGTCTCGCTCCGTCGGAATGACTCGTGCGATAGATCAGTTGAATGAAGCCGGGTGGAAGGTTGGTCGCAGTTGCTGCCACATGGGCTGCCTGGGCGAACAGCATCGTCGTATGCGGGTGAGACGAGTGTCCTTTGGCAATCACTGGATTCCCCGCAGCAATCGCAGCAACGAAATCTCCCCCGGCGATGCTGTTGAACGCGAGTGGAAAGTTATTGGGGCCGAACACGACCACAGGACCAATCGGGCCGAGCATCGACCGAATGCCGGTCGCGGTGTCGATGACGGGTTGCTTCCACGAGCCGTCTCTTGCGGCGGCGGCTCCCTGTCGAATCTGATTCAGGGTGCGAACCATTTCGCCCCCTTTCAAACGGGGTTCAACTGGCAATGCTGTCTCGCTGTTTGCCGTGGCGACAATCGTGTCGATGCGTTGCTCGATCTCAAGAGCATACGCTTCAAGAAACTCTGCGAATCGTGCTCCAGGCCAGTTTCGTACGATGTCGAATGCCTTGTACGCTGCGGAAACCGCGGACTCGATTTCATCCCAGTCACTGATCGGGAATTGATCGGGCAGCCATTGCCTGGTCTGTGGGTTCATCGCCTGAAAACCAGACGTCGAACTCGAAGTACGCCACTGACCGTCAATCAGAACTGGATGGAGACTCATGGATTCGCTGGGGTAGAAGCACTGGGAAGTTATGAAGTCCGGTCGCCGAAATGACGCCGCCAATCCTATCGAGGGACAAGGATGTCCTTCTTTCCTTCGAGCGGCAGGGACCAGCGGAAGTGTCGAGTTTTGAGCCGTCACTGTCCAGTCTCTGCGGGCGTTTGATCGCAGAAATCACTCGAGCGTCGAGCAGACGCCGTTCTCGGCCAACAGGCTTGCGTCAATTGGGTAGTTCCGAAACTGCAACGTGTAGTTGGCCTCGAACCAGTCACGAATGTGAGGGAGGACATCGCAATCGAAGCTGGGGGCCGTGTAGTGAACCGGTCCGTCATGGTGCGGCTGCAACTGAGCATCGTCAACAACCACTTCCCCCGCATGGATCACGTAACGAGGCAGCTCGAACATCTGCTGTTTGTCGGCGTTGGGCTGATAGACGGTAATGTCAGCATCGGCACCAACACCAAGATGTCCCTTCTGTTTCAGCCCCAGCATCCGGGCGGGGGCGGCACGGGTGATGATTGCGATCTCTTGCAACGTGTACTCGCGAGTAATTTCCCCGAGAGTGCATTTCGACAACACTCCGGCCGGCAATCGCTGCAACGTGTCGTGCCTTAACCCCCGATCCATCAGCATGGCGATGATCTGAGGGTAAGCCAGGAACGATCCGCCGTTGGGGTGATCAGTGCTCATTGCGATTCGCCAAGGGTCCGGCATCAGCAAATACCATTCGAGGCCGATCGCCCATTGCAGAGCATGCACGAACGACTTGTCACGATAGGTGACCGGGACAATTCCGCATCCCCCTTCCATCTCAGCGTCGACTGAGAGCCATTTGCGGCCATAAATCTGATGCAGAAAATGTCCGAGTGGGCCGTCGCCGGTCATTGAGGTTGTGTCACCGAATAACACCTGACCGACATCGACCGATAGCTCCGGATGGGCATAAACATAGTCCACTAACTCGGGGACGCGACTATGCATCGTCGGCTGGTCGTCAGGATTTCCCCCATAGCTATGAAACTGAATGTGTGTGAGATGCCCCCGGTTCCCGGAGAGAGCCCGCATCGTATCCAGCGTTGTCGACCAGTTGCCTGGCATGCCGAGATTGTTGCAGTGGATATGTGCCGCATGTGGGAGCTTGAGATCGTCGACAGCCCGCGTGATTTGCTGGAGGATTGTGCGGGGAGAGACGTCGAATCCGGCGACCGGCGAATCAATCGACTTCGCATCTCCGCCAGTCGTCTTCCAAACCTCGACGCCCCCCGCGTTGACGATCTTGCACGCATAGCCTCCGGTCGATTGAAGCAACCAAGCGACACATGCCTTGAGTCGTTCATATTCACCTGATGCTGCTTGTTGCATCAGATAATGATGATTCCCCATGAGGAGATAAAACCCTTTATCAATAATCGGGGTGTCTTGGAGTTCTTCATGCGACGCCCGCGCACCTAACGGAGAAATTGCGGCGTCGAAGGCAGTGGTGTAGCCCAGTCCGGCATAGAGATAGCCCGTCGCATGACTCGACGGCACATTCCCTTGGCTGCCGGACCGCGTGATGGGAGTTCGAGGCATTGGCGGTGCATTTCGGCTCATCTCGGGCTGCATCTTCCGAGCCGAGTTGACCTTGGGGCCAACGATATGGCAATGCATATCAACCCCGCCGGGCATGACCACCATTCCGGTTAGGTCGATAACGCGTGTCGGTCGTCGCTGGGAGTCTTTCGGATCTGTAACGAGACGTCCGTTTTCGATCCAGAGGTCGCCCACAACGCCATCCACGCCGTGGACTGGGTCGTGGATGATTCCGTTTTTGAGATGCAGGAGTGACATGAGCAGCATGTTCCGTGTGTCTGATCTGTTTCGTGGATCAGCATGATACGGGATGAGGTCCGTTTTGATAATGTGAGGCGAAACGGAATGGGGTTGCTTGGCTTATGAGGTGTTCAAATCGTACACTCGGTACGACTCCTTCTTTCTTCGTTTGCACCTTTCGGGAAATCGATTCATGGTTGAACAACCTGTGTCCGGGCCTCTGACTCGACGGCAACTCTTTCAAACAGGAGGGGCGACATTGGGGGCCGCCGCATTGGGGAGCGGCCTGTGGATGAACGAACTGGCCGCCGCCGACACTCCGCAGACCGCCTCCAGCGCAACCCCCAACAAGAGCGGCTTTCGGTACTGCCTGAACACGAGCACCATCCGAGGCCAGAAGTTGCCGTTGGTCGAAGAAATCGAACTCATCGCTAAGGCAGGCTATCAGGGAATTGAACCTTGGATTCGCGAGATCGAGGAGTTTCAGAAGGGGGGCGGGAAGCTGTCGGAGCTGCGAAAACGATTGGAGGATCACAACCTACGAGTCGAGAGCGCGATTGGGTTTCCGCAGTGGTCGGTCAATGACGACGCCAAACGAGCCGAGGGGATTGAGACATTCAAGCGAGATGCCGATCTGATCGCTCAGCTGGGCGGGAAGTTCATTGCGGCTCCCCCCATCGGCTCACACGGCGGAGATGCCCCGATGGTCGACCTGTTTGCATTGGCTGAACGATACGGGAAGTTGTTGGAAGTGGGGCGAGAGATCGGTGTCACCCCGATGGTCGAAATCTGGGGACCATCGAAGAACCTGTCGCGACTGGGAGAAGCGGTGTTTGTCGCCGTCGAAAGTGGTCAGCCGGATGCCTGCATTCTGCCGGACATCTACCACATCTTCCGGGGCGGTTCGGGCTTTGACGGGCTGCGATTGATTGAAGGCACAAAGATTCCCGTTTTCCATGTCAACGACTATCCCGCAACACCCGGCAGAACAGAGCAGAACGACAGCGACCGGGTGCATGTGGGGGACGGAGTGGCACCGGTTGACATGATCTTCGAGACGCTCCATCACAACGGCTTTCAAGGTGCCCTGTCACTCGAACTTTTCAACCGTTCGTATTGGGAAAAAGACGCCGCGACTGTGCTCAGCGAAGGTTTGAAGAAAGTGCAGGGGGCCGTCGCCAAAGCTTTAGGGCACTCGTAGTCGTCCACATCGCTTTGCGTGCCGGAAGAACGCCCGATGCACGAACTAGATGAGGTCGCACGGGCAGCACTGTCTGTCCAATCCGTCCAACTAACGTGTTGGGTAGGGGCGAGGTGACGATTGCGACGCGGAGCGGACAGGTGGCTGTGCGGTCGAACGTGTCGGAGTGGGAGCGGAAGTTGGACGGGTAACGGTGTTCGGGATCGAAGCACGTCCTACCTGTTGAGACTGCATGTGCAATCGCTCGGCTTCGGTGATGTTGTCAAAGAATTTCTGCGGCTTGGCGAAGCCGATGTAACGTCCCAGGAGATCAGCGTTCGGACTCAGGACGATGACTGCCGGGATCGATTCAATCTCCAAGATGTTCGCGACCTTTTCGTTCTGGTCAAAGTCGAGGTAGACCGGCACAAAGTGGTCATTGATGTGCTGAGCAAGCTCAGGATGAGCGAGTGTTTCGGCTTTCATGGTTTTGCACGGACCGCACCAGGTTGCTCCGAAGACGATGAGAATCGGCTTGTTTTGCTGCATTGCCTGTTGATGTGCCACTTTAAGGCCGTCTTGCCATTGAACCGTGGGGGTCGATGGGGATCGTTTGGGAGGACCAGCGGTCGCCGCTGGAGTGAGGAAGCTCCCTGCACAAAGTGGGACCAGTGCCAACAGTAAGAAAGCGGCTGTCCGTCGTCGCATCGTCGTGTTCCCCAAGATCACTGTTTCGCAAGATGCCGGGAAAGTGTTCGGCACCTGGCTGGCGACGAGCGCATCAAACTAGACGGCATAGTCGTCACCACCGTTATCTCTTATCGGATCATCACTCGGCCTCACTGCGGCGGAATGACGCAATTCCCCTTTCTTGAAGAAGAAATCTCCCGCCAGAGAAGTCTTGATGTTGCACAAAAACCGTGCGATTGGTGAACGTCAGCCTGTTCCGACATTCGGTCGCCTTGCGGCGGATTCGGCAAAGCGGGATGTCAAACGGTGTGGCGAATGACGTACGGCCATACCAAGGATGCTCACGATTCGTGACCGCGATTTCGGAATTACCGCAAGTCGCCCCCGTTCTGTCATTGTGAGTTTCTGGCAAAGGGGAGTGGCGGAACAGTTTCCTTCTGTCGCAAAAGGAGTTAGATTCAGTGACGACACGTTGTTCCGATCGGTTCCGTGTCGAAACTGGTTCCTGACGGGGCCGGCCTCCGGCAGAACTTTGTTGCCGGTTTCATTTCATCATGGTGTCGTTTCTGTTTTTTTCCACCTCAGGATTTGTCACTTCCATGCTCGACTTTACATTCTTTCTTGCCGACCAAGCGAGTGGTGTGCTTGCGCCGGATGCCCCGCCAAACACGTCAGGCATCACGATTCTGCTGCTGCTTGTGGGTATCGTGATCATGATGGCAATGGCCTCTCTCTTGACTCGCGCTGGAGTCATCGCCCGGGCGACACTGAAGGAAGGGATTCGGAATCCCGTGTTCATCCTCGCGACCCTGTTCATCTCAATGTTTACGATCGCATCGATCTGGATTCCATTCTTCGCCTTCAAAGATGAGACGAAGTTCTACATCCAGTGTGGCCTCGCGACGATTCTCATGGGGGGGCTGGTGATTGCCCTTTGGACATCCAGCACGACAGTGACCGACGAGATCGAGGGACGGACCGCCATGACGTTGCTGTCCAAGCCGATCAATCGGCGACAGTTTGTGGTCGGAAAGTATCTCGGACTGGCTCAGCTGGTCCTGCTTTACGTCGTCATCACCGGGACGACACTGTTCGCCTCGACCTACTACAAAGCCAAGTACGACTCCCGTGAGTCTGGAGCGGGTTCGAAGGACCTATTCTATATGGAAGATGGCCTGTTCAGTCTGTCGACCAATCCCGAACTCCTCGAAATGGCAACGCATACGCTCCCTGGACTCGCCCTACTGTACTTCGAGCTGGCCGTCATTACGTCCGTCAGTGTGGCGATCGCGACTCGCGTTCCGATGATGATGAACGTGGTCACCTGTATGACCATCTTCGTCATTGGGCACCTGACCAGTGTGCTTGTCGCGTCGGTCCTGGCGGATAATGTCTTTCTGAAATTCGTCGCGAGATTGTTCGCCACCGTGCTTCCAGCTTTGGAAGTATTTAGCCTCGATGCCGCGATTGCGACCCTCCGCCCGGTCCCTCCGGAGTATATTGGATATTGCATGTTGTACTCCGCCGCGTATATCACAGCGATGATGTGCTTCGGCTTCCTGCTGTTCGAGGATCGGGACTTGGCCTGATGCGACGGCAAGCCGGGGAAGCGGTCGCCGATCTCGTCGACCGTATTGTTCAGACCTACCGCATCTTGAGAATCTCCGGTGAACACTCACACTTCAACTCCTCGACTCTGGACGCGACTTGTTCCCCATCAGTTATGGCGAAAACTCCCCGGAGTTCGCGTGCTGTTCTGGTCGGCGGGGGGGGCCGTTTCGCTGTTTCTCCTAATTCTGACGCTCACCCTTGGGGTCGACTTGCTGTCGCATCAAGGGCGATTGCGAATCACCGAAGCCGAGTTGCCAGAGTTTCGGGAGTTTGTCGCGGGAATCTCGGTTCCTCAGCTCTCGAATGATGGCACAACTGGCGGGGTCTCGCTGACCGAAACTGGTCTCTTGCCGACCGTCTGGACCAGCCGCAACAAGCCGTGGGGGAGCATGATTGAACGTCCCTGGCGAACCTGGTCTGCTTTGCAGTCGAACAACGGGGCACTCGCCGGAGTCTCCCTCCTGTTGTTGCTGATCGGAGGGTTGAGGGTCCTGAGCTATAGCCAGTTGAAGTTGGCCGCGACCACTTTTGCAGCGAGTCCGGTGGGGCAACTTCGATCGGCCATCCATCGTCAGGCGTTGCGTCTGGGGACAAGTCACGTCGATGGGCCGCGTGAATCAGAGGCAACGAAACTGTTTCTACAGGGGGTCGCTGCGATCGACCGAAACCTGTCGAACTGGGCACGAAATTCGGTGCATGACATTCTGGCCGCTGTGCTGTTTCTGATGATCGCACTCATTGCCGACTGGAAACTCACCTTGGAGTGCCTCTTCCCCGCGTTCGCTGCGTGTTGGATCATGCGTTACGCTGCCATACAGGCTCGAGCGAAGCGGGAGTTGGTCATCGCCCAGACAGAGTCGAATTTGCGGGTGCTGGCGGAGGGACTGGAGAGTTCGCGACTCATTCGTGGGTATGGCATGGAGAAGTTTGAACAGGACCGATTCGACCATCATCTCAATCGCTATCAGGCCGACTTGCAGCGTGCCGACGTTGGCGAGACTCTTTCCCTCCGACTTTCTCGTTTGCTGGCTGTTTTCTGCCTGACCGTGGTGTTGTTTTTGATCGGGTCACGCGTCCTGTCGGTCACGTCGCCGCTTCCTTTGGGGCGGGGCTGGCTCATCTTTTTATCACTGGTGGGACTCGTCACTGTCTCCGTTTCGGCCATCAGAACGATGAAGATTCGACAATCGATCATTTACGAGGTCGACCGCGTGTATCGGTATCTGGCGACCATACCCGAAGTGGGGCAAGCCGTCGGGGCGAAATTTCTGGAGCCGCTCTCGGAGTCAATTCGCTTCGAGTCGGTCGATTACCGCACTCAGGGGAAGCATCTGTTGCAAGGGATCGACCTGACCATTGCAGCGGGGACGCGGACTGCGATTGTGTCTCACTCCATCGAAGAAGCACGAGCACTCGTTTACCTGTTGCCCCGCTTCATTGAACCGACATCCGGCAAGATCTTGTTCGATAATCAGGATACGAACGACGGGACGCTCGAATCGTTACGAGCGGAAGCCATCTTTGTCAGCGGCAGCGACCCCTTTCTCACTGGGACCATTCTGGAGAATCTGACCTGTGGACAGTCGGAGTACAGTTCGCACGATGCGGTCGAAGCAGCGAAACTAACGCATGTCCATAAGTTCGTCTCCTCACTTCCCAACAAGTACGACACGATGCTAGGTGAACATGGTGAAACGCTGGAGCCGGGAGTCGCTTTTCGACTGCATCTCGCACGTGCGGCATTGAGATCCCCCGCACTACTCATCATTGAAGAACCGCAGGCACCGCTCGATGCAGATTCAAAGGCCCTGATCGACGATACCTATCAAAGACTCTCGGCCGATCGAACCCTCCTTTTCCTGCCACGCCGTATGTCGACACTTCGCTTCTGCCAACAAGTGATCTATTTGCAAGAGGGCAAGGTCAACGCCATCGGCCCACAGGCCGAGTTGGTCAAACAGCACGAAGGTTACCGCCACTGGGAGTACATCCACTTCAGCCCGCTCAGCCGCCGTCTTATCTAGAGTCCGTTCCGCTCCCTGCCCCTGGGTTTCTGAGTTCCTCTTTCGTCCCCCTTCGCAAAACGATGAACTCCCGGCGCCCACACGGGGCGTCGGGAGTTCTGGCATCGAAAGTTCTGAGATGAAACGCGATCGACTTGCAATCTGCTCGACGACTACTTGGCCATCAGTTTCGCGGTGACGGCTTCCAGAATGTACTTCGGATGCGAGCCAACGAGGACCAGACGGACCTTGCCGGTCTGATCGATGAACAACGTCGTCGGCAGACTCTGGACATCGCCTGGAATCTGAGCCCGAACTTCGTTCGAGATCAGGCTGCATCGATACGGAACCTTCTGGTCGGCCAGGAACTTGCGGACGGTCGCCAAGGCTTCAGGGTCTTTCGGACCTTCTTCGTTTTCGAAGTTAAAGCCAACGACGTCGAAGCCGGTGTTGCCGTACTTCCGCATCAGGTCGACGAAGTGTGGAATCTCAGCCCGGCATGGGATGCACCATGTCGCCCAGATGTCCACAACGAGCAATTTTCCTCGGTAGTCCTTCAGCGACATCGGCCGTCCATTGACGTCGGTCGTGTTGAAGTCGAACGGGAACGACTCGAACTGATCGATCGCTTCGAGCACATTCTGGACCTTGGTGACCTGAATGCCCCGAAGGATGGTATCGAGTTCCGGAGTCCCCAGCAGGATGGCCATGTCTTTGTCTTCAGCCAGGTAGGCGTCGTCATCGAAGCCAAACACGATTGATTGTTTCAAGTAAGCGAGGCAACGGGCCTTGTCTCCCTTTTCCGAAAACGCTGTTGCCACGTTGTAGTAGATTTCCTGAAAGAGTTGCTTCTCTTCAAGAGTGGGTGTGACATCTTTCGGGAACTTTTGCAGAGTCGCAAAGACCTTGGCGTAGATTGCCATCGCCTTGTCGATCTCCTTCGCTTCCAACGCTTCGACAGCGTCGAGATGGAGCCATTCGGCATGGAAGGTCACGAGATCTGGATCGTTCGGGTATTTCGCCAGTCCTTGTTCGAGGACTGCAATTGCCTTCACTCTTTCATTGGCATCGTACAGGGTCGCTGCCCGTTCGATGATCCCCTGAATCTCTTCACCCGCGGGATCGATTGCCTGCTGTGCCCCGGGAGCTTGCACTGGGGCTCCCCCCGCAGTGCTGTTCGCCGTGGTGATGGGACGCGTGGGTGCAGTGGGACCTTGAGCATTCGCCGAGGTACTGCAAGATGTCCATCCGGCTGCGGCAGCCAGGAGGAAACCAGTGTATAAGCCGTGTTGCCAGAGTCGACGCATTCCATTGCTCCTGTCGGGTGCGCGAAGTTCTCAGACGTTCGATGCCATCGCGACGTCTTGATTCCCTGCTGCCGAGTCCGTTCGGCAGTCTACGAGAGGGAAGGATCATAACGATCCTGCTGTATTTCGGGAGATCAGTTTCATCAATCGGCCACTTTGCGACGTGGGTTGCGTTATTCTTGGAAGAAATTGACCCGTCCGGACGAAAAGGGAGCGGCGAAAGTTGATCGGTCGCGGTTTCTTCCTTCGGGAGTCGTCGACGTATCTTGCCCCCGAATTCGATCGCCGATGTCAGCTTTCGGCGGCATTCTTCGGGTTTTCCAAGGGTTTCGACAGATCGCGAGATGAAGGGGCGGAGTATCGCAAACGCTTGGCGAGACGTTGGCATAGCTGTTTCAGCGAACCAGCATATTCTGCCACGGAGGCTGGGGCGGGCTTGACAGGAATTAAGATCAGGTCGAGGCCTGGAGGAAGCTCGTGTTGCACCAGTCGAAAGGCTTCTCGCAACATCCGTTTGACCGACTGCCGAATTACCGAACCGCCCACCTTCCGCGACACGCTGAGACCGATCCGACTCCATTTCAGGCCGTTGAAAGCGGCATAAATCAGCAGTTGGCGGTCACTCTGACGCTGCCGAACCGCATAAACCGCGTCAAACTCTGCCGTTTTACGCAAATGTTGAGATTTCCGAAATCGCTTGCCCAGTCGCTGTAAAGGATCGTCGGTCATCAGGCGGTCCCTCCTGACCCCATGTCGGACTCGCCCTGCGAATAACCACGGGGGGCAGAACTCGGTCGACCTTTCAAACCGATGGCCCGATCAGAAAGGTAGTGGGCGACCGACTCTGCCCAGTGAGGGAGCGTCAGTCCGCATTGTGACGCGATGCCGGAACAGTCCAGCACACTGTAGGCTGGTCGTTTGGCACGTCGCACAAACTCCTGAGACGTCACCTGCGTCAGCGGGACATCGATGCCAAGGTGAGCGACGATCGCCGAGGCAAATTCGAACCAGGTACAGTCGCCGGATGACGTAAGGTGATGCAGTCCATAGCGATCCGTTTGCAAGAGTTGAATGAGAGCTGGTCCAAGGTCCGCAACTGACGTCGGCGTGCAACGCTGATCGCCCACCACCTGAAGTGGTTCTCCAGCCAAAGCCTTGCGGCAAATTGCTTCGACAAAGTTCCCTGTCCCCGGCGTCATGGGAGTTCCGTACAGTCCACAAGTCCGCACAACAAAACTGCGGGGTGCAGCGAGTTGCACGAGTTGCTCGCCGTAAAGCTTTGTCGCTCCATAAACATTGATCGGCCCCGCCGCGTCTGATTCGCCATAGGGACGGCGTCGGCCCTCGTCTCGCCCGAAGACATAATCGGTCGACAAGTAAATCAGCGGGATATTGAGATCGTGACAAGTCTGAGCAACGTTCCAAGCCCCGAGACCGTTGATGGCGACAGCCGCTTCGATCTCGTCTTCAGCGTCGTCGACCCGCGTAAAAGCAGCCGCGTTGATGACTCCATCGACCTGCGACAAGCGTAATTTCTGAGCGACGGACATGGAATCCGTGACATCCAGTTCGTGTCGCCCCCAGCCAACACCTGCCTCGCCAAGCGAACGCAAGAGTGCGCGCCCCAGTTGTCCCTGACCGCCGACAACTCCGATCCGATTCATGATCTGCTCAACTCATCCGTGGCCCACATACGACATTTGATCCACAACGTCTATCGTTCGATCCGCCTGCTGAACTCTCCAGTCAACCTGTCCGTCACAGCGAGTTCCCTCTCGACGTGTTGACCTGACGAGTGGCCATGACGGGTGGTCGTGAGTGCGGCAGGACTCAGGAGTTTGGCTTTCCCTTCTTCTTGTTTGGGACAGCCGAAGCGCCGCTGGTGTTGTTTCGTTTCGCTTCATCGGCTATCGCAAGCAACTTCGCAAAAAAGCCCGGCTCGGCGGGTTCACTGTTCTTGGGGTCTTCGATCGGTTTGACGACGAGTGTTCCGGCAGCAGCAGCCTCTGCGGCAGCGGCGGCGAGCTTGACCTTCTGCAGGTCGAGCACCTTCCGTTCGCAAATGCCCCACAGGCTGGATGCGATGAAATACAGGCAAAGTCCCGCAGGAACTCGGTAGAACAGGAAGCCCATGACGATCATCATGTAGCTCATCATCTTCTGCTGCATCGCCTGCTCGTCGTTTGTTGGAGGGGGCGTGAAGAGTTTGTTCTGAATCTGGAACAGGACGATCACCACGATCGGCAGCAAATTCAGTTCCGTCCAACCGACCCAAGGGACGGTGAACCCCAAAGGAGAAACCGCATCGGGAGAGGACAGGCTATTGATCCACAGGAATCGTTGCAGACGCAGGTCGATGGCTGAACTGAGTGCTCCGTACAATCCGATGAAGATCGGCATCTGCAAGAGCAATGGGAGACATCCCGAGAGGGGATTTGCCCCGTGCTTCATCATGAGTTGGAGCTTCTCCCGATCACGACGCTCCCGGTCATCGGGATATTTCTTTTCGAGTTCTTGAAGTCGGGGTTGAAGGTCCTTGAGCTTCTGCATGTTCTTGACCTGCTTCTTCGAGAGCGGGAACATGCAGGCCCGCACAACGACGGTCAGCAAAATGATGGCAAGCCAGTACGGAAGGAAGAGCCATTCATGAAAGAATCGCAACAACCCATGCAACATTTTACTGACGCCGCGAATCAAGCTCTGCGGCAGCAGCGGGAACCAGCTGTAATCGATTACCGCGTCAGCCATCAGTGGTTCGAGCAGGGCCGCTTTCTTGGGGCCGAGGTACAATGCAAATCGATGCGTCACCCCTTCAACAACCTGCCGATCTTTCGAGGGAGTTTCACCAGCACCCGGTGTGGCCAGCGCTTCTTCGCCCGGCAACGTCTCAGGCAAATTGACGGCAGGGGCCGACAGAAGTGACTCGCGCGAGGCAACGACCAGCGGGACTGAACGGAACAACAAACTGATGTCACTTCGCTCGACCTGTTCGGCTGGGGTGACAATGGTGGGGAGAATCTCGGAATAATAAGGGTTCGGCTGGCCGTCACGATTGGTGTCGATGGCCTGAGGGTCGCCGGGGATGACGAGGGCGGTGAAGTATTGGACGTCGATCCCGGCCCAGCGGACAGGGTAGGTCCAGCGGGGCCGATCCTCGGGACGCCCTTCGCCCAAAGCTTCGCCGATTTCGTTGACAACCTGCGATGACGAGAGTTTCACGGGAGTGATGGTGTCATTATCCCCGACCCGTTCAAGAGTCGCGGCCTCCGCCTCACGAAAAACCCGCGCGTTCAAGACATCTTCAAGAGGCAGTCCCGTTGGCCCCTGCATGTCGTAGCTGATTTCGGTTGTCTGGTCGCCATGATTGACGAAGGTCAACTCGCACTGCACGAGGTAGCCATCGGGTTTTTCATCAATCGTCTTGGGGTCGACGGCGTCGAGAGACAGCCGCTTACGGACTTCCAAGATTCCGTCCGGGGAAGTGTAAGAGAACTGCACCTGGTCGTAGATGTTCGGCTCGGCGACTTTTCGGGATGACTCGGTATCCAACTTCCAATGGACCGTCCGCAACGAGAGTCCGTAGCGATCCAGTTGCACATCGATTGCGGGGACGCTCGTTTGCAGAGTTCGAATCGGCGACCCGGTGTTGTTCCCGAGCAGCTTTATCTGCTCCGTGCGGTCGAGCGTGAGGTAACGTGGATCGCTCAATTGTTGCCAGGCGATCGATGCCCCTTCGGAAGTGATCCCCAGGGTTTGCAGATACTGTGGTCCCGTTGCTCCTTCCGTTGGAGCCTTCCCTAATTGCACCACGACCGGTTCATGCTCGACCAACTTCGGAAGTTCGGCCTTCTTGTCAGCACCTTCCACACTCTGCCCGTCCGCTGGCGAAGTCTGGCCGGGCTTGTCGCCGTTGCCTGATGGAGTTGCCCCCTCGGCGTCTGTTCCTTCAACTTTGGTGCCAGTCGCAGGGTTGTCGCCACCTGTATTCGCTCCTGTCTCAGGGTCTTTCGGCGAACCATTCGCAAGCTGAGCTTTCGCCTTAGCATCGGCACTGTCTCCCGCACCGGCGACTGCCTGCGGATTGACTGCGTCCCGTTTTGGGAAGACCGTTGGGAAAAGGACCGGAGCGACTCGCAACCAGACGAGGAAGAGGCCTGTTACGACCACAAGGACAAGAATTTGACGACGCTGATCCATAGCTCCGACCTGAACTCAGGCTCCGCCAGTGCGGGTGACCCGAAAGTGAAAAAGTGGTCCCCCGCATCAACAGCCTGGTCCAAGTGGTCCGACTAATCGGGGGTTGAGTCTGCTGCGACCATTACACGAACCGCCGGACGTGACCTGCCGGTCCTGATGTCCGTCGATTGGGCCGATGGTGAATTGACATCGGGTGATATGGGGTCCCGCATCGTGAGAAATGATGTGACAGACAAACAGTCGACTCACGCTTCGACCGACTCGCCACGCGGGCCGCAGCCAGTGGATGACGAGTTTCGCTGTCAGCAGTTGCTACCGTAGTGTGGAATTCCCAATTAGCGACCGTCTCGCAGTCGATCGCCGAGAAAGTTGTCGAGTTCGGGAATTGGATAAATCTTGGCCGCTGTCTTTTCGAAGTCATAAGGGACTCGCCGGTAGGTGACAGTCTTCCCATCAACGAGCACGTAACAGGAGCGGTTATCCCCATCACGAGGCTGCCCGACCGATCCGACATTGACTAGGACCTTTCCGGTCCCGATTTCGTAACGATGATTAAACTCTTCCGGAGCAAGAAAACTGAGGTCTTCTCCGAAGATTCCCGGAATATGTGTATGCCCCTGAAAGCAGATGTTGGGGACCAGCGAGAAGATGCGGTCCATCTTCCGCTGATTGTAGATGTCTTCGGGGAAGACGTACTCATTGAGTGGGTTACGGGCCGAACCATGCACGAACATGTACTGTTCTTCACGGCGCATTCGAGGAAGCTCCCCCAGATACTCCCAACGCCGCTCGACCGATTCGGCGTCGCCACTTTCGAGCGTGTGACGGGTCCAGAAGATCGCCCGCTCGGCCCCTGGGTTGAACCCTTCCGGGTCAAACAGGGCCGCTTGGTCGTGGTTGCCGATGATGCTGACCTTGCAATGCTTCATGACAAGGTCGATACACTCGCGCGGATTCGGTCCATAACCGATAATGTCGCCGAGGCAATAAATCTCGTCGGCCCCCTGCTCTTTGATGTCCGCAAGGACATTCTCTAAAGCTTCAAGGTTGCCATGTATATCACTGATGATCGCACGCACCTGCCCGTTGCTCCTGCTTCCCCGCGACTCGACAAACTCCGACCATCAGGAAGCAAGCACAGCAACCGAGGCAACCGCACATACGGCCAGCGCCCCAGCCTTCTGTTTCAACTCTCCGGAAGGCGGCATCTATCGCCAGTCTACGGGAGTAGGAAAGAACCGGTCAAGCGCCGCCCCAACTCTTTCGGGTCAGAACGTCGACATCCCCGAGTTCAAGACCGAAACCCTTCCCTCACCTCCACGACCGGAGAGGCGGGGCTGAACCCTTTCTATTCAGCGAAACACGCGACAAAAAGCTGACCATTTGCCGTCAATGCCCTGCAACGGCGCCCCTTTTGATCACCTGCGCATCGAACCAAACCGCGGCCTCAATCAGTTCTCGTACACTACGCCGCGAACGATTGAGGAGACTGGGAGGCTTGTGGCGGAAATGTAACGGTTTCTGGACGCGAACCTTCCGTCGCCAGCGTACCTTGCTGCTGACGGATCACTTCTTCCGCCAAAGCCGCATAGTCCAGGGCCCCCGCCGACGTTGACGCATACTCGAAGATCGATTGCCCGAAACTTGGAGCTTCAGCCAGTTTGATGTTCCGGCGAATCCGGGTATCAAATACACGAGCTTTGGCCCAAGGTGCCTGAGGATCGCTCTCGGTCAGAAACCGATGCAGATCGTCGGAGACGTCAGCGGCGAGGCGTGTTCCAGTTTCATAAAGACAGAGGACAATCCCCCCCACCTTCAGGCCACGATTGAGCCGTCGGGTGACCAAAGCGGTCGTCTCAAACAGTTTGGAAAGGCCCTGCAAGGCGAAAAAGTGCGGTTGCAGCGGAATGAACACATCGGTCGCGGCAGTAAGCGCGTTGACTGTCAACACGCCGAGCGACGGGGGACAGTCCATGACCACGTAATCGAAACCCGCCGAGTCCCAGTCCTTGAGAGCATCTCGGAGGATGAATTCGCGATTTGGTGAGTCAACCAGTTCCAGTTCCGTCGCTGCCAGATCGATGTCGGAAGGAGCGAGAAACAATTCGCCACTGAGAGGCTGCAAGACTTCGCGGAACGTCCTTGCCCCTGCAAAGACCTGATAGATTGTGCGTGAACTTCCTGTGGCATCGACCCCGAGATGGATCGATGAATGAGCTTGCGGGTCGAGGTCGATGAGACAGACCTTCTTTCCCGCACGGGCCAACCCAGCCGACAGGTTGACGCTGGTGGTCGTCTTTCCGACGCCCCCCTTTTGATTCATAATCGCGATGATTCGCATAACGAGTCGTCCTTGTTCTCGCAGGCTCATGTAGCAGATTTGACAGACGACAACTCGATCACCCCGGCTGATGACAGTTGAAGCCTTGACGACTCAGCATATCACTCGACCCATTCCTACAGACAGACCGTTTCCCCGTCACCCGCAAACTCTGCCGTCCAGCCACCTCGACCGAGCGGTCTGTGGAACATGCAATACAACGGAGACGCCCAAAAAACGGAAAGGAGAGGCCCCTGTCTTCGATGTCGGCACGCTTCCCCTGGATGCTTGAATCGGTATCCTCAAGGAAGAATCGATCGAATGTGGAAGGGATCACAACTGTTTCGACTCACGCACTGCCCAGGATACCGCCACAATGACCTCACCGACGACAAAGCCGACACTGGTCGTGCGAGATTTGAAACGCCAGTTCACCGGTCCTACGGGAACGTTGACCGTACTCAATGGGGTGAACCTGGAATTATCGACCGGCGAGGCGCTGGCGATCACCGGGCCTTCCGGGTCGGGAAAGAGCACATTGCTCTACATCGTTGGGCTGCTCGACACCCCAACTGCGGGAGAAGTCCGAATTCTGGGAGAGAATCCCTTTCAACTGAACAACCCTCAGCAGGCGGCATTCCGAAATCAGAAGATCGGCTTCATCTTTCAAGACCATCACCTGCTTCCACAATGCAATGTGTTGGAAAACGTGCTGATCCCAACGCTTGCCGGTCATCGCACTGGGTTTTCACCACAGGAGGTTGCTGCACGGGCAAGTCAGCTGTTGGAACGAGTCGGACTGAAGGATCGCGTCACGCATCGCCCGTCGGAGCTTTCGGGAGGGGAGAGGCAGCGGGTTGCCGTCTGTCGGGCACTCATCAATCGTCCACTCATCCTGCTGGCCGACGAACCGACGGGGAATCTTGACCGAGTTGCTGCTGATGTCATCGGCTCGCTATTGCTCGAAGTGGCCCAGGAAGAGGGGACGGTCCTCATTACGGTCACCCACAGCCTTGAACTTGCCAAACGGTTCCCCAGACACCTTGAGCTTCAAGACGGCCAACTTGTGCCGGCATCGTCATAAGTCCCTTTCAAACTTTACGAAGCTCAACTTTCGTCCACTCGAAACGGTGTCAGCCCAATCGACCTCAGTGTACTCCAGCAGCGGTAAAGGAGAATTCGTCGTTGAGACTCCAGATTCGACACGAGGAATTGTCTTCCCTGCGTCACGAGCGGTCTGGAAGGTTCACGATCACCGCGGTAAATTCGTCGAACTGTTGGGAAAACGCACGACGCAGCGGCGAAAGTAGCGACATCTGATGCATGCCGGCATTGACCGTAGAGTGCTCCGCATCGGCTGAAACCCATTCGACCATCCCATGGCGATCAAACTTCACGAAAGAGGTGTCAGACGCCATCTCCCACCGACACCGACTGAGCGACTCCCGAAGTTCGGCAGCAGTTGGAAGCGGCGCATGACTCAGTTGCCCCAAGAGGAAAACCTGTGGCCCCGAAGCTTGTCCCAAAGAGAGAGTGTTGCCAGAAGGAGGAAAGCTGAGACCTCTTTGTTTCTCTTCTTGTGGCGAGAAACGATCGAGAGACAGAACTTCTCCGTCCAGAGTCAACAAATACAACTCTGCACAAGTGTGAGCCGGGATGACCGCTTCGATTCGGACACCATCCCTGGTGGCAGCAGACCGATCCCATTTGACGAGTGCGGGTGCTGTGAGGGAGTCTGGAATGACATAAAGTTCCGGACGATTCCTGGGGCTTTGCTGCCATTGGAAACTTGCGATGATCAGAAGAGAAACCAGGAGGCAGAGCAACGGGACCAACCATGATCCGCGCGTCATCAACTGGCGGTCGGAGAGGCATGACAACTCTGAGGCGAATTGTCGTACAGACTGCGGGCGATCCTCGATCTTCGGGGAGGTTGCCCATTCACAGAGTCTCCACAACTCAGCACGAAGTTCCATATTCGTTTCACCAGTCCGAAGATTTTTGACAGGCTGTCCTGATGGCTTGGACAGGTCGAATCGACGTTGATCTGAAAGGATTGGTGCGGATGTCGTGAGCGCCGTCGTCGGAGTCGCTGATTGCGACTGAGTCGATTCCAAAAGGAAGCGGAGAATGCCACCAATACCGTAAAGGTCCGTGCGTCCGTCCCATTGACATCGATTCCCCTCTCGCTGCTCAGGAGCCATGTAGGTGGGGGTCCCTTCGACAAGACAACTGCTGGATCGGAAGTGTCCTTGCGACCGTGTAATCCACGCGATCCCGAAGTCGATTACCTTCAGTTTTCCGTTGGACAGCATGAGAATGTTGTCCGGTTTGAGGTCAAGGTGCAGCACTCCGGCATCATGAACGGCTGCGATCCCTTGAGCGATGTCAATGGCGATCCGCAGGATGTCGCACTCGTTGAGGTTGTGCTGACTGACATACTTGTTGAGCGGAGTTCCGACACAGTCTTCAAACACCAGAAACGGACGATCACCGTCGAGATCGAGGTCGATCACCCGGACGACTGCGGGGTGTTGAATCCCGGCCAAAATGCGTCCTTCCGACATCAACCTTGCCGTTCGCTCGGGCCTGCCGACGACGCCATCGTGAGCCCTTTTCACCACGACGGAATGTCCCAGATTGGGATGCGTTCCGCGGTAAACTGCCCCTTGCGCCCCCCGCCCGAGAAACTCGGTGATGACATATCGACCAATCTGTCCGGGGTTCTCGTCGACGATCACTTCAGACGCGAGTGGAGGATTCGGCGACCGATCACTTGAAAGCCCAAAGGGAACCGAAGGGGTGGGGCGAAAACCGCCGACAACTCTTGTCGGAAAAGTCGTTTCCTGGCTGACAATCTCATGAAATCCTGGCTCGCTCAACAGTAGCTGAAGTTGCGAAACCTCGGCGGCCAAGCGCTGAACTCGACGGCGACAACTGAGGCAGCCAAGAAGATGTTGCTTAACCTCCGGCTCGGGGTCGTCTCCGACGATTGTCGGCCACATGCGTGTTTCATCGGGACACGGTTGAAGCACAATCATCTCGCAGATCCTCGGCAAATCGATGACAGGTTTCGCGAATGCGGGTGACAACGCGGAAGGAATTGACGTACACACTGTTGGTGCTGACACCTAAGGAAATCGCCACGCTGGGAGCCGGTATCTGCTGGAGAACATGACGCTCAAAACATTCCCATGTTTGTGGGACCGACTCCGATCGTATGACGGCGATCGCGTGCTTTAAGACGGTCCGGCGATGCTCCGCTTCCCAATCAAAGTCAACTGGAACCTGTGAGTCTGCCACATCCATGGGCATCGCATGGGTCGACTCTCGCCGGCGTTTTCGGTGCCAGTCGATGACACCCCGTTCGGCGATTCTCCGGAGCCACGAACGAAACTTGCCTCGGCTCGGCTGATATCTGGCTCGCCCCAACGCCTTCATAAGTCTCATGAAGATGTTCTGCACCACATCCGAGACGTCCGCTCCCCGCAGGCCACGGGACTCCACGAACCGAACCAGGTAAGGATGGTAAACATCAAAGAACTCGTCCCAACTCACACGGTCGGACCCCGACTGAAGCCGGACGATCAGGGATTGGCAGGTTGTGGGCATGTTTCCAGAAATTCTCACGCGAGGAAGAGTAACAGAATACGCATCCGACAACGACGAAGTAGCCTGCGCACACCAGGTCTGCGAACGATTGAAACAGGCCCAAAACGAGAACAATTGCACAAGGGATTAACACCAGACGCGACCAGAAACGGACTAAGGCTGCGCGGCAGGAATCTGCGGGTCAATACCAATGAATGGATTTGCTGATGTCAACGACAGAGTTGTCGTTGACCGAAAAGAGAGCGGTCGCACGAGATTGAGGCGTTCCGGAATCACCACCCCAGAGGGGGTGATGGGACCGTGCTAAATGGAGTGCAGACTGCTGCACACCATACGATCGTCGCGTGCTTAACCTTACACCAGTTTGCGAGGAAACTCTCCGTTTTGCGGCAGTTCGATGCAGATTTCAACGATCAACGGACAGTCTAGAAAAGAGACGGGCACTGTACGGAGATGTACACGTCCTTGGTCACTAATGACCGCCTGAACAGAGCGTTGCCATACTGCTCAGCACGCTGCCCACGTTCGTGAAAGAGCAGCCTCGAATACGCCGAATTGTGTTGAATGAATGAATCTCTATCGTCACCGTAGATCCTTGTCCCAGGTAACCCGAATCACCTGAGTGATGTTCCGTGTCGGGAGTACCGAACGCGGCGAAGAGGAGTTGTTGTTCATAAACAGGTCCCAACTGCGAAAGGCAATGGCTTCCCTACCAGCCTGTTGAAAAGCGTGGGGCAGGCTTTCCAGCCTGCCATGGTGCCGATTGATGTCTCGGGAAAAATCGCTCGAGATGCTCTTGTCAGATTGGAAAATCTGACCCACGGTCGTTTTTCACCGGACTGCTTCGCCCTTAATCATCCGGGTTCGCTGCCGAGCAGCCATGCTCATTGCGTTGATGAACTCAGGTCGTATGTACCAGCGAGAGCAATTCGTCGACCTCGTGCCGCTTAAAGTGGGCTGGGCGAAGTGTGCTGACGTTTGCTGAAGCGGCCGCCACTCCGAGGCGAACGGCGGACAGCAAATCGCCCCCTTGCCACAGTCCCACGGCGATGCCGGCAGCGAGTGAATCGCCGCTGCCGATCGGGTTAACCACCTCTCGACTCGGCGGAGCGATGCGGTGGCAAGCGGTCTGGGAGATCAGCCAGAGGGGACGCGGACCATCGGTGACTAGCACCCACTGTGCTCCCCGGTCGAGCAACTCTGCGGCTCCCCGTTGAAGGTCCGCATCATTGGTCATGGGGTAGCCAACGGTCTTACCTAACTCCTCACGATTCGGCTTCACCAACAGCGGACGCCGAGCGAGGGCCGATAGCAGTTCGGGGCCACGGGCATCCAGGATGACGGGGGATGACGTGTGAGCCAGCAGATCGTAATAAAAAGTCGCAGGAGCCTGTGCCGTCAACGAACCGCTCAAGACGACCACTCGGGCGCGAGCCGCAACGTTTGCAAATTTCCGAGTCGCCGCATCAAGAGCCCCATTCGAGATCGGGGCCGCGTTCTCGACAAGTTCGGTCACCTGCGACTTGCCGCGGTCGATAAGTGTCGTGCAGACTCGCGCGTTCGTTCCGGTCTCGATCCAATACGTTTCGATGCCGGAATCGAGAAAAGCATGCTGAATTTGCCGTCCGGTATCACCTCCCAGTGTGGTGACAAGGGACGTCTCGGCCCCCAGTTGTTGACAGCCCCATGCAACGTTAAGCACCTTACCCGATGCACACCATTCAACCCGAGCGGCTCGATTCACTTCGCCTGCCTGAAGCGTCTCGAACTCCATGATCTGCTGCCAAGCCGGAGTCAGTCCCATTGCAAGAATCATCCGAGCACGCTTTGGTTCAAGTGGGAAAGAGTCGACATGATTGGCCAGCAGCAAAATGGTGAATCGTGTGCATTCCGTAGTTTGTGGTTCACGATATCACTTTCTCCCTTCGCTCACCGCCGATCCCGACAATTTACAGGACTATTGAACAGGGAGAAATGGACGTCCTCTCCAGTTAGCAGCCCGTTGAAAATCAACGTGGGTCAGATTTTCCAATCTGACAAGAGCATCTCGTACGCTTTTTCCCGAGACATCAATCGACACCATGGCAGGCTGGAAAGCCTGCCCCACCCTTTTCAACAGGCTGCTAGGGGGCGGGCATTGGAACAGAGACAGACCGACGTGGGCCAAAGGCTCCTCAGTTCGTCGCCCCAAGCCACTCACTCGGGGTTGCAGGAAACGAAAGGTGATGTTGAGCGCCAACGGCAGGGACTCATGGTTTTACAGGATGCCGAGGTTGCTTGGGAGTTCGTTGACATTGAGAGCCGCTTTCTGGAGGGGGGGTGCAGTCGCCAATTGGGGGTTGCTCATCTGTTCACCGCGAACAAGTTTGGCAGGTGACGTGGTGATGTTGGCAAAACAGCAGGGGCAACGCCCCGGAACATTGTCTAGCCCAGTCCAGCGGACTGGGGAATCGGCCCAAGATTGTCTGTCGAGGGCTGAAGGCCCGGCCCGTTGGCAAGTTCTGGGGCAACTAGCCGGGCCTTCAGCCCTCTCGCGTGAACTCCTGCCTTCAGTCCTAGGCCGATGGCCTAGGCTAGACAACCTGCTGGGCCGTTGGCCCGACCGTGACCCTGACTGGACAAATGAACCACCCCCAAACAGCGACTGCACCCTGGAGGGGGCGGTGAGTTTGTTTCGCCCATTTGTCGTTGTCACCCGATCGTAATGTTGCGCACACCGGCGAGCGAACGGGGAACACTCGTCACTGAATCGTCCAACTCGTGTTACTGTTGACCGTTATGCAATGTTGTTAGGATTCACTGATGGGCTTGGCTGACTTCAAGGCCATCGCAGAAAGTAATTCACAACTGACATTCTGGTGAGATGTCAACGTCCAAGGGGTCGGTGCGATTTCTCGGCGATTTCATCGGTTTGGCGACGTTGAAGGAATTGTTACTGTGCATCGGGCGATCTCCTTGACGTGCCACACATGATTTGTAGGTCTAAACGGTGGGGACGTGTTGCAAGGAGAGGTTGCGGAAGTGGGGGCCAACGATGCTGAGAAGCGACTCGTGCAATTCTTGATTCGAAGCAAGGACGCTTGTTTTCTGCATCGGGAGAGGGTCCCCCTTGCAGGTTGAAATGGCCCCACCAGCTTCGGTCAGAAACAGACGCCCGGCTGCGAAATCCCAAGGAGAGAGTTCGTACTCGAAGAAGCCGCCGTACCAGCCGAGTCCGACCTGGCAGAGATCGAGCGAGGCGGTGCCCATTCGGCGGATGCCCCGAATTTGTTGGCGAAAGAGGTCCCCCACGGCAGAAAGGGTCGCTTCCATCATGGCTCCGCGGTCGTAATAGAATCCGACACCGACGAGCACTTCGCTCAGTGATTTCGCGGCGGAAACCTTGGCGACCCGGCCATTATGGTGCGCCCCGCGACCGGCGACCGCCTCGAAGTGGTCGTTGCGAGCCGGGTTCCAAACGACTCCAACCTTTGGCTCGCCCCGAAGATAGTATGCGATCGAGACCGCGAAATGCGGAATTCCGTGCGCGAAGTTTGTCGTTCCGTCGAGTGGATCAATCACCCAGAGATGTTCTGCCGAAACATCATCTTTGAGGGTCTCTTCGCCGAGAATTGAATGGTGGGGAAACGTCTCACGAATGATCGCCGCGATGACTCGTTCCGACTCCAAGTCGGCATCGGAGACAAGATCGGACGCCTGTTTCTCGCGGACCACGATCGGTCCTGCCTGCATCGCTCGCAGCAACACCTCCCCCGCTGCCCTCGCCGCCTGCCGCGCTACTTCCAGTTCTTGCACCGTCACTCTCCCTCACAGTTTCATGATGCCGCTGACTCAATACACCGTTGATTACAATTGATGACACATCCCTTCTCGCGACGAGATGACACGTTGACGTGCAATGTCACCCCCAGAAGCCCGTTCGGGAATGATCGTAGAGGGCTTCTTCGCCGCGATGGTTGGCGTCGACCTGACCGTTGGCGAAGACGGTGTTTCCTAAGACGAAGGTTCGCACAGGCCAGCCGGTGAGGGTTGTGCCGTCCCACGGACTCCAGCGAGATTTGGTCAACTGCTCAGCATCGCGGATGGTCGCGGTTCGCTTCAGATCGACCAGCACGAGATCGGCATCATACCCTTCGAGGATGCTTCCTTTGTTGACGATGTCCCACACTCGGGCCGGAGCTTCCGACATCCAATGGACGACATGTTCGAGGGAGCAAAGCCCTTCATGCACCGCATTCAGCATCAGGGCGAGCGAATTCTCGACGGCGGGGAGTCCTGACGGCGACTTCGGATACGGCTCGCTCTTCTCGGCCAACGTATGCGGCGCGTGATCGGTTGCGACCACTTGAATCGATCCGTCCCGCAAGGCGTCCCACAGGGCGGCACAGTCTGCGGCGGTCTTGATTGACGGATTCATCTGAACCCGCGATCCGAGTCGTGCGTAGTCGTCAACGTTGAAAAACAGATGATGCGGACAAGCTTCCGCTGTGACGTACGGTCCACCTGTTGTCCGAAGTAGATCGCATTCCTGAGCGGTCGAGACATGCAACACATGAAACCGATGCTTGTGCCGCGTCGCGAGGTCAATCGATCGTCGCGTCGCGATGAGGGCTGCTTCGTGATCCCGAATGCGAGAGTGATCAGCCAATGTTGCTGCATCGCCAATCCGGGCGGCATTTGCCCGTACAGTGGTTTCGTCTTCGCAGTGAGCACAGATCGGCAGCGTCGTCTCGGCGAAGATGCGTTCCAGCGCCTCTTGTTGATCGACGAGCAGACTTCCTGTGCTCGATCCGATGAAGATCTTGATTCCCGGACTCCGTGTTGCCTGTCGTAACTCGTCGACGTTGTCCGGAGTCGCCCCGATGTAGAACCCGTAATTGACCACAGCCTTCGTTGAAGCGAGCTTGAGTTTCTCATGCAGAGCCTCCACGGTGATTGTGGCTGGCTTCGTGTTCGGCATCTCCAGAAACGTCGTCACTCCCCCCTTTGCACAGGCCAGGCTCCCGGTGTGCAGATCCTCTTTATGCGTTAATCCTGGATCACGAAAGTGAACCTGATCGTCGATCACCCCCGGCAAGAGATGCAGTCCCGTCGCGTCGATCCGTTCGTCCGTTCGCACCCCAGATGGCGGATCGATTCCGACAATCCGTGTCCCTTCCAGAAGGACATCGACTCGGCGGATCCCCTCGGGCAACACAACATCTGCACCCGAAATCAGAGTTCTCTTAAACATAACTTACCTTGCCTTACGTTACCCATCCGATCACGAAACAGCACAACAAATGCAACAACCGGTGAGACGCTTTATTCGAGCCTCCCTTGGGGGGAGGGGCTCGTATTAACTCTCTGATCGCAACGGACGACGACGCGACAGCCCCCAGCCGACGAAGAGAATCGCCATTGTCCCGACGACAATGGCCAGATTGGAATGTCCTGGGAAACGAAGATCTTCTCGCAGCCGATATCCCATCGGGAGCTTGTGATTCAAGCTTGTCCAAGTGATCCAGAGGATTGGCAACAGACCAGACAATGTACCCCACAGAGCCTCACGGCTCCCAGCTCGACGAGACAGCATACCGAGTAGAAACAAACCGAGCATCCCTCCGGAAGCGATACTGGCAATACTCCACCACAGGTCGAGCACACTCTTCACCCCGATCATCGCCAAAGCGGCTCCGGTTCCGACGCAGCCCCAGAAAATGGTCGCCCAATGCAAAATCCGCATTGACTCTTGTTCGCCGATCGGTCGTTTGGAGAGTCGACGATAGAAGTCGCAAAGAGTCAAGGTGGCTGCTGAGTTGAGGGACGAATCAACACTACTCATCGCCGCTGAGAAGATTGCCGCCATCAACAAGCCGGTCAATCCTGCAGGGAGCTGATGCACGATAAAGTAAGCGAAGACCCGATCCCCAGCGGCGAACCCTCCCGCCGGAGCAAGCTCGGGACGCGATTGATACAGTGCGAACAGGCCGGTGCCGATCAAGAACAGGAATGCCGAAATCGGAACATAGAGCAACGCCCCCAGCCAGACGCTCCCCTTAGCCCCACGTTCGGTCCGTGCGGTTGCATATCGTTGTACATAAGACTGATCGATCCCGAAGTTCTGCAGGTTTATGAACAACCCGTAAATCAGCACCATCCAGAAGGTCGACTCTCCCAGCGATGCACCAAAGCTGCCAAGTGAGAACTTCCGATGTTCGACAGCGACGTCGAGGATTCCCCCCACCCCTCCCGGCACCTCCATCGGAATGACTACCAGCGTAACCATTATCCCCAATGTCAGGACAACACTCTGTAACGCATCGGTCCAAATGACCGCCTCGATGCCCCCGAGAAGCGTGTAAAGTGTTACTAAAAAACCTGTTGCGACGATGATGACAGCAATGGGAGCCCCGGTGGCGGTTTCCAGAACCTGAGCCACAAGAAACATGATCGATCCGACTCGACCAACTTGAGTCAGCAGGTAGCAACAGACCGCATAGAGTCTCGCCCACAGTCCGAAGCGGGATTCCAGGTGGTCATAAGCCGATACTGTGCCGAGAGTTCTGTAAAAAGGGACAAACCACTTCGTCGCAATCCAGGCGGCCATGGGGAGCGAAAGGCTGAAAACAAAGGGATTCCAGTTCGCATCGAAGCTCTTTCCTGGATTCGCCAGAAAGCTGATAGAACTCACAAATGTTCCAAAGACGGACAGCCCGACGACCCATCCGGGCAATGAGCGACCGGCTGCAATAAACTCGTCAGAAGTCGAGCTTTTGCGGACAAACCAGCATCCCAATCCGACAACGAGGGCCACATAAGCCAGGAGGATGATCCAGTCAATGACTTGCATTCGGTCCTTTCCTCGACGTTCAAACGACCGGTTTTGAGTTGCCCCTCTCGGCTTTCCTGCTGGGCTTTCGCTAGTCGGAAGTCTATCATTGAAGTAGTGAAAAACCGAACGAACGGAGCAGTCCGGTTGAGGGAAAACCGACGTACCCGACAAGAATTCGGGACGATGTCGGTGAAATGCGGTCTGGGCAAGAGACGCCCATGAGGCCGTAAAACGAGACTGCTGGGGGAGTTCCGAGGGGAATTTGATTTTTCTGAAAAAAACTTCGGGGAATGCGGCGAAGCTTTCGGTTTACAGCGAGGTCAGTGTATAGTGGAGAAGTGTTGTGGTGTCGGTGATCGGTTATGTATGACGTCGATGCACACCACGAGGCTTGAAACTGCGTGATCACGGGGTTTCATTTGGCACATTCGATCGCAGTCACCAACACTTGGGGGGTGCCTTTCGATGTGTCAGGCGGAATCGAGGGGAGTTTCATCATGGTCACAATACTTACTACAGGAGAGAAATTGGCGATGTTCACACGACGTCTCATCTTCGATTCCCGCACCCTTACGCTGTCACTCGGCTTGGTGATCCTAGGGGCGAGTGTTTCAATGGCTGCGCCTCCGAAGAAGGAGTTCTCGGTTGGTTCGTCCGATCCAATCGTGCAGTACATTAATGAGCGAATCAAGCTGGTCTGCGACGAGAATGAAGTTGGCCTCAGCCCGATGGCGGATGACGCCGAGTGGTGTCGACGGGTTTATCTGGACATCGTGGGCCATGTTCCCCCTGCAGAAGTTCTTGAAGCCTTCATGGCGGACAAGGATGCCGGGAAGCGGACAAAGCTGGTTGACACCCTGCTGGATGACCCAGACTACGTTATCAATATGACAACGGTTTGGCGAAATAATCTGATTGGCCGTAACACCCCCGATAAGACGAGTCGTGCGGGGATGGAGAAGTTTCTGCGGGAAGCCTTTGCTCGGAATCGTCCTTGGAATGAGATTGTCTTTGACATCTTGACGGCCGAGGGGCACTTCGAGGAGAACGGTGCGGGGAACTTCATTTTGGCTCAGTTGACTGGGAATCCCCGATCGGAAGACTATCACGTCGAATTGACCGCTAAGACGGCTCGCCTGTTCCTGGGGATGCAGGTTCAGTGCACACAGTGCCACAATCACCCATTTAACGACTGGAAGCAGAATCAGTTTTGGGAGTTCAACAGCTTCTTTCGTCAGGTTCGTCGCAACGATGTCGAAAAGTATGACCCCAAGTCGGGGCAGCGAGTTGATGACTACTCAGAAATCGTCTCGATGGATTTTGAGGGGCCGGTGTACTTCGAGACTCGTCAGGCATTGATGCAAGTGGCATATCCCCGTTACCTGGACGAGCCACAGCCGATAGGTTCGGGGATTGATGTTGATCGACGGGCTGAGCTGGCGAAGAAAATGTGCCATGACGACCCGACGATGCAGATCGCAAAGGCTTACGTCAACAGGACTTGGGGACACTTCTTCGGGTATGGATTCACTAAGCCAGTTGATGACATGGGGCCGCACAATCCGCCAAGTCATCCTGAGATTCTCGACCGCTTGACCGACGAGTTCGTCAAGGCGGGCTATGATTCGAAGCAACTGATCCGCTGGATTGCCAATACGGATGCCTATCATCGTACGAGTAAGTTTACCGAAAAGAACCGGATTGATGATCCAGCTGCCGGTGAGGTGGCGATGTTTAGCCACATGTATGTCAAGACGATGAACATGGAGCAGTTGTATGACTCGCTCATCATCGCAACCAATGCTCACGCCGCCGGCAAGGCGAGTACGAAGAATCGCAGAAGCAACGGATGGATGGCAGACTTTGTGCGAATCTTCGGCAGCAACAAAGAGGACGAACCGACACTGTTCAGCGACTCGATTCCTCAGGCCCTCCTGATGATGAATGGTCCACTCGTCCAGAAGGCGATTGGAGCAGAACGGGAGTTACTTGCATTCGATGCTTTCTGATCCGCGTCGCAAGACAGACGCCAGTCGAGTTTCAGCTCTGTATCTTGCAGTTCTAGGTCGGCCTGCCACCGCGGCTGAAGTGAAGCGACTTGGTCGGCAGCATCCGATCCGATGGGCTTCTATCAGGATCTTTACTGGGCGTTGCTGAACTCGAACGAGTTTATTGTGAACCACTAAAGTCAGTAAGCCGTAAGGCGAACTGCAAAAGACCGCGACTTACTGAATTTACCAACGAACATCACACTCTTACATCACTTTTTGAAAGGAACTTCAATGAATAACAGCATCAAACGGCATGAATCGCCGACACTTTGCCAGGTGCGTTGTTGGCGGGGGAGCCGCGACACTTGGGGCTACTCAGTTCTTGGCACATCTCGAAGCAAACGCAGCCGAAGTGAAGCGGAATCAGAAGGCTTGCGTCCTGGTTTTGGCAATTGAGGTGCTCCGACGATCGACATGTGGGACCTGAAGCCCAACAGCAAGAACGGCGGCAGTTTTAAGCCGATCAGCACCGCTGGCGACTTGCAGATTTGTGAGCATGCCAAACATTGCCAAGCAGATGGACAAGCTCTCGGTCATCCGTGCATTGAGCACCCGTGAAGCAGACCATGCTCGCGGTAGCTACTGTACACCGCTTATGTTCCGAACCCAACCGTCGTTCACCCGACCTTTGGTTCTGTGGTCAGCTACGAGCTTGGCACGAAGCGTAAGGAACGAGATTCAGCTTTCGTTTCGGTCGGAGGTGGTGGGGACAGCCCAGGCTTCCTCGGTATGTCGCATGCTCCGTTCGTCGTCGACAATCGTGGCAACATCCGCAATGCGAACCTTGCTGGAGTCAGCGAAGATCGCCTGCGTCAACGCCTCAACATGCTTGCCACCGTGGAGGACAGGTTGTGCTTCGGATCGTGGCGACACGGGTAAGGCTCACAAGGAAGTCTACCAGAAGGCAGTCAACCTGATGGTCTCGAAGCAGATGGATGCCTTCAAGATTGCCAACGAGGACCCCGCCGGAAATGCGGCAGATGTACGGGGCACATGCCTTTGGCGACAGCATGATGATGATGGCTCGTCGGTGCGATCCCGGAAGTGGGCGTGCCGTTCATCGAAGTTCGCTTTCCAGGTGGTTGGGACTTGCATCAGAACGTCTTCGCAACGTTGCGAGATCAGCGTCTGCCAATGCTGGATACCGGTATCGCCGGATTCACGCAGGACCTCAAGAACCGGGGTATGATTGATGGCGTCGTGATCGTCGTCATGGGTGAGTTCGGGCGAACCCCACGCATCAACCAGAACGTTGGTCGCGATCACTGGGCCACCAGCTGGTCCTGCCTCGTCGGTGGGGGCGGGTTGAACGGTGGTCGTGCAGTCGGGGAGACCGATGAAGACGGCGTCCGAATCGTCAGCCAGAGCTACCTCCCCGGCGACCTCTGGTCGACCGTGGCTCATGCCCTGCACATTCCATTGAACACCGTTCACACCTCAAAGCGTGGACGTCCAATGAAGATCGCCAACGGCGGAACGCCAATTCAAGACTTGATTGGCTAATGACAGGTCAACCACTCGGCAGAGTCGTTCATGGCTTTGCCGGATGGCTTTGAGTTGTCGGGAAAATGCGTCCTGTTTTGTGCAGCGAGGGGAGGCCCAGTGCCTCCCCTCGCCATGAATAGACGGTTGCTGCGACTGTTTGGGAATGTCGACCGTTTGTCCTCGGTCGCCTGTGGCAGGCGGGGAGTGTTTCTTGAGTGCTGACGAACAAGCAAGTTCTATCCGGCCAGCGCCGATTCCGATGAGCGAAGAGTTTGTTCAACTCTTCACCCGGAACCAACGGCGACTTTACCTCTTGATCTTGTCTCAGGTCGGAAATATTCAAGATGCCGAAGAGATTCTGCAAGACACAAATTGCGTCGTTCTCACAAAGCATCCGCAGTTTGAGGCGGGGACGAACTTCTTCGCCTGGACAGCTCAAATTGCCACTTTCGAGATTCTGAAGTTCCGTCAAAGGCATGGTCGAAGCAAGTTGCGGTTCACGGATCAATTCCTCGACTTGGTCGCCGTAGAAGCTGAGGCTGCGGGGGAGAATCTCGATGGTCGGCGTGAGGCGTTAGAGCGATGTTTGCAGAAACTGCGAGCGAAGGACCGCAAGCTGATTCAGTCGCGCTACGAACCATCGACCTCAGCAAAGGAGATGGCGGAGTCAATCGGACGACCTGCCAATTCGGTTTATCAGTCCTTGGGCCGAATCCGTCGAACTTTATTGGAGTGCATTTCCCGACAATTGGCCGATTCCGCTGAACTTCGACCGCAACCGACTCGATGACCACCCCGATTGGGAAACCCTTGGCGAAAATGACTGACCAATTCGCAGAACTTTCTGAACTTCTTGCCGCGTATTGCGATGATCGTCTAAGTGACGATCAGGCGATGCGTTTGGAAGGGTTGGCGTCGCAAAGTCCGAAAGCCATGCGGTTCTTTGTCGAGTACATGCACTTGCACGGGATGCTCTACTGGGACGCTGCCGGGGCCGCTGTTCCACTTCAGGAAGACGCGATCAGTCTTCTGCAAACACAGACGTCCCTCCCCGACGACCGCGATGCAGTCACCGACTTGGTCGGCACAAGTGCTGATGCCAATGCATCGCGTCCCTCGACGAGACATCGTCGCGTTGCCTGGGGAACTGTCACTGCGGTCATCGCGTTATTAACGTTGGGGACCTGGGGTTATTGGAGTAGCCTGAATCGCCGCACACAAGGCCCAGACGGTTCGCCAGTCGCCAACAATACGAACGATCCCACGACGCCGGTTGGAGAAGGGACGAATCCGGCGGTTGAAGTCGTTTCTCCGGTGATCGTGCGACTCGGGAATGGCCAGCAGCAGCCCAATTTAGGAAGTTCTGTAACGTCGCGCGAGGGAATGGGGAGTCACTCGCCGAATGTCGCCGTTCTGCCGGAATCCACTGGGGGGCCCAAAACTGGCACAGCTGAGACTTTAGCAAATGGACAGGCCCCCCCAACGAAGCGAGTCGATGGTTTGCTCGTTTCATCGCAGGCTGTCGTGGCCCAGATCGACGACGCAATCGAACGCATCTGGGAGGAGAACGGTGTCGCGCCGGCAGCCATCGCCGACGATGCGGAGTGGATTCGACGGGTTCATCTTGACTTGGTGGGACACATCCCAGAGCCTCGACGAGTCGTCGCGTTTCTCGCGGACAAACGATCGGATCGACGGGAGCGGCTCGTCGACGAACTTCTGGATGACCCGGACTTCTCTCGGCACTTTGCGACCACCTGGACGAACCTGTTGATCGGTCGGACGTCGTCACAGGAAGTGGATCGAGGGGCGTTGGCGAAGTACCTGCGTGAGCAGTTTCATCGCAATCGGCCCTGGACAGAGACTGTCACAGACCTTGTGGCAGCTGAGGGATTTGAGGACGAAAAGGGGGCAACGAACTTTCTCTTGGCCCATCTGAATAACGAAGCGGTCCCCGCGACGGCGGTCACCTGTCGGGTGCTGCTGTGCGAGCAAGTACAATGTACTCAGTGTCACAAGCATCCGACTGGTGAGTGGAGTCAGAATCGGTTCTGGGAGTTAAACGCATTCTTCCAGCAGACTGACATCGTCCGACATCGCCGCAATGACCCCAAGACGGGGGCAAAGCTCCCAGACCGTCTTGAATTGGTTAATCTTGACGTTGGCGGGCCGACATTCTTTGAGAACCGCCAGGAAGAAATGAAGGTCGCATACCCGGTCTTTGACGGGTGTGAGGTCGATCCTGGTCAGTCGACGAATCGTCGGGCGGAGTTGGCTCGAATTCTGACTCAGGGAGACCGTCCGCAGGTCGCAAGGGCGTTTGTGAATCGGATGTGGGGGACATTCTTTGGGTACGGGTTTACCTTGCCGATCGACGACATGGGACCGCATAATCAACCGGCTCACCCCGAGTTGCTCGATACCATCACCTCTCGCTTTGTACAGAGTGGTTACGATGTCAAACAGTTGGCGCGTTGGATTTGCCTGTCGAAGGCGTACCAACTGAGCAGTGTCCCGGCGACGGCAGATAGCGTCGATACTCCGGAGAATGGTAACGTCCCGATTTTCAGCCGGATGTATGTTCGGTCTTTGAGTGCGGAGCAGTTGTATGACTCCCTGCTGGTGGCGACTCATGCGGACCGGGCTAAGACCCACTCATGGGAAGAAGTGGAACGTCGTCGTCAAGCATGGCTCGAACAGTTTTACGCTGCGATTGAGAACGAAGAGAATGGTGAATCGGACACATTCAACGGATCGTATACGCAAGCGTTAGCCTTGATGAATGGGGACTTGATCCGTCGGGCGACTGAGCCTGCACCGGGGACTGTGCTCCACGACATTCTCAGTTCGGTGGCTCCAGAGTCGGAGAAGATTCGTCAGCTTTCGCTCGTCACACTTTCGCGATATCCCACTTCTCAAGAGACGAGTCGGATCAAGCGCCTCCTGAAACAGTCCAGCAACGATCCACGCAACGGCCTTGAGTTGGGGGACTTGATGTGGGCTTACCTCAATTCAGCCGAGTTTCGTTCGATTCACTAATCGGCAAACTGGCCGCACGGATTACGTTGCAAGTTGGCGACTTGCTCAGAGTGAGGGCTTTCTGCCCAATCGTTAGTGCTTGGGGCGGCTGAGCGATCGCTGAAGTGGTGAGTTAACGACTTCATTCAGCTTGAGACATCAACGTCAGCGGACACTCGCGGTTTTCTAACGGGAGCGTGACCGGTCGACCGAGACGGTGGGACTCGAAGACCGCGGAGATCATCTCGATAGTCCAGCGAGCATCGTAGACGTTGCACAGAGGTGACTGTTCGGGCTGTTCGATGCAGTCGATGAGGTTGTTGACTGCGAGGACATTCCCCCCGTGCAGTCCGGTGTTCGGAAGCGGTTCCGGCTTGTTGAGCCCCGCCGAAGTAACGGGGATCCACTGTCGGGACGACCGACCGGGTGACCACGCCGGGTCTTGCAGGATGAAGCACCTTGCCGGATGCCCCGTGTTGATCTCGGCGACCCCTTTGGTCCCGAATATCTGTAAGGCAAAACGGCCATCACCAGCAGCACCGGCGTTTCGTACGGAAGA
>JAWKTT010000012.1:0-148633 GCA_041398965.1 Planctomycetaceae bacterium | reverse complement strand
GTCTGAAGCCCGGAAACGTCCTGATGTGCTCGCACGGCTTCAACATCCACTTCAATCAGATCACCCCTCCCAAGGGTGTCGATGCGGCTCTCGTCGCCCCGAAAGGTCCGGGTCACCTCGTTCGTAGCGAGTACGTGAAAGGGGGGGGGGTCCCCTCGCTGATCGCCATGTACCCCGGCTCGTCCGACAGCTCGAAGCAACTCGCTCTCGCCTACGCCAAAGGCATTGGCGGGACTCGTGGGGGTGTTATTGAAACCACCTTCGCCGAAGAGACCGAAACCGACCTGTTTGGCGAACAAGTTGTCCTTTGCGGTGGCGTCTCCGCCCTCGTGAAGGCGGGCTTCGAGACCCTTGTCGAAGCGGGTTATCAGCCAGAAATGGCCTACTTCGAATGTATGCACGAGTTGAAGCTCATCGTCGACCTGTTCTATCAGGGTGGACTCAACTACATGCGTTACAGCGTGTCGAACACTGCCGAGTACGGGGACTACACCCGCGGCCCACGTATCGTCACCGACGAGACAAAAGCGGAGATGAAGCGCATCCTCGGCGAGATTCAACGGGGCGAATTTGCCCGCGACTGGATGCTCGAGAATAAGGCGAATCAAGCCCACTTCAAGGCGGTCCGCCGTAACGAGCGGAAGCACCAGATCGAAGAAGTCGGTGCCAACCTCCGCCGCATGATGACCTGGATCGACAGCAAGGAAGTCTAAGTCCTTTGTGACTGCTTCTCAGGTTCAAAGACACTCCGAGTCCGCCGCGACGTCATCGTCCCGGCGGACTCTTTCGTTGCGCCAATCGTCACAACCGCTACAACCCGCCCCCAAAGAACTACCTTTGCGAGGTCGGCCCGCTGAATCAAACACAATCCCCCCGTCTTCGCAACCTGTTGTCCATCAAGACATTGACACAATCCTTGGAAACGGGGACGATGGGAGGGACGGGGAGTTTTGAGATTCTTTGGGAACTCCCGTGCAGTATCTGACGTCTTAGCTTTACCAGCCGTGAATACCGACGATCGAACATTGATTGACCGGTCCTTGGGTGGCGATACCACGGCCTTCGGGTCGCTGGTGGATCGTTATCAGGATCGACTCTACGGGACGTTGATGCATCTCCTGGGGTCTCCCCACGATGCTCTCGACGTGTCGCAAGATGCGTTCGTCCTGGCATTTCAGAACTTAACCTCGTTTCGCGGAGACTCGGCCTTCTACTCCTGGCTGTTCCGCATCGCCTACAACGCCTCAGTTTCCTACCGCAGAAAACGACGACATCCCGTGGCCTCGATCGACCACATGCAGGAAAACCACGGGCTCGAAGTGGTCGATGGGCACCACGATGTCGACCCCACCCACGACCTGATCTCCCAAGAAAGACAACAACTCGTTCGACAAGCACTCGATGAACTCCCCGAAGAATTTCGGACTGTGCTCATCCTGAAGGAGTTAGAAGGACTCAGTTACGAAGAGATTGCCGAAACCATCGGCTGTCCCGTCGGAACCGTTCGCAGTCGTATTCACCGAGCCCGCGGCGACCTGAAAGAAAAGCTGGGCCGAACTATGAAGCACGAACAATGAACACCAACCACAACCATCATCCACATCCTGACGATAGCAGCCGATCCCCTGCGGCTGGAGAGTTCGCCCATGAACTCCTCTCGGCAGCTCACGATCGGGAGCTTTCGACCGACGAACAAGCGATTCTCGCCCAGATGTTGGCCGACGATCCCACGCTCCAGGAACGTCTTGACGACTTCCAGGAACTGTCGACGCTGATTCAATCGCTCGCACGACCTGCCGCCCCATCGACTCTAAAAACAACCGTACTGGAACGGCTTCAGGCCCCGACCGCAGACGTCCCCCCCCCAAGAGCGACTGCCACTCAGCCGTTTGCGTCGAAACCGATCAACTCATCGCCCCAAACCCGTTCGTGGTTGATGTGGGGGACCGCCATCGCCTCCGTCGCCACGATGTTGCTGGTCACCATGCAACTTTCCGGTCGCTTCGGCGGCAACGACAGTCTGACCACAGTCTCTCCAAGCTTACGCCCGAATACCGTCGTGCCCGAAGAGCCATTCAACTCGCGGGCGGGGGGATCGCATGTCGCGATGGATGAGAGCTTGCTCGAAAATGAGGTCGTTGCCGAAACGGCTCCAGCACTCGCCAAGGGGGTGGAGGCAATCTCCCCTCTTGAAGCGGCCGACGCTGCCCCAGCCGCTCCAAGAGCCATGATGCGGAACAGTTCCCCCCGCATGGCGAGTGCAACACTCGAAGGCTCTGCGGAGTCGGCGGAGAACAACCAACTCCCACAAATTCAGAGCACTTTCTTCCCCGGCATGGTCATCGATCCGCAGCTTCCACCAGCCATCGGACATGAGTATTCGACCTTCCTCACACAAGGCGAATTGGTCGCCCAAGTGACCGCTCGGGTTGTCGGCGTCGACACGATGGGAGATCACACGCTCGTCCTGATGCAGGGAAATCCCCTCAAGGTGATCACCGGAAACTCCGAGGGCGAAGCGATCACCACGCTTCAACGACGATACGGCGTTCCCGATGATGGCGAATTTGTCATCATTCTCTGGCAGGCACCTCCCGACGAAATCGCGAATGTCAAACTCGAACTCGAACGCATCCCGCTCGACACCCAGGCCAACAGCCTCGTTGAAGCACCTCAAACGGCCGACAGTTGGACCTCGCGGCAACTCGAAGTCCAAGAGATGGCCCCCCTCGCTCAAAACAGGACTAACCGCTCTACGGAAAGTCCCGCATCAGCCGACGGCATCAACGATCGGCCAGCGGCTTCCACGAAGACCATCGCCGATGCGAAGCCCGAAGTCCTGAAGAGCCAGCATTCCGGTCAACGTCCCCCCTCGCCAGTTCTCCCGGAAAGCGAACTCCCGTCGTCTCGCGATCGACTCGCCAAAGGAACTCCCCTCAAGTCAATGAGCAAGCCCTTCGGTGGCGATGGCGCACAGAGCGACACGGGGCCCAATGCTCAGGGAAGCCCTGCTCCCCCCAGTATTGGAAGAAAGCCATCGAGTACACCGATCCATGAGAAGATGCCGTCGGAGAATGGGTTGCACCTCGAAATCAAGGGGCGTCAGGACCTGCGATCTTCCCAGATGGAGTCACTTGGCATCCGCCTGACATTGACCGAATATCAGCAACTGCAACGACGACTGGGCCACCTCCCACAATCCTCGGAGATCGTCGGTAAGGTTCGCTCACTGATCGAAATGGACACTGTTGGGACTCCGGGACTTCGCTGAAAAGTCCACCCAGAAGTCGATCGACCGAAGCTTCCGCAGGCCGAGGGTCATGCGTTAAAACCGGGAGAACATCGCCTCCGCGGATCTGCCCCACCGCTCTCGGTCACGGATGTTCCCTCAGCCCAGGCCTGCGGACCTCACACGGGTGCCGCCCCCATCAACAATCGGGGCCACACAACTGACCCGGGTCAACGTAAGAAAGCAACACCCCCTAAGCCCTCAGACTCTGAGGGAACGACTCCATAACCCCGCGTCGGCGACGTGAATTCTTCTTCTGAAATTCTCCTGAACCGAGAGTCTGGTCACGGTCATTCTGTACGCCCCCTCTTTCCTTCCGGCAGAACCAAACTCCGGGCCCCTGCAACTTCTCCCGGAAAGACAGCACCCGTTTGACAGTTCTGCAGGGGATTGCCATGATACGCCTCTGCAGACTGCCCATTTCAGAATCTCGATGGGGAAGGCTGACAAAAACGAACCGACCAGCCATGATCACGTCTTCGGGACAGGTAGCTCGTAGTCGTAGGTGAGTACACAGGATTGAAAATCCTGGTGTCGGGGTCTGATTCCCCTGTCCACTCTTCTTTTCTCTCTGCTCGCCTCCACCGTTGCCTGACTCATTCTTCGAGGGGACCGTTGGCTTTGCTTGGTGCAGGGGCTCGACGGTTGCTTTCTGCCGGGTGCGTGTGATGATGTGGCGACGTCTCCATTTGGTTTTTTCTTTCGTTGCCCAAGACTGTTAGTCCTCTGATGTCTCGTAGCCCTGAATTGCTGCATCGTGTTGAGAGTCGACTGCTGTTGGTCGACTTGCAGGAAAAACTGCTTCCGGTCATGCAACAGAGTGATGCCATCGTCGAAAACTGCCGACGACTCGCCGTAGGAGCGGGGCTGTTTGGTGTGCCGGTCTCCGTGACCGAACAGTATCCGCAGGGATTGGGAGCCACCGTTCCGGCCCTGGCGGAGTTTGCTATTGGAGCGATCCCGAAACGGGAGTTCAGTTGTGTCCCGGTGCTGCCGTGGTGTCAGGGATTCGACGAACCAACGGAACCCACCCCCTCAAACGCTTCGCCGACTCATGACGCCCGCAGGCAAATTGTGATTGCCGGGATCGAGGCCCACGTCTGCGTGCAACAGACGGTCTTTGATCTGCTGTCAGTCGGGTTTTCGGTCTATGTGGTGGCCGACGGCATCAGCAGTCGTCAGACATTGATGGGGCGTACGCATCAAGCGGATGCGATGCCGGGGCGATCCTCTACGACGCATCTCCGAGGCCGTCCTTTCGGAGTGGTGCGAAACCTGGGACCGACCTGGCCTTCAAGTCGCTGAGCCGTCTGGGTGACGGGACGGTGATTGGCCACCTCTGGTTCCAGTGAAATCGCCGAGAATGAGGGTCAGCGGACGATTGTCTCGACCGCTTCCTGAAGTGCTTTGCCGCTGCTGCGAAGTTTCCAGGCGAGGTTGTGATAGAGGGAACTTAGACCTCGTCGCTCGGTGCTCCACCCGTTGAAGACAGACTGGATATCTCGCAGGATGGTCGGGCTGTCGGCATGGTAAGCATGACGGAGTTGAAAGAGGCTCGTGTCGACATCGCTGGCGTCGACCATGTTGATGTTCGGGATATCGGGGAAGAGCGTCAGTTCGCTTCCAGCATCACCCAGTCGACGTTTGCCGCCGAGGTTTACCCAACTGGACGCTTTGAGAGCAATATCTTTGGATGATGCGTAGATCGTCACCCGGTCGGCAGACTGCGCGAGCTGGCGACGGCCCGTTTCCGGAAGCGGCCGGCATCGATGTCGGGGGCGGTGAGAATGATTTCGTTGAACTTTGGAATCTGCCCCGACTCGTAGTAGTACGAGAGTCGGCGGATGGACTCAGCGACGAGTCGATTTCCCATGCTGTGTGCGATGACATGAATCCGCCGGGCACCGGTTGCCTTCGGCGGGGCAACACTGGCAATGAACGAGACGAGACGTGCTGCTCGCTGACATCAGCCATACGCCCATCCGTTTGATAACCCCCGAGCGAGCCGTCCTTGGGAGGGCCAACTGCGGCCAGGATCGGAGCCCCGGCGAAACTCGATGATGTCGAGCAATTTGAGCGTCCGACGGGCTGCTTCTTCAAAGGTGTTGTTGAACTTTATGTACGAAGATGAACGCTCTCTCCACCGATGATCTCGGGGCCGGTCGAGTCTCTCGCCACTGATCGAGTCCAGACTTCGCGTTGCAGTTCGGTGATAAACTTTCGCGGACTCGCCGGTTGACTGACATCAACACGACGTGTTTCTCGGGTCTTCTACGAAATTCGAACTTCCAAATCCGCGGAGATTCGAGCTGTCCTTCTGATGGCTCGGATGCTGACCCGGACAGAAGCCAAACGTCAATGGCCCCGGATCGCCCCCGAAAAGCCATGCGGGAGCGATCGCGGCGGCCCGGTTCGCTCGAAGACCCGCACATCGATGAATTCCTGGTTGGAGGTGACATCGGGACTCAACGGTCGGGCGGCTTCGGGACCGAGAACTTCTGGGACGGATCGCTGTGGGCGTGAGTCGGTTGTGACGAGCGGTTCGGGGAGATTCGCCCTGGTTCCCGAGGAATTGACCCTGGAGGAGTCGCCGCTTGTCGAGCCGGGATTTTCTCCGGGAGCTTCGTCGTAACATCGCCCGGCGTTGCGGAGGATGGAGATACGGGGATTGATGGCAGGCGATGATGGTGCGGTTGAATCGCTGTCGGGCTTCGCGTCGGCAGTAACCCGCGGAGTGGAACTGCTTTCGGGCTTCCGGCTGCAACCGGTGAGCCACGCGGGAGAGAGCGACAAGGTGACCAGCGTCAGAGCGAGCGTCAGCCGTTGAACCAAACCAAACGGTAGGGAAACCTGAGAGAACATCTTGTGGCACTCCGGAATCCGGCATTGAGGAGATGGGCCATTGCGGGCAAAACGATCATTTCACGTCGGAGGAATTGGTCTTCGGGGCTTCTTGCTTGGTGTTAATGTTGGTGGCAGCTTTGGTACCGATCTTTCTCGGCTCTTCGCTGGGGGACTGTTCCCCTTTCACCTGCTGAACTCCCGAGGTGTCTGCCTCTTCGGTCCCCTCTTCAACCGATTTTCCTCGACTCAGGATTTCCGCCCCTTCGGCATAGAGAGCACTCTGTTTTAGAGCGGCGAAGCCCCCTGGCCGATAGGCGGTCTCGTCTTCCGCGAAAGGGATCATGTATTGTTTGCCCCCAAAACGGACCCCTTCCCCATAGATCGTTCCCCGTTGGAAAGGACCGGCCCCCAAGACCCAGGAGTCTTTGGCACTACTGCGGGAAATGGAGAGCCCCGACTGCCAGATACGTTGTCGCGATTCGCGATCGTAAGCAAACATGGCAACCTTGGCCGCTCCCTGAAGTTCGTTCTTTCTCGCGAGGGAAAGCTCAGGGATACTGGGGATCGTGGGACTGCCCGGGACGAGCGAAGCAGCATTCGACAAGCCATTGTTCTGCGGGATGCCGTAAACCATGTCATGCGAATCCGAACCTAAAGTCCCCACTCGACCTTCAATGACGATGTCGGCATCGGCCACCTTCTCCTGCAATTTGCAACCGGCTGAGGTGATCTGCTGTCGCATCGAGCTCACGATGTAATTCGAATTGACGAAGCCGATCCCTTTGTAGTCGGTGATGTACTTGTCATCGAAAAAGACCTTCTGCCCGGCAAGGGGTGAGAGGTCGATCTTCCCGACCGCGGCATCAATGGCGTCGGACGCGACGAGTTGCTCTGTCGCGGAGATGTTCTTGGTGGTTCCGCATCCGCTACCGGTCAACAATAGCGTCAGCATCACCAGCCACAACCACTGTGTTTGGCGAGTCAAGACGTTGTAAATCGGCGATGAGGAAAAGTTCACACACTGCATCGAACAGGGCGACCAAGAGGAACTCAGATCAGGAGGGACCGCGGGCAGCGAGTGACTCTGTAACAGCCCCAACTCGATGACCGCAGACTTTGGGAGAGACTCGGGAACATAGGTCTGCTCCGATGATTCTCAAACCCCAATCTGTTCCAGTGCGGCACGCAACGTCCCTCCGTGGGAGAGGACGCGGGACGTTGCGGCGGCACGGAGTCACGCTGTTTTCCGATGTTTTTCCCCTTCGAACCGTTTCAGACCGCTCCCGTCGTACGAGCATCAACCGTCCGACTCAGCAGCATCTTCTGCCGCTTAATGCGGTCGGCCAGAGTTTCGCCCTGTGGCAACGCGGCAAGTTCTGCAGAGAGTTCGCCCCGGAGGATACGGACCTCTGCGGGAGCATCGATTCCGATCTTCACTGTCCCGCGGCTGGTCTGAATGACCTTGAGCACAATGCCATCGCCAATGGTAATCGTTTCGGCTTCTTTGCGTGTGAGGACCAACATGGGAGTCTTCCTTCCTGAATGATGTGATGTCGAATATGTCTGTCTGAGGAGGATCAGGTTTGTGTCTTGTCGCCAGCCAATCTGTGCTGGCGGGGTGTTTGGTGATGAAAGGAACCAATGCACGCACCATGCCAATTCCCCTGTAGAACTATCCGCAGAACCGGAAACATGTGACGTAACCTGCTTGCAGAGTGTGTGTTGCAACATCTCTCCATTTTCTTGCCACGTCATCGATATCGACGAAGGGGCCCCTGCGAGCGAAAGAGTTGCAATCGTTTCCCGTCTCGTTTGGTAGAAGCTGCAAAAGACCGCTCTTGACCGATTGGAGCGATTCGCTGATAAACCCGTTATTCCGGCGGATTTTGCCGTTTTCAAAGGACGAAACAGCCCCTCCGGTAACACGCTTCATTCGACAAGGACTCGTCATGAGCCGTTGGTCTTCGCGACTGTTTATCGCCGCCTATCTCGGAGCGTTGTGTTTCGGCCTGATGGCTCATGCCCTGAAGTTTCTTACGACCTCTCATCCAGCGATGTATTTCGTGGTCTGGGACATGTACTGCGGATGGTCGGCCTACGAAACCCGCGTCCACGTCGTAGGACAGGGAGAGAGTGGAAGGTACTATCAACTCTCTCCGTCCCCCTGGGGAGATTTTAAACCCTATCAGGTGTGTGATCGGCTAAGTTACGACACCGAAGGGACCTTTGCCCCGCGTCTGGCCGCAAACGTCCTATCTCACACAACCCACGAACCAATCCTGCGAACCTATGTGATCGAAGAAAACTGGGCCAAGAAATACAACCTTCCAGATGCTCAATGGCAGGTTCGCTTTTCCGAACCGAAGGCCCCCTACTCCTATTACTCGGTACGTACGACCGTCAACGATCAAGGGGAGCTAACGCAGGCAACGAACACCTGGCTAAGAAATCAATACTACCTTTCAGTTCTCGATAACACCCGACTTCAACAGGGTGTCGCCCAGAAACAACGTTTTGTATCAACCGAGTTCCCTCAACGTTTGAGCACTGAATCGAGCGGCGAAATAATCCCTGCTTCGTATGAAACCCCCGACGGTCAATAAGATTTACTATTAAGTAAACATCATGCGACAAACAGACCTGTTCGTCGCCAGCGTTAGGAAGTGACGGGCAAGAATGCCCGTCTGAAAGATCACCCAGGACGGACCAGTGCAATGCCTGCCACCTCTTCATTTTCCGCCTCTCGCCCTGCGGGATGGACCACAACTCTCCGCAACTTCTTTGAAGCCGACGAGGTCCCCTATGGTCTGGCACTCGTGAGAATCCTGTTGCCTCTCGGGCTGTTGATGGCCTTCCTGCCTCGCTGGTCACGAGCCCGTGAACTCTTCTCGACTGATGGCGCCCCGACCCCGTTATGGGAAAATTACGGCTACCCTCATCTGCTCCCCGAGCCAACGGCCGTGTTCGCCGTCGCCGCCTGTACGGTCACGATCTTCGCACTGATCTCTTTATCGCTCGGATGGATGACCCGGGTGTCGAGCCTCCTCTGCTTGATTCTGGTCCCCTACCTGAGCTTGCTCGACATGCTATCAACATTAACGAAATACAGCATCATCGCATCGCACCTCTTGCTGCTGTTGAGTCTCTCCAGAGCGGGAGACGTCTGGTCCGTTGATGCTTGGATCCGTCGGCGACAACAACAGTCTCCTCCCCTCCTCGAACAACTCCGCTCGCCGGTCTGGCCGCGTCGTCTGATGCAGATTCTATTAGCCATCATCTACCTGGCCGCTGCGATTACTAAGATGCAAACGACGAACTTTTTCAGTGGTGACCAGCTACATTACTGGCTGCTCACCGATGTTAATCTAGACCATCCTCTGGGGAAGTGGTTAGCCCAATACCCTTCCCTGATTGTCGCCATGAGCCTTTCGACACTGGTCTGGGAGTGTTCTTTCTTATTCGTCTGCTGGAGTGGTCGAGGTCGGGCGATCGCCTTAAGTATTGGGGTCGTATTTCATGCCATGACCTACTTCTTGCTGGGTCTGCATATCTTCCCTGTCGTTAGCCTGGCGATTTATGCCGCGTTTTTTGGGGAACGAGACTATCGGCACCTGATCACGCGATGTCGAGTGATTGCGCGACGGTACCGAGAGACACGCTGGATGGTCCGGTGGGAGCGTCTGACCGCTTATGTCCGATCGAGCGTCAACCTCCTTGTTGGTGCTCCGGGAACATCGTGGCTGACCCCATACTCGGGTGGGACAATCTTCTGTGGCCTGATGTGCGTGGCCGTTGTGAGCGGCGTCGAAGTCGAGCGAAGGCTCGATCTCTACGGCGTGCAGCGTGCCGAGGGTCCGCATCAACTGCAGGAAATCGCGGATGAAAAGGTTGCGAAGATGTTTTCGACGGAGCGGATCAGACCAGTCGACTCACTCTTTCAGTTCGATGTCGGGGTTGGTGAAGTGGCCGGGACCGTCGCATTACGACAATCGAGCTTTCAACAGGGTGACGAAGCGGTCATCCTCTGTTCGGCTGCTCCACCACATTCCGACATGTTTGTCGAAGTGAATCTTCACGATGACCAAAATCGGATCATCAAGCAAATGTCGACAATTATCCCTCGCGAGCAACATCGAGCCCTCATGAGATACCCCCTGACGGAAGCATATCCCCCCGGACACTATGAGTTCGTCCTGCGCTATGATGGTCAAGAGGTCTCCCGCAAACGGATCACCCTGATCGACTCTGATTCACCTTCCTCTGGCGCGAAGTTTGTCGGCAGGTTGTCGCATGCTCGCAAGTGATACAGCATCCGACAGAACAACTGACGCGTGTGGTGACTAGAAACTGGATGGTCATCCCGGTATCGTGCGGGAAGATTGAGAGATTCGATCGCGCAGAATTGAACGATTTTGCGAGAGGGAGAGATCGAAAAGGTGCCGGGCGACGGAGGCCGGTGTCGGCGAGACGGAGACTTCTCTCAGCATCACAGGCAAAAACCACGATTTGATTGAGGAAGAACGACTATGAAGGTTTCAGTGAAGATGATGGCTGCTGCATTGTTGATGGGGGCTGGATTGCTGTTGGTTGCCGACGTTGTTGATGCCGCTCCACGCGGCTGCCATAACCGACCAGTTCGTCGCACCCGCTCGCACGCTCACGCCAGCAGCTGCTGCGGAACTCAGGCCCCAACATGTGCTGCCCCTTGTACTTCGTCATGTGCACCGACGACATGCGATTCTTGCTGCCCAACAACTGTCGCACCAATGTCCGTCGAAGGTGAAGCACCGGCCGCGGCTCCGATGAAGAATGAATACTCTCCCGCTCCAGAAGCAACCGCCCCAGCCCCACCGGAAACAACACCAGCAGCCCCAAAGACCGAGCCAGCAGCACCTGCAGCTGAAGCTCCGAAGACTGAGGCACCTGCTCCAGCAGCCGAAGCTTCTAAGGTGGAAGCTCCAGCGGCTGATGCAGCTAAGTAATGTCACAGAGCGAGTGACACTATCGATTTGACGCACTCAACAACTTCGCCCCGCAGAACACATACGGCTCTGCGGGGCGTTTTGTTTTCTGAAGGGTCAAGATCCCGGAGTCTGCATCGCGGGTGGACAGTCGTCATTCGTGGTCTCGCCAGAAAACAACTGATGAGAGTCCGCTACGTTTCCTGTTGATCGTCGCCCGATCTTCAGTCTGTACCCGAATCGGGAGATCTCGACACGAGGGTGTCGAGAGACGAGGAACTGTCTAGTTGCAAAGCGGGTCGAAGTCGGTTCGTTGCGAGTCCCACTGGCTATAGGCTTCGAACAGGTCGGACGAGACCTTCACGACTTCCTCGACGCCGACCATGACGTTCAGCGACACTTCGCCGAGGGTCGTGCGGATTTCGCGAACGATCGAAAGAGGTGCGACAAGAGTGCGAGCTGGAAGTTCCGTACATTCCACCATCTCGAGTTGGCCAAGGTCGGGGGTCATCATGGAGGTGAGTCCTGCGTGAGGTTTAAAACTGAATCGAGCCGGCATCATGACGCCGGGACTTCACGCATTCAATCGCCATCGCCACAGTCTTGGGGATTTCCTCTCAACAGCTGTCTGATACGAGGTTTCGCCAACTTCTCCGCATCACAAAGACTGGGAGGCTCTGGCGGACAAAGGGGCTTCCGCAGACGTTGACGAATGCGGCGACTGTGACGATCCTGACAGAGTTGGCCCTGCACTACGCTTCGGGTAGAATCCTGACACACGCATTGGTTTCTTGTGTCAGTCCTCACATTTCTCCCTGAAATTCCTAGTAAACTCAAGCACTTCCTCCGAATCTCCAACTCCCCAAGCCACTCCGTTGAACCGTCAAGGAAAAGTATCATGTTGAGAAAACTGAACAGCTTCGCTCTCTCTCTGGGCCTTCTCAGCCTTTCACTCACCCTGTTGACCGGCTGTGAGAAGCAGCAGGAGGCCCGACCGTTTTCCGCTGGCGACAACGTCGACCCTCACGATCATGACCACGGCGGACTCGGCCCACACCTCGGACATATCATCGAACTGGGCGAAGAGGAGTACCATGCCGAGGTGACGTTAGACATCACCACTCGAGAGCTGGCAGTCTGGGTACTTGGACCGGATTCGAAGACTCTCGCTCCCCTGACCAATGCGACCGTTGCGCTCCAGCTGACGGTTGATGGCAAAGAACAGGAACTCACACTGACCGCAGCCCCACAAGAGGGAGAATCGGAAGGGGCGGCATCGAAGTACGAATGGAAAGGGGAGCCTCTCGCCGATTCGATTAAGGATGCCGAGATGCTCGTCGGCTCGATCAGTGTCGCCTTTGCCGAGAAGAGCTACACGGGAAAAATCACCCACGATCACGGTCACGGTCATGACGATCATGGGCATGCCCACTAACCCAGCGTGGTTGCTGTATGGAGTCTGATCCTCACCAGGTGACACGACATGGTTCAGTTTGCGGTGATCTTACCTGCGGCCGGGAAGAGCAATCGGTTTGGCGATTCCTTGCGGAAGAAGGTCTTTGTTGACTTAGCCGGGCGAGCCGTTTGGGCTCGGTCGGCTGAGGCGTTCTCCCATCGCAAAGATGTTGTGCAGACAATCCTCGTGGTCTCGCCGGATGATGAAGGATGGTTCCGCGAGAAGTTTCAGGCGAGCCTGCTGTTCATGAACGTCGAAGTTGTGTGCGGAGGAGACGAACGGGCGGATTCGGTGTGTGAAGGGCTCAAACGTGTTCGGGACGACGTCGACTTTGTGGCGGTTCACGATGCAGCTCGTCCATTGATTGCGGCTCGTTGGATCGATGAAGTGTTCGAGGCGGCAACCAAGAGCGATGCTGCCATCCTCGCGACACGTGTTACCAATACCGTCAAGCGGGTGAATGACGGAACAATTGTCGAGACGGTCGACCGCTCTCAACTCTGGGGGGCTCAGACGCCGCAAGTCTTTCGCAAGCATCTGCTGCTCGATGCCTACGCGGCTCGGGAGGGTCGAACGGCGACCGACGAAGCCGAGTTGGTCGAGTGGTTTGGTCATCCGGTGTCCATCGTCGAAGGTTCGCCGATCAACATGAAGATCACGACGCAGGACGACTTGCAGGTCGCCGCTGCCTTACTGAATTCGCTCCCTGCCAGCCATCTGCCGGAGAGTCTCTCGGGAGACAGTCCGAATCCCTCGAAACAACCGGCCCCTCCTCCAGGTCTGTGGTAGTCTGTCAACGCGACCGTTCCACGGATTAGCCTGTCTGTTGTTTCGTGATCTCCCTGGCAACACTCTCTCCCTCTCCCCCGTGGTGGTCCTGCTTAAAGCGGGGCGTCGATGGCGGGGGCAGGTGGCGTATGGGGAAAGCAACCGGACATTGGTCTCCGACGTTCAGAAGGCTCGAAGTCGGGGTGTCGGTGCGGTACAACACCCATTATCGATCACACGTTCACTCACTCCTCGCATCATGACTATGGATACTCGCCAAGACGTTGTTGCCCGCTCTCGCACGGTGGTGGTTAAAGTGGGGTCGAACGTTTTGTCGCGGGCAGACGACACTCTCGACCCCGAACGGATCGGCCAGTTTGCCGAGCAGATTAGCCGAATTCGAGCCGGGGGGCGACGGGTGGTCGTCGTGTCGAGCGGAGCGGTCGCGGCGGGGATTGGTCGACTCCGACTGCCTGGACGTCCGACCGACTTGCCGCATCTTCAGGCTGCTGCCGCTGCCGGGCAGGCCCATTTGATTCGGGTGTGGGATGAAGCGTTTAATCGTCACAACTTTCATGCCGCTCAGATTTTGGTGACAGCCAACGACTTCAAGCATCGTGGACGATACCTCAACGTCCGCAACACCATTCATACATTATTCGAACTTGGAGCGGTCCCGGTCGTTAACGAAAACGACACCGTGAGCATCGACGAGATTAAATTTGGCGATAATGACAAGCTGGCCGCCATGGTCAGCAATCTGGTCGATGCCCCGCTGCTGGTGATCTTGTCGATCGTCGATGGCCTGTATGATGGCGACCCCACACACCTGGATAGTCACCGCATTTCGATTGTCCCCGAGTGGCGAGAGTCGCTACTCAAGCTGGCACTCAACATCAAGAGTTCGCGGGGCACTGGGGGGATGCAGTCCAAGTTGGATGCCGTCCGGATTGCTTCTGCTGTCGGCGCACCGGTTGTCGTGGCTGGGGGGACGTTGCCCCGTGTGCTCGATCGACTTCTCGAGGGTGAAGACCTCGGGACGCTGTTTCTTCCAAGCGCGGAAGTTGTCCCAGCGTGGAAGCGCTGGATCGGCTTCACGATCGCTCCGAAGGGTCGTTTGCGACTCGATGCAGGAGCGACTCGGGCTGTGCGAGAAGGGGGACGTTCTCTGCTTGCAATCGGCGTGACGAAGATCGAAGGTTCGTTTCAGGATGGCGAACTGGTGTCACTCATCGACCCAGACGGACTTGAATTTGCACGCGGACTGGTCAACTACGATGCGGCAACTTTGCGAGAGATCATTGGAAAACGGAACGAAGAAATCGAAACGATTCTTGGACATCTCCCCTATGGATCGGTCGTCCACCGAGACAATCTCGCAATCACGGTTTAGCGTGACGGTGTCCCCATACGGCGATCGGATCGTCGCCTAAACGTTTGGGGTTGGTTGATAGTTGCTGAGGAATTGGGCGAGGGACTTGAGTTCGCGTGGACTGAAAGGTTTGGACAGGACCGCATCGACGCCGGCCACTTGGCGCAATTCGTCTTCGGTCACTTCAAACGTCTTGGCGGTCAGCATGATGATCGGAATTTCCGATAACGAAGCGTCGGCTCGGAGGCGTTGCGTCAACTCGGTGCCACTCATCTGGGGCATCTGATTGTCGGTCACAAGCAGATCGGGTTTGCGATGGGTGATAGCTTGGAGTGCGAGGTCGCCATCTTCATACACTTCAACGTCAAATCCGGCCCTTTGAAGGGCGAAACGGACGGAAGAACGAATGTGTGGTTCGTCATCGCAAACGATCGCGAAGGGGGGCATGTGGACTCCATGTGAATAAGGAGAGGCAATATCGCTAAAGCGAACGAACCTCATCATCCAATAACCCGGCCTGTGTCACTTTATGACATAGAATATCGGCAGGAGTGACTGATGACTTGAATTCACAGAAATATCTGCTGCATTTTGAAGCAGCATGCCGGGTGAACGAGTTACTCCGTCGGCTGAATCGTTGCCATCGGCAGGACTCGACCAAGGCCGAGTATCTCGCGCGGCGTCAACAACCCTTTGGCCCGAGCAGCAATGTCAGGAAGAACATGCCAACGTCCGAGGACTTCAAACATCGGTTCGCAGTCTGCTTCAGAGAGTCCGAACTCGGCTTTGAGCAGCTTGGCGTCTCGTGGAGGGAGATCCAGAAATTGACTGAGCAACAGGAAGTTGCCATCGTTCTTCAAATTCAGATGCACTGACAGAATCGACCGAGCCAGTTTCGTCGAGAGATCGAGTTCGACCTCGCAGGGACCACCTTGGAGGAAGCGGCGAACTGCGACGGCATCGTTCTTTACGAGTCGTGATGACGTCTCGCAGACGGCATAGACCACGCTTTCGTCCACCAATGTCGCCCGGACTTCTTCCGTCGCCACATGTCGCGACCATGTGTCGAGCAGTAGGTCGAGTTGAACCTGCGGCGGGACCTGTCTGAGGAATGGAACCTCTGTCAGATACCCAAAGGGGGTGTCCCGTTCGAGTTGGAACTGATCCGCCAGAACGATCCGTTCGAGGGTTTCGCAAAACGCAATGCGAAACGCGACGTAGGTCAGACGGGTGCGAGGCAGGGTGTCGTGGGCGATGGTAATCATGGAAGAGAGCGTCGCAAACTTCATACCTCGGCTCAACAGGATTCTTTTGAAAAAGTCGCTCTCTGACGTAACCTCAAGGGAGATCAACAGTAAATACCTGCCATCCGCTCTTCTTCGCCCTGTTTTGCCAACTTGAGCACGTTGTAGAATCGAAACATCCCTGTTGCCGGAAAAACGCATCGCCCCAACCCCGTGTGACAACCTGACCTTCGACTTACCCTGATTCACCCAGTTGACTGTCCTCTCTGTCAAGTCAGGCAAGTTGCATGAAGTGGCGCGGTCGATCTGATTGTCAGCGTCGCATCGGAGATGCTCAAGGGGACAGATTGTCCGCCCGATATCGTTATAGGGGACCGGAGAGAGCGGTGGAGTTTCATTGAAGTCAACGGGGCACACCTAGGGCACTACGTTTGGTGCAGGGATGGCGAGCGATGAGTCAAGTAGCTTCCGAAAAGAAATCACGCAGTAAACGAGTCGCGCGGGACCAGCAGGTTCAACAGGCTGTGCGCGAAGCGGTCGGGGGGCAATTGAATCGCGTGACTGTCATTGGTTTTCTGTTTCTCGTGGCTGGTATTGTCGTCGGCTACGGAATTGCCACTCGACAGAGTCGACTTGTCGTCGACCAGTTCCAGCGAGAGGTTCGCGGACTTTCCGACGACATACTTGCGTTGGAAGTTGCCGCGGGGCAACAGACCGAGCGGCAACTGGCAAGTCTCGAAACTCGACATCAGGCTGAGGTCTCGCGACTACATCGAGAGCATCGGGCCAGCGTCGAAGCGACACTGCGTCGAACGGAGATGCTCGAACAACAGGTGCAACGACAGATCGAACTCTGCCAGTCGACCGAGCGAAACTGCCTGGCCGAGTTACATCCCTATGAACAGCGCAAACTGGCCATCCCGGTCGACGAAGTGACACAGGCGGTCGACCGACTGCTGCTGACACAGGTCGAGAGTTTCCAACGACTGCTCGACTCCGTCCGCACTCAAACGATCGAATATCAGTCGCAAATGGCAGAGCTACCCGTCGAAGCGCCAGGGCTCGCTTGCACAGCAGCCTCACTCCCCGATCCCTCGATCGATTTTGACCTCTTCAGCCTGCCGGGGATCAATGAAGAACAAGAGGGAGAGATCACGCCAGGGAGCCCCATCACAGCTGCCTCCAGAACCATCACATCTCCGCAAGTATTCAACCGTTCTGCGTCTCGGCTCAACGAAGGAATCTCGACGATTCGGACAATCGAACCACCTTGCAGTCCCGGAAGTTCACCGGAGGAACTGGCTCTAAATCATGGGCCCCTTGTTCCCACTCCACTCCCCGTCGACGGCACTTTGGACCCCTCTTCCCTGCCGATGAACGATGCCGCCCCCTTCAATCTCAACTCCGAAGAGGTCGGCTCGACCGAATTGGCCCTGTCAACACACCAAATCGATTCGTCACCCGCTTCCACAGTGGGGAGTGGACTCGCCGGTGTTGACGCAGCGACCGAGACAGCCAGTTGCCCTGAGACCCCAATGGCACAGCAGTTGGCCCCCATTCCAGATGGTCCATTGCCCATCCCTTCTGCTCGACAAGGTCATCGCTTCTTCGCCACTCCAGCAGCCCCCCGGGCCATCTTCTTTGCCTCCGGGCGAACACGACCATCTGAATCGTCACCGACACGAGTTTCAGGACTGAAGCCGACGTCGACGCCAGTCGCCTTAGAGCCTCAAGACGCGAGCACTCCCGTCGCGACTCGCCCTCAGACGCCATTAGCCGACTGACAGGGCCTGGTCGCCGCATCGATTCGTTCGACCCTCCGAAGTCAGAAAGCGGTTGGAGGCCATGCCCCCTCTTTCCCACGGGTGCAATCGGCGCGTCTGTCGACAATGGAAAGACCGCGTTGGTCCCTTGAGGGACAATTCGATCCAACGCCACGTCGATCGGGCGGAACGACCGACGAAGGAGGGGGCATCCCGGAACCCCTTGCATCACAACGTGATAACGTCACGATATGCTTCATCGAGATTCCTGCGATGAACTCGCGGAGCGTTACGAACGTGACATTGAAATGCTGTCGAAGTGCTGCGAAAGTCTGTTATCGGGGAAGAGTCAGCACGAAATCGCGATGCACGCCGGCGAGCATCTCCCCTTCACGTTCAACGACTTTCAGATGGACTTCGTTGCCATCGATCTCCATGACAGTGACGACGTAGTCCCCCAAACAGAAGGTTTCTCCAACAGACAGTTCGATCTCGTGGTCATGCACAGTTCGGCTCCGAGATGGGAGATGGATGGGAATTTCGATCAAGAGTTTCCACAATGTGGAGACTGCACAACTTCGCCTGATAGACGCTGTGTTGATGACGAGCACATCAACTGAAGGGGGCGTTATAGCATGCTCACTGTATGTCTCAATCAAATCTTTTCAATTTCTTTCACGACAACGACATCTGGCGTCAGTCGTCAACAGGGGCACAACATCGTGGACTCGTCATCCGAACACCATCTGTTCACACTTCGTTGGGAGGGTGGCGCACAAGGTCATCTGGTGTTGATCGACCAGACCCGTTTGCCCCTCGAAACGGTGCTGCTCCATTGCCGATCAATCGAGGAAGTCTGGCAGGCCATTCAGCGACTGTCGGTCCGAGGGGCACCGGCGATTGGTGTCGCTGCGGCCTATGGCATCGTGATCGGCGTGCAATCCCATCGAGATCGTTCCCGCGACGAGTTCCTTGTCGAACTGAACCGAGTCGGTCAGTATCTCGCAACCAGTCGCCCGACTGCGGTCAACCTCTTCTGGGCCATCGACCGCATGACCCGCAAGGCTAGGGAACTGACTACCTTGGACTCCCCTGCCCTTCTTGACCAATTACTCACAGAGGCCCGCAGTATCGAAGCGGAAGATCAGGCGATGTGCTTGGCCATCGGTCAGCACGGGTCGACGTTAATGCAAGACGGAATGGGAGTCCTGACACACTGCAACGCGGGGGGACTCGCGACGGCAGGGGATGGGACTGCCCTCTCAGTCTTCTTTGCCGCAGCCCGTCAGGGAAAACGACTTCATGTCTATGCTGATGAAACCCGACCCCTCTTACAGGGGGCACGACTCACCACATGGGAACTGATGCAGCGTGGCATCAAGACCACGCTCATCTGCGACTCGATGGCCGGTTGGGTGATGCAGGAAGGGAAGATTCAGGCGGTTGTCACCGGGGCAGACCGCATCGCGGCGAACGGGGATGCCGCCAACAAGATCGGGACCTACTCCGTCGCCCAATTGGCGAAGGCCCACAACATCCCGTTCTATGTCGCCGCTCCGTCCAGCACCTTCGACCTGTCACTCGCCTCGGGGCGCGAGATCCCGATTGAAGAACGGTCAGCCGAGGAGGTGACCGAAGGCTTCGGTCGCCGCACCGCACCCCACGGCGTTCATGTCTACAGCCCCGCCTTCGATGTCACCCCTGCCACCCTCATCACGGCCCTTATCACCGAGAAGGGACTCATTCAACCGGTCACGACCAGTCAGATTGCTGCGGTGCTATCGAGGGGGTGAATGTTGGGGGGAGGAGTTAGGATTCAGGGGGGAGAGCTTAGGGGCTTCCTGTCGGCGATGGTATAACTTTAGGTCAGTCAGGTAGCCACGGATTGTTACGGATACTCACGCATTTAAGGAAGAGGCCTCAGTGGAACAAAGACCGAATCCGTTTCAATTCGTCCTCGATCCGTCCTTAATCCGTGGATCCCTATTCTTCCTGAGCCTCTACTGAACTGTGGTGTATTCATTCTGGAATATGTCTTAGGACGATCCCCTATTTCTGACTGAGGTGATGATGGTTCTCGTTGACGTTCTTGTTGCGGTCTCTTTGAAGCAGCGCGGTGTATTCAGGGTGAGTCTGGTGATCGTAACTCTGGTCACATTAAGTCTTAGTAACTTAGCGGTTCTGACAGTTCGCGGCGTAGAGCCAGTCGCAGCACAACAGACGGCGACCGGAGAGGTTCCGATTTCCCCTGCCGAGCGGGAACGACGCTTGAACCGCTCGCCCCACGAAGTCGCGAATCTCCTGACGAAGCCGTTCGGCAGGCAGCTCAAATCGGTTATGTATCAACCAGCATTAGCCGTCATCGCCCGGATGCGGCTCGCTCGACTCGATGGCAACGCGACCGAGTTCGACGCCGCTCGGGCCTTGCTCACCCCCTATCTCGACGGCACAAAAACCTCCCAAGGTGAAAGCCCCAACGGCAGCATCATTGCCGGTCACCTCGTGTTTGCCGAAGACCTCACCTCTCCCGTCGCCATCGATGCAAACACTCAACAGGGACAATCGGAAATCCCTGTCGACCCTCGGGCCGTGCAGCAAGTTGTCGCGGCGGCTCATTGGGCCTTTCATCCCGATGGCTCCCCCCGCGAAGCGATGCCATCACACAACGAGATGAGCGACGCCCTCTTCATGGGAGGCCCCATCCTTACCGCAGCGGCTCGACTCACCGGCGAAGTGCGGTATCTCGACATGGTCGAACGGCACATGACCTTCATGCAGTCCAAATGCTGGCGAGAAGATCACCTCTACCGGCACTCTCCATTGTGCGAGGCCCCCTGGGGTCGCGGCAACGGCTTCCCGGCCCTTGGGATGGCTCTCTGCCTTACCGACCTCGACGGCATCATCAATGCAGCGAAGACCAATACCAACCCACATCAGTCGCCGCCACAACTTGTCGAAACAGCAGCTCGATTGCGGGCGAAGTTCATCAAGCAATTCGAGGCTCACATGCGGGCACTGCTTCCTCATCAAGACGCATCCGGAATGTGGCGACAAGTGATCGATCATCCCGAGTCATACCGCGAGATGACCGCCACCTGCATGATCGGCTTCGCCATGACCCGCGGTGTCGAGCGTGGGTGGCTCGATGCGAAGACTTTCCAACCCGCCATCGACCGTGCCTGGCAAGGAGTCAATCAGCGCATCTCCGACGAAGGAGTCCTATTCGGCGTCTGCACCGGCACTGGGAAACAGAAGACCCTTGAAGACTATCTGCAACGCCCCTCGCTCTTCGAGAAAGACGAACGAGGCGGAGCAATGGCCCTGATGTTCGCCGTCGAACTCGCATCACGCAAACACTAACGCGACGATCGCATCCAAAGTTAGGCTTTGTGACTCGGACCACCTCATCAACTGGGAGAGAGCATGTCTGTGATGTTGGCGTTGTCGCCGATTTTGGTTGTGGCCGTGTTGCTCGTCGGCTTGCGATGGCCGGCTCGGTGGGTGATGCCTTTGGCCTATCTCGCGGCGGCAGGAACGGCGTTGACACACTGGGGACTCCCCGGCGGTCAAGTAGCTGCCGCGACCGTAAAGGGGGTTGTAATCGCGGTGCAACTGCTCTACATCGTGTTCGGCGCGATCCTGCTCTTGGGGGTCCTCGAACGGAGTGGCGGACTGGCAGCCATTCGTCAATCGTTCACCCGCGTCTCTCCCGATCGACGTGTGCAGGCAATCCTTGTCGGCTGGCTGTTCGGATCGTTCATCGAAGGTGCCTCCGGCTTCGGAACCCCGGCTGCCGTCGCGGTCCCCTTGCTCGTGGGTCTCGGCTTTCCCGCACTCGCCGCGGTAATGGTCGGAATGATCATCCAAAGTACCGCGGTCTCCTTCGGTGCCGTCGGCACACCGATTCTTGTCGGCGTAAGGACTGGTCTCAACGTGGACGCAGCCGACCCGATCTTGCGAGACATCGGCCTACGTGTGGCGATGATACACGGACTCATCGGCACCCTCATCCCACTCTTCGTGTCCGGGATGTTGACTCGTTTCTTCGGAGAGAACCGGAGCTTGCGAGAGGGGTTAGCCGTCTGGAGATTCGCCCTGTTCGCGGCAGTCGCCTTCACGATTCCGTCCGTCTTAGTCGCCCGATTTCTCGGACCCGAATTCCCCTCACTGCTCGGCGGACTCATCGGCCTGATCGTCGTGCTCCCTGTCGCCCGAGCCGGTTGGTTGATCCCGAAGGGACCCCCTTGGGACTTCGCCCCGCAGTCGCAGTGGCCGCTCGACTGGCTCGGCAGATTGCAACTCCCAGAAGCACCACGACTCGCCGACCCGACGAGCCCCACATCTTCCAACATCCCTCCCACTCACTCGGTTGCCGATCGACCACTTTCCACCACTCTGGCCTGGGTCCCCTATGGACTGGTGGCCCTACTGTTGGTCCTCACCCGATTGAAGCAACTCCCGGTGAGCGGCTGGATCGAGTCGGTGCAATGGAAGCTGACTCTGTTCACTCCGTCAGACATAGCATCAGGCAGCGGCAGTACGGTGAGTCTGAATGAAAAGCTCCTCCTGCTCCCTGCGAACGTGTTTCTCCTCGTGACCCTCGCTGTCTTCGTGATGCATCGCATGTCGTGGCGATCGTACGTGTCGGCCTGGAAGAGTTCTCTGTCGACGCTCGTCTCCGCGTCAATCCCTCTGCTGTTCGCGGTCCCGATGGTGCAAGTCTTTCGCGAGAGCAACGGCGGATCAGCCGGTCTGCTGGCAATGCCCTCCGAAGTCGCCGCGACGGCAGCTCATCTCGCCGGGAACTTCTGGCCATTGTTCTCCCCAATGATGGGGGGCTTCGGAGCCGCGATCGCCGGGAGTAACACCGTCAGCAACATGATGTTTTCACAGGTGCAGTATGAAGTGGGCGAGAAGATCGGAGCCGACCCCCGCTGGATCGTCGCCCTGCAAGCGGTCGGCGGAGCAGCCGGCAACATGATCTGCGTCCACAACGTCGTCGCCGCCTCCGCCGTCGTCGGCCTTCAAGACCAAGAAGGAACCATCATCCGAAAAACACTCATCCCCTTCACCTACTACACCCTCATGGCAGCGATTTTAGTTCAGATATTCCTGATGGCACAGTAAGATGATTCACAAGCTAAAATGACAGTTTATTTCCAATGCGAGATGATCCAGAAGCAATCCAGTGAACCCGTTTGCGGCTTTGGAGCTTTGCAACAAAACGCGTGTATAACCCTCTGTCGCTCAATGGCTCGACTCATTGAATTGTCACGAAACTGAATCGACTCAATCATTGACTCCGGAGACTTCCATGCCATTTCACAACGCATCGCGGCGGCGGTTCTTGGAAACGGTGGGGCGGGGGGACTGATTGCTGGGACAGGATGCGTGGGGGCTTCCCCCCCCCCCGAGGGGGTGCTCGCGACCATCGCAGCCGCGGAAGAGACTCGGCGAAAAGGGGTCGACTGGCTGGCAAAGAGGCAATCCATCCCCGAGATGCTACCGCCGGAGGCCCCGAAATTGTCCCCCTTGTTGGTGACTGTCGATGGCGAGCCAATCGTCGATCGCGAAGGTTGGCAACGACGACGAAAGGAGCTTCGCGACGAATGGCTGAAACTGCTCGGCCCCCTGGCAACGCAACCTCGCAAGCTCCCCAAACTGCGCGTGCTCGAAGAGGACATCATCGACAACGTCATCCGACAGCGGGTCGAATACGAATGCGAGCCGGGACTAACCACCGAGGGCTATCTTCTAACTCCCCAGAAACTCACCGGCAAGGTTCCGGGAATCGTCGTCTTTCACTCGACGGTCGACCACTCGATTCGGCAGCCAGCGGGTCTGGAAGGGGTCCCCGAAAAATGGCTCGGCCTTCGGTTCGCCAAAGAGGGTTTCGTCACCTTCTCCCCCCGCAACTTTCTCTGGCCCACCAACGAGAAGATCGCAGCCAAGCAGGAGACCGAACGCTTTCAAGCCCGACACCCTACCTCCGTCGGCATGGCCAAGATGCTCTACGATGCTCAGTTAGCAGTTGATATTCTCACCGCTCGTCCCGAGGTCGATCCCGACCGCCTCGGCTCGATCGGACACTCCCTCGGTGCGAAAGAGGTCCTGTATCTTGCCGCATTTGATGACCGCGTTAAAGTGACGGTGAGTAGCGAAGGAGGGATCGGCACGAAGTTCTCAAACTGGGACGCCCCCTGGTACCTCGGCCCGATGATCAACGATCCCACATGGACCCGAGAACATCATGAACTCCTCGCCCTCATCGCCCCCCGCCCCTTCCTCCTCATCGGCGGCAACTCCGCCGACGGCGACCAAAGCTGGCCCTTCATCAAAGCAGCCCTCCCCCTCTACCGCCTGCTAAGCGAAACACCCCCCGCCCTTGCCTTCCTCAACCACAACCAGTCCCACACCCTCCCCCCCACCGCCGAAAAACACCTCGGCGAATGGCTGCATGGCTTTCTCTAAAAAGACTCATTCCACCAAGAAACAAACGCATCCGCCCCACCGAGCGGGGGACGTCAGTCCCCCGTACATCGCAGCCAAACGATACCGTTGGGCCAGCGAGTGAAAGAGAGAGAGAGACGCTAGGTTAGTGTCCGTGAGTTAATATGAATCAAGACACATGTGCGGACCTTGCACGATTGCTGGTTGGATGTCAACATCCCAAGCAGGAAGGCAGGCGTGGGCCTGAATTACAGGTATTGTCATCGAATTCATGGGGCAGGAGTGACGCAATGCACACGTTTGACTTTGAGCGATTCGAACGCGACTTTCGAGACGCATGCATTGCGGGTGTGCGTCTCTTGGTAGAGCGATACAACTCAGTCCCTTTCTATGCACTTTGCATTTACTCAGACAGTTTCGACGGATGCTTCGCACTCTACGCGAACACACATGCTGACTTTGAAGAACAATTATTGTACTACCAAGAGAAGTTTCCGGATTCATACCATCTCGATGATAAGATCAAGAACTTGAAGTACAACTGTGGCGACTGGAAGTACCAAAGCGTCGGAGAACCTCCAAAGGACTTTCACGAATGTATCAGCAATGTTCTCGATACCTGGGAGCGAGAAGTCTACGAATTGTCATATCGTCGCAATGCATTGACTGAACGTGACTATCAGGCGTTTGAGGAGATCGCCTGTCGGATTGCGCTGTCGAGCGAACTGCGGTCGGAAGTAGAACGGTTGAATCGAACCGACGACTTCGCAGTCACCGTTTCAAATCACGACGAGCCTTCGCTGGCGAGCATCGAACGGCCACGCTGGTATAGTCGTTTTGGATCGCTGAACGGTTTCGATCCAATGGACTGTTAGGATTTGCAGGCCTAGACAGCGGGGTGGCTGGGGTCAAATCGCCGTTATTGGGGCAATCGGGACTTCTGAGGCGCTCCGGCGATTTTTCCCCCAGGATGTCTTCGAGGTTCCCACGCTCTGGGGGCAGGTTGTTATTCCTATCGACCTTGAATTCAGTGCACACCCTTAACAATCTGACCCCAGCCACCCTGCCGAAGCCGCCGACCGATGAGGGAGGATGCAGGCTGAGGGCGGCAGTCACAACACTGCCGCCGCCGTCAGGCGTGCCGGTGTTCAAGCCGTGGAAGCCTGCTCAACCGGCCAAGCTGCAACCATTCAAACCGGCACAGCCTGCGAGGATCATGATAAAGAAGCCGTAGCTACGCATCGGGGCCATTCTCATGTTTTCGCACTTGGGGCCGACTCAAGAAGATGCAGCAATGCTAACTCACCCTTTCGTTTAGGAGTGTCCAATGGGCAAAGGCCGATATTGTTGCAGTGATTGGGATTTGCTCCGTTTCGAAGTAGTGTGGACACCATCTCGTATTCACCCCTTGCATTAAACGCTGCTGTCCAAAGGGGCTGATTTCCATGTTTGTCGCTGATAAAAACAGCCTCCGGGCACCGTTCGACAAGGGCTTCTAGGACTGCGGGAAGTTTATGCTCGATTGCATAATGCAACGCTGTACTCCCGTCCTTGTCTTGAGCAGTGACATCCGCCCCATGCTCCAACAGCACTGGAATGACTTCAAGTCTCTTGTAAGCAATTGCAGCGAGAAGGGCGGTCGAGCCAAGACGATCCTTCATATTTGGGTCTGCTTCTTCCATGATTGCGGTACGAAGCTCTTCGACACGATTCTGGATGGCCAACTTCCGCAGGTCGATCTGAATCATCCAAATGTCCTCTAATCGTAACGACGACATCGATTGGGAGACCGGCCTTCGGGTCGGTAGTTCGCAGGGTAATTGTATTCGATCCTGGAGAGCGAGACTGGAGGTCCGCTCAGGCGGCGGCCGTTACCCGAAGTGCTTCATCAGGGAGAAATAGGTGCCGACTCCGGCGCCGATGGAGAGGGCTGCCCAGAAGCCGAGCTTCATGGACTTCCATTGGTCTTCGAGGTAATCCCCGTCAAACAGCGAGAGGATATTGGGTTTAAGGAGGTACATGAAGCACTCGCCGAACTCTTCCAAGTCGTCGAAGAACAGCTTGAACAACAACCCCGCTGTCGCCAATCCAATGAGCACACTGAGAATTATCACCATCATTCAACCCCAAAGAAAGCAGAACCCCGAAGACGAGCTTAGTTATGACCACTCGCTCTCGGTCCGTCCGGCGAGAGACGCCAAGTTTCCTTAGGGCAGAGGTCTGAGTTCACCCTCTTGAGGCAACAGTTAGACAGCGAATCGGCCCGTATCGGAGGTCAACCGAGGAATGATAGGTTCGTGAGGGTTCGCGTGGTCTCTCTGACTCAGTCGAGGGGCTTTGAGGAGCAGAGATTGCGAGGTAGGGTTAGGTGCCTTGGGGGATGGAAGGGAGGTCTTCTAAGCAGCCGACTTGTTGTTGATTCATTTCGCGGAGGAGGACTTCGCGGTAGTAGTTGAGGCGGCGGTTGGAGTCGTCCAGGGAGCCGCCGAAAGAGCGTTCGGCGTCGAGGTAGATGCGGGGGACCGGGTACTCGACGATCTCCATGTTGTGTCGCACGGCTTGCACCCACAGTTGCAGGGGCATGGCATATCCGAGTTCGGTGATGTCGAACTTTTGCAGAGCCTCGGTCCGGTACGCCTTGAAGCCGCAAAAGGTGTCGGTGAGCTTGAGCCCGAAACAACTGTTGATCTGCTGGGTGATGATGTGGTTGATACGGCGGCGATCCTCGGGGGCGGAGTTGTCCCCTGCGAACTCTTTCAGGTAGCGGCTTCCCGAGATGATGTCTGCCGGACGATCTCCCTTGGAGAACAGGGCGTCGACCAGTTCGGGGATCATTCCCGGTTGATGTTGCCCGTCACAATCGATCGTGACGAGGGCGTCGTAGCCATGCTCGATGGCGTATTGAAACGCGGTTCGCAGCGCGGCTCCGTAACCCTGATTTGGCTCGTGACGGACGGTCATGATCCCAGCGGTCTGCCGCAGTAAGGCGGGGGTGCCATCGGTCGAACCATCATCGACGACGAGAATGTCGGGAGCGTACTGACGGACTTCGTCGAGCACTTCGAGCAGGGAACTCTCTTCGTTGTAGACCGGAAGAGCCGTCAGGTAACGAGGGGACGCCATCGGCAAAACTCCGCAGGTCGAACACATCTTTGGGGAAAGCCGCAGGCCCACCGGAAATCGGGCAGACCTGCGGCTGAATTTATGTTGACCAACATCGTCGTGATGACGTTGGTCGGGTCGTTCAAAAAAACTACTTTGTCACCTTAGCAACGGGGACCTTGATAACATCTGCGGTGGTGCTCTTGCCGGAAGTCACCTTGATGGTCAGGTCTTTGCTGATGTATCCGGCACGGCTATGCCAGACGGTGAAGGTGTGTGTCCCGACGGGGAGGTTTTCGATCTTGAATTTTCCGTCGGCATCGGTGACGGCGTTGTAAGGGTGATCGGTGATCAGCCACCACGATTCCATGTGGCTGTGAACGTCACACTTGACGGCAGTCGGAAGTGGTTCGGGCTTGGCGAGAGATGTGGCGGAAACCATTACCCCATCGCGATCGTTGGCACCGATGGTGTTGTTGAACGACTTGTTGAGAATCATGTAGCCGTGCGTGTTGTGTGGGAAGGGGTCGTCCGACAGAACACGGACAGCCTGATCGGTCCGGACGATCATGGCGTAGGGGATGAACATGCAGTTCTTCTGATCGACGACCAGTTCCTTCTCGGCCGACTTGGCGAGATCTGGATGAATCTTCGAGGGCTTCTTCTTCAGATAGATAAAGACATCGGCAATCCCCTTGTTTTCGGGGTTCACGGTGAGGGTATAGTCAGGAACATCAACGATGTTGCAGTCCTTCTGGGACGTATCCCCTTTGTTCACCTTGTTATCCAGTTTGGGGATGTCGCCGTCGAGGACGATCTGCCCTTCGGCATGACCCCATTGGGCCTGTGCGGCGTGGCTGGCGACCAACAAGGCGGCTGCGGCGAGGACCGGCAGGCTGCGGCGACAGAGTGTGGTCAATCTGGTCCATGTCAACATTGGTGTGCTCCTGAAATGTTCGTCATGTGAAACGAAGGTGGGACACCGAACCGCCAATCCCTTGGCGACATCGGCTCAAATAAAGGTGGGACTGGCATTGTACCGCCAGCAAACAGAAATCTGGACTCCCGAATTTGAACCGCTAAGGATTGCCATCAGCGACGAGCCTGAGCGACAACAACGTTCAGCACGGAATCTGAGATCTGTTGAGACAGCCTCTCGACACATTATCTCAACGGGAATGATCTCACACAACCTGAGTTCGTGTCCAGAACTCTGCACGATAGTTTAGACCTGACGCCAGAGCACGGCGAGCCTGAACTACCAGTGAGAACCCGAAATTCTCAACAACGTCGGCCGATGGAGTGTGCGAATCGCCGAAACTGTGCGGATTCGCGCGGTCAGGTCGGCCTGTCGGGTCCCCGCCGAGTCATCTTGAGGTTTGGCGTTTTCCTGCCCCCTGAATCCTGCTCGCATCAATCCCGAATTCTCCTTTCACTCGGCAAAGTCATCATGAAGCTCCTAACCTACCTGGTCTACCTTTGGAGATGGCAAGCAAACATCTCTTGCGAGAGTTGAGATTTTCAAGAAGCGACAAGAATTTCAGGGACTACGGTTGCATCCTCCCGAACTACGCCGGATGATGTCGTTGCAGGATGCGCCGGAAAAACTCTAAGGATTACACGTCACACTGGAGTCGAGACGAATGTCGAAGTGCATGTTGAAGCTGGTTGTCGCCAGCCTGGTGTTGGCTGCTGGCTCTCCCACAATGGCCGCAAGACGGACTGGCGGGGCAACAAATTGCGCCCCTTCCTGCCCTGCCCCTTGCAATAACTCACAGGCTTCTAGCGGATACGGGCACCCTGTGCAGTTGCTCTCCTATTCGCAGGCACTGAAGGAGGCCCAGGAAGCCAATCGTCTGGGCTTGGAACTGCTGCGGGTTCAGGAACAGTTGAAAGAGGCACAAGCCGCCGCTGCTGCCGAACGGGAAGCGACGACTGCTGCCATCGCCGCAATGGAAGACCGCCTGAAGACCGCCGAAGCGGCTCTCGCCGCCGAAACCAAAGCCAAGACCGAGGCCATGGCTGCTCGCGACGCCGCGATGAAGAGCCTTGCCGCTGCCAATCAGGCCAAGGGTGAAGCCGACAAGAAGACCGCCGCCGCTGAGGCCGCCAAGGCGGATGCCGACAAAAAGACCGCAGCCGCTGAAGCGGGCAAATCCGCTGCCGACAAGGCCAAAGCCGCCGCAGACGCTGCTAAGGCCGCTGCTGAAAAAGCTCAAGCGACTGCCGAAAAGGCTCAAGCCGATGCCATCGCCCAGAAAAACGCCGCTGAAAAGGCCAAGGCTGACGCCGAAAAGGAGAAGGCTGACGCCATCGCCCAGAAGGACGCCGCAGTGAAAGCAGCTGACGAAAAGGTCGCCGCCGCTCAAAAGGCATTGGCCGACGCTCAGAAGAAGAACACCGAACTAGAAGCCAAACTCGCTGCTTTGTCGGCAAAGACCGAGGAAAAGCCCGCAGTCACCGAAACTCCGACTGATCCCGCCAATCCAGACGCTCCGAAGCCAGAAGCTCCGAAGGCTCCAGAAAGTCCTGCCGCTGAGGCTCCTGCCGCCGAAGCCGCTCCTGCTGATGAAGCGAAGTAGTCGACTCGACTGCTGACAACTCGATTTTCGCCACGCCCCGCAGTGCTTCACTTCGGGGCGTTCGGCGTTTCAGACCCCGCAGAATCGATACGAATGGAAATCTCTCACATTGCCCGCATTAGACGGGTCGCTGCTGGTCGATGCTAAGGGTATCAGGTGTACGATTCACGGAAGTTCCCGGTGTCTCGCCCGGTTTCCCTCTCAATGTTGGCTGACTGTTATGCCGCCTCGCAAAAAACCGGTCCGGCGTCTTGATGTGCTCGAACTGGGGCCATTGAATCCGCAGCAGCAGATTCAACCCTTTCTCCAGTACCTCAAGGCCGAGTGCGGGATGTCGGAGAATACGGTCAAAGCTTATGGCAACGACCTTCGGCAAATTGTCGCGTACTTTCAGGAACAACAGATTCACTCGGTCCTCGAAGTCGATCTCCCGATCCTCTCCGGACTACTGCAAGCATTGCATGAACGTCAGTTGGCCCCGACCACTATCTCGCGCAAACTGGTCTCGCTGAAGATGTTCTTTCGCTTTCTGGTGCTCGAAGGGGTCATCACCGAAAGTGCCGTCGACTTACTCAGTTCGCCGAAACTCTGGCAGTATCTCCCCACAGTCCTGAGCCCCGAAACCGTCGACCGACTCCTCCTCGCCCCCGGCGAAGGAGACACGTATCGTCTGCGAGATCGGGCGGTCCTGGCCGTCTTGTACGCGACCGGCTGCCGAGCTTCCGAGGCGACCGGCCTGCGACTTCAGGATGTTCGACTCGCCGAAAACTACTGTCGTTGCTTGGGAAAAGGGAACAAAGAACGGATCGTCTCGCTGAACCCGGTCGCCCGGTCAGCGATTGAAGCGTATCTCCTGCACGAACGCCCACTGCTGGGCGGCAGCCGTCATTCCGAAACGCTCCTCCTGGCCCGTGGCGGACGTCCCTTGTCGCGGGTGATGATTTGGCATCTCGTCAAGAAGTATGCCCGACGGATCGGATGCAGCGACAAGATCAGCCCACACACACTCCGTCACAGCTTCGCCACGCACATGCTCGCAGGAGGGGCCGAGATTCGAGCGTTGCAAGAACTCCTCGGCCACGCCAGCATTCGGACGACACAGATCTACACCCACGTCGAACACAGCCGCCTCAAGTCGATCCACTCAAAGTGTCACCCCCGCGGCTAACCCCGATGATTCGACTCACCCCTGTCTGTCAGACATCACTGTCCAGGCAAATGAGGTGCCATCAGGTAGGTCAGGATGCGCCTTACGACCAACTCCACGACCCCGTCGCCGGTTGTTGACTCAACAAACGTACGATCGATCTGTCAAAGCAAGCGTTAACCAATATATCTTGAACGCTCACGCAAACTCGCGTCAGGCACAGCCTGACCTACTCGAAACGGGTGGCCCGGCCATTTTTGGCCGGGTCGCGGAGCGACAAGAAGCTCTACCGTGAGGTTTCTGTTACCGTGGGACTCCCAATCACACACACGATGTTCACGGGCATTCGCGATGGTGGCTCGGCGAGTTTATGATCGTGAGAAGCATGCTCACTTTGTGACGTTTTCATGTTACAAACGCCGCACGTTTCTGAATCCGGATCGCGCGAAGCGAATCGTGATTGGAGTCATGGGCAGTCAGTTGGCAAAGCAAGGTGGCATCTGTTCCGGATTCGTAATCATGCCCGATCACGTCCACGCATTGATTTGGTTTCCGCAAATCGAGCAACTCAGTTCGTTCATGGACGTGTGGAAGACGCAGTCGTCGAGATTACTCAAGGGTCTCTTTCAGAAGAAGTTCGCTGAGTACTGGAAACGAATTCCCGGCACCGATCCGATCTGGCAGGCTCGTTATTATGGATTCAACATCTGGACCCGCGACAAGTTTGAAGAGAAGCTTCAATACATGCACCAGAATCCGGTTCGGGCCGGGTTGGTCGCATGCCCGACCGACTGGCCCTGGAGTTCTGCTCGATGGTACGATCAGGGCAAGTCGGTCGGCACACCCATTCATTGGCCGCCGGGAATGGAGTCGGATGACGAGTTCACCATCAGCTAGAGAATGAGAGCTGACGGTCAGGCTTCTTGTCGCTCCGCGACCCGGCCAATAAAATGGCCGGGCCACCCAGCGAAATTCAATAAGTATTTGGGCGAAGACTTGCGAGACGCTGCAATCAACGGTTTTTGGGCTGAGGCGGGACATGCGGGCACTCACACCGACAAGTTTTTCCTGGCGTTGGGCAAAGCATTTCAAGGAGTGAATTCTAATAGATCAGCCCAAGCGGCGATGGAAAGCCTTTGGAAACGAATTGAAGCAGGGGAGTTTATTCCATGATGCGTACAACTGCGATTTACGAACTCAACAAGATAACCGACGACCCACGTTTTGAAGGGTTTGCATTGGCTCCATCACCTTCTGTACTAGGTAGAGATTCGTTAGATGATGATCTGACACCTGGTTTCGCAGTTGCAGAGGAAGATCCGGAATGGACACAACCGAAACTGGTAGAGTGTTGGCCAACTCCAACTGCTGAGGGACGTGTGTCTGAATTCAATGACTATCCATGCGTTGACATGGTTCTTCCTGCTTTCAGTGAACGCGCCGTCAAGGTTCTTCATGATCTTTTGGAGTCGAATGGCGAGACTCTGCCCTTGGCAACGACTACGACTACGAGGTTTTTCCTCTTTAATATCCTTACAGTTACTGACGCACTCGACCAGATTGGTTCACGATGTGAGTTCTGGTGCGACCCACCGACAACGGCCAGCGACATTGAATATTTTTCGTTTGACGCTCAGAAGGTGCAAGGGCTTTCGATTTTTCGGATACGGGAGATGCCGATGTCTGTGTTCGTGACCAATCATTTCGTAGATCTAGTCGAGTCCCATCAACTACAAGGTTTTGAGTTCAAGAAAGTGTGGCCAATTCCTCCGGATGTAAATTGGCGTATGCAGGAGGATGACCATCGGGAGGAACGTCGGCGTTTAAAGCGGCATACACTTGTGCTCGTCTTGCCATTGCGCGGCACGTCGGACGAGACTTCCAGAATCCATTTGTTCGAGAATGCCTTGGATGCACGACTTCAAGTTGACTCATTGCAATCCAATTATCTCGGAAGCTATGAAGGTAGGGACTTCGTTGCCGATGAATGCCGTTTATTCTTGAGTTGTCCCAACGTAGATTGCCTATTGACCAACCTACAAACCGACATCGAGCAATTGCAGTGGGCCGATCCGATAAGGGCATACCGTCGGTACGGTCGACTCTACGAAGCCGAAGCTCAAGAGGAGATGACGATGATCTGACCCGTTCAGTTCGTGTAGGGCAGGCTCCTGCCAACTGTTTTGAAGATCATTTGTTGGATTTCTTTCCGCTGGGTGGCCCGGCCATTTTTGGCCGGGTCGCGGAGCGACAAGAAGCTCTACCGTGAGGTCTCTGTGACCGTGGGACTCCCAATCACACACACGATGTTCACGGGCATTCGCGATGGTGGCTCGGCGAGTTTATGATCGTGAGAAGCATGCTCACTTTGTGACGTTTTCATGTTACAAACGCCGCACGTTTCTGAATCCAGATCGCGCGAAGCGAATCGTGATTGGAGTCATGGGCAGTAATCGTAGGGCAGGCTCCTGCCTGCCTTCCCGGATTGGCGGTGAGTCATGGGCATTCGGCGGCGGTTGCTGGGCGAATGCGTCGCTCTGTTGACATCATCTTCGGGCATGCGAACATCATGCCCAACAAGGAAGGCAGGCAGGAGCCTGCCCTACAAGAACTACCCGAAGGCATAAAACCCAGATTCCTCATTCGGGCATTCTGTGACATTTTGGAACGAAAGACGCCCATCTGCCGCACACCCGAACAACGCCCGTTCCACCCAAAGAAAGAACAGCCTCCAGGACGAGGGATCCGAAAGCGTCAACTCTTGGCAACGATCCCTTAGCATCTGAAAAGGCGGATCACCGCTGCGAGCATAGAATGCAATTGTAGCCTGTATTTCAAGCTGTCTCTTGACTGACGCTTGCTTTAGAGGTGGTAGAAAATAGTTCACGGCGATTCTACGCACGTCCGCCTCGTCATCGGGATCAAAGTCTAAAAACGACACGCCCTCCGTTAACTCAGCGACTTCCAAAAGCACAAATAGCCCCCAAAATATAAAGTAGTTCACTTCAGTAGCCATGCTGCCTACTCCTATGCTCAGTAAATCGGATAGGCAGTGATTGGCCGCCCATACTCATCGATCAGAACGAACACCTTCGTGACCTGGGTCCTATGAAGACCAGTTCGTGTAGGTCAGGCTCCTGCCTGACTTCCTTGTGGCTGTTTCATAGTTATGAAGTTTCTGTCCAGTAGATTGTCAAGTACGCCCCCTGCAATCGAGCACCACCACAAGCGACGCCATCCTTACCCCTATCTCGGCTGCCTTCTATTTTTCGCAGCGAAAGTATTTGTTAGGGTGCGAATCCAATAACGTCATGGATTCGTCGCGGGTGACTTCAGTCAATCGAATATCCAAATAGAACAGCGTGGGTATATTGGTAATACTCTTGACTCCTGTTCCCGTGATTGACGTCCCTTGGAGTACGATTGATTTGAGGTTCGGCCAAGTCTGTTGGCAAAACGTAGTCATGCCCTTGTCCGTGACACGGGTTGTTCCCAAGTTAATACTTTGTAATTGTAAGTGTGGGCGTGAACAGAACGCCTCCAGGCCTGTGTCACTTGCAGATGTAATACTCACGTCAAGTAGATTCAATCTCGACAGTGGACCCAATTCTCCCAGCAATTGGTCAATGTTGGATTCATTTTTATGCAAGTCGAGTATTTCCAGGCTTGTCATAGAGCTTAGGAAAGAGGGGTCAGTGATCTGAACATCTGGGCCGATCTTTAGTCGTCGCAAATGCTTGAGTGCGGCCAAGCCCTGAAGAGCGGCACTGTCACACTTAGTGATTTCCAGGTCGACAAGGTGTGGTAGTTCTCCGAGCATCGCCAATCCGTTGCTTTGAATCTGCGATGATCCAAGGATCAGTTGTCTCAAATCAGCGAAATCTCTCAGCGACCTGCACCCTTCGTCGGAGATTCTCGTCTCAGGCAGTTTTAGAACCTGAAGCCCCTTCAGGTTCGCTAGCGACACGAGTCCTTGATCTGTAAGTGGCGCTCGATGAGAGACAGAAAGAGCGATTAGCGTTGTGCATTTTCCGACAGCCTCAGCAAGTTGGTCCGTCAAGACGTCTTCGCCACTGAGACTCAGTACTTCCAGACTAGCGCACTGTTGTAGCGACTCAACGTCGCTGGGCGTGATCTGGACGCCTTCAGCAAAGGAGAGTTCTCTCACACTTGGAAGTGTTGCCAACTGACGTGTCGGAGCACTTGTGCCAGAATAAATCTGAAAGGACGTAATAAATGGTATGTTGCGTGCCGCATCGATAAAATCTGCACGGAGGGTTCCGTCGTCACTAAAATCATCGTCGTCAATCCAGAATCGTTCTGCAACGATGATGCCGCTGCGGAGAGTTTGCAAGTGCTGTTCGCTCGAACGGTATTGCTCGACAGACAGGACGTTCGGCCGCATAGGAGTGGTCCGATCTTCTTGCGGCATTTTCGCGTCAATAAGTTCGCAATTGACGAGAATATCGCCGAAGATGTGTCGTCGTCCTTGCGGCGGAGGCAGAACAGTCCCCTGAATCGTAACTTCCTGCCCCACGTTCAACGTCTGTAGATCACTATTGTCTGCAAAATGGCATTCGACTTGTTGAGGAGTGGCTCCAGCCCAATTACCAGTCCAAGTGAAGGACTCCCCCGACACTTCAACAGCGTGAACGACTTTCGGGGTCGCCGTGTTTGTGACACCAAGATTGAAAGTCAGTTTGGAAATTGTTCCCACAAGTCGAATCGTTTTGCCCGTAAAGTCTTTATCCCATTGGTCCCAGTTTTGAAATCTCATGCGTGCGAAGTCGGTTGCAGTGATTGGGGCAGCCTCCAATTGGCTCGATTGACTGTCAGCCTCAGGGGCGGTGACTACATTCGGCTGTGGCGCTGGCGCGTTCTCTCCCTCACATCCACATTGAATCCCTGATGCGATTATTGAGAACCAAAGAAGACTGAGATGTTTCAAGTGGCGAAGGGTTGATTGCGATCGCATCTTCATAGTGTTTATGTCCGAATGGTGGAAACGGCTGCTGGCTTCATTGTGCATGGGAGCAGCGGGTTGTCGGGAATCGGACTTTTCGTCGCAGCAGGAAGTTGGCCGATTTGATTCCCTCTTGTGAACGACGCGACTGTGTGGCGAGGGCGCCCCGCGTGAGCGGCTGCCCCCGGGCGGGGGGCTTGCGAAGTGGGAGTGATGCTGATGGTCCATACGGGAGGAAACGAGTCCACGAGCAGCAGCCCGCTCCGTTGGCAAATGTACAGATGAGCCGTTCCATTCGTCAACCCGTGGGCGTGCGCCAGTTCGTTGTACGGCTGGGTGGCGGGGGCGCTCCGCGTAGCGGAAGCCCCCGGAGGTGGGTATCATCCGGGGATGAATCCTCGTCGTCAACAGCATCGTCAGTCGTACAACGAATTCGGGCACGCTCACGAGTTGACGTTTGGGTGTGATCGTGGTTTCTGGTTTCTCGAGCGAGAACGCGTCTGCAACTGGCTGGCAGACGCCATCAACAAAGTTCGGCAGGATCAGGAAATGGCCATTTGGGCGTATGTCTTCATGCCCAATCACGTCCACCTGCTGATCCATTTTGGGTGTGCCGAAGACAACATGGCCAGTGTGCTTAAAGAAATGAAATGGCCCGTGTCTCGCAAAGCGTTAGCCTACCTGCGAGAGCACGCACATGAGTGGTTGCCGAAGCTGCAAGCTCAACGTGGAACGAAAACAGAAACTCATTTCTGGCAACGTGGAGGCGGGTACGATCGCAACGTCACCGAGCCACAGACGCTGGAGAAGATGATTCAAGACATTCACCTGAACCCGGTCCGGAAAGGACTGGTGGAACGGGCGACCGATTGGAAATGGTCATCCGCCAACTGGTACGCGATCGGGACCGGCCCGATTGTGATCGACCGATTGCCTCCCGAGTGGACGGTCGGAATGACATGTGATTCGTGAGCCCCCCGTCCGGGGGCTTCCACTAACGCAGAGCGCCCCCGCCACCCAGTCGCAAGCGAGGGCATGGCACCTGGCGATTTACATCGCCCGGAGAAGTGTGTTTGACCGAGTCAACATTACCAGAAGTTGCCCTCGGTGGAGACAATCGTGATATTGGAGAAAGTGCTTTCCGTGGTCAGCTCTCTGCGACCCGGCCAATAAATTGGCCGGGGGTCACCCAGCGTGGCACCCAAAACAATCGAACATGCCACCCAGCCCCTAAGGAAACGATGGAGATGGAGGGGGTTTCGCTGTTGATGCGGGACAATCGGAACCGTTTTAAGAGCCATCAGATGGGGTGTCGTTCCTGATGTCGGGCGAGATCAGTGGCGACCAGTTCCGAGTGCTTCAACAATCTGGGGGGTGCGTCATGTGGCAGTCGATGGCTCGACGAGTGCTGAACCGTCTTGCAAGCTACGGGGTTCTTGGCCTTCTGATCGGTTTCCACGGGTTCGGCGGCGCACTGTCTCCGCCAGCGATCGGTGCGGACGATGCCACCACTGCGATTGTCATCGCCAAAGAACCACGCTTTGTCGACCCGACACCGTTCTATCCAAAGCCGTTACAGAAGAAAGTGACGAAGACCTTCGAATCCGTATCGCTGCGGAAAGTGTTCGATTGGCTCTCCCAGGAGACTGGCATGACGGTGATCCCGGATACCATCAATCTCGAGATGTCGGGGATCGATTTCGAAAATGAAACTTGGACCGACGACTTACAGAAAGAGCCAGTCTATATCTTGCTGGCACGCCTCGAAGAACTCCGCGTCGGTTGGTTCGTTCGCAACGGCTTACTGCATATCACATCGCTGGAGCATCTTGAAAGTCAATACGACTCCGTCGTCTATCCGGTGGGAGACCTCTGCGATAGTGGGATCACTCTTGAGGCCTTGAAAGCAACGCTGATGCACGCGGCCGGATGCGACGCCGACGCCCCAAACTGGGACTCCAGAACGGACTTGGGTAGCGTCACTTTTGCGGGTGAGTCGCTGGTCGTCAGGCAGACGGCGAAAGTCCATCGAGAGATCGTCCTCCTCTTGACCGCCATCCGGAAACCCGGTCGGCAGACCTTCATTACCACCGACACACCCAACTACGAAGTACTCGCCGACGCGATGCAGAAAAAGCATCACGTCGAGTTCACCAATTGTCCGCTCGAGTTGTTCGTTCCTGCACTTGAACGCATGACCCATGTTCCGATTCGTCTCGACAAGAAGTCGATCAAGGAACAGAAAGTCGACTTACCAACGGATACGACAGACTTGGTTTACCAGAACATGCTCCTTTCGGATGTCTTGCAAATTGGATTAGCCAAGTTCAAATTAAGTCCACAGATTCGACGAAACCGCATCGAGATCGTCTCGAATGAGAATCCGTCCCGAAACCTACAGACCGCCCTCTACGACATCCGTGACATCTGCCAGAGTCAGGTCGATATCGATGCGATCGAACTAATCCTTAAACAACTCGGCGGCGATAGCGTCTGGAGTGAACTGGGCGGCTCCGGGTCGTGGAGTTTTCCGAAGCCAGGCTTGCTGGTGGTTTGTGCAGAACCGCAAACGCAGGTTCATACGGAAATCCTCAAGTTCCTCACAGATTACCGCGCAAGTTTAACAAAGCCCGGCCAGACGGTTGGGGACAAACCAACAGATAGCACCGTTTCGACCAACTACTACCGACTGCCGACCAACCTCGCGAAGGAATTGTTGACTTTAATTCCAGAGTTGGTCGAACCGGCCTCCTGGCAAATCGCCCCAGACCCAACCCAGGTCGGCTATATCCGCCTCACCCCCTCAATTGCGGGACCGGCAAGACATTCATCAACACCAACGCCAGACTACTCCGTCCTGATTATCAGACACAATCGTTCCGTTCATCAGAAAATCCATTCCGTCATCCTCGGTTGTACAACCGGTGATCCCCGCGATATCCACGAACGCGGCTACGACAACGGAAAGAGTGGAGCCTACGTTGACCCCTATCGCGACACACTCGCACCTCCGCTCAATCGGTAGCGAGAATCGTGAGGGCGGGGTGGCATGTTCGTTGAATTTAGGTGCCATGCCCTCGCTTGCATGCCGGGCCGGGGTTAATCTAGCAGCGGGGAGTTGATGTTGTCCTCCGGGGATGTCAACGTGAGCATGGAATCTCGATTGAAGTCAGTAGGGTCCGCACACCGGACCCTACTTGGCTGTCGAAGATGAACCCGTTGCCGAGAGATTCGGCGGTGAACAAGAGCTTGAGCAAAAAGCCCAAGCCGCCGCCGTCAGCCGTGCCGGTGTTCAAGCCGTGGAAGCCTGCTCAACCGGCCAAACTGCAACCCTTCAAACCGGCACAGCCTGCGAAGATCGTGATTCAGAAGCCAAGACAGTTATGACTCAATGGCTGGCATTCACCTTCTCCAAGGATGCAACAAAGTCGGACACTGACTGTTTCCACTTTTGTGACTCTCTCTTTTCGAAGTAGAGCTTGATTGGAGTGCCTCCTACGACGCAGTAGAGAATGTCGACTAACGAGTCGCTCCTTTCTCCCAGTTCGCCAAAGATGTGGAAGTCAAGGTGCAACTTAGTCGCAGACTTCCGATGTTCGATGATCCAGTGAACGACTTCATTTTCAACCTCAAAGAGTGATTCGGGATTCAGGAATTCCCACCCATCTCCTTCCAGTGCATTGGTAAGATCAATCATTCTACCTTTTGACATTACAGACGCTCCCAGAATCCCTGAGGTGGAGTTACGCCGCTCTTCTCAAGTCCTTTTAAGATGTCCGCCTTTTTCATTGGTGTCGAGCCGCGCTGCCATGGGTGCAGTATCCGTAGGTCAGGCTGTGCCTGACGACAACGTCGGACAGCAATCAATGTCAGGCACAGCCTGACCTACGCTTGCTTGAGCAGGCAACCGAAGCCTCCGACCGATGAGGGAGGATGCAGGCTAAGGGCGGCAGTCACAACACTGCCATTGCCGTCAGGCGTGCCGGTGTTCAAGCCGTGGAGGCCTGCTCAACCGGCACGCTTTCAGCCATTCAAACCGGCACAGCCTGCGAAAATCGTGATGCAAAAGCCGACCAGAGGTTAAGCCTATTCAACAGACAAGGGAGCAATTCCCTTACTATAGTTTTCACAAACCACGAACAGCACGCTCGATTCGCCAACAACATCGACAATCAGTTGCTTCACCAAGGCGACATCCAAACCGCCAAGCCCAGCCCCGATCATGGGCATGCAAACGGCTTTCACCCTTGCTTCCTCCGCAAGGGCCACTGTTTTTTCAAGCGACGCTCTAATCGCATCGAGAGTAGCCTTGGTTCTCCAAGTCTTTTGAGTACCTAGATTGAAAACGATTCGACCAGTGGCATCATCCTCCCAAGCAAGCACATCGCCGCAAGCGAACTCTCCATCGTTACATTTTGTTTTGTAGAGAGAGTACATGACCGGCCAACGGCGTTTGAACTCAACCGCAATTCCTTTACCCATTGCTCCAGCACAGTTGCAGCCGTGAGCTAGTGCAACGTTCGACGGTGTTGCAAAAACATCTCCATCAACGAACTTCACCGACATTCGACGTGGCCTTTTTCCATATTTCGATAAACTCACTGACCGGGATTGGCGAGAGGTCATCATGTTTCTCGTCTATCTCCGGTTGATCTGTGAACATGTGTCTCTCGTCGGCATACGCATCTGGCGTTGCCCAATACAACTTGCCGTCGAACGAAAGCACCTGTCGAATTATCGTGTCATCAGAATCAACTTCGATAAAGCAATCACCGATCTCTCCATCGAGTGACTCTGCATAGACCTTCAAGAAGAAATGAACACCTTGGCGAATATCGCCACCTTCAAGCACTCCTTGCCTGATCGGAAGGTCCGTAATGTCAATCTCGATATAGTGCGTCATCTTTCGAGTCAACCTTGAATCGTTAAACAGAATCTTCGCTGCTTGACCTGCTGAAAGCTGCCCAGCCTCCTTTTGTGCCTTGCTCAAATTGGCAAGCGTTCGACCACCAATCTGATCCGGTGTAAGGTCGGTAAGGTATTGCCCATCTCCAAAACGGGCGTGGACTGGACCAGTTGACTCAAAGAGTTCTTGCGACTTTAGAATCGCACTATGCCCCGCCTCATCGGTGTAATGAATCAACGTTCGCCGACCTCCCTGATAAGGAATGCTAGGAAGTCGATCAACACCACCAGCCAACTCAGGAACAACTCTTGTTGGGGCTGGTGTTTCAGTTTTGCGATCGGGTTGGGGCTTCGGTTGTGGATCGGGTTTGCGGTCGGGGGCGTTAGTTTCAGGGCAGGCATCTGGTTTCGGCTTGATCTTTTCTCTCGTTCCGACCTCGCCGCCTTCATGGTATTCGCTTTGCCTCTCGTTCTGACGCTCTAATTCCTCAGCGTATAATTCACCTTTCGTCTTTGGTCTATCGTGGGCTTCGGGACCTTGTTGGTCATTCGGCTGTGGTCTCCGTTTGGTTTCTGGATCTGGTGGGTCTTGCCAGTTTTGTTTCCGCTGCCTCTCGGACGTGGCTCAGCGTTTTGGGGGCGGTACTGGTTCGTTAATCGGCTCGGGAGACTTTCCCTTGGGTGAGTTTTTAAGTCCTTTGATGTAGAGAATCAAGGCCAGTAGCAGTACGACGCCCCAAACGATGTTGCCCTGACCGAATTGTTCGACAGTCAGGTAGGTCAGGCTGTGTCTGGCGACCAACTCCACGACCCCGTCGCTGGTTGTTGACTCAATAAATGTACGGTCGATCTGTCAACTCGCCGTAGACCAATATCTTAACTGCCCACTCGAGCTCGCGTCAGGCACAGTTGGCGAGTGAACCGACGTCAGGCACAGCCTGACCTACTTGGACTCGGCGGGGAGGCTGTCGGTGTAGGCTTTGCAATCTTTGAGGAAACTCGTCCAGTTGTATTGGACGTTCCAGACATTTGTTATGTCTGGCTTATCACCGATGAACGGGCGCATTTCGACCATATAAGGTTTGTCCTTGGCTCTCCACGCTACATAACAGGCAGTGTTGGCGAGGTGCGGACGTCGTGTATGTTTAATGAAGTCGCGATAACCTTGTTTCGCCCGTTCCCAATCGAGACGAGGACTTGCTTCTCGAGGTTGATTAAGCATCAACGTCTGGTTCGAATCTCGCGTGACATTAAAGACGACCGCATACATCATTTCTCCGACGTCGTCCTTCGTGAGGAGTGCCGCTCGGTCGGCGAGAAAACTCAACCCTCCTGGTTGGCCACCCCATTTCGGAAGTTGCAGCAGGGCGGCATACCCAACAATTTCCACGTATGTCGGGTCGGCTTTGAGCCCCATTTCCAGAATCGACATCATCTGGTCGAGATTCATCTGTTGACTGAACCCGCCTCGCATCAGGCAGCAGTACAAGATTGCGTCATTTTTCATAGTTTTTGAGGCGACAATCACTCCGTTGCGAGCGAATTGATGGAGTTGTTGATAGAGCGTGTTGACATCTTCACCCGTTTTGAGGGTGATGGCCCCCGACCGTGCCGCTTCGGCATATTCGATCATGGTCCATCCCGCGGCGACCTTCACGGTGTCAGAATCCTTACGGGCTTGATCCCACACATAGAGTTGGTTAAGGCAACTCACAAAGACGTCCCTCGTTTTTGGCCCAACTGGGGCAAACGACTTGTAGAACAACTCGAGCGTGTGGCTGCCATCGCCCGTGTATCTCGGATGCTTTCGCAAGTTGGCAGCCGTTGACTCCAGCCAGTCCCAGTCCTTGTTCTGAAATCGTCGAATGACAGAATACAGCACGAGATTGTCTTCGGCACCAGGGTAGAGATCGATGTTGGCATCTTTGGCGAACACATCGACCACAGGGGCGATCATCGCACGGGGGGGGATCGTTTCGTGCGTTCGAATCGTGATCTTCTCACCCGCTTCGCACGGTCTGTAGTACAAGAATTCCTTCTGATCCCAAGGGACACTGGCCAAAAACGTCCACCCCCCGCCCCAGAGATCCAACACTCGGGTGATTGGAGTTCCCGTCACCTCTACATCGACATCAGCAACTTTCGCTAACAAGTAAACTGGCCCCGACTTTACTACTTCAAATGTTAGAGTCGCATCGGTCGTCGACAGGTCGTTCGGCTCATAGACAGCGAGTCCTTTAAGACTGCCACACACTTGTTTGTCTGGAATACTACAAAGTGTAGTCCCCGGAACATTTAGCTGGGCGAAATTCGACGGCAACTGCGCGTGTTCGACGGCAATGAGTCGACCACGGGGATACGGTGCAAACGGGGCCCGTTCCAGGCTTAGCTTCCAAGTGTTCACCGTCCGTTGATTCAGCTTCATTGCGGGAATCTCGCCGGGTGCCGATGTCCGTTTCCAAACTTGAATGACCTCGCCGGTGTCAGCCGAAAGGAACGTCCCATCAGGACTCCAAGCCACTGCCCGCACAGGTCGATCGGTCAGCGGTGTGAGGTTTCCAGAACCTTGAAAATCCGTGAGATAAAGTCCCCCCGACGACCCGTCGGCTGATGTGCAGGCGATCGCCAATAACTGAGAGTCGGGTGAAAGTTGGATTCGACTTGCCGGAGCAGGCAACGGGATTCGTTGGGAATTGTTCGAGTCAGAGGTATTCATCACGACCAAGACCGGCTCGTCCCCGACCGCCATCAAAGTTTTTCCATCAGTCGTCGCCGCGACAGATCGCAACGGTCCCAGTCCCGGCGACATCAGCGCCCCACCCTCTTCCCCCACTAAAGATCGGATCGTCACGTCGTGGTCCTCGGTCGCCGTCACCATTTGACGCATGTTTTCTAACATCATTAGCGGCGAATACGGCGCACGAAACTTACCAATCGCGAGGGGCTCGCTCTCGTCTAGCAACCGATGATAGACCGGCCCCCCCTCTTTCCCGGTGAAACACAAATGCTTGCGGTCCCGTGAGAACTGCAAGTCCTGTACAGCCGACTTCACGCGATGAATTTGCTTGAATCGTCGCGTGCTCGTTTCGAACATCACAATCGCTCCGGCCGCGTCTCCTCCAAAGACAAGGTCGTTACTCCCGAACTGAATCTGGGTCGCCGGGGTGGAACTTGAAGTGGGTACCTCGACAAGTTCATCAAAGGTCAGCGTCTTATCCGCGGACTTCCATGTTCGCCACACGCCATCATCACAAGCCGCACCAATCGACGTTCCGTCAGTCGAGAACGCGAGAGCATTCACTTGTTCGACGCAAGGAATCTGCAATGTCGGTTGAAACAGGTCACTCGATACCCCACCGCGACCCGAAGCCGCAGCAGTCGCCGAAGCCGTGGATGGAGTTGTGGTGGTCGACGTCGGAACATGAGCTGTTGTCGAGCCTGGAGTCTGCGTCCCGGCCCCTAATGGGGAGTTCGTGTCCGTGCTAGTTGTCGCGTTCGTTTCCTTCGTGCTGGTTGTTGCGTTCGTTTCCGGAGAACCCGTCGTGCCTGTCTGAGCGACACTCTCCCCACTCTGTGCCCCGGGGGGCTCCCCATTCGACATCATCTTCGTGATGCCCCAGACACCCAGTCCCAAGACCAACACTCCAGCCGCAGCCCCCCCCAGAATCAGCGGCAACTTCGACTTAGTAACGGGCCGCCTCCGTGAACTAGCCTTCTTACGAACCCGACGCGGCGGAAGCGAAGACATGTCGATATCCCGAATAGTCTATTAAGAAAGAAGCAAGAGCTTCAGACCCCATGAAACCCCAAAACACAGCACAACGATCATACGTTGACACAATTCCTACAGTCAAGTAACTGCTAACAGCCCGTTAAAAAAAGCCATTGTCGGGCACCTGGGATCATGGGGCGGATGAACGGCGTTGGGTGGTATGGTTAAGAAAGTGGGGGCCATGTTTGCATCGCGAAGCAGGGCAAGCATGGGTTTGGTTATCCGAGATTGGTTCTTGGGAACGTCTCCAGACTGCAGTCGCAATTTTCCGGCTTAAGGAGTTTCCATCTCGGCGGCACACGACCACGGCCAGTCGATGGGGGCGATCGACCAAGTCGCGACGCACGGGATGGGCATGAATGGACTCGACTGTGTTCACAATGGTTTCCGGTTCCGTGAGATTCCCACCAAAGCCTCCTTCACGCTGCCAGGATCGGTGCGAAGCGGTTCCGTTCGGTTGACGGTCTTCCATGTGTTGCGGGAACGTCGGTGAGTATTTCTTGACCCAATTGACCCACTTCCGAGCGACGCACATTTTCAGGGTTTTTAAAATCGATGGGATGGAAGACTTAGATTTTGTGTCCTAGATTAACAGGTGCACATGCTCCGGCATCACCACATACGCCCAGAGGTGGAATGCATGTTGCTGGCGAGCGCGGTCCATGCTTTCAATCATCCCACTTCGAGAACGATCTTTCGATAGGAATGGTTGACGGCGAAAACAGGAAACGTCAGAAAGTGAGCGTGGCCCACGTCGTTGAATCGCCGCCATTGCTTTCAATGTGCCATCACGCTTGAACACAAAAACATGTCTCGAACAGCCAATCACCCCCGGCATGCTTGCCCTGCTTCGCGATGCAAGCATGGCACCGAAGATCGTATCGCTCCAGATTAAACGTGCCACCCCGCCCAACCAGCGAAGGCATCGGGAGAGAACCAGTCAGTCAGACTCGCGCTTGACCAATAGGAACTCGGTGGAGCTACACACCCGACGCTATGAAGTTTCTGACTTTTGCCGGTGTCGCAAACGTCGAGAATTCACCCAGCACCAGCGTGTTGGTGCCAGCTGCGCCGTTGAAGGAGGACTTTCCGGCGACATTCACTTGCAGGGCAAAGAGGATGTCATCACCCTTTCCGAGATTGACTTTCAAGTTGTTCCCTAGGTCCACAAACTCCGAGTAGCCGAAGTAGAGCCGGTCGTCTCCGCTACCCGTTTTGATGTTGACCTTCCCCTCGACCATGCTGCCGAAATCGATCGAGACGTTGTCGTCCTCCGCCCCCGAGTTGATTGACAGGTTTCCAGCGATATGGACCCCATCCACATTGACAACATCTTCACCCGCTCCGGTCTTGATCTTGATCGATTTGATCCCGGAGTAACTGGTCATTTCCCCATTGAGGTCGACGTTCACGATTCCCACATCGACGCCATTGGGCGTGGTGGGACCAGTCAGATTGACGATATCGCCATCACTGTCGCCGGTGATGATCAGAGTGTCTCCCTTCCGGATGACCGATGCTGATAACAGTTGCCGCGTCTCAAGTTGCTCGAATTGAAATGCCATGACACGATCCCCTGTTGCATCGCCAACACTCGAAAACCACAACTGCCGGGAGCACGGTTCTCCCGGTAGTGTCCGGGAGTGGAATAGGCAAATGACATGCCGTCCGATTTCCTGGTGCTGACATAAAGGCGAATACAGAGAGCCGTCTGCTCATGCGAACGACCACGACCGTTTGTCGGGATTGAATCGGCCAGACTGATCGCCGATCGGCCCGAAAATCGCACTGATCGAACCTGTGTCGAACGCCGACAGTCGCAGTCGGCCCCCCAATGGACGTCCCGTCTGCGGGTCTGATGTTCGGTCGGCTGATACAGTAGAGGTCTTAGTGTGCACCGCAGCACACTGTGCGCTCGATTGGTGATCCACGGTCACTCTTCGCCGGAGCCAGTCTTACAAAAGCGAACAGGACGTTGACGCGACTGGGTGGCGAGGGCGAAGTAATCGTAGGTCAGGCACCTGCCGGACTTCCTCGAATTGACGGCGGACATCGATTGACCGGTTTCGGTCGTCTTTCAGTCAGGTAGGTCAGGCTGTGTCTGACGACCAACTCCACGAACCTTTGCCGGTTGTTGATTCAACAAATGTACGATCGATCTGTCAAAGCAAGCGTCAACCAATATCTTGAACGCTCACGCAAACTCGCGTCAGGCACAGCCTGACCTACGCTCGCTTCGCCCGTGGCGGTGTCAATCACCTCCCATGTCCCATCAGCCGCTTGGCGGACACTATAGGCGTTGTGGACCCAGATGGCGAAGGACCAGTCGGGTTGTCCGACGAAGTAGGTGTGGTCAGCGGCGATGCGGAGGTTGAAGACCGGTTTGGTTTGGCGAGTGTACTCGATGTGGTCGATGGGGGTCCAATCGCCATCCATCCCGGCGAGGCGTTGGCCGGTGACGAGGTCTTGGGCGGGGGTCCAGCCTTGGCCTTCGACGTAGAATGGGTGTTCGAGCGTCGTCTCGACCCGTTCGCCCCCCAGCGTCAGCACCATCGTCGGAGCCGACAACCGAAACACCCGCTCCACCCGTCGGAAGCGTCTGGCACAACTCTTAAAGAAAGCCTGGACACCTCGCTGGCTCAAATCCCCCCCAAGAAAAAACAACGCCCGCACCACGTCCCCTCCCACATCCCCGGCACCCATACCTCACTCTTCCGCCTCATCCACAATATCCCCTCCGCAAACTCCCAAAAGAAATCCAACAAATGATCTTCAAAGCAGTTGGCAGGAGCCTGCCCTACGATTACTTGGCCTGTCAATCCTCTCCGAGGTAACACCACCAACCGGAGAGCCGGATGCGGGAAACCCGCCCGTCCGGTTCGGAGGGAGGGGAGGGGAGGCTCAAACCAATGAGCCTTCCCTACCCCTATCGTCGCTGTTTGGGGCATTAAGTCATCGCAGTCAAGTGCGTTTCAAAGATTGAGCCCTCCGTTTAATAATTGACGCCATTGCGGGCAGAATTGTTAGATCTCCTTTGAGAATCGCCTGTCCTTTTGATCGTAGCCGGTTCGCAAATTCCTTGGTGAAATTGCGTAGGCCATCCTGTGGATCATAATAGTCCGAATCTTCGCCGTACTCATATGCGGGCTTCATTTTCAAGTCACCCTCTAAGCAATCGTTGAAATCAAAACAGTTGATGTCCGTGTCGTCTCCAATCGGAAGTGGGTTATCGCGAAAGTCGCCATCAACTAACCGGTAGATGAACACAAAGACGAATGCACTAGCGAACTCGTAAAGCAGTTTGACACCAACTCCGTTGTCGCGATTGATGTACTTGACGACACCCCCGTCGCCTTTCTCTTTCTCTTCGACGACTTCATAGCCGAATTCTCGTTCAAGGAATTGGAATTCTCCTTGCGCGATTTCACTAAAACCAGCCATAGTCAAACTCCCTATCTCGGTAACGGAATCGTTTCAACCCCAAGTTCCTTCAGAATCCTCTGTTCTAACTCGTAGAATGGACTTCGAACGGAACGAGTTGGATCAACGCCGATGTCGTAAAACTGGTATCCTTCCTTGACCTTTTGCCGTATCCAACGCTCATTGCGTGCTAATGCCGCCTCTAGCTCTGTTGGCGTCATGGGCCTGTTCGTCGGAAAATTCTTGCCCCACGCCTGATACCACTTCGCATCGACACCTTCAGAACGCAACCCACGTGCGGCGTCCTTGACCGCGTCCATGCCCTCGCCGATCACCAGAGTCTCTGCACTCTTTGGGGCATTTCCTGTGACGCCTGCAAACGGGTTGATGTTCGGGGTTGGGGAATCGAGTCTGGAGCGGACTTTGGCGATGCTCTCAGCGTCGGCCCCGATGTTGATGAGGAAATTGTCGAGTTCTCCGCGGGTGATTTGGCCATTGCGGTAGAGGGCAGCGAGTCGTTCGGCTCCTTCGTCGCACAGGGATGTATTATGGACGAGAAGGGCGTCGGTGCCAACAGCGTAGTTGTGGAATTCGCCGATTGTCAGGTTTGACACCGGGAACCCAAGGTGGACCTCCTGCGAAATCGCGGTGACGCTGAGCCGACGACCATCCTGTGCGACCAGGGTATCGTTGACCTTCAGGTTGTGGGAATCGACCCACCGCCCTGGCAGCGAGAGGCCGGTGTCTTCGTCGGGACGAAGTTCGCGAGGGACGTCGCGCGAATGAAGGTCCGTTCCGTCGAGCACCCAGACCGGATGCCCAGCAGTCATCGTAGATCAGGCACCTGCCGGACTTCCTCGAATTGACGGCGAACATCGATTGACCGGTTTCGGTCGTCTTTCAGTCAGGTAGGTCAGGCTGTGTCTGACGACCAACTCCACGAACCTTTGCCGGTTGTTATTCAACAAATGTACGATCGATCTGTCAAAGCGAGCGTCGACCAATACCTTGAACGCTCACGCAAACTCGCGTCAGGCACAGCCTGACCTACTCGAACTTGCTGCCTCCCATAATTCGACAAGGCCACCCAGTCCGTGATTTATCCGGCGAGGGCGACGTCACTTACGCCATCTTTGACGTCACCCCGAACAGAGATCGAATGCCCCCAGAAGATGTCTCCATCGTTAAACCAGAACTCAAAATCTCCGCTAAACGAAAATGTGACTGCGGTAAGTGCAATCCTATGCTCGAAGTCTGCCTTAGTAAGTTTTGGCTCACCCCGCTGTCGCCAATCGGAGTTCTTGAGCTTCAGCAAGTCCGCGACGATTGCTGAGTGAAGTAATCCGTTCCACCGTGTCTGGTCAGCCCAAATGGCTTCACAAGCTGCAACCGCCCTTCTGCATCCTGACATGTCGTTTGCATCCAGATGCACTTCCACGTCTTCTCCCATCCACTTCGCCATTGTCATGTATCGATCTTTACGCTCTTGATACTCGAACTCTCCAACACGTTCCGAGACGACTCTGGAAGGCATGGTAAACTCATCAATGGCACGCTGAATGTCGACATCCAGTGGGGACGGAGTTAAGACCTCAACCACCGCAGCAAACGGCGCCCTGCTAAAAGTTCCCTTGCCGAAAACCACGCGACACCGCTGATGCGTACCAGTGGGAAACAGCTGATTGAACCCCTTCGCAACAGCATAAAATACCGCCACGTTGCTCTCCGTAAGGGCCTCACCCGGTTGTCGCCATGCTCCCCAGAGGACTTTTAGAACATCGAATGGTTTACTCGTACGATAGATGGTTTGGTTAAAACGCCTAGTGACACCTTCGATCTCGACCGGTGCACCGGAGAACGTGGCCCCACTGTCAACCACTTCTTGGATCCCCAAAATCAACTCATCTGCAGACACTCTCATATTAACACTCCTCGTGATCACGTTAACCTGCCCCCTGAGAGGGCGTAACACTCACGTAGTCACAAACATGGTTTAACCACCGTTGAGGCAAACCTTGCATCACGGCTAACAGCCTGATGAAAAACGTGGGGCAGGCTTTCCGGTCTGACATGGTGCCGTTTGATGTTTCGGAATAAAGCTTACGAGATGCTCATGTCAGATTAGGAAATCTGACCCACGGCCGTTTTCAACGGGCTGCTTTCTCTGATGAAGCGACTCACGCCTGTATTTCGGACATCATTGTCTGCCAAATGAGGTGCAGTGTGACGGGCTTGGAAGTCCGTCACACGAGAGTTGCACTTCTCTGATGACATACCGACAGCTTACATAGCGACGGCTTAATACACGCCGACGGTTGTGGTCTTAGCGATCTCGTGGAAGGGGCGGGTGCCGCTGACGCCGTCCCATGGGTACTTTTCGTGGGGCTGTTCCCGTTCGCCTTCATCACGTTCCATGAAGCCGGGGATAAACAGTTCCTCCGTCAGCGTGTAGAGCTTCACTCGTCCGGTTTCGCCGTAGGGGACGATCTGGTTGTAGTCTTTGAAGTCAACCACTTCGACCACAGCTCGGGGTTGCGGGGCGTAATAGGTGATCTTGTAGTTGTCTGCGGGATCGAACGGCTTTCCGCAGGCGAGACCCATGAGGGTGTTGCCGTAGGTTGGGGTGATGTACACGTCGGGTCCCAGCAATTCTTCGCGACAGAAGCGATACCACTGCGGGGTGAACTCGGTCCCCCCGGCGAAGATGCCGGTAATCCCTGCTTCGGCGATGCTGGAACCATTGTCCATCAGCTTCAGAGCGAGGGCTTCGAGCAGTTTCGGGGTGGCGAACATGCACTTCACATCATGACCAGCCGACAGCACAGTGACGGCTTGATCGATGACATGTTCTGCATACGCCTTGGCACCTGCCACGTCCCCCTTCTTCAGGAGTTTGACGACCCAGCGGGGATCTAAGTCGACACAAAAGCAGATACCCCCGCGGAACTGGCAGAGATGTTCGACCGCCAGTCGAAGTCGTCGCGGACCAGAGGGTCCGAGCATCAACCAGTTGGAACCGAGGGGGAACTTGTCGTCTGGAATCGTCTTCGAGAACTCTTCGTAATCGATCCAGTGATCGTTGACGACGCATCGACTTTTGGGAATGCCGGTCGTTCCGCCTGTCTCAAAGACGAACTTCGGATGGTCTTTCCACTTTTTCGGCAGAAATCGAGTGACCGGCCCACCGCGAAGGTCGTCGTCTTCAAAGAGAGGGAACTTCTTAAGGTCGTCGAAGCAGTTGATGTCGGTCAGCGGGTTGAAGCCGAGCGAGCCGACTTTATCGAGCCAGAAGGGCGTTCCGAGTTCTGGGTCGAAGTGGAGTCGAGTGATTTCGACGGTCTGTCGGTCGAGAGCCGCCTTGGCGTCGGCGGCAAGTTGTTCGAGTGTCTGGCTCACGGGTATCTCGAAGAGGCTGAGGTGAGAGATTCGGGCGGGTCTGCGAGAGCATCCGTCTCGCAGCGGGAATCGGTCACGAAAGTAATGTGAGAAGGATGTCGCAGCCTCCATGCCACGACCGCACCATGATAGACACCCACCGCCGCAATGCAACAACTCAGGCCCCGTTGCAGAGTCGCGGAGCGACTCTGCGAAAACAATTGCCATGACACTGACGCCCCGTACGACGGATACCGGTCCATAGCCTCCTTGCACTCTGCAAAGAGCTGCCGAGTTGCGGAGCAACTCGGCTACAAGTCTGGTTCAACGTCCCCAGAGTTCGGCAGTTGTTGCCGATGTTGGGGGGGTGATGAGGAGACAGAGTCGTGCTTGTCCGGCGAAAAAGTGCTGTTGTTGTGGGCTGATATTGGAAATTCGACACTTTCGGAAGATCTTGGCAATCGAGCGAACAAGTCGTCTGGACATGGTTTCGGCGCTGGGCCTATATTCCCGCTCCTTCTCTCGAATTCCCCAGAGAGATTCTGTTCCCGCACCCTTTCCCCCGCGAGAGCACTCATCCCCCACATCTCCTTCGTTTTTCCCCAACCTCGCGCGTCCGGTCCGCAGTGTCCGGTTCCCACAGTGGAGTCATCCGAATGTTTCTGCGAATCGTCGCAAGACAGTCGACGACCAAGGAATCTCACACATTGTTCCGCGCGGGCTTCGCGTTGGTTCTGGGTCTCTTTGTCTCGTTGAGTGGCTGTCGCACGGTCGACTATCAGGCAGCCAATTTGCCAAGCCATCTTCAACCAGCACCGGTTTACAACGCCCAAAGTTTAGACCTGGCGAGACTGTCTCAGGGGACGAGTCAGGCCGACCGCGTCATGCCGGGTGACGTCCTCAGCGTCGCTGTCACGACCGGCATCGAAGAACGCCCCATGCCCCCTTGGCCTTTGCGGGTTGACGAGAATGGAACGGTCGACGTCCCTTTGGTCGGCCCGGTCACTGTGGCCAACATGAAGTGGACCGATGTCGATAAAGCGGTCCGACAGGTCAGCATGGAGCGAGAGGTGTACCGCAACCCCAAGGTCTCGGTGACGCTTCAGGAGCGTGAGACAATCACCGTGACTGTCATGGGAGCGGTCAGCAAACCGGGGCAATACAAGCTCCCTGCTGTCAGCACGGACCTCGTCTCTGCATTGTCGGCTGCGTCCGGCTTGACGGAGGAGGCAGACACCATCGTCGAAATCTATCGCCCTGCCGGAGGATCTGGCGACAACCTGTCGGGATATCCCTTGGGAAGTGGAAACACTCAAGTCACTCGGGTCGACTTAGTTCAGGCGACGCAAGGAACTGTTCCCAACCTCATGTTAGTGGATGGGACGACAGTGATGGTTCCCAAGCGAGCCCCCCAAAGGGTCTCTGTCATGGGAGTTGTTAACAAACCCAGCCAGTACGACATTCCAATCGACCGTCCCATGCGACTACTCGATGCGATTGCCATCGCTGGAGACCGGAGGATGCAATTTGCGGACCGAGTGAGCGTACTTCGTTTGGACCCGAGTTCTGGCAAACCGGTATTGATTGGTGCGTCGATTCGTCGGGCGAGAAAAAATGGTCAAGACAACAGCGACAACATCGTCCTGGCGCCGGGAGATGTCGTCACTGTTGATGAAACACTGTTAACAACGACAATTGATGCCCTAAACAACGTCGTGCGGTTCGGATTCAACTCTGCGGTTCCGGGTTTCTAGCACTGGAGTCTAACAGTATCCACAGTGTTGAACCTGGAACTCACAACGAAATGAATGGCGTCTTGAGCGATGTTAGCGCACTGTTTCACATTACGGAGATTGATGAGTCCGTGACTCTGAGACACACGCAGACACAGACAACGTAGATGATTACCCAGGAAGGGCAGATGGTTCACGGATGAACGAATATCCATCTCACAGCGAGAACACGTCGGAATCCGCACAATCGGATGTTGTGCAGGAAGCGATGCGTCTATTGCGAGTCATCTGGCATCGCAAGGGGACCGTTGCCGGCGCATTAGTTGTTGCAGCTTGCCTGGGTGCATTGTATTTTCTCTCTGCGGTCCGAATCTACGAGAGCAAGGCTCAACTTCTGGTGACTCAGAGTTCGCCCGACATGGTGAATGGAAGCACCGCAGGAGACGGCGTCACCAGCAGCCTCATCCCCACGTACGAAGGGTTGCTTTCCAGCCCTGTCGTAGTCGAAGGGGCAATCAAGCGACTGCAAAAACTGCCCGGATCCGCTCGCGTTGACTTCAATAGCATCCCTGTCGAGAAGTGGCCTAAGGTCCTCAAGGATCATCTGACGGTCGACAATCCCCGCAAGACCAACATGCTCCAGGTGCGGTATCGGTCTCAAAGCCCCGAAGCCGCGACCTCAGTTGTCCAATCGCTGATTGACTCCTATCTCGAGTTTATGGAACGAAATCACAAGGATGTCTCCGCAGAAATCATGACCGTCCTTGATGCCGAACGCATCGACGTCGACCAGCGTATTGCGGACAAGGAGCAAGAACTCCTCCAGATGAAGTTCGACGTCCAGGACCTCGGGCTGCGTAACGGAACCAACGTCGTCCACCCAGCGGTTCAGGCGGTCGTCCAGATCAATAACTCACTCGTCGAAGTGCAACAACAACGACTGCAACACCAGGCGGCTCTGTCGATCGTTCAACAGACTTACCAGAACGGTGGCGATCTCCGGCAACACCTCATCGAGTTCGAACCAACCCTCGGCCGCGAGTTGTTGACCAGTGCGCTCGGATTAGACCCAGAGTCCCTCAAGACGGCCGCTAACGTCGAGCAGCAGATTCTGCAGGAGCAGGCCAAGCTCGACTCTTATCGGGATCATTACGGCCCACGGCACCCCAAGATTATCGAGCTGCAACGTTCGATCAGCAACTCACAGCAATACCTTATCGGATTGCAACGACGAGGAAGCGAGCGGCTTGCCAACTTGCAACAGAATCAGCTGGGGCCAATGCTTATTGATCTGCTACAACAGAAAGTTGCAAGCCTCATTCAACATGAGCAGAACCTGTTATGGCAATACAACGAAGCACAAACGCAGGCGGTTGCGTTGAGTGGTCGAATGGCCAAATTGGAGATTTCGGAACACGAACTCGATCGACTCCGAATTAACTACGAGTCGCTCTTGAACCGAATCGAGTCCATCGACATGCATAAAAACCGGGCTAACGTTCGCGTGACCGTTGTCGGCGACCCTCAGTCCGACGGCAGCCCGGTTTCACCCCGATTGACCGTTGTCGCGTTTCTGGTCCTGCTTGTGGGAGGGGGCTTTGGAAGCGTCATGGCGTATGTCCTTGATCGCCTGGATGACCGCTTCCGCAGTCCAGACGAACTTCGTGCCGAACTCGGTCTTCCGGTGCTGGCGATCATCCGACAGCTTCCCCCCTCGACCGAAACCGGTCCGAACAGTCTCGAATTGCACGCCCACCCGCAGGCTCCCCACTGCGAACCATTCCGCACCCTGCGAACCACGTTGGCCATGTCGATCGAAGGGCGTGAACTGCTGGCGATTACCAGTAGCGAACCGGGAGATGGTAAGACCACCGTGATGTCGAACCTTGGCGTTGCCTTTGCTCAAGCGGGTCGACGCACCTTACTCATCGATGCCGACCTCCGCCGTCCAGGACTCTCGAAGAAGTTCGACGTTCGTGGCATGGAAGGATTGTCACAAGTGCTTACCGGTCATGAAGAGACGGGGGCCCATGCCGATCGTCTCATCGTCGCAACAGGGATTCCCAACCTCGACATTCTCCCTTGTGGAAGTCGTCCGCTGAACCCCGCTGAGTTGCTCAGCAGTGTGCGAATGTCCGAACTGGTTGCCTGGGGGGAGACACATTACGACCAGGTTCTTATCGACTGTCCGCCGATTCTGGCTGCCAGCGATGCATCAATTGTCGCACGCTACACAGGCAACCTGATGCTCGTCGTGCAGCCTGCGAAGAACCCACGTCGAGCCGTCATTCACGCCGCAGCCGAACTCGAACGGATGCAGACCAATGTCATTGGACTCGTCGTTAACCGGGCCGATGAAGACAAGAAACGAGAATTCTACGGATATGGCATGGACTACGACTATCGCGAGGAAAGCGACGAGTCGGACGAGTTTTCGTCATCGGCAACACGAGACAACTTCGCCACTCCCTCTCGCGAGGCCGCATAATTCGAGACTGGCCACGCATCTGAACCAGCCATTCACTAACACGAGACAGACCTTAAACCTTCCCCTCACCGCCCCACCCACCCCGTGTTCATACGCGACCCATCCCTAAGACTTCAAACTCATGATGACTGGCACTGATCTCTCTGCCCATTCTCTGGCTTCGCCCCGTCCTTCGGGTGCGGAGGTGATCGCGCTTCGCGGTGTCGACTTCGGCCTGATGGCCGTTCTTGCCGTTGCCCCGATGTTCATGGGGGGGCGTCACCCAATGGGCGAACTGGTCTATATGGCCTGCGTCCTCTGGACTGCTGCCTGCACTTGTGCAGCGCGGATGTTGTCGGCCAATCCAACATGGCGAAAGTCGGGGATCGAACTGCTGATGGCTCTCGGGCTGGCAGTGGTCGTGATCCAGATCATCCCGCTTTCGGTCGAATGGCTCGCCAAGCTCTCCCCTGCGATTTCGCGATTCCTGCCCCTTTGGTTTCCCGAGGGAGCCGAGTCTCCCTGGGGAAGTTGGTCAACACTCTCATTGATGCCCGACGCCACTTGGGCGGCCCTTTCGGTCTATATCTCGCATGTCCTGCTATTTGTGGTCGTGATGCAACGGCTCAATGATCTCGATGACATTGAACAGTTGCTCCGCTGGATGGCATGTGCCGTCGTCGCCATGGCCGTGCTGGCGATCGTGCAGCTTCTCGCAGGGAACGGCAAGTTTCTCTGGGTCTATCAGCATCCCACCCGCGACACCTTTCGTGCGGCCAAGGGAGTCTTCGCGAACGAGAACCATTTCGGTCACTACCTCGCCCTCGGACTGGGACCACTTCTCTGGTGGCTTGCCCGGGCCTCCTCTGTCGGGGCTTCGAGTCGAAGCGAAACGTCCAGACACTCCAGCCGTTCGTCCTCTCGAACTCACTCACTCCGATCCGCAAGAGCGTCCCACAGCGGTGGATCGTCGCAGACCGATCGCCTTCGATTCGTGCTCGCGTTGGGAATCGCCATCGTGATGTTTGCCGGCTTACTGACCTTCTCTCGAGGAGGTGTCATCGCCTTGTTCGTCACGATGGTCGTGTGCGTTGCGATCTATGCACAGCGTCAAGTTCTTGAACGCAAAACAATCTTGGTACTGGGGGGAGTTGGACTACTCGTCGGTCTCTCGCTCATTATTTTCGGTCAGGACGCGCTCTCAAAACAATTGGCGACTCTCGGAGCCGGATCGCTCGAAGACCTCGACGGCAACGCCTCACGACGTAAGTTGTGGGAAGCCGACCTCGTTGGTGTGCGTCACTTCCCGATCTTCGGCACAGGGGGGGGGACGCATCGCGAGGTGTATCCGACCTTCTTCTCGCACTACTCACCCACAGAGTTTTCCCATGCCGAGAGTGGCTACCTTCAGATTCTACTCGAATACGGGATGCTGGGGGCGGGCCTGCTGTTGCTGACCATCGGGACCGCTGGCACATGGTGCTATCGCGCCCTGACTCGCGCCACCTCACGACGAACCGCAGCTTGTGCCGGCGCAGTCATCGCAGGACTGGCCGCCAATCTGACACAGTCGATCTGGGATTTCGTCTGGTTCCTCCCGACGTGCATGACCTTGACGATCCTCCTTGGAGCGTGTGCCTGTCGACTCAGCCAAATCGCTACGACTTCCACCGAAGCCTCCGCCGCACCTGCCAGACGTTCACTTGTCCCCACTGGGGCTGGGCGACTGCTCTGGGGGGGAGCCTTGGCTGGCATTGTCGGACTCGGAGTGTTGTTTGTCCCGCAAAGTGTTGGTGTCGCGAATGGCGGCGTCGAGTGGGATAGTTACCTGGCACTCTCTGGTGAAATCAAACTTAATCCCGACACGGCACATCTGATCGAAACCAACGACGAACAACTGAAACTCCTGCAAGAAACACTCCGACAAGACCCCGGACATGCACGGGCCCATCTGACGATCTCGGCCATCTACCTGCAGCGGTTTGACATCATGCAGTTGGCATCCGACAACCCGATGCCAATCGATCAGGTGCGAGAAGTCGTCTCCATTTCACAGTTCGAGAATGCCGAGAAACGTGATGCGTGGCTCCAGGCAGCGGTAGGAGAGAATCTCGAAAACCTCAAGTTGGCAAACCACCATATTAACCAGGCACTGCGTCATTGTGCGTTTCAGGGTGAAGGGTATGTCTATCTGACGGAACTCGACTTTTTCAAGAACGACCACCTCAGCAACGATCAACTCATCTCGCAAGCGATGCAGGTTCGCCCCTATCGAGGCGCGGTTCTGCTGGCCGCCGGGACAAATGCTGTTCAAAAGGGAGACCGGGATCTCGCGCTCGAATACTGGCGAAAAGCCTTCCATTCCGATCCAGAGCATCAGGATCGCCTCGTCCAACTGTTGACTCCAAAGTTCCCGGCGAAGTTTCTCTGGATGGAGTTTCGTCCCGATGCCACGGCCGCCCGGAAGATCTTCCGAGCCTATCAAAAGCTCGGCCGCAACGATCAGGCGTTGGCCATGAGTGCCCCTTATGCACAACTTCTCGAACGTGAAGCCGCGACACTCACCGGAACCGATGCTGCCGCCCTTTGGAACGAAATCTACGCAGTCTACCGACTTCGCGACGACGACACTCGCAGTCTTGCTGCCATCCAACAGGCGGTCGAAACCGATCCACAAAACTTTCAGTATCGCCGTGCTTATGGCCACGAGTTCCTGCGTCAGGAACAGTACGAGAACGCGGCTGAACAGTTTCAATGGTGCCTCTATCGTCGCCCTCACGACACCCAGTTAGACGCGCTGATGACACGAGCCAAACGTCAAGCAATTCGACAACCTTCGACATCGCACTCACCCACCCCCATTGCCAACCTCCCCGAACCACGGCACCAATAACAGCCTTCCCCCTCAACGATCTCTCAACTTTCTCTCAGTCTCAACGATCTCTCAGTCTCTCTCTCCTTCTCTGCTGTCATCTCTCAACTCTCAACTTGCTCGCCACCAGGTTCCGTCCCGCTGGATTCTGGTGTCAACGACCGTCAGGATCGACGGTCGTGCCGACTTATTACATACGTCACGGACGACAAACATGACTTCCCTCCTGAAACTTCGCTCGGCTAAGGTTGGCAGACTGACAAGCCTGTTGGCTCAGATCCCGTTGTTCAGTGCGCTTTACTACTTGGCGTTCTTTCTCCGTTTCGATGGCGTCGTCAACGAAACGCGGTATTGGCAGTGGGCGCAGGTGGTTCCGGTCGTGGTCGTCGCCAAGCTGGTCGCCTTCTACTACTTTCGCATCTTTTACAGCTGGGTTCGTCCGGTGACTTTCCACGACCTGTTGCTGCTCGGGAAAGCGGCCCTCGGGAGTGCCTTGGGGATCATCGTCGCGGAGTACGTGCTGTTCCCAAACGTTGCGACCCCTCGCAGCGTCCTGCTGCTCGACATCGGCATGACCATTCTGACCATCGGGGGCACACGGTCACTCTTGCGCGCCTATCAGGAACGGACCGCTTGGTCACTGGGAAATGGGCGAAGTGTCCCCGTCTTGATCGCTGGGGCAAGTCACTCTGGAGAAACACTCCTTCGCGCCATTCGACGCAGCCCTGAGTTAAACTACCACGTCGTCGGTTTCACCAGCGATGACCGACAGGTCCGTGGAATGCACATCGAAGGGGTCCCGGTGCTCGGAATGGTCGCCGACACTTGTCAACTTGCGGCTCGCTATGGTGCGAGGGAAGTCCTCATCACCGCCGGTGACCTCCCCGGACGCGAAGTCCGACGACTCGTCGACGCGGGTCGCGAGGAAAACGTCAATGTCAAAGTGCTTCCAAGCTTTGAACAGCTTCTTCAGGGAGACGTCCGGCTCGAACCACGAACTGTCTCGGTCGAAGACCTTCTCAACCGCGATCCCGTTCAACTCGACCTCCCGGAACTCCATCGTTGGATCGATAACCGTGTGCTCATGGTCACCGGAAGTGCCGGCAGCATTGGCTCCGAAATCTGTCGACAGTTGCTGACCTTTTCACCCAAAACCCTCGTCATGCTGGATCGTTGGGAGAACGGGCAGTTCGATCGAGAACGCGAACTCCGTGCCACCTTTCCTCATGCGAACATCGAAGTTGTCATCGGCGACATCACCGACCCGGCCCGCATGGAACAGGTCTTCAACAAATATCAGCCCGACATCGTGTTTCATGCCGCGGCTTACAAGCACGTTCCGCTCATGGAAGCCAATCCGGGAGAGGCGATCAAGAACATCCCGCTCGCCACGCGGACCCTCGTGGACCTCGCACATGAGCACAGCATCTCTGCCTTTGTGATGATCTCGACCGACAAAGCGGTCAACCCGACGAACATCATGGGAACCTGCAAACGCGTCGCCGAACTCTACGTTCAGTCGATCGCCCAGCAGTCGAATTGTCGCTTCGTTACCGTCCGGTTTGGCAACGTCCTCGACTCGGCGGGGAGTGTCGTCCCGACCTTCCGCGAGCAGATCGCCAAGGGGGGACCGGTCACGGTGACACATCCCGAGATCAACCGCTACTTCATGACGATCCCTGAAGCCTCACAATTAGTCATCCAAGCCGGTGCCATGGGTCAGGGGGGCGAAATCTTCGTCCTCGACATGGGCGAACCAGTAAAAATCGTTGACCTCGCCACCGACATGATCCGTCTCTGCGGACTGAAGCCCTACGAAGACATCGACATCACCTTCTGTGGTTTGCGACCCGGCGAGAAGCTCTACGAAGAACTGCAAGGAGAAGATGAAGAGCACCGGCCGACGTCTCATGCGAAGATCATGGTGACAGCCTCGGCACCGAAACCTATGCTCTATATGCGTGAAGCGACAAATCGTCTGGAAGAACTCGCCGACGGTTCCCGCGAAGAAATCGTCACCGAACTCTGCCGCATCGTCCCCGGCTACCACCCCTCCGAAACCGTCCCCCAAACCACCCGCCGGGCAGCCTGAAGGGCACGTCGCTCCACCCCGCATTGCCGCGGCCGTTTAGCAGCCGACCTAATCGGCGCGTGGGGCAATCAGTGATTGCATAACTTGCCAGCCCGTCAGGAAGTGACCGTGGGTCAGATTTCTAAGCTGGCAAGAGCATCTCGTACGCTTTTTCGCCGAGACATCAAGCGGCAACACGCCAGGCTGGAAGGCCGGAACTTTGCTCTTCAACAAGTTGCTAAGTCGCGGGAAATCACTCTGGGGTGAAGATTCCGATTCATGCGATCTCGCCAGTTCTGCCGATAGAAGGGAGACGCAGGAGTCTCGATTTCGTGAAGGCGGAAGGTCCGCTTTCACACTTCGCTCGAACTCCGCGTCAGGACTGAAGTCTGTTTTTCGGCAGGAGCGTAAGATGTCACCCAAGAAATGGCTCGCAGCAGGACTCTTCTCGCTCAGCCTTTGCATCCCGTCGACCGTCTCGGCTCAGTTCTCTCCGTTCGAAAACTGCAACTGCCAGCAGCCTCAGATGGGAATGGGTCGCACGATCATCCCTCGGCAAGTCATTCCGCGTCAGGTGATCCCCCGCCAGGTGATCCCGCAGCAGATGCCCTACATGCAGCCACAGATGCAGATGCCGTTCACCCAGGAGGGGATGGACCCTTGCAATATCTGTCCTCAACAGGTTTTCGCACCGCAGCCGATCATGGCTCCTGTCCAGCAGCCGGTCTATCAGACCTACATGCAGCCACAGGTACAAACACAGTATCGCCAAAAGCAGATCATTAGATACAAGCAGGTCCCCCGTGTTCAGCACCAACGACAGGGTTACGTCGAAAATGTCCCAGTGACCAGTTATCAAACCGTGCAGGTTGATGAAGGAAGCTACCAGCAAGTCTGGGTTCCTAAGATGGTCCAGAAGCAAGTCCCGCAAACGGTGTACGTCCCTCAGACACGATACCGCGATGTTGCTGTCCAGACGATGGAACAGGTCCCTGTCGCCGAAATAACCTACGTCCCCGAGCAAACGGTCACCTACGTTCCGCAGACTCAGGCAGTCGGCATGCAGACCGTCGGATCTCAAGTGATCGGCTGGCAGCAAGGGGGGCCACAGGTTGCCGGTTGGGGCTATGCACCGACAACTGCGATGTCCCCATGGCAAACCCCTTATGGGGTCCCCATGACGGCTGAACTCCCCTACCCCACGCTTATGTTGCCGGGCGAACCGTACGTTCCACAGTCGGCTGGCATCGACCGTCCCACTCCGGATCCAGCCTTCTTGCAGCCACCAGCGACCGAGTCAGCGGAATGGTCGACGATCAAGTCGCGATCCGCTGCGTCGAACCTAAATGCCCCAGAGCAGCAGACCTACAACCCCCAGCCAACCCGCACGTCCGCCCTCCCGAGTGCCGCCGTCGTGCGATAGTGCAAACGCTTGATCGTGCAAACGCCGATGAGATCGGCGGCTAAACGGTCGCGTGAGAGGATGGGGTTCTGTCAGTGAGGCGTGCTGCTGGAAGATTCGACCGGTTGATTCCCCGCCCCATCTCCCGTGGGTGACGTCGTTGCAGAGGTCGTCACCTTCTTGGCCGGAGCGGCATGAGGTGTGTACATCGCGACGAGGACAATCCCCGCGGCAACGAGCAACATCCCAACCCACAATCGTGGGTCCGCCCCATGTCCAGGCTGGCTGCTTCCCGCGCGAAGCATCACTAAGCTAGTGATGGCGGTCACGCTGACGGCTCCCCCAAAGACGATCGGCATCACCAACCCCGCGTTCTTCGCTTTGAACATGGCATAGGTCAAGGTCAACGCTCCAAAGGCCCCGAGCGATCCTGCCAGAAAACCCCAAATCGCGGACGGGCTTTGCGAGCCGCTGAATGAGAAGTTGTCTCCCAAGACCTTCATCGCCACCGCCCCCCCCACAATTCCCCAAACCATGTAGGCGACACCAATAAACACATACGGCTTGAACGGACTCCACTCTGGTCCCCGTGCCTTCCCCAGTGCCGGACCATACAGGCCCCAGAAAATGGCCGTGGCAACAGCAAACAGTATTCCCAAAGTCCGATCGTTCATGGCGACTCCCATGTTGAAGAGCGTGGTGTTTCTCTATCGCGTCCCCTCGGCCACACCAAGTTGCCAACGGAACCACAGGCGGGCATCCTAGCGGTTCCCCCTTCGGTCCGCACCCATCCGACCTCTACTGCCCGAACCTGAGATTCGTCCCCGTCAATGAAGGGGTCCCCCTGACAGTTGCAGCAATCTGCATCAGAACGGTAACGCAGAATCTGACATTGAAATGGTTTCTCCCCGTTCAATCCCAAGGGTCACGAGGGAGACTGTGACACGCCTGCGACAGCTTTCCGGCGTTTTTTCATCCCATATTCTAAACAGCACTGGGGGGTCCGGTTGTTCCGGTTGTGTCGTCAATCAACCACAAATGCGGGTTAAGACTCACCGAATCGACCGGAGACGATCAAAAGTGATACAGCGCACATCCGATACAAACATGGCGTCTGGTGTTGCACCTTGCAAGATTTGAGGCACGTAATCACTTCACGCCTTGTTGCACCGCGGCACAGTCTTGACGCGACACCCCTCTCTCAGCCACATGATGTGAATGGCAGAGGTCGCCCTCAAACGGCGAATCATGACGCATTCGAGACCGAAATTCACACGGACGACACAACTCACACTTTCCCGATGTCGAACAGTCATTGACTGTTCCAAGCCCCATAGAGGGGGCAGGAGCGAACTGGGATGTTCAAAGAAGTCAGCACATTCTTCCAACAGCGATTCGGGTTAATGAAACGCACGACGCGTCTCCTCTCAACCTCGCTGTTCACGACAGCCCTTCTCGGTAGTGTGACCTCCAACCTCTTGGCTCAGCCAATAGGCTTCGGTCCCAGCTTTGGGGCACCGGCTCCTCTTCCCACGACTGTCCAGGAGCAGACAGTCCCGATGGCGGTCCCGATCATGTCCGATCGAATGACCCCCGTCCAGCCAGTCCAGCACACCCGCCGCGAGGGTCGATCGCTCGATTCACGCATCGAATCGATGCCTGACGATTACAAAAAGCTCGAAGTCATTCACCACCGCAGCCAGTTGGTGATTACTCGCCAACCGGTCCGACGGTTTGCCATCACCGATCCCGGCGTGATCGAGATCGTCCAATACTCGCCCACCGAATTCGCCATCATCGGCAACGGGTTGGGAACCACCGACATGATGATGTGGTTCGAGGGACAAGACCTCCCACTGATGTATCTTGTCACCGTCATCCGTGACCCCGACCTCGAAGATCAACGACGCAACGACTTCGGAAAGATCGAGCGAAAACTAGCCGCTCTCTATCCGAATAGTAAGGTCTATCTCATCCCGATGTCCCGAAAAATTATCGTCCGGGGACAGGCAAAAGATGCTCGCGAAGCAGCGAGTATTATGAATATCGTCCGGGGAGAAGTCCTCACCGCAGATGGTGGACTCTTCAACGGTGTTAACGGCAACCTCGTCAACGGCATCGGAGCGAATGGAGGTCCGAACATTGATGCGGGTCTCCTGCAGGCCGACGCGAACGGCGTCATCGGCGGCGGGGGCTTCGGTGGACAGCTCTCCTCACTCATCGTTAACGAACTCTCAGTCCCCGGCGAACATCAACTCCAAATTCGGGTCCGGATCGCCGAACTCAACCGATCGATGTTGCGAGAGTATGGATTCGACTGGAACGCCTTCCAGGTTCAGTTCGGAAACAACAACATCAACGCCACCAGTAACCTCGGCGGCGGGGGAACACTCGGCCTGACCGGATTAATTGATAACGTTTCGATCAATGCCGCAATTCAGGCTCTCGCACAGAACGGGACGGTTCGCATCATGGAAGATGCCGCCCTCACCGTCCTCAGCGGTGAATCAGCCGCCTTCCTCTCAGGGGGAGAATTCGCCGTCCCGACACAAGTCGGATTCGGCAACGGCGGAGCAGTCACCACCACCTTCCGCGGCTTCGGAACCTCGGTTATCGCCACCCCAACTCTCGTCGACAACGACCTGATTCGTCTGCAAGTTGTCCCAGAACTTAGCCAGATCAGCGGCACAAACACCGTCGGTGGCATCCCCGGCCTCAACGTTCGACGGGTGCAAACCCGCGTCGAACTGCGAGAAGGACAAACGATCGTCCTCGGCGGACTCTACTCGCGGCAAACCAGTGCCTCACAGTCTCGAATTCCTCTCCTTGGCGAACTCCCGATCATCGGACCTGCCTTCTTCCAAAGCAAACGAGCCACAGAAGACGAAGTCGAAACCCTGATCCTGGTCACCCCAGAAATCGTCCGGGCAATGGACCCCGATCAGGTTCCACCACTCCCCGGTCACTATGTCACCCATCCGGATGATGTCGACTTCTACAAGCTCGGCCGCACCGAAGGAAACCCAGACCTCGGACACTATCAACTACTCCCCTATGGAAACGGTCAAGGGGTCGGAGAAGATGTCGGTTACAACTTCTTCAACCAGGCCCCGACCGACAGCCAACTCGCCCCAATGCCGACCGGAGCCTACAGCCAGGGGAACTACGGCCAGCAGTTCGATGGTGGCTACCAAATGCAACAACCTAGCTACGGCGGGGGCTATGCACCACAACCAACCTACGGTATGGACCCCGCAGCAGGGCAAAGCTACGCACCACAACCTAGCTACGCACCACAGCCTAGCTATGCACCACAGCCATCCTACGCCCCACAAGGCTATGCACCGCAACCTAACTATCCCCAAATGCCTGCGGCAGCCCAGTCTCAGTGGAATCGCCAGCCCGTTCAGCAAGTTGGCGGAATCCAGCCTTATCGTGGCCAGAATCCACAACAACGATAGGCAAGCCAGGGAATTCTCCAGCGACACCATGAAGAGCATGTTCTCCTGAAACACAGCACTCCATTCGACGACTGCCAGACACACTCTCCAGATCAACTCGTAACGACACGACACGGCAATTCGACACACACTCTTGGCGAGGCACCTTTTCCTGAAGGTGAATCGCGAAATGAACACCAAGAGTAAGGCGTCTCTGGCGACAGCACTCACCCCGCTTCCTGCCAGGTGACGACAAAGATCAGGGACGATCGAAGGCTAGGAGGCCTTCGGTTCACGGAAGAAACGTGGGAATCTGCCGAGGATCGGCAGTCCACACTGAAACACCCGCTGCGATCCCCCGGACATTTTCGCCCGGACTCGGAACGAAGCACTTGTGAGGTAATCCGATGTCACGCCGAATTCAACTTCTGGGACTCGCATCCCTTCTCAGCCTCGTGCTGAGCACTGCGGGCTGTATGTCTTTGGGATGCCACGGAAGCTGCAACACCTGCAACACTTGCGACCCCTGTGGAGACCCCTGCGGGTCGACTTGCGGCATCGGCTGTCGCCCACGACTCATGGGGCGTCGGTGCTGCGACCCTTGCGGTGGATGTGGCACAGGCTGCGGCGGTAGCTGTCTCGCGAATGTGAGAGCGGGACTCACGAACGCCGAACTTAGATGCTTCTCCGCCTGTTACGAACGCTCGAACGCGATCCCACAGACACTCCCACTGGGCAGTCAGGTCCGAGCACACTATCAAGTGATGCAGACCAATGCCGAAGCAGTCGACTTCATCATCAACCTGAACGACTTCGTCGGACAAACCGCTCGACTGACCCCCGATGGGAAAGACCATGTCTGGGAAATAGCCGCCCGGATGAAGTCGAACCCCTTCCCTGTCGTCATCGAAAGAACCGAAAACAATGCCGACCCAGAAATCGACGCTCTCCGTCGACAGGTCATCGTTCGCATCCTCAGCGACTTCGGAAACGTTGATGCCGACCAACGCACCGTCGTCGCCACCCCGTATGGACCAGGCTACACAGGGATCAAAGCCGAACAGGTCTACTACCAGCACATCGGTGGCGGAAACAACAACCGAAACGGCGGAAACAACAACGGCGGCTTCGGTGGCGGCGGCTTCGGTGGAGGGGGCGGATTCGGCGGGGGTGGCGGCGGCTTCGGCGGCTTCTAACCGATCCTTCCCAGCCTCTCAACAACACCATCACTCTGACTACGTAATCATCTCCTGATGCGACCAGCAGCCGCCTGAAAACGATCGGTTTTCAGGCGGCTGCTTCGTTTTTCCACAGGGGGAGACCTCCCCACGACCTCGCGACTCCTTCTCAATACGTGAGCCACACACTCCAACTCCTGAGGATCATCTCCCCCAGACTGGAACACCCCACAAGCATTCGCAATGATGCCCCCTGATGTTCACAGTTTTTCCAAAGCACTGCACCTTCTACGGCTCAGGGGATAGACATGGCGGATTTTCGGACCGAACACGACTCGATGGGGGACGTTCAGGTCCCCGCACAGGCTTACTACGGCGCACAAACACAGCGAGCCGTCGAGAACTTCCCCGTCTCTGGCTGGCCACTCCACAACGACCTCATCCACGCGATGGGACTCGTCAAATATGCCTGCGGTGTTGCCAATCGTGACCTCGGAAAACTCACCAACAGTGGTAAGAATCGACTGACCGACTCCCAGGTACAAGCCATGCTCGATGCGGCCCGCGAAGTGGCCGACGGAAAGTACGACGACCAGTTCCCGATCGATGTCTTCCAGACAGGATCAGGAACCTCGAGCAACATGAACTGCAACGAGGTGATCTCGAACCGAGCCATCGAGATGACCGGTGGCGACCGCTTCACCACTGCCAAAGCGATCCATCCCAACGATCACGTCAATATGGGACAGTCGACGAACGACACCTTTCCCACCGCGATTCACGTGGCTGTCGCCTCAAGCATCCGCAACAACCTCATCCCCGCCCTCGAGCGATTCGCAAATGTCCTCGCCGAAAAAGCAGCCGAGTGGGACCAGGTCATCAAGATCGGTCGAACCCACCTCGCCGACGCCACGCCGCTCCGCCTCGGCCAGGAGTTCGGCGGCTTCGCCCGCCAACTCACCCTCTCGGTTCAACGAGCCGAACGCGCATTGAATGCCGTCCTCGAACTCCCTGTCGGCGGAACCGCTGTCGGCTCCGGGATCAACACTCACCCCGAATTTGGCAGTCGGGTCGCGAAAGTCCTTGCCGCAGACACCGGCATCCCCTTCATCGAAGCGGTCGACCATTTCGAGGCGAACGCTCAACGCGACGGACTCGTCGAGTGCCACGGACAGCTCAAGGCAATCGCGACGACACTCTTCAACGTCTCTAACAACATCCGCTGGCTCGGCAGCGGCCCACGTTGCGGGTTCTATGAAGTGATGATCCCCGACCTGCAACCCGGCTCGTCCATTATGCCCGGCAAGGTCAACCCCGTCATGTGCGAAAGCATGATGCAAGCCTCCGCCCGCGTCGTCGGGAACGACGGCACCATCACCATGAGCGGTGCCACCGGCGGCAACTTCCAACTCAACATCATGATGCCCGTCATGGGCCAGACAACCCTGGAGTCCATCACCCTTCTCGCCAACGTCACGAATGCCTTCGTCGACAACTGTGCCCTCGGCCTGGAAGCCAACACCGAAGCCTGCGAAGCCGGCGTCGAAAAGAGCCTCTCAATGGTCACCAGCCTCAACCCCCACATCGGCTACGAAAAAGCCGCCGCCCTGGCCAAAGAAGCCTTCAAAACCGGAAAAACCATCCGCGAACTCTGCACCGAACAATCCATCCTCCCCCCCGAAACCCTAACCACCGCCCTAGACCCCTACAGCATGACCGAACCCCAGGGGTAAGTGACTACTAGCCTTCCACATCAGATGTATCAACAATTCCTCGTCTTCCGTAAGGAATATGGACTCTTCGCCGTCGGTCGATTAGTCGGCCTAGTGCTGGTCATTGGAATTTTCTGCTGGGGAAGTCAAGTCTCCTTTGGTGATGGTGGAACGATGGCTGCGATCTCACTGGGCATCGCCGTGTCATCCTATACGTGGAGATGGCTCATCCTTAGGTATAGCCATATCATCCATTTCATTCTTCCACTGAACTATGCACTCATCGGCATTCCGATCATGTTCTGGAGGAAGCGGATGGTACAGCTAATCGGTGCGTTTCCATCGTTTCGATATGCTTTCATCGCAGCGCTCACGGTCCAAACCATCGTCTGGTTCTGGACAGCCGAAACACCTGAAGAGAGCGAGTAAACGACAAGACACTGATCGTTTATCAAATAACGCAAGGACGATAAGCTTCTAGCTATTTACTGCTTTGCCGTCCCATTTGGCATCAAGGAACACGTACACTACTTTCTGGGGGCACAGGCTCGAAAGAACGTCCAGAGGGTTTTCGTGGCTTGGAAGTCTTGGCTGGTTTTTCCGATGAGGGTTTCGGGGGCGTAGGGGGTGGTGCCGGGCCAGGTGTGGCCGCCGTTTTTGATGGTGTAGAGTTGGACCCTCACCTCTCCCTTGGGGTCGGCATACGACGTGATCTTGGTTGTGGTGCCGTCGTTGGGGTCGGTGTCGGCAACATCCGTAATGGTGGGTGAACCGGTGATGTTGTATGCCTTCAGGTACAGGGCCACGGTGTCGGCGGTGGAAATGATCTCGCCGCGTGGGCGCAGGCTGTTTCCGGCGACAAAACCACCATGATAGGGGACCAGCGGGTCCGCTTCACCTTGCATCATGAGGACAGAAACCGGGTGTTTCGGGCGAAAGTCTTTGGCGATCGGTTTAGGGATACCCCCCACGATGACACCGGCTGCACAGAAGAGGTCCGACGCATCGTTCACTAATCGATGAGTCATGAATCCGCCGTTCGAGATGCCGACGACGAACAATCGCGACCGGTCAATCTGCTGTTTCCTGGCAATCTCGTCAACCAGTTTCCGGATGAAGGCGACGTCATCAATTTGCTGTTGATGCGACGTCATAAACTCGACGCCACGACCATCATTCCAGTTCCCTTCGAAAGCGTCGGGATAGCAAACCGCAAACCCTTCTGTTCGTGCCAAAGCGTTGAAGCCCGAGTGTCGTTCGATTTGTCGACCATCCCCTCCTCCGCCATGCAGAACCAGTACCAAAGGGATCGGCTCCTTGGCACGCGGAGGGACAAACAGACGATAGGTCCGCTCCCGCTCGCCAACTGTCATCGTATGTGACCCTGCCCTCAGCCCTCCTAACAATTGAGCCTGGACATCACCCGACAGACGAATAACCCCCCAGACAGCAACAACAACGATCAGCACGCTTCGAACAACCTGCATCACATCTCCCCACACCAAACTTCAGACAGCCCCACCAGCAGACTCACTCAAACGGTCTACCCAATCTGAAGCAGCAATGTGTCAACGAACTTTGCGGAACAGCGAGAATTCGAGATTCCCTGGCCCACGATTCGTGTGGAGCCAAGACCAGTACGCCCAATAACAGGAGTCTTCAGAAGACTGCATGTCACAAATGACGACACAAACCTCGGCGTCCGCCGCCTAAAGCGCGCTCGCAACTTCGAATGGGCATTCACCCCTCAAGACCACCCGAGTCAAGCCGCGTCGTGGTCTTGTTTGGTGTTCGTTAGACCGCTTGTCGCTGCCCCTTGAGCAAGGAATTCCCGCTTCTAACCTCGCCTCCCACCAAACTCCAAACCGAGCCAAAGCCTCCAGGTCAAGACGAGACCGCCGCGTGAGTTGTCCTGCTTATTCGTTCATCGTCTCATCCTTGAGGGGAGGACACGGGGGGACCGAGTACCCCGGCGGCCAAAGTGAAGTACAGTGGAACCCAATCAGAGTGACGTTCTGATGCCACAGAACATACAACGGTCGATGCCTGTCAACGAGAGTGCGTCACTGCTGCTTGTTGCCATCGCTGATCGTCGATTAAAACATACCCATGAGCTTCGTCAACATGTCGGCGACGGCGTTGAGGGTGGTGGCCCAGTTCCATCCGCGTCTCACTGTGTTTTTGACTTGTTCCTTAATCGCCTCTTCACAGATTGCCTGCTGCCGGAGTCGGCAGAGTCGGTCGTCTGGTTCACACTCTCGAGCCGCGAGGAATGCTTGCAGGCTTGGGTCCGACGTGTCGTCTAATGGCTCCCCGGCGAGTGCTGCCTTGTTCCGCGACGCAGACTCTTCAGCAACTTCTGTCGCCGCGATCTCGAGTTCGTCATTGACTTCCTGCGGTTTCGCAGCGTCGTCGTCTGTCGTTTTTCCGGCAAGACCTAACTCGGCATGCACGTCTGCGATCGTCTTCCGGAGTCGCTCTTGCAACAACTCCATCAGACGGGGATCGTCTTCTGGGAACTCTGCGGATGCGGTGATGGTGATGGTTCTAGCCATGGGGCACCTCCACCAACGCTGGGTCCATAATCGTCACCGGTTTGAACTGAAGCCCCCTTCCGCCGAGGCTGCGATACAGCAGGTCGACGTTGGTCGAGTACTCCCGAATCGCTTCCAGAATCTCTTCATCGGAGGCATCGTCAGGGACCGTCAGCTTCAGCTGGAGTTCCGGGCGATCTCCGGGACTAAGGGACAACTTCGGCGGCGGCGATTCGTCGAGTTGGGGAGCCGACCAAGGGAGAGTCTCGAACTTCGAAGCAACCTTCTTCCAAGCTTCAACAAACCACTCCGGCGGCGACCCATCCCAAAGCGGCCCCAGCGGCCCCTTGTCGGTCGGATCGAACGGGATTGTAACTTCCTGGACTCTTGCTAGAACTTCAAAATCCCGACGCAGCAGCGAAGCGTAGGCGAATGCGTCGGCGGCGGAGGCGAACCAGTCGTAGGCGGAGGCCGCGGAGGCGGTGGCGGCGGCGTCGTCGGCGGCGGCGGCGGCGGCGTAAGCGGCGGCGGAGGAGGAGGCGGAGGAGGAGGCGGAGGCTCTTAACTCATCACGCGACACGTTTCCGCCGGAAAGCCACTTCTCAGTCAACGCAAGTGCCTGCTCGGCGACCTCCGGTCGCCGAGTCAACGGCTGTACCCGCCGGGCCGCCCGGACTGCATACGCAACACAAGCCGCACGGCTCAATGTCTCAAGTTCCGCTTTTGTCGGTCGCTCTGTCATCGTCGCCTCGATCTTTGAGTGAATTGGTCTCCCACATTGTACGAATTCTGAATGACAGTAGATCAAAAAGTTTCCAACTTTTTTGCGAGCACTTACCTTCGCTTTGGTTCCGGGGCGCCGGGGAGGAGTTTGGATTTGGGGTCGGTTGGTTTTTTGTCGAAGGCCAGGTAGCTCATGAGGTCGGCGAGTTCCTGGGGTTTTAATTGTTTTTCCAAGTCTTCGGGCATCATCGAGAGTTCGCTGACTTTGTAGATTTCGATCTGATCGCGGGGGATGGTTTCTTGTTTGCCCCCTTGAATCTTGAGGATGACACGTTGATCGCTCTCTTCAATCGGGAGGCCGGTGAGGGTGCGGCCGTCGGTGGTGACGAGGATTCTCGCCTGATAGCCGGGGCCGATGACTTGGGAGGGGTCGAAGACATTCCAGAGCAGCTGGTCCCAGTTATTGCGACCGTTGCGGGTGATGTCTGGCCCCACCTCGGCCCCTTCGCCATGCAGTTTATGACACTGCCCGCAGACCTTCTTAAAGATCGCTTCCCCCTGCAACGGATCGCCCGGCGTTCCCTTGAGGAAGTCGCGCATCTTGTAGAAGACCTGTTCGCGATTCTCCGCCCGTCCCTCACGAATGGCCCCATACAGTTCCGCAACCAATCCCTGTACTGCGTCATCCTTGAACGTGGAGAGCCGTCGCAGTTGGTTCAGATTGAGGACGTCCTTATCGACCTTCTTCGCTTTGATGGCTCCCAACAGCGGCTTGCTCCACGCAGACCGCTGCGTCAGAACTTCAATCGCCTTCGGCTGCACCTCGGCTTCAAATCTGGGGAGGTTGTCGACAAGGAGCATCGCAATCTGTTTGCCAGTCGCCTCATCCTTAATGGCCCCGAGCGATTCAATCACCCCAATCCGAAATGCCGGTCCCGCTTTCGGTTCGTTAATGGTATCGCTAATAGCATTCAGGACCGTCTGATTCTCTCCAGCTGAAATTAGTGTTTGGAGTGCAGCGATCCTTTGATCACGGTTGAGCTTGCTATCGTAATACATTGTCTGCAACGCCTTCGCCGCAGTGGTGTCTCCCCACTGCGACCGCAGAATGTTCAGTGGGCCATACAGTGCCGAGTGGGCGAGTTTCTGCTCGTCGACACGGTACGCCTCCATACGATCGAAGTCGACGAGGGGACCGTTCAGACTGACTCGCATCGCAGCCATCCGTTCTGGCGAGAGGCTGCGTTGCCGTATTGCTTCGGAGACGACAGATAGGCATTGAATCTTGACTGGTTCCGAGACCGCTTTTGACTGGATCACTAAGCCGAGTACACTGCCGATATGCTTGCCGTCGACGCTGCTGGCCCCTGTCATCACCGCCAGCGATCGCGGGATGATTTCCTCAAACCGGTCGGTCAGTACGACCTCTTCATCCTCTTCTCGAATCAGCATCGAGACCCACGCTTCGGGCGCTTCGACGAGCGCATCTTTCATGTTCTCCCAGACAAGCTGCTTGCCGAACAGGTCGTCTTTGGAGGTCATCCAGCAATTACCGATTCGCTGAGCAGCGGAAGCTCGCTTGCCACACGCGGCGATATAGGCGTTACGCGACTCGCTGCGATTTGCGTCCCTGACTTCGAACGACTTCAGCTTCTGGTGCCACGCCTCAGCGGCCAGATTTCTCCAACTGTCACCAGCAATCCGGTAGTACCACGCGACGAATGAAGGGTTGCGGTAAGAGCAGGCGAGCTTTTTCATGAACTCGTCATCCGGCTCGCCCAGACTCGTGCGGGTCCAGAGGGCGTGCATCTGCTGCGTCGGATCAACATCCTGCCGCGACCACTGGTCACCGTCGTTTGTATCCACGCGCTTAAACAGGAGTGCATCCAGCTTAGCTAATAGCGTCGCATCGGCTCGTTCAGTGAGTAAACGCTGAGCCGTGTTTCGATTGTAGATATTCGCATCACCCAGCAGCGTGATTAATTCATCATCCGTCTGCTGAGCTAAGTCGACCGGCTTGGTGTGTGGTGTCTCTTTGTATCTTACTCGATACAGCCGGCCGCGTTCTCTTTCGATGCCGGCGGGGTCGGCGTTGGCGTCTTGATAGCAGTGGTAGCGGTCGTACCAGTCCAAGATATACAGGCAGCCGTCGGGGCCGGTGGTTTGGACGACGGGCATAAACCACGGATCGTTGGCGGTGAGGAGGTCGGCTAACTTCGGCGACTTTTCGTCGCCGGTTTTACGGATGATCCCGAATTCATCTTTGTCCCAGGCGCCGGACTTCGGGGTGAAGCCGGGATGTGGTTTCCCTTTGTAGGTACTGCCAGCACGTTCCACCACATCGGCATTAATACAGCCTCCGTGAATGTTCCCCATGTAGAGGACCTTACGGTACTCTTCGGGATAGGCATCACTATCAAACCATGTAATGCCACAATAAGCGGCCTTCTGGTGATGGTGATCGACGATGGATCGCATCGGCCATGTGTGCGGTGGGTACGGGCCACCTTGTCGAATGTAATAGCCAGTCTCGACAATGTGCCAGAGGTGATCGATCACACAGGCCGAGATAAAGGCGTCTCCTTCATTATTAAATGCGATGCCCCACGGGTTACTGGTTCCCTCGGCGAAGATTTGAAACTCCCGCGTCTTCGGATGAATGCGGAACATCGCACAGGTGAACTTCCAACCGGGGTGATCTTCTTTGTAGTTTGGATTCGTTTTACTGTACTTAACATCGCAATAGTTAAAGACGCCGTTGAGCCCATACAGCCAGCCATCGGGGCCCCAGGTGAAACTATTAGGAAGTTCGTGCGTATCGGTCCGTCCGAAGCCGGTGACGACGACTTCTGTCTTGTCTGCTTTGAGGTCGCCGTCGGTGTCTTGCAGAAAGAGGATATCGGGCGAGTTCGCGACCCACACCCCGCCGTGTCCGACAGCGATGCCGGAGGGGATATTCAATCCCTCCGCAAAGATCGTCGTTTTGTCGACACGTCCATCGCCGTCGGTGTCTTCGAGCACCTTAATCCGATCGCGACCCTTGCCCGGTTCGCGGCGCGGATACTCGAAGCTCTCGGTAATCCAGAAGCGACCTTTCTCGTCGATGAACATGGCAACCGGGTTCACAACATCCGGCTCACAGGCAACCACTTCGACGGAGAACCCCTCCGGAACCGTCATCTTCGCAGCTGCCTCTGCCGCGGTGATCGGCGGCCCCGGCGGTCGATCATGCCGCCGCGGCACCTCCAACCCCTGGGCGAACGCTTGCGACGTCGCGATGGTCAAAGCGAACAAGAGGCCGATGATCAATCGCGTGCCGTTCATAGCGTTCCCTTGGTAGCGTGAGAATCAAACGAGGAGCCCAGCATAGTCTGGTGGTTCCCCCAGGAAGATTCAATCGCTGGGCAACGGGAGCGTCTCTCGATGGAAGAACGGGGGTCACTGGGGAGTGGGATCGTTCGCTGGCTCGGCAAACGTCACACGGCGGTAGACTTCTTCGAGTGGTAGGGTGACGCCGAGGGATTCGATGGTGATGGACTCCCCGAGTTTCGTCGCCTCTTTGAGCAGCCAAGTCCCGGCGTCGCGGCGTTCGTAGACTTCGACACGGGGTTCGTTCTGGGAGACGAGGACGTACTCTTGGAGTGATTCAATCTGTCGATAGTGTCCCGATTTGACCCCGCGGTCGTATTTCTCGGTCGAGTCGGAGAGCACCTCGAACAGCACCTTGGGATTCAGCAGAGTATCCAAAACCCCGTCGACGAACTTTGGTTGACCGCAGGCAATCGTAATGTCGGGATAAGTATAGAGGCCGGTCGCGGCGATATGGACCCGCATATCGCTGCCATAAGCCTCGCAGTCGCCATCTCGCAGTTGTGTGTGAACTGCCGCATAGATGTTTCCGGCAACGAGATTATGACGGCGACTCGCCCCGGTCGTGGCGAAGGTTTCGCCACGATAGAACTCGCTCTTAAACTCGGCCAATCGTTCGCGCCGCAGGTACTCTTCCGGCGACAACTTCGTGACAGGGACGCTCGACATTGCTTCACACCTATCGTCCGACTTGAAACATCGCAATTGCGACTCCCCAGAGTCTAACAAGAAACACCCGGTTCGTCCCGTCTGGAGTGAGGGGACGCCGGGTGTTTGGTCTCTGCTGTGGTCGTGTCGAGCCGAGGGGGGACGACGTCAGTGGAACGGGATGCAGAGTTTCACGAGATTGTCGAATCTCCGATGAACCAGCCGTCTTTCAAGGACGAATGACGACTTCAGAGCCGGCGGTCAACAGGTCGTAGACGTCGGCTATGGCACTGTCACTCAGTCGGATGCAGCCCCGCGATTCTGCCCGGCCAATCGACGAAGGATCATTGGTCCCGTGAATCCCGTACCCGTTGCCAATCGCAATCCAGTATTCGCCAAGAGGATTCGCAGGGTCGTCGGCTGCGATAACGCGATCTGGTCCATAGTAGACCGGATTAGGAACCTTGTCGCTAACCGTGAACGATCCGCGTGGCGTCGATGCATCGCGGCCAATACCGATGGGGAAACTCGCCACATAGTATCCGTGAGCATGAATCGTCATCTCGTAACGGCTCAAGTCAACAACTGCATTAAATGGACCACGGATGACCTTTAGCTTTTGTCCGGGTCGGATTTTCTTAGGGTCTGTCCGATTCAGCTTGGCGAGATACTCCCAGCTTACCTGATAGTCGCGGGCGATGGTTTGCAACATATCGCCTGGCTGAACGACATACGGTTCGAGATAGTGATCATTAGGTTGAAAATAGATTCGACGGGCTGTCTGATCGATTCGCTCCATTAGCTCGCCGCGAGCGTCGGGATGTTCCCAATAGAGAGCCGACAACTTACGATGTGCTTCGACATCTTGCCCCGCATGGATCAATCCATCAATCGCCGCGAGATCGAGGGTGTTACGAACAGGCTGAGCACTGTAGGCGTTCTCCACACCATCGAAACCGGGACGACTCGGAAACTCAGGTTGAGTGGCGGAGACTCGCTGAATGCCTGTTGTTTCCGGCGTCACAACAGGAGTCGGGACGTACTGTGCTGGGGGAGCAGCGACATCGGCCGAGTAGAACTCGGTGCGGGCGGGACCAAAAGGACTCCCAGAGTTCGTATTCCCTCGCGAAGCAACACTGGGGGCAACAGGTTCGTATTGCGACAGTCTTCCGTAGCCGTTTTCGTTTTGATCGCGAACGGGATCGTTCCACTGGGACTGAGAATTCGCTTCCCCATGATGTGACTCATGGCCATACGGACCGCTGTGAGCCAGTTTTGAATTGGAAGGGACCTCGAACGGGAGATGACGGGACGGGGTCGACGGTCCGGTTGTGGTTGCTTCGAGTGCCGGTTCCTGTTGACCCTGAACTGGCGGTGAGGACGGAGTGGTTTCGTCCATCCAGTCGGGAGGGGCGACATGATCGAGCCCCACTTCCTGAACGGCAACCGTCTCATTCTCGGCCGGAGTACTGAGTTCGGCCAGCCAACCCATCTTCCAGGCGGTTGTCGCCCCAACGCAGGCTAAGGCCAGAAACCAAAACTTGAACGATTGCAACGGGTGAGGACGGCGTTCGTACATAGCGTTCATCCTTGAACGATGACTTCAAAAGGCATGGAGAGTTGTGTCGAGCGACGGCAGAATTCGGTGAATCCTGTATGAGATGGCGACATGAGTTGCCTCATGCGATATCAATTAGTCTATTGCTTGAGGGGGTAAATCGGGAATCGACAACATTCCTTCATTTTGTCCGTTGTCTTTCTCAGAGTTTAACTTCCCAAAGTTGCTCGGACGCAGCCAATAGGGAAACGTATTACATCCCGAAAGCCCGCAGGACAACAAAAGTAAGACAGCGAGAAACTGACGTCGTAACTTCATTGAAGTGTGCTCGCGATCGATGGGCCACTTGGCGTCGAAGTGAAACGGCATCTCTGACGAATCCGTTCACCAGAGATACTCGCGACTCTAGCGGGACAGTTCCCCTGACGCCAGATCGAGACACGGCCAACCCGCAACTCCTGCCGATCCCCGTTTGACGAACCCTCTCCACATCGACAGACTGCAAACCACAGGCCCTACTCCGCAAGCAAGTCGACCTCCCCGCTGCTCAAGCCTCAGATTACTCGTCACCACAGATGCAGATTACGGAGCTTTTCATGGCGACCAACCATCAACGTGCCCTCGAACTCGCCCGTGACGGCCACTGGGACGCCGCCCACGAAATCGTCCAAGCCGGTTCGGACCCTCTCTCCTGCCAAATTCACGGCTACCTCCACCGCGTCGAAGGAGACCTCAGCAACGCCCGCTACTGGTACAACCAAGCCCAAACCCCCTTCCCCAATAACACCCTCAAAGAAGAGTGGCAACGCCTTTCCGACCTCATCGGCTGAGAACCGGGCACTCCAATCAGGCGATGTGAGGCGTTCAGGTGTTAGAGGGTTGATTATTGAGGCGGAGTTGGCCGCAGGCGGCGTCGATGTCGGCTCCTTTTCTCTTTCTGACGGTGACGTTGAGGCCCCATTGTTCGAGGACTTCGACGAAGCGGGCGGTTTGGGGTTCGCCGGGGGCGTGCAGATCGAGGACGGAGACGGAGTTCATCGGGATCAGGTTGATGAGGGCGAAGCGGTCTTTCATCAGGCGCCCGAGTTCGCTGGCGTGTTCTGGGGAGTCGTTCACCCCGGAAAGCAGCACGTATTCATACGTCACGCGACGCCCCACAGTGTCGAAGTAATCGTCAGCGGCATCGAGAATGGCAGCGATACCAATGTTTCGATTGACAGGGACGATTTGTGTTCGGAGTGCGTCGTTCGGGGCGTGTAGCGAGACAGCTAGGTTGTAAGCGAAGCCACTACGGGCGAACTCACGAATCTTGTCGGGGAGGCCAACCGTCGAAACCGTGATCCGTCGGGCTCCGATCCCCAACGCTCCTTTCTCATTGAGGGTCTTGAGGGCCGGGAGGAGGTTCTTGAGGTTGGCCAATGGTTCGCCCAGACCCATGACGACAATGTTGGTGATCCGTTCTTCCGTCGGAAGGAGACGGTCGATGCGGAGAATTTGCTCGAGGATTTCGCCAGTCGACAGGTTCCGTTTGACTCCGAACAGACCACTGGCACAGAAGATACACCCCATGGCACAGCCGACTTGAGTCGAAACACAAACGGTGCGGCGGTCCTCTTCTCGCATCAAAACGCATTCGACTTCTTCGCCGTCATTCATCCGTAAAAGGAGCTTTTCGGTTCCGTCTCGCGACACTTGATGCCGGACGATGTCGGAGCCAAGGAGCCGGAACTCTTGAGAGATTTGGTCTCGCAGGACCTGCGGAACGTCATGCATCTCGTCGACCGAAGTGATCCGTTTGCCGTAGAGCCATCGACGTATCTGATCGGCACGAAACGACTTTTGACCCCGTTGCTCGCACCAGGCGAGGAGTTCATCTCGCGACAGGTCCGCCAGCAATGGCCGTTGGTCTATCGCATTCTCTCGGGGCGATTCCGTGCTGGTGGTGTCGAGTGAGACGAGGGCCGACTCCCCCTGTTCGGGACGCGGTGAGGTCTCTTCGGAGAGAACGTGCAAATCTGGCATGGTCATGGCAGCTAAAGAAACGAAACGCTTGCCCCTGTAACACTTTAGCTCCGTCAACGGGGGCCACTTCGGGGTCGAACCTTGAATGACAAGACTTTCGTCTTGGTGCTGTGTCAGTGCAAATCCTGAATGAGAATGGACATCCTTGCCCATTCTAATCGTCTTTTTGTCGATATCGCCTGATGGTGCCGGACAGGGATGTCGAGCGTAGGAGTAGCCGGTCGTGTCGGGTATCGTGAGGAGTCTCCTGACAACATAATGACCGGTTTCGGGCGATAAAGCGAGTGGCGACTCACTTCTGAGGGCGATTTGTCTCCCATTGTCGACAACTGACGACGCGAGGCAAGCCGGAGACAGAGGAATCTTAAAAACTCCCGCAAGGGCGGCTTCTGTCCTCCCTGCATCGCAGAAAAGGAGCTTTGGGGGGGTGACAAAAAAACGAGTTCAGATGACGCTGCGGATTGGCGACGTCTGGGTTCAGGGAGTAAGATGCTCCCCGCTGGCAACCGGTCTGTCCGGACAATTTGCTCGCACTCCAATCCACCATCCCTGAGGATTCGATTGATGATTCGACGACACATGCTCACTCTCAGTGCCTTGTCGCTGGGTTATTTTCTCTCTTTGACCGCCGCCTGGGGCGAAGACAAACCGGCACCTGCCCGCATCCTCTTTGTGACGCAGAGCAAAGGCTTCAAGCACGGCTCGGTCAACCGCAAAGAGAACGAACTTTCCCCGGCCGAGATCGCCCTAACACAGCTCGGCCAGCAAACGGGGCTGTTCAAGGTCGACTGTACGCAAGATGCATCGGATATCAATAAGGCCAACTTGGAAAACTACGATATCGTCGCCTTTTACACAACCGGCGACTTGCCGATTGCGGACGCAGATAAGGATTATTTCTTCAATGATTGGCTGAAGCAGAAGGGGCACGGTTTTATGGGGTTTCACTCCGCCGCCGACACCTATCATAAATATGAGCCGTACTACACACTTGTTGGCGGCACATTCATCGGGCATCCCTGGGGATCAGGAAGTAAGGTGACCCTGACCAATCATGAGCCAAACCATGCGTGTGTCGCTGCGTTCGGTCAGGACTTTGTGATTCAAGACGAGATTTATATGTATCGGAATTGGAAGCCCGAGAATTGTCGCGTGCTCCTGAGCCTGGATTACTCAAAGAGCCCGACGGGTGGCGAGATTAATACCGAGCATGGTTACCACGTCCCCGTCTGCTGGGTGAAGAACTGGGGCGAAGGGAAGATGTACTTCAACAATCTGGGACATAACGAAAAGACCTGGGCAACCGAGGCTTTTCTGGATTCCATCACCGCTGCCGTACAGTGGATTCGCGGCCAGAAAGAGGCCCCAGCCGAGCCGAATCCCTCGGTCTCTGCGGCACAGGAAGAGAAAGCGAAATCCGACGCCGTGAAGTACGGCTTCAAGATTCGCCAGAAGAAGTAATCCTCAATGTCGTTCTCTCTGAAAACGACTGATCTTGACTGAAGTGCTCAACCGCCGCCCCGACACTACTTTTGTTGGGGCGGCGGTATTACCAAACACCTATCCACTTCTCATCGCATCACATCACGAGCCGACCATGTTGACACTCCTGGCTGCCGACGGCGCAGAAGCCGCCGACAAGATCATTCCCGCCAGCACCGAATTAGCAATTGGGTTGACCATTTATCTTCTGGCGATTTTTGGTCTTAGTATTTATGCAAGCCGAAAAGTCAGCAACGAAGAAGACTATGTCGTTGCCGGCCGTCGTCTCCCGCTCTTCCTAGCCTGGGGAACGCTGTTAGCAACGTGGTTCGGAGCGGCGACGATTCTCGGGGCTGCCGAAGCAACCCGAGACGGTGGTATTCGTGATACGCTCCTTGACCCTTGGGCGTCGGGATGTGCGCTCATTATCGCTGGACTCTTCTTCGCCAAACCGCTCTGGGAAATGAAGCTGTTGACGATGGGGGACTTTTATGGCCGCGTCTATGGTAAGCGGACGGAGACCATCGCTTCGATGATTCTTGTGCCGGGCTACTTTGGTTGGATCGGCGCCCAGTTCATCGCACTCGCCGCGATCCAGACCGCATACTTCCCGATCGAAGGTCTCCCCGAATGGGGTTCCATTATTTTCGTGGCATCCCTGATCCTGATCTACACCCTCGTCGGCGGCATGTGGTCTGTCACGCTGACTGACACATTACAGTTGGTCGTCCTGCTGTTTGGTCTCCTCGTGCTCGGGGAAGCCGTCTTCTCGACCCTCGGGAACGGCTCAATCGCTGATGGGGCGAATCGTCTGCTCAACGAGAGCGACCCCGATGCCCTGACGCTGCTCCCTCTGGCCGGGCTTCCGGCGGGGCTGATCTGGCTGGGGACGCTTGGCAGCGGATTCTTTGGCAACGTTCCGGGACAGGACTTGATGCAGCGGGTCTTCGCCTCGAAAGACTCGAAGACTGCGGTCTGGGCCTGCCTGCTCGCCGGTGTCGCCTACCTGGCATTTGGAATGATCCCGCTGGCGATGGGGCTGGCCTCCAAAATCCTTGTCCCCGAGGAAACCGACCAGAAGATTCTGACGATTCTCGCGTCCCAGTTTCTTTCGCCGACGATGACAGCCGTGTTTGTGGTCTCGCTGATCTCGATCGTCGTCTCGACCGCGACCAGTGCCGTCCTCGCCCCCGCCACAATCCTCGGCCACAACTTGATGCTGCCGTTGATGGGGAAGACGGTCAACAAATTGGCTCTCGAACGGTTCGCTGTCTTTCTGATGGTGTCGGGAGGTGTTGTGTTGGCCTTGTCGGGCGAAAAGATTCTGGGGCTGTTAGAGCTGACGCTCTCGACCGTCTTCGTCGCCCTGTTCGTCCCACTCCTGATGGGCCTCTTCGGCAGACCACGGGGGCAACTCCCAGCCATTCTGGCGATGATCTTCGGCATCAGCCTCTGGCTCGCTCGCGAACTGATGGAAGGACTCCTGCTCCCGATGCCCGAAGAGTTTGAAGACCAGTTCAGCTTCTACGCCGACTATGTCCACGCGAAACACCTCACCGGCTCGACGGTCCGTGATTCGTTCCTCTACACCTTCGCCCTGTTTCCCTCAGCGATTCTTGGCATCACCGCCAGTTTCATCGGCTACTTCGTGGGGCAGAAACTGAATGCTGACGTCCCCGTCAACCCACGTCCACAAGACATGATTCCGAACGCCACCGAAGGCGAAACTGTCGGCGAAACCGCCCCCGCATGACCCTCAGTCGGTGCAGCGAGTAGACGGTCTCTTCTCCATGGTCCAAACCTGTTCCGATTCGTGGTTGGTAAGGACTTGGCTCCAAGGGTGGAGCAGATGTCGTAAAACCTCTGCCATGTATCGCAAGTTGCCAGAATTCGACTCAATGTCACTTCCAAACCAACGACCAGGACGGAAGTCGTACGAATTCCTTGGGGTTTCAGTCGTCTCACGACCTCGACGACAGGTCTTGAAAGGAGCTTTCGGCGTCTATCGACTTATTTCGCGGGGAAGGATCGCCGCAATACCCGTTGTCGACCGCACCCCGGCCGGTTTATTTAAGAACTTCCCCGGTGATATGGTACAACGACGAAGATTCTCTATACTTCGCGTACCGTTTGGCGGCGGATGTCGGTCCGTGGGGGAATACTGGCGTCCGCCCTCTTGTTTGTAGCCGTATTGGCTGGGAATGAATATCGATGACTGAAAGCAAATCTTCGGGCGAAGGATTCGATCTTGATCGCCTGCAACAACTTGTCGAGTTGATGGAGAAGCATGATCTCCGCGAGGTCAAACTCTCGAAGGGGCCCGAAAAGTGGTCCCTGAAGCGAGGGCCGCAAGAGGTGATCTCCGCAGTTCCGATGAGTTACGCTCCAGCCCCCACTGTGGCTGCGGCCAGTTCAGCGGCTCCTGCGGCTCCTTCCTCTGCCGGGATCACAGCTCCTGCGGCCCCGAAAGAAGAAGCGGGAACGAAGATTTCGAGTCCCATGGTCGGAACGTTTTATCGTGCTCCGAGTCCCGAAGAGCCGGTGTTCGTTAAAGAGGGAGATCGGGTTTCGCCTGACACGGTCGTCTGCTTGATTGAGGCGATGAAGTTCTTCAATCCTGTTAAGGCCGAGTGCAGCGGAACGATCACGAAGATTCTGGCCAACGAGGGTGATGCCGTCGAGTTTGGTCAGCCCCTGTTCCAAGTGAAGCCGGAGTAGACGTCGATGTTTCAGCGGATTCTCATCGCCAATCGAGGCGAAATCGCGCTGCGGGTCATTCGGGCCTGTCGCGAACTCGGGATCGAGACGGTCGCTGTCTTCAGCGAGGCGGACCGAGGCGCGCACTATCTCGATATGGCAGACGAAAAGTATTGCATCGGCCCCGCTTCTGCCTCGGAAAGCTACCTGAAGATTGACCGAATCATCTCGGCCGCTGAAGTTGGGAACGTCGAGGCAATTCATCCCGGATACGGTTTCCTCGCGGAAAACGCGAATTTTGCCGAACAGTGTCGGGCATCACGCATCGAGTTCATCGGCCCTCCCCACGAAGCGATGGCCGCATTGGGAGACAAAGTTGCTGCCCGCAAACTCGCCAAAGAGGCGAAGGTTCCCTGTGTTCCCGGCAGCGAGGGACTGATTACCTCCGAAGCCGAAGCGGTCCGTATTGCGAATGAGATTGGCTACCCCGTCCTCATCAAAGCGACGGCTGGTGGTGGTGGCAAAGGAATTCGAGCCGCTCACAACGAAATATCACTAAAAACCGAGTTGAAGGCCGCCGCAAACGAAGCCGAGAAGGCGTTCAAGAACGGTGGGGTCTACATCGAAAAGTTCATCCAGAAGCCGCGTCACGTCGAAGTCCAATTGCTGGCCGACAACTATGGCAACGTTCTGCATCTCTGGGAACGGGATTGTACGATGCAGCGGAAGCATCAGAAGCTGATCGAACAATCCCCTGCTCCGAACCTCCCTCTGTCGGTTCGAGAAGATATTTGTAAGGCAGCCGTTCGACTCGCCAAGACTGCGGGATACACCAACGCCGGAACCTGCGAGTTCATCGTCGATCAGGATAACCAGTTCTACTTCATTGAAGTGAACGCCCGAATTCAGGTCGAGCACCCGGTCACCGAAATGGTGACGGGCATCGACCTCATTCAGCAGCAAATTCGGATTGCCGCCGGCGAGAAGTTAGAGATCAAGCAACGCAGCATCCCCTGCAACGGCGTCTGCATCGAGGTCCGCATCAATGCCGAAGACCCCGCAAACGGCTTCCGCCCCAGCCCGGGAAAGATCACCCGTCTGCGTCTCCCCGGTGGCCCCGGCGTCCGGTTTGACTCGCACGTTTACGAAGGTTACACGATCAGTCCGTATTACGACTCGATGATCGGCAAACTGATCGTTCATCGTCCGACACGAGAAGAAGCCCTCGCCACGACCCGTCGTGCGTTGGATGAGTTCGTTTTCGACGGTATCAAGACAACCATCCCACTCGCCCGTCGAATTCTCGACCACTCAACCTTCATCAACGGCGAAGGAGACACTGGCTTCGTCGAGCGAACCTTCTAAACGCGGCAGTTGTCTGCCAAGAGGGGGACTGATTCGTCACGACGCAGAATTGAAAGTTCCCGGCAGTTTTCGGCTCTTTTTGTGCTCACAGACTGCTTGCAGGTCGATATCAAGTTGTGAGGTTGTCCCGCTCCAAAACGTCGCTGAAAAGCAGGACGATCGCTTGATTCTACCGCTCCGCCTCACTACCCTACGACCTCTTGGGCGGGGCGGATAAACAGTATCCTTTTCAAAAGTGCGGTTCAGCAGTACCATACGGCGGTGTAGCTCAGTTGGTTAGAGCAGCGGAATCATAATCCGCGTGTCGGGGGTTCGAATCCCTCCACCGCTACTTGAAAGACGAGAGAAGACCAGACTTTCGGGGGATTAGCTCAGCTGGGAGAGCGCTTGCATGGCATGCAAGAGGTCAGGGGTTCAAGTCCCCTATCCTCCATCTACGAGAAAGCCATAACTCATCATGGGTTATGGCTTTCTTTGTTCTTTGATTCACGCGATTCGATTGGTGATGAGGGAGCCGTTGGGGGGTTGTTGGCGCTGAGAGGTCGGGCTTGGATGGTGACGAGTGTTCTCTGGATTGTGTCGGCATGTTCGATCCATGTCACAATGGTCCATCCCTCTGCTGAGATGGCATCGAATCCCGAACGATTTGTGTTCATGCTCTTGGCAATCGTTCGAAGTTGCTAGCCGTTGGGCTTCATCAAGGTCAAAATGAACCTTATGACGGACGTTCGACACGCGGTTGTGATCGAACGGACTGAAGGAGACTGAGATGGCTATTGATCCGATCTGCGGGATGACTGTCGATGAAGCGACGGCTCTGAGTTACGAATCTGCTGGAGAGACTTACTACTTCTGCTGTCCGAATTGCCGGCAGAGGTTCGTGGGACAGGGGTCACTCGTCTCGCTTTCTCTCTCGGAACCTGCGTGTTGTCATCACGAAGACAGCATGGCCGCGTCTGCTGACATGGCTTCACGTCAACGTAACGGGACCGGGGTCACGCATACCAAGGCGTATTTCTGCCCGATGTGCCCCGGGATCGAGAGCGACCTTCCGAGCCAATGTCCCAAGTGTGGGATGGCGTTAGAACCGAATACCGTCCAGTCGCAACCTGATGATGACGACCCCGAACTGCAAGGGATGACACGGCGGTTCCTGATGGCGATGGCGTTGAGTGTTCCCGTCTTTCTGCTCGCTATGCTGCCGATGGTTGGGCTTCCGGTCGATCGCTGGTTGAGTCCCACAACTCAGAGATGGCTTCAACTTTTCTTGAGCACGCCGGTCGTACTTTGGTGCGGAGGGGCGTTCTTTGTGATCGGATGGAGATCCATTATCACATCGAACCTCAACATGTTCACCTTGATTTCCATCGGCACCGGTGCAGCCTACCTTTACAGCGTGATGGCGATTCTGTTTCCAGGTTTTATTCCCGACAACTTCAAGCACGGCGGGCAAGTTGCGGTCTACTTTGAAGCGGCATCGGTCATCATCACATTGGTCCTGCTGGGGCAATTGCTGGAGCTTCGAGCGAGGCGACGAACCAGCAGCGCCATTCGAGAATTGCTCTCTCTCACCCCCCAGACCGCCCGAATCGTCAAGAATGGGAGCGAGCAAGAAGTCCCCATCGAGGAGGTGACACAGGGGGATGTGCTGCGAGTTCGACCGGGTGAGAAAGTTCCGGTCGACGGTCGCATCACTGAGGGAAAAAGCTCTGTCGATGAATCGATGTTGACGGGCGAACCGCTTGCCGTCGGAAAACAGTCGGGAGACTCCGTCATTGGCGGTACGGTCAATCAGACTGGTTCCTTTCTGATGGAGGCCGAGAAGGTTGGCGAAGAGACGGTACTGGCTCAGATTGTCCGTTTGGTCGCCCAGGCTCAGCGAAGTCGAGCACCGATTCAGAAGGTGGCCGACAGTGTTGCGGGGTACTTTGTGCCTGCGGTTGTGTTGGTCGCGATCATCACTTTTCTTGTGTGGGCCATCGCTCAGCCGATGCAACCCGCTCTCGCATGGGCCTTGGTCAACTCGGTGGCAGTGCTGATTATCGCCTGTCCTTGTGCGTTGGGTTTGGCGACTCCGATGTCGATCATGGTCGGTGTCGGACGCGGTGCGAAAGAGGGGGTCCTCATCAAAGAGGCCGAAGTGCTGGAGGTTCTTGAAAAGGTCGACACCATCGTCGTCGACAAGACCGGCACGCTGACCGAGGGCCATCCGAAACTGACCGAAGCCGTCCCCGCAGAGTCGTTCATTGAAGACGACCTTTTGCGACTCGCCGCAACTGTCGAACATCTGAGCGAGCATCCGCTGGCCAGGGCCATTAGCGATGCGGCTGGGGATCGGGGAATCAGGCTCGGCAAGGTGACAGACTTTGAGTCAATCACCGGCTGTGGAGTCGCTGGAACGGTCGATGGGAAGCGAGTCCTCATCGGCAAAGCATCGTTGCTGACCGAACGTCACTACGAGGGAGTCGACACGCTCAACGGTCAGGCGGACCAATTGCAACGACAAGGTCGCACAGTGATGTTCGTGGGGGTCGATCAACGACTCGCCGGTCTGCTGGCGGTTTCCGATCCGATCAAAACAACGACGCCGGAGGCGGTTCGCGCTCTGCACGGACTCGGCCTGCGCATCATCATGCTGACGGGCGACAACGAACAGACTGCAAAAACTATCTCCGACAAACTGGGGATCGACGAGTACGCAGCCGGTGTTCGACCGGAAGAGAAATACTCCCGAATTCAGGAGTTGAAAGCCGATGGACGCATCGTGGCGATGGCCGGGGACGGAATCAACGATGCCCCCGCCCTTGCGGAAGCGAACGTCGGCCTTGCGATGGGAACCGGGACCGACGTCGCCATCGAATCTGCCGGTGTGACGTTGGTCAAAGGGGACCTGCGAGGCATCGTCAAAGCGGTGAAGCTCAGTCATCATGTGATGAACAATATCCGTCAAAACCTCTTCTTCGCGTTGATTTACAATGCGATCGGCATTCCGATCGCCGCTGGAGTGCTGTTTCCAATCTCGGAGCACCTTCTGTTAAACCCGATGCTCGCCGCAGCCGCCATGAGTTTCAGTTCGGTCTCCGTCATCGGCAACGCCCTGCGTCTGCAAACGAAGAGTCTTCATTAGCGACGAGTCGCTTCGGCAAAGAGGGTGATCGGGCTACGACTCAAGGGCGGCTCGGAGGGGGCAGTTATGGGGAGTGGAGTTGCTGCTGCGATATATCTCGAGCAGTTCATGCGACCGCTTTGCGAGGGCCCGGCGAACTTCGCGGCGTTCCCCCTTGATGCGGGCGATGGACATCGAGTCGTAGCCTGTCGTCTGATGCCGCATCCAGGCGATGACCGCAGCCTCCGCTCGCTCCTCGATCGGGATCCGTTTGGTTCTGGCGACCGTCCCACTGCCAACAGGGGTCGCATGTGTCGCCACAGCCTCAGCCATTCTTAAGGCGAGTTCGGTATGGTCCGGATGGAAGTTGAGGAAGTTGAAGACCGCGGCCCCGAAGTCTTCAACGTAAGCGGTTTGCTCTTTCTCACGACGCTGGGCACTGGCATGTTGCCGTTTGGCGTAAGACGGATCGGCTCGTTCTTCCACGAGAGCTGCTCGGATCGAGTCAATCGTTTCCTTCGGGGCCCAGATGCCGCGAGAGAACACCTTCCGTCCTCGTTTTTCCTGAAGCAGCCAATACTCCCCGGCAGCTTTCACCCGTCGAGTGAGCGCAGGGTCGCCGGGGGGGAAGAAGTCCCACCCCGGAGGGACCGGAACGACCGTTCCATCCTGTTGTCGAACCATTCCCACTTTGGGTCCGGGACGGAAAATCATCTCTGGCATGTTGACAGAGACTCCCTTCAAACAATTTGCTACCGATTTTCAGGATGTCTGTCGACGACCAATATCAGCCAGGACTAACAGGCCGAGCGGTGGACGTGGATGTGCTTCCAGGTGCCGTCGATCTTTTGCCAGATCCGGGTTTCGTCGACGGTCGAGACGTACGGATCGCCACAGGCATCGACCTTCTGCACAAGTCGGACATAGCAGACGATTCCAACGTCACCCACGACGCGAACATTCGGCGAGCTGATTGACGAGAGTCGGGGGGAATCGCTGCCGGGGAGGTCGAAGTAGAACTTATGAAACGGCAAACCGGTGACCAAGTGCCCCTCGGCTTCGGCTTCAAAGCAGGTAAGACCTGCATCGCACAGCGAGGCATAGGTCTCCCAGTCCCCGGCATCAATCGCTTGCAACAGACGCACATTGGCAGCCAGAACATCGGTCGAACATGTGGCAGACATCGGTTAACTCGCGTAAGAATCGTACGGCAGACTCTACAGTCTGATTGGAAGGAGAAATGTGATCGACAACATCATAATGTCAAGCATGTGCGGCAGTGTACAACAGCACGCCCCGGGCGAGTGGTGCCGTCACCCCACCTCGGAAACTGGGTCAATCGCCGATGCCAAGTTTCCGTTCGACCGCTTGACTCAACGTCTCCCGGACCAGTTCGACCGGCACCCGATCATACACCGACGCGAAGAATCCTTCGACGATCATGTGCATCGCTTCATAACGACTCAAGCCTCGACACATCGCGTAGAGGACTTGTTCTTCATCCACTTGTCCAGCCGTCGCTCCGTGGGTGCAACGAACATCGTCCGCTTCGATTTCCAACCCCGGAATGGCATCGGCCCGGGCATCGGGACTGAGCATGAGGGCATCGTTTCGCTGATACCCATCGGTCTTCTGGGCGACTTTGTCCACCTTGATCATCCCGCGCCAGATGATCCGTGAACGGTCTCGCAGCACTTCTTTATAGAGCAAATCGCTGTGTGTGTTCTCGGCGTGATGCGTCTGCTGTGTGTAGTATGACAGCAACTGACGACCGGTCGCAAAGGTGACGCCGTTTACTTGAGCATCCGCCCCGCGCCCATCGAGATGGACATCTTGATGAATGTGTGCCAATCGTGCTCCCAAGGCACCGACAGTCCACTGCAACATGGCGTCCCGGTCGACGCGACCCGACTGATGCGCGAAGTGGCGAACCTGTTCGTTCCAGTTCTGAAGCTGCACATAACGCAACCTCGCCCCACGCCCCACCAGCAATTCGACCGCACCGACATGCAGTCCCTCGGACGTTTCGTCAGCCGATGCCGTCTCTTCCAAAAGGGTCGCAGAGGCCCCTTCTTCCAGCACAATCAGAGTGTGGCTGAAGTCAGCCGCCCCGTTCTGCTGCAAGGCAATCAAACTATACAACGGGACCGTCACTTCAACGTTGCGAGGGACGTAGAGCACGGTCCCTCCGGTCCAAAACGCCGCGTGCCATGCCGCGAAGCGGTCGGCTTCGGGAAGCACAGCCCGACTCATGAAATGAGGCTCTAACAGGTCGCGATGCTCGACCAACAGCGTTGCCAAATCACCAAACAGCACCCCCTTCGCAGCCAGTTCCGGACTGAGGTGCGATGTGATACAGCGTCCATCGACATGCACCGTTTGCCCCGCAAACTCGGCCCGGTCCTGCATCAGAGTGCTGAACTCGGCCCCCGGTTGTCCGGCCTGATGGATGCCATAATTGCCGGGACGAAACGTCCGCAAGTCGACCCGTTTGTACTCTTCCGCCACCAGCGGCTCGACCAACTTCTCCTGATACAAAGCGAATGCCTCTCGACGTCGAGCGACGAGCCAGTCAGGTTCCTGCCGCGAAGCGATGAAGGCTTCAAAACCAGCGGCATCAAACGTCACGTGAGTCTCTACGGAAGCGGTCATGGGGCGAGTTGTCGTAAGAAAATCGAAGGATCGCGAGGCCAGTCATCACGGGCGTACAGGTGCCGCCCGAAAAACGCGCAACTCTGGGCATTGTAGGTCTCCCCCCCTCGAATCCAAGCGACTCCCGAGAATGGTTGCCAGTTCCGAGAGTTTCGAGGGGACCGTTACAAGATTGTGACACACCGTTTGACCAAATTCTGGTAAAACATCTGGAACTTCTTGCCTGGGAGGGGCGTCACAGAAGTGGACCAACCCCCTTTCATGCGACAAACCTGACAGCAGAAGCTTTGCGAGCACCGGACGCTTTGCGGACGACGAAGTCTCTGCGATGTCAAACGCATCAATGCCCCGGAACACTTGGCGAAATACGGCAAAACAAGACGACGGCGAGACAAGACGACACAGTCACCAAACAGGAGCGAGTGATGAAACTGCAACGAATTGGACTCTGGATCCTCTGCCTGACCCTCATGGCTTCTCTGGCACAAGCACAGGGGGTTCTCATCGAACCAGATCATCATCGGCTCCCCCGACCTTGGCCGACCCCAACTCCGCAACCGGTCCCGACGACCGAATACAAGATCGGCAAGCTCGACATTCAAGCGACACTCAAAGACCAAATCGCCCGGGTCCAGGTCTCACAGACCTTCGTCAACACCGGCTCGCGTCAGCTCGAAACGCAGTTCGTCTTCCCCCTTCCCTACGATGGGGCAATCGACTCCCTCACCCTGCTCGTCGACGGCAAAGAATTCCCCGCACAACTCCTCTCGAAAGCGGACGCCCGAGCCAAATACGAAGCGATCGTCCGCAGCAGCAAAGACCCCGCACTCCTCGAATGGATGGGACACGGACTCTTTCAAACAAGCGTCTTCCCCGTCCCCCCCGGAGCCGAGCGGACCGTGACGATTAACTACAATCAGCTCTTGCGAAAAGAGAATGGCGTCACCGACTTCCTGTTCCCGCTGAGCACGGCACGTTACTCCTCGAAGCCAGTGGAAAAAATCGCGATTCAATTGAATATCGAGTCGTCACTGAGCATTAAGAACGTCTATAGCCCATCACATAACATTCAGGTCGACAAATCTGACAAGAAGCGGGCTCGTGTTCATTATTCAGCCACGAACGAAGTCCCGACGAACGACTTCCGCTTACTCTTCGACGTTAATGCCAAGAAGCTCGGCACAAGTGTCCTCAGCTATCGACCTCAAGGGGGCGAAGAAGGCTTCTTCCTGTTGCTGACATCCCCGCAAATCCCCGAGCAGGAACAACAACTTGCCAAGACGGTCCTGTTTGTCGTCGATAAGTCCGGGAGCATGTCGGGCGAGAAAATGGAACAGGCTCGCGGGGCCCTGAAGTTCGTTCTCAACAACCTGACCGAAGGGGACGTCTTTAACATTATCGCCTACGATAGTGCCGTGCAGTCTTTCCGTCCGGAACTCGAAACCTTCACTGATAAGTCTCGCAAAGAAGCACTCGGCTTCGTCGATGGACTTTACGCTGGCGGAGGGACGAATATCGACGGCGCACTGGCCACCGCCTTAACACAATTAAAAGACCCGAACCGCCCGAGCTTCTTAATTTTTCTGACTGATGGTCTCCCGACTGTGGGAGAGCGAAATGAGGCGAAGATTGCCGCATCTGCGAAGACAGCCAACACCTCACATGCCCGACTCTTGACGTTCGGCGTCGGGTATGACGTGAACAGTCGCCTGCTCGACCGACTCGCACGGGAAGGGTTTGGAGCGAGTGAATATGTTCGACCTAATGAAGATATCGAAGCGGCTGTTGCCAAGGTGTACGGGCGCATCGCCGCTCCGGTTCTCGCCGGGGTGAATCTCAGCTTCGATTTCGATGACCCGAACACCAAACAGTCACCACCGATTAGCCGGGTTTATCCGTCGGGAACCTTTGACATCTTTGCGGGCGAACAAGTGGTCCTTGTGGGACGTTACCGCCCCTCGGGGACAGCTAAGGTCACACTGACGGGCAAAGTGGGGGCCGAGACTCACACCTACGATTTTCCGGCGGAGTTTGCGAAGGCGGGCTCAGATCAAACCTATGCCTTCATCGAGAAGCTTTGGGCCATGCGTCGCGTCGGGGAGATCATTGACGAACTGGACCTTAACGGACGCAACGAAGAACTTGTCAACGAACTGGTGATGTTGTCGACGAAACATGGCATTCTGACCCCCTACACCTCCTTCCTGGCCGATGAGCAGTCCCGTCCGACAACGCTTGCTTCTTCTGCAGAAGGACGGAGAAATCAGATGCAGGCTGGGAAAGCCCTGAGTCGATTGGAAGAAGCCGATGGCCTCGCGGGGGTCTCTCAACGTTCTTCCAAGCAAGAGTTCAAGAACGCCCAGAACGGAGCCGCACCTTCACCCTCCAGTGCCCCTGGCAGACCGGCTGCCCCTGAGGTTGCCGCCAGCGGAGGCTACGGAGCGACCTACCGCGACGCCGCCACCGATGAAACGGTCGTCGTCTCCTCCGTCCGCCAGATTGGCAACACGACGCTCTACAAACGCGGCCAGGTTATTTGCACGTCGGAAACTTCCGGACTGTTGAACGCAAGTAACGATGGGATCGATTTCGAGAAACATGGCAAAGACATCGTCACCGTCGAACGCTTCTCTTCCGATTACTTCGCCCTTTGCTCGGCAAACACATCGGAAGAAAATCGACTGTTGTCCAACCAGATGGAAGGGGAACAACTTCTCGTCCAACTGCGAGGCAAGAACTATCTCATTAAGTAACTCCTCATTAAGTCACCCCGCCACCGTTTAGCCCCACACTTTATGTGTGGGGCTAAACATTCGGTGACTTACCTAATGACTCAATCGCTCCAGTGGCCAAACAACAACATTCACCCCCGGTGAATAATGCAGCACAGGGTCTCCCTCGACCTGTAAACCATGAGTGGCTAATAACGCTTCCGCACGCACTTCCCCCTCGGCTCGAAACAGCGGCCATGGGAGATGATGCACATGCGCCCGATAGAGTTCCCCCCGCTTGGATTGTGCGTAAAGGCAGTATCGTTCGACCAGAAACTCTTCCAACGTTCCGGGTGCTGCTTCGAATGATGAGCCGACGGGCTGATAAGTTGCGTCGAAACAGATGCTCGGTGGATTGTCGTTGTGCCGACGGACATCATCCAATCGATCGGAGTGGAAGGCGAAGCCTTGGCCAGTCGGTTGATGGGTGATGCGGGCATGATGGTACGGGAGATGAAAGAAGGTCTTCGCCCCCCAGACTGCGAGCCGACTCGATGCGTCGAGACTCAGAAACCAGACGCCCGGCTTCCCTTCGTACTCGACATACAGTCTGACGTTGAGTTCCGGAAACGCCGAGACACCCGGCAGATCGGGGAACGGGCGACGCATCACTCCGGTCATCCGAAAGGGGACCACTCCCACCCACGAAGTCCCGTCATACTCTTGAATCGTCAACTCCTCGGGAACTAGAGATCGGAGCGACGCAGCCGGGACCGGCCAATGGGCGAACAGAAGTTCTTTCCAACTCTGCCGCCAAGTCCACGGCCCAGACGGAATCTCCCACGGTCGATGATCGACTCGCGCGAATGACTCGTGCATGGTGTATCCCTCCGGTCGAAACCTCATGGTTGATCGAACACCGATTCGCAAACGCAAAGCTTCAGTTGAGAGTTTCTTTACGACGGACATTCTCGTCTGTCGAAAGTCCGAGTATTCAACCGGAAAAGTTGTTCGTCGTACGATTTCAGGGGCATCTTAACCTCAGACCGAAAAACGAGGAATCGTTTTAACTTTGGGGCCAATCGGCGCAACCTCTTTGGTTACTGAATAAATGGGGTTTCCCCGATGTTGTTCTACTTGACCTCTGGTAACCAGCCGATGTTTCTCAATGTTGCACACGATTTTCTGCCGAAGACCAACAGCACTCGGGCTTCGGTCGTCATGGACCATTTTGGGATCGACTTCGAGCAAGGTCGGCATGTCATCGCCGAGCAATTGGAGTTGCCTGTGAGGGGGGGGGATGTCGTACTGTTCACCGGGGCCAGCGGTTCGGGGAAGTCGTCCCTGATGCGGGCCTTAGCGGCCAAACTCGCCGAGTCGTCATTCAGTGAGATGGCGGCAACGGAACTGTCGTACGACGGAACAGCCGATCAGACATCGCGACCGATGGAGACCGACACTGTCGTCAACCTGGATGATCTCAAACTCCCCGACACGCTGCTGATTGATGCGTTGCCACTCCCGGTTGAAGAAGCGATGAACTTGCTTTCCTCGTGTGGGCTGGGTGAAGCACACCTGATGTTGCGGACACCCTCGGAACTCTCGGACGGGCAACGCTATCGGTTTCGACTGGCTCTGGCCCTGTCGCAGAATCCCCAGTGGATCGTTGCGGACGAGTTCACCGCCACCCTGGACCGCACTCTTGCCAAGGTCATTGCCTTTAACATTCGTCGTCTCTCCCTGCGGACCGGCACCGGTTTCTTGCTCGCGACGACGCATGAAGACGTTACAGCCGATCTCTCGCCGAACCTGCACGTGCAATGTCGACTCGATGGGTTCGTCTCGCTGACCCGTGAGGGGCAACCGGTCGATGTGTCGCCGATCATCGACCAGTCAGACGCCGAGCAGCCGGACACGGAACGAGTTGATCGCCATCGTAAAAAAAAAGTGCGATCGAAGCGGACGAAGTCGCATCACGACCACGACACAAGCAGCCCATCTCCTTCGTCGACGACCTCTGGATTTCCAATGCGTCCCGACGTGACTGGGCGTACTTTTCTCGCTGGCATTACCGCAGTCACAACCTCGGACTCGTCAAGTTCCTGACGTTGCTGTGGCATGGTGACGAGCCCATCGGCATCTGTGTCTTTGTTGCGCCCCCGATTTCTCTCGCCCTGCGAAACAAGTTCTTTGGCCGCAGTGGTCGCTGGGACCGCACTGCATTACGGGTGATGAACTCTCAGATTGTTCAACTGCAACGAGTGGTCATTCATCCGACGTACCGTGGAGCGGGGATTGCGGCCGCTTTTGTGCGTCGCAGTTGTGAACTCTCGCCGTCACCTTGGATCGAAACGCTGACGCAGATGGGTCATATCAACCCCTTTTTCGAGCGAGCCGGTTTCGTACGTGTGGGAGTAACGAAACGTCAAGTGGCGTCGCACGCCTCTCACTCTGCCCTCTACGGTGGCCGCCGTCCAGGTCACGGTAAGTCTCGTCTGCGACGAAACCCATAACAAGCCGTCACGCAACCCCCGTGTACCCTACATCTTCGACAACCGCTCGACGGATCAATAGCAGTCTGAGGCAGAGACTCGATGACTCTTCATTCGACAACCCCGAAGGCTTTAGCCGACACAAGGCTCCTTCTCCCCCCGCAGAAGACGTTCCTACGTCAGCCAGCGTCCCTACGGGGGGGAGAAGGTGAAGAGTGGTTCAACCCTCATCGCAAGAATCGTGCTGAACAGAATTGCCCCCGTCCCTGCGATGCAATCGTGGGGCTTTGGTGTCTTGGAATGTGCCTGTCTTAAGAGAACTGTTCATGAAGAAAGCTGTCACAAAGAGTGCTACGACAAAGTCGCCGGGGGTCAAGCAACCAAGCGCCAAGAAGGCCTCGGCGAAGAAGAAGTCCTCCGTCAGATCGGGGGAGGTTAGGAAGACGGGAGCGGCGACGACGGGACAGGTCGATGTCGCGAAGCAGGTTGCCGGTCGGAGTGGGATGCCGGCGGACGTGACGCCCGTGGATGAGCCTCGGGCCGAGTTGCTGGTACGGGGGTCGACTTCGCCGCTGCTCACGGCGGACGAACAGGGGTTGTATCTCAACCTTTTGGGGCGGGGGGCTTCGCCTGCGGCGGCTTGTCGCCAGTTACTCGTCGAGATCGATCAACTCGCCCTCACGCTCGAACAAGACCCACTGTTTGCCGAGCGGGTGATTCGGGTCAACCACCTGTTGAGTCAGAACGTCGCAGCGGCCCTGTATCGGGCCGCCATGGAGGGGAGCGTTTCCGCCCAGACATTTTTCCTCAAGAACCTTCCCCCACCAGAATGGCAACCGGTCTCGGAATCGACCGGTTGCGACTCTGACGACACCGACGACCTGAACGGACTCACGGATGAAGAACTCGAAGCACGATACCAACTCGCAGTCGCCCGCTACGCGAAGGGAACAACTTCTACAGATTCTTCGAATGAATGAAGCGATTCAAAGTCGACGCCCGTTCCAACATCCGAGACTGTTTCGTGATGTCGTCCGACTGACCGATGACGGCCCACCACTGGTCGACTTGCTGCAACCCTGGCAGCGGGTCGACTTCCATGCCATCGACAATGCGTGGGCCGATCTCGCGGGGCGTTCGCCGTTATCACCTAATACAACAGGTCTCATTACTGGTTCAATAGCTTCGAAAATATCACCACTGCGGCGGGCCTATATCGAACGTCCCCGGGGACACTCGAAAACCTCCGATACTGCGGTCCAGATCACGTGGATTCTCATCGCTGCTCGACACGCCGTCTCCGGTTTGGCAGCGGCAGCAGATCGCGAACAAGCGAGCCTCATTCATCGAGCGATCCAACGTCTCGCCGACACGAACGATGAACTCTGCCGCGACCTCCGTTTCATCGAACACGAAGTGAAGAACAAGGTCACTGGTTCGCGGCTTGAAGTCATTTCGTCGGACGTACAGTCGTCGTACGGAGCACTTCCCGACTTCGTTGTCTGTGACGAACTGTGTCATTGGTCGCATCCCGACTTGTGGCACTCCCTCCTTTCGTCGGCTGCAAAGCGCCCCAACTGTGTCCTTACCGTGCTGACGAACGCCGGGACCGGTCGCGGTTGGCAGTGGGATGTGCGGGAACATGCCCGAGTCTCCCCCACTTGGCACTTCTCATCCCTTCAGGGTCCACAGGCGCCCTGGATTACCGCAGAGTGGTTGGAAGAACAGCGTGCTCTGTTGCCGCCATCGGTGTTTGACCGACTCTGGATGAACGCTTGGCATCACTCGGATGGCGAACTCGTCACCCTGGGGGAAGCGGAGGCGTGCCGCGATGAGCAGTTGCAGTATCAATCAGCCGGTCGACCCGATCGAGTGTACGTTGCGGCGATTGACTATGCCGAGAAGCACGACTTCACCGTCGGCTGCGTCTGTCATCGTGATGGGGATTTTATCATCGTCGACCGGATGGATGTCGTTCGCCCAACCCCGACACGACCTACCCCTGTGCAGTGGGTCGAAGATTGGATCGCTGACGTTGCCGCTAACTTTCCTCGCGTTCGCTTCGTCTTGGATGAGCATCAGTTATTGCACACGATTCAGCGATTTGCGAATCGCTATGAGTTGCGACGCTTCGACTTTGGCGGGGGGATCGGGAATCACAAGTTGACCATGAACCTGCGTCAATTGTTGATCCATCGACACATCCGCTGGTACGCCAACTGCGGCACGGTCGAGTCTCCTCACGGTCGAGATGACCTGGAAACCGAACTCGCTTCGCTCTTGCTAAGAGAGTCCAAGCAAGGCCGCGTCCGACTCGATCATCACCGCGACGGCATCCACCACGACGACCGAGCCTTCACGCTCGGCGTCGCAGCGTTAGAACTCTGCGATACGCTCCCGATCGAGACCACGTTCCTTGATATCACCCAACCCGCGACCGATGGTGGGTTCTTGTGGTAGTGCATTGATCGTACGTGCCAGCTTGTCGGGGAATTTCGCTGCGGGACGCATCCCCCCGCTCGATGTCATTTGCGATTCGATGTTGTCAGCACTCGGATGAGGGTGAGTTATCGCGGGGGGCGGTTGATGAGCCATTGAGTGAGAACGGCACCAACCTCTTGCAGCGACTCGCCGGAGCAGGCAGAGGGGAGATCATTACGGGTGTGCCAATAGGGGTAGTCGAAGTCGATGACGTCGCACGTTGGGATTTTGGCGATCTCGTTGAGAGCGAGATGATCGTCTCGAACATCGTGTTTGATCCTGGAAATGAAATGGCGAGCTTTCACCTGACGAGCCGCAGCCCAGACGCTGCGAGTCACATCGGGGGCGAGCTTCATGCTGTTTTGTTCCATGTAGAGTTGCAGGTTCTTGTCTCCGATCATGTCGACCAACACACCGGCCAGGTAGCGGTACTGCGGAGGCTGGTCGCGGTACTCTTTGGCGAAGTGCTGAGACCCGAGGAAGTAGCGATCACGATCCCGCTTGTTGTCGTAGATGAGTTCCTCGGCATCGAAGAAAACGAAGTCGACGCCGACCTCTGTCTGCAATGTGGGGAGGATATGACCAAGTTCCATGAAGAGGGCAACACCACTCGCTCCATCGTTCGCCCCGATGAATACCTTATCCCGATTGGGGGGATATGGTTCCTGATCGGGTCTCGGTCGGGTGTCGTAATGACAGCAGAGGAGCACTCGGTCGCGAGCAGCGGGATGCCACGAGACGATCATGTTCTGCAGCTTGACGGGTGCCCCGGTCTCGGGATGCGACGTGTCAAACTGTTGGTAGAAGACTTTGGCCCCCAGCTTGGTAAAGTGTTCGTCGATCATCTCTTGTTGCTTCTTCATCCCTTCCGTCCCAGAGATGCGCGGGCCGAGACGGCAGACCTCTTCCAGATACCTGAACGCTCGATCGGGGTCGAACTTCGCAGGAACGGCAATTCGAACGTTTGCGACACCGGCCGGGGGGGAAGCAGGTTGAGCGGTTGGAACAGCAACCGGCCCCTGAGCCAGGCGGGCCTCTCCTTCAGCTGAGTCGACTGGTTGTTGCGAGCAGGCAGAGATAAGCACAATCAACGCAAGGAACCCGAAGCGACGCCATGGGTTTGTTGGGTAGGGGTTGATTGTATGCCGCACTGTGCATGACTGTGGAACTTGTTGCATCCCTGACTCCCTGTTCGACAGCGTGATCAAAGCGACGAATCGTCCCCACCTTGCAAAGTTGGGGGATTGGTTTCGCCGAGAATGCCCCTCCGTGCGCGATTACTTGGCCACAATTTCGCGGACGAAGGCCCGGGCGGCTTTGTAAGCGTGGCGAACTGCGAACAAACGGGTCTCCATCTGTTCTTCCGAGTAATAGCGTCCGTGCTCGCTTGTTGGTAACCCTGCTAAATTCAGGGTGAGCGGGAGCAGGTCCAAGAACTCGCGGTACTTTCGTTGTTGTTCGTTCGTTTCAGACACGACCGATCACTCCGAGTTAAAAAAGGTTGTATTTGGCGCCCGATCTCTCCTTGAGCATAACTACTGGCTGCCAAATTCTGCAACAGCTTGACAAACTCTTACTGCAGGAGCATGCGGTCGCGCTTGATGCGATTGGCATTCAGGCGTACACTCCCGCTTGTCCGGTTGGCAAGTTCCCCCCTCACCCTGAACTGGATGAGAGACCGCGGGGACCGTGCTGGTTTGGCCCCCATCTCGCCAGACGGCATTATCAAAATCCACTTTCATCCCGTAACGGGATATTCGCACTCGAGGAATGACGACGTCTCATGGGTGTGATGCGATTCATTGTTGTCCCTGACGGCAAGACCATTGATTGGCCGGAGTACGAGGCTGCGTACATCACCCAGCTCGATGGACGGGTCGCCCCATTGCGGGTCGAGCTTCAAGGCAATCTATTACAATGCACCCGCTCGAATTCCGACAGCGGCAAGCTCCACATCCCTTGGCGGGTCGAGGGGTTTGGCCTGCCGATCATCACGACGACATCGCTCCCAGAGAGCGACCGTCCCTACCATCTGACACTGGAACTTGCTCGCGGAAAAATTGCTGAGACCCGAGAACAGGCGTACCTCTGGGAAACTGCTGGAATGTTGATTCCCGATAACTTCCGAAGTCAAATCAAACTCGCCTATCAACTCTTCTCGAAAGCTTCTGCCAACCGAAATCATCCAACCCTGGTCGACGACTATTCTCAACAGGCATTGACTCAAGCCTTTCGAGCAGCAGACGTTCTCGGTGGATCTTATGCCATACAGCGATTCAAGAGTCGGATGCAGTCTCTCTCCCACCGCCCCGCTCTACTCGGCTGCACTGTCGATGAATCACTCAGCGTCGAGGTGCTTAAGGACCTGTTTTGCAGTACGTTTTCTGCTGCCGTCGTCCCGGTCGAATGGAATCGGATTGAGCCGACCGAAGGAAACTACAACTGGCAGAGTCTCGATGACCTTGTCTCCTGTTGCCAGCAACAGCGAATGTTCGTTCGCGGGGGCCCGCTGATTGATCTTTCGGCAGGTGGATTGCCGCAATGGTTGACCACCTGGAAAGACGACTTCCTCAACCTGCAAAGCTTCGTGTGCGACTTCATCGAAACCGCCGTCAGTCATTACGCGGGACAGATTCGGATGTGGGAAGTGGTCGCCCGCCCAAACACCGGCGGGGGACTGCGACTGACCGAAGAACAACGACTCGCGCTCACGGCCCGATCACTCGAAGCCGCACAACGAACCGACACAGAAGCCCAACTCTTCATTCGGATCGATCGCCCCTGGGGGGACTACCAAGCCGGTGGCCAACATCGGTTGACACCGATCCAGTTCGTCGATGCGCTCGTTCGCTCTTCGCTCGGCCTGTCGGGGGTCAATCTCGAGATTGCCGTCGGCTATCACCCGCAGGGGTCTCGACATCGGGACCTGCTTGCGGTGTCCCGCCTGATTGATGTCTGGTCGTTGCTGGGAATTCAACTCCATGTAACGCTTTCCTTCCCTTCATCGGCCACGAAAGATTCGCAAGCCGTGCAAGAGGTCGCCGTTGGTCGTTCCGAGTGTGGCGTCGATTGGTCAGAAGAAGTCCAATCGCACTGGGCATCGAGATACGTCACGTTGTTGATGTCCAAACCGGCTGTCACGGGCGTCTTCTGGACACACTTTTCCGATGGCTTCCCCCACCGCTTTCCGAATGCGGGGATCATTCGCCCCGACGGGTCGCAGAAACCAGTCGTCAAGGTCCTGCGGTCACATGGTCGCAAGAGCAGCCAGGACCTTCCCGCCAATCCTGATGGCACCGTCGGCGAGGGGACTTGGATTTCCGAGTAGGCTGCAGTTCGGTTGTTTGTGAATTTGTATCGATTGTGCGGCTAGAACGTTGCCATTTCTCACCATCGACGACAACCGATACGACCGGACGCCGCATCGCCGATTTCCAGTGGTATGTTTCAACAGGCCCGGCGAAGTCATCGTTTGCTGACTGGGTCGATCCCCTCCGGCCGAAAAAGGCCCTTGGAAGTTGAGGCATGTCATGCAGCGTATTGCACTCGGTCGTCGTCGCTCTTCGCACTTCCGGTCGTCCCGCATCGGGTCTGCCGTCGTCGAAATGGCCATTGTCCTGCCGATTTTCGTGCTGATTGTCTTTGGGATCGTCGAATTTGGCCGGGCGATGATGGTGAGTCAACTCCTGACGAATGGTGCCCGTCATGGTGCCCGCACTGGAATCGTCGACGGGACCACGAACGCGGACGTCACTGCCGACGTTAAGTCGTTCCTGTCACAGGCCCTCGGAGTTCCCGCGGCGGACATTCAGGTGACCATCGAAGTCGAACCAGGGACGGGCAATCCCGACCCCAACGACGTGCTCGCAGCCGCCCAATCCAAAGACATTGTCAAAGTGAAGGTCCAAGTTGGGTTCGACAAAGTATCCTATGTCACAGGCAACTTCCTCAACGGCAAGATGCTCGAAGGTTACTGCGTGATGCGCCACGAGTAGTCGCCGCAGAGACTGAGCCCGCTGGATGCACTCCCTTTCTCGCCAATCCTCAATATTGGTTCCCCCGGCGAACCTGACTCTGCTTACAATGGTCAGTGACCCTCGGGGGAAATGAGACAGGAACCGACGATGCCAACAGCACAACAGGTCTATTCGATGTTGGGAAACGAAAGCTTGTGGCAGTTGGCTGCCGAGTGTCATCGTGCGCTGAATGCAGCCAACATCCCCTATTCCGTCTGTGGTGGAGTGGCGGTTTGTCTGCATGGCTATCAGCGAAACACGGCCGACCTCGATCTGATCGTACGCCGCACAGACACCCCGACGATTCGGGCTGCTTTCGAGCAACTGGGACTGCTGTGGGATGCCGAACAGGCAGAGTTTCGGTCACTGAACGGGATCGCTGTCCAGTTCCTGTATGCCGGCGATCGAGCTGGCCCAGGAGCAGAGGTCTCCCTTCCAGACCCAGAGGGAGAGTTCAGTGTCGAAGTGGTAGAAGGGCTGCCGGTCTTAAAGTTGTCAAAATTAATAGAGGTCAAAATCGCCTGTGGGACTGGCAATGTACGGCGGACTCATAAAGACTTGGCAGATGTCGTCGAGCTCATCATCCTGCGGAACCTTGACAGCTCGTTCGCTCGCTTCCTGCATAAATCTGTCCGACAGACGTTCCGCGAACTCGTCCGCAACGCTCGGGGTCTCCGTTGACGATGCCCCCCTTGTCGACCTCGCTTGATTACACGGATTGAGAACCGACCGGAACACGTTGGAATTCGCGGTGACTTAATCCAGGGGTCTCACTAGAATCCTGTCTTCGCGGTAAGACGATGGGCGATTGAACGCAGCGAGTTCGACCGTACAGTCCCCAGTTCGAGGCCGCATTCCCCTCGGATTCGATTGACCCAAATCCCTATTGCCCTCCTATGACTCACTCTTGGCACGACGTCACCCCCGGCGAAAACCTTCCGCTCGAATTCACCATGGTGGTCGAAATCCCGATGGGGTCGAAGGTCAAGTACGAACTCGATAAACCGACCGGGCTGATTAAGGTCGACCGCATCCTGTATTCAGCCGTTCACTACCCGGCCAACTATGGGTTCATCCCGCAAACCTTTGCCGAAGATGATGACCCGCTCGACGTGCTCGTCCTTTGTCAGGAACCGGTCGCTCCACTGGCTCTGGTGCAAGCCCGAGCCATTGGCCTCATGACGATGATCGACTCTGGCAAGAAGGACCATAAAATCCTCGCCGTTGCCGTCAACGATCCCGAATACAACTCGTTCATGGAAGCTGACGAACTCCCCCCGCATCGTCTCGCCATGCTGCGACGCTTCTTCCAAGACTACAAACGTCTCGAAGGCAAAGCAGTCGAGGTGGACGAATTCCTCCCCTCGGCATCAGCTCTCCCCGTCATCGAACTCGCCCTGCAACAATACAGCCAACTCCGCCGCCGCGGCTTCCGCCCTGCCTGACGTCCCAACGCCGAGCGACAACCCATTGGAGTAACGGGCGTCGCCAGAACCTGGGGGCGATGCACCCGAACGGAGTTTTCTTACGGAAACATATTACGGAGATGGAATAACGTTCTGACCCGTCAACCGACAGGGCCAACGACCCGCGAGGTTGTCTCGCCCAGACCTGCACATTCGGTGCGACTATCCGCCGGAACCATCAGGCTTTCTTGACGAACTCGGATTTCAGCGCCATCGCTCCGATCCCATCGATCTTACAGTCGATGTTGTGGTCGCCGTCGACGATGCGAATCTTCTTCACTTTGGTCCCCCCTTTGACCACGCCGCCATTGAACTTCAGGTCTTTGATGACGATGACCGAGTCCCCGTCGTTCAGCACGTTGCCATGGGCGTCACGAACCGCGTTGTCATCCGCCGCACTCTCCTCAGCAGCAGGCGACCACTCATGAGCACAAGTCGGACAAACGAGCATCGTCCCCTCAGCATAGGTGTATTCTCCACGACACTCGGGACAGTTAGGAAACTCGTTCATGTCTCTGCTCCATTCAATCGATTTGATTCTATCGTCATGCTTCAATGCGACTGCACCCAGACTTCTGTCATGTCAGACTGTTTGTCATGGAAGCAGCCTTCCGGAACGCGCAGTTGAGGAATTCCCCATTTGAGGCCGCCCTTTAACGTCTACGGAAGGGATTTCCACTCTTCAGATCGTTGTCGACCTTCTTCATCCAGATGAGAAACAGGACTAGCAGTGTTTCGACGACAAAGAAAACCAGGACAAACCAGAAATGGTTATTCCAGATATAAGGGATAACAGAGCCGATCTCTGGAAGTGTGCTGAGTGATGAGACGATAAAAATAATGAGGTTGCCTCTTGCACGTCGCGAACTGCCGACGCCACTCCCCCCGTTGTAAAAGCCAGCAGCGAATCCCCATAAAACGAAGTTCACTAAGAGGAACACAAACACTTGAATGGCAATCAAAGATGCCTCGGACTTCTCTTCATTGTTGGCTGGAGCCATAACGCAATCCCTCATCTGATGAACATGAACAATCGGGTGTAGCTCAAATGGCTTACCACTCGGGGGCTCGTATCCTAACACTTACAGTTCTTGAAATCAGCAATCACGCTTCGACTCAGGAAGCCTAACGCCGCACCAAGGGCAGTAGGCGATGGGGACTGATGACGAGCCGCCATCCCGTATCGGAATCGAGTATTCGTCGAATCGTGGATCATAGATAATGAGCACGTCAGGGCAGTCGTGTGGGTCGGGGTGTTGATCGCAGGTTTGCGTCACTTGATCCGCAAGATGAACGCAGGGAAACGCATCCGGATCGTACCCGCGTCGGATTATCCCTTGTGCAAGTCTCCAATCGGAGCATTCGATGCATTGGCGGTCGTGGTCGCGCCATGCCGACAATTCCGGTGCCTCCTCGTCGTCACCTATGAGTAACAGCTCGGAAAGGGCTGGAAATTTCAGGCGGTATTCGGAACAGTTCATTCGATGTCATGGTTGGCGTCGGCATAGGACCAGCCGCAGTGGGGGCAGATGTCTACGGATGAGGAGAGCGGTTGGCCGCAGGAGAGGCAGGACTCGTCGCCTGTCTCGTGGTTTGCGGCAGCTATCCTGCGTTTGCGTTCGAACTCTTCGACGATGGCCCGTGCCGCAACAGCATCTCGGGATGCGACCTGAACCTTAATGTTCCCGATGGCGTTTCCTAACAGCCAATCCATCTGCACGGTATTTACATCGGCCAGCCAGCTTGGAATGCCCGCGTCTTCGAGCTCCAGGCGAATCACATCTGCATCGGTCAGATAAAGTGACCGATGAACGACGACGAGCGTCTCATCTTCCGGCCGAGGGAGTTCATCGTTCATGATAACATTCCGATTCGCACATAGTGACAGGTCGTAACCATACTAACAGTCCGTTGAAAAACGACCGTGGGTCAGATTTTCTAATCTGACAAGAGCATCTCGAACCCTTTCTTCCGAGACATCAAACGGCACCATGTCAGGCTGGAAAGCCGGACCCACGTTCTTCTACAGGCTGCTAAGCGGTCTCGTGGATGATGACGATAATGCCCACGACAATCACGGCTCCCCAGATGAGGGCGAATAAGCCCCCCATGATAATTCCGATCCAGGCGTGGACGCTTCCCTTGATCGCCGGACGGGCATTTCGGGCTTTCAATCCCCGAATCCCGAGGATGAGTCCCGCCAGCCCCAGGAAGAACCCCAGCACAGGAAATAGCGAGAACAGGCCACAGTAATAGGCGATCAACGCTTGCGGATTTTTGTAAGGGATCATCCCGCCGGTGGAATCCCCTTCCTCCTGGTCGTCAAACTCGACATCCTCATCATCATTCTGCGACCCGCTCATACGCTGACTCCTAATTCAAGAAAATACCATATTGTCAAAGCCCGCCGACTGCTGTCGGCGGGACTCACTCAACACACACACTTAGAAGTCATGCCAATCGAGAATGACCTTCCCTGACTGCCCACTGTTCATTGCGGCAAATCCAGTCTCAAAGTCGCGAGCATGGAGACGGTGGGTGATGACTGCTGACAGATCAAGCCCCCCTTGCAGCATGACTGTCATCTTATACCAAGTGTCGTACATTTCGCGACCGTAAATCCCTTTAATCGTTAACATGTTAAAGATGACGAGATTCCAATCGATCGACACCTCTTGAGGGGGAATGCCGAGCATGGCGATCTTTCCTCCATGACACATGTTCGCCAACATGTCCCGAAAAGCCGAGGCATTGCCCGACATCTCCAGCCCGACGTCAAAGCCTTCCTGCATCCCGAGTTCTTGCTGGACATCAGTCAGTTTTTCCTTGCGGACGTCTACCGTGCGAGTCGCCCCCATTCGCTTAGCTAAGTCGAGTCGCCAGGGGTTCACATCGGTCACCACAACATATCTCGCTCCGGCATACTGACAGATCGCAGCCGCCATGCAGCCGATTGGCCCGGCTCCTGTAATTAAGATATCTTCTCCCAGGATATTAAAGGAGAGTGCTGTGTGGACCGCGTTACCATAGGGGTCAAATATCGCTGCAATATCTGGATCGATGCCGGGTGCGTGATGCCAGACGTTGGTTTGCGGAATCGAAATGTATTCGGCAAAGGCCCCCGGACGATTGACGCCGATGCCGACCGTATGAGCACAGAGGTGACGCCGTCCGGCCCAACAGTTTCGGCAATGACCACAGACGACGTGTCCTTCTCCGCTGACGATCTGTCCGACCGTGAAGTCCTTGACGTTCGCCCCCACTTCGACAATCTCGCCGACGAATTCGTGGCCGACGACCATCGGAACCGGGATCGTCTTTTGAGCCCAGGCATCCCAGTTGTAGATGTGCAGATCGGTTCCACAGATGCCGGTCTTGTGGACGCGGACGAGCACATCGTTCCCACCGACCTCAGGTTCGGGAACATCTTCGAGCCACAAACCTACCTCTGCATGCCGCTTGACGAGCGCTTTCATAATAATCGTTCCGTGCCTGAAAGGGAGTAATACGAATCTCAAGCTATCGCGTCGACGACTGCCCGAAAAGGGATCGCCCACAAAATCTGTCATACGGAATGGTCGCTCGTCACCGACTCCATCAGGATGGGGGCGACATAGTCTCGCACAAACCGAGGCCGCGCGACTCCCAAATGCCCCCCGGGATGACCAGAAAGCAACATCCGTGGCCGCCATCGGACTTCGGTCAGCGGCGGTGCAGCGACGGGCTGTTTGGAGGGCAAAAATCCAAGGGCTCCCGCAGAACATCCTCGTTGACGATCGATCGTCCCGAACAGGGAAGTCCCCAGCATCAGAAAGAACATGTCCCCCATGGTGCAAAAGTTCCAGAGACCTCGTTCGGTTTGAGCAAGCGGGACATCCAGTGGAAACGACCGGCTAATGGCAGGGTTCAACAGGATTCCGCCGGTCACTCGGACATCGGGGGCCCGCTCGTGAAGCGCGATGAGGGACAGCAACGTCATTCCCCCCCCTCCCGAGTGCCCCAGCAACCAGAGCGGAGCGTTGGGATGAGCCGTTCGGTACCCGATCACTCGCTCGACAATCAGACCCGCTTGCTCCGCATGACGTTTGCTGTTTTGCAGGTTGTCCAACCAATGCAGACGCCCCCGCGTCCAATCGAAAATCTCGATGGCACCGGGGAATCCCCCTTCGGCCAATCCTCGCACGATCCCCCGGTTCCAAATACTGAACCCTTCGATCCCCGGTAACACCAGGGCGAGTCCAGCAGTTTGACGACGAGGGTCGGCCAAGAGCGAAAGGAGTAACTTCAACGGACCAACTCCGAATCCCAACCGAAGAGATACATCGCCCGTGGAACGCTCGCATCAAGGATCTGTCGGAGCGGATCACGCGGTGTGACCTCCGCCTGCATCCCAGTTAGAGACTCGACGAAACTTCGCGATACTTCGTAACGCACCACCTTGGGATCCTCCAGATTCAGGCTCTTGGCCAGGGCGTCGATCACCTGCTGCTGATCTCCGATCTCATCGACAAGTCCATTGGCGACTGCCTGTTTTGCGGTATAAATCCGACCGTCACCTAATGTCTTAATTGCCTCCGTGTTAAGCTTCGGACGACCATCATCGATGACGCGCACAAACTCGTCGTATGCCTCGCCGATGATGTCGCCCCAGACTTTTCTATCTTCATCCGAGAGCGGCTTAAAGGGGTCGAGCGAGTCCTTCATTTCGCCGGTGATCAGGGAGTCGGACTTAACACCAAACTGCTCTCCCAGTTTCGACAAGTCGAACCTTGGGATGATGACACCGATGGACCCAGTCCACGTAATTTCCTCGGCATAGACCTTCCCCTCGGGACCGGCCGCCATCGCCATGTAGTACCCCCCCGAAGCGGCAATACGCCCCATGGCCACGTAAATCGGCTTGGTCTCCCGGAGTTTGACGAGCCGTTTGTAGAGGCGATGACTGTCTGCCACCAACCCGCCCGGACTATCGATGGCCAGGACCACCCCGCGAACATCCGGGTCGGCTTCGATCTGATCGATCATCTGCTCCCAGCGTTCGGTCATCGGGGACATGATGACCCCTTCGATTTCGAGTACTACGATCTTTTCGCTGCTGTTAAGGCGACCACTCAGGTAGCGTTCGTTGGCTGGCGTCTTCGCCCCCAGATATCGCTTGCTGGATGCGAGCTGCGAAAAGTTAAGACAGACGGAAATCAACAACAGCACCACAAGGATGCGCATGCCCCAGCCACCTCTCGTGAAATGGTTATGAACATGAATGGTTTGCGGCGTAGCGAAACTCAAGGGGTTCTCCCATAAAGGACGGGAAGTCACGGTGTGATGTGACAACCGAAAATCAAGAACGAAGTGAGGGACATTGCCACCACAGTGTCCCGTTGCGAGGAAAACTGGCGGGGGGCGTGTCGATCCCGAATCGAGTCCACCGCCCCCCAGGTTGCCATACCGAAACTTGAACGATCACCCAACACCCAGACGAACAGAACTCCACGGTATCGACCGGGCATCGTGCCGAACAGTCTACGCCACAGCCCCCCCAGAGTCACGAAAGGTCTGACGGGCTCCTCCTGCAATCAGCAGAAAAGCTTGCGGATCATGAAATCCTGATGGAAGGGGGGTTGAAAGCATGGTGGCCTCACTCTACCCTTTTCGCACCGTCGAATGGCCGACGAATCCCCCGTTTCACCCCATTGACTTGCACGTCTTCGCTGCGTGCCTCGCAGATAATTCTCCTACTTTTGACGAATGAACCTCTATGTCAACTGCCCCCGTGACGCTCGGTCTCGCTCCTTCTTTTGGCTTTGGTGACCGAATCGGCAACGCGACGGCTGGTCACGTCGCCGCGATGCTTCAATGTGGCCAGGGGATCGCTCCCATCTTTCCTCAGCAATCCATCCGCGAAATGGCTCGCACCGGTCGGACGCCGGAAGGGGTGATGGCCGACGCCATGCAGGGGGCCGCGCGAGCCGGATGGACCAAAAACACCGGAGCCGACGCCGATCACCTGAAGACTCGCGAAGATGTCGACCGCACCGTCGCTGCGGGCTTCACCTTCTTCACAATAGATCCCTCAGGTTTCGTCGACCAACAAGCCGACGACTATGACGCCGCCACCCTACAAGCCAAGTTCGCCGCCTGCCGCGATCAGGCTCCCTGGTTCGATCACTATGTGAACCGATCGATCGAACTATCGACCGGAAATCGTGTCGAACTCACTCAAGAAGCCTGTATTCGAGCTGCGGTAAAATATGGTAAAGCCATTCAAGAGGCGATCGCCTTAGGGAACTATATTGCCGATAAGAATGATGCGATCGGACGGGACTTCGAGATCGAACTTTCCGTCGATGAGACCGATCAACCGACGACCTTAGCTGAGCATTACATTATCGCCGATCAATGTCTCGAAGGGGGCATGAATCTAGTGAGCCTAGCCCCTCGCTTTATTGGAGATTTCGAGAAGGGGGTCGACTATAAAGGGGATCTAAAGGCACTCGAAGCCTCGCTCCAAGATCATGCTGCCATCGCCCTGGCGATTGGTCCCTACAAACTTAGCTTGCACTCCGGCTCAGACAAGCTCTCGATTTACGCAATGTTAGCCCGATCGACCGGCGGGATGTTTCACGTCAAGACGGCCGGTACGAGTTACCTCGAAGCCCTCCGCGTCGTCGTCCGTCATGATGAACCACTGTTTCGTCGGATCGTCGACTTCGCACGCAGCCGATACAACACCGACCGGGCGACCTATCACGTCTCGGCCACGCTCGAAAACACGCTGCCGACGTCGGAACTCCCCGACGCGAGAGCCCTCGAACAGCATTACCTCGAGTGCTGGGATGATGTCCCGGCAGGAAAGGGCTTCACTCAGCCGGGACGCCAGATTCTGCACTGCACTTTCGGATCAGTCCTTACCAGCGAAGAATTCGGTCCCTTAGTACGCCGTACCTTAGAGGCCCATCTCGACACCTACACAGCTGTGCTGACCGACCACTTCAGTCGTCACCTGCAAGCCCTCCAAGACGGCATGTCGATCGTCTGATATGCGACACAACTCTCCGCACGAAGGACAAGAACATCCGCCCGCCACGTTACCACCGGACGGCTTGCGTCGTGCCGCGAGTTAGTTAGCGGCACTTCGCAGCCTGTTGAAGAACGTGGGGCAGGCTTTCCAGCCTGTCATGGTGCCGTTTGATGTCTCGGAAAGAAGCGTTCGAGATGCTCTTGTCAGATTAGTTATTCTGACTCACGGCCGTTTTTTCACGGGCTGTCAGGGTGTTGCTCACCTTCTCGAAGAAGGGGGACAGTCCCGCGCGGACCTGATCTCCCGCGACATACATAATGTCGTTGTGACCGGTCCCTTTGAGTCGAATAAACTGCTTCGCAATACCGCTCGCCGACTGTGCGGGGGCAGCGGCGAAGAGTTGCTCCCCCTGGGAAAACGGGATCACCTCATCAGCATCTCCATGCAGAACGAGCACCGCCGAAGTGATCTGCGGGAGACGTTCCACCGAGGGATAACGATCAGTCAATAACCAGCGTACCGGCAGCCACGGATAATGATAACTCGCGACATCTCCTAACGAAGAGAACGACGCCCGAATAATGAGCCCCGCCGGCGGAGTCCCCGCAGCACAGAGGTCATGACACAGTCCGGTTGCCACTCCCCCGCCGAGCGATTCCCCGAAGAGGACCATCCGACTTACTGGGACCTGATACCGCTCCTGAACCGCCAGGCAAATGCTCTTCGCGTCGGCAGCCAGTCCCTTCTCTGAGGGGGCCCCATCGTTATCACCATAACCTCGATAGTCGACGATCAGTACATCGCAGCCAAGGTCGTTGAGCATCGCCACCTGCATTCCCCGTCTCGACCGATTCCCAGCATTTCCCTGAAAATACAGCACAAAAGGCTGGGGTCGCTCAACGAAGAACTCAGCAGTGGGTGGCGTCACCTGATCGGTCGGTAGAGGACTCGCTTTCGCTAACGACAACCAACCATGCAGCGTGACCCCGTCAGTCGCGGTGATGGAAACATCATAAACGGGACCAACATGCGACGAGAACTCCTCAACCAAAACGGTCCCCCGCTTGGGATGATAAATCAAGTGACGTTGCAAGAAGTAGAGCATAACTAACAACAAGACGAATCCAATCGCCCCGCACTTTATCAACGACTTCAGCACTCGAACAGGCCGAGAGAACTGCGGTTGATCGGGAGGAATCTCCGCTGCGGGCCGAGACATATTGACACCGATTCTCTGAAAACACAGTGCGGCGACCGTCAGGTCTCCCACCAAAGGGAAAACTATGACACTGGCGTCATTGGGGGGGTGGGGTCACCGTATTGGAGACGAAGGCGTTCCTCTTCCTGGCGACGCAGGCGGCGGACAAGGAAGGCCAGCAGGATGGCACCGGCCAACACACAGGGGAACAACAGAGGAAAGTGCGGATCGTAACCAACCACTTTTCCTTCAGGGTCGACGACAACGCTAAAGAGAAAGTCATCGGTGCTTGCAGCCGTCGTTTCGAGTTCCGTCGAAAACCGACCAACAAGAATCTGCGAGGCGTTATAGAGGAAGTGCAGAAGTATCCCGGGAATTAAGCTGCGACTGGTGACCGCGAGCAGTCCGATGGCAATCCCCATCAGCATCGCATTAAATGCCTGGGACGGAATCATATGAATCGCACCGAAGGCTAATGACGACAAAACGATCGCCACCCAAGGGTTTCTTGCTCGTTGCAGACCGCTTAAGATAAACCCACGAAACGCCAGTTCTTCAAACAGGGCAGGGGCCAGTGCTAGCGCAGCAATCGTCATCCACCATGGAACGTCCACCTCTTTAAGGGCCGACATGAACTTCGTGACAACTTCCGGAACGGGTGGAAAGAAGTCGGAGAGGCGATAGGCTAACTCTAACGAGATGGGCTGAAGCACGAATGCCAATCCGACCGCCACGACAAGGTATCGCCATTCGGGCCAGCGGAGTTTCAGCGTTTCTAATGGGTTGCGAGTCAGGAGGATCGCCATCAGAAGTGGTGGCACACCGACAGCGACCATCAGGAATATCCCCTGTTTTATGAGCGCATCCTGCATCGCATTAGCGGAAAAGGTCTGTCCCGCACCGACCCCCATGAAGACGAAGACGAGCATGAGGATCGTCACAAGACAGAGCCCCGCTTCGCTGAAGGTGGGGGTCGGCTCTTTGTCGCGAAACAGGTGTTTCACCCAGAGTTTCAGGTCAAAACGTTCGGCTTCGCGGAACAGAATGTCCTCCCGTGCGAATTGTTCGATCGCCCACCACAGGGCCAACGCACTGTAGACAATGCTCGACCCTAACACGGCGACGATATAAGCTGCCATATTCGGCATCGTCTGCGAAAGGAGGAGTGTCTTCAGCAACAATCCCGGCCCCACAATCGGCAAGACACTATAATAGGCATTTAATTCGACGGTCGGACTGAGAGTGAACATCGTCAGTCCCATCGTGACCATGAGCAATGGAGTCAGATAATACTGCCCCTCTTTCGTACTGCGGGCGAACATGGCAAACGCAAGGCTCAGGGCGCTGAACATGGCGGCAAGTGGAATGCCAATCATAGCTACCCAGACAAGCGATGAAACTGGAGGAAACGAAGCGACGTCGCCAAGGTTCGCCAGTCGCCCGGCTGTCGCCGAGTTCAGCATATACTTTGCGGTTAACCCCATACTGGCGATATTCAAGAAGGCGGTCGACAGACTGAAGAGCAACACCGTCAGGAATTTCCCGATGACAATCTCTGTCCGGGTCGCCGGAGAGATCAGGAGTGTCTCCATGGTTCCCCGCTCCTTCTCACCGGCGCCGAGGTCGACAGCCGGGTAGAACGCTCCCGTGACCGCCATCATCATCAGGAGGGTCGGGAAGAGCTTACTCCACAGGGAAGCGGAAATTTCATCCGCGACAGCCATATCGAGCATCGTGGTGTCGACGGCCGAGGGGAGCGACGCAGGGAGTTCGGCGGCGACAAGTTGGTTTCGCAAAGCCTGTTGCGACCAGTTTCGGACCGCACTCCGAACCCGACCATAGGCGACCATCGACTTATCGTTGGCACTGTTTTGCAGAATGATCGGTCGCGGGCCGGTTGAGAGGAAGTCGTCAAGCGGGCGACGCTGCTTCAGGAGTTTATTGACCTGATCTAAGTGAGCATGGTACCCCTGAGGAACCACGATGAGGACTTGCACGGGAGCATCACGAAACCAACGTTGAATTTCGTCTTGTAATTCTTTATGTCGGGCCTTGAGCGTGGACAGAGCCTGCTTGTCACTGACGTCAGACGCTTCCGAAGTAACGGTCGGCTCCGCGTCAGATTCTTTCGCCGATGTTTGGGGGGCGACGAGGTCGAGTTGCAGGGTCAGACGGCCCAGCTCTTCAATGTTCGCCCGACGTGCTCGGGCAGAAATGAGAAATCGTGTGAGCGTCTCACTGACGGCAGGCTCCGCCTTGGAAGGCTCGGGAGACTCCGATTTCGCAGTGGCCCCTGCCGTTGTCGAATCTGCATTCTCGTCCGCTGAAGGGGTCTCGTCAGTGATCACGGAAACGTCAACAGCGAGGTCAGCCTCGGTGATGACAAATAGCTTCGAGGCGTCTGCGGGTGTGTCGAAGAGGGAGTCGACAAATCGATGACGGTTCGTCGGATCGAGCAGTGGTGGCGGGGGGAGTTCGTCGAAACCGATAATGGCCACGGTTCGCTGTTGTTCTGAGAAGGTGGTGGTCATCTGCGCGATGCCGATCCCGAGCGCGGGATAGAGTAGCATCGGGAGGATGGCCACCATAAACAGCGTGCGGCGGTCGCGGAGTTGATCGCGGACTTCACGCAGGAAGATCAGAAGGACATTGCGTCGCGTCATGCTCGGGTTGTCTCCTGCGGTTCATCGTTGAGGCGAATCAGGTCGAAGAAAAGTTCTTCGACATCGGGTTGATTGTATTCGGAGGCGAGTTCCGCAAGAGTCCCGATCGCGAGGATGCGACCGCGATGAATGATCGCCACGCGGTCACAAAGTTTTTCGACTTCACGCATAATGTGCGTCGAAAAGATAATACACTTCCCCTGTTCGCGAAGTTGTTCGACCGCCTTAAGGACTGCCCGGGCCACGAGGACATCAAGACCCGAGGTTGGTTCGTCGAAGATGAGGACGGGGGGATCGTGAATGATTGTGCGCGCGATGGAGACCTTTTGCTTCATACCGGTCGACATCTTCGACCCGAGCACATCGCGAATCTCGTTCATCTGCAACGTTTCAAAAATTTCGTTGAGCCTGGCCTGCAAGAGGTCTTCAGACATCCCGTAGAGTCGACCGTAATATTCGACCAACTCCCAGGCGGTCATGCGGTCGTAGATCCCGGTGTTATTGGACATGAATCCAATGTGCGCCCGGACTTGTTCCGGCTGGCGGACGACATCATACCCGGCGACATGTGCCCGCCCCGAGGTGGGCTGCAGGACAGTGCTGAGGAGGCGGAGACAGGTCGTTTTGCCCGCTCCGTTAGGCCCCAGCAGCCCGAAGATTTCACCCGCCTGAACATTGAAAGAGACAGCTTCCAGCGCAGCGACCGAGCCGCGGCGGAGATCGGAGAACTCCTTGGTCAGGCGATCGACTTCAATCATCAACCGGACTCCAGAACGGGAAGTGCAACAGAGAGGGTGGGCGATCGGGGCCATCGTCCTTAGGTTAAGATGTACACCATGCCGGGCGTGCAGGACGAAGAGAGACGGAGTTTCGCCGTAAGCAACGGACCTTTCCCGCACCAACGTACGATCACCCGCACTAACGACACCCCTTACCACGCCGGAGGAAGTCGTACGACCGCTGCAACCGTTGCGAGTGGCGACAAGTCAGCAAATTGCGATCGCCGGACAACCAGAGTCTCCGTCACGGGGCGCGTGAGTGCCCCTGAAGTGACTCGTCAAGCTTCTTGAAACCAACACGGGTGATGCCGTGGCGGGCACAAGCAAGCAGGATCGGTTCGACATGGTTGTACGTTACCTCTCGGTCGCCGCGAATCTGGACTTCATAGTCGTCGATCCCTTCAGCGGCATCTTGCTGAAGCATCTGTACGACGGCAGGAAGGTCGACGGTGCGGCCATTCACCCGCATTTCGCCATCGGAGAGCAGGTTGATCACGAGTCGCCGAGGGGTTGTGGGACGGTCGTCCGACTGTGTGGCTGTCGGGAGAGCGAGGTCCTCTCGATGCTCGCTGTTGACGAAGTGGGTCGAGACGAGAAAGAAGATGACGAGGAGAAACACGATGTCGATCATCGGGGTGATGTTGAACTTCAGGCCCCGCTGACGGTAAGTCGACGGGACTCTCATGAAGGACGCTCCCGTTCGATTGCGACGGGCGGAATGGCTGTTCGTTCGCCAGACGAAGCCCCTGCGGTTGACGGGGAGCCGGAGGGGTTACTGCGGGGGTCGCGGCTTGTTTTCTTCCGTTCGATGAGTGCCCGTTTGAGCGGACTCATGACATGCTCGGCTGCAAGCGAACTCTCGGCCACCATCTCGTCGATGCGATTCCGGAAAAGGGCAAATGCCCCCAGAGCCGGGACGGCAACGCAGAGTCCCATGAGCGTGGTAACCAGTGCATGGGAGATGCCAGGAGCGAACTCGGCCACTTGAGGATTCGCCTTTGCGGAGAACTCGCCGAATGCCTGGATCATCCCCCAGACAGTCCCCATCAGCCCGAGCATCGGTGCCAGTGTGCCGATGACCGAGAGGTATTCAATCTTACGAAACAGTCTTGCCGACTGTTCTGTCGCGGCATCTTCCATCGCCTTTTCGACTGCTGGGTATCCCAGGCTGACTTCCTGGAGTCCTGCGGCAACAACATAACCGACGAAGCTCGACTGCTGACGGCAGAGTTGTTCGGCATTCTGAAGTTGGCCACTGGTGATCAACTGATGCGACTCTTCGATCAAGCGCAACGGCATCATCGAGGAACGTCGAATGCTCAACAGATGTTCGACGATCAAGGCGACCATCGCGACACTCAACGCGAGGATAACATAGCCAATGATCCCCCCTGCCCTCAGCAGTGCCCGGATATCGACCCCGTCTTCCGTCAGAATGTTCGCAGCCTCGGCAGCGTCAGCCGGCGCAGCGAACAACAAAACCAACAAGCCACAAACCAAAGGAGTGACGAATCGTCGCGAAGTCGGTCGTTCCATCAGATTTCCGTAAGAAAGGCATCCGTTCAAGTCAGACTCGCCGCATGAGAGTCGACCGGTAGTGTGACAGGAATTGCCGAAGAAGGCGACATCAAGTGGCCGAGGGAGGGGAACACTACGGTTGTTTTTCGGTGAGGGCAGCGCGGGCTTCGCTGGTGTAGGTGGACCAGGGGTAGCGAGCCAGAATCTCTTCGTACAGGCGGCGAGCGTGGGTTGGTTGATTACGACGCTCGAAGATCCGAGCTGATTCGTAGGTCGCCCGGGCGGCCAACGGCTCGTTCTCCTGATGCACTGTCGGCAACCACAGTAACGCGGCAATCGCTTCATCCAACTCCTGTCGACGGAGATGCGCCTGTCCCAGCACGTACCACGGTCCCGCCCGTATCGACTCCGGCATCCGCTCGATGTCCCCTTTCCATCGAGCCAATTCGATCTCCGAAACCTCGCCCGACTGCATCAGTGTTTGCCGTTGATGAGCCTGCGCGAGGCCTTGCAGATAGGAGTCACCAGTGCGGGCAATGCGGTCGATTTCGATCTTGGCCGCCGCAGCCGACTCGGGGTCCGCCGAGAGGATGGATGCAGCCACAAGGCGGACGCTGTCGTGACTGGAAGTCAGCCATCGTCGACATCGTTGCCGGAGAGATTCGCTGACTGAAATCGGCTCCCACGCGAGCGGAGCCATGCGCCACTCACGACAATGCGGCTCCTCACTCACAATCTCGACGAAGCGGGCAACCGCCGGTTCCCATTCCTGTCGCCGACGGTGAGCCTGAATCAGCAATCCGAGTATTTCGTGTCGCAGCCATAGACGTTTTTCTGTTTCCAGAGCTTTGGAACCCTCCTCGATGGCGTCGGTCGTACGGCCCTCAGCCAAAGCGGCGATGGCCCGAAGGTGTGCCTCATTCCGATAGGTCTCCAACAGCTCAATACGAGCGGGCGGAATACGTTGAACTTCCCCTGTCGCCTGCACTCGAAAAGAGAGCCCTTCGTCATTGTAAGTAACAATGTCCCCCACAAGGGCGATGCGGCCCGTTCCGCTTTCGGGCCGAATGGTGACACGATCTTCAGCCCGACAAGTCGACTCGCACCACTCGCTCAACCGACACAGCGGGACCAGACACGACCCCATCAGACACCAGGCGAGCAGACGACCAGACGTTGGAAACATCAACCAATCTCCCCGGTCTCCGGACTCTGACCGCTCGCGAGAGTCCCACTCGTCGACACAGACGAAGTCGTTGAAGTGACCGCAGAGGCGACCGGTGTGGGAGTCCCCTCCTTGGTGGTAGGTGTCCCGTTGTCGTCAGCAGGAGTCTCTCCAAAAAAGACGGTCGGCAACAACATAATGAAGCCAGCCGTAATGGCGATATCAGCCACATTGAAGATGCCTGTGCGGAGCGAACCGATACCAAGGTTGATAAAGTCAACAACGATCCCATCAAGCCTGATGCGGTCAATTAAGTTCCCGATCCCCCCCATGAGAATCAGGACAAGGGCAGTCCAGACCCAACGATTGGTCTGCCGAGTGCCGATCAAGAACAGACTCAGTCCCCCGAGGACGATTCCGTTGGCGACAGTCAGCACCCAGAACCTAAGGGCGTCTTGCCCTTTCGCGAGTAAACTCAGAAAGGCGCCCGGATTCTCCGCATACTGAATCACAAGCGTTCCCCCCATGTAAACGAGAGGGGCGTCCGCGGTCCCTTTCAGATTGTTGAGGGCGTACTGCTTTGTCGACTGGTCGCCCCCCACAATCAGACTTCCCCAGAGCAGCAAAAGTGCCAGTCGCTCGTTAAAGGCGAAACCCCGCAACGATCTCGGGGGAACAACAACGGATTTCGCAGCAGATGAGTCGGCAGAAGTCATGGACACGGGAGGCAAGAGATGCGGAAGGTGACTGCAGTTGTCAGATGTAAGCGGGGATAATTCTAGCGACGCCCCAACTGGCGGATGTCTCGGTAGGCGTACTTTCCCTGATTCTGTCGAGAGAGTTTTTGGAGAAAGTTCTCCGTCAGTGCTCCCCCGTCGCCGTTCACTTCCGGGCCAAGTCCAAAGTGAATCGTATGAATTCGAGCACCCCGGTTGAGTTGTCGGAGGTCATCAAGTTCCCGGGCTGTCAAAAACGGTTCGCCCGCATCGGAGAGGTAAAAGATCACATCCGGGTTGAACTTCATCGCCGACGTCAGCCCGAGACGATGATCGGTCCCTGCTGCCGCCCGGATGCTATCAACCTGCAAACGGACATCCAAGCGAGAGGAATCGGTCCCATGAAACATCGCAAATCGAGCTGGCTTTAACGTGACGACCGGGTTGCGCTCGCTCGTATTACAAAAGATGACCTGAAACTCCTGTTCCGGGGTAAGGTCTGCCAGGCTGGCGAGCAGTTCGAGCTTGGCCGCATGGAGTGGGCTGTGACTCCCAGGGATCGAGGCATCGGCATCCATGCTGGAAGAGGAGTCGATCAAATAAACGATTCGCCGTCCCGCATCCTGAATGCCAAACATCGATGTCGCAGCCGGTCCTCCCCCTGCAGAAGACGGAGTCGCCCGCCCTGCCCCGAGCGAGGCCACAGGGAGACCAGAACCGACACGTGTCGACGGCAGCCCCCCTGCTCCAATCATCGGAGTTCCCCCGGAATTCGGAGTCGATAATGGAATCGGCGGCAGAGCCGGAATGCTCTCTGGGGTCGCCGAGTCGAGAGCCGCAAACGCCGGAGCAGCCGCATTGGTTTCCTGTTGTTGAGGCTGCTCCTGCTCATGAGGGTTCGGAGCTGGTGGTGAGGGTTTCAGATGAATTCCGACCTCACGGACCGCATCCCCGGTCGATCCCGTCAACTCCCCCTGACACCCCGGCAACCGCGCCGCAATAACAAGAACAGCAAACAACACCCCATGCCCAAACACCGACATCATCCAACTAGGGACAGTACTCCAGCGCTGATGCGGACTGAGCCAATCAGCCACACGCGCAAATCGAAAACTTCGCGATCGTTCCTGCATGCTCCAAGTTTACGGCGACGGACGAAATCGGGTCAACGCCGAAGTCCGCCAGAACCCTGAATGGAGTGCATTCCCCGGATTGTGATCCTCGCCAACTGTTGATCTTTGTTGTCAGCCTCTCCCTCTCCCCCACTGTCGAAGTTCCTACTTTGAAGGACTTTCCAGCGGGGGAGAGGGCCGGGGTGAGGGGGAATACAAAGTGGTATCGATTAAGCGAATTCGCCGAATTGAAGGTCACTGTTCGCCCCCTCATCCCAACCTTCTCCCCCCGTGGGAGCGCGTTCTGAAGTCGGAGCGTCGTCAGCGGGGGAGAAGGAGTTTCGCGTCGGCTAACCCCTCCGATTTGTGGAGTTGCAATTTGGGGAATGCCCCCCCCGAATGACAAGGCGAGACGTCAGATCATCCTTCGACATTGCCCAATCGCCCCGACAAACGCAGGAATCTCCCCTCAGCAGCCATCGCCGTTATGTCGAAATGACCTATCGCAGGGATGGCCTGTTCGAGAAATGGGTGCGACGTCGCCACGACGACGACCTCCGAGCCGCCCGGCCACCGAGCCAATCAACCTGAACGAGTGCCGACGTGAGCAGCCCGTCGAAAATCGCCGTGCATCAGCTTTCCTAAGCTGACAAGAGTCTCTGCAAACAACCGTGGGGCAGATTTTCAATCTGACAGGAGCAACCCGCAAGCTACATACCTAAACAGAAAACAGCACCAAGTCCGACCGGAACACCCACAACCGTCCGGCACAATTCTCCACTGAGGGTCGATCCACGCCAACGCCTCGGGCAACGACAGATGCGATCGCCTGTTTTAAAGAAAATCTCTCAGCACATCGTACATTAGCTTACCCCGTGCGGACTAATAATGCCCCGTTCGCAGCCTTAACCACAATTAATCGAACAACTTATGAGATTCAACCGTGACCTGTTCCACCAGACACCACCGCATCTGAAACCAACCGAAATCGCGATCTCCGTGATTGACACCGCGCATCCCTCAGGATACCGTGATTCGAAAGGTTGCACAGAACGTCACTCCTGCACATGCAAGAGCAGCCCTCCGTCTATCATTTAGTTCGTTTTGAATACCAAATCGCATGCGTGACCATATAATCGAAGATGCCGAACGGGAAGTAACGATTGCTTTGTCACGTTGGAAAAACGAAAATGCTTTTGACACAGTCATTGACCAAAAACAAACTGTCATCATGCATCTCTCCGACTCGATACTGCACTGTCTACTGGCCTTCCGAATTGACTCTATAGAGCGACGAGAGGTCACTGAACACGAAGCCCTGCTTCCAATCACTGATTTCTTCGTAGCCACCGTCACGTTAACACTAACGCCACGTCCCGATATTTCAGGGTCGCTTTCTGAAATGCGAACAAATGCAATTGATACGACAATTGTGACGCGACTCTATGATGTTAAGCACTTCATAGACCGGACTTGGCTCGTCATCTGCCATTCAAATCAGTCTTCGTAGGTCGGGCTCCTGCCTGACTTCCATTGCCTGGGTGTTTCGTCGCTCTGTGGTTGCGGAGACAGGGGCGCGGCCGGTCGTTCGACTCATTGTGTTCAACAAACAATCAGGCTTCTTGAAGCGAAACAGAGCCTTTCCCCTTGCATAAAAGCTCGATTGCCATCAATAATCCCTAGATAAAGTCAGGCAGGAGCCTGTCCTACATGAACTTCCGCACCTCAAGTTCACGCCCATGATGGGCGTACTGGTCAACGGGACCCGCCGATGTCGCGGATTTTGAATCCTTACGTTTTGGACGGCGGCCCGTTTACCACCGTCGTTCGTCCAAATAGCGATATAATCTCTCATGGCATTTCCACTTCCTCAGTTCTCGAAAAACCAAATCAACCGTGCTGGTGAGATTATCAAGGCTCCAGGAAATTGCAGCAGTACCGACCAAGAGTGGGCGACAGAGGTTTTGGCCAATTATCGCGCTTGTCATGGTTATCCCATCAACACGTTCCAGGCCACGTTACGGGGAAAGCTCCGAAGCATTGATCCTAACGCAATAGTTGCACAAAGGTTGAAACGCACACCGTCAATCGTGCTTAAGCTACAACGCTTTCACGGTATGCAACTCGCGAGGATGCAGGACATCGGCGGACTCAGAGCCGTCTTGAGTTCAGTAAAGCTAGTTCGACAACTTGAGAAGAGCTACCGTGATGCGCGCTTCAAGCACACCTTGACCTCATCTAAAGATTACATCGCTGAGCCCAAAGCAGATGGCTATCGAGGTGTCCATTTGATTTACCGCTATAATAATGAAAACGCTGCAGAGTACAACGGTTTATCTCTTGAATTGCAGATCCGCTCACGACTGCAGCATGCGTGGGCCACTGCAGTTGAAACCATGGGTACGTTTCTCGGCCAAGCTCTAAAGTCAGGGCAAGGTGAAACTCGTTGGCGCGAGTTCTTTGTGAAAGCAAGCGCGGCTTTGTCTTGCATTGAGAAAAGCCCGCAAATCCCTGGATTTGAGGGGTATGACGAACACGCAATCTTTCGCGCTGTTGCGGAGACAGAAGCTTCGCTTCGGGTCCTTGAAAAGCTCCAAGGGTTCGCCATTGCCGCCGATCAGATAATCGCCTCGCACGGTCAAGGCGCCTATCACTTGATTGTACTTGATTCCGAAAAACGCACTGTCACGATTACTCCGTACGCTACCGCTCGCCTCGAGATAGCAACGAACGCGTATGCCAAAGTCGAAGCACGTACCCGAAACGGTGAGCCAGTTGAAGCTGTTCTCGTGTCTGCCGGTCCCATTGAATCACTTCGACGCGCTTACCCAAATTACTTTCTCGACACTCAAGAGTTCATCAGAGAAATTAAAGCTGTGATTGCAAAATCGCAACCAAAGAGATCTGCGACGAATAAAGTGGTGAACGGGAGACGCCGGAAACGCGGGTCTTGAAAGTCAGACTCTGGCTGTGACGGCCCCGTCACCGCTATCACTAGGCATCGTATAGACTTCATGTGCCATCACATCACTGTTGGCTCGACCGGCGGCACCGGACCACCGATTTGGTGAGTTGCAGTAACGTTGGCTGCGTCAGCGTTGCCGAGATTGGGGGCGGCTTGTGGTGCTGGGTTACGCTGACGCTAGCAGCCTGTCGCAAAACGTGGGCAGGCTTTCCAACCTGACGTGGTGTGGTTTGATGTCTTGGCGAGAACGCGTACGAGTTGTTCTTGTCAGACTGGAAAATCTGACCCACGGTCGTTTCTCTACGGGCTGCTAACGCAGTCGACTTCACTGGGGGGACTTTTCGAGTTGTTGCAGGAGTGTCTGCATCTTTTCGAGTTGTTCGGGGTGTTTGTCGGCGACGTTGGTTCGTTCGCCCGGTTCTTGGGAGAGATCGTAGAGGGAGCCGGGGGCGGGGTTCTTGGATTGGGTCCAGGGGCCGAGGTTTTCGCGAGAAGGGCCGGGAGAGATGTACTTCCAATGGCCCATGCGCAGCGCGAGTGGGCCCGCTTCATGAACCAGATGCGGACGGCCCACGGAATCTTCGCCGAGTAGTGTATCGAGTTCGTCCCGACTGTCTGGGAAGGTTCCTTCCTGTTTCTCGACTCCTGTGAGCCTGGCGAAACAGGCGGCAAAATCGACTTGACCAAACAACGCGGGGGAGACTTTTCCTCCGGCGACTTTCGCTGGCCAGCGGACGATGAAGGGGACTCGGGTTCCCCCTTCGAATCGGGAATATTTACCGCCTCGATAGGGGCCGGCTGGCTGGTGATCTCCCAGCTTTTCATTCGCTTCATCATGATACCCGTCATCCAAAACGGGGCCGTTGTCGGAGGTGAAGATGACCATCGTATTCTCCGTCAACTTCAATCGATCAAGAGCCTCAAGGACCTGACCAACGCACCAGTCCATCTGCACGATGGCGTCGCCCCGCAGGCCCATGCTGCTCTTCCCGACGAATCGGGAATGAGGGACTCGGGGGACATGAATATCGTGCGTCGAGAAGTAGAGAAAGAATGGTTGATCTTTCGTCGAAGCAGTTGTCTCGATGAATTTCACGGCTTGCCGACTGATGACGTCTGCCATGTCTTCGTCGATCCAGCGGGCCTTCTCGCCGCCGGTCATCCATCCGATCCGGGAGATGCCGTTAACGATCGTCTGATTGTGACCATGCGACCACTTCTGCTTCAACAGGTCGGGGCGTTCCTGACCCGAGGGGGCATCGCCGATTCGTTTGCCATAGCTGGTTGCGATCGGATCGGCGGGGTCAAGGTCCACGACTCGCCCTTGTTCAACATAAACGCAAGGAACACGGTCGCCGGTGGCGGGAATGAGAAAGTGATAGTCAAACCCAATCTCCCTCGGCCCCGGTTTGATCTCCTCGTTCCAGTTGACCTTGCCGTCACCGAGGCCCAAATGCCACTTCCCGACGACGCCCGTCCGATAACCTGCTTGCTTTAGCATCGAGGCCAGCGTCGGTTTTTCGGGAGAGAGGATCATCGCAGCATCGCCCGAGAGAATCCCGGTTCCCTTCTGACGAAAGGCATAGGTTCCGCTGAGCATGGCAAAGCGGGACGGTGTGCAGGTAGCAGCCGAGCAGTGGGCGTCGGTGAACCTCAACCCCTCCTTCGCCAGTCGGTCGACATGCGGCGTTTCGACCCCCTTGGCCCCGTAACACCCAACGTCGCCAAAGCCGAGATCGTCGACATAGATGAGGACGATATTCGGACGCTCGGCTCCTTGCAGGAAGTTCCCGTTCCTCGCTGTGAGGCACAAGAGGAACAGGCCCAACCAACGGAAGGCTCGAAGCGTCTGACGAATTGACATCATATGATTCACCCGATTTCGTGTGACGAGACTCGATGGAATGACGAGGCGTGACATGCCTCAACGGAATCACCTTTTCAGAAACAAATCGTTTCCGACAACGACGGTCCCGAACGTTCGACTTTTTTGCAGCGTTGCACCTGAAGACGATCGATCGCAAAGAGTCACATGTTATCGCTTACACGACTGGTCGATTCAAGGGGGCGATTCTCTTTGACGCATTCGGCTTCCGATCCCTTCTCTCATTCCACTTCCAATTCTGCCTCCCATGTTTGTCATCGGTCGACCCGTCCGGTAGGCTTTGGGTCTTGTCTTGATGTTGCCTTTCCCACAACCTGTTTCTTCAGAAGATCGAACATGCCCATTTCCTGTGCCTGTGGCGATTGTGGTCGTGAATACAACGTGGCAGATGAAGCTGCCGGTCGACAGTTCAAATGCAAGGACTGTGGTTCTGTCGTCAGTGTCCCCGGCGCGAGCCGACCGGCTTCTCCGCCGCCGTTGGGTGGGTCAAGCTCCGGTACTTCCTCGTCACGCCCCAGTTCCCGGGGAACGACCAAAAAGGACCCCTTCGGCGACTTTGACGACGACTTTGGCAGTTCCGAGGAAGCCCTCGGCGGGATGCCGACACGACGGACCAAGCGACGCAAGTCCTCCAGTTCCTCATCCGGCGGCAGCGAGACACTCGGGAAGGTGTCGATGTGGATTGGCATCATCATCTGGGGATTGGGAATACTGACGGTCATTGTGTCGATCGTCACCTTCGGCTCCATCATTGAAAACGCGGGCGCTGGCGGAAGACCCCGGCCTAACGATGAGCAGGTTGGTGCCTTCATGGCTGTCGGGTTTATGACGTGTATCTACGGTCAGTGTATTGCCCCACTGGGGACCATCATTGGAACCATCTTGGGGATCGTCTCGCTGACTCAAGGCCCTGAAGGCAAGACGCAGGCGATCGTCGGAATCGTTCTCAATGCCGGTCTGCTACTGATCGGTGGTGGACTATTTCTGCTGGGATTCATCGGGGCAATGGCGCGTTGATGAGCCCCCGCACTCGGGCGAGTCAGATGCAGAAGTCGGACGACCCTCATGTCTGTGCTGGCGTTGGACATTTCCCCTTTGCCTCTACAATCTCTTTACGAGGCTCGCCCCCCGGCAGATCGATGTGGGGAACCGAGTTGGCGTGATGCTGTGCCATGGCCCCGTCCCTTTGCAGAACGAACCTCTCATGACTCGCCCTCAAACACTCGGCTCTCTGCGTGACTCGGGATACCTATCTCGCAGCATCAAATCCGAGATGCGGGAGAACGTTGTTCGCAAACTGCGGGCGGGGGAACCCCTTTTCCCCGGTATCCTCGGGTACGATGACACCGTCATCCCGCAAATCGTCAACGCCCTGCTCTCGCAACATGATATGCTGTTCCTCGGTCTGCGTGGACAAGGGAAGACCCGCATGTTGCGAATGCTGACGTCACTCCTCGATGACGAAATCCCAATCGTGGCGGGATCAGAAATCAACGATGACCCCTTCGCTCCGATCTCCCGTTTCGCCCGCGATCTCGTCGCCAGCAAGGGGGACGAAACCCCCATTCAATGGGTGGGCCGTGATGCTCGTTATCACGAAAAACTGGCGACACCCGACGTCACCATTGCCGACCTCATTGGCGAAATCGATCTCATGAAGCATGCCGAAGGGCGACATCTTGCCAGCGAAGAGGTCCTGCACTTCGGACTGATTCCGCGGAGTCATCGGGGGATATTCTGCATTAATGAACTCCCAGACCTTGCCCCCAAGATTCAGGTTGGACTGTTCAACGTGCTCGAAGAACGAGACGTCCAGATTCGAGGCTTCACCGTCCGACTCCCGCTCGACTTGTGTCTCGTCTTCTCGGCCAACCCGGAAGACTACACCAACCGAGGCCGCATCGTGACACCTCTCAAAGACCGCATCGGCTCGGTCATACGGACGCACTACCCGGTCACCCGTTCGCTCGGAATGGAGATCACTCGCGAAAACGCATACACCGCGCGCGACAGCGGCGTCACGGTGCATGTCCCCCGATTCATCGAAGAGATTGTGGAAGAAACGAGCCGTCTCGCCCGGGTCAGCCCGCACGTCAATCAGGCGAGCGGCGTGAGTGTGCGGATGTCGGTGGCGAACTACGAAAACGTCATCTCGAACGCCGAAAGACGGGCGCTGCTCTGTGGCGAAACGACTGCCGTCGCCCGCCCTGCCGACCTGCAATGGCTCCCCCCCAGTTCACGCGGTAAGGTGGAACTGACGATTGCCGAAGAAGGGGGCGAAGAAGACCGACTCATTCAACGTCTCGTTGAAGAGGCCACGAAAGTGATCTTCGATCAACGGCTCACCCCGAAGATGTTTCGCTCGGTCATCGAGTTCTTCGAGCAAGGGGGCAAGGTCAACGTGACGGGAAACGAGTCCGCAGCCGAGTTCCTCAAACCCTTCGACAAGATCCCCGGCTTCCGCAAACAACTGCAAGAACTGGCAGCAGAGCTAGACCCTCCAACCCAAACCATCGCCCCGAACACTACCATCGCCGGACATGTCACCGAGTCACTCCGCTCGAATGCCGCACAAGTCGAAGAGGCCCGCCTCGCTTCCGTAGCCGAATTCCTCCTGGACGCCCTCTACGCTCACAACCGCCTCAACCGCAAACCCCAAGGAACCATCACCCAATACGGCTCCTAAGGTCGTGGTAACTCGTTCACTGGCACTTAATTCTTTCGTAAGTTGAATGAGTGGTGTCGGATTGGTAAGTTTGCGGCGATGTTCTTTTGGACGATTGGTTCAAGACGGGGGCTACCGTGGCGAATAATGTTTCGAGAATCGTATTCGTGCAGATTTCGGACCTTCACTTCGGGGATGCCATCAATCGACACTCCGCCGAGTGGATTCCTGGGTGTCAATCGCATCATGTCGATCTAGCAATTGCACTGAAGACGACATTGCGTCGCATGAAATCGATCTTCGGGCTGGAAGCGACTGAGAAGCTACACCTGCTGGTTTCTGGAGACCTCACCAGCCGAGGCCAAGGTGACGAGTTTCATGTGGCCCACACCTACCTCCTGTCGGAGTTTGTGTTGGACAGGAACGCCATGGGATCACTGGGAAGTGAAACAGTCGCTCTTCCTCCTGATGTCACATTGACTCCCGGCCTGCGCTGGCCCCCCTCACAACTGCTGACGATCCCCGGTAACCACGATCACTGGAATGGCAACCCAGGAGTTTTTCCTCCGGCATTTAATCCAGATGTTTCCCCACAACATGTGCCGACATCACCTTGGCGAAAACGACTCGTCTCGCGAGATGAGAACCTGAGCCTCGACCTGTATGGCATTGATTCCAATCGGGGCTGGGTGAATGAGATGTTTGATTCGAATCAATTCGCAGGGGGCCAGATTCACCCAGACGACCTCGACTGGATCGAGAGGGAACATGAGAAGCACAGTGATGCAGACCTCCGCTGCCTGTTGTCTCATCATGGCGTTTCCGACAGAGCTGTCCGCTCACGCTTCCGCTTGTTACCGGAAGCCAAGACACTCTTAGGTCCCTCGAAGGTGGCCGTTGCATCACTTTGTCGGAATTGCAAAGTTCACGTCATATTGACGGGGCATCTTCACCAGCATCTTGTTGAGCCAATCAGTCCTGGGCACAACTGCTACGAGGTTCGCTGTTTTTCAACCTTACAGGGGGAACCAGACCAGAACTCCCCACAAGGTTTCCTGGTGCACGTGGTGACAAAGGATCGGTTCGACGAAATCACCTGGGAAGTTCACCCCTTTGTCGTCGTACAGAAAACTCACCGGGCAGGGTTCGAGATCTCGAACCCCCCAGAATTTATGACAACTTTAAAATTTCCGTCGAACCAATGAGTTACGACTGGGCAGATGCCTGCGACGATGCTGCGATACTCCCGTGTTCTTCTTTCCAGCGGGCGTCACGCTCGGCCTCAATCTCAGCGGATGGGGCAATCAATGGAACATCTGCTCGAATTGACGGGATGAGCCCGCAATCAATTGTGAGTTCGTTCATGTCTATGGCCTCCCGCCACTTTAACTGCGAAATCTCAGCCTGCGCGAGTGCATCTGCCGGGATATCGATCGAATTTTCTACCGCAATCCATTGATAACAAACTTCACTCGGACTTCGCAGAATGCAGGTCAGTGATCCCCACTCTTCGCCGGTGTTCCATATTGCCTGACAGAGAATAGATGCTAAGACCGAGCACTCTTTCGCCCAACGTATTCCCAAACCAGACACCGACCGCTCGACAAACGCCTGCAATGGCCAAGTGACCAATTCCTCATCGACACTTCCCCGCCATCCCCAGAACACGACACCACCGGTCTCTGTTGACTTCAGCAGGACCAACTCACCTTCCCCCTGCGCGTTGATTGCATCCGACATCGCCCCGAGCAGGGCATGGTACACCCGATGCAACGCCCCCTCAGTCAGCGTTTCAACCAATGACAGCTCGGTTTGAGGCGACTGTTTTTGAAACTCTACTACAATCGTCCTGAACAGCGAGTCATCACTGCCCCAGACGTCGCCGACCATCGCATCCCATTTCGAAAAAAATGGGCCTGTCGTCGCGTCCATCTGATCATTCTCGGCAGGTGTCATCACCGAAGCAGGAATCGTCTCGACTTCGGCAGGAGGTTGTTCGAAGGCCGCTTGTTTCTGAGTCATAATTCACTTCCTTTATCTGCTAAGGACTTATCTAAAGGGGGGAAGCCATGTTCGAGTTCCCGACGCAGACGATTGATGAGCCGAATTCTTCGGACACGCACCGCGCCAGGGGTACTACCAATTTGATCGGCAATTTCTTGAGCCCACTTGCCGGAGTCTCGATGGTTGACCCAGTGTCGCAACAAATCACGGTCGGCCGTTGACAAAGCCGACAGGGCCAGTTCCAACCGCATAGCGATCGAGTCTTGGTCTGCGGTGTGGCCCGAAGGTTCAGGCTCAGCAACTTCCCGTTGCATGACATCGAGTAGCCCCGCGTCGACAAACCGCAGGCGACCTTCTTTTAGCACTCGCAGTCGGTCCAGCAGGGCATTGCGGGCCAGAACGTAAATCCAACCCGACAGCGAAAGCTTGTTTGGATCATACGTCTCCCGCGTTACCCAGAACCTGAACAATGCCGTCTGCATCGCCTCCTCGACTTCGTCCACACTGACGTTCGAAAACTTCGCCCGCAACTGCCCCAGAACCCTCGGACCAATGGCGATCAACTCGTCCACGAGGGCTTCGTCTAACCGAACAAGGGACTCGTCAGACGTCATGGTTAGAGCACACCGACAGGACCAAGCAGGTCGCGAATGTTCGCCCGTACCGACTTCCCATGTCGCCTGACAGTGTGACGCAGTTTCAAAAAGTAGCCGTCAAAGCCGGCGAGAAAAGAGACCATGTCCACATCTGAAGCGGGGCCGACTTCACCGAGTTCAATCGCCAACTTGTCCCAGAACATGTGAATATCTTCAGGACTCTCGGCAACACACACCAAGTTACCGAGAACGATCTTCTGGATCCCCGGAACACGATACTGCTCCTTGGGCTGAAGATTCAAATTCTCAGATGCCTCAAGAGCCTGCTCAAACTCGGCTCGAGCACGAACCAGATTCGGCTCAAAGAAAGTCCCCAGGGCTGCCGCTTCCCCCTGAAGCAGATGCCGTCGAGAACCGAAAGAGTCGCAAACAACGGGATCCTTCGACGAATGTTGACGCCGACCAAGTTCGTTGACGGCATCAAGATACTTGGACTCCTCCCGACGAATCAGACCCAAGGATCCCAGCATGAAGAGAGCCCGAGAGGCCTCAACAACTCCATTGCTTTCCTCATAAATCAATCGTAGCACCTGCTCCAGTGGGGCGTCCAAACTGCCCGAGTGCGGGTGATTTTCATGAACTTGAGTCAGCCCTCGAACCGCAGGCTCCTCCGACCCCATAAGTTCGAGAACATTGGACGATGTCAGCCGGTCTCCCAAATCGACCTTGTAAGTCCCCGGATACTCCTTTCTTGCGCAGTTTCGACATAGCTTTAACAGCAACTGTATGTCATCCATTCACCACCTCCCTATGACGGCCTTAAAACTACAGCAGCGTATGTCTCGGATGTCTTTGGGAAAGACTACCGGTCCGTGAGCGCCTTCAGGACATCCATGTTCTGAATCACCAGGATCGCGACAACAGGGAATACACGGGCCGCAGAATAGAGAAGTTTACGCATTGAGATGTGTAACGAGTTCATCGCTCAACTCCTGTAAGGTGTGAAACGCAGAGGGCCTTCCCTCTCTACATACACATACGTGAGCCGTTACAGCCACCCCTGACCTTTTCGCCGACAAAAACCCGTAACATGTCTAAAGGAAACAAGTTACAAGCACAAAAACACTTTCGCCCGCCGGGGCCAGTGATTTCTTCTCGTCGACTGATGTTGTCTTCCGACGATGACGTTATCAGCCCGTTGAAAAACGGCCGTGGGTCAGATTTCTAATCTGACAAGAGCATCTCCAAGGTTCTTTCCGAGACATCAAACGGCACCATGTCAGGCTGGAAAGCCTGACCCACGTTTCTTAACAGGTTGCTAGCTGACGATCCCTGGGACGGGGTATTTCTCGGCGAACTCGGCTACTTCCTGCTTTACGCGGGCGATGCGAGTGGAGTCTTCGGGGGTCTTGAGGATTTCGAGGATCCACTCGCCGACTTGGCGCATTTCGTCTTCTTTCATCCCGCGGGTGGTGAGGGCGGCTGTGCCGATGCGGATGCCGCTGGGATCAAGAGCTTTTCTTTGATCGTAGGGGATCATGTTCTTGTTGACGGTGATCCCTGCCCGGTCGAGGGCTTCTTCGGCGATTTTTCCACTGAGGCCAATCGAGGTCATGTCGCACAGCATCAGGTGGTTGTCGGTTCCACCCGAGGCGAGCGTGATGCCGCCGCTCATCAACGTCTCGGCCAGCACCTTGGCGTTCGCCACGATCTGAGTCGCGTACGCCTTGAAGCTGGGTTGCAGAGCTTCCTGGAAGCAAATCGCCTTGGCAGCGATGATATGCATCAATGGCCCCCCTTGCAGGCCGGGGAAGACTGTCTTGTCAATCTCCTTGGCGAACTCACTCTTCGACAGCACGATGCCGCTGCGGGGGCCACGCAGGGTCTTGTGGGTCGTGGTGGTCACGATGTCTGCGACTTCGACAGGGTTGTTGTGCAGGCCCCCAGCGACGAGTCCGGAGTAGTGAGCCATGTCGACCATAAACTTTGCCCCGACCTCGCGGGCGATGTCTGCAAAACGGGGGTGATCGATCTCGCGCGGATAAGCCGACGCCCCAGCGACAATCAGTTTTGGGCGATGTTCCTTTGCCAGCTTCGCAACCTGATCGAAGTCGATGCGGTGATCGGTCTGTGTGACGCCATAGTGAATGAAGTTGTACAATTTCCCGGAGAAGTTGAGCTTCATGCCATGCGTCAGGTGTCCGCCGTGAGCAAGGTCCATGCCGAGAATGGTGTCGCCGGGGGACAATATCGACATATACGCCGCCATGTTGGCCTGCGATCCCGCGTGTGGCTGGACGTTCGCATGTTCTGCCCCGAACAACTGACAAGCCCGGTCGCGAGCCAGTGTTTCGACGACGTCAACGTACTCGCAACCACCGTAGTAGCGGCGTCCCGGATACCCTTCGGCATACTTGTTGGTCAGCACAGTCCCGGCCGCCTGTTGAATGGCTGCTGACGTGTAGTTCTCGGAAGCGATCAGTTCGAGTCCGGTGATTTGCCGCCGCTGTTCATGCAGAATCGCCTCCCAGACGGCAGGATCGCTGTTGGCAATAGCAGAATTCGCTTCAAGTTGAACAGTCATCGCAAGACTCCAAGGTCGCGGGAAGTGGAACGGTGGCGGTTATACTTTCCCGGTCTTCTCAATGCCACCGAACCGGCTCCGTTGTCGTCAGTGAGAGAGCCGGGTATTGTGGATGGAAATCCCCCGTCGATCCTGTGTCGACCGGAGAGCCGCCGCGTCCTCTTTATGCAGGAACTTCTCGATGCATCATCAATCGATGTCCCCCCTGTTCACCGACCGACACCGCAAACTCTCCTCGCTGATGCTGCTATTTGCCTTGTTGTCGGCCGGCATCGCGATCCCTGCTCTCTCCGCCTATGCCAACCCCACGGTTGCCGATATCGCCGAGACCCCAGGGAAAGACGCCCCGCCCCAGGAGACCCCGAAGGCGAAGTCAATCGCCAAAATCGGAAGCTTCCCCAACTGGGTGACAGCCGTCGCGTTCTCTCCCGACGGCAAGACCCTGGCGGCTGGGAGCTATGAGATCGTCCGACTTTGGGACGTCGAAAAGAAGACCGTTATCAAAGACCTCAAGCTCAAAGGAGGCTTCGCCCGGTCGCTGCTGTTTACTCGCGATGGTTCGACGTTGCTCGTTGGCGGGTATCAAACCATTGAAGTGTGGGACACCAAGACGCAGGAACGGACTGGAGAACTCAAAGGGCAACGGGGATATATCACCGACTTAGCATTATCTACTGAAGGGAAACTCGCCTCCTCGGCTGAAGACATGACGGTGCGCTACTGGAACCTCGCCGACCTGACAGAGACCGGATCGATCAAGGGGTTTCTCTACTCGGTTAATGGATTAGCCTGGTCACCCGATGGAACGCAGATTGTCACGGCCGAAGGGGACGAAACACGATTAACAAAGCCGGGTTACGTGAAGCTCTGGAATGTGTCCAGTGGCGAATTAGTTAAGGAGTTCCCGGAACACAAGCTCTCGGCGAGTGATGTCGCATTTACTCCCAGTGGAGACCTCATCTTATCAACTAGCCTCGACGAACATGTGAACGTCTATGACCCGGCTGCCGGCACTGCGTTAGGTTTCTTCGGAGGACATGCCAGGCCAACGAACTGCGTCTCGATCCTTCCCGGCGGCAAGCTTGCCATCAGTGGCAGCGGCGGCCGAGCGAAAGGGGGAAATGAAGTGAAGGTCTGGAATATCGAAGATGGTGAAGAGTTTGGGACGATTGATGCACACCAGGGAAAAGTCACTTGTGTTGCCGTCGCTCCTGATGGAAAAACTGTCGCGACAGGGTCGTATGACAAGTCGGTCGGGGTCTGGGACATTTCCCCCATGCTCGAACGGGCCGCAACGACTCTTGCCGCCGCCGACACTCCGACCACTCCCCTCGCTGCCGAACCTAAGGTGCTCCGCATTGGGATTATTGGCCTCGACACCTCACACTCAATTGCGTTTGCCAAAGCGTTAAATGCCGAGACCCCGAAAGAGGGATTGGAAGGATGTCGGGTCGTCGTCGCCTATCCTCGCGGAAGTGCTGACATTAAATCATCCAGTGATCGTATTCCTGGATATACTGAACAGTTTAAGGAAATGAATATCGAGATCGCAGAATCTATCGATGATCTCTTAGGTAAGGTCGATGCAGTACTGCTGGAGACGAACGATGGTCGCCCTCACTTTGAGCAGGCGTTGCAGGTTCTAAAAGCTGGTAAACCGGTTTTCGTCGACAAGCCATTTGCGGCGTCACTCGAAGACTGCATCGCGATGCAATTAGCTGCGAAACATTATGGCGTGCCACTTTTCTCGTCGTCTTCCCTTCGCTGGTTAAAGGGGGCACAGGAAGTGCGGGGGGGATCGATCGGAAAGGTCAACGGCTGCGACACCTACAGCCCCTGCTCTTTCGAGAGAACGCACCCTGACCTTTTCTGGTACGGCATTCACGGCTGCGAGTCCTTGTTTACGGTGATGGGGACTGGGTGCGAGACAGTCTCCCGCATCTCGACTCCGCAAACTGAGGTGGTCACCGGCGTCTGGGAGGGGGGCCGTGTGGGGACCTTTCGCGGACTGGTCGCCGGGAAATCGGGTTATGGCGGGGTTGCGTACGGAGAAACCGGCATCGCCACGCTTGGCCCGTATGCCGGTTACGACCCCCTGCTGATTTCCATCGTGAAGTTCTTCAGAACCAAGGAAGCTCCCGTCTCCGATGCCGAAACCATCGAACTTTACGCCTTTATGGAGGCCGCCGACGAAAGCAAGCGCCAAGGAGGGACCCCCATCCCTCTGAAAGGTGTCATCGAAGCCGCGACAAAGGCTGCAACGGAGAAAGTTGCCCAAGCCATCGTCCATGGTGAGAAGCCGACCGCCGAGGTTGATGCAGCGAAGTCTGAGTGAGCGGATCTGGCCAGGAGGGGGTCGTCCGATACGGCCAGCTTCGCACGAGGCCACAGGAAGCCTCCGTAAGACCAGGTTCGCGATGGTCATTCCAATCGCCCTGCCCCCCAATCAGCATGCAGATTTGGAGATGACGCGAAGTGTGGGATGCTGTTTTAGGTAGCGTAAGCGCCCCGAAATCGACGTGCCTGCATGCCGATCGAGATGGCCTCTCGCACTCGACGGCGGGCTTGCACCGTTTCCTCGCTTTTGCCTTGACGCAAGGTGCGTATCACACTCGATGTCGACTGGGCGAAATTCCGGTATGGATTCCGTGAGCAGGCTGTGTCATCATGCCATCGAGGATGATGTGCTGGAGGGTCTTGCCGTGTGGGGGACGCGGGAGCATCGAGAGGGACAGGGAGGTTTGTGTGCTGGTGTTTCGTGCGGCCTGTTTTCGAATGATGTTACTCGTCGCGATGGCGGGAGGGGGCGGATTGCTCGGCGACGGGGTGTTTCCCGCGTCGCCCGATGTCGCGGGACTCAATGGTTACGGGCTGTTCGGGTCGCAATCAGTCTATGCACAAGGGAGCGGGGGTGCAGCCACAACTGAGACGGTAACGAGCGTCCCGGTTGTCACTGGGGTGACACCCGAACAAGTGCAGCAGTTGAAGGAGGAACTTGACGCGGCGACCGACTTGTCGGAAGAGGTCCGAACGCAGATCGCCACTTTGATCAAGCAGACCGAAGAGTCGCTCACCCGACGACGGGACGTTGAAGCAGAGTCCGCAGCAATGCTCGCCAAACGAGAGGCGTTGTCGGCAGAAAAGGCGAACATCGAGTCTCAACTTCGTGATTGGGACGAACGACCAACCGATGAACCAGAAGAGGGGACATCGCTGACCCGCCTGGAAACCGAGTTGGCAGAACGTCAGCGGTTGCTTGGAGAGTTACGAGCCAAACGAGACGCCTTCGTGACGGCGATGTCGTCCCGGTCGACTCGACGGGAGACGATTCGGACGTTGCAACAGGAGAACGAGCGTCGACTGACCACGATTGCGACCCAACTGGCGACACCCCCTCCCCCGGAAGAACCGCCCTTGTTGACGCAAGCCTTGCGGCTATCGCTGCTGGCTCCACAGGAACGACTCAAGTTGTTGCCAGTCTTACAGGCGAACGAACTGGCATTGCTGGACGCCGAGGACTCGCTCGGACTGCCGGGTCTCCGTCGAGAGATGCTCGAAACAGAAATTCTGCGCAAAGAGAAGGAAGTCAAGGCGTGGGACACACAGACACGACTCCGGCGACAGGATGCCGTCGCCAAACGACTCGATCAGGTGGAGATCGACCTCGATCGAACCAAAACAACCATGTCCCCGGCTCAAACGCTTTTTGAACAGAACCGATCGATCGTAGAGAATGAAGAGTTTGTCGTCGCAGAACGGCGAACGATTGACCAGAAGGTGACCGAGATCGCGTCGCAATATGAGACGCTGCACAAGTCTTTCGAGAGCCTGCAAGATCGCGAGCGAAAGGCGAAGGGGAGCACCTCTCTCGGTTTGCGACTGCGTCAACAGAAGGAGAAACTCAAAGACCCGCTCGAAATGAGACATGCGGTCGAGTCTCGCCGCAACATTCTCGAGAACGCCCGCATCCAACTGCTCGACTACGAAGACCAGCTCGCCAATCTGGTCAACCTGGAACAACTTGTCGACGATTTTCTTGAGGAATTGCGGGCGAAGAAAATCGACGTCAAGAGTGGCACAGCCGTCGAAGCGACGCAGGCGTTCCTACAGCGTAAGGAACTGTTAACCGAATCGATTAAGGCTCATCAAGCTTACACCGATTCTCTGGATGCGGTCGATCGGGAACAGATTCTCTTAGCGGAACTGACCGAAGAGATGATCGAGTGGATTAACGAACGGGTGCTGTGGATTCGGAGCCATCAATCGGTCACTCCCAGTCAGCTTGCAAAAGACCTGCCGGCGCTCTCCTGGCTACGACGGACCGATTGGATTACCGAAACGTATCAGGTCTTAAAGACCGACCTTTGGTTGCGATCCGAGTTGTATCTGCTCGCATTTCTGGTGGTCGTCGTGTTGCGATGGGGTCGGCAGCGACAGCGATTGGTGATTGCCACGAATGCCGAGATTGCCCGTCAGAAATCGAACGTCGACTTCCACCCGACAGCCCGGGTGGCGATCAACACACTGGCAATGTCGATCTATCGACCAGTGATCATGTTGTTTCTCGGCTGGCGAATGCGCGAAGCGGTCGAGTCGACATCGTTTGTGAGGCATCTGGGAGACAACCTGCTGATGTTGGGTTGGATTGGAGCCTTCTTCGAATTCACGCGGCAAGTCTTGCGGAGCGGGGGACTGGCTGATGCACATCTGGGATGGACGGAACGTGCCATCGCCCTCTTGAAGCGAAGTCTTCGACAGCTCATTCTCTTTGGTTTTCCACTCTCGCTCGGGATCGCCCTGTTGAGCGCCCATCAGTCTCTGGCGATTGGAAAGGACTGGGAACGACTGACGTTTGCCGTTGCGCTACTGTTCCTGGCGTTGCTACTGCGTCGATTGACGAACCCTGCGACCGGAGTGCTACTCGACTGGTGTCGATCGCATGCGGGGAGTTGGGTCGATCGGCTGCAAACTCCAATCAGCTTTGGCATCGTCTCGCTTCCAGTGCTGCTCGCAGGGCTGGCACTCTATGGGTACTACTACACCGCGACCGAGCTTGCGGTGCGATTTCTACAGACAGTCGTGCTGATTGAGTTGTCGCTACTGATCCGCTCTCTACTCGTACGGTCGTTGACGCTGAAGCGACGTCGACTGGCCATCGAGCAAGCACGCGAACGACGCCAGTTGGTGGCCGATGCCCCCCGGGACAGCGACTCGACTCCCGCCTTCGACGTCTCGAAGCCCTTTATCAGCCTGTCCAATCTCAACTCGCAGTCTTTGCAACTGGTGAACACTCTGGTCGCCATTCTGGGATTGGCGGGCTGCTGGTACATCTGGGGGGATGTCTTACCCGCGTTGAATCAGATCAACACGCAACGAATCTGGACCACGTATGAAACGGTCTCTGGGACGCCAACATCGACCGGGAGCGGCAGTACGTCGGGGAATGGCAGTGGTCAGCCTTTACCGATTATCAGCACCACGGCAGACGGAGAACTCGTCTCGGTCGTCCCGCATTCGGTGACACTGTCGGACCTGTTGCGTGCCGTCGTGGTTGCGTGGCTCGTCTTTGCAGCGACACGCAACTTTCCCGCGTTGCTCGACATGACGCTACTTCAACAACTCCCCATCGACCACTCAGTAAAATACGCGATTACAGCGCTCACACGATATCTCATCGTACTCATCGGCGTGTTGGTCGTAGGGAATATGCTCGGTCTGTCCTGGTCGAGCGTGCAGTGGCTGGCAGCCGCGTTGACGTTCGGGCTTGCTTTTGGATTGCAGGAAATCTTCGCAAACTTTGTCTCCGGGCTGATCATCCTGTTCGAGCAGCCTGTTCGCGTGGGGGACGTGGTCACCATCGACGGAGTGACCGGTATCGTCAGTCGAATTCGGATGCGGTCAACGACCATTGCCGACTGGGACCGCAAGGAACTGGTGGTCCCCAACAAAGAATTCATTACCAACAAACTGTTGAACTGGACCTTGACCGATTCGATGACGAGGCTCGTGATTTTGTTTGAGGCGAGCTATCAATCGAACCCAGAACAGGTGATGGAATTGGCGACTCGCCTGGCCATCGAACACCCGAAGGTCATGAACGATCCACCACCGGTCGCCTTCTTTGAGTCTCTCGGGTCAAGCGGCCTGGTGTTTAAGTTGCGCGCCTTTGTGGCCGATGTCGAGTCACGACTCCCAGTCCAGAGCGATCTCAACTCGGCGATCCTGCGCGAACTTCGTGCTGCTGGGATCGAGATTCCGTTTCCTCAGCAAGATGTCCACATCCGAAGTCTTCCCCCGGAGTGGGGTTCATGGGCAAAGGATGCCGACCCCAACGATTCGTCCCAGAAGAGTCTCCCCGAAACCCTTTCGGATTGATGCTGGTCGGAGTCACCATCCCAAACGACTTCCTCGTTGTCTGGATTTCATGATCGAATGGAGATCACAGTGGGCGACTCGCTGGCGTTCCGGGGCTGACGTGAGTATGTTGGCGCGCAGGACGTGGAGCAAGATTCGACGACTGTCTGACGTGGCGGCGCGAGATTTGCAGTAACAGTCCTCACGAGATTTGCCGCAGGAGTGGCAAGCCTCTTTGGCAAAAAGAGTTATGTCATTTTAGCTCTGTCTGCCGAAGCAGCTTACGCACAAGGATTGTGCATCGATGCTGTCGAAACGGGCACGTTGTCCGTTTCGTCAGGTTGAGTCGGGTCCTCGAGATGGACCGCGATCGATCAAGTCGGCAGGAAATTGAAGGCTGTCCAGCAGGTCAGGCTTCGGCAGATCGATCAACCCAAACTCAACGAAATAAATGGCTGTTTCGGCCATTGACTTGATGTAGGAGCAGGCTCTGAGGTGATCAGGGGGCTCCTGCGGTGGGTCAATCCATGCAGTCGCCTCGCCAACATGGTCAAAGAAATCTGGAGTGAGTCGAGATGAGTTCTGGGAAGTACAAATTGGAGTATGTCTGGCTGGATGGTTACACCCCGGTTCCAAACCTCCGGAGCAAGACCAAGATCGTCAACAAAGAGCCGTCGTCGGTCGCAGACCTCGACATGTGGGGCTTCGATGGAAGCTCGACCCAACAGGCGGAAGGGCATTACTCCGACTGTCTGTTGCAGCCGGTCGCTCTGTATCCCGATAGCACCCGCAAAAACGCTTTCCTGGTGATGTGCGAAGTGTTGCTTCCCGACGGGACGCCACACCCCTCCAACACCCGATCCACCATCGACGAGAACGATGACGAATTGTGGGTCGGCCTCGAGCAGGAGTATTTCATGTATCAGGACGGTCGCCCGCTCGGCTTCCCCGAACAGGGCTACCCCGCACCACAAGGTCCGTACTACACCAGCGTCGGCCACAAAAACGTCGGCCCGATCGCTCGGCAGATTGTCGAAGAGCATATCGACATGGTCCTTGATGCCGGGATCGCCCTGGAAGGGATCAATGCCGAGGTGGCTAAGGGTCAGTGGGAATTCCAGATCTTCGCCAAGGGGGGCAAAAAGATCGGCGACGACATGTGGATTTCTCGGTATATGCTCAGCCGACTGTGCGAACAGTACGAAGTCGACATCGAGTGGCACTGCAAGCCCATCCGTGGCGACTGGAACGGCTCGGGGATGCACACCAACTTCTCGACCAAAACCCTCCGCGAAACCGGCGGAAAGGATTACTTCGAGAAGCTCATGGCCGCGTTCGACAAGTACAAGGACGAGCACATTGCAGCATACGGCCCAGACAATCATCTCCGTCTGACCGGACTCCACGAAACCCAGTCGATCGACAAGTTCAACTACGGCGTGGCCAACCGTGGTGCATCCATTCGTATCCCCCATTCGTTCGTCAAGAACGATGCCTACCGCGGATACCTGGAAGATCGTCGTCCTAACTCGCAGGCTGATCCGTACCAGATCATCTCGCGAATCGTGAAGACGATTCAAACGGTCAAGTAACTCTCCCGTTGAATAACGTCCCTTGAGCGACAAAGAGGTCGCCCAAAGCGGTCAGCGCGCGATGGTTGCTTCTGATTCGCCAGGGAATCGTTTCGACGACGGAAGACTGTTTCGTTACACTGAGACGCCACTGTGGGAAACCGCGGTGGCGTTCTCGTCTTCGAATCTCCTCCTGTCGACGAACTCTCGATGCAAGAAGCAAAAAACACTCCGCGAGCCTTGGTGAAAATTGGCTACGACGGAACCGTGCATAAGTTTTTCCGGGCTGCCAATGCACAGGAGCGTTTCGACAACGAACTGAGGGTGCTGCAATACCTCGAACGACGTGGCTGCGACTTCGTCCCCCGCGTACTGGGCTACGACCGGGAGACCCTCGAACTCATCACCTCGAACTGCGGCCCGATGGTTCAGCAGCTGAGCGATGAGCGGATGCGGGAACTGTTTGCCGATCTCGAAAAGTTCGGCGTGCGACATGACGACCCTTATCTGCGAAATATCACCTATCGCCGCAGTGATGGTCGGTTCTGTGTCATCGACTTCGAGTTCGCCACCATTCTCGAACCCGACGCAGCTCTCGCAGGGGAATCTCCCCTCCCTGCCACCAGCAACTCGCCGGCTTGTCATAACGGACGACTCCGCTGGTCCGGCTGCACCGAGTGTGGGGGCTTTCGGTCCAACAACGAAGATGCCTTCCTGACCGTCGCCTTCAACCAGTGGGACTTTACCTATCTGGCGAAGTCTGGCGAGGTGCCGACAGAGGACTTCGACTTCGTCTTTGCCGTCAGTGATGGGATGGGGGGCGAACGTTCTGGAGAATTCGCCAGCAAGTTCGCGCTCGACAACATCACCCGCCTCTTGCCACGACGCTACTCTCTCGCCGGAAAACATAACGTCTCGGGACTCTTCGATTGCCTCGACGACCTGTTCGACGGCATCCATCGACAACTCACCCTCCTCGGCGAAAGCTATGACGAAGGGAAGAACATGGGGGCCACTCTCAGCCTAATCTGGGTCGTCGATGGGCGCGTCTTCTTCGGACACATCGGGGACAGTCGCATCTATCTGCTACCTCGTACCGGCGGGATTCGACAGATCACCGAAGACCACACACACGTCGGCTGGCTGCGTCGGCAGGGACAACTGAATGAACGAGAGGCACGCAATCATCCTCGTAAAAACGTCCTCTCCCAATCGCTCGGCTCGGGCAACCGCTACGTCAACCCGCAGGTTGGCGAGATATCGTGCCAACCAGGAGACAGCCTGCTCCTCTGCACCGACGGCATCACCGACGGCCTGTGGGACCGCGCCCTCAACGACCTTTACCGTGAACCCGACGACCAACAACAAACCCAACTCCCAGCCCCTCGACTCGTCCAAGCCGCCCTTAAAGAAGGCTCCCGCGACAACACAACCGCCTTGCTTGTCGAGTTTCCTCTTTCGCTCATGACGGAGTCTCACTCTGTCTGAGATGCCACCTGCCACCAACGACCTGCCCCTCGATTCTGCCTTTACGCAATCCTGTTTAGCACAGAGATTGCGGAGGCGCAGCCGACCCGTGGCTCCTTCTCCCCCGTGGTCGACGTACGACTTCAGAAAGCGCGCTAACGGGGGAGAAGGTTGGGATGAGGGGGGAGCGGTGGACGCTCATGCGGTCGTCTTGCGAAGTGGATACCTCACACGGCTTGTGAACGCAACCATAGTCCCCTTTCGCTCCGCGAAATGGGCGCTGCTTTCGCGGAGCGAAAGGCGACAAACTCCGGAATCCCCCTCACCCCGGCCCTCTCCTCCACTGGAATGGCCTTTAACATAGGGGCATCGACAGTGGGGGAGAGGGAGAGATGTGATTCAACCGTCGTCGAATGATTCGTGCCGAACGGTTAGAGGAATCGAAGGGGATTGAGGTTGCTTTGGTGGTTTTGTTGCAAAGCGTTACCAGCGGTGCCGTTGAGGATTCCTTCGATGGAGAGGTCGCTGGAGCCGATGGTGGCGAATTGGAGTTGGCTGTAGGTTCTGGCGGAGAGGGTGAGGGCGGCTTGGCCCAGGGGGACTGCGGCGGAACCGATGTGCTCGATGACGATTCTGGGTGACTGGCTTTGACTCTGGCCGGTGAACTGGGCGACCCAGTTGCCTGCCTGGTCGGCTGTCACGAAGACTTCATCGATCAAGGAGCCATCAACATCATAGATTCGGGCGGCGAGGAGCGTGCCCGGAGTCGCAGAGCCGCTGATGATGGGGTTCGCGTTGAACGATACCATCTGGGCCGAGATCAGCGGTTCGGTGTTTCCTCCCGAACGACTGAAGATCGCGTGTGGTCCCTGGAAGGTGAGTGGGTTGAGATTATTCAGACTATCGAACCCGAAGTAGTCGACTCGCTGCATCATGGAAGTTGTGTTCCCGGCGGCATCGGTGACGTGAACCTGCACAGAACTTCCGGAAGGAATGTTGTGACCGATGTTGGCGATGACCCATGTCCCGTTGGGGGCTACGACGGCTTGGACCGGGTTCCCCTGCGGGTCTATCATTGGGTTCCCCTGCACGTCGGTGATGGTGACGGTGCTCCCTGGTTCGCCGGTTCCGCTGAGTGTTCTCGGCAGGGTCTCGGTCACATCGGGCATGTCGGGTGAAAGAGTGTCGATCGTGATGGCGAGTGGAGGCGAAATGAGGCTTTCGTTTCCATCAGGGTCGGTAAACTGAACCGTCGTGAGGTAGTTCCCATCGGAGAGCACGGTCGTCGATGTGGCGGTGTAAGTGCCGTCTGGGTCAACAATGGCAGTCCCCACGACGACGGAGGGACCAGTCGGGTTCCCATTCTCGTCGACCGGTTGCATGAAGAGGGTGACGGTATCGCCGGGTGCTCCTGTGCCCGTAAAGGTCGGGGTATTGTCGTTGGTGATGTCATCGTGTGCCGAGTCGCCACTGTCGCTGGCATCGACCAGATCGGGAGCTTCTGGGGTGACGGGGGGAATGGTGTCGATCTCGAATGGGAGGTCGGGTCCAAAGGTCGATTCGTTCCCGGCGAGGTCGGTGAAGGTGACGTTGGCGATGTAATTTCCGTCCGGCAACTCGTCGTTCGGGGTGATGGTATAGCTTCCATCGGGATTGACGATGACAGTCCCCGAGGAGACGGGAGGACCGGTCGGGTTCCCTTCGTCATCGGTGGGGGTGATGTAGAGCGTCGCAGTCCCACCCGGTTCGCCCCCTGTGCCGGTAAACGTCGGTGTCGTATTGCTCGTCAAGTTGTCCTGATTGTCTTCGCCACTGTCGGTCTCGTCAGTCATATCGAGAGGTTCGTCGACTGGGGGAGGATTTGGCGGGACGGTGTCTTTGGTCAAGATTGACTCGACCGGGTCGGCCACGTTTCCGGCGTTATCGGTCTCGACAGCCGAAACTGTCAACGGTCCATCGACGAGACCGGTGAAGTCTTGATCCGGAATCGACCAGGTACCGTCTGGGTTGACGGTCGCAGCAATCGGTCCGACGGTGTTCCCTTCGCCATCGGTGATGGTGACTTCGACCGTTGAAGTCGGTTCGACGCCCGTCCCCGTAATCGTGACATCGAGTGCTTCAGCCGCGTTGATGACCTGGTCTCCCTCAATCGTTTGCGGACCATCTCCGTCAATGACGAGGCCTGTGGGAGGGGTCGCATCTTTAACAAACGAACCGGTCACCGGGGCTCCTTCATTCCCAGCTTCATCGGTCTCCGTCGCGGTGATGGTGATGGGGCCGTCATCGAGTCCGGTGATGTCCTGGTCTGGAATACTCCATGTCCCATCGGGGTTCACGGTGGCGTTGATCGGTCCGAGGATGTTGCCGTTCTGATCTTCTAAGGTGACAACAACGATCGACGTTGGCTCCGCTCCCGTGCCAGTGATCGTGACGTCTGGGGTCTCGACGATGTTCGCGAAGTCGTCCCCTTCAACCGGCGAGTCGATCGCGAGTTGATTCGGCGCGGTGGTGTCTTTGACGAAGTTGGCGACGACGGGATTACCGGGATTCCCAGCTTCATCTGTTTCGATGGCAGTGACCGTGATCGGTCCATCGATGAGTGACGTCAGATCCTGGTCTGGGATACTCCATGTGCCGTCGGGGTTGACGGTCGCAGCAATCGGGCCGACGGTGTTGCCGTCATCATCCGTCAGAGTGACAGCCACGGTCGAGGTTGGCTCTGCTCCGGTACCGGTGATCGAGACATCCGGGGTCTCGACGATGTTGGCAATGTCATCCCCTTCGACCGGTCCGTTAATGGCGAGACCTGTTGGGGCGATGGTGTCCTTCTCGAACTCTTCGGTTGCTGTGGGGCCGACGTTCCCGGCGGCATCGGTCTCGACGGCGGTGATGGAGATCGGTCCATCCGCCAATGAGGTGATGTCTTGATCGGGCAGGGTCCATGTGCCATCGGGATGCACGACTGCTTGAATTGGTCCGAGCGTGTTGCCGTTTTGGTCTTCCAACGTGACGGCGACTGTCGACGTTGGCTCGACGCCAGTTCCGGTGATGGTGGTTACGGGGGTCTCGACAATGTTGACGAAGTCGTCCCCTTCGGTCGGGTCATCGATCAGAAGGCCGGTCGGAGCGGTGGTGTCGACTTCGATGAGCAACCTGGGTGATGGATCGCTTTCATTTCCGGCGACATCGGTGAAGGTGACCGTCATGGCATAGAAGCCTTCAGGGAGTGGATTCCCCGGATTTGTGGGGACTTCGTAGGTACCATCCGGGTTGACGGTGGCGGTACCGATGGCGATGGGGGGGCCGGTTGGGACGCCGTTGGCATCGGTCGGCTGCGCGTAGATCGTTGCCGTCGAACCGGGTTCGCCTCCATCACCGTCGAAGGTGGGGGTGGTGTTGAAGGTGAGGTCGTCGGCGTTGTCGAGGCCGGTGTCGGTGGGGTCGGTGAGGTTCGGAGGATCGGTTGCTGCGAGAGGGTCGGTGACATCAATGACGAGTTCGCCGACGGTGACGTCTCCTCGCGAGTTTCCGGCATCGTCACGGTTGGTGACGATGACGTTGTAACCTCCCGGCGGCAACGCGACCGGCCCGACGCTGAAGTCGAGAGTCCAGTTTCCATTCCCATCGGAAGAGAGTTCGGGACTGCTGCCGAGCGGGTTGTTGAGGTCGAGCGTGTAGACAACGCCATTCACCTGCACGGTCAGCAGAGACGCAGTCGCTTCATCCCATGTCCCGTTGATGGTCGGTTTGACCTGGTTGGTGATGAGATTGTTGGCGGTTGGCGTTGCGGGGTTGGTGATGTCGACTTCGAGTTCCGCCGTCGTGATGTCGCTGGAGTCGTTCCCAACATCGTCTGAGTTCGTCACGGAAACTTCATACACCCCTTCGGCCAGCAGTGGCGTGCCATTGAGGTTGAGGGTCCAGTTTCCGCTGCCGTCGGTCGTCAGTTGTGGGTCGCTGTTGAGCGGGTGGTTTTGGTCGAGCGTGTAGGTCACGCCGTTGACGGTCACTTCGAGCAGGTTCGCACCGACTTCGTCCCATGTCCCGGTCAGGGTGGGGGTCTGATCGTTTGTGATGAGCGTGTTGACGGTTGGCATGGCGGGATGAACGGAGTCATGCACAACCGAAGTTGATGTCGTGGCTGTGTTGCCGAACGGGTCTTCGGCAAACGCCGTGACCGTGATGGTTCCCTGATCGAAACCGCTCAGGTCCGCCTCGTTTCCAAGCAGAGTCCAATTCCCACTCCCGTCGGCTGTGACGGTGATGGTCAGAATGTTCCCGTTGCCATCCGAGAACGTGACGTCAACTGTGGCATGTGGATCTGTCGTGCCGACGACGAGAACATCGTCATCTTCGGCATCGCTCAGCGAATCGTCCCCTTCGATGGGACCGGTGATGGTGACGCTGATGATCGAGTCATGGTCGAAGGTGGTGGTGACCGGAGGTGAAGTGTTGCCCGATGTGTCGGTCGCGGTTGCGGAGACTGTGAGAGTCCCCTGGTCGAGGCCGCTGAGGTCGACTTCTTGCCCGAGCAACGACCAGTTCCCGCTCCCATCGGTCATCACTTGTGCGGTGACGATGTTCCCGGAACCATCTTCAATTTCAATGTCAATCACCGACAGGGCTTCTGCGGTCCCTTCGATCAAGACTTGATTGTCTTCTGCATCGTTGGCTGTGTTGTCTGCCCCGGCAATCGGCGACGTGATGGTGAGAGCATCCGAATCCTGTGGGTCGATCGATGGAGGGGTCGTGTCTTTGGTGAACAACTCTGTGACCGGTGTCCCTTCATTCCCGGCTTCATCGGTCTCCGTCGCGGTGATCGTGATGGGACCGTCATCGAGGCCGGTGATGTCTTGATCTGGAATACTCCATGTCCCATCGGGGTTCACGGTGGCGGTGATGGGGCCGAGGGTGTTGCCGTTTTGGTCTTCTAGCGTGACGACGACGGTCGACGCTGGCTCGGCTCCGGTCCCCGTAATGGTGACGTCGGCGGACTCTGTCGCGTTTGAGACGTCGTCCGACTCTGTGGGGTCATCGATGCCAAGACCGGTCGGCGGCGTGGTGTCTTTAATGAAGGACTCTGTGACCGGGGTCCCTTCATTCCCGGCTTCATCGGTCTCCGTCGCGGTGATGGTGATGGGGCCGTCCACGAGGCCGGTGATGTCTTGGTCTGGAATACTCCATGTGCCGTCAGGGTTCACGGTGACGTTTATCGGTCCGAGGATGTTGCCGTTCTGATCTTCGAGCGTGACAACAACGGTCGACATTGGCTCCGCTCCGGTGCCGGTGATCGTGACGTCGGTCGACTCGACGGCGTTCGAGATATCATCCATTTCTGTGGGGTCATCAATGCCGAGACCTGTCGGCGGCGTGGTGTCTTTGATGAAGGACTCTGTGACCGGTGTCCCTTCGTTTCCGGCGAGATCGGTCTCGGTCGCGGTCACGGTGATCGGGCCGTCATCGAGGCCGGTGAGGTCCTGGTCTGGAATACTCCATGTCCCATCGGGGTTGACGGTGGCGTTTATCGGTCCGAGGATGTTGCCGTTCTGATCTTCTAAGGTGACAACAACGGTCGACGTTGGCTCCGCTCCCGTGCCAGTGATGGTGACGTCTGGGGTCTCGACGATGTTGGAGAAGTCGTCCCCTTCGGTCGGATCATCGATGCCGAGGTTGTTCGGCGCCGTGGTGTCCTTGGTGACCGATGTTGTCGCTGATTCTGGAGGGTTCCCGGCAGCATCAACTGTGACGGCCGTAATGGTGATTGGTCCATCATCGAGACCCGAGATGTCGACTTCGTTTCCGCTCAGTGTCCAAGTGCCGTCAGGGGCCGTCGTGACGGTCGCCGTGACGGGAGGAGTGAGCGGGTTGCCGTCATCCAGAGTGACCGTGACGGTGCTGCCTGGCTCTGCGGTACCTGTGATGAGGACGTCTGGAGACTCGATCAGGTTGACGACGTCATCTCCTTCAACCGGACCATCGATCGTGATTGGTGCGGTCGCCGTATCATGGACCGGGAGGGCCTCATTCGACGGAAGCGAGACATTCCCGGCGGCATCGGTTGCTGTGGCGATCATCGACAGAGGGCCGTCGTCGAGCGACGACAGGTCGACTTCACTTCCGAGCAAGGTCCAGTTTCCTGCACCATCGGTCGTCACTGTGACAACGACCGGCGGGTTGTTTCCGTCGTCGATGGTGAGGGTCAACGTCGAGAGCGGTTCTGCTGTTCCGGTGACGAGGACGTCGTCATCTTCGACGGCGTTGATGAGGTTGTCCCCCTCGATCGGCGTCGTGATCGTGGGAGGAGCTGGTCGAGTGATGTCGATGGTCAGCTCATTGATGGATGGATCGGTGGCATCATTCCCGGCGAGGTCTGTGTTGGTCGCGGTGACGGCATAGATCGCTTCCGGGAGAATCGGCGTACCGTCAAGATTCAGGGTCCAATTGCCACTCCCATCCGTCGAGAGTTGTGGGCTGCTTCCGAGTGGGTCGTTCAAGTCGAGAGTGAACGTGTTCCCATTGACCTCGACCGTGAGGATGGTTGCGGTGGTTTCATCCCAGGTGCCGGTGAGGGTGGGAGTCTGATCGTTGGTTGTCAGGAAGTTGACGGTTGGTGCATCCGGATCGGTGATGTCGACTTCGACTTCATTCGAGGTGACATCGGTCACACTGTTCCCGGCCAGATCTCCTGCGGTCGCCGAGACCGAATACACTCCTTCAGGTAACAGTGGGTTGCCATTGAGATTGAGGGACCAGTTCCCACTGC
>JAWKTT010000011.1:0-148875 GCA_041398965.1 Planctomycetaceae bacterium | reverse complement strand
GGCGACTCGTGTGCTCAAGATGATTGAGACGCACGACTCAGAAGGATTTGGAAGTTGCACGAACACATCGGAGTGCGAGGCGGCATGCCCCGCGAAGATTTCTGTCTCGCACATTGCAAGACTCAATCGTGAATACGCCTGTGCGGTAGCAATGTCGGCTCCTGCGGGAGAGTAAAGAGCACGGGGGGCGATGAGGACGCATCGGTATGACGCGTCAGTCTCCCCACGGTCTCGGATCACTTTGATCTGTGGGGCATCACCAGTCTCGCAACACAAGGAATCCGCGCACACGAAGAGCGGGGTGAGTCGGGCGTCAGGCGTCATAACAATCACACACAACAACTGGCACACAATTCAGTTCTCATAGGACATACGATCAAACCACTCTCACTAGGATTGGAACCTGATATGCTTCGCGTCGGTTTACTAGCTGCACTGGTCATGGGGTTGCTTTCGGCAACAACGGCACGAGCGGAAGTGGGGGCGACGCCGGTCGACCGCATCCATCATCTCCCCGGCTTCGAGGTCGAGCTGCTCTACTCGGTCCCCGGCGAACAGCAAGGCTCGTGGGTCAGCCTCTGCGTCGATAACAAGGGGCGTCTCATCACGTGCGATCAGTACGGCAAGCTGTTCCGTCTTACGCTGCCGGAGCGAGGGGCTGATGGCAAAGCGACGGGCGAGATCAAGGTCGAGCCGATTGCCGTCGAAGTCGGCATGGCTCAAGGTCTGCTGTATGCCTTTGATGCGTTGTATGTCTCGGTGAATTCCAACCGACCCGAGAAGGCCGGATTGCCCGGTTTTAAGTCGGGACTGTACCGCGTCTCGGACAGCGACGGGGACGACCAGTTCGACAAACTCGAAACCTTGCGTGAGTTCAAAGGGAGCAGCGAACATGGTCCGCATGGCCTGCTCCTCAGCCCGGATGGTCAATCGATTTACATCTGTGCAGGGAATCATACGGAGATTCCGAACCCCGAAACGTCGGTCGTTCCTCGAGTTTGGGACGAAGACTTCCTGATCTCCCGTATGTGGGATGCTCGTGGTCATGCCAAGGGGCGGATGGCCCCCGGCGGATGGATTGCCCGGACCGACAAAGATGGCAAATCATTCGATTTGTTCGCCATCGGTTTCCGCAACGAATACGACATTGCGTTCAATTCTGCGGGCGAACTCTTCACCTATGATGCCGATATGGAATGGGACATTGGCACCCCGTGGTATCGTCCAACCCGCGTCAACCATGTCACCAGTGGGAGCGAGTTTGGCTGGCGAAGCGGCACCGGCAAGTGGCCAGAATACTATCCTGACAGTCGCGGCTCGGTCGTCGACATCGGCAACGGTTCGCCCACTGGCATCGTCTTCGGCACCGGGGCGAAGTTCCCCGCGAAGTATCAGCGAGCCCTTTTCATCGCCGACTGGAGTTATGGGACCGTCTACGCCGTTCACATGACACCCGATGGTTCCACTTATACCGGTGAAGCCGAGAAGTTCTTGACGGCTCAACCGTTCCCAGTGACCGACATGGTGGTGCATCCCGATGGTGCGATGTACATCACCATCGGGGGTCGCGAGACTCAGTCGGGACTCTACCGCGTGACTTACGCTGGCGAAGAGTCGACCGCACCCGCAGAGACCCTTGTCGATGCGGGTGCTGCCGACCGTGAGGTCCGGCATCAACTCGAGTCGCTGCATCATGTGGGCGAACCGGCGGACTTGGCGACCATCTGGCCGCAGCTTTCCCATAAAGACCGTTCGATTCGCTATGCCGCACGCGTCGCGCTCGAACATCAGCCCGTCGACACTTGGCGGCAAGTGGCGGCTGCCGAGGTTGACACGAATGCTGCGATTCAAGCGATCATCGCGTTGGCACGTCATGGAAAGGAAACCGATCATGCCGCCGCGATCGAGTCCCTCAACCGCATCGATTGGGCCACACTCGATGACTCCCAGCGACTCGATCTGATTCGGGCTTACTCGCTCGTCTTCATTCGACTCGGCAAAGGGAGCGAAGCGTCCCGGATGTTGGTGACGAAGAAGTTCGACTCGCTGTTCCCTGCAAAGAATCGCAAGATCAATCGCGAACTCTCGCAGTTGTTAGTGTACTTAGAGGCCCCGAGCATAGCGGCTCGGACGGTTCATGCTCTAACGACCGCACCGACACAGGAGGATCAGATTCATTTCGCTTTGACCCTCAAAGACCTGAAGGAGACATGGAGCCCTGAGGTTCGGACTGCGTACTTCGAGTGGTTCAACGCGGCAGCGGCTCAACGAGGGGGGATGTCGTTTGGCGGGTTCCTCGACAATATCCGGAAGGAGGCCATCGCCAACTTGCCAAAAGACGAAGTCGCTCGCCTTAAAACGATTCTTGACGCGAAGATTGTCCCCATCGACCCCACCGCAGACTATGCCGCCCGACCCATCGTCAAGAAGTACACCGTCGATGAGTTGCTCCCGATTCTCGATGCTGACCTGCATGGTCGCGACTTCGAGAACGGCCGCAAGATGTTCGGTGCGGCTGCCTGTTTCAAGTGCCATCGTGTACGTGGTGAAGGGGGTTCTGTCGGCCCAGACCTGACTGGGGTTGGGGGACGCTTCAATCACAAGAACCTGCTGGAGTCGATGGTCGAACCGAGCAAGGTGATCTCGGATCAATACGAGATGACTCAGTTCGTCCTCAACGATGGAAAGCAAGTGGTCGGTCGCGTCATTAACCTGAATGGGGACAACATGATGGTGATGACCAACATGCTTGAACCCGGAAATATTACGACTGTGAAGCGCACGGAGGTTGAACTGATGCAAGCTGCGACGACTTCGATGATGCCAGACGGTCTGATCGATCGGCTCACGAAGGACGAAATCTTGGACTTGGTCGCATTTCTGAAGTCGGGGGGGAACCCGGACCACGAAGCGTTTGCGGTCGGGCAAGTAACGACGAAGTCGGGCCTCAAGTACCGCATCGTCCGCGAAGGGAATGGAAAGAAGCCGACCGCCAAAGATACCGTCACCTGTCACTATCGCGGCACACTGACAAGTGGGCAGGAGTTCGACAGCTCGTACAAGCGGAAAGAGCCGACGTCGTTTCCACTGAGTGGTGTGATTGCTGGTTGGACGGAGGGACTGCAACTCATCGGCGAAGGGGGGAAGATCGAGTTAGAAATTCCCGGCGACTTGGCCTACGGTTCCCGCGGCATCCCCGGCGTCATCCCGGCGAATGCCACGTTACTCTTTGAGGTCGAACTCATCAAAGTGAAGTGACGATTTAGGCGTTGCCGCGATTCAAGAATCTCAAAGCCCCACCTTTGCAAGGTGGGGACCATTGCGATCTCACGAGTCCCGGTTTGTTCTCCTCCCCGCCCCTCTTGCGAGCATCCGATCATGTCCTCTTTCGAGCTTCCCAAGGCGAATGACAACGACACTCTTAGCGTCTCGATGGGGGCAATCCCTCCAACTGGGGTCGATCGACGCGGTTGGCTGAAGGCGGCGGCGGGGGTCGCGATGGGGGCCGTTGCGGCGTCACCCATCCTGCATGCGGCGGATGGCGATGTCGCCGATGCGACTCCGAAGGCTCGCAAAGGGAACATTAAGCAGTCGCTCGTTCACTGGTGTTATCGTCCGCACTTCGACTCGTTTGATGCCCTCTGTGAAGCGGCTGTCAAGCTGGGGTGTCAAAGCATCGAACTTTGTGACCCGACCGATTGGCCCACACTCAAGAAACACGGGCTGACCTGTGCCATCTCTGGGAGTCACGGCTTCAAAGTCGGCCCGAATCATCGTAAGAACTGGGACGAAGTTCGAGCGAAACTGACCGAGCGCATCGGCCAGTGCCAGGAGTTTGGAGTGAAAAGCCTGATCTCGTTTACCGGGATGGCCGATGGCATCTCCCGCGAAGAAGGGGCCGACAACTGTGTTGAGTTTTTCAAGTCGCTGATGCCCGCCGCCGAGAAGGCGGGAGTCACCATCTGCCTGGAAATGCTCAACACAAGGGATGATACGCACCCGATGAAAGGGCACCCCGGCTATCAGGGGAACGATACCGAATACTGCATCGACATCTGCAAAAGAGTGGGCTCGAAGAACATGAAACTGTTGTTCGATATCTACCATGTGCAGATCATGAACGGCGACGTCATCCGCCGCATCAAGCAGCATAAAGAATATCTCGGGCACATCCACACTGCCGGAAATCCGGGTCGTGCCGAACTCGATCAGACGCAAGAGATCAACTACCCCGCCACGATGCAGGCTCTGCTTGACGTGGGCTACACCGGCTACGTCGGCCAGGAGTTCATTCCGACTCGCGACGTCTGGGCCGGTTTGAATGAGGCGGTCACCCTCTGTGATGTTTAACGGTTTCAAGATTGCAGGAGTCTTGGATTCAACGAGTCTTTCTTGGGGAACGGAAGTGATGCGAAGTCCTTATCGAAGTGTTGGTTTGGCGTTGGTGGTTCTCGTCCTGTTGACGGGGGTCATCGTTCCGTTCACTCAAAGTGCTCCGGCTGCTGATGAACCAAAACCAGTCGAGCCCGCTGAGGGAGCAGCGACTCCGCAGGTGGTTCCTGTCGAGACCAGCATGCACGAGATCATGGAGTATGCGTTCGAGGAGCCTTACAAACGCTTGAGGGTCGCTATGGCAACTCCAATCGCTTCTGACAATCGAGCCGCATGGCGCGGAGTAAAGTCGGATGCCCTGCTACTTGCGGAGGGGGGGAACTTGTTGTTGTCGCGTGGTCCGAAAGAGAATCGCAAGCTGTGGGACGAGCACGCCATCGCCATTCGTTCGACCGGGGCCGAGCTGTACAAGGCGACCAAAGCCCGCGATCACGCTGCCGCTCGTCCCCACTGGGAGGCGTTGGTTCGGAAATGCAATGCTTGCCATGATGACTTTGCGAAGGGCGAACATCAGTTGGCGCAGTAATTCAGACATTACACCTACAAGAACGACGCACTGACGTCTTGAGGGGACATCGATGAGCCGCGAGAATGAGGCCGAATCACTCGACGCATCTGGCCCGTGGTATCGCGGGGTCACTCGTTACCAGTGGATCGTTCTGGTGATTGCCTCTCTCGGTTGGGTGTTCGACATCTTCGAGGGTCAGATTTTTATCGCAACAAAGAACGTTGCCACTCCGTCTCTGGTCGCCGCAGAGTTTCCGACCGCCACGGTCGAAGAGATCAAGTCAATCGCCGAGCGATATGACAACTACACTCTCGCAGCGTTCTTGCTGGGGGGATCGCTCGGGGGCATTTTCTTCGGCACGTTGAGCGATCGAATCGGCCGCAAGAAGACGATGGTATTGACGATACTGGTCTATTCGGCCTTCACCTGCCTGTCCGCCTTCGCCCAGACCATGTGGCAGATGGCCGCGTTACGATTTCTGGTGGCGATGGGGGTCGGCGGGGAGTGGGCGGTCGCCAGTGCGATGGTGGCGGAAGTCTTCCCGCAACGAGCCCGCGCGTGGTCATTGGGTATCTTCCATGCCAGCAGCGTGCTCGGAACATACCTTGGAGTGTTTGCGAAATCGATCTTTGTCGACACTGGCTGGTTTGGCGATCCCCAACTCACCACGATCCCATGGCGACTCTGCTATCTCGTCGGAGTTCTTCCTGCATTGCTGACGATTTGGGTTCGGGCCAGTTTGAAGGAACCAGAGAGCTGGCAACAGGCGAAGCAATCGTCGGACGACGGCTCGGGGAAACGTGTCGGACGACTGATGGAACTCTTCTCGCCGACATTTCTGCGGCGGACGATCGTCGGTGTCGGGCTGGCTGCGGTCGGTTTGGCAACGTTCTGGGGTGCGCACGTCAACGGGAAAGACCGTCTGATGCGAACCGTTGAGAGAGAGTATCTTCAACAGGCTGGGGTAGAAATGACCGCCTCAAAAACTGTAAGGACAGAGGCACTCGCTCCGTTCAAAGCGTCGATCAATCGCTGGGACTCGCTGGGGATGTTTCTCGTCACCTCCGGTGGCGGACTCGGCCTGATCTGCTTCGGTCCGCTGTCCGAGTGGATTGGGCGACGAGGAACGTTTCTGCTCTATCACATCGGGGCGTTGGCGATTTCGCTCGTCGTCTTCACGCAGCCGTTCTCGACGAATACGCTGGCTGTCCTGTTGCCAGTATTCGGCTTTTTGACCCTCGGGATGCACGCAGGCTACGCGATTTATTTCCCCGAGTTGTTCCCAACTCGTATCCGTGGCACAGGGGCGGGGTTCTGCTTCAATGCCGGTCGCATCCTCGCGGCTCCGATTCTTATTCTCAAGGGGGTGATGCTGAAGGGAGCCGACAAAGGTGGCTGGGCATATTCTCCAGATGACGCAGCCGCATGGCTTTGCCTGCTCTTTGCGGGGGCGTTCATCCTGCTCCTCTTCGCCCCAGAGACTCGGGGGCAAGAGTTACCCGAATAACGAGTTCCCCCCCGGTTCCAAAAGACCGTCAACTAATCGCAATACCGTTCACGTTGTGAGCGGTATTGCGATTTCCCCGTTTACAGGTATCCAATACTTGGCGATTTCTGTTACCCGCAGTCATCGCCGCTCGGCTCACGATTCTACGAAACATGAATCGCTTTTCGATTGAGGGGACGTTTGAACTCAAACTTGGCAAACAGGACGAGCGTCAGGCTCGGCCGAGATATTCCCCGGTTTCCGCGGCAATCTTGACCTTTTCTCCCGTGGTGATGAAGGCAGGGACCATGATTTCCGCACCGGTTTCAACAGTTGCGGGCTTCGAGACGTTGGTCGCTGTGTTCCCCCGGGCGGCAGGTTCGGTGTACGTGATTTCGAGAATCACGTTTTTCGGGGGGGTAATGCCGATGACCTGATCGTTCCAGTACATCAGGGTACACTCGGTCCCTTCTTTGATGTACTTCATCTGGTCAGCACAGACACTGCTGGCCAGCGAGACTTGCTCGAAGCTTTCGTTGTCCATGAAGATGAAGTCGGTGCCGTCGAAGTAGGAGTAGAGACCGTCGGCATTACGAATGTCGGCCGATTCGAGGCTGTCACCGCTGCGATAGGTGATGTCCAGGCTGACCCCGGTCAACAGGTTGCGAACCCTGGTCTTGTACAGAGCTTGGCCTTTCCCAGGCTTCACGAAATTGCACTCCAGCATTTCGTAAGGTTGGGCATCGATGATGATTTTGACTCCCTTACGGAAGTCTCCTGCGTTAATGTTTGGCATCGGTTCGGTCTCAGGGTTCGCAAAGGGGCAATCTGCCAGCGGAATCTCGACTCCTCCGAGGTTCTCACTGAGTGGGCGGAAGGATAGCAAATGACAGGCGGACGGCAAATCGTGCAACCCACACTCAAACAGGATTCGTCCCTCGAATTGCTGGAGGCTGTCAGCGAAACTGGCGATCAGACATTACCAATCGCAGATTCCCTCGGGGAGGAAGCCCCATTTTTGAATTTGATTGACGTGCGAGAGTCGACGGCAGCTTGGGTGCGATCACTCGCCAAGGCCATACGTGATCCTGCCGATTTGATCCGTCGTCTCGACCTGTCAGTCGAGTTCCTCGCTTCGGCAAGGCGCGGGGCGAAGGAGTTTGGGTGTCTGGTCCCGGAAAGTTATCTGGCCCGCATGACGCGCGGGAATCCAGACGACCCATTGTTGCGCCAGGTGCTGCCACTCGATGAGGAGGTGGGGGACGACTCGTTTCGCGATCAGCCGTTGGTGAAGGATGCAGTCGGCGATGCGGCGGCTCGGCTGGCTCCGGGACTGCTGCAAAAATACAAGGGGCGAGCCTTACTCATCACCACTGGGACCTGTGCCATCAACTGTCGATACTGCTTTCGAAGGCACTATCCGTACGACACTGAACCGGGGCGGTTTGAGGATTGGGACCCGGCATTCGATGCCATCGCCGAGGACGATACGCTCAGCGAGGTGATTCTTAGTGGAGGCGATCCGCTGATTCTGTCGGACCGGCGATTACAGCAATTTTTCGATCGTGTCGCAGCTATTCCGCACATCCGTCGACTCCGGATTCATTCCCGCCTGCCAATCGTACTGCCCGATCGGGTCGACAACGGACTGATGACGCTGTTGCGGTCGACCCGGTTAACGCCCATTATGGTCGTGCATGCGAATCACCCCTCCGAGATCGCGGCGGACTGTCAAGAGACGCTCGCCCGATTGGTCCATGGGGGAGTTACCACGCTCAATCAGTCGGTCTTATTGCGGGGGGTGAATGACTCCGCAGAGACCTTGATCGAACTGAGTGAGCGGCTGATCAATTTGGGAGTCATGCCCTATTATCTGCACGCACTCGATGAAGTGCAGGGAGTCCGACATTTTACGGTGAGCGAGGAGCATGGACATGATCTCATTGCCGAAATGCGACGACGACTTCCGGGGTATGCGGTTCCCCGTTTTGTGCGGGAAGTTGCCGGAGAACCAAGCAAGTCCCCGCTGGGCCTGTGAGTCAGATTCGCTGTCGATCGTTTCGCGATGATGGAGACGACTTTTCAGTCGTACAGCGGTTTGTGCGCTATGGCGAAGCGGGAATGAGGCCGGAGAGTTTCATGTGCGCATCCTCGTCCGTTGAAGAAGACTTTGTTCGACCGACGAGGACGCCCGCGGTGCTTAAGAATCGATCCGACAAACGATGATCGCGAGTGATGTGGACTTTTGGCAACATGATTGATGCTGCGCGGCAACAGTGGCAACATCGACACAGTCGCAAAGTCTTTGTCGCGTAAAATCACAACCCTCTATTTCATAGGGAGTTGTGGGGCCATGGTTCAGTTGAAAGTGTTCAGATTTCTGAATGGTCCACCGTTTGCTTTTCCTGACAGGGAACAGGTCAATGACATCGTCGATGTCTTTCGGCAACCCCTCTCAATGGATACGAGCATGGCGGAACGTAAGAACACACACGCACTTCGACTCACCCGCCGACACGGAGCAATCACGGTCGACATCGGGAAGATGGAAATCTGGGATGGTGCCGACCTGTCTCTCGTTCGCGACACACTCAACACGCTCATTGCTCGTCGCCGTCAGCGTTCTGTCGGTGTGCAGATGAAGTACGTGAAGTATGTTCCAAGCGGGTTCTTTGGGATGCTCTACGACTACTACGAAGCGGGCATTGCCGTGCATCTGTTTACGCCACAACCCTGCGTTGCAGCGATGGTGTGGTTCCAACGCTTCTTTGTCGAAGAAAGGCCCGGAATGTACCGACTCGAAGACATCCACGAAGCGGGTCTGGATGCCGAAATCGGACATCCTGAAGAAGCAGCGTCATGGGACGACAAAGAGGCGGTACACATGACCAAGTCATTGCTCGCCGTCCCCGCATGTTAGCAGCCCGTTGAAGAACGGCCGTGGGGCAGATTTTCGAATCTGACAAGAGCATCTCGGACGCTTTTTTCCGAGGAATCAAACGGCCGTTCGTTACTCGCTTCAGCTTGGGAAAGCTGACTCACGGTCCCTTTTCTACAAGCTGTTCGGCTTGATAACGGCGGCAGCAGCAGTGTCTGTGGCGAGTCTACTGCCACACATTCTCGGCTTTACCTTTCTCGGTTCATCCAATCCACGAGGTGTCGCTTGCGGTAAGTCATTTCCGCATCGAGCTACGCCTCGTTTGCTCGACCAGCACGCCAACCCATCGACAATCCCCGCAACTGAGTTGGGGAGCAACTTGGCTGCCAAGGGATCGTTCCTGGGCGGCGGTTGCGTTATACTGGCCTGAGTGTCACCGGAGGACTGGTGCCTCGCATCGTTATGTTGGAATCAGCATTGCCCAACCGAATTGCGAGAGGCCTCTGTCGGGCAAACTCTTCTTGCAACCAACTCCCGGAAAGGGATCATTCATGGCCGACCTGTCTCAACAACTGATCGACTTCGTTACCAATTCAGGCTACAAGCCGGTCAAACCGAAGACGCTCGCGAAGAACATGGGGATCGTGAAGAAGCAGTCCGAGACTTTTCGGGAAGCACTCGATCAGTTGTTGGCGAATGGGACTCTCAAGCTCTCGGAGAACGGAAGGGTCCAACCTCCTGGGGCGAAAGGGACGCTCCGCGGCATCGTGCATAAGATTCAATCGGGTTCGGCATTTATCATTCTGCATGAACCGAAACCTAAGAATCTTAAGGAAGATGTTTACGTCGAGTCTCGCGATCTCAAGGATGCTCAAAATGGTGATGAGGTTATCATCAAGCTGCAAAACTCTCGCGGCGGTCGACGGAGTGGTGTGGTTGTCGAAGTTTTGGAAAGGGCGACAAATGTCTTTGTCGGAACTTACTTTGAAGACGATGGAGTCGGTTGGGTCGAGATCGATGGCAAGGACTTCAACGAGCCGATCTGGGTGGGGGACCCCGGCGCCAAAGGGGCGCAGCCTGAGGACAAGGTTGTCATCGAGATGTTACGTTTCCCGACTGCTCGGCATGCAGGCGAGGCGGTTCTTACGAAAGTTCTCGGGCCACATGGAGAAATTGGAGTTGATACGCAGTTAGTGATCCATGAATTCGGACTGCCGGAGGAGTTCCCCGAAGATGTATTAACTGAGGCGAGGATTGCAGCCGAGAACTTTTCCGACGACGTCCCGGCGTCGCGAGAAGACTTGACGGGCGAACTGATCGTGACGATCGACCCAGCTGATGCACGGGACTTTGATGACGCGATTTCGCTTTCGCGGGCCGAGAATGGACATTGGCGACTCGGAGTTCACATCGCCGACGTTGCCTCCTTCGTGACTCCCGGCTCCGCTCTCGACCGCGAGGCCGTCAAGCGGGGGACGAGTGTTTATCTGCCGGGAATGGTCATTCCGATGCTGCCCGAAGTTCTGTCGAATGGTTTAGCTAGCCTGCAAGAAAACAAATTGCGATATACTAAGTCGGCCTTTATTGAGTTCAATCCCGAAGGTATTCCAGTCCACACTCGATTCGCGAACACGGCAATTCGGGTGACGAAGCGCTTCGCTTATGAACAAGTGTTGCCGCTGGTCCACGATGCGCCAGATGCACTGCCGAATGTCGCGACGGAAGTGCGGACTCTGTTAAAGCAAATGCACACGTTGGCGATGCTCCTCCGAGCACGGCGATACCAAAAGGGCTATCTCGAACTCGACATGCCGGAGATTAAGCTCGATTTTGATAAGGACCATCGCGTCATTGGTGCTCACGAAACTATGCATGACGAGAGTCACCAGATGATTGAGGAGTTCATGTTGGCCGCCAACATAGCCGTCGCACGGGAGTTAAACGACCGTAAGATCGAGTTTTTGCGTCGTACACATGGCGAACCGAGTGACATCAAGCTGACGCAGTTTCAGGAGTTTGTTAGCGGTCTGGGCTATCAGGTCGACAACCCCCGAAGTCGTCGAGGCCTGCAAGAGTTACTCAAGGAAGTCAAAGGTAGGCCTGAGAATCATGCGGTCAGTTTTGCCTTATTACGCAGCATGAAACAAGCCGAATACTCGCCGATTCCAATGGGGCACTTTGCACTTGCTGAAGAGAACTATTGTCACTTTACCAGTCCTATTCGACGTTATCCCGACCTGACAATTCATCGACTCATTGATAGCATTGTCACCAGAAATAAAGCGTCGCGGGGTCCGACTGGGGATGCGTTGATTCAACTCGGTGTCAACTGCTCGAAGACCGAGCGCCGAGCCGAGCGGGCCGAGCGAGAATTGACGAAGCTGAAGCTTCTCAACTTTTTCGAAGACCGTATCGGAACTGAGTTGGAAGCTACGATTACAGGGGTTGATCGATACGGCTTCTTTGTTCGTGGCGATCAACTCCCTGTCGAGGGACTCGTACACATCAGTACGCTGACCGAGATGGATGCCTTTCAGTTTGAACGTGGCATGCACGCCTTGATCGGTCGTCATACGGGGGTCGAGTTTCGACTCGGCGACCGCGTGCTGGTGAAGGTGGCTCGCGTCGATGTGCCGCGACGCGAACTCGATTTCCGACTCGTCAAACTCCTCGGGTCACGACAAGATCACAACTCGCTGATTCGTGATCAGCCGAGCACTTCGGCGAAGAGAAAGGGATGGGAAAAATCTCCCCGTACCGTGAGCGCGTCGTCGTCCCGTGGTGGCAAATCGACTCGTCGAAACAGCGTCAACGAGGGTGATGCCGAAGCCTCGCCCCGCGACAGTCGGTCGGGGCGAGGCACGGGTTCGTCGAAGCAAGGGTCGAGCCAGCAAGGGGAAACGGGCGGCTCACGGTCAAAGAAGTCTCGCTCATCGAAGATTCCCTCAGACTCGTCCCCCAATCGCCGTTCAACGAGCAAGAGCACTGGTTCCAAACCTAAGGCGAACAAGAAAAAACGACGCAAGTAGACCCGAAGACCAAATGGACTTCTCCGTCACGACCTGTAACGATCTCATCTCCTTTCAGATGTGTAACAAAGCCACTACACAGTCTCGGCATTGGTCATTACACTAGTTCTGGTCGACTTGGTTCTTGTCAGGTTTCTACGCACTTTCATTTCGTCGGCACTCATGGCGCGGTCTGCGGCTGAGCTTGTTGAACTTTGGGTTGCCTCGGGGTTAGTTACCCTGGAAGAGGCACGGCGGATCGTGTCGTCCTTTTCGCCAACACCCGAGACCGCAGCAGAGCTTGCGCAATTGCTTGTCAAAGGGAATCACTTAACCGCGTTTCAGGTCCAGGTGTTGCTGCGAGGGAAGGGGAAGTCGCTCATCCTGGGGAACTACGAGATCAAGGACGAACTCGGCAAGGGGGGGATGGGGGTTGTCTACAAGGCAGTGCATCGACGGATGGACCGCCCGGTTGCATTGAAGGTGCTCCCGGCTGCGGTCAGTAAAGACCCCGATCTCTTGCAACGGTTTCATCGTGAGGTGAAAGCGGCCGCCAGGTTGAGTCACCAGAACATCGTCGCGGCTTACGATGCGGACGAGGCGAAGGGGACGCACTACTTCGTCATGGAGTGTGTCGAGGGGAGCGATCTTTCGTCTTATGTGAAGAAACGCGGAGTCTTGCCGGTCTCGCTGGCGGTCGATCTCATCATGCAGGCGGCAACCGGGTTGCAGTACGCCCACGAGCAAGGGGTGACGCATCGCGACATCAAGCCGGGGAACATGCTGCTCGATCGGAACGGCCTTCTGAAGATTCTCGACATGGGACTCGCCCGCATCGAGGACGAAGTGGGGGATCAGGCCCAGCTCACCAGCACCGGGGCGGTGATGGGGACGGTCGACTACATGGCCCCGGAGCAGGCGGTCAACACGAAGGATGCTGACGCCCGCAGCGACATCTATTCGCTCGGCATCTCGTTGTATTTCCTGCTGACGGGCAAGCCCGCGTACGAGGGAACATCGCTGATGGCCCGGATGCTCGCTCATCGCGACGCCCAGATTCCGTCACTCTCCGCCGCCCGGCAAGAGGTCTCGGCTGAACTCAACGCAGTCTTCCAGAAGATGGTCGCCAAAAAGCGGGAAGACCGCTACCAGACGATGGCCGAAGTCGTCGCCGCATTGGTCGCCATTAAGTCGGGAACCTCGGTTTCCCCCCCCTCGATGACCATCGGTCTCTCGGACGAGTCGAAACTGAAGAACTTTCTCGGGAACCTCGCAGCCGCCGAAGACTCGTATACCGAGACCACCACCCCGCCTGGGAATCAAGGTGGCATCTCAGTCGTCACCGGCGATGATACGAGAAACACCATCCCCTCCGGCCCGACTCAGCTCGACCACGACGGCGATTCCACCCCCACGCTGATCGCTGGCGAAGTGAGCGAGATTACCGACCCGGAAACTCTTCTCCCCGGCATCAGATCGAAGAAGCAGAAGCCGAAACCTAAAGGGATTTCGAAGTCGAAGAGAGCCGCATCGTGGACCAGTCCCAAACTGCTGATCTCAGGTCTCCTCGGCGTGCTGGCACTGATCCTCGCGTTCGTCTTTCTTCGCACCGAAGATGACACACACGCGCCCGGACCAACCGTCCCCCCTGGACCAGCCGTCACCAACCCCGGCACCTCACCCCCCACAGACCCGACGAACTCAATAGGCACCGCGACTCCTGCAGTTGCCGAGTGGACGAACCTATTCGACGGCACTAACGCCACTGGTTGGCAGACACTGGGGCCATTTCAGGTCAAGGAGGGACTGCTGATTGCAAATGGTGGTGGGGAGAATGCAATCTCCAAAGACGAATATGACAACTTCGAACTGCACGCCGAATGGCGGATTGGATCGACCGGGAATGGCGGCATTTACTATCGCGAGGAGCCGTCGTCGACAATTCAGGCCGGAAACGAGTATCAGATCCTCGACGACGCTGCGTATCAGGAAAGGCAGCCCCCCAACATGCAGACCGGTTCGCTGTACGGTTTAATCGCACCAACGGAGGCGGCATCACGACCGATCGGCGAGTGGAACACGACTCGAATCGTGTGTTATGGTTCCAAGGTCGAGCACTGGCTGAATGGCAAGCAGGTTGTCAAATACGACACAAGCGACGACTCCTGGAAACAACAACTTGCCGCCTCGACTTTTGGAGGCAAAGAGAGGATTGGCCTGCACCCAACGGGCCGCATCCTACTGCAGGGGCACACGGGAGAAGTGGCGTTCCGAAGCATTCGGATTCGGCGTCTGGACGCTCCACCATTCCGGCCTGCGGGTGAAAGATTCGCCTTGCGCATTCAGGGCAATCCGATCAAAGACTACGTCGAACTGCCGCCGGCGATCCGGTTTGACGATCAGCAGCCCGGCGCGGTGGAGCTGTGGATTGAGCGTCGGCAGGCGAAACGCGGCACCGTGTTAATGCTCGTGGGAGAGCGTCAATTGATGTACTTACAATTGCACAAGGACAACCGCGTCCAATTGGTGGTCGTCCCGCACGAGCAGCCGGAGAGTCTATCGAAGGCTTACCACTTCACCGGGGGGGAGCTGCCGGAAGGCCGAGTCCACCTGGCCGCGAGCTGGAACGGGAAGGGAGGCTACCGTTACTACATCAATGGGACCGGCTACGGCTCCGGTCAGGAGATGTTGTTCCAGTACAAGGAGTTCCCGACCTCGACGATTGGCATTCTAGGCGACGGCCCGCAAGATCCTGAACCGCAGTTTGTTGATATCAGTCAGGTACGCATCTCGTCGCGCGACCGTTTCCCCGGGAAGTTTACACCCGAAGAGGAGTTCTCGGTCGATGCCGATACGTTGGCCTTGTACCGCTTCGACGAAGGGTCGGGCACGGTCCTGCACGACTCCAGCGGTCACGGCTACGACGGCAAGATCGTCGGGGCCACGTGGGTCCCGGCGGCGCCGAGGCACGATCCTGCTGCCACGTCGGCTTCCACTGGCGGCTTACTCTTCGACGGGATTGATGACCGTGTCGAGCTGCCGCTGTTGTCGCTCGGGGAAGGGCCGTACACGGTCGAGGCGATTGTCCGGGGAGGGACGCAGTCCGAATCCAATGGCGCGATCCTGGCGGTCAACGACGGAAAGGGGCTCGTCATGCTTGCCCTGGACCCAGCGGGAATCCCCTATCTCGGCCGGATGCGCAATGACATTCTCGAGTCGACTTTCAACACGCAGACCGCCGGCGCCGCAAGTCATCGTCCCACTCATCTGGCCGGCGTCTGGGATGGGAAAGCCATGCAGCTGTATGTCGATGGTCAACCGGCAGCGCGGGGCATCTCCGGAAACTACCAGCCCAAGGGGATCTACGGGGAACAGACCTTGCTGGGCGCGGTTCTCCAGGGCCGGGAAGAAGCAACAAATCATATCAATCCATTCCGCGGAGAGATTTTTTCTCTGCGAGTATCGACGGTCAATCGCTATCAGGAAGCTTTTCGTCCACCGACGAGGCTTGCGCCCGACGCGGACACCATCGCCCTGTACGACTTCTCCCAAGGGAGCGGCGATGTGCTGAAGGACATCAGCGGCAATGGAAATGTCGGCAAGATCGTCGGGGCGAAGTGGGTGTCGGCGGGATCGTCGGGTGCAGGGTTGCTGTTCTCGCAACCGAGCGATCGCGTCGAAGTGCGGGGACTGCCGATCTCGGGGGCTGCCCCCTTCACCGTGGAAGCCTGGGCCACTCGGCATCCGAGTCCCGAGAATAGCGGCGCGTATTTTCCCATCGCGGCGTTCGGCCCGCGACTGACCTTGCAGTTCGCCCGCGGATCGATGGCCTGGCAGTTCGCGGCCAACGAGAATGGCTATGTCATTGCCCAAGCGCCCTCGCAATGGAACCAGCCCGGCGCGCGAAGCCATATTGTCGGACAGTGGACCGGAACAGAATTGCAACTCTTCGTCGACGGCCAGCGGATCGTTGAGAATCGAGTCACAGATATCGAGTCGGTGGACGATCAGAACGCTCTGGTTCGCCGGGTTCTGGGCGATCCCCTCGGTGAACTTGTCGAGATCGGCGGACTGGCGATTGCGGGTGACTCCATTGGATCGAATGGGGGGACGATTGACAGTCTCCGCTTCAGCCGGGGGATTCGGTATCAGGAAAACTTCGTGCCCGGTCGGCTGACCTCCGACGCCAACACGATCGCCCTGTACGACTTCTCGCAAGGCAGCGGCGATGTGCTGAAGGACGTCAGCGGCAACGGGCATGATGGAAAGATCATCGGGGCGACGTGGGTGCGGGGGGATGGCGAGCCGGTGGCGGCGGTGGACCCGAGTCCGATGTTTGCAACCAAGGGGCTGACCAAGACCGAACAACTCGCCATCGGGCACAAAAGCCAAAAAACGGCAAGCGCAGCCATTAGCAGCCCGTTCGACGTTGTCGCCAGGTTCTTAACGCACATGGCGCGTGGAGTGACTCCCCATGGCTATGTCGATGCACAAGTACCCTTCCGGCAACGAGCCGATCGTTTCTTCGCTCTCTACCAGCAAATAGAACCAGCCTACTCCCGAGGAAATCTGAGATTTTGGTTGGGAGAAACCGCCGGTCAGGCGAATCACGGATCACCATTCGTCAGCAAGACCATCAATCCACGACTCCGCCTGGGCGTTTTTGCGAACGATAAACTCCTGAAAATACCATCGTCGATTTCCGAATGGTTCCAACATCTACTGGTTGTCGAGGACCGAGTGCAGTCTTCTGGGGTCGCCACGCTCTACGGAGTGAGCATGGACAATCTCGAAGAACTGTGGGTGGCAGAGGTTCCGGTCATCGTTCACGAGAGCATCAATCCGGATGATCCGAATTTGTATCTCCCCAAAGATGTCGAACTCTCGAAGTCGTTTCGGCGCGTGACGGACCCGGAGGAGATTCGGCAGTATCACGAGTACGTCAAGCAGTTCATGCCCAAGGTCTTCCCGCTCGACCTGCCGGAGTACAAAGCATCGCTCCCAGAGTTCGAGGAGTCGGAAGCAAAGGCGAAGGAATCGCCGGTCGTCCCTGCCATCGAGACAGGGGGGCCGTCTTGATCGGGTGGACGGTCGGGGCGTTTGGTGTGTTGACTCACTGTTGAGGCGAACGCTGCGCGTTCTGTTCATGGGAACCGGTCAATATCGTAACCTCCAATCAGGCGTTATACTGCTGGGAGAAGAGTATTGTGGTTTGGTCGCTCTGACGGGCTGAGCGACGGGGGCCGTTTGTAATTGCTGTTTCGACTTTGACTTTTTCTGCCTGAAGAGGATTCCACGTGGAGACCTTACTCATTGCTGTTGGGGCCTTTTTCGGTTACCTGATCGCCTATCACACCTACGGACGCTGGCTGGCCAAGACGATTTTCCGTCTTGACCCGGAAGCGGCAACGCCGAGCGTGGCACTGAATGACGATCAGGACTTCGTGCCGACTTCGAAATCGGTTCTGTTCGGGCATCACTTTACGTCGATTGCCGGGACTGGGCCGATTGTGGGGCCCGCGATTGCGGTCGTTTGGGGTTGGTTACCGGCGTTGTTGTGGGTTCTCTTCGGGTCGATCCTGGTGGGGGCCGTGCATGATTTTGGGGCGTTGGTCGTCTCCATGAGAAACCGTGGTCAAACGGTAGGAGACATCGCTGGTCGGGTGTTGACTCCGCGGGTTCGACTACTGTTTCTGCTGATTCTGTTTATGGCGCTGACGATCGTGCTGGCCATCTTCGGGTTAGTGATTGCGTCGGTGTTTAAGAAGTATCCCGAGTCGATCTTCCCTTGCGTAGTCCAAGTGCCGATTGCGGTCGCCATTGGCGTTTGGCTGCATCGACGGGGGGCGAGTCTCGTGATCCCCTCGATCTTGGCGCTGACGACGATGTATCTGTCGGTCGTCTTTGGCGATCAGAACACGCTCACCGGAGTTCACTTCTTCGACGTCACGGTGGGGGGGGCACTGCATCAGTTCAACGCGACGCTCGCCGCTTGGCCCGCGATCGTGTGGGTGCTCGTGCTGTTGATTTACTCTTATGTCGCCTCGGTGTTGCCCGTTTGGATTCTGCTTCAGCCTCGCGACTATATCAACTCGCTGCAACTGATTAGTGCGCTGGGTCTCGTCGTGATTGGCTTGGGCGTGGCGGGGTTTTTCGGCGGGGCACCGCTGGAGCCGGGGGGGGAACGAATCGCCTTAGAACTCGCGGCTCCTGCCATCGTCGAGAACCCAAACATGAAGCTGCCGATGATCCCCTTCTTGTTCATCACGATCGCCTGCGGAGCCTGTAGCGGGTTCCACTGTCTGGTTTCGTCGGGGACATCAAGTAAGCAAATCTCCAACGAGACCGACGCTCAATTCGTGGGCTACGGGTCGATGCTGACCGAAGGATTCCTCGCGGTCATCGTGATCCTAGCGTGTGTGTCGGGACTGGGACTGGGAGTCAAGAACCCGGCAAGTGACGCCGCTGTCGCTGCTGCGTCGACGAACGTCACTGTCGAGGCCACTGCGACGGTGCCGACGATGTTGCAAGGGACCGCGGCGTTCAATTCACGATATGCCGACGGGGGAGGACTCCAGCTCGGTGCGCTCGTAGCCGCCTTCGTCGACGGGTCGGCCAACTTCTTGAAAGCGATGGGACTCCCCGCCGGGATTGCGGTTGCGTTGATGGGGGTGCTCGTCGCCTCCTTCGCTGGGACGACGCTTGACACCGCCTGTCGATTGCAGCGGTATGTTATTCAAGAACTGGCCGGGACGTTCTCGCGGAAGTCAGCAAACGGAAACGTCGGCTTCAACCCGCTCGGGTGGTTGACGAACAAACATTGGGCGACGATTACTGCGGTCATCTTAGCCACGATCATCGCCGCTTTTCCGGCTCCGGGCAACGAGTGGACCATCGCCAACGCGGGCAAGGGGGGACTCATTCTGTGGCCGTTATTCGGGGCGACGAATCAACTTCTGGCGGGACTGGCCTTCTTGGTCATCAGCTTCTTCCTTTGGCGACGCGGAGTCCCGGTCTGGTTTATCGCCATCCCCATGATCTTCATGCTGATCGTCCCGGCTGCCGCCATGTTGATGGAACTTCCCAACTGGATCGCTGCGGCTCAAAAGGGAGATCACACAAAGTGGCTCGTCGTGTTCATCGCCATCGCCACACTTTTACTGGAAGCCTGGATGCTCTTTGAAGCCGCCATCACATGGCCCAAGGTGAAGGGGGTGTTGGAAGAATCGCTGCCCCCACTCCCAACTTCGGCGGCAGTCACCGTCTCGGCTGAAACGTCGGGCACAGGTCGCTAGAATTCCCATACACCCTTCGCCAACCTTGCGACAGGTGTTTCAGACAACTTTCGATATTGGAAATCCACACAGCATGACTTCGTCTACCCCCGGCTCTGGTTCAGGCCCCGGCCCGCGTGACGGCAAGAGCAGTTTCTCCTCTTTGCGTCCGAATAAACCGATTGTCCCTCTCGATGAGCCACTCGACTTCGATGGTCTCGACATGGACCTGTTGAATGAAATCGAAGCTGCTGAGAAGCAGGCACAAGCCGCCGAGGTGGAGGTCTCACGGCCCAGTATTCCCAATGAGCCGGTCATCTCCACGTCGCAACCCACCAAGGCCGCGTCGCTGAGCTTAGACGACCTCAGCTTCGAAGATGACGATGACGACTTCGACGACGAAGAGGAGGATGAAGTCGACGACGAGGAAGACGACGACGACTTCGGCTTCGAAGATGATGATGAAGACGATGAAGACGAACTCGATGTTGAAGATGACGACGATTTCGTTGACGAAGTCGCCGATGCTGAAGAGGAGGAATCGGACGAGTTTGAGGATGTTGAACTCGTAAACGACGACGAATCCGACGACCTGGAAGAGGACGAGGACGAAGAAGAGACCGAGGCCGTCGCTGAGGATGACGGTTACTGGGGAGCGTTGGAAGGTCTTGACTGGACCGAGTCGGGGTCGGGTGGCGTGGCCGAAGGGCGTGGCCGATCGGGCCCCTCAAGCGGAGGTGGTCGTGGTCGTTCGAGTGGCGGGAGTTCCAGTCGTGGACGAAGCAGTGGCGGACGTTCCGATGGTGGTGGCGCACGAGATGGGGGCCGCGATCAAGGGGGGCGTTCGGGATCAGGCAGTCGTTCAACTTCGCGTGATGAACGTCCTTCCCGCGAGTCTCAGCCGAGCGAACCGCCCCCTCGACGTGGCCGAGAGGACTCCACATCTGCCGAGGCTCCACGAAAGTCGGGACGATCTTCAGATCGGGATCGTTCTCCACGAGCCAGCGCCGACAGTGTGCTGGATGACGATTTCGGCTTCGAGATTATTGATGCCGAGATGGAGGTGATGGAAGAAGAATCGGTCGAGACCGAGACGACCAGCGAAGGTCGTGCAGATTCCGAAGGTGGGGAACAAGGTCCCAAGAAGCGGCGTCGACGTGGTCGCCGGTCGCGAGGTGGTCGTGGCCGGGGAGATGCTTCGTCGGCGACAGATCGGGAAGAAGATGCTGACGAACAGGAGGTTTCCGCATCGAGTCGCGATCGGGACGATCGGAGTCGCCGTAAACCCGAGCCGACTCCGGCCGCTGCCTTGTCCGACGACTTCGATTTCAATGCTGAAGATGACGACGACTTTGGTGCGGGGCTGACGAGCAGTGCCCGGAAGGGTGGTGGCGAGTCGACCGAACCAGGTTCGTCTGACGAGGAATCGGGCGAACCTCGGAAGTCACGCAGTCGTTCCCGTCGCCGGGGTCGCGGTCGAGGCCGAAAACCTGTCGATGCCGATGTTGCTGCGGCATCAAACGAAGATGCCAACGAGGATTTCCCGGAGCCAACATCGCCCCGCTCACGACGAACCGAGCGGGAAGAGTACAACGACGACGAGACCGAAGACCCACGTGCTCGTGACGACGACGACGGCAACGATGAGTCCCGAGGGGATCGTTATCGCAATATCCCAACGTGGGACGAAGCGATTGCTTACCTCTCGAATCCGGCCAAGAATCGTAGTTCGCAGCGATCTCGTAGTGGCAGTCAAGGACGTGGCGGAAGTCGCGGCGGGTCCGGCGGTCAACGGCGGCCCCGTTCTTAGTGTTCCTTCGACATGGAGCCGACCGGGAGATCATTTCGTATGGCGGACATCGTTGTTCGCCACTCCCTTTTGCGTTGGATGGACCAGCGTGTCTATCGAACATGAAGAACTGACCTTGAAGCCGTGAGTCAGCCTCTGCGCGTGCATCTGTTGCCGACGCTCATCCCCCCCGGCCAGTTACGGGGTGGGGTGGTGGTCGTCATTGATATCTTGCGGGCTTCGACGGTCATTGTTCATGCGCTTGCCCAGGGGGCAGTGCAGGTGATCCCTGTTTCTTCGGTCGAGGCGGCAAGGGAGAGGGCCGAACAGCTACATCGACAGGGGACCCCCAGGATCTTGCTGGGGGGAGAACGACACTGTCAACTTATTCCTGGCTTCGACCTTGGCAACAGTCCGCTTGATTACACTCCCGCTCGGATGTCCGGCTCCACAGTGGTGTTCACCACGACAAATGGCACACGAGCGATGTCCCTCTGCCAGGAGGCGGACGAGATACTGATTGGGGCGTTCGTCAATTTGGCGGCGGTGGTGAGTCATTTGAAGAATGAGACACGACCGATCCACCTCGTCTGTGCCGGGACCGATGGGGAGATCACCGGTGAGGATGTTCTCTTCGCCGGACAGGTTGCGGTCGCTCTCAAGAAACATGGTAGGCCGAACGACACTGTGCCCGCGACACAGATCTCGCGTGTGACCGATGTGCAGACAGACTTAGCCATCGCCTGGGTTCAGCAGCAAGACCCCGATGGTTTGCGAACCATCGAGTTGCTGATGGAGAGTCGGGGGGCAAGTTCCTTGAAGGAACTCGGCTACCTCGACGACATCGAACGTTGCGGCACCGCGAACCTCTTCGACATCATCCCCGTGCTGAATCCATCGACCGGGGTCTTGCGTCCTTTGGGAAACTCGCCAGGTTCATCAAACTGACGAGTTGTTCATTGATCGTAGCCCCCGAATGCCTCGTCCCTCCGAATATTTCATCGCATTATTCCGTCCCTCGTCGCCTGTTACAGCCGTCGACATTTTTCTGGGGGCGACACTTTTCTCCTTTTTCACGTCGCTGGAATCAGGGGCGTCGATTGCGGGGGAAAAGGAGTTTGGTGCGTGCCGCCCCCTTTAACGGGGAAAGCACAGAGTCGAGAATGCGATCGCAGGGCGACCGATGAGCATGGTGACCGATTCACTTTTTCCCCGGCAGTGGCTATCGACTTCTGGGGGTCATACGGATGTCATCGAGGTCGAGGGTGCCACTCGCTCCGTTGAGGCCAACCTGAATGATGGCTTCGCGGGCTTGTTCCGGAACCGAGATGGTCTTCTGGATCGAGGTCCAGTCGGGGATGTCGTCGATCCATGGGCCGATGGTGGCAGTCTCAACAGGGACACGGCGAGAGTCGTAGAAGTGGACGACAAACTGCGGACGTTCATACGCCTGCGAACCGACCTGAATGTCACTGACTTTGAGTTTTAGCGAAAAGTCGAGCGAACGGACCTTGCTGCCATCCATCGGAAGTCCTTGCAGGATGTGCGAAGGGCGACCGGATTCGGGATTGCTGAAACGTAAGAACTGCTTTCCTTCTGCCGCCCCCTCGGAAACGAGGGCTGTGCGTCGTTGGAAGTACCAGGCGTCCGCCTTCCCTTCTTGAAGTGTTGCCTCTTCGAATCCACCGTTGATGACCTCCGGTTTTGCGGGGTCGGGAAGGACTTCGCGAAGCTCTTCCGATCGACCGGTCATCGGGACAAACAGAGTCGGGATCAGTTTCGTTTCGATCAATTTTCCGTCGCGCTTCTCCAGCAGATAGAAGACCTGCTGATATCGTTCGCCCAAGGGGATAATCATTTTCCCCCCTTCCTTCAATTGAGCCACGAGAGGCTCGGGGATTTTCTCGGGGGAACAGGTCACAATGATCTTGTCGAAGGGGGCTTCCTCTTCCCAGCCGAGGTAACCGTCACCAATTCGCGTGTGAATGTTCGGGTATTTCAGTCTCTTGAGCAGCAGTCCCGTCTTCTTTCCCAAAGGCTCGACGATTTCGATCGTGTAGACATCCTTTACCAATGGGGACAACACAGCCGCCTGATAGCCGCTCCCTGTGCCGATCTCAAGGACTCGGTCTTCGGGCTTCGTGTCGAGCATTTGTGTCATGTAGCCGACGATCGACGGGGGGGAGATCGTCTGTTTGTAGCCGATGTTGAGCGCTTGATCGTAATAGGCATATTTCCGAAGTTCGATCCCCACAAAGAGGTGCCTCGGAACCTGTCGCATTGAGTCGAGAATTCGCTGGTCGGTGATCCCTTCCGCCACCATGTCTTCGTCGACCATTCGGTTTCGCTCATCCGCAAAGGGGTCGCGCGACTCTCCCTGTACACTCCCGTTCATGAGCAGCAAGCCGCAGGCCAGCATCAACAAGTGAGTCAAGCATCGCGAGTTGTACGACACCACAGGAGATGGTTGGTCTTCGAGGCGTGACTTCTTGGCATGGAAACTACGCACGGCAGCGGTCCTTTGAGTGAGAGAATGATGCCGCCAGTCTCGATCGAAATATCCGTTCGATCAAACGACACACGGCACCAAAAGACGTGTCCCCAAACTCCGGCACCGTCTCCAGGAGAGTCTAAAGGAGATCGCCCGAATTCCCCAAGACGTTTTTTGATGAAACTGGGTGAAAGGGTGAGGTTGGAAGGGGTTTCGTCGTTTGTTCCTGCGACCCGATGTGCGAAGCTGCCATGGGCAATAGATACTCTCGTGAAGTCGAGAATTCCCAAAAGTTTCCTTGATCTTCAACTCCCGATGCTGCGTTGGACCAGGAGAATCTGACAACGACAACTGCCCTGCCAGCCCATTGACAAACGACCGTGGGGCAGATTTTCTAATCTGCCAAGAGTATCTCGTACGCTTTTTTTCCGAGTCATCAAACGGCACCATGTCAGGCTGGAAAGCCCGACTCACGTTTTACGACAGTCTGCTACTCTCTTACTGAGGTCACACCTGATGTCTGCCCCCCGACCCAATGCTGTAACCCCGAATGACGCGAATCAAGGCTCGATGGAACTGTTTCTGGTGATTTTGTTTACCTGTGTCTTCCCTCCCATTTTGCTCTTCGGGTTCTTCGTCGTGAACCCACGCGAGGAGATCGTTGTTTTGAGATTCGGGAAGTTTGTCACCACGTTTACGACGCAAGGGATTCGTTGGATTCATCCCGTCGGTCGAACGCTGCATCGGATTTCTACGCGGGACACGACGCACGATGTTGCTACGACGACTGTTGTCGAGAAGAACGGAAATCCGATCGAGATCAGTGCCGTCGTGGTTTACCGCGTCGAGGACACCTATAAGGCAGCACTGCATGTCGAAGACTATCGCCAGTTTATCGCCGACCAGGCGGGTGCTGTTATCAAGCGGGTCGCCTCTCGATTTCCGTACGAAGCCGAGGACGACGCCAAGGCCTGCCTCAAGAAGGAAAGTGATGTCGTCGCCACCGCCTTCGTTGAAGACTTACAGGAAGCCGTCGTCCCTGCTGGAATTCGGGTGTTGACTGTTCGACTGAATGACCTGACCTACGCCCCGGAAATCGCCCAGGCGATGTTGATGCGTCAACAGGCGATGGCCTTGATCGATGCCCGAAAGACAATTGTCGAAGGGGCTGTCGAAATTGTCCGAGATGCGGTCGATCGTCTGAAAGCGGCTGAACTCGAAGTCAACGAAGCCGATCGCGACGCCCTTGTCTCGAACCTGCTCGTGGTCCTGTGTAGTGGCGAACGGGCACAGCCGGTTCTCCATGTCGGGAGCAAGTCCCGTCCTCACGGCAAGAATTGATTTTCTGGGCTCGCACCCTGCCCAATGCTGCCGATCTCGTGGGGGTGATGTGGTTCTTGTTGAACGACAATCAAAGGTGCAGGCTTGTCTTAACGCCGGAAATCGAGTCAACTATTTGCGCTGGCGTAATCCTGTAAGGTTGCTTTCATGTCGTTTCCTTCGTTCGATCCCGATGCGGAATTTCGGTCTGCCTGGGAGTCCGTGCGCGTGGCAAGAGGTGTGAGCGTCGGGCTGTTTACGTTTGGGGCGAGTGAGTTACCGTACTTTCTTGTAACGGATGCCGAGCATCCCAACGAGCCGGTTGAGGTAACGCGGGGTGACATCAACATCACCCGTCCCCTTATCGTCACTCCGAATAACACTCGACCGGAGTTTCGGAACTTCTTTGAGGGGCCGGAACATGAGTCACTCATCGACTTCCTACTGGCCCGAACTGCGGCTTTCCAGAACCTGAGGCTCGATAACCGTCAGACTCGAAAAGAGCTTGAGAGCGACAGTGTCGAAGAGGTGGTGGCGAAGCTGAATCGGAAGCTTGATGATCAGGACGAAGACCGTGTCGCCATTCTCACGGCTCCGTATGGTCTTGGTGGGGTCGCGGTGTTGAAGTATGCAGCCGAACGAGTTTGGCAGAGTGCACCGGACAACATTCAGGAGCTAAGGGAGCGGGGCTTTCTACCTGGCCTGTGAGTTCGGACCTACGGTGAGTTCAAACAAAAACCAACCCCACTAACAGCGTAATTGCTTTAGTGGGGGTGTTGCATTTGGTTGGAGAGTGGGGCGGAATTATCCCCCGAGCAAGTCGCCGGCGATGTTGCCGATAATGCGGCCGATCCCGATCAACACACCCTTTTCCACTTCTGTCTTTCCAGTCAGTTTGCCCCCTTGAACCCAGATCGTGGACTCAACGAGATCATCGTTGACATTCTTCAGGGCCTCTCGGAGTTCGGAATCCCAGTCGATGCCGCTGAGTGCTCCACCGCTCCGCTTTTCCCGTCCGGGCTCTGTCTGTTCGCGAGGCTGTCGTCCTTCACGAACCTTGCCGAGAAACTCCGACAGGCTGAACCCCTCTTCGACGCTCAGATCGCGAATGTGTCGGGAAACAGGACCGAGTCGCAGTTTTGTGCGAGCGACCATTCCGTCTGCCACCGGCGACCCGTCGGCCACTTGTTGAATCGTCGCTTTCAACGAAGCAAGTGCCCCTTCACCCCCGGCGAACCAAACTGCCTCGGGACTGGTCCCCACGAAGACTTCTCCCGATTTCCCATAGAAGCTTTCGATCGCGTCCGGAATGTCGGCTGAGATGTCGAGGCGATGGATGTTTACGGTGCCGACGGTTTCTACGGCTTCTTCCAGCTTCCAACCAGTGACAGCGTTGGGAATCTCGCGGAGGATCGACAAGACTTGCTGTCCATCGTGGGAACGAACACCGGCCACGATGACGTTTTTTCCGTTCGTTGTGGGGACAGTTTGAACGAACAGGTCCGCAACGCCGAGCTTCAATGTGCCGAGCAGCATGTCCAGTGTTTGGTCGGCGATCCGCTGACGTGCTTCCTTTTGGGCGGCTGTCCCCTTTTCGGATTCGGCAAGGCGCTTTTTCAACACAGGCCGCAGACTGCCATAGAATTCCTCGAACTGCCCCCGCGTGAATTCGTCAATCGGGACATTCAGACGGGAGAGAAAGACAACCGACTTCGCTTCCGGGATGGCCCCAAAGTAGCTTGGGGTTGTTCCAGCCGTAAGCAGGGTCTTCTGGAGATCGGTCCCGGCCAGAGCGGTGAAGGCAACATCGCCATGCCCTAGTTGTCTGGTGGTATCCGTTGTCCAACCCGCCATCATTAACTCGGCGTTGACGAAGACCCGTTCCAGCCGATCCATTTGTTGCCGTCCTGCGAGGCGACGCAGGTCAAACTCTTCCACCGATTCGTCAGGTCGACGTTTGATTCCAGCGAGCAAATTGTCGCGAAGCTTCCTCACGCCGTTCTGTCGATCGGTCATGTCGCCAGCGGTCCCTTCGATCTTGGCGACGGAGTCGTAACCGGGAGCGAACAGGGCAAGCAGTCGGGCATCTTGTACGGGCAGCGAGGTCGGGATGTCGTCGGCGACTTCGGAAATCGTCCCATAGGGAGACCCGGTCGGTGTCCGCATCCAACCTTCCCACCCCAGTGCCGCGATTCCATCGAGATGGTAAAAGCCTGCGGATCTTCGTCTCGATAAGATTCCGATTGGATTGAGGTTATTGTTGAAGAAGTCACGGGAGTTCTCGATGGGGACGTGCAAGACCTTGCGTTTCCCTGTTGTTGGATCGAAAACGAGGTCGAGGCCGACCGGTTTGGTCAAGTCGACACCGGGAAGAAAGGCATCGACGGCAAGTTCGATATCTTCCCATGCCTTCGGGTTCTCTCCCAGCGTGACGACAAGGTACTTCAGGTCGTCCTTGAGGCCTTGTGAAGACTGGATGCCGGTTTGAACCCGGTTAGGAGGCAGGCCCGGAGGAGCCGCCAAAGCAAGAGGCGTCGCCGTCGATACGAACGCTCCAAGGGTCAACAGAACGATGAGGTGCGAAATGCGAGCGATCGGCATCGCAGAGTCCTTTCCGGCAATTCGAGGCCTGACGGATCAGGCACTGACTGTGTAATTCTGATAGATAACCGGTGCTGCAACCATCCACACGAGGAGGGATGTCACAAGTCAATTCTGTTCGGTTTGCTCGATCGAGCCGCAACATCCTGCGGTGGCGACGAGAGATAATCGGGAAAATAGGGGGTTAACGCAACTCCGACAAGTCGGGCTTCCAAAAATCCGAACGAACGAGGTCTTGTCAGTGGTGTTCGTCGTGTGGATCGGGTGACATGTTGGGTAATACTATGGCAAGGGCGTTGTGCTGGCAGGGAAGTTTCTGATCTCCTCCGTTGCCTTGGCCGGGTTGACACCAAGTGCCCCCACAACGACCCCCAATGCGGTCTTTGTCGCGGGATCGGCTTCGTTTCGCCATGCCTGTTCAACGGCCATTGCCTGTTCGTTGTCAATCATTCGCCCGAAGCGTTGGATGTGGTATCCAGCGTGAAACGTTGCCAGATTGCGGATGTCGTCAGGGAATCCTTGCGAAAGGCCAACTTCGACAAGTCGCTGTTGAACCGATGGCTTGGCGAGTGTTCCGAGGGCTGCCAAAACATCTCGGGCGACGTCCGGATTACTAATCGAAACGGAGAGCGCCTCTTCGGCCGAATCGATGCGGAAGACTTCGGTTCGACGTCCGTCGGCGATGAACCGCAACCAGTAAGCCGCCTCGACCGAATGGGCCGCACGTTGAGTGTCGGTCAGCGGAGGTGTCGACCGCATGGCGAGGAGTGGGGCAAGTTGCCGATTCATTGCATTAGACTCGGTGTTTTCGTCAGAGGAACCCGATCAAGCGATCGGCTTTGAATCGTTCTGTCGTTTCGCCATCAAACCCGGCTGGACCATAAATGGCGATTGGGACACCCGCCCGTCCGACTATCCACGGCTCTCAAATTCGCGACAATCTGCAGAAGGTCCTCCGAATGGTATTGAGATTGCAACAGCAAGTTCGACGTCCCCTTTTTGGAGACGATGTTGAATCCGTCTTGCCCGGTTCAAGCGGTTGGTTGATAACCAACGTTTTCCAGAGGCCCGCCATGCGTGACGCTCGGGCCGTGTTGGGGTCAATCACAACGACCTTCGGTTGCGCGGCGGCATTGAGTGATCGGGACAACACGTCAACGACGCTCGGAGCACCCGGAAAGGGCTTGTCCGGATCGAGCTGAAGAATGGTCACCGCACTGAGAAACTGTACGCGAGGTTCTGGAAACCGCAACGACTGCACGAGCAAGGGAGGGTTGTCACTGCCATAGATGAGATGACTTCGTGTCCCGATCTGGCCCAAGACTCGCAGCGAAACCACCGCTGCGGCCGTGTTGCTGTGTGCGAGCGATAACTTCAACACCTCGCTGACGACAGGTTGTCCCATCGACAATCCCAAGTCGTGAGCCGTTCCAGGACCTTCTGGAATCGGGTTGTCCCATCCGACGGCGTGAACGTCGCGGGCCATCAAGATGCCAAGCAGGAGCGTTGTCGCTTCGGCACTTTCGGGAGAAACCCCCAACGCTCGGCGACACCACTGCTCGCCAACGAATAACGAGGCACTCGTCGGGCTCACATGATGTTCGATGACGGTTCCCGAATCGTCACTCCAACTCCAAATTGAGACCGTTCCGTCGGCGTCGGGCGTCCACTCTGCGGTCTGTGCAAAGTGCGGAGTCGCTGCTGCGATCAGCTTCTCGCTCGCTCGGAATTCTGTCACCTTGATCGCCTGGTTGGCGTCTTCAAACTCGATTCTCGCAATCGCCTGCTTCGCCGCCGTCACAACTGCTGGAGACTGCCCCTTCTTGAACGCCGCAGCCAGCAGATGCAGGACCGACCTCTTGGAATTCAGTCGACCAAGCGTGTTTGCCGCTGTCACCTGCACACTGGAGACTGGCGAATCAAGAGCCGCTTCCAACGGAGCGACCGCAATCTCTCCGAGTTGTAGCAGAGTCAGATTCAGGGTAAGAACTTCTTCCGGCGACGAATTCGTTCCGAGGTCTTTGACAATGAGTCCGACCGAACTCGGTCCGAGAAACTTCAGCGTTTCGAGTGCGGCATCCCGCTCGCGTGCCGATCCATACAGCCCCTTCAACACTTCACGTGCAAACTTGGGATCGTTCAATTGACGTTGCGTGGCTTCGTTGGCGAGCGAGTACAGTTCAGCCCCTTCAGGTTGCAAATTCTCCAGTCGAGACAAGCTCAACAGAGTTGCCGTCCCAAACTTCCTCCGAATCTCAAGCAGCGTCTCGTCATCCGGGTTGAGTTTCAGCAACCCAGCGAGATACTGCTTGGCTAAGACCGGACGCGAGAGTTGCAACATCTTGATGGCAGCATCGAGATGCTCCATCGCGGTGACAGGCTCCTTTGCCAGGATGCCCGGTTCATCCGCCAGTGGGGCGTCATCACACAGACCGACAGACTGTGCGGCAAGAACTGCCGATACAAAGAGAAAGATCAGTCGGCGATTCATCGGCGTTCCATCCCCTGAGGTGTTCCCCAAAGCGGAGTTTGCCCCCCGATTATTGCAGCAGCCTGACATCGCTTATGAAGGACGACGCAACACGCTGCGACAGATTTCGGGAGGTACCTGTTCAATTGGAATCGGGCGACGTCGACTCAGAATCTCTGCGCGAACGCCCCCATCCGTCACACGGACGTATCGATGGTATCGAATCTTCGGGTCACAAGACTTGAGCCGGATCTGAGGATGCACGTCTCTGCGACCTGTTCGCCCCGGTATTACGCCAGAATGTCCCACACGGGAGACGCCCCTTCGACACCGACAAGTTTCTGGTCTAGGCCACCGTAAAAATACGACAGCCGGTTCGGGTCGAGGCCCATTTGATGCAACACTGTCGCGTGCAGATGCTTGACATGCAGTGGGTTCTCAACCGCACGGCTCCCCAGTTCGTCCGTCGTCCCGTAACTGGTCCCCCCCTTGATGCCTCCTCCAGCCATCCACATGGTGAAGCCGTAAGAGTTGTGATCCCGGCCGGTTCCCTTGGCATACTCTGCCGTCGGTTGACGTCCAAATTCGCCCCCCCAGACGATCAACGTGCTGTCCAACAGACCCCGTTCTTTCAGGTCCGTCAGTAACGCATGAATCGGCTGATCGGTTTCGGCTGCGTGCATGTTGTGATTGTGTTCGAGGTCGCCATGTGCATCCCAGTTGGCGTCATTATGATTGCCTCCCGAGTAGATCTGAACAAACCGTACCCCCCGCTCGACGAGTCGCCGAGCCAGCAGACATTGCCGTCCAAAAGTCTCCGTCTCCTTACGATTGAGGCCATACATGTTTTGCGTCGCCTCGGTCTCCGACGCGATCTCGACTGCCTCGGGAGCATGTTGCTGCATCTTGTAAGCAAGTTCGTAGCTGGCGATACGGGCACCAAGTTCGGAACTGTTCTGACGACTGGCGTCATGTTCTTCGTTGTACTCTCGCAGCGTGTCGAGCAATTGCCGTTGAGCCGACATGTCGAACCCCTGCGGCGGCTTGAGGTCCAAGATCGGCTCCCCCTGACTCCGCATGACAGTCGCCTGATACGACGCCGGCATGAACCCGCTCGACCAGTTCTTCGCCCCGGAAATTGGCCCGCCACGCGGGTCTAACATCACGCAGAATCCTGGGAGATTCTCGTTCTCGCTGCCGAGGCCGTAGTTTGCCCACGAACCGAGACAGGGGAACCCACTCAGCACGCGACCCGAGTTCATCATCAACAGGGCCGAGCCATGAATCGGCGAATCGGCTGTCATCGAATGCAAGAACGCAATCTCATCGACATGCTTCGCCGTCTCGGGGAACAGGTCACTCACCCACTTCCCGCACTCGCCATACTGCTTGAACTTCCAGCGAGGCTCGACGATTCGCCCCTGGTTTTTGTGGCCGCCCCGGCCAAAGGTCTTCACTTCGACCGTTTGATTATCGCGACCCTCGAGTTCCGGCTTGCGATCGAACGTGTCCATATGGCTCGGACCGCCATACATGAACAGGAAGATGACGGCTTTCGCCTTCGCCGCGTGCATCGGCTCTTTCGGAGCAAGCGGATTGACGAACGGCGTCTTCCCATCTGCGGCCATCGTCTGCCGGGCGAAGAACTCGTCCCCCATCATGGCCGACAACGCGAGTCCCCCAAACCCGGCTCCCGCCTGCCACATCATCTCGCGCCGCGTCCGTCCACAAAAGTTCGACATCACCAATCTCCCAACATCCCCCATCCCGAGGACGCAAACGGTAACGAATCACCCATTCGGGCAAAGTCTGTATTGCAAAGCTAAATCAGTGTCCCAAGTCATTGTATGCAACGCGATTGATGAACGACAACATCACGACGATCCCCGCGGCTTCCCCAATGACGATTCAACCATCTGCCGTAGACCCCACACATCTGGTGTGTGGCGAGAATTCCTTTCAACCGTCGATGTGATTTCAGGCGGAATGGCCCCGGGGGCGATGTGACATCAACGAACCGCCAACAACAGACATCCATGACCTTACGTTATCAGTTTGCCGTTGATTTATGCGCCGGAAGGGACTTGTGGACGAAATCGGCGACGATGGTGCGGGGGAGAAAGTAGCTCTGCGTTCGACTGTGACGCGCGATGTTGAGACCGATGAACTCCCCCTGCTGATCAAACAGCGGACCGCCGCAGTCTTCCGGTGTGAGACGCGCGTCGTGACAGAAGACCGTTGCGAAGCCGTCGCGTCGCGTACTCTTCCCTCCTTCAAACTCCTCAGCAATGTGATCCGAGTCCAATGGAGGTTCGCCGAGTTCAAGAGTCAACTGCAATGGGGCCGCCTCGCCTTCTCGTTGCACAGTTAACTCCACCTGATCACCAGGGGCGTGACGACGTAGAAAGTTGTAAACGTCGGTCGTCTTGTTCACTTTGACATCGTCGAATTGGAGCACCTGGTCGGCGAAACGTAGTCCTGCCTTGTCAGCGGGGCCGCCAGGGATGAGTTCGCCAATGGTCACTTTTCCATCGTTCCCCTTCAGCACGACTCCAAAGTAGCCGCGACTCTGAATTCGCTCCGATCGAAACGGTGGCGAACTCAACACGCTCACCCATCCTGGACCATCAGGGCTGGGGGAGATGAGAAACGACCCGAGCTTGATGACAGGGGGCGTGGCACCGGCGTTGAAGTCCCCCTTACCAGGGATGGTCACCTGCTTTGAGGCGTCCGTCTGATCGATGACCGCCAGCCCCACTGGGACCGTCTCGCTGGTGTGCAACAACACCAGGTCGCTGACATCGTCCCGGGCGACAACTGTCACCGGAACCTGCCGTCCGTTGGAAAGTGTCGCGACCGGGTTGGCGTCAACCTGTGAACTTTTGGTGACAATGTACCCCGGCTCACTCAACAGCAGCCCGATCGCTCGAAGTCGATTCCGTCCACGACGGCTGACGACAAAGACCGAAACATCATCCAGTCGCGATTCGAGAGTGGCGAATTGTCTCGGCAAGTTCGACAGTTCCGGAGCCAGCCATTGTCGACTTGGTGTCACATCATCAACCGCCGTCTCTGAGGCGCGCAATGGGAGTCGAATCTTCTGTTCGGTCCCGTCCCGCAGTACGACAAGTTCCATGTCTTTGCGTCCGTCCAGCAGCAATGAAAACGCGATGTTGACGATTGCCTGTGGATTCCGAATGATCGCCCCTTGAGCCTTTCGGACGACATCGCCGTCCTGCAGGCCCGCTTCCGCAGCCGCACTCCCGGCGATCACATCATTCACCAGTATCCCGCCGAGTTCCCGGTCGCGTCGACCGGAGAAGCCGATGATCGGCATCCCAGGGATGCGCGGAACATCAAACGCCTTTTGCTCGTTCAACTCATTCCAGTACAGTCGAAAGCTATCGATGGGAATATCGTAGTTGGCATCAAGCTCTGCCTCGATGCGGCTGTGAATCGCGATCACTTTTCCATCGAAGTCGAACAGCGGCCCGCCAGAATCGCCCGGTTCCATGAGGGCCGTCGACTCCATCATCCCGAACATCTGCGTCAGCGGCTGAACGATGCGACCAAATCGCACAACCGAACCACGCTCTCGATTGAAGCCCCCCGGATGGCTGATGCTGACACAAGGATGTCCTTTTACGACCGACTGAGATTGCCCCATCTCGGCAAATGGGAGTGGCTTGTCGGTCGGTATGGCATCGGTCACACGAATCAACGCACAATCAATTGCATGATTCACCCCTTTACCGACACCCCGCAGGCGACGTCCATCGGCCAAAAACAGATCATATCGCTGCCCCGGAGCGACCGCATGAGCCGCCGAAAGGATGTGTCCCTCGGCAGAGACAATCACCCCACTAAAGGCTCCGTCGACTGGTCGACCAGCTTCGACGATGGCCACCACAGCCGGGCGACTCTTTGCCACAACCTGCTGAATCCGAGACTCGAACTCCGCCGGGACGAATTCGCCATAACTTTGCGAGACGCTCCAGAACATTGCGAAAATCGCCAGCAGCACCCCTGCTGTCAATCGCCGGGAACTTCGGATGAAGGCTCCCGCACGCGATGGTTCCCCAAGCAAATTTCCTGTGACCGTTGTTGATTTCAGCATGTTGGCACTCACTCCGATCGGTTGGTGCTCACGTGTACGAGTCATCCCTGCAACGACTTCCCCCCCGCAGCGAAAAGTCGTGCCGTGAATTCTACCCGATGTCCACCTGACAGGGGGCGAACAATCTCAAAGAAGTCCAAACCACTGCACCCCCAAGTCTCGCCAATCCACCTCCAGCGACTGCACCCAACAGACAATCTAGGAAAGCTGGCGAGCCCGTAACGAGCCATCGTCAGCAGTCCCCTCGACCGTCAGATGGGGCAAATCGAGAAGTGAGCCCCGTCGCAACAGTGGTGCGGGACGGCCACCAACAAAGCGGGTCTGCGCCGTGCGGACTGTACACACTCGATGCCGGTTGGCGATTAAAACTCGTCGAGGGAGTCGGCTGGGAGCAGGCGGACGTCGCTGTCGCTTTCGATCGTTCGTGAGTCGACGCCAACAAGTTCGACCCCTTCTTCGGGAAGCGTCCCGCCAACTGAACGGCTGCGCAGACTTGCCGGAATCTCCAAAACTTCGGTACGCAGGTGCGGACTGACGACAGAATCGCCCGGCCCCAGATAGACGCGATACTTGACACTTGCGATCGAGACCTCATCACCCGGAAGAAGTGCTCCGCGAGTCACGCGCTGGCCGTTGACCCGTGTGCCGTTGGTGCTGCCGAGGTCGCGGAGAAACAACAGCCCGTCCGTCTTTGCCAAAACACAGTGAATCTTGGAGACACTCGTGTGGTCCACGATCACGTCGCACAAGCCCCGCTTGCGACCGACGAGGGTGAGGTCGCGGGCAATCTGGATCGGCTTACCGCCGTCGACAGGGATGAGTTGTGCGATCATGGAAATTCGATTCGTCGGAACTGAGGAATCGGCTGAGGTGAAGTGTTCATTGTCCCAAGTCTGTGACGTGTGTCAATTGCGACTGGCAAACTGTCGCCTGAAAAGGGATTTTTTTGGAAGCGTCTCAACCTGACAATCGACAGGACCGCTCATTCCCAAAACCCTCCAGCTTTCACACCTTACATCTCACAAGTACGGACGAACCCAGAGACGATCCACAGTCAGACCCCTCTCTTCGACCAGACTTTGCATAAAACACACGAGATTTTCCGACTGTGACGCCTGTGCCCCCTTCTTGTCCTCCAGTCATTCGCGACACGGTGCCAGCCGTCCGGCAACGAGCCAGAGCATGTCGCTGAGTCCTCGGAGGGATTTTCGCACTTGGGCGACGCTGTCATGTTGCAACAGATTCCGTGCGCTCAGACTCAGCCATGGTTCGAATGCCCTGTCCGTTGTCGAGTCCAAAGGTTGTTAAAGGACCAACGGGTTGACATAAGTGAACCGGAGAATCACGGACTTTGTCGTCAGGTTTGGATTGGCCAAACTCATTCCTTCATCGCCTCGCGATGAGATTTCTCAAGGTTTCTCCTTGCTGACAGCCCAGCCCATCCATCAGAATCTCATCGGGGAGTTCGTAGGAGGTGAGTGGACGAGTTGTCGTTAAAGGATGGTGATGCCCGATTTTCAGTACACGGCTCGACAGTTCTCCGGACAGCAAGTGACCGGAGTCATCGAGGCGTCGTCCCAACAAGAAGCGCTGGCGGCACTCGCTGCGCGCGAGTTGTTCCCACTCCAAGTCTCCCTTGCCGAATCGGCGATTGCTGAGAAAAAGCATGTCGGCAAGCGAGTCAAGCCGCGTCAGCTCGCCATCTTTTACGGTCAACTCTCCGACCTGCTGCACTCCGGTGTCCCCCTGCTTCGTTCGCTCGAACTGCTGGAACGGCAGTCTCAGAGCCAGTCGTTACAGGCGGTCGTCAAAGATGTCAAAGAGCAAGTTGCCGACGGCAGCCGCCTGTACGATGCGATGCGACGACACCCCAAGGCATTTAGCGAACTGGTCATCAGCATGATTCGGGCCGGTGAAGAAGGGGGCTTCGTGGAAGATGTCCTCAAGCGTGTCGCCGCCTTCACCGACCACCAGGAAGACCTCAAGGGGCGCGTCATGGGAGCCATGATCTACCCTGTGTTCCTCATGGTCTTTGGCCTGATTATTGTTGCGGTTTTGATGGTGAAGTTCGTTCCCAAGTTTCAGCCGGTCTTTGATCGTATGGCCGAAAAGGATTCGCTCCCCTGGGCGACGACCACCTTGCTGACAATCAGCAACGCCACTCAGAGCTATTGGCCGTTGTTCATCATCTTTACGGGAGCGGCTGTCCTAGGGCTATTGTATTGGCAGCAAACCGAGTCCGGGAAGCTCAAGATCGATCAGTTTCGCTTGCGGGCCTGGGGGGTGGGCCGCATCGTCCGCAGCTTGGCGATTGCCCGCTTCTGTCGAATTCTTGGGACACTCCTGCACAACGGCGTCCCTATTTTGCAGTCACTCCGCATTGCTAAAGATGCCACCGGCAACGCCGTCCTCAGTCAGGCGATCGCGGCTGCGACCGAGAACATCTCTGCTGGGAAATCGTTGGCCAAACCCCTTGCTGCCAGCGGCGAATTCCCTCCTGAGATGGTCGAAATGGTCTCCGTCGGCGAAGAAGCGAACAATTTGGAAAAAGTCCTGATTGATGTGGCCGACAACCTGGAACGACGAACAAACCGCGAACTCGATGTCGCCGTCCGCATGCTAGAACCACTGATGCTGCTGGTTATGGCTGCCATCGTACTGTTTGTGGTCATCGCCCTCTTACTCCCCATCTTGCAGAGTTCCAACCTTGCCTGAATCGGGCTTGTTGCCAATCGGCGATTGTGACACGATCCCACAGAAGACGCCCCGCCCGACTCGACATCGGACGGCTTACAGACAGTGCGGCGACCGATAGGATCGCTCATGGTCAGGATGCACCATTCTCAAACAAGACCCCCTGAATCTCAGGAACAGCCGCTCAGTCTGGCGGACGGATCGCACTGCGCCGTAAGCCAGCGTCCTGATCTTGCGTTTCGTCCACTGTTCTCGTCGTCGATCCGTTTGATGCCGATCGTCCCGATGCTGTTCATGCTTCTCTGGACCCACGGATGTTCCACCACGCGAGACTCTCTCAACAGCGGTCTTCCGAGTCGTCATGCCATGAAGGGGCAACAGGTCTTGCTCCTTTCCGATGGCAATGCCGATCGCAATGATGAGGTTCTGGAAGAGCTGGAGCGGGTTCGCGGTCAGGTCATGGAGTTGCTCAGCATCCCTGCCAGTGATCGTGAGGTTGTTGTCTATCTCTTCTCTGATGATCAGCGATACGCAACCTATATGAAGAAGAAGCACCCCTCGCTCCCGTCTCGTCGTGCGTTCTTCATCGGCACCCCCCGGGAACTCTCGGTCTACGCATTCTGGGGCGATCAGACGATGGTCGACCTCCGGCACGAGTACACGCACGGTTTCCTCCACTCGACCATTGGACATGTCCCCCTCTGGGTCGATGAAGGGTTGGCAGAATACTTCGAAGTCGGCAGTCGCGTGGCTGGAGGTGTCAACGGCGAACACCTGACTCGACTCAAAGCCGCAGCAGCAAACGGATGGCGTCCCGATATTCGGCGACTGGAACAGCTCGAGAGTGTCGATCAAATGCAGAGAGCCGACTATCAGGAGGCGTGGCTCTGGATTCATTTCCTCATGCACGAAGCTCCGCAAGGTCGACGCTTACTCTCGGAGTATCTCAACGACCTCCGTCTGCACCGCCCCGCAGCGACGCTGGCGGAACGGATTCAGAAAGAACATCCCGACGCGGAAACTGGACTTGTCGATTACCTGTTACGATTGAGTGCCTGACGCTTCCCGCAACAGTTCTCGAAACGCCACCGAAAAGGCCTGCAACGAAAACCTGTCGTGAGCCATTTGAGTCGCCTGGCGTTGCATTACCCAGCGCCGACTTCGTGATTGCAACGTCATTAGAGCCGTGACGAATTCGCTCGTCTGTCGACAGAGTAGGCCAGTCTTCGGGGTCACCTGTTCTCGAAAGCCCCCACGATCATCGACAATCGGAATGCATCCCGCCCGCATCGCCTCGGCACACGTTCGGCCGAACGTTTCTGACAAGGTTGGATGGTGATACAGCATCGCATCCCATCGCCACAAGTGACTGCGGGCTCCCCAGGATGCGGGATGAAACACCGCCCGCCCCAGACACGCTCGACGCAAATCGTCTTGCAGAATCGTCGGGCACCCCACGAACTCCCAGTCAATCGATCGGCACGACGCCGCCAACTCCTGATAGAATGGAATCAACTCGACAGGCCACTTACGACTTGTCGGCGTGCAGATCCGTCCAACTACCATTCTGTCCCTCAGCCATCGCGTTTCTCCAGTCCAATGAGTCGGTCGAGGGGGAACTGGGACCGGTTGATAAAGCACAGAACTCACGCGATCCCCAATTTGCCTGGATGACAACTCCAATCGAGAGCGAAGCTCTTGCGAACAAGCCACTGTGATTGGAGCGGAAAGAGGGGTGATGGCCGAGTGCAAGTATTGAATCGACGCCACCTCCTTGATCGGGACTCCTCTTCCCTCAGATGTGTTATGCAGCAACACCAGATCGGGGCGTAACTTCCGTACCCCGTCGGGAGAAACCTGCTTCCACTCAAGGACTCGCGTGTGACCAAAGTGCCGACGTGTCTCTTCTTTGACGCGGGAGAGAAAGGCCACCGAGTGTTGACACTCTGGCAGCGCTCGAGTGATGGTCCAGGCACAAGCGGCGGTCCCACCACACACATCTCCCACATTGCAAATCTGCAACAAATGCATCGTCCGAACTCCCCGTCTGGCAAAGGCCTGGATGATCACAACCAATCATCCCCAAACCACATTAGCCCGCCACTTCCAAGTCGACGGGAATCTCCGGAAGTTGGTCGAATGCATTCCGAAAAAGTCTGGCTGACTGCTCCTTCTTGTCGATCGGCACGGTGAATTCTCCCGCACTTGGACCTCCGATTTCTTGACCGGCGAACGGCTGCTTCTTCCCAGCGACCGGGGCAACTTGCGAATGACCTTTCGCCTTTCTTTTCCAATGATGTGGAGGGAAGTCTCGCATCGGAGCCGAACCTTCCGGCAGTCGATTCTCGTTCGTGGTGTACCGGCCGAGTGTTGTTTCTTGTTGCGGATCGCCAATCGTGGAGCGGATTTCGTTGCAGACACTCTCGACCGACCGATATGCAAAGAAGTCATTCAGTCGACTTTGTGGAGTGGCCGAGATCAGTGAAACGCCGACACCGGCCAGATGACGCCGACACATCCGCAAATACTGGGCAACCCGATAGTAGTGGGTATCCGTATGAATGGCGGAATCCAACGGCTTCGACTCTTCGAAGTGGTACTGCCGAGGACTCCCAAGACGCGAAAGGGCTTCCCTCGACAGACCGGCTTCGCCACAACGCTGAACAAAGTCTCTGAGCGGTTCCCGTGGGACATAGGTCACTCCCGCCTCAATGGCAACTCGCTGCTGGAGACTGTTCGGCGCGATGAACATCTCGCAGCCGACGAGATAGATCACCCGAAAGCCCAACTGATAAGCAATCGCAATCGCCTGAATGAGTGAGTCCTGCCAGTCGGCCACCAACTCCTGCCTCCCCCGTCCCTCTCGCTCCCTGGGTTCCGGAACGTCAAACTCCCGATCACGCTCTGATTGTGTTGGATCTGCCGCATCAGCAACGTTGGCCGATCGCTCGACCGACAGGAAGTCATGAAACCCGCGACTGGGATCACGGTCAAAGAACAATGTTCCCGGGGCATCACAGACCTTGTACGTCGTCTCCGGCACAAGGTCCATTGCCCGACTACGATGCACAAACTTAAGGATGGAAGCGTCAAGGTATGTCGAACGCTGAAATCGGATTGTCGGGTCATAACTGGTCCAGAAATTCGGACGCAGTAGCCCATGACCAGCCAGATTGACGGCAAACTTTGGCAACACCGATCGGACGATCATCTCGACCGGAAGACTCGACAACGATGGACCACCACCGACGATCCAGCAAGCCGAAGGGGTCGGTCCCGCGTACAGGTTCACGAGATTCACTGGCTCGCGAAGACCATCAGTCGTCAATCGATAGAACATGAAGCATCTCCCCGAGTTGCAGAGTCAAAAGGCCGGTCGTGCCGGCAGACATCACGCAATCACTTTGCAGCCACCCTGACTGCAGTCGAAGGTTGGTACTTGTCAGCCTGTCGTGTTGAACACATGAAGTCCGTCGTACTGTGACAGCTCAGGTAATCAACGCGATTTCAGACGAACGATGAGGACGACCAGGAATTGCCAGCCGATTCCGACACATCCGAGGACTCCCAATCCGATGAACTCAAGGGATCGGTTCCTGTCGTCTCCTGATCGCTCGTCAGACCACTTGATGAGAGTGGCGGCAACAGCGACGAAATGTCCGAGGTTGAGTCGGCTGCACTCGATGATCCGGTCGTTTCCGTGTCGTTCGATGTTGCACCGGTCTCCGAACCTGACTCACTGTTCGCGTCAGAATCAGAACTCGTCTCAGAGGTTCCCCCTGATGTCGCTCCCCCTCCAGCTGTCGAACTCGACAACCCTCCTGAGGAAGAGTGGTCATCGGAAGATAGACCGCTCGACAAATCAGATGATGCTTCAGAGGTCCTTTCTGACGAGGAGTAACCCAAGGAGGTAACTGGTGGATCGCCACTCCCTCCCCCATCGGAAGGCCAAGGGGGGGGAGGTGGAAAGTCTGAGAAGGTCACATCGCCTCCAGGCGGAATCCCTTCGGGAAGTTCCCAGCGTTCATCATGTGGCGGTTCCGGCCATTGATCTCGCGGATCGGCGGGGCCAAGTTCCAGTCGGAAGACTGGAGCATGGTCAAAGGCAACGCGAATCGACTCGCATCGCAACGTGGCGAGTTCGTTTCCATAACGATCATCGAGCCGAATTTTCCCTTCCCAAGGGAAGGGAATCATTGTTTGAGGCATCGTTTCGATGAGATATCTTGAGGTCGGCTGAGAGTAGGTCCGGAAAAACTCTCGCACAAAGACCACCGCATCGGCTTGAGTCCGCAACCAGGGAATCCAAAGCCGAATACGACGTTCGCCATATTTTTGTCGACTGACTGGTTGAACAAAATTCCCTCGAAAGCGATACGACCGCCGCGCGACCTGCCCCTCATAGTCTTGCAGGTCGTAGACATAGTCTCCGGTCAGCAGCACTCGATTGAACAACAGATCGCGATCTCTCGACTCCGTCAAAGAGGTGAGGTCTCGCCCTTCGCGCCAGGTTGCGAGAACTTCTGTTCTCGAACGTCGAAAGAAGAACCGCCCCCAAGGATCAACCCCCCATGAGGCATCGGCCCGCATCGCCAGTTCTTTGATGATTGTTCGCGTCGATTCCTCTCCACGAAACTTCATCGAGGTCACTTCCGCAGGATGCAAAGGGGGCTCGACATCAACTGGGCTAAAGGTGATGTTTGTTGCGGGCACGACATACTGTTCGACCAGTAAGCGAACGGCTGCATCCGCCGTTGACACGTAGTCGACAGACTCCATGGAGTAATCGGGGTCGTTGAGAAACAGGTCAGTATTCGCATAACGATGCGGTGGCTGGCCATCGGGGCCGAAGCCACCGGGGTAGATTTCGTTGAGTTCGATGCTCATCCCCTCGAGGCGGATGCGAACCTGAGCCGGAGATTGAGCCGAGAGTTCTTCGACTCGACCGAGATACCAGCGCTCTCCGGGATTCCTTTCGAAGGAGATCCAGTCACCAATGTCGATGGCGGATCGTTGGGAAAATTTGTCTCGCAGGACGACTTCACCGGCACCGCAGCCCCCTTGTCGATGCAGTTCAAACCAACAACCTGAAATCGCCCGATCGTCCAGTAACACTGGCACGCCGAGTGGTGATGGTCCGTGATGAAGGATGCGGCGCACGACAGGTCACTCCAGAAATCAATAAAACGTCGACAAGACAGACCGACAAGACCATCCGTAGGCGATCGAGTGGGGGGTGAGCTACTGATAGATTGTCGGATCTGCCGCATGCAGTGTCAGGCTGTAGGTGAAGAGATGTTTGTCTGAGAGGTCGTATTCAAAGCGGACAGTACTGACACCTCTCAGCGACCGAAACGTCTGGGACTCAGCATCGTGATAGAGGAAGAACTCGAAGGTGTCGTCATCTCCCTGAACGCTCAGTGCTTCTCGCAACGCTTCGAGGGCTGCGAACATCTGGCCTTCTGTCAGCGTCAACTCTCCACCCTGGGAACCGATCCGTCCTTCGATCGAGACGTCGACTCCATTCTGGGAATGCCCAGTCAGGAAATCGCCATCGAACTGCGGAACCTTGAATCGAGCAAAATCCCAAGAGTCCTGAATCCTCAGCGAGACCACCGGGCGAGGAAGCTCGAAGAGAAGGTCATTTCGCCGAATTGCAGGTTTGAAGATGAGCATGTCGGATGTTGAACCAGGGTGATGCCGACCGACACCTTTAGGTGAGATCGCAGGAATTGATAGGCCGGAACGAGAAGAACACTTCGCGGGATAATCCTTCGAGGTTGGCGACCGAAGGAATTCGAGTCCGATCTAAGTGATCGGCACACAGTGCATGCGATCAACCGCGACGATTGCGGAGTTGAATCCCTTGTAGCCTCAAGTCACGCACGACCGCATTGATGTCTGCTGTCTCTCGGACATTGATGTTGATGCCGCCGAAGTGATTGTTTGTTTGCGGAGACGAGACTGCGGCACTTGTGAGTTGCCGGGACGAATTCGAGCCGGGAGAGGCATTGACCGCGTTCAACAGACTGCTTCCCAGGTGCGCGACCGCTTGTTGATTGAGGACAAACTCTCCGGCAGTCAGCATCGCGGGGACACGATCGATTCCAGACGGTCCAGTCACGAGCCCCCCTTGAGCGAACTTCGTCGTCGTTCCTCCGGAGGGGGCCGTGGTTACCGGGCCGCTCGGACCACTTGGCATCGGCCCCATCGAAATCGCCCGAAGGCGAGCGATGATGGAGTCGATTGCCTGGGCGAGTTGACGGATCGCTGAAATCGCCGGCTGCACGTTGAGGGTGATCGGAGTTTGACTCAACGTCCGAATCTGCCCAGTGATCTGAGAAATCAGTTTGCTGACCGTTTGCAGCGGCACAAAGGCGCGAGTCAAGCTGCCAAAACTGTTCCCCAGTTGTCGAGCCACAGTGCTGATCGATTGCACTCGCTCCTCGAATGTTCCCAACTGCGATAGGGCCGCGTTGAGTTCCTGGCGTAACGAAGAACTGTCGCCAAGGATACGCACGGTTAGCGATTCTGAGAACATACAACGGGTCCTATACGGCAAGGAACGCATCTCAACGAGTGAGAAGTCGACAGCGGAAAAGCGGAATCGCAGAGCCCCAGACAAACGGAAGATGGACGTCTGAGAGGCGGAAAGGTCGACAATCGAGAAGTCGGCAACACGCGATCTGTCCCAAGTGTCCGAACATGGAGAAAGTGGTTTGTCAGGAGATTGCAGTCATCTGCCAAACGTCAGATGCGGACGATCGTTGGCTCGGTTGAGAAGGAGCGGGCGGAAAAGCTAATGAGGTTGGCATCGTCCCCCTCGGACATCGTGAGCGATTCCCGGTAGACCTTCGCGAAAGTGATTTTCTCGCTCCGCACTCCCGCTGGGTCGAGCACGGTGAATTCGAGAGTCAGCGTCTGTTGTTCTCCCGGTTGTGAGGTGCTGACCAGTCCGGTTCCGGGGGACATCATGAGGGTTTCGTACAGCGACAACGGATCAGCATTATCGACTGAACGACTGATGAGCTGCGTCCACTTGGCGGTGAAAGACAGTGCGACTGATTCATCATCCCCTGGTCGCAAATGACCCGCAGCAATCGAGCCTCGGTCCTTCACTTCGATCGTCTGTTGCTTCATGGTCCAGGAAAGGTCTCCTTCGTCTAACAGGACTGTCAGACTTTGAGGAACGTTAGAGCCATCACGAATGACCAGTTCACCATCGCGAAGATTACGTGTCAGCATGGGTTTCTCAGAGGTAGAGGAGGTGTGAAAGGGGGAGTTAGAGAATTCGTGTCGAACGAGCGTCGGTCGCGCGTGCCATCAGTTCGATAATCCGGTGGACTATTGGTTGGGCAGGCGCTGTGCTTGAGCGATAAACGAGAGGACCAACTGTTGCAGTTGTGGCAGCGTGCGGTCCGCATGAACTTTGGAGAGATTCCGCAACGTCCCTTCCCTGATGCTCAGATGTCCAACTACATTGTTTGCGTTGGCTCCGTGGAAGATGGGAAAGTCTTGGTGCGTCAGAGCCACCTGTGCCGCTTCGGCAAGCTCGTGGGCGAGTAGGGTGTTTGTCGAGTGTCGGGCGAAACAGTGGATGGTGATGGCGACGTTCAACGTTTCGGGATGAGCGCGCCGATGTGGTAGATCTCCCAGCGCATTCACCCACAGTTCGTACCAGGCAGAGGCTTCGTCCGTGTTGAGAACCGTCCCCGGATATAGAGTGGGAGTTCCGGCAGTGGAGGACGCCCAATGTTGATGCAGAGTCGTGATTATGTCAGAAAGCATGGCACATCAGGATCAGAGGAGGGCGAGTGTGGAAGTGTTGTGACGTCGCCAGAATTCATCACGAACGAAGACGCCAGGAGGATGAGGTTCGCCACCAAGAAAATGACAGAACTCAGTAGGTTGTCAGTCCCACAAGAGTGTTAGATGTCGTGCGAGATGTTGTCGTCTGTGGTGCAAGGCGCGCTGCACCATGGAGTGGGGTGCCTGTCTGCTGTTGCCATACTCGAGGTAACGAACGTAGTCGACGGAGTTTTCTGCGGTTCGTTCGGTGATGTCGAGTGAGTCTGTTCGGAGCAGCTCGCCGAGTCGCCGCCCCTCGGCAATAGCCGTAGGATTGTCTCCTTGCCAGCTTGGTGGGGCCGGGACTCCAAGTTGTTCGAGAGAGTTGACCCAGGCCGCCCGACTTCTCGCCGAATCGACCGGATTGAATTCAATGACCTCCGTGAGAACGTTTGCCAGAATCGCTTCCACCAGACGCTTTCGATTCTCGGTAAGTCGCTGTTCTGTGCGACGCAGGAGAGAAGAGGGGGGGCGTTGTACGGAGATCGTAAACATGACGACTCAGTGAGATCAGGGAGGCCGCAGGGAGTAACGTGGCGGATTCTTTGGAGGGAACGCGAGGGTGAGTGTGTCAGTCACTTGGCGATGACATGCAGCAGAGTCAGTCCCGTGATGGGGCTGCGGGTTGCCGCACGGATTCGAAACGTCATCGATCCGTGGACGACGAGTGTGTTGGAGATCGAAAACCCGTTAGGGAAAGCCGACTCGCGAATCAGGAAGGTCTGTTCAACATCACGATGGGCAGTTGCGCTGTGCGGCGACGGTTGATTCGCATTCGGTCCAACGACGGCGTCAACGGTCACTTCGCTGCAAGTCATGACGATTTGGCCCGTGGATGGATCATAGTCGCTGATCTCCTGTCGCAGGATCAGAGGAACGCTCCAGTCTGCGAAGAGTTGGGAGGTGTCTTCATGAATGAGCGGTGCAATCGTCATGTCGGCAGTCGAGGGCAAAAGGAAAAGTCGGCGGTCCAAGGTGCGGTGAGTCGACCAACAGGGTGTATTGCCGTCCAAGGCAGATCACAGATACCGTTCCAGTGTGACAGTGAAGATCGCTCCCAAGACAAATGTCATGACGGCGAGCACAGGTGTCAGATTGAATCGCCAGCGTTCGTTGGAACGAATTCTCCGTTCATGATCACCTGCAGTTTCGACGAGTGCGGTCAATGTGACTCGGAGCGATTCCACATTGACGTTGATCTGCCCGAGGGTATCGAGAATTCGCTCCAGGTGAGATGCAGGGGGAGTGTGTCGGGACGACATGGTTCAGCTCAGTTCGGGGAGGGAGCGTAGTTCAAGCAGAGATCAATCTGGTCATATCGAAGTGATCGCAAGAAAGCCTCAACTGACCGCTTGTGACGTCTTCCAAACGGGGCGAGAATTCAACAACTTCTGATAGTGATCGCGTGCGGCGAGTAGCCCATGCAGGTTTGCTGCTCGATCGGTCTGCTGTCCGCCCGGCCCCGTAATGCCGTACTTCAGCGCACTCAACTTTCCATCACGCAGGAGGTTTGTAATGTCGAGGTCGATTTGAGAGAGGATTCCTTGAATCTGAGCATCTGTCAGATTGTCGGCGGAAATTGTCGAAAGGTCAGGCAGGTCCATCGGATGTCACTCGAGCTGGAGGAATCTAAAACAGGAGGTCGCGGCGGCGAGATGAGGTCTTTGGTCGCCAGTTTTTCAGTGTGCGTGTGTCTTCGAGAAAACTACTGAGTTCTCGCCGTCTCTTCTTGGACCCGGAGATGGTGATAAGACAACAAACGGAGTTGTTGCGGGTAGTCGAACCCCCTGAACACGGATTCGGACAACTGCATCCGCTCACATGTGCGGAGTATGTAGTAGTCCAGAGATCGCGGCACTTGCAGAAGTTTCGTCAAGTTGGCGTTGTCGGCCCCGTGGAGGAAAAAGACGACTGCGACCGCTGCAGGTGATCTCCCAGGAGATTCGAGAGCTTGGCGACTTCATCACACAACGAGATAAGGTCTCCTGCCGTGAAACCAGCATTCTCCAACTCGATGTACAGTGCGTCCGCATACGTGTTCCAGCATTCTCCCACGGCAGGCGATGGAGTCTCGAACGAGGCATGAGTGTCCGCCTTGAGGGCTTCGGCGAAGGCGAGTGTGGCGATGCGCTGATGGTACAGCTCGATCGCTCCGAGATACTGTGCATCGTGTGCGTCAACCTGCATGACGGCGAGCCCAGCGTCATCACGTAGAGGTTTCCCGGTCGAGTCTCTGGCGATCTTCGTCGGTGGAACCGGAGGGACGACCCCCATTTCGCGCATCCGACGATGAAATCCCAATGGCAGCGGCCGCAAGGTGAAGGTCCAAACCGACCCATCGGGTCGTGGCAATGAGACAACCCGCGTATACGGTACAGCAGTCTGTTTGAGTTTCATTGATGCGGACCAGTTGTTGTGTGAGAGAGCGAAGAGTCTGTGACTTGAGTGATGAGGCGTAGTGTTTGCGTCAAGAATCGGCACCCGGTCGGAGGACGACGAGGGGAGCTTGGTCGCCCTGAGGGGAGGGAGCGGGGCGACCGGGTGCCGGGGGGAGAGGAACTGGGTCTGCCGTAAGACAGGCCGAAGGTCTCGTGGACGGACGTCCGAGTGGATGACCGCCCTTCGGGGAGTTAGGCTCCCTTGACCTTTGTCACGAAGAGAGTATCGACGGCTGAGATTCCGCCGAAGTAGCGGGCTTTGACCCGCAAGACGACGTCACGTTCAAAGGCCGCTTCACTTTCGGTGCGTTGCAGGAAGGTCTGCACTGGCCAGATTTCCGTCCATAAGAACTGACGTTGGAAATCGCCGAGATACCAGTCGTTCGCAGCATCGGCCCCTTGCTCATCGATAAATGGTGAAGAGAGGACTTCGAGAGTGCCGTGCAGCGGATTGGCCAACTTGGTCTGACCACCTTCGTTGTTGACCGAGACTTCCGTCGCATGGACGATACTGCGTGCGGTCCCTCGAAGCTTCTCAGGGACGAGCAATTGCTTCGCAGGGGCTACGATGGGTCGTTGTGCCCCGTCAGTACGGTCGTCCTTGACCTGCGTCGCACGGTAGTGCAAGACGGCCTCGATGTCGGTCCAGTCGACCAGTGGGACAGCAGTTGCGAAGCCGGGAGAGGTCGTGTTGCCGGTGCCGACATAGTTGCGGTTTGAGCCATCGTCATCGTACAGAGTTTCGCCGACGCCCGAAGGACGATAGACGAAGGTCGAGTTCGCAGCATCCGCATCGGTCACTGCGCGAATGATGGAACGCTCTCTTTCTTGACGCAAGTAGTAGCCCAACGCCATCGCGCGGCGATTGATCTCGCCGGTCTGATCGAAGGCGATCAGCTCTTCGTTGATGGAGAGGATTCGACCTTGCTTCGATTCGACCGACGTGACGTACTTTTCGGTGAAGCTCGATTCCTGATAGGGCTGACCTTCGCCGACTTCCGTCGGTCCAGCGAGCGCGGTGAAGCCCGCGATCTTGCTGTTGCGATGACCGGCAGGCATCACGGTGACCAGTTTGTCACCGATGAACCCGGCATCGTCTTCGTAACCTTGGATGACTTTGCGTCCAATCAGTTCACCAGTGACAACTTGAAACAGCGATGTTCCGACCGAGCTTTCGCTGATCAGGCTGGGGCTACTTCCGCGACTGCTGAGTTCGGGGAGCGACATCGTCCGTTGCTGAGAAACCGACCGCAAATTCGGCAGGACGCCAGTCGCCTCTGCCAGTTCGTAGTAAGAGAAGTCGTCGGGATGCAACTGCTTCTCGTTCAGGAGTTCGACCACTTTGTGGTAGAAGCCCGCAGGGCCGTGCGATTCGATGAGAGACTTCAGTGAAGGCATGTGGAGTTACCAGAGTGAGGGACGGGACGTGTGAGGCGTGACAGAAACAGGGGGTAGCGAAGACTTAGTGTCGCTTGATGGCTTGGAGAAATTGCTCAGTGATGCGAGGCGAATTGTCGACTGGCAACGTCCGCTCGCTGGCGAGCGGATGCCGTGTCGTCGCGAGCGAAACCAAAGCCCGACGATCTTCAATCAGTTGTTGACGTATGTTCTCGGTGGGGGCTTGCCGGAGTTGCTCCTTGAAGAAAGGGGTGATCGCGGACTGAGGAAGGGACGACTCTAAAAGAAGCGCCTCCATGCGCTGTTCACGAGCCTCCTGCTCGCGTTGTTGCTCGATCTGATGCAATCGCTTCAGCAAGGAATCTCGCTCTTGCTGCAACTGTTCTGTGAGGGAGATCTCTGACTCTTCCACAGGCGTTGTCTGAGACGATTCGGTGACCCGAAGCGGTGTCGATGGGGAAACACTTTCCTCGTCCTGCCTGCACTGTTCTCCAGGGGGCGAGAGTGGAGAAACTGCCGATTCGGAAGCGAGCAACGTCGCGGCATCAGTGACGCCTGTTTGCACCGATTCTTTGAACGTTGTGGTGGTTGCCGGATTGATGACGGCATCGACCGACACGACATCGGCGATCTGTTCGACCGTTTGTCCATCAGCCGAACGGCGAGCGACGACAACGTGAGACATACCAACCCCCGGCGTGTCTGCTTCTGCCATCGCGAGGAAGTGACGACCTGATTCTGTGTCGAGGACGCGAATGTCCCCGCGAATGCGACCCGACTCAAAGCGGGGGTTGACGATCGAGCCGACAAGATCGCGGGTTGAACGTTCGTGCGGGCGATTCTTGTCAGCCGCGTGATCGAGGAAGACAGGCTTGTGGTCGTACATCACGACGGCCGCTTGCAATGCGGCCTCGCTGTAGCGATATCCGTTCTTCGAGTCTCGTCCGGTCAAGGCGACGTTCTTGACCAATCGACTGGTCCGATCGACAGTCAGGTCTTGGTGCCAGTCGTGCAGGCGTTCCGTGAGTGTGGCGGTATTGTTCATGCTTCTCCGGGGGTGAAGTGATGGTCTTCAACCCTAGAGAAGTGAGTTGCGCATTTTACTCGACGATCGCTTCTGGGAGTCGCAGTCCGTCCGATTGGACGCGATGAACACCCCCGCAAGTTGCGGCTGTTATCTCAGTGCGACATGTTCCGGTCGAGGGAGATCTCGCAGCGAATTCAGCCCAAAAAGCTGAAGAAAACGGGTTGTAGTCGCGTAGACAGGTTCGCCCCCGTCGGTCGGACGATCGAGCCGGACCAACTCGCGTAACACGAGTTGACGAACGAGCGAAGCAGCATTCTTTTTTCCAGTCTCTGCCAAATCCTCTTTCGTCACTGGTTGTCGATAGGCAACGAAGGCGAGCATTTCGAGCGACTCTTGCGAGAGCTTGACCTCACGCGGACCGACACCGAACACGCGATGCCGGACCTTTTCATACTCATATCGGAGCACCATCCGATAGCCCCCTTCGCCCATCCGAATTTCATATGGACGAGCTTGTTCTGAGTACTCGATGTTCAGTTGCATGATTGCTTCTTCGATGTGCTCGTGGCCGACGTCACCGAGCACTTCGCTGAGTCTTTTCGTCGTCAGCTCATCACCGCCGACAAACAGCAGGGCCTCGACGATTTGCCTGAGCGAAGCGGGAGCCTCTTCGGTCGACGTCGCATGAGTTGGCGATTCACTGGCCGACGTCTCACCAGGAAATGTGCCAGCGGGCGATCCTTCGACACTGGCGTCGTTCCCATGACTCGGATTCGACCGCTCCGATTCATGGTCGACTTCTCCCTCATGCGACCGATCTTGAGTAAACGCGGCCTGAAACGCCTCTGCACTCAACGCCCCTTCGCTCGGGGCTACGGACTCGAAGTCCTCGGCCTTCAATTCGTCGTTGTCACTCACGGCTCTTGCGGCAAAGGTCGTGTCGAACTCGTCGAGACCGTTATTCTCTGTCTCGTCCGGGTCGTCTTCTTCCATGGCGACATCAGCGAGTTCATCAATGTCCGCTGCTTCAAGAGCGCGTTGATACGCCTCTTCGATGGCATCTGCCGTCCACTGATCGTCGAGCGCATCGGCTTCCGTCAACCCTGCGTAATCGTACGCTTCATCGTAATTCTCGACATTATCCAAATCTCCTTGAACCGAGTCCTTGTTGCCCGCAGGGAGACTCTGCTCAGAGAAGTGGGGGGCGCCGTGTGGCGGTCGATTAACGACGGCACGGAACGGCAGATCATCCTCCGGGCTTCGATTCTGACTCACTATTGCTTCCTTGCTGGTGGTCGTCGATGGTTCGGTTTCGAGCGTCCGATACGTCGTTTACGGTCTAGACGTTCGACATGGACCGCCGTGCCGGGATCATAACTCCTATCGCCAGCAAACCTCAAGAAGAGTTCTGCCAACGCCACGATCGTCTGGGCGAGACGCGGTTTGACGACACGGTGCCTGGGCAAGGGGCGGGGGCTCGCCGGCCCAATTCTGAGGTTTCACCATGACGAACGGGGCGGTTGATAGCCTTTCGGGCGAAAAGCGGTTAGATTCTCTATTCGTGTGGTGGACAATTGGGGTCCATCTCCTTCCATTCAAACCGGGACACGCTCGCAGGACCGAGTCGCTCCCTTGCCGTGAGTTGAATATGTTGAAGCAATTGGGGCCTCTCGGCCATTCGATCTCCGTTTGTCGGTCAGCTGTGGTCTGTAGCTCCCTGCTGTCGATGCTGTTTGTGGCGTCGGTCGCTCGTGCCGATGATGCCGCTGGCACCAAGACTCCCCCAGCCGGCGCCGCAGAGGAAAAGCCTGCTGTTGAGCCAGCTCCTGTCGATATCGAGAAACTGAACAAGGACTTCAGCTACGCTTTTGGTATCAACCTGGGCGGGAACATGAAGGCTCAGGACGTTCCGTTGGACGTGGAGTCGTTTGTCGAAGGATTGAAGACCGCACTCGCGGGCAAAGAGTCGCGATTGTCGGAGGAAGACATCCAGAAGGTTATGGTCGCCTTCCAACAGCAGATGCAGTTGCGGATAATCGCCAAGATGAAGGTCGAAGCCGAAGCGGCTAAAAAAGTCGCCGACGAGCACCTCGCCAAGAACGCCAAAGCCGAAGGGGTCGTCACGACCAAGAGTGGCTTGCAGTATCGAGTCTTCAAGAAGGGGGAGGCTAATGCCCCAATGCCCAAAGCAACCGACACCGTGTCGGTTCACTATCATGGTACGCTCGTGGATGGGACCGTGTTCGACAGCTCCATCGAACGCAAGATGCCTGCCACGTTTGCAGTCAATCAGGTTATCCCCGGTTGGACCGAAGCACTTCAGTTGATGCGAGTGGGTGACAAGTTCGAACTCACGATCCCCCCAGACCTCGCCTATGGCGAACGTGGGGCCGGGGAAGACATCGGACCAAACGAAGTCCTCATTTTCGAGGTCGAACTCCTGAGCATCAAGGCCGCACCAGCCGCCACCCCGGCACCTAAGGAGTAGTCGGCCAATCTCTCATTCTCAGGCGAGACCAGCCGGAATGACAATTGACTAGACACCCCAAGCCACAGTTCGCCCGGATTGCGAACTGTGGCTTTTTCTATGTCTTGTCGAACGACACGAATCATGATGATTGAGTGTCACTGAATGAAATCCGGACAACGTTTGCGATAGCATCCGGCTGAATCGGCGTTGCGAAAGAGAATGATCATGTGGAATGGGTCGCGTCGGTGACCAGCCAGAGGTCTTCGATCGCACGACGAGTCATCTGGTCGTGCCCCGCCTGATTCGGGAAATGGCTCTCGGGATCGAACCAGCGATCGGTCCCGCCAATATCGCTCGCAACCCAGTGCCAATGTGCCCAGTGATCGACGAGCGGCAAGTCAAACTCAGCAGCCATCGCACGGATCGCTTCGACGTAAACCAGTTCGTCGAGTGACTCGTCCGAAGCAGTCTGATGGCCCATCGGAGGAGTGCACAAAATCGGCAGCATCCCTTCTTGCATCGCTTGTTGGACAAGTAACATCAACCGTCGCTCGAAGTTTCCGAGCCTTCCGAGTCCGCGAGTCGATTCGCTTGACGAAATCTGGATGACCAGCACATCAGGACGAAACGTGACCGCTCGGACGTTGAACTCTTCGACGAGTCGCTTGATTTGTTGTCCGCTCGATGTGTTGTCGATGAGTGTGTCTCGCGAGCGACCGAGCGCCTCGCGGATATGAGCCGCTAAACTTTCAGGCATGGTCGACCAATCGGCCGCAGCGTGGTTCGAATTAGTGTGACTGTCTCCCACAAAGACCCATGTCAACTGCCGAGAGGCACGCAGGATTTCCTGAAAGATGTTGAGAGGCGACGCAGCCGAGAGTGAGGCTCGTTCAAACTCAATCGAGGGTGGAGGACTCGTCGCTTCAATTGCGAGAGTCATTTTTGTCTCCATCAGCAATTCTTCGTGTTCGACGGCGTCTAATTCGGGCACGTCTTGACGCATCTGAGAGGCCGTGGGCATGCAGGGCCGTGTTCCCGAGTTTCCCAGTCCATTCAAGATCAATCGACGCCGACGGGTGCGGACCTGTGCAAGGCGGTAGGTCGTGGGCATGGTGATTCAACCTGTGTCTGAGAAGCGGACGGTCAAGAAGTCGAACGAGTAAACCTTAGCAGAGATTGTCGTTTGTCGATGCGGGGTCGTTTGTTGTCGAACCATCGGCCTCGTCATCCTGCTTAACGACAAGCAGGAATTGTGGCGTCCCATCGGGAGGGAACTTGGCGAAGATCGTTTCGGCCGACGTGTGATGCCCAAGGACCGATCGTGGAACCTCTCCATTGTTCAAGCAGTGATAGTAGAGCCACTGCCGACTGCCAACTCGTAGCCGACCGGCAACCGCTTCCGAAGGGGGGACCGCTTTGCCATTTTCCGCTACCGTGAGCGGGGTCCAGTCGGCTGGCTGCTGCAACACTCCGGGTGTCCATAGGAACATGACTGGAATCGCCAGTCCTGACTGACACTGACGCGTGATGCACAAGGTGCCTCCTTCGTGAACCATCTCGACGTCGGCCCCTCTCGAGCGGTCGGCAGGGGCCGCTAAGGAGAAGACTCGGCCCCGCAAACCATCTTGAACCAACTGTATTTCCCGGGTCAACGAGTCCTGTTCGACAGTAACACCAGTGGCAAGTGGGAGCCGCGACTGCACACGGAACTGTCGCGATTGACGCCCCCCGTTGACGATATCGCATAGGAAAAGTAGCCCTTCACGTCGCACGAGGACGACCTGACGCAAGATGGTGATGTCGCCTTCCAACTGCACACGAAGTTCGAGGAAGTCGACATCGTCGTCCGAGAACCAACAAGAAGACTCCCACTCGGCAGGGATGTCGACCGGGGTGCCATCGGCTTCAATTGACAGCCCCCATGTTCCTTGCAAGAGGGGTTGCTGCGATGCGGAGAGTTGCAGTCGAGGTTGAGCATCAGCATACGTCACCACGCAACGATCGGAGGCGCCGTCCCAACTCGATCGCAGCAATGCGACCTGCCCCCAGTCGGACTGGGTTGCGGGGAAAACCGAGCTGTCAGGCTCCTGGCGTTTCTTTCGTTTCGACTGATACTTATCGTTCTTTTTTTGCCTCTCGGAAGGGGAGAGATTGACCCAGTCAATTAGGTCCCGAACAGCCCGAACTTGTGGAGTCTTCCCCCGACTCCCGGTCAAACGACACAGAGCGGCAAACGCAGCCAGGCCGTCAACGAAGTCTCCTGTCGAAAGCTCACTGGCAACCGAATTGACCAGTGTCACGTCATAAGGTGCGGAAACATGCGGAGTGTCCAGAGCAGCCAGCAAATCATTCTCGGGGACCGTCGTGCTTGCGAGTGTTCCGTTCCGTTTGGATCGCGACGACTTCTTAGCCGCACCGTTTGAAGCAGCCGATGAAGTTGACGCGACCGCAGAATCGGTGACGGGGGGCAAAATGTTTTCCTTCGTCGGACGCGGTAGGACGTCGCCCCCTTCCAGCCGAGGTCTTCCAGGAAATGGGACCGCACTGGCAAATGCAGCGGCGTGGATAGATAGATCGCCCAACAGTTCGACATTCGAAGAACTCCAGATTGGCGTGTCCGACTGCCCGGCTGCAATGGTGGACCGCACGATCGACCCAATCCAATAACCGATCTCAGGCAGCAGACTCGCGTGGGGTGTCCCGTCGCTGTCAAGTTGTTCGACGAGTTGCCGTCGAAGTTCATCACGTCCACGACGTCCCCATTCGGCTGCTCCGGACAGTGGGCGGAACAGAATCGCCCCTCGGAAAGGCCACTCGCCTCGACTCAATAACATCTCCGAAGCTGACACATTCAGGGGATCCGCCGGATCGAACTCGACCGATTGTGGAGTGGCCGCAGCATGGAGGGCGGCCGTCAACAAAACTCGCCACAGTCGAAACAGCAACCCGTCTGGGGTCGTCGCCGCAAGATGTTGCAGGATCGTCACTCCGGCCAACGCCTCTGTTGTGGAAAGTGAAGCAGTTGCTTCGAGTCGGTCGACGAGTTCCGACACCCCTTCGGCAATGGCGGCTTCCTTTGCTTTGAGACGTTGCTTCTCGTCAGCAGCAACCGCCAACACACGTCGGATCGCCGTAGCCGACGGAGAGAGAGAACTCTCCGGGAAAAGCCAAGTCGTCGCCTCAAGGAGGTTGGGGCCCTTCTTCTGTTTCGGAGACGAATTCCCGGCGGCCTCTTCTCGCCAGGCGGCCTCGAACGCAGCCACGTCTCCTTTGCGAGCAGCAGTTTGCAGCGGCGAACCGGCACTTCGCCGCCACTTAAGAACGGCTAGAAACTCAGCATCACCCAACCCCAGCATCGGCTCGGGAAGATCGCCTAGTGACAAACTCATCGAAGTCGCAGCAGTCATATCTGTTCCGCAGGAGAAGACGCACTCCCGAATCGTTAGCGACCGTCCATTACGGCCCCACGGGATAAGACCCCTATTCTCAACTGGCAACCGAGCGAATGCAAGCACCGACTGAACAAGTGGCAGACTTCGATCCGTTTGTGGCCAACAATCCACCATGAGTTCGGTGTTGAGCGACCAGTCTCATTGGTATGACGTGACGACTCGTCCCAAATCCATCAGCCATGAATTCGTGCATGCTCGACTTATCGTCACGACAACACCGTGGCTTTCCATCGTCATCGTAACCCGAATCGCCAATAAGGATGAACTCGCGATCGATGCAACCCGTTTCCTTGCTGACGCTTCGGGCTACGAGTGACGCAATGTGGCAACGTCAAAGGCCATCAGCGGATGGCATTTGCTGTTAGATGTCTCGCTTCCTCGTCACGGTGGAGACAGCGATCCAACTGAGACAGCGTCTTCATGCAGTCTACCGGTCGCAGAGTCGCGGACTCGAACATCTGTTCCGACTCCTGAAACGCCTGCTGAATTCGGTTCGCACGTTCAGGGTCGCGGCGGGACATCAGGGAGACGATGGTCTCCAGGTCCTTGGTCGACGGAGGGAGATGCAGTTCCTTGCACAGACGTCGCCAGATTCCTTGATGCACTGACTTCAGCACAAATCGTCGGCCATCGCTCGCCTTCAGGAAGAAGTCCCCCATCGCTTCGACATACTCGCTGACCACCCGTCGACTGGGTTCCTGCGTCGCGAGGGCCGGTCCGAGCATCGTCCCGAATCGCCATGTGATGAGTCCGAGCAGGAGTAAAATCGCCAGAAACGGCAGTAGATAGGCTGGTTTGGTCAACAGCCACCAGTTGTTCCCTCGCACCATCAGCCCGTGATAGAATTCGTCAATCACAACCTGCCGCGTTCCACCGTCGGTCAGCAGGTGTACGCCCCACGCGGCATTCTCTTCGGCTCCCCAAGGAAGGTTGGTTACAAAATGCGGGTCGCTGACGATGACGATTTCTCCCTTTCCGATCGGGATGGTCGCCGCGATGGTCCGCATCTCTTCTAACCCGTCGATGCCTGAAGTATGCGGTCGGGCCGGGCCGTCCTCCTTGAGATGCAGCACCGCGAGGTCCCCCATAGGAAACGCCAAGGACCAACCTTCATCGACCCCTTCGCTCATCCCAGAACCGGCGACGGTATTTGCCGTACTCTCCCGGCTCGATGCGGCAGTTTGTTCAGGTGATGACAAGTGCCGACGGATCGAGATGGCCGACAGTTCGGCTTGGTCTGGGACGTTCTTTACGGGCACTTCGCGATAGCTCAGCGACTCGACCGACACCCCGTCGATTTGCAGCAACGAGAACACGTCAGGATCGAAGTGATCTAATTGATTCTGCATTTGCTCGATCTGGCTCGAGTGCAAATCAACAAGGTCGGGGGCGAAGACCACGAGCCGTCCGCCACTGGAAATCCACGGTCTGAGTTGCTGTAACGGCAACGGCTCGAACCCGAGCGTCATCGGATTGGGGGCGATCAGAACCAAGGAGGAATCAAGCGGCAGCGTTGCATCCGGAGGAGTGAAACGGCGTTCGATCGAGAATCCCAACCTCTCGAACGTTTCAAACAACCCGCGATGCCCCTCGATTCGTGTTCCAAACGAATCGAACCCCCGTCCACCCGAATCGCTCGGCTGCATCGCACTCCAAATGGAAATGACCGCAAACGTCAAGAACAGCAGCAGCGCGACGGTGATGGCAGTTCGGGGAGTTAGCATCAATTGATCACAGCCATGAGGAGGAAGACTGAGTCAGGTGGATCGTCATCAAAGTGGAACGGTACAACGCTTCGTACAACGGACATCCTCTTCGGTTGCCAGTCTTGTGGACTCAATCCCGCACGCACTCAACGGAGATGGAGATTCATTGCCTTGTGAATTGGCAAGACTCACGCTTCGGGGTACTTCCATTCTCCACGATATTCCCGACGCAGCAGGGCGTTGGCTTCGTCATCTCCTGGGATTTGCTCCTTCGTCCCGTCCCAACGAATGCTCCGCCCCAACTTCAGCGACAACATGCCGAGCAAGCTGAGATTCGTTGACAAGTGCCCCGTCTCGACATCAGCCACCGGTCTCTTACCGTTCGCGATGCAGGTCATAAAATCGGCCCAGAGTGGGGGAACATTATGCCCATCTTTCTCGTTGTCAAATTTGGGGTCTTGATGCACGATCGGCTTCTTGGCATCGTTCGGGTAGAAGGTCCAGCCATCCCGCCATCCCATGTGAAAGGTCCCATTTTCCCCAAAGAAGTAGCAACCGATCCGATGTTTCTCCTCGCTGGTTGGAGCAAATTGACGATGCTCCCACGTTGCAGTAAATGACTCAAACTCGTAGACCGCCACCTGATGATCCGGGGCGTCGGTCGTCTGCTCGCGGTCGTTCGAGACCGCAGCCCCTTTGATCGGCCGACCACCCGTCGAGTAAACGCTCTTGGGGTGCTTCTCCTCGCTCCACCAAAGCATTTGATCGAGCCAGTGAACTCCCCAGTCACCCAGAGTGCCGTTGGCAAAGTCTAAGAAGTTACGGAACCCTCCCGGATGAATGCGACGATTGAACGGACGCATCGGAGCTGGACCGCAGTACAAATCCCAGTCGAGTCCCTTTGGAACGTCGCTATTGGGTGTTGGTGTCTCCGCCCCTCCCCCTCCATGAACGAACATCCTGACGAGTCCAATCTTCCCGACCGCACCGCTGCGTAAGAACTCCATTCCCGAGAGATGATGCGGACCACTTCGTCGATGTAACCCCACCTGAACGACCCGGTCGGCCGCCCGAGCCGCCGAGACCATTGCCCGACTCTCCCCGACTGTGTGCCCCGTCGGCTTCTCGACGAAGACATGGGCCCCCGCCTTCACCGCCGCGATGGTCTGCAACGCATGCCAATGATCGGGGGTCGCGATAATCGCAACATCGATCTGTTCCTTGTCGAACATCTCGCGATAGTCGCGATACAGTTTCGGTTGATCAGCAGTCCATTCACTGAGTTGATCCGTCGAGGACTCAAGCTGGCCTTCATCGACATCGCACAAGGCGACCACTTGCGTCTGACCCGCCCGCACCGCTTCACCCAGTATATTCATCCCCCACCAGCCCGAACCGATGAGAGCCGTTCGATATCGCTTTGCTTTGTCGGCCCCCAAAATGAGAGGCCCCCCTCCCCAGAGTAGTCCCGAGGCGGCAGTCGTGGAAAGGAAGTTGCGACGGTTCATCAGCATGAGCAAAACTCAATGGGGCCGAGACAGTTCCAACGCATCACAGCGATCAGACTGTCGATGAATAGGGGGCTTAAGTGGTCCCTCAGTTTAACAATTCCATTTCACCACCTGAAGGTCACGACCAATTTCCGCATTGGAGTAAGGCCATCCCCCACGTCGTGCCTGGCCCGAATCGGAAGTGCCAGACGCCACAAGGCTCCGCCTCCCCGCTGGTGACACGACTCACTCGGTCCATGTCCCCACAGGGGGAGATGGTTGGGGTAGGTGATGGTTCTAAACTTCGCCCAAGGGGACGATTCAACACATGCCATCACAACTGTCCGGCCAATGGCTTTGAGGAAATTCCACCATGACGTAGCCTGAACAGCGCAAGGGGCAGAAAAGTCGGAAAAACGCCGACGGGATACGGGGTCGCAACGCGCATCGCGTGGATGGGACAACATTGCTGTCTTGTGATTTTGTCTCAGGCGACTGACCTGTGATCGCTAGATCACGACACGAAATCACTTGAAGCTGAAACGGAGGCGAAAAAGGACCCAGAGGGCGGAGAAGGCTTCTTTCCAGTTGATCTTTGAACTGCCGAAACGGCGTTCTTCGAAGCGAATGGGAACCTCGGTAAAGGAGCATCCCGCTCGTCGACACAGATAGAGAATCTCCTCTTGGATGGCGTATCCCCTGGCCCGGATGTTATGCAGTGGGGTCTCTTGGAGTTTGGAAACACGATAGCAACGGTAGCTGCCACTGTTGTCTTTCGTCTTCAGTCCCAGGAGGAGTCGGGCATAGAGGTTGATGCTGCGACTCATCAAGTGCCGCCCCCACCCCCAACCTTCCACTTCGCCCCCCGGTACATATCGTGAACCGATCACGACGTCGAAGTCGTCGGCTTGTGCAAGCAGTGCAGGGAGAAAGCGTGGGGGATGCGAGAAGTCGGCATCCATGTTGATGAGCCGGGTGTAATTGTGTTTGATACCGTATCGAAACCCCGCGACTGTCGCGACACCGAGTCCCTCTTTTTGCGGTCGATGAAGGACGAGAATCCGCGAGTCTCCGGCGGCGAGTTCATCCGCAAGCTGCCCTGTCCCATCTGGGGAATTGTCATCAATGACAAGGATGTGGGCATCTGGAACATGTTCGAGAATCTCGGGAACTAAGCGGGAGAGATTCTCGAACTCGTTATAGGTACAGAGGGTGATGAGCGTCCGCGCTGGAATCGGTTGAGTCACGACGATCCTGTCTTCTCGGTTCGCGAGAAAGTTTCCGTGTGAAAAGGACTCCTGGACGCGGGTTTACCACTACTCGCGGTCAAGTCGACTGCGGCGATCTTGCCACTCGATTTTCAGGTCGAGGACATTTTTCTTGAGAAAGTCCACGAGGTAGTTCTCTACCTTAATGGAAGGATTAGCGAACAGTTTGTCTGACTTCTCGTTGGTATCGATCGACTGATGTCGGACGTGGTCCTCGAAGTCGGGCCGGGCACCAAACGATTTCAATGTCAACTCGGCCTTGGCATTGCCGGACCGATCTTGACTTCCGGAGACGGTCAGGAACGAGATATTCGGCGTGCAGCTTCCAAGATACTTCAAACTGCTGGCGATCTTGTAACGGCCAATCGAGGTTTCAGGGGAAATCAGCACAAGTGCTCGGACATCTTGACCACGTGGCGTCGCCATTGCCGGGATCGGGTGATCGTCGTAGGGGAGCCTGCGCCAGTCGTATTCGGCGTACGCACAGGCGATAGGGGCCATAATGTCGAGAGCCACAATCGCGAACTTCCGAATATTCAGCCGTTCGGCCTGATGCTCCTGAAGCAAGAACTCCTTCACTGAAGCAAGGTCGGCCACCATCATCGCGTAATCGTTGACAGTAAATTTCGGTTCGACTCCCTCAGGTTGGCTTTCTCCATGCTTCCGCATGTCGATTGTCAGCACCGCGTAGCCTCGGTCGTGCAGCAACTTGGCGAACGTCAGCTTCGTACCGGGGATGGCCGACGTCTTATCCCAGAACAGGCGACTCCCCTTTTCGCCGTGCAACAGCAGGACGACCGGAGCGTTCTTGTCTCCATCGTTCCGGGCGACATTGGTCCCAGTCGATTTCGCAACATAATAGGTGCAGGCAAGAGGCCAGCCATCTGAAGCATTAATTGTTTTGGCTTCGCCTGCGTAATCGTCATCGGCAAAGGAGATTCCGGGAGTAACGAGGGCCAACAGGCCGCACACCGCCAGTCGGAATGTCCAACGAAACCCACGCGAGTCCTTCGGCGGAATAAGTCGGCCAACAGGGTGACGATGGAAACGATTCATGGCGATTCCCTTTCCAGAAGAGTCAGACACGACACGACGTGATCCCGAAGACCATCAGGCGGCACGTCTCTGAGGAATGATAAGTGTTCGGTTAGACGGCAAACAATCGACGCAGCCAGGAGGGCGAATCGCCATCCAACTGACTCCATCAGTCTACGGCGCCTCTGGACAGAGGTCAATTCGTTATGCCAGCAGACCGCCAGATCAATCGCCCCCCAGGGCGGCGGCGAGTACGGGGTAGACTTTGTCGATTGCGGTGTAAGAAGCCATTGCGAAGATGAGAGCAAAACCGAGTCCAGCCGCGACGTTCATTCGCCACGAGTTACGATTCATCCCTAAAAGATCAGCCCGCGTCGTCAGCCACCAGAGCGAGCCGGCCATCAGCGGGGCGGCCAAAATCGTAATCGCCTGGGCCAACACGATCGCCTGTACTGGCTTCTGGCGAAGTGAAATCGAGAGAATCGCGACAATCATACCGACAACCAATACCCCAGCCGTCATCAATCGGGGGGCCATGTCTTGCGGCTGATCCCCAAGCTTCAGGGCATCCGACAGAATGAAGCCGCCGATCATCGAGTTAATCAGGAACGAAGAGTACGCCGCAGAGAACAGTCCAATGCAGAAGATCATCTGGCCGAAGTCGCCGAACAGAGGCTGAAGTTGCTGGGCCACATCGCTGACGCTGCTGAGTGTGCGTCCCCGCAAGACCGTGGCCGCAGTTGAGAGTATCATCAGGGTAATCAGGCACATAATGCCGGCACTGACGCGGGTGTCAAAGAGGCCACGTTTCAGGTCTGCCAGTTGCCAACCCTTGTATCTCACGAGATACGCTTGATAGAACGCCGCAGTGATGACGAATGTTGTCCCGGCAAGTGCCAAAACCGAAAGGTCGATCCATCCGGTCGCGGTTGTGGCGATGGCAGGAACGCTTCCCGAGGAGACTGTCCCGGCTGTCTCGGAGCCAGTGGCCAATTCGTTCCCTAGCACATTGTCGGTCAAGGGATTGGGAGAGACCGAAAGTGCGAAGCCCAAATTGATGGCAAACGCCAGCAACATGATCCCCACAAACGTTGCCATCAGTCGTTCGATGAAGGCATACAGATTGCGGAACGAGAAGAGGAAGACAATCGACAGCACGTTAAACAGGATCACCACTCCGAAGTCGAGCCAGTCGGAGTTTTTCAGCCATTCAGAGACTGGCAACTTCGGTTTGAAGACTGCGAAGGCGGACTGCACGCCGAGATTGTTTCCAAACTGAAAGAGGGCCGAGATGGCGCAGGCGGACAGGCCGATGAGGATGCCAATCCATCCGAGTCCTCGATCTCTGAGGGCGGCAATCGGCGACGATTGCGTCACAACGCCGAACTTCGCCCCCAATCCCATGTACACCTGCATGGCGACAACGGAAACCACCACGACCCAAGCCATCGAGTAGCCTTTCGATGCCCCGACCGTCGAACTGGTGAGAATGCTCCCCGGCCCAATGACGACACAAGCGGTCACGAGCCCTGGGCCGATCCCGTTCCAAAGGCGGGACATCAGACTTGGTTGAGGCTCGGTCATGACGGGATTCCAGATGTGCAGATGTTCGCGAGAGGCCAATCAGATCGACGTGCGTCGCATCAGATGCCGCAGTGTCCAACGCATCGACCAAATTTCCAATAAGGTCGCTCATTTGACTTCTGGCAACACCTTGGTTGCTGGGCCGATGACGGGTTGGCACCACGCTTGTTGAAAGTCTCCTTCAGCCGAGGGGTTCAGGTGTTCCGCTGACGACGTGATGCGGGCGCGGACATAGATTTCGTCTCCTTGAAATTGATACGAAGCGGATGTCCCGTTCACCGTCGCAAAGACTTCGCCGATGGAGTCATCATACGTCATCGTTGTATGAAGGAGTTTTCCGTCGACACCCCGGACCGGCTTTCCCTTCGGCTTGTAGCCGCGACGTGTCCCGACGAACTCAATGACGTATTCCTCTCCCTTGACCGGATCGACCTCGAGCGAGAGACCTTGTGGAGAACTCTCGACTCGCTTCAGCCTGACGCCACTGCTGGAGTAAAACCGACCCGCTTCCATTGCCTCTATCAAAGCGGCGGGGGTCAACTCGGTCGAGAGTACGTGTACCCAACCTCGTCCCGGCTCACTCGCTCGACTGGGGATGTTGTGATAGCGGTGACCGTCGTCAGCGGCGAGGCCGTACATCAGGGGCAAGCCAAGTTCGGCCAACCGCTTCGTCAGGACGATATCCCAAATTCGTTCGGTCGAGGCATGTCGCTTGTCCCCATGGTTGTTGACTGACGTGTGCCCGTTGTAAACCTCAAAAAACTGTTCACCCTGAACCTGCATCAGTTCTTCAGCCGTAATGGCATAGCCGAAGTTTGGATGATTGAGATGAATCAACATCGGCTGGCCGGTCTTCTCACGCTGGGCAATGACCGCGTTGACATTGTTTTGCATCGTTTCGAGCACGTTTCCACCACCGCGTGGAGTGATCCGTTCGACGAGGTTGTTCGCGTTCATATGAATCGGGCGATGATCGTAGCTGTCAGTGATCTCTTCCCCCTGAATGAGCAGAAACTTGCCGGGGTCGTTGAGCTTCTCGGCGACTTCAGTAAATCGTCGGAGTCGGACTTGTGTTCGGTCTCCCGACTTCCGAGTTTCGACCCAGTCGGGAAACAACGCCTCCAGCTTGTCAAATGCCTTTTTCCCCCCGGCATTGCGCTCGGTGTCGACCCATTTGTCACTGTCAGCCAAGACGTTGTGGTCTGTGAAACAGAGGAAGTCGTAGTCTCGGTCGCGATACCAAACAGCAATCGTTTCGAGAAAATCGTCTCCATCACTCCAGAGCGAGTGAGTGTGCATGTTTCCACGATACCACTTGAGCTTCCCGCTTGCTTCCAGAACTTGTGCAGACGATTGTGCTCCATGAAATAACAGCCCGAATGTTCCTGCGAGGGAGACCAACATGACCAGCAACATCACCTTAGCTCGCATTCTGTCTCTCACGAATGATAGGGGGAGGAATTGCAGAGGTATTGCACGACCCGTATCGCTGAAGTTTAGCTTGGTGGAGCGTCTTTTTCCTTTGCCGCAGCGATGGCTTCATTCTGTGAATTGAAATGCGGCCAGAGTTTAAACAGGCTCATCGTCTTGAGAACCTGCATCATCTGTGGGGTCGCATTCGCAAAACAGGCAAGTCCACCTCTGTTCTTGGTCTCACGCAGCATCGAAACCAGTCCGCCAATGAACTCCGACCCGAAATACTCCATATGTTCGAGATTGAGAATGAGGTGTCGATTGCCCGGCTTCGCCATCTCCGCCCGGATGGCGTTCACGTCGACGTGCAGTTCCTGATAACGGAAACCGGTCCCGTCACCCAGAGGAGTAAGGATGACGATGTTGTCGAGTTGTTGGTGCTGAAAGATTTTGAGCTTCATGGTGCCCGAGATAAACAAGATGGCAGAAATGAGAAGATGAAAGTGTTGCGACCGAATGGCCATTCTCTCACTTCATCGTAAAGACTCGACCGCTCAGAAACAACTGCCGGTCACAGAGCGAATCGGGATGAACCAGACACGGTTCGTCGCGATGAACAGTTCAGTCGCCATAACCTGTGACGACTCACGCGGGGGAGACAAACAGCGTCTCGCACTCAGGGCCGGGATACTGGCGTGGAGCGGACACTTCCGGTATTCTCCCCGTGCGTGCCGAGAAACGCTTGTCCCCGTAGCTCAATTGGATAGATCGCTGGCCTCCGAAGCCAGAGGTTGCAGGTTCGAATCCTGCCGGGGATACTTCTCGCTCTCACGGGGCATCGCCGTGAAGCTCCACGTTTGCAACGTGGCAGTCCGACCATGGACGCTCTTGCATCTGGGCGAAGAGGGGAGACCTCACCCCATGAGTAGTACAGACGCTGCAAGTACAGTGACCCCCGTTGCCGCCAGGCGCAGTGGGACTTGGTATCGCCCGGACATGGCGTCGTTCATCCGAAAATAGGCCCCCCATGTGCCGAACAGGAGTGTCAGGAGTCCAAAGAGCAACCCAGCCTGTAACAGCCGAGTTTTCCGCACATCTGGGAGCACTCCTTCGAGCATCGCCATCTGAACGTCCGCATCTAAGGTGACCTGCCAGGTTACCTGATAGATCGGCTCTCTGTGACTTGTCGTTTCGAGAACCGACCGTTCATGCAAACGGCGGGTTATCATGTTGGTTCGACGTACGAGGGCAAAGTCGACTGGCGTTTTGGGCAAGTTGACTGAGGTCACCCGGCGAGCGAGGAACTCCTGCACCTTCGGCTCCAACAAGCTGAGCACTTTCTCCTCCGCCTCCTGCACCGTTGCAAACCATCCACTTCTAAGCACGAAGGTCTCGCTATCCTTCAGGAAGCTGCCGGGAGTTTCAGAATTGACCCATGCTGGGGTCTTCGTGAGTCGGGATGCCGGACCAGAAAGACTGGTGTACTCGGTCATCTCCCGGTCGTTCGCATCCTCCGCAACAGCCGGAGTCTCGGGCTCGATGCTCGCCTCTGCTTTGGCGATAGCGAGCATTTCCTGCTCCAGTCTCAGCCTGATTGCCTCCGAATCGGCGATTGTCGCCTCTTGGAGTCTTTGAGAATGATCGGCGTATCCGACCAATAAGGTCAAAAGCGCCAACATGATGGGGAATGCCAGCCCGAAGACAAGAGCCGCAGCGACGTTTCGCTTCTTCCCCATCCAGACGGCAACAGCCACGCAGCCCAACAGCAGGAAGACGACGAACCAGCCACGAAGGGTGCTCGTCTGCAACACAGGCCGGGGCATCGCCGAAGTCTCTGCCGGTGCCGGCGCCGCATCGGCATGCTCAAATCCTCTTTCAACGTCGAAGTGCGAGAGCTTGCTGGAGTCATGTTCCAAGGGAACGGCAGCGGCGGCGTCCGCGACCGAGACATTACCAACCATCACTGGTTCTGGTTCTTGTGACGGGACGGCAATGCCGGCAAGATCGTTGTTTAACTCGACTGTCGCAGGAATCCGAAATTCTGGAACTTGAAGAGCTTCTGCTCCAAGCTCTTGTCGATTCGAGGACACGACTCGTGGTGGCTCGATGTGGACCGATCTAGATCGAGCGTAGAACAGCCCCACCAGCAGGAAGAATGCCGTCACCAAAAGGATCGAACCGATGATCGCAATCGGAAGCCAGGGATTTTGGCGACCCGGTCGTGACTCCCCGCCCGAACGGACAGCAACCCCGAACGCTATCGACAGCAACAGGATGAACAGGCCGATAATCGAAAGTGCTGTGACCATCATTAAACACCTATTAGACCTTGTGCGAAACTCGCTTCGCAGGATCTCGGAGCGCGAGGCATCCGAGGGATGTGCGGCAATCGCTTCATGTCGCGACCCCGCTGTGCAGTTTCGTCGGCTCCGCGGGAAAACGTTTTAGATTCTGGACCATGCAGACTAACCGTGTCGTCGTCGGGCGGCGGCGGCTGACCACGGAGAGAGGACTTGAACGCTCGCCGAGACGACGACCGCCACAACCATTCCCCAGACTTGCGGAAAGGTGAAGACCGAAGCCCACAACCACGCGGCGACCGCCGTCATGAGGACCGATGTCACCCGAAACTTGGCGACGCGGTCTCGATCAACCTGTCTCGGCCACGCACGGAAGGCGAGCAATCCTGTGAAGAATGCAACCAGCCCCAAACAGGTCGGCCCGACACCCGGTACAAACAGAGGACGCTCGCCAATATGATCAAACAGGCCGTGCGGAACTTCGGGGCCGATTGAGGCCAGGGGATCAACCATCAACAATTCTCGTAAGCCATACACCGCGAGGCCAATCATCGCCCCAGTCAGTGCGAACAGCCACTTGGAGTTTGTCTCGGGACGATTTCGCTCAGTGAACTTCGCGACCAACATCGTCCCCCAAACTGCCGTCAGAGCCGACAAACCGAAGAAGGCGACATCGTTCGCGGTATGGGGCCCGGAGTTAGAAAAAAACTTTGGCGAGACAAAGGCAAGTGCCGTCGTCAGTGCTGCGACGACAAACGGCGCCAAAGCTGCAGACTGCAACCACTCGGCCCAACGTGCCTTGAGCAGCCAAGGCTGTGCATCAAGTCGGCGATAGTTCGAGTTTGTTGGCGAAGTGGTCGAGACCGGCAGCAATTCGACAAATTGTGGCTCTGCAGGAACGGGACGGTCAGTGAGGTCCCAAACGACTTCGGTTGCGGGCTTCGGGGGTTGCGAGGCACGATAGGCAACGGTTCCCAGATAAGCCGCGAGCATTCCCCAGCCCCAACAGACAAAGGGAAATGCGTCGTTCTGCGAATCGAAAACGTTCACCAGAATACCGAAACCTGCTAATCCACCGAGTTGTACGAGTTGCTGCCAGCCCCCGGTCGGGAAGTAGATCGCGGCCTTGTCGTAGCCGCTCTGTCCAGACTCGAAATTCCAAGGGCCAATCGTGGCATGTCGAATCACGCTCAACACATACCCCATGACCATCCCCAAAACTCCCAGGCCGACCGCACCGTCGCCGAGTCGACCAATGTCGGCCCAGTCAATGAACAGACCCATGAGGCTCAAACATGCCCCAAGAAGGTAGATTCCCCACCAAACTCGGCCTGCCGGCCAGAGAAATTCTGGAAACGATTGTGGGACGATCGACTTGCTGCCTGGACCCGTCGGAGTTGAATCGACTGGCGGCGAAATTGGGCTCGTCTTCCCCAGTTCGACACTCGACACGAGTGGCGACGCTTTCGCAGTATCGAGCGTTCCCCCTTGTGGCGACGGAGCTGAGTTGTTGACTGGGAGAAACGCATCATCTAACAGATCGATCGGCTCTTGCTTCCCGACGACCGCCCCGTGAAACGCTTTCTCGAACAGCTCGATCGACTGGTAACGCTTCTCGGGGTCTTTCTCTAATGCTCGCTGGATGACTGGCTGTACCCGCGAAGGAAGCAGCGTCAAGTCGGGCGGTGTCGTCAGATGCTTCATGAGAATTTCGCCCGTCGACTCTCCATCGAACGGCAGCTTCCCCGTCAGCATTTCGTAAAGCATCACCCCGAGAGCATAGACGTCGACCTCTTTGCCATACCGTCCTTTGGCGACTTCCGGGGCCATGTAATAGACCGTACCGACCGACTGCGTCTGAGCCGAGCGGCGGCTATGCGTGATGAACTTTGACAGCCCCACGTCCCCGACTTTAATCGTTCCTTCGCCACTGAAGACGTTCGCTGGTTTGAGGTCGCGATGCACCAGCCCCCGACTGTGAAGGTAGCCGACCCCGCCTGCGATCCCTTTCAACCAGCGGCAGACCTCTTCCATCGGCATGCCGTCGGGATGCTTGCGGACGGCGGCATCGAGCGTCTCGCCGGAGACGTACTCCATGATGATCCAGTGGTCATGATCGGCATCTTCTCGGACATCGAAAATTGTCACGAGATTGGGGTGCGACAAATTCAAACACTGCTGGACGCCACGCAACTCGATGTCGGTATTGTTCTGAAGTAGTTTGAGCGCCACCTCTCGTCCAGCATCGCTCAATGCATAGTACACCTCCCCAAAGCCACCGCGATAAATCGCGCGCTTAATCGTGTATCCATCAAGGACCCGCGATTCTGGGCTAAAGGTGAACTTCATGGTCTAACCTTGTGAGAGGTGCCGTGGTGCGGAGTTGGGGGGAGGATTCAGGATTCACGGGAAAGAGATTCAAAGCCCCCGGATTGCATCAGCGGGCCCCTTCGTTGTCTTGAGCCCTAGGAGACAATCCTAGGGATAAGTGTTTGTCTGATTTCGTGTCGATAACTCATCCCCTCACTATTACTCTTCCCTGACTCCTGAATCCTAACTCCTCTTCACCGCATCTCCACGCGAAACTGGCAGTCGCCGAAGGTGACTACGGAACCGTTCTCCAATTGTTGAGCGCCGCTGACAGTCTCGCCGTCGAGCTTCCATTCTCCCGAGATTCTCAACCAAAGGCTACCCTCGCGACGAAACAGCACGGCGGTTGTCTCGGCTTGCGGGATGCGAATGTGATTCTCCGGACCGGCACCGATGAGACAGGTTTGATCCATCAATACGATGCCATCGATTCTGTCGGTCGGACGGTGACCACTCTCGCTGACCCAGGTGGCTGTCGCACTCAGGGGTGAAGGCTGGCGAAATCGAAACCGAACATCGCGACCAAGAGTGACTAGCGAATCATGCCGCAAGTAGGTCTCCACATCGACTGGAGTCCCGTTGACGCTGGTGGCGGCGAACGCCTTGATTCGATACGCATCACCAACCCGTTCGACCTCGGCATGCAACCGCGATAAGTCGGCCAGTAGTGCCAAGTCGGCGGGCGATCGTGACGAGCCAATCGGTGCTGGTCCGCCAATGCTCAGCCGCTCGGAAAACCAGGTTCTCCAGCAACCGACGCCGTCAATCCACAACGTCACCCCCCCATGAGAATGGGAAGTGCCAGTCGGGCGTGATTCCGAGCGAGTCATAGATCGGCAGATGGTGGAAGAGTGAATCATACGACAGGATAACGTGCAGAAAGGGGAACAGAATCAAAGTTTTTTGTCGAGTTGATGAGTGACTGATGGAAAAGTCTCTGATCAGTTTCACTTAGCCTGTTTCATGTTCAAGTCGAGTGTGATCTTACTCGGAAAAGATCGCCCGATGTTGTCGATATCGATCGAGTTGATCGCTTGACGGTACGACTCCGCCACCTTTTCTTGCGACGTGCAGTACATGTCAAGGCCCCACAGCGTGGTGATCGAGAGAATGCAGGTCACAAGCAGACAAGTTACATGATTCGCGGTCATTGTTGCGGACGCTCGGTAGGATACTGTTGAAAGGCTCTTTCACAGGAAGCAATCAAAGTCGGCACCTCGTACGGCAGATGATGTTGCCCGTCGCGCGGTTTGTTGCGGACAATGCAGACAAACTCCCGGAGACACTGAAAAGATCTCCGGGAGTCGAGCACCTCACGATTACTCATGGCTGCTTACGAGTGTAGTTTCTGGTGTGACGGTCTCCTTCGTCCCCTTGCTGAAGTAGCTGGCAACTTGTTCGGAGATATCGGCTGGAGCTTCCTTCAGTTCTTTTTCAATCGGGATGACCCCGGTGAAGTTCCCTTCGGCATCCACCATCTGCTGACGAACATCAAGTTCCTTGCTGATCTCGGCGATGATTGTCCGTGCTCTCGCCAGTTGCGACTCGTCGACTTGCAAGCTGGCGATTGACTCGGCAGCTTCGACGCTTCGCAGGCGGGCGACCAGACGATCAATCTCAACTTCCAAGCCCTTACGAGCCGACAGCATTTCTTCGAGGGTGTCCTTCATCGAGGCGAGTGCTTCCGACTTCGCGGTCAGGCTCTGACGATCTTGCTCGAGGGCGTCCTGGGCGATCTTGAAGCGGTTGAACCGAGCGGCCAAGTCCTTCTCGAGGTCTTTTTGCGAGAATGTGCGGCGGTCGATGACGAACTTGGTGTCACCACTCTTCAGTTCTTCGTTGATGGCGAGAATCGCTTCTTCTTGTTCCGCGAGCTTTGCTTCCTGGCGAGTGATGGCCGCTTGCAGGTTGCGGACGTCAACTTCTTGTGTGGCGATGACATGCATCGACTTCCGGATTTCCGGCACCAAATTGGCGACTTCTGTCCGAGCACGTTCGATCTCGAACGCAATCGGAACTTCGCCTCGAACGGCTTCACGAACTGAGTCGGCCCCGGTCGTCAAATAGCTGATGGTATCGCGACCAAACAGGAACGAACCGACAGCGACAACGGCCAACGCCCCTAAACCCATTTTCTTGACCATGACCAAACTCCTCTACGTTTTCCAAAGTGACCGGGATTCCCTTCAAAAGGCCCCGCGACTCTGCGGTCCCCCTTGCGTCTCGTCGAGACACTCCCAAGTGTTCTAAACAGTCATTCGCCGCCCCCTTCGAGATCTTGAGAACTTTTTGAAGATTTTCGTCAATCGCCTCCAAAGGCTTTCTTCATCGGTGGAATGAAACAGCGACAGCATCGTCATGCGACCGACGAGTGGGGGGACGTTCACGAAGAGTTTCGGTACACTCCTGCCAAACGCTCTTCCCAAACTGGCACTTGTCAATCGACGTGACTGGGGGGAGGTGTGCCGAACGAATGAACCAATCCCCTCCTCGATTTCTGCCTTTCCATGACTGCCCACGGAGAATCTCGCGTCACCCCGATGATGCAACGTTATCAGGAGGTCAAACAGGAGACCCCCGGAACACTGCTGCTGTTTCGCATGGGGGACTTCTACGAGATGTTCCATGAGGATGCCGTCGTAGCGGCTAAGGTGCTAGGGCTCACTCTCACCAGCCGGGACAAGGGATCCAGCAATCCCGTCCCGATGGCTGGCTTCCCCTTCCACGCACTGGAAGGGTACCTCGCCAAGCTGATTCAGGCGGGACATCGAGCCGCGATTTGCGATCAAGTGGAAGATCCAAAAACGGCGAAAGGACTGGTGCGTCGAGAAGTGACCCGCATCGTCACACCGGGAACACTCACCGACGATGCCCTGCTCGACCCATTGGTGAGTAACTATCTCGCCGCAGTCTGCCCGGCGCGAGACTCAATCGGCGTCGCATGGATCGAGTTGTCGACCGGTCGTTTTCAATGCCTTGATGTCCGGGAATCCACTCACGACTCCCGAACAGCCACGCGGGGCGGGGGACCAAAACACCCCGGAAGCGGAGCCCGTCGCGGTCAAGTCTCCCGTACAGCAATGAAACAAACCGGAGATGAACTTGCGGCAAGCCATGCTCCCGCTCCCCTTGCAGGGCGTCTACTCGGCCTCCCGGCGGTCGTCTTGGATGAAATCGCTCGACTTCAGCCTGCGGAGATTCTCATTCCGGAAGAGGCAAGCCAAGACCCGACGATCGCCGCACTGATCGAGAACGGCAGCAGCCTATTAACGCGGCGGCCCTCTTGGAGCTTTGCGGAAAATCAAGCACGGGAACTGTTACTACGGCACTTCGAGACCACGACACTCGAAGGCTTCGATCTCGGTGACGAAGATTCGACAGGCATCATTGCCGCCGGGGCATTGCTCGAATACGTGCAAGAAACGCAGCGATCCAGCCTCGGGCATATCACCAAGCTGGAACCGTTTCGTCGTGGTTCGGCCATGTTGATTGACGAAACGACTCGCCGCAGCCTCGAACTGACACGAACGCAGCGTGAGGGGAAACGGGAAGGCTCGCTGCTCAGCGTGCTCGACGAAACGATCACTCCGATGGGAGCGAGACTGCTGGCAGAATGGCTCTCCAATCCTCTCACCGACATCGCAGCCATCAATCGTCGCCTCGATGCTGTTGGCGAATTCGTGACCGACTCGATGCTCGCTCGTGACATCCGGGATCGGCTCAAAGGGGCCTACGATTTACAGCGTCTCGCCTCGCGCGTGGCAACCTTTCGTGCCTCGCCAAGAGACCTGACGTCTCTGGCACAAACACTCGCCCTCCTTCCTAAACTCAAGGCCAAGCTTGCCGGGCGAAACGCCGAACTCTTGCGGACGCTGGAGGCTCGACTCGATCTCTGTTCCGAGGTGCGGGCCGATATCGAACGATCGCTCGTTGATGAGCCTCCCCTGGGGGTGAATGAAGGGGGAGTCATCCGCCCCGGCCTTGATCCGCAACTTGATGAGTTCCGCGACCTCGCACGCGGAGGGAAGCAGTGGATCGCCGCTTATCAGGCCCAGGAGATTGAACGAACTGGGATTACGTCATTGAAGGTCGGGTTTAATCGTGTCTTCGGATACTATTTGGAAGTGACTGCTGCAAATAAAGATAAGGTGCCCGACGACTATATTCGAAAGCAAACGCTCAAGAATCAAGAACGCTATATTACTCCGGCACTGAAGGAGTATGAGGATAAAGTCCTGCGAGCTGAAGAACGGGCGATTGCATTAGAAACCGAACTCTTCCAGGCGTTGAAGGAGCGAACGTCGGGTGAGTGTCGACGGTTGCAACAGACAGCCGAAGTGATTGCACAGATTGACGTCCTGAGCAGTCTGGCGACATTGGCAACGAGTCGAGACTATTGTCGTCCGGTGATCACCGAAGCACCGATTCTAGAGATTCGAGAAGGCCGACATCCAGTCCTCGACAGGTTGAAACCGGGAGGAGCATTCGTCCCGAACGATGTTCATCTGCACGACGGTTCCGCCACAGCGATCAGCGAAAGCAATGCAGAGACTTGCGAGGGGCTCCTTGCCAACGCAGAATCGTCGCCAGTCGTTAAGCCAAACGGGCCGGCGATGCTGGCACTCATCACCGGACCGAATATGGCGGGGAAAAGCACCTATATTCGGCAAGCCGCATTACTCACCATCCTCGCACAGATCGGCTCGTTTATTCCTGCTCGCTCGGGAGTGATCGGTATCGCAGATCGAATCTTCGCCCGAGTCGGGGCGAGCGATGAGCTTGGCAAAGGTCAATCGACGTTCATGGTCGAGATGACCGAAACGGCCCGCATCCTGAATGTTGCCACATCCCGAAGCCTCGTAATTCTCGACGAAATCGGACGAGGAACCAGTACCTATGATGGCATCTCCTTGGCCTGGGCGATTACCGAGTTTCTGCACGATGAGGTCGGTTGCCGAACGTTATTCGCAACTCATTACCATGAACTAACTGAACTACCTAAAACACTTAGTAAATGTCGCAACTGGAACGTCGCGGTACACGAGGCAGCGGGGGATGTCATCTTCTTACATAAGATCGTCCCAGGAGCAGCAGACCGGAGTTATGGAATTCACGTTGCCCGTCTGGCGGGGGTGCCACGCGATGTGATCGACCGGGCCGATATCATTCTGGAACAGTTAGAGTCGGACCATCACGATGCGACCGGCAAATTTACCATCCCCGCAAGACAACGTCGCCCAAGAGAACGCCAACTCACCCTCTTCGCCCCCCCGCCCCATCCATTGTTGGAATCGATAAAAGGGCTGAATCTCGACGAAATGACCCCGCTCGACGCTTTGCAGCGATTGCACCGAATGAAGGACGAGTTGAAATAGTTGCTGACCTGCGGTCGCTTCTCCGTCTTTTGTCGAACTGACATCGTTTCTTGAAATGCCTCTCGGCTCTATCGTCCTGCTTTCAATCAGAAAACCTTCAGGTGATGTCCACATATGTCTCAATTATTTGAAACACTCCGCGATTTAATCGTGACGCACTGGCAGAAGCTCATCCCGATATTAGTTTCAGCCTTTGTCGGCTGGTTCTTCGGCAAACGACGGGCGAAGCAGGCATGGAAGAACCGCGAGTTCTTTGATCGCCTCAACTTTTCTCTCACTACTTTGATTGATGGGAAGCTCTCCATACGAACATTAGTCGAGAAACGTTGTGAAGAGGTGTTTCTCAACAGTGTTGCCACGGAAACGGTCATTGCCAAAGCTCGGCAAACGACCGCTGCTGACCCAGTGTTGCAGTTTGATCGGGATGATACCTGGTACTATTTGAACGCCGTACTCAACGAGTTGAGCGAGAGGTTTTCCGATGGGGTCGTACGTCGCGATTTGGGGATGAAAGTTTCGAGTGCGAGGTATCTCATTTGCTTGACTTGTGAAACGGCGGGCAATATCCGAACTCACAAAGTTCGGGCCCTCGTGATTCAAAAGCAGCTCCTGACCAACCTCCCGGAAGAGCCACCTGCCTTCGAAAGTCCCAATCACTCGACACGATGGGAGACGATCAAGCTTCTCGCCACTATTTACAAGGCGACTCCTCACCGCTTTCTCGAAATGGAATTGTGCCAATGAGAGTTGGTGACGGTACGTTGAGGAGAGGTTTCATCGGGCGGGGACTCTGCCACGCATTTGAGGACACGGTCCCTGCCTGCTCTTTAGAGTTTCTGTCGAGGTTTGCCGATGACAAGTTCTTCCGCTGTCTACCATACATTTATCGCTGACCTCGAACGGCTTCGTGCTCGGGCGAGTCGCGGGAGTTCTTGTTCGTTTGAGATTCACGGTTTCCAACTCTATCCCGTGGTGAAGGAACGGGTGTTGTCTGATTTTGAACAGAAGCACGCCATTCGTCTCCCCGAGGACTATCGCGAATTCCTCTCGACCGTTGGCAACGGCGGCGCAGGTCCGGGGTACGGCCTGTTTCGTCTTGGCGAATTAGATGGTGGAGAAGGTTCGATGAGTTGGGAAGAAGGAGATTGGGGTATCGGATCACTACGGGAGTCGTTCCCGTTTCAAGAGAAGTGGAACGATCTTGACGGCGATCCTTCGATCGAAGATTACGAACCGAACGATCCAGTGTTCGACCGTCTCGTGAGGATTTTTGAAGAGGGTTATTTCCGACCGGTTGATGGAGCCGTACCGATTTGCCATCACGGAGGTGGAGTTGGTTCGTGGTTGGTTGTTACGGGCCCCGAGGCAGGACATGTGTGGTGTGACAATCGCGTTAACCGTGCTGGTGTCGCACCTTTCCCGCTCTCGAACAGCGGAGGGGAGAGATGGACGTTCCGGCAATGGTATCGCAACTGGCTTGATGGAGAACTCGGCCAGTTGACCCAAAACATCGAACATTGAAGCAAGTTTGGTTGGAAATCCACATGCCCCCCGGTCCGATGAATCAGCGTTCTCTCGAAGTGTGGAACGAGGATGATCGTTCGATACGGATGGGAAAGCATCCTTCGCGACGAGGGATGTTTCGATTGGAGTCGGAAGTTTGGTTGCCCGCCGGGCCAGAGGCGGTGTTTGACTTCTTTGCAAATCCCGAAAATTTGGAGGCAATCACTCCCCCCTGGTTGAACTTTCGCATCATGACGCCGACCCCGATCGAGATGCGGGCCGGGGTGTTGATCGATTACCGGATTCGCCTGCATGGAGTGCCGATCAAGTGGCGAACGGAAATATCGGTTTGGGAGCCGCCTCTGCGATTCGTCGATGAACAGTTACGAGGGCCCTACCGCTTCTGGCATCACGAGCACACATTCGTTGAGCAAGATGGAGGGACGCTGGTGGGAGACTGTGTCGACTATGCGGTCCTCGGCGGCGCGATCGTACACCGGTTGTTTGTGAGGAACGATCTCGAAAAAATCTTCACCTACCGCCTCCAGAAGTTGACAGAGTTCTTCACTTCATCACCTGTTGAGGCCTAATCTTCAGACTGGGTCGGGAGTAGGAGTTTGACCACGACAGGGAAGTGGTCAGAGCCGATGTTGGGACCGATGACGCGGTCCATCACAGCGATTTCTGGGGAAATGAGTACGTGGTCGATGGGAATGCTGAGGACGAAGCGATTGGTCGGCCATGTTGGTTGCACGCCGAAACCGACGCGGGAGTCCCGGAGACCCGTTTGTTCGAGTAGTTTTTCAAAACAAGGGGACCATGACGTCGTATTCAGGTCGCCGACGAGAACGCGATGACCCGAGTGTTGATTGATTGGGCGAACAAGCGATCGAAGCTGTTCGTTGCGAGATTGCGTGGCAGCCCTTCCCATCGGTGGAAAGGGGTGAGCCGCCAAGAAGGTGAGTGGTTGTCCATCAATGTCGACGACAGCTTTCATCCCGACCAAACCATTCACTCCCGTGATCGTTTCAACTTCTGCCAGAGGGAAGCGGCTCATGATTCCGATCCCGAAGTTGCCCTCTCGGGAAGCGAGTCTTTGGTAGGGAAAACGATCGGTCTGAGCCGAAAAGTGCTCCCCCCACAATGGACTCAGTTCGATGAGAGCGACGATGTCGGGTTTCGTCTGTTCCAGAAACTCATCGACGGCGGCACTGTTCCGGTTACGGCTGTAGAGATTCATCGAAACGACGGTCACTTCATGTGGCCGAAAGTCAGACGATGTGACATTCGCACGTTCCGTCAATGGCCTTGATTGCTCTTGATACAGCGGCAAGAGTCTTGACGCATGAAACACTGTGAGCAGGAGACAGATTCCAGACATCCACCACTTCTGCCAGACCCCGATTCCTACACAGAGGATCGCTCCGACAAACACATACTGCACCCGGAAGTGAGTGCAGAGATCAAACCCCCACCACACACCCGCCAGCAGCGTGCCAACCGAGACTCCGATCAACCCAATCAGGCCACAGACCATCAGAAATCGGGTGATGCGTCCCAGAAAATCAAAAACGATAGTTGTCGACAGAGTCACGGAATGGTTGATCTCAATCCCCATCGCATCCGTCCGCCGGATGGAAGTTACTGTGGAATCTTCACATAGACCTTGAGGGCATCGCTATCAAGGAGAGACATGATCTTCTTCGGGTCAGCGAAGCCTTCGACCGGGTGCGTGAGGATGCGCTGGGTGACTCCGGCGAACAACATCTCGGCCATCGCGAGTTCACACAGACCTTGCTCGAAGTGCTTACGATTTCCATTGACCGACCCGACCAGCAGTTTGTTCCCCAGAACCCACTCCAGATTGATCCTGTTGGCCGGAATCTCTATCGTTCCATCGCCACCCGTGACGCTTGTCCAGACAAGGGCCCCATTGAGATTGAGGACCTCCATACACTCGAAGGCCACACGAGCACTGCCAGTCGCTTCGACAATGAGATCGGGACGTCCGACTTGCTTGGCGAGTTCGGCCAACGACGTCTCTTTCGTGCTGATGTAGGTCGCTCCATACGCTTCGGCTATCTCTTGCTTCAAGCCGGGATTCGGCGTGCGGGCGACGGTGTAGACTTCCAGGCCTCGTCGACGCAGCATCATCGTGGTCAACAGGCCGATCTGTCCTGCCCCCATCACGAAGGCGACGCGAGGCTCCCACACTTGCAATCGGCTTTGAGCCAGATAGGCCTGTTCAATTGCCTTGGCACAGACGCTGGTCGGTTCTGACAGCACGCCGAGGTGCCGCAATCCTTCGGGAACGCGGACCATATAGGCGGCATCATCCACGAACCAAGGGGACATATAGCCATGCACCTGACAGATGCCCCGTTCATAGTAGACTTCCTGACTCGTGATGTCGTTGCGTCCGATGTTGTCGTAGATGGTGCTGCCAGGACGACGCACGGTGCAAGTGACGAGTTGCCCGGGGGCGAGTGTCGTGACGTTGGGGCCGACTTCCTCGACGACGCCAAACACTTCATGCCCTAATACGAGGCAAGACTCTCCCTCGGGAGCGATTCCATAAAGCGCTTCGTTGATCTCCCAGTCGGTCGCATCGACGCCGACTTCGAGAGTGCGAACCTTGACGCCAAAGCCCTCGCGAACCCAGCGATGTCCCGGCTTATCAAGCGTCGGTTCGGGAATGTTGGCGATGTGAGCACTGTGTGGCGTGCCGGGAAGAACTGCGAGCGCTATCATGAAACTGCCGTCGTCGAGGGGGACCGTGTCAGCCAGCCTGGCTGCGATCCACAAGTGAGAAGAAGCCCGGCTTCTCCTTCAGAATCCGGGCCGCGTGATGTCCGTCCGCCGCGGGATGCTAACTGCTACGCAAGACTGAGACAAGCATGTTGACGACTCAGCGCAAGGCTGGTCAGAATTTCATGTTGCCGAATCCCACATGTTTCGCGAGGTTGCCGGAGTGTTCTGGATTTGGGGTTTGGTGGGGGTTAAGGGGAAGTGAGGGTAATTGGAGGGGTCGGTGGGGGTTGGGGGAGTGGTTTTAGCCCGGATTATTCATGAGGTTGCTGTTTTTGGGTGTTGTTGTTGATTGTTCTGGGTGTGGTGTTTTTGGGTGGGTGGGTGCGGAGGGGCCTCCTCCCTGGGTGATGATGGATTGGTGGACGGGTTCTGGGTGGCGACGACGGAGCAGGGGCGTCAACAGCGTTGGACGGTTTGCAGGACCACGCGCCAGGTGGGCAGGCCGGGCCAGGCGCTGCTCAGGCGGATCAACACCCGTCGGCAACTGACGAGCACTTCCGCGGCGACTTTGATCAGTCGCAATCGCCACGTGGCCGGTTGAGCGTGGCGGAGTTCCGCGCCGGTGGCGGGGCCGGGACGCTCGGCATCGGGGAGGGGAGCACGGCGACGATCCTGCGGCGGAACCTCGGGCAGTGTGCGTCGCAGGCGGATCAGCAGGTTGAGCGCAGCGGCGTGCATCTGCAGGCGAAACAGGTTTGCCATGAAGCGATGATCGCTCAGTCGTTCTCCACACAGGTCGATCTTCAACTCCTTGTTGCGGTTCTCGCTTTCGCCACGCTGGACATACTCATCGTAGATGCCTTGAGGCAGGATCATCGCTCCGGGACAGTTCGTCACGACGGCCCGTCGGTTGGTGCCGACCGCATGACATTCCGCCTTGATCACGACTGATCGGGGACGATCCAGGTCTGAACCTGATCGGTCAGGGCCGTGAACAGTCGTTGCTTCTGGTCGGTTCGCCCGTATTCGGTGACAGCGGTCTCCAAGAGGTCTTCGCTCTCCCGTTTGAGACGAGATTCATGCGCAATTCGAAGGTGTACCACACTCTCAGCCGTTCGCAGACTTCGTACATCGCCGGGACTCCGAAGCCGCTGTCGACGCGGACTTCGATGTCGACATCCGGACAGCGGCGACGCGTCTTCGTCACGACAAACTCCAAGTCTTCATCGGCCGCCAGTGACGCATGCGCGGTTCCATGCCTGAGCGAGACCATCACCACCAGTCCCGTCTCGGCGTTGGTGATGATGAGCGGGAAGTACTGGTTCTGCTCGTAGTAACCGTGAAACAACGTCAGCTGTTGCTGGCCGTGGGCCAGGTCGTCGAAGCCATCCAGATCGAGCACCAGCCGCGAGGGTGGCGTGTCGAAGGAATCGAGGAACTGATCCACCAGCAGTTCCCGCAAACGGCGGCGGGAATGCTGACCCCGTTCTCGAACCGCGAGAGCGTCGGCTGCGACGCGGTTTCCGCCCCGCTTCGGGTAGGCGATCACACACCAGCTGAAAGACCGGATCGTACCGCAACGTGTCGTGGTCGTTCTGATCTTCGTAACCAGCGATGATGCCATAGATGGTGTGTGCGTCTCGATTGTCGGTGGAATCTTTGGGCGACTCAGGATGGACCACGGATGACGCGAATTTGGCGGATGTTCGCGGATTTCGATAAGGGAAATGGGGCGACTCAGAGACTTCCAACTCACGACGACGGGGCTCCGGCTCGATCAGGGAGCCACGGATGAAGACAGATAAAGGACGGATGCTCACGGATTTGAAAAGGGGGGCGGATAGTCGTAAGCCGAATCCGTCCTTTCATCCTTCTCCATCCGTCGTCATCCGTGGTTCCCCTTTTTCCTTTGAGCTGCCGTCTCTCCGTTGCCCATTCGTCAGGATTCCCGTCGATCGTCCTCGATCGGCGAATATCCGCCGAATCTGCGTCGTCCGCGGTCCATCCGGTCAACGTTCCGGCCTCGACGGCTGTCACCGACAATTCCCATGCAGACACCCATAGATGCGGCACGACGAACCATCGACAGCAATGAGTGAGTCGGCTCCCGCCGCCACTCCTCGATGACCGCGGCAAACTGCTCCATCAGACCCAGCCGTTCATCCAGTTCGCGGACCAGCAGCAACCCGGCATCACTCGACAACCTGCCTCCAGAATTTTCCACAACCAGACGCTTTTGAGGATGAAACTCCAGACATTCCGACCACACACCCTGTAAACTCATCACGGCCTCCGTGCTTGCGGGAAAGTTGTCGACTCACAAACACTTAAACGCAACACCAGGCCATTTCTCGCCCCCCCCCCATGAATAATCCGGGCTAACGGAGCCAATCGATTGAACCCATTCAGCAGATGAAGAACCTGAAGAAACTCTCCCTCCTTCGCGTCGGTAAAAACCTGTCCGCCGCAGCCGTTGCAGACCTGCAAACCGCGCGACCCGAACTCAAGATCAACAAGTAGCATCTCCCGGCCAGTCCCTGCCGGATCGCAATTGGAAGTTGCGGATGTTCATGCGGCGATCAAAACTTTGGCCCTGCGACACTCCCGTTGGATACGCATCGATCAGAAGGGCTTTCCAACCAGCAACGAATCCACGATGAACCTGAGTCGTTGGCGACATGAGGGCGTGTCATGTCGGGTAGAGATTCGCAACGTGGTCGGCGTAGCCGTTGTACTTTTGGGTGGGGAAGCGTTCCTTAGTGCCGAGCATCCATTCGGTCTCTTGACTCCATCGAGGGTGCCTGACGGCGGGGTCGACGTTAGATTCAAACTGGTACTCGGCGGGGTTCAGGGTGTTCCAGAATGTGGCCGGTTGGCGGTTTGTGAGATGAATTTCGGTGATCGATTTGATCCCCTTGAAACCGTACTTCCACGGAACAACGAGTCGCACAGGGGCTCCGTGCTGTTTCAGGAGCGGGGCACCGAAAATGCCGAGAGAGAGGAGCGTCAGGTCATTCATTGCTTCGGCGATCGTGAGTCCTTCCGTGTAGGGCCACGGGAACGAAGTGTTCGACATATTCGGGGCTTCAGCCGGTCGCGAGAACGTTTTGAACTCGACGTGTGTTGCTTGTGCGGTGGGTTCGACGAGGTCGAGGAGATGCCTGAGAGCGAAGCCGGTCCATGGGACACACATCGCCCACGTTTCCACGCAGCGGTGGCGATAGGCTCGTTCTTCAAGGGCGAACTTCTGGTAGAGGTCGTCCAGATCAAACGTCATCGGCTTAGCACAGAGGCCGGTCACTTCGATCTTCCACGGCGTCGGCTGAAAAGGAGCGACGTATTGGTACACTGCCTTTGTCGGCGTAAACTCGAAAAAGTTCGTATAGCTAGCCGCTGCCAATCGCTCGGTCTCGGCACGTCCATATTCAAACTGTTCAAGCCTACTTGCGGGGTAGTGAGAGCCGTACGCTTCAACGAGGGGATCAATCGTCGTGCTCGACAAGACCTCTTCGGGTTGAGGTTCGGAGCAGCCTGCGAGGAAGGGGATGGCCGAGATACCGGTCATTGTGCCAACGGACATTGCCAGCGTTTGGAGTAATTCTCGGCGATGCAATTTGCGATCGGTAAAGACCGACTCAGCCGTGTGTGCTGACTCTGGGATATCCCATACGTTCTTGATGCGGTAGTTCATGAGAGTGCTCTTGTGCGGGACGATCCAGAGACTGAGGCACGCAGTGGGACAATCTGGTCCGGCGATTCCTCTGCCCGGGAGTGGGCAGAGGAACGACGGTGAGCCTGAAACAAATCAGCCCGCAATCGAGGCGACTGCCTTTCGAATAGACTCCAAGCAGACCTTCAAATCGGAGATTGGGTCTTTGGGATTCTCTTCGTATTCAATCGACAGGCAGTTCTTAAACTCGTGCTTTTTGAGTGCCTTGAGGCAACCGGCGATGTCCAGATCTCCTTCGCCAAGGATCGTCATCACCTTCCCCTTCTTCTCGCCAGTTATGGTGCGCACGTCTTTGAGATGGACGCCGAAGACCCGCTTGCCGAGACGCTCAATCGCTTCGACCGGGCTTTCGTCACTACGAAGATAGTGGCCGGTATCGACACACGCCCCGATGAGCGGGTGACGGTCCTTGGTCCATTCGACGCAGTCATCGATTTTGTCGTAGTCGGCCTTTGGTCCGTGGTTATGAATCGCAATCGGGATATCGTACTCGGCGACCAACTTGTCGAGGAGATCAAAGGTCCCCTTCGTTTTCTTGGGGTTAGCACTGATGGACTTCAGGCCAATCGCCTTGGCGTAGTCGAAGGTTTTTCGGGCGTTGTTTTCGTCCTCATTGAATCCGACGACGCCGTAAGCCATCAGGGTGATGCCGTGCTCGGCAAGCAGGGCCTTCTGTTCGGCGACACCGGCAGGGACGGTCGTTAATGGTAGATGACCGGGATACGCTTCCCAAAACTTGAGGCCGAGATTCTGCGTCCGCTCTAAGGCCCCTTTGAGATCAAAGCCTCTGAGGGAGTAACTCTGAATCCCCATGTTGAAGCCACCATAAGGGTCGGCCTCTGCGGCGAGGAGACTGCGGGGTCCGAAGGCCAACGCCGCTGCCCCGGCGATCGAGGCTCCGAGGAATTGACGACGATTGCAACCTGTAAAGAAATTAGACATCACTCGCTCCGGAAAGACAGGGTCAAAAGGGATTGTCGGAACTCGAACTCAGGACGATGCAGAAAGACATCGGCAACGATAACATCGGCTGCACTCCCCTTGACCGCGTTCATCGGTTGGACCACTGATGATACGTCAAGGGAAATGTTGCCAGCCACTGCCGACAGTAGTCTTTCACAGCGACCGCTTCGAAAGGAATTTCAGAAAAGGGGAAATTCGACGGTATCGCCGCCAGGGAACTGCCGATCTATTGTGGTGCCAACGGGACGTTCGATCAACAGACCAGAACTTGTTTTGGGAAGTGGATCACCAAGAACTGATTTCCATGGTGTCCGAGCAACAGTATCGGACGGGGCGTTTCTGTACCAATTCCGTCGGAGGACCATATAACAGCGTGGGCCGCAATCATCTCGTGGTGCATGCTTAAGCATGACCCGATTGCCGCTCTTCTCGCAGCGACTCCACCCGTCGCAATGACTGACGCGCCCCAAAAACCACAAGGCCGCGACCGGGAAACCGATCGCGGCCTTGTCTTGTTCTTGATGAGCTGTGAAGTGGCGAAGTGTTGGTCTCGAATCAACATCACCTTCGCCACGAAACCTCGACGCCACTAAGCGCCAGTCATCCTTGAACAAGGCGGGAGTAGTTTGAAGTTGGCGAGTGCTTGGCATGTTCGCCCAAAGGGCTTGCGGTCAATTGCCAGTCTGTTGTCATGCCATTTGCCGTCTTGTGCCGGATTGTGCAGTCAATCCGGCATCGCCATGGGAATTCCTACTGTGAGCGGAATTGGAACCGGTTGGTTGCGATAGGCATCATCGGCAGTTAGCATTCGCACGCGGTCGCCCGGTGCATCTCGCGGTCTGCGCGTTGTCAGCTGTCGAGCCATTCCACTGAAAGGGCATTCTTTTTGTTGATTCCCCACTTCTGTTGAACTCTCCCCGTCCCGGTGATGTCATGCGCTTTCAAATTCGTCCCGTTCTCGCCAGAAGCCGCCCAGATTGCTCGTGGATTGTGATTGATGCCGTTCACCGTTGTTCAGCGTCGGACATTTAGGACATCCCCACTGGGAGCTGCAGAGATCGGCGCGACGCTGTTACGGACAAGGTCTGCGTTACAACCCAGCCGACCCGAAGTGGATCAATCGGGACCGTTTCATTCTCTCGGCTGGACATGGAAGCATGTTCCTGTACGCATGGCTGCATCTTTCAGGTTACGAAGTCTCGCTGGAAGAAGTGAGGAACTTCCGTCAACTGGGGAAGTATCACGCCGGGACATCTGGTTCGAGACTCGGTGTCGAAGCGACGACAGGCCCGCTCGGTCGGGGTCAGGAATGCCGTGGGATACGCGGTCTCAGCGAAGATGGCTGCGTCGTTTTCAACACTGATGAGCACACGATCTTCGGTCAACACATCGTCGCGGCGCAGCAGGTGATGGTTGCTTGCAGGAAGGGGTCGCTTTGAAGCAGCGGCGTTTGCCGGACGCCAACTCGACAACCTGATTCTGTTCTACGACTCGAATGACGTCACGCTCGACAACATGGCGATCAAGACACAGAGCGAAGACACCTGGCCGATTTACTGCCATGGGATGGGATGCCGCGTCAAGATCGGCGAGCGACACCGCCGCCATTCTCGCGGCGTTTCAACGAAGCAAGGATACCGACAACGGTCGTCCCAAACTGATCGTCGCAAGACGAGATTGGCCGGGAATCCCTGGGGTGTAGCCCCACGGGACCGCAGCCGGTCGCGCGGAAGGGGAGCCAAGTTTGCAGACGCCGCGGCCGTAAAGGACTCGGACTCCCGGCAGAGCACTTCTATGTCTCAGAAAACGTGAAGGCCTACTTTGCGACTCGTCGTGAAGAACTGGCTCGTGACTACAACTCTGGACCGAAACGTTTCAAGCATGGAAGAGTGCCAACCCGGCCCTCGCCCGTAACTGCTTCCAGGGTGGGATCGATCAGAGGTTCCTGGAAATCTCTCTCGCTGATTCCTGAGTTCCTGGCCCATTCACGGATAACACACGTGCCGCAGGGTGATGTCCTTCAGCCGCTCGCCAAAGGCGATGCCACTGCTCATCAGTGGCAGTGCCGACTGTATGGTTCGACTAAGAACTACATCAAAGGGAGAAGGATTTCGGGCCACAATCAGGGACGTCGCAGGGGGAGAAACGTGTGGTTTGGAATTCGCGAACACGGCATGGGGGCGATCCTCAACGGCATTTCGTATGACGGACTTTTTCGAGCGAGCGGCGCGACGTTCGCCGTTGCTGACTATCTGCGTCCTTCCATTTCGACTCGCAGCACTCTCAATTTGCCGACGATCTACATCTTCACGCACGATTCGATCGGCGTGGGGAGAAGACGGTCCAGCTCGTAGCCTCAGCCGAAACCTGTAGCGGCCTGCGGGTCATTCCGAATCTCGATGTCATCCGTCCGGCAGACCCTGAAGAGACCGCAGGTGCCTATGTCGCGGCTCTCGAACGGACCGATGGACCAACCGTATTGTTGTTGACGCGGCAGAACGTCGCGAACCTCAGTCAGGTTCCAGTGGCGACCCGTCGAGAAGGGGCGGCACGGGGCGGATACATTGCAATCAAAGAGACCGCAGCACTCCAGACCATTCTGCTCTCCACTGGGAGCGAACTGCAACATGCGGTTAAAGCGGCGGAGACGCTCGGCCCTGGAACTCGCGTCGTCTCGCTCCCCTGCTTCGAACGATTCGACCGACAAACTCCTGAGTATCGCGAAGAAATTCTGCCCCAAAGTTGTACCCACCGTATCGCGATCGAGGCCGGAGTGAGTGGTCTCTGGTGGAAGTATGTTGGAAGCGAAGGAAAGGTTGTCGGCATCGACCGGTTCGGGATCAGTGCTCCGGGGGACACCGTTATGGAGCAACTTTCAATGACCCCCGCCGCCGTGGTGGCTGCAGCCAAATAGCAGCCCGTTGAAAAGGCGATCGCGGGTCAGATTTTCTAATCTGACAAGTGACCTGTTTCAGGTTTTTCGGACAGGTGAGTGTGTTTTTTGGGGATGGTTCAACAGGAGCTGTCCGATGGCAAAGAGTGGCGAGCGACACGAGCAGACGTGTGGAATTCCGGACTTTGACGACGACCACAAACCTGGTGGACTCGGGATATCTCGACTGGCCCGGTGGGCAGCGACTCATTCGCTTCGAGCGTCACACAACTGTGGCTGGCAAGGTCCGCAGCAGCACAACCTTCGCCATCACCGACCTGTCTCGCGCGCAAGCAGTTGCCCAGCAGCGTCTGCGACTATTGCGAGCTCGCTGGGCGATTAAAAACAGCTCCTTCCTTGTGGCCGACACCACCTTGCGGCAAGACTACCGCACTCGCATAGGTCACGCCGTCTATGCCCTCGCCAATCGCGACTACTTCGCCACCAACCTCGCCCGACAACCCCAACGCTCCCATCCAAACAGCGCGTTAACTTGCCCTCAAACCCAACGTACCCTTCCAGAGGCCAGGCATCATGAAATAGTGACCAGCCTTGCGGTTCGGCATCGATTCGCGGCGGTCGGGCCGACTTTGCGTCCGTCCGCTGACGAAAGAGGTCCGCATGTTGTCAAGCTGGGAGGTCGAGGGGCTAATCGATGGGGCCTTCAAGATATGTGTATCCGTTGAGTCCCTCTTCGTAGAACTTCATGAACCGCCCCGCCTGGGCATGGTCGATACGCCCTTCGCGAACGGCCTCTTCGACCGATCGCTGCATGCGGTCCATGAGATCACGTCCACTAAACTGGACGTAATCAAGCACTTCGTTGACGGTCTCTCCCTTGATGATTGTTTCGAGGAGCACTTCACCATTGGGGGCCAGGTCGACATGAATGGTGTTGGTGTCGCCAAACAAATTGTGCAAGTCGCCCAAGATTTCCTGATACGCTCCGATCAGGAATGCTCCGAGATGGTAAGGACTTCCATCGAACGGGTGTAGCTTGATCGTACGCTTGACGTCGCGACGGTCGATGAAGGTGTCGACCTTTCCGTCTGAGTCGCAGGTAATGTCCGACAGCACAGCATGCCGTGTCGGTTTTTCATCGAGACGGTGGATGGGCATGATTGGGAAGAGTTGCTTGATCGCCCAACTGTCAGGCATCGACTGAAACAACGAAAAGTTGCAGAAGTAGGTGTCTGAGAGCATACGGTTCAAGCCCGCAAGGTCGTCGGGAACGTACTCGAGGTCCCGCACGAGTTTCCAGACCTTGTGACAGAGGGCAAAGAAGATGTCTTCCGCGACGACCCGTTGTTCGAGCGGCAAGTATCCGGTCGAGAAGAGGTTCATCGTCATGTCAAGGGCCTGCTGTGCGTCGTGGAAAGTCTCCAAAACGTTGCGGGCGGTGAGGTCGCGGTAGGCGTTGTGCAGATCGTGCAGAGGCTGCTCGAAATTCTCGGGAATCTCCTTCGGGATCGGCTTTCCGTTCCCCTGTTCCGAGACTCCAAGTGTGCCGAAGACAAGGACACTGTGAAACGCGACGAGTGCCCGCCCGCTCTCTGAGATGATGTTTGGATGAGGAATTCCCGCTTCGTCGCACACAGTCGCGATGTGGTGGACGACGTCGTTGGCGTACTCTTGCTGCGTATAGTTCATGCTCGATTCGAAGTTCGTCTGCGAGCCATCATAATCGACCCCCAACCCACCACCGACGTCGAGGTATTCGAGACCGGCCCCCCGTTTTTTCAGGTCGGTGTAGACCCGCACTGCTTCGTTGATGGCCCCCTTCAGCATGCGAATGTTGGTAATCTGACTGCCGAGGTGGAAGTGAAGCAGCTTAAAGCAGTCGGCCATGCCGCGACGTTCAAGCTCTTCGAGTCCTCGTAGAAGTTCGCTGACAGTCAGACCGAACTTGGACCGATACCCCCCCGAAGACTGCCATCGTCCCGAACCCCGCGAGGCGAGTTTCACACGCATGCCAATCATCGGACGGACGCCGATCTTCTCGGCATACTTCAGAATGAGTTCCAGTTCGGTGTACTTTTCCACGACCGGGATGATGTGTCGACCGACCTTCTGAGCGACCATTGCCATCTCAATGAATTCATCATCTTTGAAACCGTTGCAGATAATCGGAGTATTTCCGTCGACTGTATGGCGACCGCGAACAGCTTAAGCCATTTCCTGTTGAGTCCGAAAACTGAGTTCGCGGTCAGATTCGACGACTTTCGACCACTTCTCGTTGCTGATTCACCTTGATTGGATAGACGCAGGAGTACGTCCCTGGATAGTTGCGATCGGCGATGGCTGTCGAAAAGACCTTTTTACTTTCTTGAGGCGATCTTTCAGGATGCCGTTGAAACGCACGAGGATCGGCAGGTCGAGGCCTCGGGTCCGTAGGCGGTCGATGAGCACCTGAGGTCGATCGAACGATTAGGTCACGATCAGATGCACCAGGATGTGCCCCGCGTCACTGACTGTGAAGTAGCCTTTTCCCCAGCGAGGGACATCGTAGAACTCCGCAGATTCCGTTCGCGGTGTATTGCTTCGTCGATTCGGGAGTCTTGCATTCGTGCCACTTCGAAGGGGTCTCCAGTCGAACCGGAGACGCTGTGAAATAGGCTGATACGAGAAATCGCCGATGGAGCGACTTTCGTGGTGCATTCTGCGGCTTTCCGACGCTACGCAAGCAGTCGACCAGAAATTCACAACATTGATAGTTATAGTTCGCTGGAAACCGGACGCTGGAAGCCAGCGTTGTTCGCAGACAAGGATGCCAGCAGTACAACGCTGTCCGCCTTACGGGATGGAACGGGGCTGGTCTATTATATTTGTCTTCGCGTCGGTCGCGTCGCCGAGGACCGCATTCAAGGCGGTCAACAACTCCGTGTCGTGCGAATGATTCTGCGTAAATTCTGAAGATCAAAGCTCGTCGGAACCGAACGGAAGAGTTCGTCATCCAGCAGCTCTTGCGGAACGCCGTAAGCCGGGTCGAACTGAAAGTTTTGCCCCCCCGCAGGCAGCCGGCCGCTCGGTCGGTGGTAGTGACGGGCAACGTCGATCTTGAGAGGGATGTCCCGGATCGGGCGGGGCAACTTCTTGCGGACACGCATCAACACCAGGTCCGGCTCCGAGAAGATCGACATCCTTTCGCTGCTGGAAGTATGGAAATTGAACGACCTTTCGACAGACATCTTCCAGCCGTGCTCACGACTTAGAACCTTCTGCCAGCGCTGGCCGAGCGAATGCTTCTCCGGATCATTGCTGCTGTTCCAACGCTGAATGTCGACCAAGAACGACGACTCGTGAAAGTGGAGATAGGCATCGAGATGATCGATCGGGTTCCCCTGAAATAAGTGCGGCATCGTTTCCGGAAACAGCTCTTCAAGAGACAAGTCCAAAGCCCGGACGGTGCGATGAAAGTAGACTGTACGAAACAGGTTGGCCCGAGTCTCGATGAAGTGCAACAAGGTTGGCATCCCACGGACATGGAGTGTCAGCCCTTCCTTTGTAAAGAAGCTGTAGTGCAGCAACCGATCGACGTCAAAGGCCTTCGTATTGATGCCGGTCATGTAGGCGTCCCGCAGGACGAAGTCCATGTTGTCGACCGTGTAAATCCCGCTGAAGAGCGCCCGCAGCTTGATCAGCCAATCAGGATGCCCTTCATCATCTGCTCCTCCACGAGGTCTCCGGATGAGCCATGCGATTTGACGGGGATCAAGTTCCTCCAGTGGTTGCAATTTGCCGGAAGGTGCCCGACGAATCGTGCGGATGATCGCCCCCAGTTCCCTCTCGATTATGGCCCCCCCGACATCTTCGTGAGTCACATCAAACTGGTCGAGATAGTGATCGTCAAAAAAATGACCGAATGGACCATGACCGACATCGTGCAGCAGACTGGCGAGCCGGACCAGACTTTCGACATAGGGACGTGACGGAACATTCTGACACGAGTCCACAAGTGAGTCGTACCACAACCCGATGCTGCGGGAGGCGAGGTGCATGACCCCCAGGATGTGCTGAAATCGCATGTGCTCGGCTGAGGGGAACACCCACCATGCTGTCTGCAACTGGTGTATGTGCCGCATCCTCTGAACCCAGGGATGATCGATCAGTTCCTGTTCGGCAGTCTCCCCGGGAGGAAGCCCGTTGCTGGAGACAAAGGGGATATACCCATGAATCGGGTCGTGAGACAGACTCTCGGTGGAGAAGTCGCGCGGCATTACGGAAGGCTCCGGCAGGCGAGGAGTCGGGGGCAAAAAGGGGGAACAGGATTCAGCGGTGAGTCGCCAGAGTGTTTGCTTTCGGGGGCAAGTTGGGGCAGTTTAGGAGGTTATCCTCCATTCCCCAACTCGAAATATCACTTCCCGGGCGATTCGGGGTGCAATCCCCGGATTGTGATCCTCGCCAACTCGTGATCTTTTCTGTCATTTTCTCCTCTCCCTCTACTGTCGACGTCCCTAAATTCTACGACCTTTCCATTGGGGGAGACAGAACGGAAGGACCGGCGATCACTGGGTGCGTAGGGGTTAGAATTTGGGTGATTGTTGTTCCGATTTCCAGAGCCATAACAGTGAGGTTGGTCCGAGGATGACGTTACGGATACGTGGGGCTTGATGTCCATAAAGATTCGATTTCTGGTGGCGGTTGCCGAGGGGGACAAAAGTGGCTGCGTTCTTGAGCGGTTGCCGTTCGATGAGCCGCGGAAAAGTTGAAGCTGTTGCGAACTTTGGGGCCGCTTGTCTGCTAAAGGTCTGTTACGAGGCGGGGCCGACGGGGGTATGGGTTGCAAAGGTTCTTAGAGGAGAAGGTGGACCGTGGTCATTTCTTGCCGTCGATGGTGCCGTAGCAGTTGAGTCGCGTGAAGACGGATCGACGCGATGCCAAAGAGGCCATTTTACCCCTTGCGATCGGGCGATCGCAGGACTACCTGGATTCCCGATGCCGCGACCGAAGCGATCTCGCGACTTGCGGCAGCAAGGATGATGCTCGTCTTTGCGAACGCGCATCCGGCAGCAGTTACTCAAGTTTCTGTTGCGTCAGGGACGACGCTTCACCGAAGGTGTTTCGCATTGGACCAAGACGCACTGGTCGTGGATTCGTCGGCAGACGTTTGACTTCGAAGCACAGAATCAACTGTTGGCCGACGCCATCGCCACGGCAGACCAAGCCCAGTCCCGCATCACCCGACTCAACGCCGACATCCATGACGCACTGGCCGACCGGGCGACTCGGCTCGCTGGTGCAGAACTTGCAGGCGTTCTGCGGAATTCAGGAGTTGACGGCCGTCGGAATTGTCGCAGAGATTGGCGACTTGAACGATTCCTGACAGCGGCGAAGTTCATGTCGTTTGTCGGCTTGGTTCCCAGCGAAGCGTCGAGCGGTCCAACACGTCGTCAGGGTGGGATCACCAAGAGCGGCAACCGCCATGCGACGTCTGCTGATCGAAGCAGCCTGGCACTATTATCATGCCCGACCAAACGCGAGCCTCGCACCTGTTACAGCGGGCGAAGGTCTGCCTCAGGAGGTCATCGACATCGCCGACACGCGTTGCGACGACTGGTGAAAACGCTCGCTGAAGTTGCAGCGAATCAAGAAGTTCATACGAAGATCGTCACCGCGCCGGCCTGCGAGTTGGCGGTTCCTGTGGTCCGCCGCGATCACCACGCAGCGTCTGCATCGCGAACAGACACTTCCCACCAGCGACCTCAAAACGGGCGAAGCATGATCGTACAAACAGCAACACACTTCCAAACGCGAACAGACACCACTCCCAACAGAATTGTGACGATGATGTTCTAACTAGATAATGTTACATCGATGACAGCATCATTTGCCAGAGATTATTCTTTGTAGGATGATGTTGTGAGATGTTCAAGAGACAACGATGACAACAACCGACCGCCCCCAAGGAGACGACAGCGACGCCGTGGCGGTGTGGAGACCGACGAACGGGAAGCACCTCAGATGCCCTCTTGAGCATTCCTTCACAGGAACACGCCTGTCCTGGAGACTGGAGGTTCCTCCCAGACGAAACCTTTGCCTTGCGGTAACCAACCCGCGTATCTCAGAGTGCCAGTCTCCCACCCCCACCGGCCCGCTGCCATCCCCAGGAGAAAATCATGACCTGACGCCCCCCTTTCAGTCAAACAGAAAAAGGCCCCCCCCACACTTGACCGGTCCTTCCATATCAGAGGGCCGGGGTGAGGGGGAATAGGACGCGGCATCGATTAAGCGAATTCGCCGAGTTGAAGGTCACTGTTCGCCCCCTCATCCCAACCTTCTCCCCCCGTAGGAACGTGGCCTGAAGTCGGAGCGTCGTCTCCGGGGGAGAAGGAGTTTCGCGTCGGCTGACGCCTCCGGTTCGGGGAGTTGCAATGTGGGGAATGCACCTGGGCGATTCACCGGGTTCATGGGGGCCTTCGGAAGAATTTGAAAGAGATCGGCCACTTCCCAGTGTGCGAACGTTTCTGGTTGCCTATGATGCTCCCGTTCATCACTTCTTCATGGAGAATTCTCACGATGCCGGACCGGATACTCATTCGCGATCTTCATTTGCGGACGATCATCGGGATCAATCCGGAAGAGCGTGTGAATCGGCAGGATGTGTTGATCAATCTCGTCCTTGAGACCGACATTCGCCCTGCCGCCCGGGCCGACTCCATCGAACTCGCCCTTAATTACCGGACAATCACGAAGCAAGTCATCGAGTTGGTGGAAGGCACGGCGTATCTGCTGGTCGAGCGATTGGCAGAAGAAGTTGCGGCATTGTGCCTGACAGATTCGCGAGTGCAGGCGGTCGAAGTGACCATCGAAAAGCCGGGGGCTGTCCGGTTTGCCCGATCGGTCGGCGTCTCGATTCGCCGCGAGCAGGTCGAGGGTTGAACGAGTGACACACGAGCGCTCGTCGAATCGTCTAGCCTGGTTGTCGCTGGGGTCGAACATTCGCCCCGAGTGGTATTTGCCACAGGCTGTCGAGTTGCTGAACGATCTCGGCAAGGTCATTGCGACCAGTCCGGTCTGGGAATCTGCTGCGGTCGGTCGTACCGATCAACCCCCCTTCTGTAATGCCGCAGTATTGCTGGAAACCCTTCTCGACGTCGCGTCCCTCTGTTGGCGGACTCGTGAAATTGAACAGGCACTCGACCGCGTTCGGGTTCCCGACGACAAGAACGCTCCCCGCACAATCGACATCGATCTGTCGCTGTATGTTGACGCTCAGGGAGAAGACGCGATCGGCTCGATCGCCCATTGGACATTACCGGCCGCCGATGTGTTGTCTCGCCCCTTTGTCGCCGTACCACTCGCGGCGATCTCGCCCGACAAGCGATTTCCCAACGATGGTCGTACGCTCCAAGAAATCGCGACCGAACTGTCAAAGTCACTCACCCTCAGACCACGACTCGACATCACCCTGCCGGGGCCGTCGGGGCCGGTTGCGTGTTGACGTAGGTTTCGAGTTCCTGCCGATTGAAGACCCCTGTGGTGGCCCCCATCGAACGCACACAACTGGCCCCCATTGCCGCTCCATAGGCCAGCCGATGCACGCGGTCTTGATCCTGCAACATCGCGTAAACGTATCCAGCCACAAACGCATCTCCGCCTCCGGTCGCGTCGAGTTCCTGAACGTGATAGGCCGACCGACGTAAAAGTCCCGCGTCATCCATGGCGACCATCCCCCGGCCCCCGGAGGTGATGACGACCGTTCTTGCACCGGCCGTCCGAAACTGTTCCGCCTGTGCGACGGGATCGCCCAACCCGGTGATCATGCGGGCTTCGTCTTCGTTGGGGAAGAAGTAGTCAGTAAATGGCAGCACTGGGGCGAGCATCTCGGGCATTCGCCCGGGGTCACCGACGACAACGTCCAACACCGTCACCAACCCCAACTCCTTCGCATCACGAAAGAGAGCCGAGACTGAGTCTCCCGACAACGCAGGATTCAAACCGAAGCCTCCGACATACAGCACGCGATACTGCTTCAACAGGTCACGATCGACCTCATCGGCCGTAAACTCCGCATTGGCCCCAACAGCATGGATGAATCGTCGATCTTCGCCGACCACATTAACGACCAGCGTGGCTGATGTGTCGGCTGTCTCAGAGACCTGAATCGTCTGACAATCGATGCCCATCTGTTCCATTTCCTGGCGGACAAACAGGCCAAACGGATCGTTCCCGATACGACCTGCGATGCCGACACTCAGGCCGAGTTTCGCCATGTCGACCGCAACATTGGAAGCACTACCACCGAGAGTCAGTGTGAGACATTCGGTCATTGTGATCCCCCCCGGCGGTGGCATGAGAGGGATCGGCTTACACACATGATCAGCAACGATCAACCCGGCACACAGTACATCCCGCCTCTGGGCTCCCCCGGAGTCAGAGTGTGTTGAACTGCGATGCAATGGAGCACCGACTTGCGGTACATCGGCATTTTGCGATTTCGGCTGTTGCAACCTGAGACCTCCTACAGAAAAACCATTCGACCCGGCGTCGAAATTGCATCGATGTCTCACTGTCTCACCCGACACCTGAAGTGAGGAGTGAAGCGGGCCACAATGTAACGTGCATCCTACCTCCTCCGCCACAACACAGCCTGTGCGAGAAATTTCCCTTCGAGGGCCTTTCAGTTCTTCAATTTGTGTTCGTGATTGTTGGTGGTCATGCATCGGGTTGGTGGGATTCTCCTTCTGAATGAAGACTGAACCCTGATTAATGGTCTCGCTTTGGGGCTGCTGCATTGTTTGCGGCAGGTTCTTGATCCTCGCCGGGGCCGGTATTGGCTAGCCCACCCAGAGAGGCGGGACGACAGCACCATGCTTTCGATGGCACCCTGCTTGTAACAAAAAATCAATCCATCAATCGAAGGCGAAAAAACTGGTGGGAAACGTGGTCGCCTCCCCCCCCACATCGGCTTCCCCGGTTCCTTTTCTTTATGCCACCGCAACCACTCACGCACGCTCAAGAAAGCCGTGAGCCATCGCCATAGACACAAGCATGAAGACGTTTCACGAATGGCTGCCAGAGCGACAGCAGCGGCAATGCGAAAGGGTGTGGCTCAATGACAAAAACGCCGTCATCGGGCTATCGAAGATGAACCCGTTGCCACGGGATTCAGCGGTCAACAAGAGCTTGAGCAAAAAACCCAAGCCGCCGCCGTTAGGCGTGCTGATTGCCTCTTGTTATGCAACCCTCACTCTGACAGTCCTTCCGCTGTGATTTGCGAATGGTACTCCAAGAGCATTTCTAAAAGCTGTTTTGCAACTCTGGGTTCTTCATTTGTTTGTTCAAAGCCACAGCACTCAAGGGAATACGAACCGTCTCGCACCTCACGGTCAGCGCACACTAGGTGGTTTGTGAGAGCAGGACTTGCGGCAGGAAGTCTTCGTTCCAGCCGCACATTCGACGTTTCATGATCAGGCTTTGTTTGCCGGGATGTTGCTTTAGCAGGGACAGCGTGAATCGTCTCAGCCACGCCAGGTTTTCGACAAGACGTCGCTCACGAGTCCGCAGTTCGTCTTCGCGATACGTCAGATCAAGACTCCAGTGACAGGTGGTTTCGATCTGCCAGTGGCTGCGGACAGCGCGGGCGAACTGCTTCACCCCCATCGGCAGGCTGCTGATGAAATATCGAATCTCGGTCGTATGCCTGCCGTCACCGCACAGGGATTCATACATCACGACACCAATCGTTTTCAGGCCAGCCCACCGGTCCCTGGTTGCGAGATCCACGGGGACGGGAAACTGCCAGTACACACGTCGGTCCAGTCGGCCATGGGATTTCTCTTTGACCACATGACGACGAGCGTCTGTCCCTCGGAAGTCGTTGTTCACGTGCTCGTCAATGAACTCCACAACAGCCTGTTGCAGCCCAGCCTGATTGCCTTTCACGGGGAGGACATAGTCAGCACCGGCCGCCGTGATCTGTTCGGCGATGGCGGTTTGAGTTCCCATCGCGTCGATGGTCATGATGGCCCCCGCACAGTCGATCAGCTTCAGCAGTTCTGGAATGGCAGTGATTTCGTTGGACTTCTCCTCCGTGGCAACCTGAGCCAGAGTCATACCCGCCTGTGTCATCCACACCGAGACCAGATGCATCGCGCCGAGCCCATTGCTGCGATCAAAACTCCGCCGGAGGGTCTTTCCGTCAATCGCCAGACCCGGCTTCTCACTCTTGTGCTCCGCCTCACCAGCCGAAGCCCGCTTCAGTTCCACCAGCCAGGCCGTGAAGCACTGCTGAAATGCGAACGGGTCGACAGCCATCAACACCCTTCGAAACACGTCTTTCGATGGAATTCCATGCGGCAGGGGCAGGCACTTGAGCAGCCACTCCGCACGTGCCTCCGCCCAGACGTGAATTGCGGTCGGCCCGTCTGCACCGGAGAGGACCGCCAGCAATGCGACCACAATCACACTTGGCAACGGATGCCGAAGATTCACCGACGAACGCGGATCTTCGAGTTCGTCAAAGTGCGCCAGAACCTCATCGAGAACAAACGTCGCTTTCTTCGCCACAACAACTCCTCCATGAACCCAGCCGCATTCGGCAACCGTCATGGAGGCTATGTATCAACCTGTCCACCCGAGCGCAAGCCCGCCCCGGCAACCCAAATCACCCAAAGTGCGCGCTGGCCGTGGTTGATGACTGCAAGGGCCTCTTCTTTCGTGTTGACGTTATCCAGTTGTTTGCGGACATATTTCTCGTAACCCCCTAAGTGCCGTTTAAAGTGCACCTTTGGCTGTTCCTTCAGGTCTTTCTTGTACTGACAGACAGGCAGCCCGACGCCGTTCTCCGGTCCGTTCAGGTCGATACCGCGACTGGGTTAAAACTTTCTGACGATAAATGAGGTTACTCGTCAGTTCGTCCAACGGGGGGCGTCCATCCTCGGTGCTTGTTGATCTGTTCGATCGAGACGAACCGCACACCGGTCAGGCCCGCTTCCGTACAGATGTCGACCAGCGGCTTTGTCCAGAAGATGTACCCACAGTAACCTGGTAGTCCGAACACAAGCGGTCGCTGCAGTTGCTCTGTGTGGAACGAATATCGCTTGATAGGCATGAGCTTTCCTGCGTCCTCGCCATATTCGTCGCCTAAGACTTCGACATCGGAATTCTCATAGTCCAGGCAATCAACAGACCCTTCATGACGAAGGAAGTAGAACGGCTGGCCATTCAATGTTGCCGGAAGTAACGAGAAACTCGGCTCCATGTACGGTGCAATCACGTCGATGAACGCCTGTGAAAAGAGGCCATTTGTCCCCTCAGAGGAAACATAGTCGTCTGGGCTTGGGCCAAACGTGGGATCGATGTACTCACGGTGCCGATACTCAGATACGGGGCGCCATCCGCAGAGAAAATCGCCGATCCACTGGTCTCGATCTCGATTGTCCCACTTTGGCAGCTCATCGAGCAATCTGTCATCGTCATGCTTATATACCCATTGCTCACCGCTCATAGTTTGTACCCCGGACAGGGATGAATCGTTTTCTGCAAGTCGATCGAATTGCTGCAGAGTTCGTCCCGAAGATCTCCGATGACGCTCAATGCATCCTGCTTTGTGTTTGCCTTACCGAGTCGTTCCCGTACTTCTTTATCGTAATCTCCTAAGTGTCTCCCAAAGTGCACCGTTGGCTGATCCCTCAGGTCCTTCTTGTACTGACAGACCGGCAGCCAGACGCCGTTCTCCGGGCCGTTCAGGTCGATGCCGAGTTGACAGAGCCGGTCCCCCAAATCCCCCGGCTTGAATGTGGCAACTGGCACGATGTGATGAGCCTGCTTCTCAACATCATCCGGAATCCCCAGACACTTAGCGTCAGCAGGCATACTACTCGACAAAAGATTTCTTGCTTGCTGTCCACCGACCGGCGGACAGCCCGTTTCACACTCATCCTTCTTCTTGTCCTTTGGAGACACATTATGCACCAGCACGCCGCTGTTGCCAACGGTGTAGGCGTGGACTTCGGCGATTTGGAGGTTGAAGACTTGAGCCGTGGTCTCCTCCCGGAAGAGGTCATCGACGCGAAGCTCTCCATGGGGGGTGAGGAGGAGATCACCCGCTTCCAGATACTGAGCCTCAACCCAGCGGCCCTTGGTGAGGCTGGGGAGGTTGTCGTCGCCGAGTTCTTCGGTGATCGCCCGCCAAATGAGTCGTCACCATTCGTCAAGCAAGTCAAAGACGATCCCGGTAAAGCGATGCTTCTCGCACTGTGACTTGAATTCACTGTCGTCGGCGACGAGTCCCTGAACCGTTAGAATCTCGGTCTCATGGGTTTCGGGAATCTTGAACAGAGACCAATCGATCCGGCTGCGATGAAGCGCGTATTCCTTGATTGACGGTGGATTGGTACTGTCGTCGAATGTGGAATTCGCCACATCCAAACAACTGGGTGCATACATGACATGCACTGCAAGAAGTTCTCGTCCCTCAAACGGAACGGCATAAAAGTTTCCAGTCTGCTCGATGTATAGCCCGAGCGGCTGGATCGCATTTTCCTCGATGAGAATCGTGTTCCGAAATGTCCAGATATCTGGACTGGCTCCCTCTCCTGATCGTCGCAGTTCGATCGGGGTCCATTCTCCACGGTACCGTCGACCTGTAAACGCCCAAGCCCCTTCCTCCCGTTTCCGCTGGTACTCCTCTTCATCAACCGGTTCGAGAGACTGAAAGCCAGCTGCCTTCGAGATGCGGTACACGGATGGCATCATTCATCCTCCTGACTTGGTGGCGGGATGTAGTTCTCGCTGTCCCACACCTCACGAAACCACAAACCCTTGAGATTATGCTTCTCGACGAGCAGCTTAAAGTCCAGCTCGGGCGGCGTCACACCGGAGACTGCAATTACTCTCCCGCCTGGCCGACGGACGATTGAAGAGTCGACACCTTCGAGCGGATAGTACAATCCATCTTCCGGAAAGTCGTCTTTCCCAACCGGCTCCTCACAAAACCGCATCACATTGAGGACATAACACTTTCTCCCCTCAACCGGCTGCTCATACACCTCACCACACGACTCAATCACAGGGGCCAGAGCATCTCTCGCCCGTTGTTCCAGGATGAGAACACTGGAGCTGAACTTATAAATATCGGCCGGCTCTTCGAGAGGCTCTCGAATATATAAAGAAATCGGCTGCCAGCAATCCTTCTTTGAACCTCCACTGCCGAAGTCCCATATGCCATTTGACCGGCGACGACTCTGGGATGTGTAGAACTCCCGACTCTCCTCGGCAACAGCCAGGTGCTGAACGTATTCTCCGGAGAATAACTGATATACCTTTGCCATTCACACTCCTTAACAGGGGGCTTCATTCGGTTTCACGGTCTTGTCGACGAGCCACGGGGCCTGTCCGTCTATCAGAGTCTTACGCATCCCTTTCAACGCAGCCTTCACTTTCTCGCAGTCGCCACCAGTGTCCTCTAGGATGTCGTTTACCCACTCGCAATAGAGTTCGTGTTTCCCCCGGAATGTCATATTGTGGTACGTCCGATTCTTGGGATTTGTTGCATTCGTATTCGGTGTGCAACTTGAAGGCAACCAGACACCATTGATCGCGTCATTCAGGCCAATACAGCAATCGAACAACATCTGACGATTGTTGACTTGGCACGCCCCAATACCACCCGCTTGGACAAGGTGATGTGCTTGTGGCTTATCGGACACTTCGTCTGACGAGATATCGCTATCCGGTCCGCTCCGAAGGTTGTTTCCGAGCTTTGTCGAGTCGTTAGACTTGTCGACCGACTGACAATTCGCCGAACACGACTCCGGTCCGGGACTTCCCTCCGGCGAAGCATTATGCACCAGCACGCCTTCCGTGCCAACGGTGTAGGTGTGGACGTTGGCGATTTGGAGGTTGAAGACTTGAGCCGTGGTCTCTTCCCGGAAGAGATCATCGACGCGAAGCTCTCCATGGGGGGTGAGGAGGAGATCCCCCACTTCCAGATACTGAGCCTCAACCCAGCGGCCCTTGGTGCGGGTGGGGAGGTTGTCGTCGCCGAGTTCTTCGGTGATCGGCCTCTGCGAGAGAGCCTCTCCTCGGACCACCCAAACCGGATGCCGGCCGGTGGCGGTGATGACCTCACCCCCGGCATGAATCCCCATGAGCAGCCCGTCGTGCAATCGCGAGAAGACCCGCTCCACCACCTGCCACTGCCAGAGCCCAGTCCGCACATCAAACGTCCAGACCTCATCTCCCTGAACAACCTGCTCAATCAGCCCTCCCTACCCCTAACTCGGCTACTTGGTTGAAGTGGGTTTCTTTGGCGAGTTGGGGGGTGTGTTGGCGGGGGACTTGGTCGGAGCGGGCTTGGATTCGCGGGGGGTTAAGAGACCTTCGAGGGCTTCTTTCTCGATCTGACAGGGGGCACCCTGTTCGGGGATGTCGACATTGGCGGACCATAGGATCCCATTGACGAGCAACTGGCGTACTCCGGGCAATTCCAAGGCGCTGTGGGCGTCAAGTCCGGTGAATGAGAACGAGCGTCCTCCTTGAGGTCGGTCGTAAGTCCAGCTGACAATGTGAGCATCGATCCCCGCTTTACTCTCGACGACTTCTTTCCCCGACCAGACGAGCGGTGTAATTCCTCGCATTTCGTCGACGAACGACAAGCCGTTGAGCCATCCATCGTTAATTTTCCACTCCGTCACGCCGTGCGAAATTGGATGCTTCGGAAACTCGTGATGCTCGCTATCCCAGTGGCCCCGTCCTGACTTCCCCTTCGCATAAACTCCGCCCAGCCAGTTCTGGCCACGCTGAATCTGTTCATCGGGAAAGTCGACCGCCTGATGGATCATGACGACTCCGACGCCATTGTCGACGAGCGACTGCAACTGGGAGATTCGCTCTGGTGTTTTGAGAAATGCCTGCTTGCCCCCCCCGTCGGAGTAAAAGACCAGAGAGCTGGCCCCGTCAAACAGTGCTTCATCGTTTGGCCAACCATCGTTGATCCGGACCGCCTCGATGCCGGGTGTCTGTCGGAGCAGCAGTTGCAGGCAGTCACAACCAGCGAGGTAGTCGTGGTGCCCCACTTTGTCGACTTTCGCCGTCTCTCCAGCGATCAGGAGAATCTTTCGCCTAGCGACCGGCTGTTTTATTGGTTCTGCCGCAGAGAGGTCACAAGTTTGCAAAATCCCGAAGCCGATGGCCATGAGGAGGGAGAATCGGAGGAGGGGCATCGGTAGTCCTGTCTCTCTGGGGGGATCGGTGAAGAATGACGATTTCGGAACGGAGACTGGGCAAGCCGACAGAAGTGGCGGAGGTCGCCCCGTTGCAAGGTTGATGATATCAATCAACAGTCTCGTTTGCTTCCCAATCTTGGCATTCGAGGGCACCGCGAAGCCCGGTTGACGAGTCGACAAGAGCATGGCCAGTGTGACGAGCGGTCGTTTCTGCCGAGAACTTGTCCTGCCCACCCTCTCCGACTGGTGATTCTTCCCGAAAAAAGGACACTTGTCGTCTCGAATGTGGGTTCTCGAAAACTGACGAAACTGAAGGGGCCGCTGACGGGTAGAATAAGAGAGGTAGAACCGATGTTCCGGGCAGTCTCAGCTTTTGAGATCTGTCGGTCGACAGCGAGGAACGTCATCGGCAAACTGTGACGACCTCCCGGGACTTAACGGCACGGTTTCGATGAGTTGTGTCAAGGAAACGATTTTTCAGAGATGGCGGAGTTACGATGAATTGTCGGGAATTTTCAGCATGTTTGCAGCAGCCGCAGGGAGAACGTCGATCTCCATTGCCGCCGTCGGTCGCGGTACATCTGGAGACCTGTACCAACGATTCGTGTCGTCGACTCTGGGAAGAGCATCTTCGATTTGAACGAGCGATTGAGGCTTGGAAGGGGTCTGTCCCACAGGTTTCATTGACGGGGAGGGTGCTGGAACAACTGTCTGCCTCAACCGGGGAGATATCAAGTTTCGATACGGTCCGCCCGCTCTCCCCTTCATCGTCGTCAGGCACCACACACCGGCATTCCGCACGTTTGCCTCTGGGCATGAGTCGTGGTGCTCGGACCGTCTTGGCGATTGTGATGTTCAGCATCGGGTTGGGATGGGGTTTCTGGCAGAACGGCGGAAACCCGGTTGGCCCGGCGGTTGTCAACGTCGAAGAACGCAACCCCGCCATCCCGGAGAACGATCCTGCGAACAGCAACATGCCTTCCGATAACACTGTTCCCCCTCCGAACGATGTCGAGCCGATCGAGGTGCTGGTCGCTGCACCGGTCGGAGAGTCATACGCCCGGGCGGCTCAGTCGGCAACCGAGTTTGTGACCGATGCCGCCTTCCTTCTCGTGGCCGGTGACGACGACGGCTCGATTGACGAGCCGAACCGGGCGAGTCAGTGGGTCGAAGGGATCGGCGAGAAGCTCGAGCCAGTCCGCCAAGACCTTAGCCGCACCCTCACGAGTTGGCTTGCCCCACAAGCGGCGATGTAGCTCGCACAAGGCGCGAGGGAAGCGTTTCCTCCCTTTAGCAACGGTGCGAGTGGGCTTCAGGTCATGGCATCTCTCGTTGCCCAAGAGACGTTCCTGCCTTTCAGATGACGCCGCCGTGAGTCCGGTAGGCGGGGATGGGGTTGCCATCGTAAAGGTCTGCTTGGGGAGGCTCGTACTTCATCGCCTTGGGATGGCTGTTGATGAGCAGTGCGTCGGATGCGATCTCGGCCAGGGAACAGCCAGTCAGCAAAAACATCGCGCCGCAGGAACTGGCGATGGCGATCTTCTGAAGTCCTGAAGTCTTCACGCGCATGGCGACTCTGATCGGTTCTGCTTACGATACGTTCGTCCTAAGCGAAACTATAATGAGTCGACGGACTTTCAATCATCTTTCAGTCACTCTGATGGTGTCCCATGAGCCGTTTTTGCTGGTGTTTCCTGTTGACCCTTCTTGTCGTGATTGCGACTCAATCGACGGCACAGGGGCAGCCGCTAGTGGCTGAGTCAGATCCGCTTACTCCGGAGCAGCAACGGGCGAAGTTTCATCTTCCCGACGGCTTCGAGATTCAACTCGTTGCGTCTGAGCCGACGATCGGGCAGCCGATGAACCTCAACTTCGATGCCGCGGGTCGGTTATGGGCGACATCCTCCGTCGAGTACCCGTATCCGACGGCGGGGCCGAATGTTCAGGATCGCGACCCCCGTTTTGGCACTCCATCACCACATCCCCCGCAAGACTGGGTGATGGTCTTTTCGGGGATTGGGATCGATGGCAAACCGGCGAAAGCGTCTCGATTTGTCGAGGGGCTGAACATCCCCATTGGGATCGTTCCTCTCCCTGATGGGGCCTTGGTCTACTCCATCCCAAACATTCAGCGATTGACCGAGGCCAAAGGCGAGACCAAGTCCGAATCGGCGACATCGCTGTACGGCCCGTTTGGTAATGTCGATACGCACGGGATGACCAACTCGTTTACCCGCTGGGTCGATGGTTGGATCTATGCCTGTCATGGTTTTCGCAACGATTCCTCGGTCGTTGGCAAAGATGGTCACCGGGTCACGATCAACTCGGGCAACACGTTGAGGTTTCGCGAAGATGGGAGCCGAATCGAGCAGTGGTCGCATGGGCAGGTGAACCCGTTCGGCATGACCTTTGACCCGTATGGCAACCTTTACAACGCAGACTGCCACTCGATGCCGGTCACTTGCGTGCTGCGTGGGGGATACTATCAGAGTTTTGGAAAACCGCATGATGGACTTGGCTTCGCCCCCGACATGATTGATCACAATCATGGCTCGACGGGCATTTGCGGCGTCGCCTGGTACGCAGCCCCTCGATTCCCCAGCGATTTTCAGGAGAATCTGTTCATCACAATCCGGTGACAGGTCGGGTGCATCGTGACAAGTTGCAATGGACCGGTTCGACACCAAAGGTTGTGTACCCAGCCCGACTTCATCACCTGTGATGATGGCTGGTTTCGTCCCGTCGACGTCAAACTCGGACCTGATGGTGCGCTCTATATTGCCGACTTCTATAATGCTGTCATCGGTCACTACGAAGTCCCCCTCCAACATCCGCGCCGCGACCGGGAACGGGGCCGAATCTGGCGCGTTGTCTATGTGGGAGCCACCTCGACAACGGATGCTTCCTTAACCGCGACCGCGACGACATCTACAACCGTCATCGCAGTTCCGAGTTTGAAGAACCTTTCGGCTGCCGAGTTGATCGAACGTCTCGGTGATGCCAACTTCACAACCCGCACACTGGCGACGAACGAATACGTCGATCGCATCGGCACGGCCGGAGTTCCTGCGATTCTCGAATTACTGCGTGGCGAATCGTCGCCAGAACAAAGGGCAAACGGACTCTGGATCGTGTCGCGTCTTGCCGGTCCGGAGTCACTGCCGATCAACACACTTGTCGACGATCCCTCTCCAATGGTTCGCACACATCTTGCCCGAGTCCTGGGAGAAATGCCCGCATGGCAGATGCCGCAACGAGAGGCGACGCTCAAACTCCTGCATGATTCGCAGCCGATCGTCCAACGGGCTGCGGCGGATGCGATAGGACGTCATCCCGAGATGTCGCAGGTCCGGCCACTCTTGCAGTTGCTGAACAACTCCCCCGCTGGCGACACGCATCTTCGGCACACATTAAGGATGTCGTTGCGTGACCACCTCGCCGACGATGAGATCGTGCGGACGGTCTCATCACAATTGACAGAGGGGGAACGGAAGATGCTCGCCCCTCTCGCTCTCGGGGTCCGTCGTATGGGAGCTGCTGCGGTCGAACTGGTGGCTGATTCGCTCGCTGTCGAACCGAATATCGAACAACGCCTCGCACTCTCGGGATACTCCGTCCGTTATGTGGCGAGAGATCGTATGGAGCATGTGCTGCATAAGATTGCCCAGTCAACAGAGGTCGATCTGCCATTACTTCGCGCGTTGCAAAACAGCATGCGTCAGCGAGGGGACGGGAGCGAGAGGGAACTCTCACCCTGGGCCGAACGACTCGCTGTGGACCTGTTGAGTCAACCGGTCACGTCTCGTATCCGCTGGCATTACGAGACACTTGATGGCAAGAGCGATGTCGAGAGTCGCTTCGGTATCGACCGTCGTCGTACGGCGGACGGAGCCGAGAACGTCGAGTTCTACTGTAGTTTTCCACGGGGGGAGAACGGGACGGGAGTCTATCGATCAGAACCGTTCCGCATGCCCGAGACACTGAGCTTTTATGTCGTCGGGCATGATGGCGCTCCCGATCAAGCGGCTCATGGAAAGAACGTGGTTCGACTCGTGGCCAACTCCAGTCGAGCGACGCTGTTGGAGGTTGCCGCACCACGAAACGACGTGGCACAGCGAGTCGAATGGAAGCGACCCGTCTCCGCAGACGAACCGGTGTCCATCGAGATCATCGACCGAAATTCATCGGGCTCGTATGCGTGGATTGGAGCGGGGCGATTCTCTTTAGAAAGCCTGAATCCACAACCCGTTGACCCCTTTACAGAAGGACTCGCACTCGTCAGCGAGTTTCGGATCGTTGCGATGCGGGAACATCTCGTCACCCGTTTGAAGGACAAGTCGATTTCCATCAATGACCGAATGGCCTGCCTGCGTACGCTCAACTCCCTTAGTCCCGAGCCCCGAATTGCGGCCATGCTGAGCAGTCGTGTTTCCTTCCCACTCTCTGACACTTCGATTGACCAACTGACGAAAGGGGTCGTTTCGGGCGACATCCCTGCGATCGATAAGCTTCTCGAACAGACGCTCCGCGCGGGAAGTGCGACGGCACAAGGTGCCCTTGCCTATGAACTTGCCGGAAGCCGAATCGGTGCATCGAGTCTGCTCTCGTTGGTCGAACAAGGAGTTGCCTCGCGCAGACTACTGCTTGATGCAAAACTTCGCGACCGCCTACAAGCTGTCGGTCTGCCAGAGGTCAACGAACGGATTGCAAAGCTCACCGAAGGATTGTCTCCGGTTAGCGCAGAAGTGGCGAATTTGCTGGCCGCTCGGCAATTGGGCTTTGCCAACTGGAGAACTTCCTATGTGTCAGACCTGACCGACGACAAACGGGAACTCGCCCTCATGCGAGGACGGGAGGTCTTTAAGAAGACCTGTGCTGTGTGTCATCAGATTGGAGGTGAAGGAGCGAAGATCGGCCCACAATTAGACGGCGTGGGACATCGCGGATTCGCTCGCATTCTGGAAGACCTTATTGACCCCAATCGCAACGTCGATGCCGCCTTTCGAAGTTCGACACTCGTCATGACGGACGGTAAGGTGGTCACAGGTCTCGTTCGTCGAGAAGAGGGAGCGACGCTCGTTCTGGCGGATGAAAAGGGAAAAGAGTTCTCGGTCTTGCTGTCAGAGATCGAGCTACGAAAGACCTCGGAATTGTCCCTCATGCCGGAGAAACTGGGGGAGTCAATTTCCGAACAGGACCTCTACTCCCTGCTCCTGTTTCTGACACAACCCACGGTCACGACACCCGAAGTTGTCCCGTAGTCGCTCCGCAGAGGTGGGATGTCGCGGACCTGTCAGGTTCGTTCCTCCGCGTGGACCTGAGGGATAATCGCCAGCCCTCCGATGAGTGGACAACAATCATCGACAACAGTCCTCTGACGTTTCCGCGCCAGCGGACGACGGGCGGCTTGTGCTGTGCCGACGATTCTCGGAGCGAACCAGATGGGTTGCGCAATCCCGAGCGACGTCGGGTCGCACCATAGGACATTAAATCTAAAGCGTGTCAGCTGTCGCTTCGTCGTCGCGAACCTTTTGGTGTTCCACGAGTTTCGAGTTGTAGGCCGCGATCGTCTCTTTGTGTCGCAGGGTTCCCAGCAAGATCGAACGGGTTTCGGTGTCGACGACAGGGAGTTCGTCGGTCGCGATCGCAGTGAAGCATCGCATGGCCGTATTGAGGTCGTCTTCTGGTGTAACGGAGACAATCGGTGAACTCATCACGTCACTGGCGACGGCGAGCTTCCAGATCGTTTCGTTATAGAGGTAGTGACGCACGTCATCGGCAGTGAAGATGCCGATGAGTCGTTTCTCCGAATTCACGACCGGGAAGTAATGCTGCTTGGTCTCTGCCAGCAGATGCACGATTTCGTCGAGGGACATCGATTCGGGGATGAGTCGAATGCGGTCGAGGCTATGTTCGTAAACCGATTCGACCCGCATCCCTTCGAGGACATCGACCAGAAAGTCGCCGCGATGAGCTGGAGATTCGAGACGGCTGGGAACCTGCTTCTGATACAGTTTCCAGCGTTTTCCCATCAGGAAACAGAGTGTCGAAACCCACATCGTCGGGAGCAGAAGTTCGTAACTCCCAGTCATTTCCGAGACCATAATAATGGTCGAAAACGGAGCATGAGCACAACCCGAAAAGAAGCCCGCCATCCCAACAATGGCAAAGGCCTCGGGATGCGGAACAAGACCGGGGAACCACTGATGGAACCAAAGCCCGACGGCTCCTCCGATGCACCCACCAATAACCATTGAAGGTCCGAACACACCGCCCGAACCACCCGATGAGATGGTCAGCGAAGTCGTGAGGATCTTTACAAGTCCGACAACCACCAGAATCAGCGGCCCCACCGAGACCGCGCTCGTTAACGCCTGTTGAAGCGTCCCATAACCGGTTGCCAGTACCGCAAGTATCATCCGGTTACTCGGAAATATCACTTCATAGAGAAACACTCCAATCAGTCCCGCTAGCACTGCCCCCAGCGCCGGCTTTAGCTTGCGCGGCATCGGAATCTTTGCGAAGAGGTGATGCGTCCCATAGAAGACTTTGATGTACAGCACACCGACTAAAACCAGGACACCCGCCAATGCGGCATAGGGCAACAACTCCAAAGGGGAGTGAAACGAGTAGTCTGGCAACTTGCCGAATAGTGGCCCATATTCCTCATGACCTGGGGTGATCCAAAGGATCAGCATTCGGTAAACGCTATAGCCAATAATCGACGAGGTCGCAGCGGGGATAATCACTTCCGATTCGAGATCTGATTCGCTGTACAGAATCTCGGCGGCGAACAACGCTCCTGCCAGCGGCGCACGAAAGACCGCGCCAACCCCAGCCCCCATTCCGGCAGCCAAGAGGATGCGACGTTCTCTGACACTCAAACGCAAGACCGTGGCCAACCACGAGCCAAAGCCGGCACCAATCTGAGCGATCGGCCCTTCCCGTCCCCCCGACCCGCCAGTCCCGAGCGTGATCGCGGATGCGATTGTCTTGATGATCGGGATTCGACCTCGAATGCGACCCCTCTTGTTGTGAAACGCATCAAGGGCGGCATCCGTCCCGTGCCCCTCAGCTTCGGGAGCAAACGTGTAGACAATCCAACCCGACAACAGTCCCCCAACTCCCATGACCACCACGATCATCCAAGGGGAAATCGGAATACTCGGATGGACAAAAAGTGACTCTTCCCCCGCAGCTTCGCCGGGGGTGAACCCGCTGAAATGATGCAGCAAGTAATGGCTGATGGTCTGTCCTGCCAATTGGAAAACCACCGCGCCAATTCCCGCAATGACTCCAACCGCGACGGACAAAAGGGTCCATTTCCCAGACGTTCTCCAGTCGAGGGATCGCAAGAAACTATTGAATGCGGGCACTGCAAATGCTTGGGTGAGACGCGATCAGGCAAGAAACGAACAGGTGTGGAGAACAATAACAGATGCCGGGCGACAATGGCCACCGATACCCGCCGCAGTCTGACAATCGACAATCCTATCGCTGAACATTCGCCCCACCGACCGTCGCCGAAGCCGCCGTCGAATCGCCGAGTTCCTCGAAATCGCGGAAGGTCCAGACCACTTCCTTCTTCAGGTTCACCTCGATCAACTGCGGATTCTTTGGCCCCGCATGACAATTCCCTAGAATGATGTTTCCATTCTCCAGCACCTCAAGCGTTGTCGTCCAGGCCAGCGTGATCCCTTCCAGATCATTCTGATGGAGTTGCCAGACGATCTCCTTCTCCGGGGTCACTTCGATCACCGCATGACCATTGCCGGTCGCAATCAGAGTGTTTCCCGACTTCAATCGCAGGGCGTTGAACACCTGATTTCCCCAAGCCTCTGGGCCATGTCCGGGCTTTGGTTCGCGATCGAAGAGCGGCACGTTGTAGTCCCAGACGATCTTTCCATCGCTCGCGTATTCGGTCACCCGTCCGTCTGCTTCATGGCAAAGCAAGTAGTGACCGTTCTCCAGCTTGCGTCCCTGTCGAACATCGCGGTGAGCGTTGAGTTGTTTCACCTGATATTTCAATTCATGGACAATCTTTCCATCGCGATCGACTTCGATGATCCGACCGATGCCGTTCTCGACGATCATGGTGTTGCCATCAGCCAGCCGTTGAAAAGCGTGAACCTCAACCCGCTTTCCGTCGTTCCCATTCTGCTTCGAGGAATTGTATTCCCAGACAACCGATTGCTCTTCGTCCAACTCGACCAGATGCTGAAAATTCTTCTGTGTCAACAGGTGCCCATCTGTAAGTTGTTGAATCCGATGGACCGGCCCAAAACCTTGAATCGACCATTCGACCTCACCGTCCGCATCGTACTGGACTAGATGCCCTTTATCTGAAGCAAGGACCTTGTGTCGAGCTTCAGAGACCTCCGCGGCCCAGAGACTGGATGCCCCTAAGGCGAACCAACCCGCAAGCGCCAACGGACGCACGATCGATGACAGCAACATAGTTCGGATTCCCAAGGAAAAGGAGAGTTACACAACTCGACGCAGAAAACAGACGACGTATCGTCTCACATCTTCCTCGCAACTTGCAACCCTCGACAAAACCGATGTCGCCCCGGTTCGATTCGCCAAACATTGACACACAACGCCAATGATGCTTCGCACAAAGGCAATTCACTCATCGGCGGGTGCCAGCAATCCTGAACAGCCTGTTGATGACTTGGAGAAGCCGATCGTGAGGGATTGCCCAACCCTAGAAGGAGGTTGGCGACTTCCTGACGCACCAGACCGTACGATGGGGGACGGGCAGGGTGACAGTCGAGACGCGAACGACATTGACGGATTTTCCCGCGACAAATCGTCTGCAACATGCCGCACGGGAGGGGCGTTACTTCAACATCTCGTACTTCTTCATCTTGTTGTAGAGCGTCACGCGACTAATCCCGAGTTCCTTGGCGGATTGCGTCCGACTGAAGTTGTTTCGGAACAAGGTCTGTTCAATGATTTCACGTTCGGTCAAGGCGATTTGCCGCCCGAGCGAGGGATCGGTTGTCGGGTGATGGCCGAGTCGAACGGACGGATCATTTGTCGGCCCAGCATATCCAGCAACGATATGTGATGGGAGGTTGTGAGCTGAAAGGACTCCGTCACGACAATAAATGACCGATCGTTGAATGACATGCTCAAGTTCGCGAACGTTCCCCGGCCAGGGATAGGCGACGAGCGACTCGTATAGTGATTCGTCGATACGCTCCACCTTAACCCCATGCTTCTCGACAAACTTTGAGACAAACTTCTGTGCGAGAGGGACGATATCGACCTTCCTCTTTCGCAGCGGAGGGATGTCGAATTTGAGCATGTTCAACCGGTAGTACAGGTCGGGACGGAATCGTCCTGTCTCAACAAGGGGCTGCAAATCGAGATTGCTTGCGACGACCAACCGGGCTTGCGACCGAAGAGTCTTGTTCGATCCGACTGGTTCGAACTCGCCGGTTTCAATGACTCGCAGCAGCTTAACCTGTTGCTCAGGGCCGAGTACGTCGATTTCGTCAAGCAATACAGTCCCGCGACCCGCCGCAAGAAACTTTCCTTCTTTGTCGGCGTGAGCACTGGTGAACGATCCTTTGACGTGGCCGAACATCTCTCCCTCGATCAACTCGCGAGGCAACGCCCCGCAAGCGACATGAATAAATGGCTCGTGTCGTCGTGGCGACGCTTCGTGGATCAGGTTCGAAAGAAACGTTTTTCCGGATCCGGTCTCGCCGATCAGTAGAATGGTCACATCGTGTGAAGCCGCGATTGCGAGGTCTTCCAACATCTGCTTGAGGTGTGTCGAGTTCGTTTCAAAGCGGCGGGTCACCCCTTCGAGTGCTGCGGTTTGAGAAGTCGCATCGCGGGCATCGGACATCGGCTTTATCACGCCCGCCATTCGGCGAATCTCAATAGCCACTTCGTCCGTATCAAAGTCCCCCCGAAAGTGACGAATCGGCGTGCAAGCGGCCCGACGCTCCAGCGGCTCGGGGCAGTCACGGTCTGTCAGCATGACGAGTGCGGTGGCATCGAAATCCACCTGCAAGTCTTCCAGCAGACGATCACCAGCGTGCCCTCCGTCCCGAACGCCGCGCAGGTCGGCGATGAACACCTGAGGGTGCAATGTCTCCATGAGATGACGCACACTCTCGAGTGTCGGACAGACCTCAAACCGTGAGCCGGGAACGAGCAGGCTGGTCAAATCTGCAATCAGTTCCTTCTGATTGGAAAACAGAACAATTGTCGGAGCAGCTTTCATCGGTCCCACGCTTTCTGACAGAAATGATGCAGTCTTGAACGAAGTACAACCACAGTCTGCCGAGTAAGTGGGGCAACTCGGACCAGGCAATTCATTCCAACCCAGATGCAGGAGCTTCCGTCGGGATGGCATTGCAGACTGTTCAGAGTCCTTTATCCTTTACGGGATTTACGGAAGGCAAGAAGTTTGAACAGACTTTAACGAAACCGGTACGGACCGGAGTCGCACTTTTCCGATTGTGATGGTTGTACCTATTTTGCCGACGAGGGAGTTTCGTGAACGAGTTCGGCTGCCAAACCGACTCGTTCACAGCTTTCTTTTCTTGACATCTCGCGTCCAGAGTTTGAATCACCCCAGAGCGACTCATGGAGATACGACAGTTTGCCAATCGCGTGTTGCTCTCGACGTCGTTGAGCGAGAAGCTTCTGGCCGCCGAACTTCCATGGACGGACATCTCCCCCGGCACTGCATCTCGTCCCGAATTGCCTGGCCGACCGGAGTCGCTCCACTTTGCGGCTCCTCGAACCGCCCCGCCAATGCCACCATTCGGGAGTTTCAAGAATCCAGCCAAGCGGGCCATTGCCCATCACATCATGGCGAACCACGAACTCCAAGCACTCGAAGTGATGGCTTGGGTTCTCCTTGCTTTCCCTGATGCACCTGCTGGCTTTCGGACTGGTGTCGCCGAGATCATGGGGGACGAGCAACGTCATACACGAATGCACATCGAACGAGCCCGCATGTTGGGACTCGAATTCGGAGATCTCCCAGTCAATTGCTACATCTGGAAGAAAGCAATGTCGTTCGAATGTCCGCTCGACTACCTCGCCGGATTGCCACTTGTGTTTGAGGGGGCGAATCTCGACCACACTTGCGAATTTGCCGACGCATTCTCAGCAGCCGGAGATGAACGGAGTGCCGCCTTGATGCGAGTCATTCACCGGGACGAAATCGAACATGTCCGTTTCGGCATCGACTGGCTACGAAAACTCAAGCCTCCCGGGGCGTCAGACTGGGAGACTTTCGTCTCGCATCTCCACTGGCCCCTCCGACCCATCAAGGCCCGGGGCGACCTCTTTCAACGATCAGCAAGAGTGAAGGCGGGCCTCGACGAAAACTTCATCGACCTCCTTGAGTTCGGCAGCAAGGACGCAACCTCAAAATAACGTCGCCGACTCAATCAAGGACACCACAACAACTAACGCCGACTCCCCGTCGCAGTGCCGAATCGCAAGAGACGCTCTCTCGCCGCATTCGCCCGGCCCCCGTCCGCCGATTGGACCGTGTCAACTCTCGGTGGGCCTTCAGGAGCATCTTCCCGCAACAGACGAATCCGCGAGACCGGCTGTCCGGCGAGAACTCGATTTTCAGGAACTTCAGTCCTTTCTCGAACCATGGGCGATGTCCCGATCCTGACGACAGAAGTTGCTGGCGACAAATTAACAGGCTGCGATCCCGCCGATGCGGGACGTTTCATCAATGCCATGTACGCATGCTCGGCATGGCGATTACTCCAAGGGGACGCCAACTGATCCAAGGGGGTCAGCCCACCCAACAGTTCCGCTTCCATCTCTTCGAAGTCGTGAATGTATGCGGTCGCCCGAGCGGAACTGTAATTCCGATCCATACCAATTGAGGATCCCCAGGGCATGAAACCGCTCGTGTTCCGCCCATCTCGCGCGCTACTGACACCCCCGAGTAATACGCTCCCTCGATCCGGGACCGACACGACCGTATCGACCCCAAATACCTGAACCACGGGTTGCTGAACCGTCACCTGCCCCAACGCAAGAGTCCCCGGACACGCCATCCACGCCCCTGCAAGGAAAGCCGTTAACCCAGTCGAAAAGAATCGATTCATGACGTCACCTCTTAGAATCCCGCACTCAACACACCAACGGTCACCGAGCCTTTAACTCCGTCCACCATCCTAAACAATACGCCCCCAAACCGGAAAGGAAATCCCCCAATTGTTGCTGGTAAAGATTGCCGTCGCCGATCGAGAGTGAATCATTTGAACATCGGAACCTTGGCCCAGATTTCCTATCAGCAAGGGATCGCCGTCTCGTGTCAAACCCCAAACCTCAGTCGAACAGAAACAGGAGGGCTTGTGGTCAACATGTCATGATCGATGATTTGCACAATGCAAAACGCAATTTTCCTTCAGGATGGCTGACCTCGGAAGTCTACTACATTCGGGAGTCGTCGATTGCCAATCATCTTGTACAGCCCGATGAAAGATCACGGTGGGGCGGCTTTCCCAAACTGACATGAGCGCCCCGTACGCTCTATTGCCTCGACATGAAACGGCACCATGTCAGGCTGGAAAGTCTGACCTTCTGTTCTCAACAGGTTGCTGGGCATGCGTCATTTTCTAGTTTGTTGAAGGAGCGATATCGAAATGTTGAACGGTGCGGTCGGGCAGGTTGATGGTGGCGACACTGCGGGGATTCGCGCGGTAGACGGCTCCGGGGTTGACGACGAGAGTGTCTGCGAACCATTCGAGGCGGCGTTCGTGGGTGTGGCCGTGGATCACGAGTTGGTAGTCGCCGCCGTGAATGGCCTGTTCTAGCCGCAGTGAGTCGTCACCGTGCAGAAGGGCGATATTGACTTCCTCAAGGGGCAATTCGCCAAAGCGATCGCAGCAGGTGAACTGATGCTCGGCAATGCTGTTGCGAAGAGCTTGAGTGTCGTAATCGACGTTGCCAAAGACAAATGACGTTGGAGTGCCGAGGAAGAGGGGAACAATCGCGGGCGAGCCGATGTCTCCGGAGTGAAGGATCGCGTCGACACCCTGCTCAAAGAGGATGCGTAGGGCGGCGACGGTAAATGGGACATGCCCGTGCGTATCGCTGATGAGGCCGAGCTTCACAAGAATCTCCGTAAGGCTTTTTTGTGATAGGGGTTACGAACAACGCCCTGGGGATGTTTTAGAAAAGTCGAACATTTTTCTGATTTCGATCGAACCTTTTGGAGATAATACCGGTCATAGTACGTAGAGGAAGGTGCAGCTTTGGTTCGCGGAATCAAAAGGATGATTCTGTTGGAAAAGAACTAGAGTCTGCCACTCTACATTGAGGGAAGACCTCGCTCGTTTCGTGTTTCTCTGTGGACCGCAGTCTACTGCGGAAGGTGTCGCAATGAATTTTGCCAATTTGAACGACCGCTCGGCTCAGGGTTTTGCAATCGGTAACGGTTCGGACCTTCGCGTCAATGCATTCGTCGGCGAATATCAGGGCGACTGTCTGAAAACGACAGAGAAGCATCGCTTTATGGAACGAGGGCATGTGCTATCCGGCTCCCATCTCGGGACCAAGCCGATGGCAACCGCCTGGCAACCGATTCCCCAAACCCCCACTCTCCCGGCGGTGTCGCCGAGCGTCAGAGTGGTCGGCCAGGGAGTCGTGGTCCAGCATTCGTGTGCAGCATCTGCGTCGATTGATGGCCTGCGTCAACGTCGCATAGTCGCGGCGATCGCGGCGGACATTCCCGCTGCGGCGTGGGCAACGCTGGTACTGAGTCGGTCAACGACCGCCTGAAGATGAGCCGGAGGGAGTCCTCCAAGTCATCTTGAAAGTACCGCAACCGTGCCCCGCAAGGTGTCGATCGGGAAGCCTCCTGTTTTGAGGTTTCCTACTCGAAACTTGAGGAAAACGGAGCGTTCTCCTGCACTCGGCGGTTCCTGGCTCGACCTGTTTCGATCAGCCAACTTGCCCCAACGTTTGCCGCTGCTGATGACCACCTTGATGCCCCATCTTTCGGGCATGTCGCTGACGACTGTCATCGACGATCACGGTTCCGAAGTCAGCCACGATTCGCAGCATTTCTTCAATTCTCAATGTCATTCGCCCACAGGAAGAGGGGCTCTCATGCAAGACACACGTTACATAGGTTTGGTTCAGGAAGCTCAATCGGGCTGTCGGGAGGCGTTTGGACAGCTTGCGACGCAGTTCGAGTCGATGGTGTTCTCTGTCGTCTTTCGTCGTTTGCGAAACAGTGCCGAAGCGGCTGAAGTGACTCAGGAAGTCCTGATGCGGGCAATGCGCAAGATCAACCAACTGAAGGAGCCGGAACGGTTTGTCGGTTGGTTGAAGCGGATTGCCGTCCGGATGTCGATCAACCGTGCAGTCAGACGGCCTCGGGAAACGATGACTGCTCCCGAGTTGATGCAAGGTTACGCTGACTCTCCGGGCTCACCACTCGAAGGGATACTGCGAACCGAGCAGGCCCATGAGTTGCACAATGGGATCCGGCGTTTGCGTCGAATCGACCGGGAGACTTTGCTGGCGTTCTACTTCGAGGGGCAGTCCTTGAAGGAGATGAGCGACCGGTTCGAAAGCCCTGTTGGTACGATCAAGCGACGTCTGCACACAGCGCGCCATCGATTGAAGGAAGCTTTGGGAGAACTGCAACCTGCCTGAAGTCATGACAAGTTGTGAATGCGATCATGGCAGGTTGTAATGAGGTCGCCGTTTGTCGATCAGTGCGGTCGCCGACGCTTTGGGTGGGGGCAAATAGCAATGTTTGCCCCCACTTTCCTTTGGCAGAGTGGATGTTGACAACTGCATCAGTTTGCCGCTCCCGCGCCGTGAACGAAGTGGTGTCGTGCCCCATCGGTGGTGGATCGTGTCGATTACTCGGATTGAGCCGACAGGATTATGGCGAAATCACACACCGCCGTTAGTTTCTTGCATCTTGCCCCTGAATGATGTCTGACAGTTGATGCAGAAAGAATCTGTCCGCGTGGGCGGGACATTTCCCCGAGACTCATTTCGCGAGCAGGAATCGCATGTCGTCATTACAAACACTGGATGTTCGACGGTTACGGCAGGTGCTGGAGGGTGATCAGCGCCAATCGGCAACCCAGCGAGAGCGACGTGCAGACGAACGAATTCCGTATCGATCGCTGGTCACTACCTTTGTCGAAGATCAGGTAACTCACCAGCTCAAACCACAAATGGTGCCGGCTTGGTCACTCGACGTTTCGAGTTCTGGTGCAGCAATTGTGACCAGTGCCCCGATCAAAGAGTCGCGTTTGTTCTTGCGGTTTCTTCTCCCTTGGGCGGGGACAGAATGCCTGCAAAGCGAGGTTGTCAACGAAACGGCAATGGACGAGTTCCTCGGCGAACGTGGCAAGTTCTATCGTTATGGGCTTCGATTCATCCGCTTATTGACGGAAGCCGAACTGGCAGCCGCCTTGGAAAGCATCAATCCCGCAACAGAGTAACGGGCGTCCGTTTCACCTCCAAATTGCCATCATCGGGCAAGTCTCCTGGCAACTTGAAACGTGCGTCGCGATCTTGAGAATTCATGACGCCCGTCGACTTCAGCCGGACGTCTGTGACTGCTAAACTCAGGCGATGGGCAAAGACTTTTACCTCGCCGAGCATGATGCAGAGATTCTAACCGCTTGTGAACAGCGGTTGGGGTATCGCTTTGATAATCGCGACCTGCTGGTGCAGGCGTTGACACATGCCTCCGTCGCCCGCACACGGCTCGAATCGAACGAGCGACTCGAGTTCCTGGGAGATGCCATCCTCGGGACCGTTGTCTGTGAGCGACTGTATCGTGACTTTCCCGACGAAGCCGAAGGGGAACTGACCCGAATCAAGTCGGCCGTCGTCAGTCGCTCCACTTGTGAGCGGATCACCATCGAGATAGGGCTCGGTCAGTACCTGTTGCTGGGACGAGGGGTAGACTCTCAAGGTCGTCTTCCTGGGTCGATCCTTGCGGCGGTGTTCGAGTCGCTGGTCGGAGCGATCTATCTGGATGGCGGATTCGATGTGGCTCGCGACTTTGTGCTGCAACACATTACGGCCGAGATTCAACATGCCGCAGAGTCTCGACGCGGTGTCAATTACAAGTCGTTGCTGCAACAGCATGCCCAAAGAAACTGGAGCGAGACGCCGACTTACCGCGTCGTCGACGAGCAGGGCCCGGACCACTCAAAGTGTTTCTTCGTGGCCGCGGTCATTGGCTCGCATGAGTATCTCCCCGCTTGGGGGCCAAGTAAGAAGGAAGCGGAGCAACGCGCGGCTGCCAATGCCTTGGCGACCATTCATGGCGACGATCTCCCCTATCCGCAGCCTTCGAACGAAGCGGAGTCTCTCGACGACCTCCCCCGAGAATCGATGATTGTCGAAGTGATTGATGAAGAGGACGATTTCGGTTTCGATTGACCTGCATTCGGGCGGGCATCACATGAGAGCGGTGTGGCGATCAGGTCCAGCGCACGACAAAGGGGGTTCAGCAAAATGGCGAAGTCAGACGTCTCTTACCTTGTGTTTGACATCGAGACGATTGCCGATGGAGAGTTGATCTCTCGCGTCAAGTACCCTCTGGACGATCTCAGCCCGGCGGACGCAACGGCTCGGTTTCGGGCCGAACAACTGGAGAAAAACGGCACCGACATCCTTCCCCCCACATATATGCTGCCGATTTCGGTGGTGGTCGGAAAGGTCGGCCCGGACTTTCGTCTCATCGATCTGGTCGCCTTGGATGAACCGCAGTTTCGACCGTGGGTCATTACGAAAGGGTTCTGGAATGGCTGGCGACATTATCAACGTCCGACGTTTGTGACGTTTAACGGACGCGGATACGACATGCCAATTATGGAACTTGCTGCCTATCGATATGGACTCGCTGTCCCCGACTGGTTCGACCCGACTGGCCCTTCCTACCAACAAAGACGAAATCGCTACAACTCTGAGTCACATTTCGACCTTCTCGACTTCTTCACCAACTTCGGAGCGATGCGTCTGAGTGGCGGCCTCAATCTGATGGCCAACCTCATCGGCAAGCCGGGAAAAACGAACATCGACGGTTCACAGGTTCAAGACCTGTACGACTCTGGCAAGGTCCGCGAGGTGAACGACTACTGCCGTTGCGACGTCCTCGACACCTACTTCGTCTTTCTCCGCAGCCGTGTGATCCTGGGGCTACTGTCATTGGAACAAGAGCAATTGATTGTCGAAGAGACAAAACAATGGCTCACCACGCGAGCCGGTGAATGCTCCGCCTACGAACATTACCTCACTCACTGGGGGGACTGGCAAGCCCCCCCCGAAGCGTGACGCGCCCTCGGCTGCAAGGTTGTTCCTCTGACGACACTGACTAAAGAGAAGGATCAAGGGGAATCGTTGGGGAACGCTGGACTTTGAGGGGCGGATGGGCGAACCTGCGAGGCTTGTCTGCATTCGTTTCTCTCCCCAGAGGTGTCGCTGAGATGTCCGTTGAACAGCAGTCTGTCGAACAAGTGTTGGTGGTTCCCACGGCACTATTTCACGAAATCGGCCCCTTCCAAGGCTTTCAGGCCAACTCGACTCCTTATCTGGAAAAACTGCTCGACCCGGCGCACACCAGCTACCGTCCGCGAAACGAGGTCGAGGAAGACCCGAGTTTCAAACAACTCATCCCTTACTGCATCTTTCGGCACGAAGAGAAAGTCTTTTTCTACCGACGTGGCAAAGGGATCGGCGAGGGCCGGTTGCTCAGCAAGCGATCGGTCGGCATCGGTGGGCATATCTCGACGATTGACGAAGGGGGAGCTTCTTCCGTCTACCTCGAAGGGATGCGACGCGAAATTGAAGAGGAAGTCTTTCTCGAATCCACCTATTCCGAGCGACTTGTCGGTCTGATTAACGATGATGAAACAGAGGTAGGACGGGTCCATCTCGGGATAGTTCACATTTTTGACCTGGAATCGCCCCAAGTTCTCCCACGCGAACAGTCGATAGTTGAGACAGGATTCGCACAACCGGCGGAACTGATCGGCGACTTCGATTCTTTTGAAACTTGGTCGCAGATTTGTCTCAAGTTTCTGACGGAAGCCTGAGACTCGTCGGAACGGTCTCCTGCAACGCGATCTCCCTGCCGGTCGTGTCTCGCTGCTTGCCCGCAGAATCGGTTGGTTCTGGTGCAGCAAGCGGTCGACGCTGGCGTGAGACTTTGCGCCTTGCAGTTCACCACTATTTCCCGACACATTGCGTCAAAGACTTAAGGAGTCTCGTCAGATGAAACTTGGAATTCGCCATTGGATTCTGTTCGGTGTCTTCGCGGCTCTCCTCGCCGCCATGCCGAATGCTGCGTCCGCACAGTCCACACGTCCCGGTGCTGTTAACGAGGCGACTCTCGGACAGCTCATTACGGCAATGGGCCTTAAGCCCGAAAAGGTTGAGCAACGTTACGATTTCGCCTTCAAAGCTCGATTGGAAGACGAAGAATGGCAGCTATCAATGTCTTGCGTCCTCAGTCAGGACGAAGAGTGGGTCTGGATTATGGCCTGGCTCGATGAACTCCCGACCAAGGCGGAAGATGTCCCTCGGACCGCATTGTTGCGACTGTTGGCCGAGAACGATCGCCTTGGAAACGGCAAGTTCTTTGCCTACATCCCGGCGAATCGCCGCTTCGTCTTGCAGAAGGTTGTGCTGAACGAAGACATGACGACCGCTCGCTTCCAGGAGATGCTCAAGGACCTAGGAGCGACCGTCGTCGAATCCTATCCACAGTGGGCAACCGCAAACTGGAAGCAGCCAACGGCTGATCCAGCTCAGACTGCCACCTCACCGGCTGGCACGACTGCTCCTCGGTAGGTCATCGACTCAACACTTCGATTGTCATCGACATCGAGCGGCTTCATCCTCTGGGCTTCTCGCATTTGCTGCGAGCGCCTCTGCCGCAATCGAAGTCTGTGGTCTCCGACCGAATCAATGAAAATGACCGTTCAGCGACACAACTCTTGTGACGCTGAACGGCTTTTTTGTTTGAATGTCGCGAACCCCGAGACGCACGGCGTCAACGGACTTTGCCCCTCTTTATTCGGCAGACTTGCTGATTCCCAATCGCTCCTGTCGGTCGAATTCGAGCATGGCGTTGACGAGTTCGTCGAGATTGCCCTGCATAACCTGATCAAGTTTGTAGAGTGTCAGCCCGATTCGGTGATCCGTCACTCGGCCCTGGGGGAAATTGTAGGTGCGAATTCGCTCACTTCGATCGCCAGTGCCGATCAGAGTTCGACGAGCCGACGCACGTTCGGAGTCGATCTCCTGTTGCATCTTGTCGAGGATACGCCCTCTCAGAACTCGCATGGCTTTGGCACGATTCTTGTGCTGACTCTTTTCGTCCTGACATTTCACAACGATCCCGGTTGGTAAATGCGTCAGGCGGACGGCGGATTCGGTCTTGTTGACCTTCTGTCCCCCGGGGCCACCGGCTCGCATGGTGTCAACCTGAATGTCTTCCGGCTTAATGTTCAGTTCGACTTCCGTCGCTTCCGGTAGAACGGCGACCGTTGCCGCACTGGTGTGAATGCGTCCTTGAGCTTCCGTCTCAGGGACTCGCTGCACACGATGTCCGCCACTCTCGAACTGCAACTGATGAAACGCCCCTTCGCCAGTCACAGAGAAGGTAATTTCCTTGTACCCCCCCATTTCGCCGGGCGAGGCATCCATCAGTTCGAGCTTCCAACCCCGGTTGAGCACGAAAGCCGAGTACATCTGAAAGAGGTCACCCGCAAAGAGGGCCGCCTCATCACCCCCGGTTCCGGCACGGATTTCCATAATCAACGCCCCGCGAGTGATCGAGTCGCCAGCGGTTGCAAGGTCCTCCAACTCAACCGATCGGCTCTCCCGCTCGGCGGTTAACGCATCGAGTTCCTCTTGGGCATAGGCTCGCGACTCTTCGTCAGTTTCTTCTTCGACCATCATGCGGGCCGCTTCGATGTTGGCCTCTAACTCGTGAAACTGCCGAACAACGAGTGCGACCTTTTTCAGCCCGCCATACTCGCGCTGAATCTCGACGAGTTTGTTCGAGTCCGTAAGGATCAACGGGTCTTGAAGCTGTTGCTCCAACTCGTCGAAACGTCTCAGTTTTTCTTCCAGACTGGGAAACACAGTACATACCCCACAGTGAAACCTCTCGCAGGAGAGGTGAGAGAAAAGTGACATTACCCCCCGGGTGCCCCGCGTCAATCGGCCACTCTAAAGTAGCACCGGACGCAACCACAGGGCCTCAACACGAACAGCAATCCCAGACACGCAGCAAAAGCACGAGGGAAAATCGCTAATGAAACGGTCGGCGAAGATGCGGCATCGTGGCAGTCATGTCGGGGCAACGACCATCTGGAAGAATTGCAGAAAGAAGAACGGTGGGTGAATGAAATCGTCGTGACGGCAATTTCTCTCCACACTGATGAACTTGTAGTCTGATTACGTCGCCACTGCAATATCCCCTGACAAGAAGTTGCCGAATCCTGCGGGATGCTCGTCTGGCGGGAAGGAGTCCGAAGGCAGGATTTCGGAGTTTGGTGCAAAACTGCTCTGCTCCGATCACTTCAGGTCTGACAGACACACAAAGGCGATCAGCCGAAGCAAATTATGGCAAAATGGAATTGAAGTGGTCGATGACATCCAATTCATTTGGAGGGCTTCTCGGGTCGGCGGCGGAAGACTTGGAAGTATCCATTGGTTGTATCCGGGATTTCTTCCCAGACATCAGGCTGTTCCTTCAACGACTTGACGATTTCTTGCATTTCGGGCCATTGCAACAACTCAGCGGTGTAGGGATGACGGAGATCCAGAACGACATAGTTTGTATCAACAGGAAGTGACGTTGTGTCATTAGCAACGCGCCGTTCGTAGCCGCTCAGATCGTACGACCGTTCGCAATGGGTGAACCGCGAGTGAACAAAGTCCGTCGAGGCGACGCGGGCGGTCGCCGGAATCAGTGGGGCCACTTTCTCAAACTCCATCGCTCGTTCTTGTGGCAGATAAAGGGACCGCCACTCTGTCGGCCGACCGGCGACGACCCGCCCGGAGTCCCAGAACCGCGTCCCCAAGGGGGAGAGCGAAAAGGCAGTTCCACTCAACAGCGCACAGGTCGCGGCGAAGACCCCCAATGTCGCCGGATCCGGGAGACGTTCGATCAGAAATCGGACTCGCGGACTTACTGAAACTCCTTCTGGGAAGTAGTTCCGTGCGCGCCCCATCCCAGCAGCAGCGGCCCAGAGAACGATGGGTAACAACGGTGCATGGAAGTGTTGAAATGGTCCAGGGGGAGACATCGCCACGTTGTTGAGGCACAGCAACACAAACAGCGGCACGCCGACCATCAACCGCGATGGCGAGAGCAACGGCAACAAGCCCAGCGGGACTAAGATCGCAGTTGCGTAGAGCGTTCCGCCCACGGTGACAAGTTCGCGAAACAGGAGCCCAGGTCGAGTCAGCATGTTGAGCAGAATCTCGCCGGGTGACGTTCCAAACTGGGGGAAGTATCTCGCGTAATGAACGGTCTTTCCCTCATGAAAGCTTGGGATTGCGAATTTGACGGCGACGAACAGATAGACCGCTCCTGCCAACCACATCGCCGCACCGACCCAGCGAATTCGTCTTGTTGTTGCGCTGTCTGAAGTTGTCGGTGAACTGCTTCCAGAAACTCCCTTTGTCAATTCTTGCGATCGACTCTCCACGGCTTCAACAAGTCCCGGCGTGCTTCTCGGGAACCACATCAGCCAGAAGCCGATGATCGAGATCGGAATGGCATAGTCTTCCTTGGCACTCAATGCCAACAGAGCGAATATGGCCATTGTACGGAATCGCCCCCGTTCTAGCTGATCGAGCATTGCCAAGAGCAACGGGACCCCAAACGCAATGGGACGAAAGGTCTTGAAGTCGATCGCGATGTCCAGATGCTGCATCGGGAAATAGAGGAGATAGGCGGTGCAAAGTCCGAAGGCACCCCAGTCGCTCCCGGTATGTCGTTTGGCAATGCAGAAGAGCGGAATGACCGCCAACGCAAGTGCCGTCGACTCAGCGAGTTCCAGCAGGAGATGCGACGGCCAGAACAGATGCAAAGGGATCAGTAGGAGGTGTACGACCTGAATGTGCTCGCCCAGAAACAGCCCTTGGTCAAGGTAGCTGCGAAAGCCCTTGCCATGTTCGAGGTTCCAGAGATGCTCCTCGTACATGGCCGAATCTCCATGTGGAATTTCGAGGTTGAACCACAACCCCCAGTTCATTGCCGTGAAGGTGACGACGTACATCAACGCGGCACAAGCGACCAAACGTCGCGGCCATCGTGACATTTCGCCAGTCGACTTTCCCGCAGGACTGCCTTCACTACCGACGAAACCTCTGACAAACTCTGTCACCCATGCCGCGAGAAGGATTGCCAGGACATAGGGGACGACACCCGCAGCGAGGGAGATGGAACTCCCCGCCCCCATCGCCAGGCTGATGGTCCACCAGACCGACCACACTCCGCCGAGCAACCACCATCGCCATCCCCGCACTCCCCAATTTGCCAACATCGAAACGAATTCGCCCCGACGAATCCGCGTCAGCCAAGCAGCCCCCAAAAGCCAGCTCGCCCACCCCAACAACAGCGGCATCCCAAACGAGAGCCAACCGGGAAGTGTTGTGACGAGATGCTCACCACGACCTGCAATCGGCCAGCCTCCGGCATTGGCCAGTGCGGTCCAAGCCGACCCGCTGAGATACGGCTGCATGACCAACAGGCTCTCCACGGAGAGACTCACCATGCTCCCGAGCGCCAGCGAACCGAGCGTCACGCACAGACTCGCCGACAGCAATCGTTGTAGAGCAGACAAAGTCAACCTCAGGTCAGCGCGATGGCCAAGTTGTGATGGAGAGTTCTGGAAACGTCGAATCGTCGAAACATCAACTTCACGGATGAAGAGGCGAAGTCAATCCCTTAAGCCGTAACTTCAACATCCGTCCTCGCCCTATGTTACAGAACCATGATACGATCAATTGGCCACGTCGTCGGCGAGAGTCACGGGAATCTGCACGACGCGCCCATCACGGATAATCGTGAGTTGCACAACGTCCCCCGGTTTTTTCCCCTCCATCAGACTATGGAACTCCGCAGCTGATGTGACCGGCTGATTGTCGATGGCCGAGATGATGTCTGCCGTACTACGATCGACTTTCTCAACGAGAAACGGGCCACGTCGTTCGCGGGTGACACTCGGCCCCTTCAGTCCGGCTTTCTCGGCCGCGCTTCCCGGTTCCATCCGAATGATTCGCAGTCCGTTCTCCGACTTTGTGACGTGGGTGATCCCGATTTCTCCACGAAGAATTCGCCCATTGGCGACAAGTTCCGGCAACACCCTCTGAGCCAATGACGACGGAATCGAGAAACCGATCCCCGCACTCTGCCCGCCACTCCCCGGTTGCGTTGCGATGGCGACATTGATCCCGATCAGTTGACCGCGGGCATTGAACAGCGGTCCGCCAGAGTTCCCCGGGTTGATGTCGGCATCGATTTGAATAATCGACTTGATGACCCAGTCTTCACGGATTTCCAAGGTTCGATTCAAGCTCGAGACAATCCCGACACTCATCGTCCGATCAAGGCCAAAGGGGTTCCCCAACGCGAACACCCGCATCCCCACTCGCAATCGATCAGAATCACCGTACTCGACTGGAAATAGCATCTCAGGAGGAGCCTCAATCTTCAGGACCGCAAGATCGTACACCGGGTCGGCCCCGACCAGTTTTGCCGGGTACGACTCTTCATTGAACAGTGTCACCTCAATCTGTTTCGCACCTTTCACAACGTGATAGTTTGTCACCAGATGCCCCTGACGGTCGATGACAAACCCTGATCCTCCCGCCACCGACTCTCCCGGGACGGCCATCATGAAGAATTTGTCGTAACGAACACTGGTCGTCGAGATATTGACTACGGAGCGATTGCACTTCTCGTAAACGGCGACATTGACCGCCTCGTCGGGGGTCATCAGTGCCAGTTCCCCTGGAGGTATTGGAGATCTCGTTCCTTCACTCGACCGATCGGTCCGCAAGATCGCCCCGGAATGTCCGGTTCCTCCCCGGCGGTCTTGAGCCTTCAGTTGCCCTGTCCCTCCATCCTGCCAGAACATGACTGCCAGGAACGCCCCTACCAAGGCGGAAGCCAAGCAGACAAAAAGACCTCGCATGATTCTCCTCCTCTCAGCCAATTAGATCATTGCAAACTGTCAACAAAGAAAACGCTGCTGAGAATTGTCGTCAACCTGCCCCTGCGAGGGAATCCCAATCTCCTGGCGTTCGCGGTGTATCCCAATCGTTGCCTTTCATGAGATGCTCAATTGTGACGGCGGGGTGAGTCATCGCATGCCGGGGAATTGGGAACGTCGCACGATTCGTTGAGGGGAAGTTGACTTTTCGACAGACCGAACCTGTTCGACTCCTTGCGCCTGAATCCATCGACTTTGCGCAAGTTCAGATGAATTCACTGGTTCCACAGGCTGGACACCGGCCGATTGGCCGGAATAATGAGGAGACTGGGGTCCCACGAATTCTGCCATTCAGACTGTTCTCGTCATCAACTGTTTTTTCAGCCGTTCGCCGGAAGTCCCGTCGCGAGCGGTCGTCGAAGGTAAAACGATTCCATGAGCGACGCAGCGACACCACCCGCATCGGCCCGGTCCGCAGCAACGGACACACCGATTATGATTCAGGCAGACGGGCTGAGCAAGTTTTACGGCAACTTCGCCGCAACGCAGAACGTCAGCTTTTCAGTCCCCAAAGGGGAGGTCTGTGCGTTTCTGGGGCCCAACGGAGCCGGAAAATCGACGACGATGAAACTACTCACCGGTTATCTCGCCCCGAGTGAAGGACGGGCACTCATCGGTGGACACGACGTCTTCACCAATCGTCTCGATGCCGCCCGACTCATCGGCTATCTCCCTGAGAACGGCCCGCTCTACAACGAGATGACCCCGTACACGCTACTGAAATATCTCGGCCAAGCCCGCGGGCTGACGCATTTTGACCTCGGCGAACGACTGGAGTATGTCGCCGAACACTGTTCTCTGAAAGATGTCTGGAATAAGACGATCGGCAAGCTGTCGCGAGGCTACCGGCAACGCGTCGGCATGGCCCACTCGTTAATCCACAATCCCGAGGTTCTCATCCTCGACGAACCCACCAGCGGCCTTGACCCAAATCAAACTTTTCAGGTCCGAGAACTGATACGGACTCTCAGCGAAACCAAGACGATTCTTCTGTCGACACACATCCTGTCGGAAGTCCGGGCCTCGTGTCAGCGGGTCGTGTTGATCAATCTCGGCAAGCTGATTGCCGACGTAAGGGTCGATACATTGGCAGAGACGGAACCTGACCTCGACGCGTGGTTCCGCCGCATGACCGGCGGGCCATCGGGAAGTGCCGTTCCGGTCAGTTAATTTCGGGCCCTATTATTTGATCTCCTTTTTTGACTCTGTGTTATTTTCGGCGACCTCACTTCAACTCGTTTTCCTTGTTCAGCTCGTGTGACATTCCTTCATGATTCATTCTCATGTGCTCTGGTCCGTGTTTAAGCGGAACGTCCTCAGTTTCTTTTCGGGGATGCTGGGATATCTGTTTATTATCGTTTTCGTCGTCGCCGGTTCGTTTGCGGCGTTCGATGACTCCTTTTTTATTAACGGAGAATGTACGCTCGACTTGCTGACGCAGTGGTTCCCCGTGCTCCTGTTGTTCATCGTTCCCGCGATCACAATGTCGGCATGGTCTGACGAGAAGAAGCTCGGAACAGACGAACTCCTCTTCACCCTACCCGGCACAGACTTTGACATCCTCATTGGTAAGTATCTCGCTGTCCTGTTCACTTATACTGTTGTCTTGTCGTTCTCATTCTCTCACGCCATCGTCCTCGACGTCATCGGCAATCCCGACTGGGGTGTGCTGCTCCCGACATACCTAGGTTATTGGTCAGCTGGAGCGGCCTTACTGGCGATTGGGATGTTCGCGTCAGTTCTCACAACGAGTTCGACCGTCGCCTTCGTCCTTGCGGCTGCTTTTTGTTGTGTGCCCGTGTATATCGACACTTTTCCGGGAGTCTCGCTGCTAAAGGATTGGTTAAACTTCTACGAGCCTTTGAGCATTGGTGGACATCTCCGGGACTTCTCTCTCGGAATGGTTCCAGTTTTTGGGCTCGCCTATTTCGCAATGTTGACGGTCTTCTTTCTCTATCTCAACGCGGTCTTCATTGCTCGCCGTCACTGGGGGGGGAGTCCGCGAGGAGTGAGTTACGGTTGGCAGTTTACGGTCAGAGTCGCGTCGCTCGTCGTGATGCTGATTGCTTTTGGTTACATGACCGCTAAGGCATCAAATCGCCTGAACCTCACAGCGGATTTCACCGCCGAAAAACTCTATACGCTGGCGGAGACAACCCGCGTCACACTGCAAAACGTTCCCGAGAGTCGCCCGATCCAGATCGATGCTTATGTTTCGCAGGAAATTCCAGAAGAGTACCAACAGATTCGAAAGAATATTGAAGGGGTTCTGCGACAGATTGAACGGACGTCGGGAAACCGGGTCAAAATTCGCATTACCGAAACCCCCATCGGCAGTAAAGAGGCGGACGAAGCCGCAGAGTGGGGCATCACCACAAACTACCGAACGGTCGAGCAATCAGGGCGACGTGACAGCATCCCGATGATTCTCGGAGCAGTTGTCCGCAGCGGCTTTGATGAAGTTGTCATCCCCTTCTTCGACAAAGGAACACCAATCGAATACGAGTTCACTCGATCCATCGGCACTCTCACCCGGGAGAAGCGAAAGACGATCGGCATCCTGCAAACGAAGCACTCCCCTATGGGGGACTTTTCGGACGACCAGTCGGGGCGGCGTCGGGTCGAGTGGCGAATTGTCGATGAGCTACGCAAACAGTACATCGTCAAATCAGTCTCTGCGAAGGTTCCAATCGAGGGGGGAATTGACGTCCTCATCGCGACACAACCCTCAACACTCGCTACGACGGAAGAAATTAGGAATCTCACCGACTATATCCGTGGCGGAAACCCGGTGTTAATGATCGACGATTCATGGGCCCAGAATCTTCCGCTCGACGATTTTCCTGGTTGGGAGTCCGGATTCCCACTTGATGACGTCGCCCGCCAGAAGAAGGACGCCTACCGCGCGCTCATGCGAACAATCGGCATCGCTGCGTCACCAACCCTCGTACTCTTCGACACACACAACCCGCACCTCTCACGCCAGGAGTTCGCACCGGAAATTGCGTTCCTGACTGACGATCAACTCAGCGACAAGGAGGAACCGTGCATCAACCGCGAAAGCCTCATCTCGTCGCCGTTCCGCGAAGTCGTCGTTATGTTTTCGGGGGTCTTTACGCGAGACCCTGCGGCCAACCTGGACTTTGTCCCGCTACTCAGAAGCCGACAGCAAACGACCGGCGTCCATGAATTGGATGAACTCTACAGAACCAACGATGAAGATGTCTTCGGCCTCATCAATAGCTTTTCAATTTACGACAAAGACAAGAACCTCACGCTCACCCGGGAAGAACTCTCCACGCATCCCGAATTCCAACAGTTCCTGCCGATGTTTCCACGGATCGACTTAAATCGTGACAACACCCTCTCGATGCTCGAACTAAGAAGAACGTTCCGCCGTCCCCTGGTCGATGCGAACAGGATACCGGCTCCTGCTGTATCGGATTCTCAACGAGAATCTCGAACAAAGGCACAAAACGACTTTATCATCGCGGCACAGGTGAAGTCGAAACGCCCACAGGGTGTGAATGTCATCTTTATGTCCGACATTGATTTTATCGCTGATGACGTCTTTCAAGCCTGGGAGACACAATACTTCGACTTTCCAATTGATAACATCCTGTTTTTCCTCAACTGCGTCGACTCACTAATGGACAACGACGAGTACTATGAGCTTCGCGGGCGTTATCGTGAACCTCGTAAGATCGAATGGATCGAACGGGAACGTTCCAAATATCTGGAAGAGTATCAAGAGACACTTCGCGCCATGCGAAAGGAACAGGCCGCCGAGTTGCAGGGGGCGAACGCACGTTTCTTTGAGCGGCAGGAAGAAATTCGCGTCGATAATCGACTCGATCCACGAACGAAGGAAGCGTTACTGAAGAAGACTGTACAAGAGGAGACAGCCCGGTATCAGCGGGAGCAACAGCGTCTTGCACGCGAAGCGGAACGTGTCGTCAACGATGCCAAAAACCGCTCCACGGAGCGAATTCGAGCCGTGCAGGACTTCACCCGTACTTGGGCGCTACTACTTCCCCCCATCCCCGCCATCCTCGTCGGGCTGATGGTGATCGGCTGGCGACTGCTTGCCGAATACCGGGCAGTTTCCAAGGATCGTATGGTAAAGCGATGAGGTTCCCAAAGGATGCCGAGGGGCGATTATCATTTATTCGTTCATGACACGACTGGCTGGTCGCGTTTAGAATGGCTCATTTACATATCCGGCTCAGTTTGTTTATATAGCAAAGCAGACCAACCGCATCGGCGGAGATCACTATGAATCATATGACACGTACTATTGCCTTTGTCGTGGCGGCATTGTTGTCGACAGCTGCCGCAATTGCCACTTATGTGGCAACTCGGCCACCGGAGATCGCGGAGTATCTCGGCGTCGGAGAGCCATTCTTTCCCAACTTTACCGATGCTGACCAGGCGAACGCCATTCTTGTGGCCGGTTGGAATTCTCAGTCGAGCCGGGTCGAGCGTTTCGAAGTTGTACGAGACCCAAATGGTCTCTGGCATATTCCTTCACACTACAATTACCCCGCAGATGGACAGAAGCAGTTCGCTCAAGCGGCAACCTCTGCAATTGGGATTGTTCGCATTTCACTTGTATCGAGCGAGTTGGACGCACACAAGAAGTACGGAGTCATTGACCCGCTCGATGAGAATCCAACAATCGTTCAAGGGGAGAACGAAACGGGGACTCGCATTTCGTTCACCGACTCCGGAAGCACGCTGGCGGACTATATTATTGGACGCCCCCGCGAAGAGGCGGAGGAGGAGTCCAAATCGATCAATGAGGGAGGACGCCGTGTGATGCAGGGAGTTTACTATGTTCGTGCTGCGAACGAACGACAGGTTTATCTCGCCAGGGTGAACCTGCAAATGTCGACTCGTTTCTCCGACTGGATTCGGAGTGACTTGCTGGAGGTCGAACGCAACGACATTCATAAACTCTTGCTCGATCATTATGAAATGAGCCCGCAGGCCAAGCAGAAGATTCCGGGCGACCTGATGATGCTGAATCGATCTGACGACGATGCACACTGGATCGTCGATGGGGTCGACACACAGGTTGAACAGCCGCGACGATTTGTAATCGACACCCTGACGAGAACCTTGGCACAGCTCGATATCATCGGGGTTCGTCCAAGAAAACTCTCCTATGTCAACAATCTGTTCGTCCCTAACGATCAGACAATCAAGGACGACCTGAGTTTCGGGTTCTTTCATAGTCCTGCAACCGGCGATATCGCTGGGGCCGCGGGGGACATTAAGGTTTGGACGGTAAATGGAATACGGTACACGATCCGTTATGGAGACATTAATTCGGATAGTGGGCTGAGCGCCGATATCAGTGACACTAGCACGGCCAGCACAGAGCCGGGAGATGCCGAGGCTGCAGCGAAGGCAAGCTTGGGGCGTAATCTCTTGGTGAGTGTCGCGTACGATGCTGAGTCATTAGGCCCTCCACCTGTCGAGCCGACGCGGGGCACAAGTAGCGAAGATAATGTTGGAGCCCCTGAAACGGATAATGGCAAGGCTGCCACAGATGCAACGGAGACTCCCTCCGATGCTGCGACAGTCGCTTCTACTGACGCCACTGTTGACGAAGACGCAACATATGAAGAGGCAATGTCGGTCTACAAGACCAGAAAGGCAGCCTATGATGCGAGTGTCAAACGGGCACAGGAGAGGGTGCGTGAGCTGGAGTTTAAGTTCTCTCAATGGTATTACATTATCCCTGAAGAATCGTTTGGGAAGCTGCATGTCAGCCGAGACGAAATGATCGAAAAGATTCTCCCGGACGCGACGACCGACCCGTTGCTCCCTGGCACCCCGCCTGCTGCGCCGGAAGTGTCTCCATCTCCTATGCCAACAACTGAATCGCCTGCAACAGAGGCGAAACCGGCCGTCCCTGAGGCAGAGTCTGCACCGCCGAAGACACCCCCCGCGACCGAAGAGACTTCCCCGGAGGCGGGAACATCACCCAACGCTGAATCCCCATCCGATTCGGACTCCGGCACGCAAGCGAGCATGAATTGATACACGCCCCTTCCTCTCCTCTTGCCGAGACCATGAATGGCTCTGGAACTCTTTCATCCGATCATTCAGGACTGGTTTCGCTCGCGGTTCGCGGGAGAGACGGAGCCGCAACAGTTGGGGTGGCCGGTCATTGCACGAGGGGATGACACACTGATTTCAGCGCCAACTGGGAGCGGGAAGACGTTAACGGCGTTTCTCGCCGTCATTGATCGTCTTTTGAAGGAGGCAATCGCAGGGACCTTGGCGGCGGAGTTACGGGTGGTGTATGTGTCGCCACTGCGGGCATTGTCGAACGACATGCACCGCAACCTCGAAGTCCCGTTGGGAGAGATTCTGGCAGAGGCGGAGCGACAGGGGGTCTCGATTCCACCGCTCTCGGTTGGCATAAGAACCGGAGACACGCCTTCTCATCGACGGACGGCACTCATCAAGAGGCCGCCGCATATCTTGGTGACCACTCCCGAATCGCTGTTCTTAATGTTGACAGCCGAGAAGGCACGTTCCGTCCTGACGTCCGTTGACACGCTCATCGTCGACGAGATACATGCTCTCGTCCGAGACAAGCGGGGGTCGCATCTTGCGGTGACGATGGAGCGTTTGGCGGCAGTCTCCGAGCGGCGACTGCAACGAATCGGCATCTCGGCGACCCAAAAACCGATCGAGCGCGTGGGAGCTTTCCTGGTTGGCATCCCAGAGCATCGGGGCGAGAGCCTTGATGTGGATGAGTCAATAGAAAGCAGGTCGCCGAATTCAACGCCCCTCGTCACGCCAACTCCTCTTTTCTGTGGTGATGCAGACGCAATCCGGAAACCGGTTTCAGGGGAGGGAAGTCTTGGTCTCTTGGCAACAGCGGACTCCCAATCAACGCCCGTGCCATCGCTCGCTGTGCTGCCGACGATTGTGAATGTGGGGCATCAGCGAGATTTGGATTTGGGAATCGAGGTGCCACCGAGTCTATTGGGAGCGGTTTGCACTCACGATCAATGGGCCGAGGTGAACGGGCGAATTGTCGAGTTGATCGAGTCGCATCGGAGCACTCTCATCTTTGTTAATACACGTCGATTGGCCGAACGACTGACGTTCCAACTGACCGAGCTTTTGGGCGAGGCCGCAGTCGGGGCGCATCATGGGTCACTGGCGAAAGAGTTGCGGTTCGACACGGAGCAACGACTGAAAGAGGGGACGCTGAAAGCGGTGGTGGCGACCGCTTCGCTCGAGTTGGGAATCGATGTCGGGTACATCGACCTCGTGATTCAGATCGGGTCTCCGCGAGCGATTGGGACGTTTCTGCAGCGGATTGGGCGGTCGGGGCACGCTCTCGGGCTAACACCGAAAGGAAGGCTCTTCGCCCTTACGCGGGACGAGTTGGTGGAATGTATGGGGTTGGTCCGGGCAGTCCGTGACGGGCGACTCGACGTCACGCCGATTCCGGAGTCGCCGTTGGACATTCTCGCCCAACAGATTGTGGCTGAAGTCGCCGCTCAGGAATGGGAGGTCGAGAGTCTGTATCGATTGATCCGCCGGGCCTATCCCTTTCGCAACCTTTCTCGATCCGATTTCGATGCGGTCATTCACTTTCTCAGCGAGGGGATAACGGGTGGCTCGGGGCGACATCGGGCACTCATTCATCATGACCATGTGTATGGAAAGTTGCGTGGCCGAAAGGGGGCACGGCTGACGGCGATCAACAACGCTGGCGCCATCGGCGAAGTCGACAATGTGCGGGTCGTCGCCGAACCAGAGATGACGGTCGTCGGCTCGGTCGATGAAGAGTTCGCTGTCGAAAGCTCTGCTGGAGACATCTTTCTTTTAGGGAACACATCTTGGCGAATTCAGGGACTTCGAGGGAACGATCTCATCGTGTCCGACGCTCACGGTGCCCCGCCGACGATCCCCTTCTGGCGCGGTGAAGCACAGGGGCGAACGGTCGAACTGTCGGAAGAGGTGTCGCGGCTACGGAGTGAGATCGCAGAGCATGTTCGCGGAACATATCGAGAAGCGAACCGCAAGACGGGAGAGTCTCTCGCTGGCAAGACGAAGTCGCTGGCAGCTCCCTCAACCTCAACGGGTTCCCCGTCGCTCCCCGACCCCATCCCCCGCGTGGATTTGAGAGAAGTGGAGGGTTCTTCGCGAGCGAACGGAGAGAGTTATCATGACGTTGCTGAACCGTTTTCGGTGTCGGAGAATTCGCTGAAGTGGCTGATGGCGGAGGCCTGTTGCGGGGAGTTTGCTGCCCGTCAGGCGATCGAGTATGTGGCGGCAGAGCAGGCGGCTGTGCGGGTCGTGCCGACGCAAACGGAGGTGGTCTTCGAGCGATTTTTTGACGAGTCTGGTGGGATGCAGTTGGTGGTGCATGCCCCCTTTGGCGGGCGGATCAACAGGGCGTGGGGCCTGGCGATGCGAAAGCGGTTCTGTCGATCGTTCGACTTTGAACTGCAAGCGACCGCTGATGATGAAGGGTTCATCCTGTCGCTCGGTCCTCAGCACAGTTTCCCGATCGAATCGCTGTTTCCGATGCTGCGAACCGACAACGTGCGCAACCTTTTGGAGCAGGCGATTCTTTATGTCCCGATCTTCCCGATGCGGTGGCGATGGAACGTCACCCGGTCGTTACAGGTTGACCGCATGCGAAACGGGAAGAAGACCCCGCCCGCTTTGCAACGCTTTCGGTCGGAGGACTTGTTGACTGCCGTCTTTCCGAAGTTGACGGGGTGTCAGGAAGAGCATACCGGGGATCACATTCTCCCAGATCATCCGCTTGTCCGGCAGACCGTCGACGATTGCTTTTCTGAGTCGCTCGATTTGGACGGACTCATCGAGGTGTTGGGGCGAATCGAGCGGGGGGAGATTCGGCTTATCGCCCGTGATACCCGAGAGCCGTCTCCTTTTGCCTACGAGTTGTTGAACGCGAATCCCTATGCGTTTCTCGATGGGGGAGAGGCGCAGGAACGTCGGGCACGGATGGCGACGACGCGGCGAACTTTGACGGTTGATTCGGTCCGCGATCTCGGGCATCTCGATCCGGCTGCGATCGAACTGGTCGTCATGGAAGCATCGCCCCCCATTCGAGATGCTGATGAACTGCATGATTTGTTACTCTCGCGAATTATCCTTCCAATACCGTTTGGGGACTCTGCAACGGCGCGAGCTTCGACATCGCAAAACAGCGAGACTTCGTTCCAAAGACAGGCGGTTGCACTCATTGCACAGGGATCGCCAATGTTGCAGCAACTTGCCGGGACAGGACGGGCGACGGTGGTCACGCTGTCAGGTGGGCGACAAGGATGGGTCGCTGCCGAGCGACTCCCCGCTGCGAGGGCGATCTTTCCGGACCTACTTTGTGAATCTTCATTGACGGTCCCTCCATCCGTGCGGCAAGAGTGGGAGAGTGCCGAGGCGCGGACCGAATTGATTCGCGGACTGTTGGAAACGTCGGGACCGATTACGTCGCGAGAAGTGGCCGAACTCACAGGGCTCGAAGAGTCGAATATTTCGGCGTCACTTGAGGCACTCGAAGGCGAAGGGGTCGTGCTGCGAGGTCAGTTTCGCCCCGAAGGGAACCCGTTCTTATCGAATGCCAATACATACTCCGGACAACCGAGTCCAGCGAAGTCTCAGGAGAGTACGGAAGACGCTAGCTCGATGGTCAAGGATGTCCATAGTCCTGGGGATGGGGAAAGTGATGATGGCGCAGAGAAAGGAGTCGAGTGGTGCCATCGGCGATTGTTATCGCGCATTCATCGGTTGACGGTTGCGGGGTTACGACGGGAGATTCAGCCAGTGGGGCGAGAGGTGTTCGCACGGCATTTACTTCGTTTGCATGGTGTTTGCGGCGACGAACGGCCGAGCGGATCGAATGGCTTGTTCGAGATCATCGGGCAGTTGCAAGGTCTTGATGTGCAGGCGGCGAGTTGGGAACGGGACATCTTGCCAGTGCGGATGGAGACGTACGAACGGAAGTGGTTGGACGAACTGTGTCTTACCGGTGAGGTCGGTTGGGGACGACTCTTTCCGCCAGCACGGGACCCCGACAAGAGCCCTCCGATGGCATCGATCACCCGCGTGGTGCCGGTGTCGCTGTTTCTTCGAGAAGATCGGCACTGGCTCATCGACCATGTCGAACCGATATCGACTATGGGACTGAGTAGCCCGGCGGAACAGGTGTTGGAGCTGCTTCTGGACCGAGGGGCGATGTTTGCGTCGGACCTGTTGGATTCGACGGACATGTTGGCGACGCAACTCGATGGCATCCTGGGCGAACTGACCGCCCGAGGACTCACGACAGCGGATGGCTTTGCCGGGTTACGATCACTGGTGCGGGAGGGGGAGAGCGAGTCGAAAAATCGTCACTCACGAAACTCGGCCCGGTTGGTTCGACGTCGCCGCAATGTTGAAGGGGCGGGGCGATGGTCGGTGTGGCGGGATGTTGAGGATCGTGAAGTCGAAGACACACACGACAGGAAGTCATCGACGAAAAGCTCCGCGGCGAAACCTGACACTGCGACGAGTGATGATCGGGAGCGGACCGAGCAGTGGGGATGGCAATTGCTGCGTCGCTGGGGAGTCGTTTGCAAAGACCTGGTCCGCCGAGAGCCGGGAGCCCCCGCCTGGTGGAAACTCGTGCAAGTCTATCGTCGACTGGAGGCCCAAGGGCAAATTCGCGGGGGGCGGTTTGTCTCAGGTCTGGCGGGAGAACAGTTCGCCGTGGGAGACACGGTGCATCAACTCCGTCAGTTACGCAACCAACAGCATGCCGCCCGAGAACTCGTTCTGCTCTCCGCAGCCGACCCGCTCAATCTGGTGGGAGTCATCAACGACGCCCCACGAGTCCCTGGCACAGCCGCCAACCGCATCGTCCTTTGGAACGGGAACCACGTTGCCAGTTGGCAAGGTGGCGAATTCAGTTTCTGTAAAGATGTCAATCGTCAAGACTTTCCCGTGACACTTAAGGATTTGATCGCGGCCACCATCGCTCCGCCAACCCCCTGCGGCCTCATTCCAATTCCTCAGTCGATACTGGATGAACTCCCGACCCCGGCAAGCGATGATCGCGGCGAACTGCAGACACACGAGGATCCGGAAGTGTCGTCATTGGGACGACCGACAAAGCCGAAGTTCCCCCGCCCCAGCTTTGCATGAATCGGTGATGTTCCCAGCTTACAAAGATGGGGCTTTGATTGGGGCCAATTCAGCACTTTGGCAGAGGGCGACCGGCGAGAATCTGTGCGATGTGCATGACGGGGAGCGGCTTCTTTTGGCGACGGATCAGCCCTTCAAGGTGCATCAGGCAAGACATGTCCCCGGCGGTCATCACCTCAGCACCGGCTGACTCGTGGTCGTGGATGCGATCTTGTCCCATCATGCAACTGACCGCTTCTTCAGCGACAGCAAACGTCCCTCCAAAGCCGCAGCACTCATCGGGGCGAGAGAGTGGAACCAATTGGATATCGGGGATCAACTGGAGGAGTTGCCGGGCTTTGGAAAAGTCTGGAAGCATTCGCTCAGACGACTGGCCGAGCCGCAATTCTCGCAGGCCATGACAACTGTTATGCAGCCCGACTTTATGCGGGAACGAGACGTTGGGGAGTTCTTGCAGGTTGATGACGTCGGTCAAGAACTCCGTCAGTTCTTTGGTCTTCTGTTTGAGTTCGTCGAAGCCGGGGGTGCCATCAAGAAACTCATCATAATGATGGGTCACCATGGCGGTGCAACTTCCCGACGGGCAGACAACGTAGTCGAACTCCCGAAAAAGTTCGAGAAATCGCTGTGCAAACGGTCGGGCATCACTCCAGCATCCAGTGTTGGCAAGGGGCTGTCCACAGCAGGTTTGCTGTTCCGGAAAGCTGACTTGGCAGCCACAACGCTCTAACAATTCCAACGTCGCCATGGCGACATCGGGATAGAGTTGGTCGACGTAACAGGGGACGAACAGGCCAATTTGCATAGAGTCTGCCAGAGTTCGTAGTGGAAGAGGAAGAAACAAAGGTGCTTGACAGCTTCCGAAAGGACGAGGCCGACGGAGCGCTCGCATCGAGAAGTGTCGACAAACTTGTTGTCAATAACGCCAAGATCGCCGCAGGTCGATTCTCGCGTTCCGAAGGAAGACAATCAACCTTCGGATGCTACAGTCTGGAAGATTAGAAAATCTCCCAGAACGGCGGAATGCACCTCGGGCAGCGAGTGAAAATGGTATCCCCGATCCACATGCGGGGCGGTCAGACTCACAAGAGTCGCCAGAACAAAGGCGATGTCAATAAGGGATTCAGCACCGAGTCAATTGGGGAAGCTGTCACGCCGTCCGATACGACCGAGCCGACAGACTCCAACGATTCGATGGACACCGATGCCTCATCAACCACTGAATCGCACGCGGGGGCCTTCACGGGTTAGTTAGACTCAATTGTCGGCATGGTCGGAGGGACGACGGGGGAGGCAGCCGGGGACGAGCCGGTGCTGGCCGTGATGATTACCCCCGACGCGGGCAATTCCAAGCGAAACACTTTGCCTGCCGCAGCGAGTCGAATCCAACTCTCTCCCGATTCCACGTTGCTGGAGATTGTCTGCTCCACAGTCGACAAATCGTCGAATACAACTAGTCGAAATTCCTCAAGGACGGCAAAGCCTACACCGGCAGCCGTCCGGCACCCGTTCGCGAGAGTGTCATGTCGGACGCCCTAAACTCTTGGTCCATACAGGATGTGGGGAGTCGCCGAACCGGGGGTGTAAAGGACGAGGCCGCCATCGGGCGTATTGACTCGGACGACGGCGTCCGGGGCCCCGCTGGCGGATTGTGCCAGGATCGCTTCCAATGCCTGCACTGCGGCGACGACTTGCCGGTCGGCGGCGAGATCGTTGTATTTCAGGCTTCGTGCCTCCGTGAGTCGATGGTCGCGGTCTTTTTCGGACCCGCCGAATTCGACGGTCGAGACCTCGCGGATAAAACGTTCGATCACTTCGATGCCGTAGCCCCGCTGCGTCCGTACGCCCCACGGTTCCCAGGCAGACGAGTTGTAATGCGTATTGATCGTGTTCTTCACTTCGAACGGTGACTTCCCTTCGACGGTCACTTCGACGCCACGTTTTCTGGAGTGACCATTCCACACGCCGTTGTCGAAACGGAATTGCACCTCTTGCTCGACATAACCGGGGAAGTTGTCCGGCGTCACCCATGAGGTGTGAATGTCGAAGGCGGCTTCGCGACCGGAGTCGTACTCATAGATGAGCCGCATCTGGACACTGTCCCATGTCGTCCCGTCTGCGGGGCCGACAATGCCACGCTGCCCAGTAGCAGTGACGGTCTTCAAACGTCCGCCAAAGGTAAAGTCGATGAGCTTGATGTAGTGGACTGCGACATATGTGCCAGGATTCCGACCGGTAATCCACTCAGAGAACTGTGCCCCGCTGATCTGCTTCGGTTCGAGCAGAGAGCAGTAACCATGATTGACATGCTGCAACAGGCCATCGACAACAAAGGTCCGTAGTTTTTTATGATCGGGGTCGAGGAGTTTATGATAGACCACTTTCGCGAGCACCCCTTGGCGCTCGGCAATCGCGATGAGTTCGTCTAATTCTTGCAGACAGAGGACCGATGGCTTCTCGATCAGCAGATGGGCACCACTTTCAAGCACAGCTTTCGCGGCTTTGAAGTGGCGATCGTCCGGTGTCGCGACGCAGGCAAAGTCAACCCCTCCGTTCAGCATTCGTTCAACCGCATCCTCGCCATCGAATTGCTCGAAATCGGCAATGTTACCCGATCCAACAGCACTCTGATGATACGCCGCTGCCCGACGGCCGGTTCGAGTGGCAACTGCCACCAATGGGATGCTGACATCACCGAATTTTCGGGAATAGACCCCATCACGATGTCCCTTCTCGAAACAGGGGCGATACGTTTCGTCAAAGATCATCCCCATTCCGACCATCCCAGCCCGGAGCGTATGCTTGGAAACCTGCATCTCAAACGTCCCTTAATTGCCAACACAAGTGATGATTCAGCACTCTCAGTGATACTCTTTCGAATCGGCGCAATCTTGAATTATCGAGTCTCCTATCGGCGTTCCACCTTGGCCGTTTTGTGCAACTCCTCGGTGACAGACTTCCAGAGTTGATCGCTTAAGTCATGCAGCAACTCGGAACGGACATCACCCAGACTGAATTGCCCCGGCTCGATTTTACTTACAAGAACCAAATGCACTCCAAAGCGAGTTCGAAACACTTCAGAGACCTCCCCCTCTTTCAGGGCAAAGGCGACATCGGCAATTTCCCTTGCCACTTGTAGTCCGTAGGGAAAACTCCCCAAGTCTCCCCCTTGGGCCGCTGTCGGACTTTGCGAATGTTTTCGGGCCGCCTCTGCGAATGAAATCTCCTTTGCGACAATCTGCTTCCTGATCTGCGCTAGCTGTTCCTCCAATTGCTTCCATTCCGCTTCGCTCCCCATCGATCCGTCAGAGCCGGACGATTTCGGAATCAACACGATCTGTCGAGCATGCACCCGTGTCCCGTCAAAGTGGGGACGATGCAGCCGGAAATACTCGTCGACCTGTGCATCTGTGATCGACTTGCGGGCATATTGCTTCCACGCAAGTGGTAAGGCGAGCGTACGTCGGACATCCTTTTCCTGTAATCCGAGCTTCGCAAACACCTCAGCTGGCTCGCGACCAGCTTGCCGAATTTGATCGTTAATGACCGCAAGACGGTCGTCGATCTCGTTGACCGCCGCCTCAACCTTCTGCTTCTTGAGGAACTCACCCATCAACTTCTGGGAGACCAATTGATCGACCAGTTGCTCACGAACCCGGGAGAGTTCCGCCTCAGGAATGCCCCGAATCAACGCGGCAAACTGTACCTCCGACTCCTTGATCGCAACTCCATTGACCGTTGCCACCGTGGCATCGAATTTCGGAGCCTCTGCTTGACTAGAACTAACCATTCCGACCAGAAACAGCCCAACGATTCGACAAGCAAACCCACGATTGAGGCCGCCAACTCTTCTACTGCCCCCCGCATCATTCCGTGAAATGAAATCCATAACGCTCCTCGATTGTCGTAAAAGTCCCGAGTCTTCCAAAAGTGACGGACACTGTACCGAATCTCCGATCCGGAGGGGAGTCGTCCCCATCGCTTCGACACACTTTCAGATCTTTATTACTGAAGCGACGACCGGAAGGTCACTCGGCGTGATTCCGATGAAGACTGGAAGTCCTACATTCGTCGACTGATGCAACAGGAGGAAGTCATCGATGAAAGGAATGCCCCAGGGTGTACGCTTCCAGTCTCGTTGCTTGTGGTGGCCTGATCATAAGTTGCGGCGGTGGGCCTGCGTTTCTAAGGTGATTGGAGGGCTGAATGTCGCGTGAGTCGGGGTGCGGAGGCGGGATAGCAGCCCGTTGAATAACGGCCGTGGATCAGATTTTCCAATCTGACAAGAGCACCTCGTACGCTGTTCTTCCGAGACATTCAACGGCACGATGGCACGCTGGAAAGCGTAACCCACGTTTTTCAACAGGCTGTCTGGGAAGACGTGCAAGAATTCGTGGACAGGCTGACGGAGCACATGACGAACCTGGACGATCCGCGAGTTGTGGTTCGCTGGCCATCTTCGATCTTCAGCAGACGGTTCCCCCGAGAGTCGTACTGAAAGGCATGCGAGTAGGGATTCGTCCCACTGCGGTCTTCCGAGATCAGCTGACTGGCCGCATCGTACGCCCAGGTGACCCGTGAGCCATCCGCCTCCAGCACACTGGTCCGGTTGCCAGCATCATCGTAGCCGTACTGGAATGAGACGATCGTGCTGTCATCGCTCTTCAGACTCTCGACCTGAGTCGTCTGCGAAGCGGCATCGTAGCTGTACGCGGTCCGCGACCCGTTGGCGAGTTGCTTGAGCGTCCTGCGACCAGCCGCATCGTAGACATAACTCGTCCGCTCCCCCTGCGGATTGACGACGAGGGCGAGCCGATTCATCTCGTCATACCCATAAGTCACCCTCCCCCCACCCAGCTCGGTCATCCCCACCCGGTTCCCGAGAGCGTTATATCGATATTGCAATCGCTTCGTAAACATGAGCACAACTCCAAGGTTCTATTCTCTACACCACTCAGTGCTTTGTTGTGCAGAAACGGCATATCTAGGCAACAGCCACAAGGAAGTCAGTCAGGAGCCTGGCCTACAAGTACTAAGACCGTTCAAAGCGACGCCCGGGTGGTCGCTCAACTCGCAATGAAAATGGATCCGTGCGTTTCACCGAGATTAACCGATTCACAGCAGAAGCCCCTGATCCGGGCAGACTTCGACACTATGGCTCCATGAACGGATCGCCCGCGACCTGTCCATCGGACACAAAAACCCCGACAGTCTCCCTCCGTCCAGCTAATCTGATCACTCACCAATCCCGGGGAGTGGCGTCCGGAACTAACGGAGTTTCCTCAAGATGTGCAGCACGCCGCAGAGACTGTAGGTATGTCGGCATGAACGGTTCCCGCCCTGTTAATTGCTGACGAAGTGAAGGTTGTTCAAACCCACAGTATCTGCGAGCAAACCTAGGAGTTAGTGGTTACTCAATAGCGATCGTATAACTTAGTGCCCCGATGATCTGCCCTTCTGGGACGTTGGCATAATTGTCGTGGCACATGACGCACTTTTTCATGACGACGGGAATCGGTGTGGCAGCTTGGAGGTATTTCTTGCCGTCCTTCTCGATTACTTGGTCATACCAGACGGAGCCCGCTTTTAACTTAGCGACGCCGGTCTTTTCAAAACCCTCACGAGGTGTGTTGTCTTCGTCGTAGGGTTCGCCAGTTGCGTCAATCAGTCGAACTTCGTGGTGCCCTTTTTCCTTCATCACCTTGAAGAGAGCTTGAAAGGCATCGCCGGCGGCAAGATCGCTGTCCTCGTTCACATAGTGCGTGGTAACTAACACGATGGCAGTTTTGTACAGATCGTCCAACATGCGGACCTGTTTGCGTGTTCGTTCGGTAGCAGGGTCTACCGCGGGATTCTCGGGATCCGCTGCCCGAAGAAACGGGATCAGTCCCGCTCCAGCAACGATCGTTGCCAAGAGCATTGCAGTCCATCGACGGCGCTTCGGTGACGAACTCATGTGTGTACCTTTCTGTGCTAATCAGGAACGATCGACAATCTATGACAGGTTGACGCCAACCCCTCACTTAACTTCATTTTATCTGATTTCGTGTTGATTCACCGATTCGATTAAACGCGGACTTAAGAAAGGGATAACCTATTCCGAATCAGAGTTGGCTCGATCTGAATCTCAAGCGGACGGCGTCGGCTGCGTCCACTGGACCAGGCCAACGTCATCCTGTACGACGTCGGCAAGCGTGACACTCCGGAGGTATTCGACTTGTAATCGTTCTGCCTCCTGAAGGACCCCTTTGAGTTTACAACTCGGCTGAATTCGGCAGACATTCTCCACCGCGACGCAGTCCAGAAGGTGCATTGCCCCTTCAAACCGCTCAATGACTTCACCGAGTGAGATTTCTGTTGGCAGCCTCGCCAACTCAATCCCTCCACCGATCCCTCTGACGCTGCGGATAAACCCCTCACGCGACAACCGTAGCGCGACCTTGGCGAGATGATCCTTGGAAACTCCGAAGAACTGAGCAATGTCGGCAATGTTGGACCGCCCCAAACGAGCCGCAAGATACATCAGCGTCCGGAGCGCGAAGTCGGTATGAAGTGCCAATCGCATAAAACACCAAAAAGGGGAACCGCTAATGCCTCTTTTAGTTCAATAGGGGCGAGCTGTCAACTCATTGGTCGATTCACGTCCCGATCCTTCTCAGTGACTCGCGGCTTTTCGCCTCGACGTTTCTTGGAGTGGATCGAACCTCGGATCCGGATGGCGATGAGATTTTGCGATGGTGTCTTCGGTCTTCGGAGGACCGAGCGACGATCGATTTACTTCCGTCAGGGAACTATCCGACATAGGTGTCTCTTAAAGCGTCTCATCGCTTCACGACTACCAAATCCGGAGCCAGAGGGCTTTCAGGTAGGATGACTCGGGGCAATTCGTGGCAACGGGATGGTCGGTCGAGGGACCGGTCTGATCGAGGACTTGTGCTCGGCGATCTGGTGGAACGGCAGAGGCGACAGTCTTCATGAAGTCGTCCGAAGTCATCAGACCCGAGCAACTGCATGTGAGGAACAGCCCTCCGGGAGCGACCAACTGCATGGCTAATCGATTGAAGTCGAAGTATTTGCGTCGTCCCTCTTCGATCTCAGTACGACCAAAGATTAACTTCGGCGGATCGAGGACGACGGTATCGAACTGACGGCCTTCGCGGAGCATGTCCCGCATGTACCCGAAGCTGTCGGCATGGACAAATCGTGTCTTCTGTTGATTTCGTCGGGCATTTCGGCGGGCGACATCGATTGCTGCTTCGTCGAGATCAACCCCTGTCACATGGGCGTCCGACCCGTTTTTGGCCGCCTGGATCGCAAAGCCGCCAGTGTAGCAGCAGAGATCGAGGAGTGACTCTCCTTGCCTCCACGCAGCCAGGCGTAGCCGATTGTCTCGTTGATCGCAGAAGAATCCTGTCTTGTGTCCCGTTGCCAGATCAACCTCGAACTCGGCCTGTCCTTCTTGAATGAAGACCCGCGAAGGAAGCTGTACCGAGCTGATTGAGTCCGATTCGAAGCCTTCCTGATTAATTGTCTGGGGTCCGGTTCTGAGGAGCCAGTGTTTCGCACCGGCGATTGGGGTCAGGCGTTCGAGCAGATCGACGCCACGCTGCATCGCGGAGAGTGAAAATGCCTCTCCGACAAGTACATCGCCAAATTGATCGACGACGATCCCCGGGAAACCATCCCCTTCTGCGTGGATCAGCCGGCAAGCGGTCGAGGTCTGTTGCACCTTGAGGAACTGGCGTCGCAGGTCGACCGCCTGTTGCAGGCGACGATCCCACCACTCGTTCGTCAGGTTCTCCCCACTGCGATCAAGGACACGTACTGTGATCTCGGCCCGGGGGTTGAAGTACCCGACTCCCAAAGGATGGCCGTCTTGATCGACCAGTTGAACGAGGTCCCCGTGCTGTGCACGAGAGTCGAAGTTCCCGAGCCGTTTCCGGTACATGTGGGCGTGCCATGAAGGGGACTTGACGACCACCCTGGGCAAGTCTTGAATCGCAGCGACGTCGAGCGGCCGCTGCTTAAGGTGTTCCGGCGCTAAGGGGAGTCGCGGGCCACGATCGTACTGTTGACGTTCGCCTCGCCCGCGATCCTGCTTGTACTGATCCTGATACCCCCGATCCTGATGTCCCCGTGACCGATTGCCTCGATGACGGTCATCTCCGCGAGCAATCGAGTCGCCATCGGCCGATGCCCGTCCGCGAGGTCCGCGACCTTCAGCAGGACGGCCTCGGTCGCGATCTAGACGGTTTGCATCTCGATCAGATTCCGAGGGACGTTTGCTGGGGAAACGATTGCCACGTGGGGATGAGGGACGGGGACGACGGGGGGCGTGTTCGCCCGATGAGTCAGACTCGTTCACTTTGAAACCTTCCAGCAGACGAGCTGACCCGCCGCATTTCGAGCATACAAGTTGCCGGCTGCGAGAGCCGCCGGGGTCCAGCATTTGCCAGTCAGCATCTGACGGCGAAAGACTGGTTGAAATTTCTCGGCATCGGCCGAAGCGATCACGAGTTCGCCGGTGCCGGTCAGGATGAGGAGTTGTCGACCTGCCGCAATCACCGTCGCAGAACCAAGGTCGGGAGCGGACCAGCGGATTTCCCCGGAGGCGACATGGAGGCAAACGAACGACGTTTCGTCTCCTGCGTCTCCATCAACAGCAAACAAGTGGCCATCAATGAGCACGCCGGGACTCATCTGATTCCGCAGCGTTCGCGATCGCCAGACCTCCTCCGGATCAGCCTCGGTGAGCTTTAACAGCGAGGCCCCTTTGGCATATCCCGACGAGAGCAGAATGTGCCCCTTCAGCACATGAGGGTCGGCCGCGTTGACACCATAACGAGTAATCCAGCGGTAGCTCCACGTGGCTTTCCCAGTCGCGATTTCAACAGCCGACACTGCCTTCCCAGAGGCAATGAGTGCGTGAGGACGATCCGCCACCATCAATAGGACCGGCGACGCATACCCCGCATCGTCGCTGTTGTCCGATTTCCAGAGGACCGCTCCAGTCTTCGCATCCAAGGCCAAGCCCGCACTGCCGACGTTTAGAATGACGCGGTCGTCAACCACCAGTGGCGACGACGAGAAACCCCACGAGGGAAGATTGGCATCTGTCTTTTGGCGCACGTCCACAGACCAGAACAGTGTCCCGTCGGCAACGTTGAGACAACGAACTTCACCCCGCCGCCCGAACACGAAGACACGATCGTCCGCGATGGTCGGGGTCGACGTTGGGCCCCCTTCGAAGAGATTCGGGTCAAGTGGGGCAGGTGAGGAGTGCTTCCAAATCAGCTTCCCCGTTCGAGCATCAAGACACCAGACGACATCCTGCTCGTCAACGTTTCCCATCGTGATCAATCGCCCCTTGGCGACTGCTATCGACGAAAACCCTGTGCCGACCTCCGCGGTCCAGAGCGTCGTCGGTCCATCAGCGGGCCAGTCCCGAATCGGGAGTTCCTTTGCCACGATTCCCGTTCGCGATGCCCCCCGCCACTGCGGCCAATCGGGCTCATCGTCAGCTAACAGCGAAGCGACCGGCAGCAGGAGGCCAGTCACCATCCAACGCACGAGACTCTGCCAATTGCCGAAAACCTTGTTGTCTGTCATCGCAATAGCAAACGCCGAGTTGAGGAAAAGTGGTTCGAAATCGGAGTCATGTGTTCCGCAGAGGACGAGAACCTGTTCTGCTTCATCTCCAGGAACATTACGAGTACGCAACGTACGGTATTCTCTCAGGGTTGTACAACCCGCCCTTCGTTGTGGCGAGGGATCACGAAGAGATTCTTTCCACAACTTCGGCCTTTGCGGGCGGAAACAGCGAGATGGGCAACGGTTGATGAAACGAGCTTTCGCCAAACTGGGCACCCATTCACTGTAATGGACCTTCGGCTGCGTGTCTGCATGGGAATTGTTGGTGACATCTGTCGAGGCCGGAACGTTCACCGGATGGACCGCGGACGACGCAGATTCGGCGGATATTCGCCGATTGAGGACGATCGACGGGAACTCTGGACGAATGGGCGACGGAGACACGCCGGCGTAAAGGAAAAAGGGGAACCACAGATGACGACGGATGAAGAAGGATGAAAGGACGGATTCGGCTTACGACCATCCGCCCCCCCTTCAAATCCGTGTGCATCCGTCCTTTTTCTGTCTTCATCCGTGGCTCCCTGATCGAGCCGGAGCCCCGTCGTCGTGAGTTGGAAGTCTCTGAGTCGTCCTCTTCGCTTCTCGAAATCCGCGAACATCCGCCGAATCTGCGTCATCCGTGGTCCATCCTGAGTCGCCCAATGATTCCACCGACAATCGAGACGCACACACGCTGCCGGTCTGGGAATGCGTCCCGCTTGCAGATCGTCTCGAATTTCGAGATACTCCGCCCAGTCAGTGTCTGGGTTTGTCCAGACGCCGAAGTCGTGGCGGTTTCGCGAACGTTCTTGCACCCTTGGCCATTCAGGGGCTGAGTTCGCGGAAAGTCTCGACAAAGGTTTGTTTGGTTTTGTCTTTGATTCGGCGAAGTTACATTGGGGTCGGGTTGTCGTTATCATTTGCATGCGACATTCCCTGAGCCGTAACGTTCCTCAAATCAACAACTTGCCACCGTAGCTCAGTTGGCAGAGCAGCGCTTTCGTAAAGCGCAGGTCGTCGGTTCAAGTCCGACTGGTGGCTCTTGAGAAGACCCGTTGTCAGCATTTGACAGCGGGTCTTTTCTCTTGACGGGGGAAAAGACATTACGTCGCGTCGAGGGGGCGTTGCTTTGTTGAGAGAGCATCGTCACGTGATGTGTCACGCCAAGCATGAACGTTGATCGTACGTCGCTGTTCGTCGTGGCTGCACCTGTTCGATAAGACTCCGATGCAGTGCCCCGTCGAGCACCTTCTGCGTGGGACTGCGGTCGATCACTGTTCGTTCGATCAACATTGAGCATGAGGCCGTGCTCTAGTGCTCGATTGGTTCAGCATTCGCGTCAAGCCAGCCGAGCGTCGGTCGTCGGGAGCACGACGATTACCTACTCGATGTTCTGGACGATTTCGCGCATCTTTTCGATGGCGGTCTTGGCATCGACGACGCGGTGGGAGATGTCGATGTTGTTCGCCTTCGAGCCAATGGTGTTGCACTCGCGGAACATCTCTTGGCACAGGAAGTCGAGTTTTCGTCCGGGGGAGGTGCTGACCTGAAATTGCTGTCGGAACTGGTCGATGTGGCAACGTAAGCGAGTAATCTCTTCACTCACATCGCAGCGGTCCGAAAGGATGCTGACTTCGCGGATCAGATCGTTCGGCTCGACGCTGACGCCTGAGTCTTTCAGTAACGTCTGCACCCGTTCGAGGAGTTTGTCGCGAGATTCGGAGACGATGAGCGGTGCTCGTTCGGCGATGACGTTGAGATGCGATTCGACAGCATCGCACTCCGCTTCGAGCGTCCGCTGCATGGCGGTCCCCTCGTGCAGGCGGAATTCTTGCAGGCGGGCGAGTGCGTCTTCGACTGCGGTTTCGATGAGTGGCCAGTTTTCGACGTCGAGGATGTTCCCTTCCGCCTGAGTGGAGACGCCGGGGAGCATGAGGAGCGACGAAATATCGTGCGGCGGTTGAACACCAAGTTCGGCTGACGTTTCGGTCAACTGTTTCCAGTAGTGAGCCAAGACATGCGAGTCGATGTTGAGAGACTGCTGCCAGCCGAGCCGAATCGCACGCAGGTTAACATACACGGTCCCCCGCGCCAGTCGGGCACGGACGAGCCGTTCGATGTCGTTTTCGAGCGTCAGATACGCTTCAGAACATCGAACGGAGACCTTGAGGTGTTTGTTGTTGACACTCCGGACGTCGACGGAAATTGACAGTCGATCATCATCATGTCGGGATTCGCCGAACCCGGTCATACTCAGCAGCACGTCGTTGTCCTCGAATTACTTCGCGTCGCTGGGGGTGGTGGCTGCGGGGGCTTCGGTTGTTTCCGGAACCTCTGGGGTGGCCGGTGCTTCCGGCGTTGCAGGGGCTTCGGCAGGCGGAGTCTCCGCGGGCTTCTCAGGAGTCTCCGCTTTCGGCTCTTCCGTCTTGGGAGTCTCTGCGGTTGGTGCATCAGGCTTTGGTGCATCAGTCGCTGGAGTTTCAGTCTTGGGAGTTTCAGTCTTGGGCTCGGCCGAGGGTTCGGTTGTTG
>JAWKTT010000010.1:0-162751 GCA_041398965.1 Planctomycetaceae bacterium | reverse complement strand
CCCCGTCCGCCCCCCTTCCCCTGTCGTGATTTCTGGAAACAAACACCCCCAACCCCTACAACCGGCCCCCGTCGTCAGTCAAGGGAGGTTGCCTGACAACGACCGTTAGTCAAGAAAATGTCGATCGGCTTTGTTCTCAGAGAGGCTTCGGCGAGTTCGGACGCGTAAGCCCTACGACTGCCTGACTTCGCGGCGGAAGTCGGGGGCGAAGTTGTCGACTTCATGAAAGCGATTCGCCCCACTACGGCCCGTGTGTTGAACGAGGGACGGAATGTGCATCTCGATCGGAGAAACCTCCCCCACCAACCGAAACATCCGCAAGTCGGCAAAGCCGTTGATTCGGCTCCAGTGACGGATCGCATACTCGGCTGCCGACCTTCTCAACAGAATCCCCTGTGCCCCCCAGCCATCGTAAGGCTCGATCCGTCGAATGTTCTCGCCAATCTGGATCGACGGCTTCACGCAGCTGTACAGTGTCACAAACGAGACACTCCATAACTGTGGATAGGTTTGCAGGTTCCAAAAGAGATGACGATTAACGATCACATCATTTTCTAAATGGAGTATCCATTCTGCCCCCGTTCGGACCCCCAACTTCAAGGCGAGCAGCGCATTACGCGCCTGGTTCTTTTGACTATCAAAACTGACGATCGGTGGGGACTCATCAAGCGGCCAGTCCGACGCCTCCAATGACTGCATCAGTCGACAGATCTCCGCCTCCCGATGAGGACAATGAGGGATCACAATCTGAATATCTCTTGGCCCGATCATCGGCGGCTTCCTTAACGATTTGTCGTCGGCTGGGGTTCCACCAACTTCACGATCACCCCTTGATGTCCCATGTGTCGAGTCATGCGGCCCTGTGTCGTTGCAGGTTAGCAGCCGGTTGAAAAACGTAGTTCGTTCAGGCCTTCCAGCCTGACGTGGTGCCGTTGGATGTCTCGGCGAAAAGTGTACGAGATGCTCTTGTCAGATTGGAACATCTGACCCACGGTCGATTCTCAACGGGCTGTCAGGTCATCGAAGCGAGCGGTTCGGTTCGAGCCGATGCAGGTCGCGATGCCTGTTCGTGCAATCTCTTCATCCCCTCTTGCTCACTCTTGAGCCATTCTTCCAACCTTCACAGCGACCAGTTTTCCCCGAGCATTCCGAGCATAAAGATGCTTCTGAAAGAGCACAGGGACAGTCCAACAACGACCCGTGAGGATCGTCGTGCGGGTCAGTTCTTGATAGTTTTCATGTGTCGCCTCGGCGAGGACAAGTTCGCCCGACTCCGAAAGAATGACGAGTTTTCCATCGACAATGATTAACGACCCGCACCCGAAGCCGGGTCGTTTCCAGGCAATCTCGCCAGTCTCATAGTTCATGCAGGTCAGTTGGACGACCCGACCTAAGTTCGAGTTCCCATCCATCCCGTAAAGGTAGCCTTGATAGAGGATGCTATTATTAAAATGATTCCGCATGTCGCGATGAGCATAGAGCGGTTCGAGTTCTCCCGCTTTTAGCCGAAAGAGGCCGCAGCCAACGTTGTAGGCGGAAGAGATAAAGATGGTGTCCTTGACGACAATGGGAGTTGTCGAGTTGGTCCGAAAAGGGGACTTCCACGGCGTGAAAGCGACCTGCTTGCCATCTTCCTGCTGGACGATGCGGAGCCCCTCACAGTCGAAGGATGCGATGAGTGCGACCCCCTGATGTTCGAACGGAGTAACCGAACCATAACCTGCGAGATGCGGTTCCGTCTGCCAGAGTTTCTTCCCTGTCTGCTTCTGATACGCAACAACTCGCCCCGCCTCCAGGATCAACATCTCTCCGACAATTCGGGGCGATGCGGTAAAGCCCCACTCGGGGAGTTCCACTCCGAGGTCTTCCTGCAACATCTGCTTCCAAACCAGTTCACCTGTTTTGAACTTCAGACAGTGCAATTGCCCCTCGCGTCCGAGGGTGTAGACAAACTCGCCGTCAATTGACGGCGTCGCCCCCGGCCCCCCTTCATGGAGGTTGTTGACCAACTGACAGGGATAGTCGAACTTCCAGATTTCGCTCCCGTCGGCCTGATTCAAACAGTACACGATTTCCCTTCCGTCAACGTGCCCCATCGTGAACAGTCGCCCCTCGGCTATCGAGACGGAACTGAAGCCGATGCCAATCTCTTTGGTCCAGGCAACGGGAAGCCCTGCTTCGGGCCATTCCATTAGCCAGCCGGTCTCGGTCGAGACTCCATCCCACTTCGGACCAAGCCAGTTGGGCCAGTTGTTCGGTGCTGACGTCTGCGCCCGCCCCGAATCATCGGCCACCCCTTGATCGACTCCCTCCCCAACGAAACCGAATCCCCCCATGAGGCACAGCAACCCAAAACGAAACCATCGCAGGGGACGGAACATCTGCAATCTCCAGTTAGTCATGTGAATCGAGCCTCACCGTTGGCGAACGAACAGACAACTCCGCAGGCAGTTGTTGGACAGAGTATCGTATCCTTGTGCTCCCTTCGATCCGAAACATCACTCAGCGGTCGCACGTCTCGTGCCAGCACGACAGATCGGCGACGATGTTGCAACTTGAAAACGTTCGGGCGACAATTCTCCCCTTGTCCCTTTGCCACCTGAGGCAGAGAGGTCTGGATTTCGTCGTTCTCGAACTGGTGGACCATTCATGCCCCGCGCACTCTCCATGTTGCTCCTGTTGACATCAATCGTTCTTCTGGGCACATCGGGCGGAGAGGGGGCCGAGGGAGACTGGCCCTGGTGGCGCGGACCGTCACGCGATGGCGTCGCCGATGCCGACCAGACGATCCCGACACGGTGGAGTGAAGAAGAGAACATTCTCTGGAAGACTCCGATCCCCGGTCGTGGGCATGGGTCTCCGACTGTCGTCGGCAATCGGGTTTATCTGGCGACAGCCGAGGCCGACCGCGAAGCTCGCTCGGTCCTCTGTCTCGACCGAGAAACCGGCAAGGTGGTCTGGTCGACCGACGTGCATGTCGGCAAAGTGACTCCGCACAAGAACAAGAAAGGGAGCGATGCTTCGTGCAGCGTCGCCTGCGATGGCGAACGTCTCTTCGTCAACTTCCTCCATGACAACGCGATGGTCACCTCCGCTCTATCCCTCGACGGAAAAATTCTCTGGCAGCAACGCATCTGCGACTACGTTGTCCATCAGGCGTTCGGATCCTCACCGGCGATTTATGGTCCACTCGTCATCGTCTCTGCCGACAATAAAGCGGGGGGAGCGGTGGCCGGATTGAACCGCGAGTCGGGCGAAGTCGTCTGGAAACAGTCTCGCCCCAAGACTCCGAACTATCCGTCGCCGATCATTCTGGAGGCTTCGGGAAAAACGCAACTCCTGATGACCGGCTGCGATGTCGTCAGCAGTTTCAACCCGCTCACTGGAGAAAAGTTGTGGGAGTTCCCCGGTGCGACAACCGAATGCGTCACATCAACCATCGTGCATGACGGCCTCATGCTGACCAGCGGAGGCTATCCCAAGAATCACATCGCAGCCGTTAAGTGTGATGGCTCGGGAACAGTCGTCTGGGAAAACAACGTTCGAGTCTATGTCCCCTCGATGCTGGTGCGAGACGGCAACCTGTACGCGGTGACCGATGCCGGTGTCGCGATGTGCTGGGACTTTGCGACCGGCAAAGAAATGTGGAAAGGTCGTTTGGGAGGGACGTTTTCGTCGTCGCCCGTCTTAGTCGGCGACACCATTGTCGTGACGAACGAAGCGGGTCAGACATTCCTCTTCCGCGCACGCCCCGACGAGTTTGAACTCATCGCCGAGAACCGCCTGGGCGACGAATGCTTCGCCACCCCCACCCTCTGCGGCGACCACATCTACACCCGAGTCGCCCGGCAGGAGAAGAACAGCCGACAGGAATACCTTTATTGCATTGGCAAGAAATAGCTGCCAAGAGTTGACTCGTCGAACCGGTTTCATCACTCGATTCGCCCCCAACAGTCTCAAGAAGACCCCAGCACGGCTCAGCACGCCCACAGAAACATCAATCGCAGAGTCAAAAGTGGCATGTATTGCCGCTTTACGGACGGTTTGACTATTCTCACCGCGACATCATCGCGGAAATATCGAACAATCTGGTTGAACTCGAATTGATCGTTGCTTGGGACGATGAAGCGAACCATTGGGAGTATGTGAGTCATGTCGGGACCGAGTTTCGATTTTCAGCCAGTCATCATTGTCGGTGCCGCACGTTCGGGGACGAACATGCTCCGCGACATGTTGACGCAAATTGCAGGAATTGGGACATGGCCCTGCGACGAGATCAACTACATCTGGCGGCATCACAACGCGAGGTTGCCTCACGATGAGTTCGAGCCAAGACACGCGACCCCCTCTGCCACCCGGTACATTCGCGGGGCGTTTCAGAAGATGGCGACCAAGTCGCAGAGCAAGATTCTCATCGAGAAAACCTGTGCGAACTCGTTGCGAGTCGGTTTCGTCGATGCGGTCATTCCGGAAGCAAAATACATCTGCCTGATCCGCGATGGTCGAGACGTCGTGTTATCTGCCCTCAAGCGATGGAAGGCCCCACTGGAACCGCGTTACCTCATGAAAAAGGTGCCGTTCGTCCCTTGGACTGATTTGCCTTATTATGCGAGTCGATACATTGCGAATCGCATTCATCGACTGCTTTCCAAGGACCGGCAACTCTCCAGTTGGGGACCGCGGTTTACCGGAATCAACGAGATGCTGGCAAACTGCCCCTTGGACGAAGTTTGTGCCGAGCAGTGGCGACGGTCGGTCGAGAGTTCGGTTGCCGCCCTGGAAGAGCTTCCTGGCAATCGCGTTCACCTGCTGCGATATGAGGACATGGTGGCATCGCCGGGCGAATCGCTCAGCGGAGTATTGCAGTTCCTGGGGGTCGAGTTGCCAGCCAACGAGCAGCAAAACCTGACCAGTGGCATCTTCGCGAATAGCGTCGGTGGATGGAAAAGCTCAATGTCAACATCGCAACGACAGCGCCTCGAAGCGATCATGGGGCACACGTTGCGGGAGTTCCACTACGAAACCCTTAACCCAGCCCGAAACTGGAAGGCAGCCTGAGAGACATCTTCAGCGGTCGCAGAATCTTCATAGGTCTCTACGGATGATGGGCCACTTTTTCCATCAGAATTCATCGAACGAAAAGGCCAGGAAAGTCGGTCGCCCGTAGTGATAAGCCGATTCGAGCAGCACCACGAAGTACCGGAACAAATCATGACGGGGACACAACGAACTCTCAAACGATGTTTCGATATCGTCGCCTCGGCCAGCGGACTCGTTGTCGCTGGACCGATCATCCTGCTTGCGACAATTGCTGCTCGTTGGGATACACGGGCAAGTGGAATCTTCCGTCAGACTCGTGTCGGTCTCGACGGCAAGACATTTCAAATTCTTAAGATTCGCACGATGCGTGAAGGGACCGAGATTTCCACAACGGTCACCACATCGCACGACCGCCGGATTACTCGTTTGGGACGACTCCTTCGCAAGACAAAAGTGGACGAGTTGCCGCAATTGTGGAATGTTCTCAAAGGGGAAATGAGCTTCGTCGGGCCGCGTCCCGATGTCCCCAAGCAATTGGCAGACCTCAGCGATGAGGATCGTCGAGACTACGTTTCGATACGCCCCGGCATCACCGGAGTCGGTTCACTCAAGTACCGCAACGAAGAAGAAATCCTTGCCAGACAGCAAGACCCGGAACGCTACAACCGAGAAATCATCTTTCCCGACAAGGTCCGACTCAATCGCGAGTACATCGAGAATTACTCGTTGCTGGGTGATCTTGGCTATCTCTGGAAAACCTTGTTCGGCGACCGCAACGCATCCGTCGAGGTCTCAGGGATTCTCCCCGGGCCGGAGTCGGTGAAACTTGACCGTCTTGATGCTGTGGAACCAGAACAGACCCACTATCGACGCAGTGCCTGACAACGCGCGAAAGCCGCAGGCGGCGTACCGTTCGGGCTCGCTGCCTTAACCTTTCGTCACCGCCTCGTCGAGGTTGAGGAGGAGGTTGGCGAGGAGGGTCCAGGCGGCCAGGGTGGGGTCTTGGGACTTGTCGCGGTCGAGATGCCGTGGCTTCATTAAGGTTGTCGCTGAGTCGATCAGTTGAGTGGCCGACTCCGGCGAGGCGGCAAACTCTCCCTGGTAGCTTGCGAGCGACTCGGTCAGCACATCAAGTTCTCGATCGGTGGGACGCCGCGAGAGGAGAGTGCGGAAGGCCCAGGTGAGACGCTCGGCATCGGTCGTTCCCCCATCGTGCAGTATACGCTGGGCAAAGTGGCGGGCGGTCTCGATGAACTGTTTGTCGTTCATCAACGCGAGGGCTTGAAGTGGAGTGTTCGTCCGTGCTCGGCGGACAGTGCAGTTCTCGCGGGAGGGGGCATCGAGCATCGCCAGGGAAGGAGGCGGAGAGGTCCGTTTCCAGAAGGTGTACATGCTGCGTCGATACAGTTTCTCGCCATCGTCCTGGGTGAACTTCGCTGTATTGCTGTCGGTGTAGCCAACCGCTTCCCAAAGCCCCGCAGGCTGATAGGGCTTCACGCTGGGACCACCCACTTCTTCGTTAAGCAAGCCCGAGACGAACAGAGCGGTGTCGCGGATCGACTCGCCATCGAGTCGGAACCGGGGACCATGAGACAGCAGGCGATTGTAGGGGTCGACGGATCGCTCGTGCGGCGTGCTGACGGCAGACTGTCGATAGGTGGCCGACATCAGCATCAGCTTTTGCATCTGCTTGACGTTCCAGCCCTCTTCCATCAGTTCGACGGCGAGCCAGTCGAGCAGTTGGGGATGCGACGGGAGTTCTCCCTGATTCCCGAAGTCTTCAGCCGTCTTGACAATGCCGGTGCCGAAGTAGCGTTGCCACCAGCGATTGACCGTGACTCGCGAGGTGAGCGGGTGATCGCGATGAACCAGCCATTGTGCCAGCCCGAGTCGGTTGAGCGGTGCCCCTTCCGGGAACGACGGGAGCGATGCCGGGGTGTGTCGAACGACCGGTTCTCCCTTCTTGTCGTACTCGCCTCGTATTAAAACGTAAGCCTCTTTCGGCTGTGGAAGTTCTTCGACGATCATCGTTTTCGCGATCGAGTCGTTGACCGCTTTCAACTCCGCTTCGGCCTTCGATTTGCGAGCCAGCAGAGGGGCCAGAAGTTCGCGAGTGTCGGGGTAGACATGTTCTAAGAAGTGATCCCGCAGCGTCTTGAGCTGCGGTTCGGTTCGCTTATCGACGGCCACCTTAAGAGCCTCTTGCACAGGCTTGGGCAGACTCTTCCCGTCCCCCATCGCCAACTCCCACTGACGCTGCGATTTATACGGCAAACCCTCTTGCGGGGTCCGAGTGTTGAGCCCCGCATGATCCCAGTAAACGGTTCCGTCGAACTGTGTAAATGCCCAACCGTTGACCTTGGTTCCCGCCGGCAATCCCACCTTCTCGGCAGAGACTTCCAGCTTCACCCATTGACCTGCTGCAGGAAGATCCCCAACCCTCAAGCGACTCGGCGAATTGTCCGTCCCCCAGTCGATCTCGTTCCCCCCCCAATAGGCCCGATGCTCCCATTTCCCATCGTTCCATTGCAGCATAATGCTCTTGGGGAGATTCTGCGGATCGAGATACACCCACGCAAACAGCGTGTCCCCTTCGCCAATGATCAAAGGGTTCTTCGCATCAGTGAAGAAGTGTTGAGCAATCCCAGTCCCGGTCCGCTTCGTCGCTTTCTCGCCCGAGTAAACCGGAGCAGGAGCCGACACGAACTCCCAGGGATGCCCGCTCTGTTGAGCATTGGCCCCTTCTGGAACCCCATCCTCGATCCAGACGTAGTCTTGCCGTTCGAGTTCCTTCGGCTCCGCCCCCTCGAAAGGATCAACGTACTCGATACGCGATAATGCTTCCTGATAGTCGACCTTGATCGAGGCGAGCAACGTATTCAGTTCCGCCTGCTTCTGTTCCTGATCGACACTCGGGACCTCCAGAATCGGTGGCGGCAACAAGGCGTTCCCATCCATGGGGTTCTCTTTGAAACTGTTATAGAACGCAAACAGTCCATAGAACTCCTTCTGAGTGAAGGGGTCAAACTTGTGGTCATGACAGACCGCACAGCCGAGCGTCAGACCCATGTACACCGTTGCCATCGTCTCGACACGATCGACTCCGTATCGAACGTAATACTCCTCCGCAATCGATCCCCCTTCACTCGTGGTGACGTTGCAACGAATGAAGCCTGTCGCCACCTTTTGTTGCGTCGTCGGGTTCGGCAACAGGTCTCCAGCCAGTTGTTCGATGGTCATCTCATCGTAAGGTTTGTTGTCATTGAACGAGCGGATCAGCCAGTCGCGATAAGGCCAGATGCTGCGAATGTTGTCGAGATGCAGACCATGCGTGTCTCCGTACCGAGCGGCATCAAGCCAGTAACGGGTCATGTGCTCGCCGTAACGGGTCGAGGCGAGCAACCGGTCGATGAGTTTCTCGTAAGCCTCGGGAGAATCATCCGCGAGAAATGCATCGACCTCGGCTACCGTCGGGGGGAGTCCGGTCAAGTCCAACGTGGCCCGTCGAATGAGGGTCTCCTTCGATGCTTCGGCTGCCGGTGTCAGTCCCGCTTCCAACATCCGCTTCAGGGTAAAATGGTCAATCGCATTCCGCGGCCAGGCTGCCAGTCGCTGCCGTTCGGCTTCCCGCTTCGTGGCATCCTGAGTCATGGGAACCTTCAAGTCACCGCGACTGAGCGCTTCCGCGACATTGGGGAGGGCCGGTCGTTGCGGTGTTTCAAAGGCCCAGTGACCCTTATACTCGGCTCCCTGTTCGATCCAACGACGCAGCAGTTGTTGCTGAGCCGGTGTCAAAGAGGGCCGCCCCGAATCGGCCGGCGGCATCCGCAAGTCGGGATCGTTCGAGGTGATCCGATTCAACAGTTCGCTTGCCTCGGGCTTCCCCGGCACAATCGCCGCATGGCCGTCATGATCCGCCAACGCCCCAATCGAGGTGTCCAGGCGAAGGTTTGCCTCCCGCGTCTTCTCGTCCGGGCCATGACAGTTGAAACAGGAGTTTGACAAGATCGGTCGAATGTCGGCTGTAAAGTCGATCCGCTCCTCCGCCAGCAACGAGCCTCGAAGCCCCATCACCCCGACCGCAAGGGCCAGAGCCAAAACAACCCCGCGCCGCAGGTCGACATGCTTCATCCTGAGTGTGAACGCCACGAATCGGCGAAAAAGCTGCGAATCGCTCGACGAACGACGGCTCCACATGGCGATGTCTCCGAGATCAAGAATGCAAACTTGACAAGTCCCAGTCCCTGTAAGTGTACACGTATCCGCCAGTTTTGTTGAGTCGAACAGACCGTGCCGGGCCACGTTCTCCTGAATCCATAATTCTAAAAAAATTCCAATTTTCCCACTTCACAATTCAGCAAGATGTGAAACAATGCAGCCGTGTCCAAGAAATAGTTCCCATACGAACAATCTCTTGCACAACACGCCAATCGAGCAAGTGAAGTTGATACAGGGCGCTCGATTTGGCTTTTTGGCAACGCGCACTTCGGTGTAGCACGTTCCGGCCCGCACGTCGCTCTTGGTTTACCCAAGGCGTTGCCACCTTCTTCTATCCCCCCCCTGTCCCGCCGACAGCGGCTTCTTGGGCAACGACTCTCATCAACAAGTCAATCAACCCGTTGACGAGCGACAAGCCGGGGCGTCTGCTTGACAAGTGCTGCCAGATCGCATCAACTCATTTTCAATCTCACCCGGCATTTCTCCGACGAACAGCCGCATTCGTGGCGAACGCTGTTTCGTTGCGCCTGTACTGCGGGAGGGCGATTACTGCACGATTCCTCGGGAAACTGCAATGTCTTGACGCAACTCATTCGCCTGGATTGGAGGAGAAGAGATGGATGCTGAAATCTTGACCCGCTTGCAGGAATTGGGAGCTGACACGAGCCTTGTCGACAACGACGCTTCGCTCGTGGATCAACTGGGTTCTATTCGGTTTCGCCAAGTCCTCTTTCATGATTCCTGGGAGTGCTACGGTATCAGGGAGTTCCTGGAACAGCATGAGGACTTATACAAGTCTGACCAGGAGGCATTCGTCGAAGAGCTGTTAGACAGTTTGTTAGCAGACGATGACGAACCCCGCGGCCAGATGTTTTGGCGACATGTCTTGTTCACACCTCTCACACCGGGCAGCGACGACCATAAGGAATGGGACGACTACTTTGACGAACTGGAATTGACTGAGATCCGGGAGGTCGCAGGCAACGGGAATCTCGAGTTTATTCAAATCATTGAGAGCTACGGTTATCCCGACCACTATTACATCTGTCTGTCGGATCCCAACCCGGAGAACCCGACCGTATTCGGAACCGATCACGAAGAGTACTTCTCGGAAATCACGAATCTGGGGACCCTCAAGGAATTTCTCGACACACTCCTATCCCGGTCCGCACTGAGGGAGATCTCCTTGGAATACTTGGCCGATTCGAACGAAGATTGAGTTCGGCAGGTCAAGTGCAGATCGTCCACTGAGATGTCTTGATGCGACTTCGCGTCGACATCGGCGGAATGGACAAATGGCCACGGGAAGCTGTAGCTTGTTTCGATATCTCTTCCCTATCGACACCACTTCAGGAAAGGTCTGATTATGAAAACTCTCGGTCTGCGGTCGCTGCGTTCTTGTTTCGCCCTGTTGGTTGTGGTGCCGTTGGCAACTTGTGGCTGTGGTGGTGAAACGTCAACTGGGACATCGACGTCGGCACCGGGGACGGAGCAACCGGTCGGTGAGGTGCCAGTCTCGGGAGAATCTGTGACAACTGGGGAGACCATCACCGAGGGAACGGGGGGAGAGCCGGGGACATCGCCAGCGCCCCCTGAGACGCCTCAGGCTCCGGCAATCGACATTTCCTGGGAGAAGATCAAGGATTCCGCAATGGTGGCAGAGTACGTTGGCCAACCGGTTCGGCTGACGGGGAAGGTGAAACTGGCTGGTCACGTCGATTTTCTGGGAGACTTCGTGCAAGTGCATCTCAGCGAGACTGGAGAAGCTGATTCACTGCTCGGATCCCAACCGATGGTCCGTGTGATCTTTGACAAGAGTCATCCGGATGTTGCTAAGTTTCGGACGTTACCCATCGGCCTGGAGTGGACCGTCGAAGGGGAATTTCGACGCGGTCAAGGGGGGGAACAGGAATGGGAGTTGTTTGGGGCTCGTGTTGTTGCTGAGGGAGAGGACCCGTCGATTGCGGTGACAGCCGAGGAGTTGACGAAAGCATTCATGGACGATTCCGAAGCTGCCAAGGCGAAATACGATCAGGTGACGTTGCGTCTGAGTGGGGTCGTCCTTCGCGCTCCCCAACGGTTTGGAGGTTATGCCGCAATGACCTTGCAGGGGTCAACGAATGCGGCGGGCGAGGTGACGACCGTCATTGCTCAGTTCAATCCGGATTTCTTCTTCGTCTATGGGTCAGAACCTCTTACCGGAAACTCGCTGTCGAGTCTGCTAAAATATCCGGAGGGAGAGAAGGTCACGGTTCTGGCCCGACTGCAACTTTCCGGCGACTTTGGCACTGGCCCCGATGATCACCCGGGCATCCCGGTCATGGCCTGGCCCGCCCCGCAGCAGTAGTGCTCGCATTGGTTCCTCGAGGTTTCGCTGTTCGTTTGTCGGGGATGGTGATAGTCCCTCGACGTCGACCAGGGGTTCGGGGGGTGCTGTGCAGCAGTTGTGAATTTCTCAGGTCGCCGGTACGGCGCTCCCTCCACTTCACCCCGCTCAGCGAGGCGAATCTCCGGGTTCGAGAATCGGCCCAGGGGCTTGTTGTCTCATAAGGTGAAGTGCCGATAGAGATTGCGTCGCAGTGCATCGAATTGCGTCGAGCGAAGCGGGTTGGATCGGCGTTGTCTAATTTGGTGAAAATTGTGGTTCGATGTCAAATTTTTAGAACCAATTGGCCACGAAAGCGGTTTAGAATGTAGCAGCGACTTTTTGCGTCTTTGCGATGTCGTCAACCTTTCTTCTGGCCCCGTTCCGGTGGTCGCAAAGCAGCGAATCTTTTAGACACAGAGACTGCGGATCGCGCGTGCTGTTTTCTGGGTAGATTCTTCCCGCACCTTAGACTTGGGGGGATCATCAGAGGGCTGTCGGTGTGTTGAGTAGTCCCCCTTACTGCAGAACCGTTTCACAGGTCTTGCGGATTCATGGAATCTTCCAGTTCACATTCCGGGCAACAGACAGACTATCGTCCGTTGCGTAAGCCCATGCCTTCTCAGCGGTCGGTCGAAGCCGGTACTGCTGGGGGGTCGATGGTGGACTCTCGCCTGGCCCAAATGTTTCCACTGCGGGGGACACCCGACGACCGTGTCCCCTCAGTGACTGGAATCAATCTTGGTCACTTTGTCCTTCAGAACCGCATCGGTCAGGGGGGCATGGGTTCGGTTTTCGAGGCAAAAGATACTCGACTGGACCGGCTCGACGCGTTGAAGGTGCTCGCTCCGCATCAATCGGCAGACCCTGCCATCGTACAACGATTTCAGAACGAAGCTCGGGCAGCCGCCAAGCTCGATCACGAGAACATCGCCCGAGTCCATTACATCGGTGAAGACAACGGAATTCACTTCATCGCTTTCGAGTACGTCCGTGGCGTAACGATCCGCGAATTGATTCAACGGCGAGGTCATCTGAACTCAGCGGACTCCGTCAACTACACCCTTCAGGTGGCCGAGGCTCTTAAGCAAACCGATGCCGCTGGACTCGTACACCGGGACATCAAGCCTTCAAACCTCATCGTCATGCCGGACGGTCGAGTCAAACTGGTCGACCTTGGTTTGGCGCGACAGTTCCTGATTGATCCAGAGAACGACCCGGAACTGACAGCGAGTGGCACAACGCTGGGGACCTTTGATTACATCTCGCCGGAACAGTCTCGCGACCCGCGAAACGTCGACGTCCGTAGCGACATCTATTCGCTGGGCTGCACGCTCTTTCACATGCTGACCGGTCGTGCTCCCTACGAAGGGGCCAATCCGCTGGACAAACTCCTCCGCCATGGCGAAGAAGAGACCCCCTTCGCCTCGGACTTTAACTCCGCAGTGTCTCCCCGACTGGCCGTCGTCGTTCGACGGATGATGGCACCTCATCCTGATGAACGCTACCAGACTCCAGACGACCTCATCGATGACCTGACGACCGTCGCTGTGGGTCTCGGTCTGCAAGCGGTCGGTCCGACGGGAACAATCTGGAAACAACCGCTCTTCCCACAACGGGGACTTCTGGCAGACAGGCACCGCGGGTGGTTTCTCGCCTTCGGAGTGCTGTTCGCCCTGATGTTGGTCAGCGACACCATCTACCGATGGTACCGCGAGTTCCAGGGATCGACTCCCGCATTAGTCGTCAATTCCGACCTCTCTCTCCAGAACCATCTCCCCGATTCTCCCGTGCTTCCGAGTCGTCCGTACGACAACGATCCAGCGGGGGCAAACAATTTCACACAACCTCGCGTCGCTCCGACAACATTCCCAACCGACACAACTCCGGGTCGCCTGCAACCGGTACCACCGCCAGGAACAACAACCCCTCTCACCCCGGCTGTCGACCCTGCGGGGACCGATGTTCGCGTTGCGGGGACGACTCCAGCCACCGAAGGGACCGTTCCCCCAGCGAATACGGGAAACAGCACCGAGAGTCACCCCTCAGTCGCCGCCAATCTGCCCTCGGGACAATCGCTCACCGAGACCGGCACAGGAACGGCCGTTGGCATCGATGCCGAAACGGCGAATCACGGGCCCCGACCATTACATCCAGTAGACACCGGGATCGTTCGAGCCCCATTCGATACCGCACGTCTCACTCCGTTTGATGTCACCATTGCCGATATCCTGAATGGGACCGCAGACGGCAGCACAGCGGGGACCAACCCCGCCAGGACCAACACTCGACCCGGAACAGGGGTCGCAGAGACCGCAATGGCCGCTGCGACCAACTCCGTCGAGACGACGGCGGCCGGAAATGGGGCCGGGTCGCCCTCCATCGTCGGCTCGACCCGTCCATCAACCGACGGAAACCTCCCTTCAACGGGCACAGGAACTCCCCCAGCGACGCCTGCCGCGACATCAACAGGAGCCACCGCACAGACGGTGATTGCCGACCCCTTCCCGTTTGTCCTGTTGACCAAAGGGGGAGCGGAGCGTCGGCGATACGCCACGCTCGAAAGTGCTTGTTTGGAGGCAGATGACAATGCCGAGATCGAGATCGATCATGATGGACTCCTCCCGCAACCTCAACGACCGATCATCATCCGTAACAAACGGCTGACGATTCGCCCCACACTGGGCAAGCGACCGCGCATCGCCTTTGCGCCGGGGAACGACCTCTTACACAGCACCTCTGTGCGAATGATCGCGATTGAAGGGGAATCCGCCACGTTGCAGTTGTTCGACATCGACCTCGAGATGACGGTCGCCGGAAACCCCTTTGCCGAAGAGTGGGCGTTATTCTCACTCTCCCAGGCACGTCAACTGTTATTGAAGCGCGTCACCACGACGATCGAAAATCCCCAAGGGCGAACAGCCGTGTTCCTTGATCGCCGAACACGTGTTGATCGTCGGGTCGACATGATGCCCAACCCGGCAGCCATGAGGAACACCGAAATCGTCTGTGTCGACGTCCTCTTCCGGGGGGCAGCCAACCTCTACAACGAACGGACTCGCGACGAAGGATCGTTACGACTTTCTCAAGTCGGCATCGCCATCGATGGAGATATTTTGTCACTGACCGGAGTCGATCTGGTCGACATGGAGAAGCCCGGCATCGGGCGACCTGTGCTTCGCTGCGAGTTTGATCATGTCAGCGCCGTGACCCCCCGAAGATTCCTGGCCATCGACACAGCCGAAGTTCGCGACTGTGCGGATATCGACATCATTTGCAACAACTCTGTGATCGACCTGAGCGGCTCGGAGTCTCCCTTATTCTCACTGAAGAGTCACCTCGACAGCGATGCATTGCAAAGTCGGGTCGCATGGCGCGGAACTCATAACGTCTTGGCAACAAGCACCGATACGGCCATGCGGGTCATCGGCTCGCTCCCCCGGGCCGACGACTCCTGGACAGCAAACTTCGGAGAATGGCAGGAAACGTACCACGTCGGACGTACGAGTTTCGAACGGACCAGTGTTCCCGTCATACTTGCTGGTCGACTCAAGACCGCCGCTCGCCTGACTCAGTCGACGCTCGATGACTTCCGGCTCATCGAGACATTGGATGATGGGACTTTGAAGAACCCCGCTTTGGGAACCGCAGCCGACCGAAGCAACGCTGGCTTCGACCCCACCCGCAGCGAACTCTCTCCCCCAACCGCCGACTGATGTTTCGCCTTGCCGACGGCGACAGCGTGCAACCAGTACGAAAGTCGCTTCGTTCCGCCCCACATCTGCGATGCGGGTCTAAACACTTCAGACATCGACCGGAATCGTTCCGTGTCAAATCAACGATTTCCCTTTGAAGTTGCACTATCGCATCAGTCGAGAGCACGCAACGTCAACGCCATTTACTTCGTATCGACGGTGTTGCCGGGAAGCTTGCGGACCCAAATCTGGCGATAGAACGTGGTGCTCTGAGGGTCGTGAGCTTGCAGGCAGAAGGTGCCGTGATCGATGTTGCGGCCCGTGTAAACAGGGTGTTGAAAGTCAGCTGGTTCGGTGTAGTTAACGGTTTGCTTTCCGTTGACAGAGATTGTCACCTGACGTCCCCGAACGGTCACGAGTTGTTGCACGAAGTTGTTGTCGAGGGCTGTTGTCTCAGCCACATTCACAACACCGAAGAGGCTACCAGTGCGAGTCTTGTTGCTGTGGGACTGGTTGACCTGCACTTCATGTCCATCATTCGGAAATCCGGTCGGCTGCCACGATGTATGGAAATAAACTCCCCCATTGCTGCCGGGCGTTGTCAGCGCTTCGAAGCTGAGTTCAAAGTTTGTGAAGTCATCGTCCTCAGTCCCCGGCTCGCCATCGGGTCCGACATAGTACAGGTGGGCCATGTCGACCGGTTTGTCACCCTGCCCCTTCGCATCAGGTTGAGGGCCACCGCCTCTGGAGTCGTTTGCTTTGGTGTTGTTCGGCTTCGAGTGATCGACGAGCGCAGTCGCCTGAATGTTCCCATTGACGACATCGAACGACTTCGGGTTCCCAGCGACCTTCCAACCCTTGAGGGAGACGCCATCGAACAGTCGGACCCAACCATCGGCTTCGCGTTGCTCGCGCTGTTGACGCGCCCAGTCGGGTTCGGGGAAGTAACGAATCGGGCTGTATCGACGATAAGTCTCGAAGACATCCCCGCGATCGGGATGAACATACCTCGGGTCGCCGGTCGCCTGTTGATGTTGCCGAAGTCGCTCTTTGAGTGTCGTTGCCGTCTCCTGAAATTCGGGGCGATCAGCCAGGTTTGTGAGGCAGTGAGGGTCTTTGTTGATGTCGAAGATTTCAAACTCTGGACGATGATCGGTCGCGAGATTCAGAAACCGACCGAACTGCGGATCGTCCTTCAGGTCGATCAAATGCGTCAGCGTCGGACAGGCATCGATGTCCGGAAATCCGCTGTAGAGATCGGTAAGTGCTCCTTCGGGTACGCCTCCGGCAAACCTCACTGGAGGCCCGGCTGGTGCTCGTTCGGGGCGCAGATTGTGCAGACATAGATAGTCGGGTGTCCGCATCGCCCGGACAGGATATGCCTGATTCCAATATCGCGACGAGGAGTGCCTTTCTCGCGAACTAAACACCGCGTTTCGCGATTCATCAAGACGCCCCGACTCCGACTTTTCCAGCAGATCTACCAAACTGCGACCCGCCAGTTTTCGGGCAGGTTGTTGAAACTCCTCCGTCGTCAGGTCGACACCACACGCATCCAAAATCGTGGCTGTCAGATCGACAAAGCCGACAAGATCATCGACAGTTCGTCCACCGGGAACACGGTCACCCCAGCGGATGGCCAGAGGAAGATGAATCCCCGCATCGTAGCCATTCGCCTTCGCACGGGGAAAAGCCATGCCATTGTCGCTGGTGACGATGATCAGCGTTCGGTCGAGTTCTCCAGCCTCTGCGAGTTGCTGAAGCATCTGTTGCAGATGCCGGTCGAACCATTCAATCTCGACATAGTAATCGAGAATGTCGCTGCGAACTTCGGGGGTGTCGGGAAGGAATGGGGGCACGTCGACATCTTCGAGCTTTTTCCCCTCCTTCAACCCAGCACCTTTCTCGAACGAACGATGCGGTTCACTGGCACCATACCAGAAGCAAAACGGCTGCTCGGCTGGTCGCTGTTTGAGGAATTCTGCGAAGTTGGCGGAGTAGTCGTTGTTGCTCATCCCCGAATGTGGTGGCTTCTGCTGTTTCTTCGAGAAGGAGGGACCAGCCGGGTTCTCGGTGCGGCCATCCACCTTGTGGTTCCCCGGCCCCCAGCCCTTCCCAGTGAAGCCGGTGAAGTACCCTCGTTCGGCCAGGAGTTCGGGAAAGCTACGATAGACGAGCGGGAAGGAACTGGCGTGCGTCCCCGCTTGTTCGATCTGCCAACAGTGACGCCCCGTCAACAACGCTGCCCGACAAGGACTGCACCCGGGTGAAGCCGCATACGCATTCGTAAACAACACCCCTTCTTTCGCGACCCGGTCAAACCCCGGCGTCTCAATCCCCCGACATCCGTAAGCCGAGGCGTGGGGATACGACTGATCGTCACTGATGACAAACAAGACATTGACCCGCTCGGCCCCGACCGCCATCCCCGCCAGACACACCAGCAGAAACCCACCCACGCCCAAAGCGTTGCCCATCAGTCGTTGCCAGGAAGCAGCCATCGTGTCCCCCATAAAAGAGTTGAACAAATCCACCGCCCCACACTCTAACAACTCGACTGGGTGAAACTTAAGCGAGTCGGAGATGCGCATCGACTCGCTGCAATCGAAAACGGGAGTCGACATCACCATTTGAGTTGTCTGGACCCGCTGTTGGGAATTTGGTACAGGGATCTGGGAAAAGAAGAGCGAGCCGAATTGAAGTTGAGACGGAGCGGGTCTGTTGTCACTTTATCGATTGCAGGGAGTGGTGTTGTGTCGCAGGAAACAGTGGTGATTACCGGGGCCTCTTCGGGGATTGGCGAAGGGTTGGCGAGACGGTTTGCGGCAGAGGGATCGCAATTGATTCTCGTCGCTCGCAGTGTCGATCGACTCGAGAAACTGGCCGATGAACTGCGACAACGTCACGGCTGCTCGGTCCGCGTCATCCCGAAAGACCTTTCGCATCACGGAGCCGCGAAGGAGTTATTCGACGAGATTCAGCAAGAGTCTGCCGTTGTCGATGTCCTGATCAACAATGCCGGGTTCGGACAGATGGACCTGTTCGAGCGCATCCCGTTCGAGCGTCATACCGACATGCTCGAACTGAACGTCGTCGCCCTGACACAACTCACGCGACTGTTTCTTCCCGGGATGATCGAACGAAAACGGGGGCAGATTCTCAACGTCGGCTCGACCGCATCGTTTCAGCCGGGGCCGAATGCGTCGGTGTACTATGCGTCGAAGGCGTATGTCCTCTCCTTCAGCGAAGGTCTGGCGGAAGAACTTCGCGGGACCGGAGTCACCGTAACCTGCCTCTGTCCCGGCCCAACGAAGACCGGTTTCGGCGATGAAGCGGACATGAACAAGACCCTCTTATTCAAGTTGGCGATGCCGCTCGAACCGGTTGTCCGGGGAGCCTACTCGGCCCTGCGAAAGGGGAAAACGGTTTTAGTGACCGGCATTCAAAACAAGTTCGGAGCCTTAAGCGTCCGCTTCATGCCCCGCTTTGTGGTCCGTAAACTTCTCAAGGCGATGCAGCCGGTCGCCCCCAGAACCCCGAGAGAGTAGCGACCCCGGAACGACGTAACTGGTTCACCCCGGTACGACAGACCTTGGCGTCCGTCGTGCGGGGAGATGTCGGGCTGGAAAGCCTGACCCACGATTTTTCGACAGGCTGCTAACTCGCGCGGGCGTGGTCCTGGATGGCGTATTGATTGAGCTTGTTGTACAGAGTCTTGAGGGCAATCCCGAGTTCGTCCGCTGTCCGGGGTTTGTCGCCGTTGTACTTTTCTAACGTCTGCTCGATTGCTTCCTGTTCGATGTCTCGCAGTGTCAGCGGATGGGCAAAGTTGGAGACGAGGAACGGGCGGTCGTCCCCTGCACGAAGGGAGACACTGCGAGGCAGGTGTTCGGGAAGAATGGTTCCCCCTCCAGACAGAATGCAGGCATGTTCGACCGCGTTGGCCAGTTCGCGGATGTTGCCGTTCCAGTCGTGTCGTCGCAGAATGGCACTCGCCTCGGGAGACAGGATATTGGATGGAACTTGTTCTCGCTTGAGATGTCTTGCGATGAGGGTTTTCGACAGGGCTTCGATGTCGTCCTTCCGCTCGCGAAGTGGGGGGAGATGAATCTCGAAGGTGTTAACCCGGAAGAAGAGGTCTTCGCGAAACTTCCCTTCAGCCACCATCTCCTGAAGGTCGCGGTTCGTCGCACAAACAACCCGAACATTCACATGCGATGGGACACTTTCCCCGACCGGACGAACTTCGCCCGACTCCAGAAACCGCAGCAGTTTGACCTGCATCGACTTGTCGAGTTCCCCCAACTCGTCGAGAAACAGCGTCCCGCCATGAGCGACTTGGATGAGTCCTTTGCGAGGAGTGTCGGCCCCGGTGAAGGCCCCTTTCGTATGGCCAAACAGCTCGCTCTCGACCAGATTCTCTGGGAGGGCACCGCAGTTGACAGCAACGAAGGGCATATTGGCTCGATCGCTCTGCTCGTGAATCGATCTTGCGACCAGTTCTTTTCCAGTACCAGTCTCGCCCAGCACAAGGACCGAGGAGTCGGTTGGGGCGATCCGTTCGATCAGAGTCTTGACTCGCTTCATCGAAGGAGACTCTCCGACGATTTCGGTCTTCCCCTGCACCGCGACCAGTTGTCGGGTGATGCCGATGACTTTGTTTTCGAGCAACTTCTTGTCGGCCACGCGCTGTAAGGCTCGGGCGAGTTCGGGAAGCTTGACCGGTTTCGGAAGGAAGTCGTGAGCATGCAGCCGGAGTGCCTTGATGGCATCGTCCATGTTGCCATGCCCCGAACTGATGATGAAGTCGGTTTGAGGCGAATTCTTCTTGAGTTCGGCAACCACTTCCCAGCCGGATAGCCCCGGCATTTTCAGGTCGATGATGGCGGCATCGAAGACCTGATTGGTCAACGCGGTAATCGCATCTGCCCCGTTATCACAGATGGTCACCTCGTGACCCATTGTGGGGAGCTCGTTTTTCATCACCATACGAATCGGTGCCTCGTCATCGACGAACAGCACACGGAGTCCGGTGGTATTATTTTGACTAGGCTTCAACGCCGTCTCTCCTTGACGACTCGTGACGGAGTTTCCGTCGCGATGGTCCAACCCCCGCGCTCGAATCACAGACAATTGTCTGCCACTCAGACGCGGCCGATGACATCCTTGTCGACACGGCAACCAACACCGCGGCCCGACGTCGTTTCCCAGCGGAGCCCCTCACGAACAACCAGATTGTCCGCAGCAGAGAGGATCAGTCGTCGAGAAACGGGCTGAACCGAAGTGTGTGATTGAGTGAAGGGGGGGGTGATAACAGAATCGCCGGAACGTGACAATTGGAGTTTGTGCAGATTTGACCGATGGACAAGCGATCTCTGTGGTTTGCCGCCAGAGTTTTACGGGAGGCGGACGCCGCGACTGGAACTGCGTTGCCAGAAAAGGCGATCCGTTGTGAGCACCCCCTTGAGAAAAGCACAGTTTAAGCAGAGCTTTTCGTCGCCATTGTCGAGATGAATCTCTCCCTGCATCAGCAGATGGAAGAATTCCTCGCCGGGTTTCTTGGAGAAGCAGTATTCTCGGTCGCTGTTTGTCTTGATGCTCGCCCGCCAGCGATCCGACTCGGGGACGTACAGCCGAGCGTCAGTTTCCGGGTTTGTCGAAGTGCCGTCGACCGGTGAGGCATCCTTGCTAATCGCGTCTGAGAAGGCCCGGGCCAATTCGATCGCCGACTGTTCGATGGCAGCCTGTGCGACCGAATGAAGACCGTCTGACTCGACTGGCAACAAGGTCTCGTCTCCAGCAGCGGTCTCGTCTTGAGAAGATGTCTCGCCGGGCAACGACAGATCAAGCGGGCTGTCATCGGGTGGAGGCATTGGGGTGTCGGTGGTCATCTTCAGTCTCGGGGGAATGGTTCGCCACGAGCCTCGGCTCGGAGACGTTCGACTTCCTGCTCTAACGCCTGCTGTTTCTGACGCAGTTTCGACAGCGAGACTCGGCCACGTGTTCGAGTCGACAGTAAGTCGCCGATCCCCAACAGTGCGACCCACATCGTCAGGGCGAGAACGGAAATCCAGAAGATGGTCCCCGCGACAGGGCCACGGGCTCGCCAGTCGACGCAAAAGTCCCCGAGCGGGATCATGAGGCCGATGAGAATCAAGAGTCCGGAAACCTGTGTTCGACGGCGAAACTGACGTTGTTGAAACTCCGCTTCTTCCGGAGAGCGAGTGGTGTCCGCCTGTTGACGACGACGTACTCCCGACTGCCAGATCATCAGGCCGACGCCGATGACCACCAACACCACCCCCATGATCGCAGCCGGAATCCAATCCAACGGGCCGAGCATTTCATGCAGTTTGGGAGCAGCCAACAGGGTGATCACGTCAGGCGTTCTCCAGAATCTGCAATTCAACCTGCGAGACGAAGTCCTTGACTCGCCCACGATAGGTGTGCATGTGCGGGGCGTCGAGGTGCTTCTTCAAGGCGTCGAGTGAAGCCCATTTCTCAATGACGGTGACGGCACACGGACGGAGCGGACCTTGTGCAGAAATTCCACTCTCGATGTCGATGGCCGGTCCGTATTCGATGCAACCCTCTTCTGCGAGCACTTCGGGAACCAACCGATGAAACTCAGACAGAAATCGATCCCGAGTCCCTTCGTTGAGATGAATCGTCGCAATGACATGCACCATCAGAGACTCGCTTCTTCTATGGAACAGTTCCTGACACCGCGCTAAGGAACACAACGTGACGAAACACAGTGTGATGGAACTGAGTGTGATGAAAGGCCCCGATACGACTCAGCTTTTTTTGGCGGCAGCCTGTCGACGAATGATTTCGAGTGGCGACAAACCGGCTGTGTCATCGGCCCCCTTGGCAGCGGGTGCAGGTGTCGCTGCGGGAGCAGTTGCAGCCGGAGCCTCGGGAGCGGCGGCGGCGACGGGAGCGGCCGTTTCCCCCTTGGCCGCAGCTTGCTTCCGAATGAGATCAAGCGGCGATGGCTTCGCTCCGCCGCCGGCGGGGGCAGAAGTCGCGGCTTCCCCCTCGGCTGTTTTGGCGGCAGCTTGCTTGCGGATCATATCCAGTGGGCTTCCACCACCGGCCTTCGGAGCCCCCTTCGCTTCGGGCTTTGCTTCTCCCTTTGCCGCGGGCTTCTCGTGACCAGCAGCAGCCTTGGGCTGAGGGGCGGCGACGACTTCAAGATGGCTCGGGTCGATGTCGTACCAACCGATATCGACCGGGCCGTCAAACTCGACGAGCGCCCGACCGTTCATGTTCACCGTCTTCACCCGTCCGGTCAGTCCAGAGAACCGACGGAGTTCGGCTGTGGCGGACCGGACGACGACGTATCGATCGGTCAGTTTCTTCTTGAGTTGTTCTGCTTCGTCGATAGTAGGCATGGGCGATCGATGGCTGTAGACAACGAATAAATCAGAGTGTTAGAGCAGTTTTGAGATGCACCGATGAGCCGTTTGGAGCATCTCCGCCCCACGATCGTGGCTGGGGCGACGTGTCGACATCGGCCACGATGGGGTATTCACGGAGACAACGTTCGACTACTGAGAAGTCTCGGTCGCCTTGTTTTCCCAGACCATCAGCAACGATTCCTCGAGCACGATGGTCGCCCGACCTTCCTCTTTGGCCTCGCCGATTTCGATGCCGAGGTTCTTGAGGAACTCTTCTTGTTCGCCCCCGACCTTGACGGAATTGTCGTCGCCAATGGCTCGCCACCATTGCAGGTGAGGCCAGTCCCGGCGAACCGTCTTGAGGCAAGTCTTCATGGTTCGCCCATTCGTTCCCGCACTGAAACCAGCGCGAGCGGCGATGGAACTGTAAGTGGCAACCTTGTCGGCGCGTTTCAACTCCCAGAGAACTTCCGCTACCAAAGCCGCACGAGTCGACGCCATGTCTTTTTCTCCATCCAACCAATCGATTGAGTTGTTTTTGATGTCTCTGTTGCAACACGGTTGGACACGAGTGAATCGCAACAGGACGACTGCTACAGTACCGCACCGACACCACAACCTCAAGTCGAGAACACTCGCCATTCCACTTCTGTGCGATTCTGAGATCGACAACCTTTGATGAAACGCTCCCCGTAACACCGCGCCAACCACCTCTTTTCTGCACTGTTTCCTTCCTTCCACTTGAGGCCTTCGACATGATCGATGGCTGCGGAGACCGATTGATGAGCCAGCATTACTCCCGGCAGGGGATTCACTTTCACTACCCCGACGGTTGGACCATCGAGGAAAACCACAGCGATGAAGGCTATTCCGCCTCTATCTCCCCCGACGAAGATGACCCCATCGGGGCGGGATTCTGGTCGATCAACCGAATTCCGATCGAAGACGACCTGACCGCTCAAGAGGTCGCCGACGAAGTCTTGCAGGCATTCGTCGATGAATATGACGATATCGACGTCTACCCTGCCGTGGAACCGATCGCCCATCGCCACGCTATCGGATATGACGTCGACTTCGTCTGCCTGGAACTGACCAACACGGCTCACATCCGAGTATTGCCGATGGGGAGCGAGTTGCTACTCTTGTTGACACAGTTCACCGACTACGAATCCGAGGAACTACAATCGCTCCTTCAAGAGGTGACCAACTCCCTCAGTTGCAGCCTCGATGCCGGGATGGCCGAGACGTAGGCCTCGATCAAACGTAAGAACGAAAGGGCCCATGACTTTCGGTGGCAAGGCCACTGAGGACATGTGGTCGAAAAGGAAGTATCCGCGGGCTTTGCAGGATCAGCATCCGCACGATGGACAGGGATGTCCATCAGACGCGGCAACACTACGGGCGATAACAATCTGTTCCTGATGTGAGAGACCGATGTCCCGTGCGAATGACTCGCTGGCTGGTGCAGATGCTCGGGGGGTGTCGTTTCCGGTCACTTCGCGGCCCGTCATCGATGCCCTCGATGTCACGCGGGCGGTCGTCATCTCGCAGTTTCTATTCGCAGCCGGCCATCTGCTGACAACGGGGGGCTTCCTCTACTACTTCGCAAATGCGCTCAAGCCGACGGCGACGATGTTCTCCGTCTTGCTCATCGTCCCCGAGTTGTGCGAGGTTGTCTCGCTCTGGTGTCGTCCGATCATCATTCGACTCGGGAGTCGGAAGCGAACCTGGCTCTGTTTCTTTCTTCTTGCCCGATTCGCTGCCTTAGCGATTCCGCTGATGGCCTTTCCGCAGTTCCGGTTTTCCAACACGGTTTCGTTTTGGATCATCGTCGTTGCGCTGGCGGTGTCGAGTTTGTGCCAGTCGATTTCGTATGTCGCTTATCTCAGTTGGCTGTCAGACATTGTCCCCCGCAAAAGCTTTGGCAGCTTCTTCGCTCTGCGACGATTAGCGACACTCGTCATCATGGTGTCTATCCCCTATCTCACGTCGCTACTGCGAGGTGACTGGTCTCACTGGCAGTCGTCCGACGACATTCGCTGGGCGTATGTCACCGTCTTTCTCACCGGAGGGGGCTTACTGTTATTGACCGCCATCCCCCTGATGCGTCTGCCCGACATCCCAGTCTCGTGGAACGAGCAAGAGGGACGACGGACGCGATGGAGTCGCGAGTTGCTGCACACCATCTGGAAGAATCGCCCCTTGAGGTTCGTGCTGATTTCCTCCTGGTGGCTCGCAGCTGCTCAGGGGCTGACGCAAACTGTCTTCTATCTCTTTCAGACTCGCTACCTGCATCTGCCAATCGGGGTCTACTTCCTGATGGCTGCACTCATGTACTCGATGCAGATTCCTTTTAACTGGATCGGGGGGTACCTTTCGGATCGCATCGGAGACCGCGGACCACTTCTCATCTCGCTCCCTCTGGTCAGTCTGGCGATGATCTTCTGGCTGCTGGCGACTCCCGAGCACCCGGAATGGCTGTACGGAGCTTATGCGGTCTGGGGTCTCTTCGGGTTAATCAACATCTGCGAACGCAACTTATTGCTGCGTGTTGCTCCACGGAGTGACAACACGATACCGCTGGCACTCTCTCGCGGCGGAGGCGGTGTTCTGGCGGCCCTGGCTGGACTCGCCGGAGGGGCCTTGCTCGATTCACTACTGACCCACAACGCCGACGCTCCGCACGTCGCCTATCGCTCCCTGTTCGTGGTCTCGTTCATCCTCCGTGTCACCGCTCCACTCTGGCTCCTGAAGGTCACTCCGCGGCCGCAGTCCCCTTCGTATCACAGTGCTCAGAAGAGCATGCCAGCGTGATCCCCCAATCACTTAATTTTGGCCAAGATCTGCGGCCAATAGCTCATGACACGAGGTCACTTCGAGCCATGGACTTTACGATTGAACTCTTCAGGGTCGAAGGGGTCGTGCTGGTTCCCGGCGAGGATGTCTCTCAGGAACTCTTCGTCGATTTCGGGCCGTTCTGGAGACGATTCCGATTGACCGTAGGACGGTCGTCGTTGACCAGTTGACAAAGACTGCTGCGCAGGGATCGGACGGGGTTGCTCAGCGATGGAGGGAACGTGATACGGCGTTGCCCCCGAAGCAGGTTGTTTGAATGGGGTTGTCGCCATCCGATCCGCGGCAGCCATGCTGTGTGCGACCTGTGTGATCGAGTTGACCTTTGGTGAAAATGGAGTCGCTGTCGGGTGTTGCCAGGTATGTGTTGGTTTGTGTGGCGCGGAGAGGGAGGGGGAGTCGACGAGCTGCCCCTGGCCTGCTGACTCGCGATTCGATTGCTCCTCGATCACCCGTGACAGCCATTGGGCCAGGGCCACTCGCTGCTGCTCGCCGATTCTTCCCAAGAGCACTTCCTTGTGTGGCAAGGTTGGGGGACTGATCGCCATCAACAGCCGCGTTCTTTCGGCTGACTCCGCATCGACCAGCGACAGAACCCGGGCAAGATTCTCTTCCGAGTCCTTCCGGGTCCGCAGGGGTGCCAACGTAAAGACGCTGTCTGACTGAGGGCCGTGACACCCACCTGTTGCACAACGTTGAACGAGGATCGGCTGCACCTGTCGCATGTACAACTGGACCGCCGCCGGACTGAGGTTGGCAGTCGAGAGGGGTGCTGAGGACTTGTAGCCTTCCGCAGTGAATTCGGCAGCATGGTGCGTCGGTGTGGGCAATGACTCGACCGGCAGCGGATTGGCAGCCCTCTCGATACGTTGCAGAAGTGCCCGAGCCTCACGGCCATTCGGGTCGAGACGGAGGGCCGCAACGACTTCCTGTCTCGCTTCATCGAGTAACTCTTGAGACAGGCACCACTCTGCCAACTGCACTCGCTGCGCCGCAGTCGGGTTGTTGCGATTCTCGCTTATCCGCTGATAGGCATCGGCGAGCGAGGTCGCAGCTGTCAGAACGAGTTCCTTGGGGACACTCCCCGTCCCGTTTCCAAAGTTGATCTGATAACCCGCTTGATGCGACGAAATCTCCCCCCGCACAACACGACCATCGGTCAGCACCAACAGTTTCAAAACCTCCGGCTGAATCTCCTCAACAAGACTGGCTCCCGCAAAGACGGGCCGACTCTCGAACATCTCCAACTCGCCGACCGCAGTGCCGCTCTGAGGTGGAAAGTGATCGGAGTGGTCAGAAAGCGGAATACTCGCTTGAAGGTCGGCGTTCAGCAATGAGGGCCGAGAAGCCGTTGTCGCGATTGGTTCAAGATTCGCCCCGGCACTCGGCGAGCCGTCGGCCAACGATCGACCGGTCACGGTCGAGATGGGGGGACCAATCATCCCGCTCGGCTGTTCACCAATGACCGATCCAACGGCCAACCCCACGATGAGACCACCAACGAGCAAAAGTTTTCCGGAGAAGCCCTTCCACAACACCGTATGCGAAGCCCCAAAGACTTCGCCCAACGGATGAACCTTGGGGAACTCGCGGTCAAAACTTTTGGAAATGTGATCACGTGACATGCGGCATCAACAGTCAAAAGGGGCGGCATCAGCCCACCATGGCCTCACAAGGGCCGCAACCTAGGTCTGATTCGCAAATACTGTCAATCCGAACCTCCCACCCCGACCCCAATAGCAGCGTCCCTTGCCGATCTCGGCCCAACACCCCGTTGAAAAACGACCGTGGCGCAGATTTCCATTCTGACAAGGGCCTCTCGAACGCTTTCTCCCGAGACATCAAACGGCACCACGAGATGCTCAGGGGGAAATGTCTATGCGACGGGAGGTTGCGTGATGATCGTTCTGGAAATGATTGTCTCCGATCGCTCCGCGAGAGGTCGCAGGGATCACATCTTTCGCGGAGCGAAAGACGACAATCGGCCCTTAGTAGCGGACGAGGTCTCCCTTTCCTTCGGCGAGGTTGAGAGCCGAGACGTACTGTTGGGCCTGAGTCAGCATCATCTTCGCGTCGCTGCCAAGGGCGAGGAACTGCCAGCCTTCGGCGATACGGCGCTGAACATCTTCGACCGACTGGACATGCAGGCCGACGGGAGTGCCGGTCTTCTTACCTGCAGCGAGAATTCGTTGCAACATCGCTTCGAATTCGCTGGGCGACGGGTCTTTCCCATCTGCGGTCCGCATCTGGGCAGCGAGGTCATTCGGTCCAACAAAGATGGCATCGACCCCCGGCAGACTGTAAATCGCCTCTGCATTTTCGACCCCCTGAGGAGACTCGGTTTGCAGAATGACCGCAATTTCGTCGTTGGCATGCTTGTAGTAGTCGCCGGGCGAAGCGTCGAAGTTCAGAGCATGCAGCGACCCACCAACTGAGCGGTTCCCGACGGGAGGGTACTTCGCAGCGGCGATGGCAGCCTTCGCCTGTTCGACAGTATCGACCATTGGCACAATGATGCCGTGCGCTCCACCATCGAGCACGCGCTTGATGTGATCGTGGTCTCCCCGCGGTACTCGAGCCAAAGGGGTACAACCGGCATCGGCAATGGCTCCGAACAACGCGGCAGCCTGCGACCAATCGATGGGGGAGTGTTCAAGATCGACTGTCAGCCATGGAAATCCACTGCGGGCAAGCATCCGAGTGGCGGCAAGGTCTCCCAGTGAGAGCCATGTGCCCACCTGTGGTAATCCAGCTTTCAAAGCCGCCTTGACGGGGTTTTTCTTCATGTTCTCTTCCTGTGGTTTGCTGAGTTCGCTGCATTCTGTCGACCGCACATCTGCCGCATCATCGGATGTTCCCCCCCATTTGTCACGTTCGCCCAGCATGATGATCTTGAGTGGTGACTGGGAACGCATCTTGACCCGGTCGGGGGATTTGGGGTGTAATCCCGACTCGCCCAGTTCTCATCGTGGCGTGTGCGCTGTCGGTGTTTCTGCGGGGAGCCTCCCGGAGCCGGTCGAGAGCACTCGCCCCCTTTTTTGGCGACTCCTTGAAGACCTTCGACCGATATCTTCTGTCTCGATTTCTCTCTGGCTTCGCGGTTTTCTTCGTGGCTGCGTTCGGGTTGTATGTTGTCTTCGATGGCTTCACCAACCTGGACGGCTTCGTCGAAAAGAACGAGGCTGGGGGAGCAATCGCCATCGCCCGGCACATGGGGATGCATTACGCCTGTCATGCCAGTTTGTTATTCGAACTCATCGGGCCAGCGATGGCAGTTGTCTCGGTGATGATGGTCTTGGTGATCCTCAGCAAACATGGCGAACTCAACCCACTGTTGGCAGCGGGGATCCCCACACTACGACTGACCTGGCCCCTTGCCTGTGGAATGCTGTTGGTCAATGGGCTGCTGATTCTTAACCAGGAACTCATCATCCCCAAGGTCGCCCATCATCTGCAAGGGGCCCGCGGGTCCAAGCTGGATGATGCCCGCCATGTCGAACCCTGTTTGAGCACGCAGGGAATCTACGTCACCGGGTCCGAATTGTATCTCGATGAACGACGACTACACGAGGCAGAATTTCGCCTGTTGCGAGGGACGATCGCACAAGACTACATCACCCTGAAGGCCGAAAATGCCTACCATCTACCGGCGAAGGGACGTTGGCCTGCAGGCTGGCTACTGAAAGAGGCCGAACCACCTTATGAAAAGATCAACCTGACGCCGCAGGGAAAACATGTGGTGATCCCTGTCACCGGAACGAACGACCTCTTCGTTGTCAGCGAAGTCACAACGGGCCAGCTTTATCAACGCAATAGAAGTTTCAAGTATCTGTCGACGGCAGAACTCTCCACCCGACTGCAACAACCCTCGACCGGGACGTCATCCGCCCTGGCCCAGGCAGTCCACTTTCACAGTCGACTGACTCGCCCCCTCCTCTCGTTGGCGACCATTTTCCTCATTGTGCCATTGATTATTCGGAAAGAGAAAACCAATCTCGTCTCCAATGTCGCCCTGTGCCTGCTCATGCTGGGAATGGTCTTTTCCCTGTCCTACGGGGTTGCCTTTCTGGGGGAAACCGGCGTTCTCCGTCCCGACCTGGCAGCATGGATCCCGCTGATGACCACGAGCGGCCTCTCCGCCTGGCTCAATCCCTCACTGCGGACGTGACCATCACCACACGTCAATCGCCCTTGTCTGCCCTTGGCGTCTCAGAACGAAAGCGTCGATTCGCCCCGATGACTCGCCCCGATTCGCAGAGAGGGGGCGAATCATCCGCCGACAGCTCCCAACATGAATTACTTCTTAGGCTGACGGCTCTGAATAATCTTTTCGAGCTTTTCCTGCTCCGCCTTCAGAATGTCGGCAGGAATCTCGGCCGGTTGTACGTCAGTGTGATCAATCGACTCGTCGGCAGGAATCTCACGAATCTTGATGTTGCGATACCAGACAGCGTCGCCGTGGTCTTGCAGTGAAAGGTTCGCACCCCGATCAGCCAGCTTCCCACCGCGGGCGTCGAGCAGATCAACATTCCACTTCCATTGAGCGTCGGCATAGTCGAAGTCGATTACTTTCTCGCCGTTCAGCCAGTGTTGAATCACCGACCCCTTGCAAACCACACGACCCCGATTCCATTCGCCAACCGGAGCAGTAACGTCCTTCGCAGGAGCCATGCAGAAGTACAGCGACGCAGCAGAGGTGCGGGGGTTACGACCATCGGCATGCTTCTGATTGTGCAGAATCTGGTACTCATACTGACCCGGTCGATAATAAACACCGCTATTGCTCCCTTCCGCGACCTTCCACTCAAACACCAGTTCGAAGTCGTCCGGAACCTTGGCGGCTGTGTACACGAGACTGCCCCCTTTGCCCGTGCGGGTGATAACCCCTTCTTCAATCGTCCAGTTCCCCGAGTGCTTCCATCCCTCGAGTGAGGAACCATCGAACAACGTCTGAAACTCCGGCTTGCTGTCCTGTGCATTTGCTTCCTTGGCATCTGCTTCCTGTGCAACTGCTTCCGGGAGTTCCTTGAGGCGGATGTTTCGCCACTGCACCTGATACGGTCCTTGATCTTTTCCGATTCCGTGAACCTGCAACCCAATGAACCCCTGGGCATGGGTCTTGTAAATCGCTTCATCGGTCAGGTCTTCAATCGCTTGACCATTGATCCAAGTCTGAATCCGCGGCCCCTGTGCAACCACGCGAAACTTGTTCCATTCCCCATCCTTGAAGTGCTTATGTGGCTGGAGCCGTTCCTGCGGGGTCAACCAGCCTCGACCGGTCGCTTCGCCATAAACATAACCCGCTTCGGCCCCTTTCTCTCCCCCCGCCTCGATCTCGACCTGAGGCCCATTGACCCGACCCTCGTTCGTCCCGCCGACTGTCTGCGAACGAATCTGCACACCAGAATTCAATCGATCATGAACCTTCACCTCGAATTCCAGTTCAAAGTTGCCGTACAACTTCTCGGAGCAAAGGAACGAATTCGGGCTCCCCGTGTTCGTCTCGCCATGAATCGTCCCGTCGACAACGGTGTACTTCGCGGTCCCATTCTTCTGGACCCAGCCATCGAGTGTCTTTCCATCAAAGAGGGAAACCCATCCCTCTTCAGCCCTGGCAGACCCCGACAAGGTCATCAGGGAAAGTCCTGTCAGCAGAAACGTGTACAACATCGGAACTGTTGGTGAGAGGGGTCGCAGGAGACGCAACATCGGAGACCTCGTGATGGTGGGAACGGGAGGCGGGAACGCTCATCAGGATCGATGGAGCACGAAGTCCTCTGTCGGTTAAAGCCTCAACCAACAACAGATTCAACTCCAACGACCAGAACGCGAGACTTCATCGTCCTGCCATTATGCCGATTTTCCACCCCACTGCCATCAAGAACGACACTTCAACCGCGAGAAACTCCAGCAGCGTGATCCTCTCTGAAACTCTCACCCCGCTCTCCCCTACGTTCGGCAACTCGACGTGCCAGTCAGGGTGACGAGAACGAGCCTCTATTCAAGAATCACCACGAACAACTATGCTTCCCTCGACAGCCTCTCGTGTCGACGCCGTTGCCGACAGCCGTTCTGTCCGCAGTCGGCATCGCCTATTGACTTCAAACCAGGAGAGAACCCATGCGTTTACTTCTTTTTTCATTTTCCCTCCTGACTCTGGTGGGCTGCGGCGGGGCCCCTGCCAAGTACGATCCAGCAAACTTTCGAACCGCCTTGGAAGGAATGGTCCAAGGTGCTGAATACAACAACGCCATCGACTATTTGCAGTCTGCCGACGCAAAGCGTCAGGCCGACCACGACAAAACAGGCTACCTGGCGATCGGACGCGGTGCGGACCTTTTTCTGCCCGGCTCCAATGTCGACGCAGAATACGATGCCACACGAGACTGGAAGTTCCCACTCGCTCCCGAATCGGTCGATGACATGGGCTGGCAGGAAGCAGCGACTCAATTCGCCGAGACCTACAACAACCACCGATCACTCAACGAATCGCCCCACAACGCCAATTAAGCCCCCCCCCCGACAGTCCATTGAAAAGCAACCCCACATTAGCTTTTCCACAGGCCGCCAAAGCAGGATAACTCAAAGACTCATCGGCTTCAGTATTCTTAGATTGGGCACCTGCTTGACTTCCTGTGCGTGAGTGTTTCGTCGCTCTGTTGCTGCGGAGGCAGGGGCGCGGCTGGTTGTTCGACTGATTGCTTTTGACACTTTGTCTTCGACGAATAATTGGGCCTCTTGAAGCGAAGCACAGCCGCTCACCCTGCATGAAAGCTCGTTTGCCATCAACAATTCCTAGCAGCCTGACCGACATGAATGGGGGCACCCTGCGGTCTTGACGTCTGTCGTGTTGTGACTTCGATCAATTGCTCTTCTGTGGCTGCGGTTGGCTGTTGAATGCGGACCAATTCTCGAAGGCTTCGTTGCGTGCTGTGGAATCGCTAAATCCTAGCGATGGAAGCGAATAGGTTGTTAAATCATCGGGACGCAACGAGTTGAAGCCGAAGTCTGCGGGGTTCAGGCCTTTTCGATGAATCTTGACAGCCAGGGCAACGTCACGCAGTTGTGATGTGATGAGGATCCCATTCGAAAACAGCATGTCCAATGAAGAGGAATCTTCAAGAGCGAGGTCGATCAACTTGTCGTCTTCAGCGTTGTCTGTGTTCGTTAATGTCAACAGCGCGTACTGACGTTGTTTGGCGGGAGTCTTGCTGTCGCGAAGTAGCTCTCGGGCGATGTCGGCGGCTTGCGGTTGTCGTTCGCGGAGCGCCAGCAGCAAGCGATCGAACGGGGGCCCATCGGCATTTGTTCTGGACTTCCACTCTTTCAGCAGTCTGCGTAACGGCTCTCGACTCTCAAGAGCTAATTGAGATCGCCCCAAGCACAGCAATTCGTCAACGCGAGGGAGTTCCTCTTGGGGGGCTTCTGTTTTCGCTCGAACACCGGCATGCAACAGATTGGCAAGCCCCGCTTCCCAGTTGCCTCCTTTTCCTTTCCTCAACTGCTCTTGCAACTCTTTTCGACGCTCTTCAAACAGCGTCTGTGCCTCTTTGGGAGATTCGACAAATCCGCACCAGTATTCGGGAGCCGCTTGGAACATCTGATCAAAGAATTCGCGAGACTCTGGAGCATCGCCAATGATCTCACGGAGTTGTTCCCAACCTTGCTGCAAGCCCGCGTCAATTCGTATGACACTCCAGATGCGACGACAGCGTAACGCGGTCTCGTTGTCCTGGCTGTTCATGCCGGCGAACAAAGCTGCCTTCGATAGCAAGCCCAGTTTCAACAATTCGTCTTCAGCATTTTCGCGAGTCCGAAACGAGTCAGAGCCAAGCTGTCGGACGAGCGTTTCCGTCTGCTTTCGCGTGACGTCATCGGCGGTTGCGGTGACGTCAACGTTCGCGCATGCTGCGATCAGAAAGGCGAAGACACATCTTCGCAAACAGGATTCCAACGCCACGGCAGCACCTCTTCTCATGGATTCAGGCGACGTTCGGTCAACAGATACAGGGATTCCAGAGGCGGCACTTCAATCGACGGGGCTTCCTGAAGAATGACATTCACCTGAGGCGTGATGGCTCGGAGCCTGGGGAGCGCCACTTTCGACCGCGACTTTGTTAGTGCCAGCGCCGTTTCGGGCGAATCGAGTACCGTCAAGCCGAGGTAGAGCGACTTTGATCCTGCCCCGAGGATTTGTGCGGCCTCTGGAGAGAGGGTCGTCAGCGCGGGGAGCGTGATGGAGTTTCCTGTGGTATTGCCCTCGACGAATCGCCTCGCCAACTCTGGTGAATCGAGCACCGTCAGGGCGCGCAGGTTAAAGAACTGTTTGTACTTGCTCAGCACTGGTGCGGCTGCTGCAGAAACGGTCTCCACGTCGTATAGGGTCCAATTGATTTGCTGGGCAAACCGTTGGGCGAGCGGCACGGAGTCGAGTCTCCGCAAGGAAAGCTGCAAGACTCCTGGAGTCTTGGAAAGGGACTCAGCCGCAGCAGGGGATAGCTTTTCGGAGAAAGGGCCAGACAAGACCAAGTAGGGGCCGGGAAAAGAAGCGAGTGCGGCAGCCGATTCGTCGGGCAACTCGCCGAGTCCCTGAATCTCCAGACTCCCTTCATACTTCGACAACTCCTTCGCCAATTCCGGGGACAGGGTGGGAAAGCCAGATGCCGTGCGACCTTGTTCGCCTCCGAAGATCAACCTTGGTGATTGACTGACTCGCACGTTACCTCCGATGAAGCCGACGCCTCGATTGAGGTTGAGCGATTCCACAAGGATTCTGGCGGCTTCCGGAGCAAGTTCGGTCACGTAGGGAAACGCGATGGTACCGTTTCCAAATGTCCATTCGGTCGGTGCATCTGCGAACGCCCCGGCGAATTCGGGAGGCAACCCAGAAATCCCTAGAGTCAATCTGGGCGTTTGCTTCGCCAGCAGCCGAATCGTTTCCAAAGAAACGTCCTGTAATGCAGGGAGAGAGATTGATCCCCAACGCTTCCTGAGCATCAGCCGAGCTATTTCTGGGGAGAGTTCCCGTAGGCTTGGGAAAGAAAGGCTGCCGCTTGGTCCCATGATCTTCTGCCCGAGAGGGCCGATGTACTCTTTCTCTGGGAGTGCCCCCAAAGCCGCGGCGGCTTCCGGCGAGATCGAAGTGACTCCTGGAAAGTTGAAGCCAGTGCTTCCGCCGAGAGCTTCCGCAAGGATCGCCGAGTCAAGTCTCTGTAAGCTTGGCAGACTCAGACGCGGGACGTCCAATGGGCCGGTTCGGGATGTACCGTTGAGCGCCTCGAACGCGATGCGAATCTGGTCGGGCGACAGTTCTTCGACGTCTTGCAACGTAATCTTCAATGAAGAATCCAAGAGCGTTTCTAAGATCTCGTTCGAGCCGAGTTTGTTCCCGACGAGCGTGAGGCTGATGCCCTTCAGGCTCGTCGCCGTCATCGCCTTGGCCGTCTCCGGTGTGATCGCGTCCAACGGCAAGGCAACGCCTCCCCAGAAGCTACTTTGCCCCTTGAATCCAATGAACTGTTGCACCTGTTCTGCCGTCAACTTTTCCAATTTCGGAAGAAGGACGGTGACAGCCGCCAGTTTCTGCGCCAGCAATAGAGAGTCGAGAGACCTTAGATTGGGCAACGACAACGTACCAAAGGTTTGGGCGAGACGGTCCTGCACCTCTGGCGTGATCTCGGTCAACCCTGCAAGTGTCAGGCTTCGTTCGCTCTTGGCCAGCGCGGTCGCGATCTCCGGCGTGAGAGATTTCAGATAGGGAAAGGACAAGGCCCCCGGGCGTCTCGTAAGCTTCTCCGCAAGTGATACCGAATCGAGTTGAGTCAATCCCGTGAGGACTAAATGGCCGCGCAGCTTCGCCAGCGATTCGGCAACGTCCGGAGAGAGGGACGTCAGCGAGTGCAGCCAGAGTGTCTCGGCTTGACTCATCGCCAGTGCCTCCGCTGTCTCTGGCGTAATTGATCGGATTCCGAGAATCAACATCTCGCCCCGAAACTCTGCGAGGGCCGAGGCTGTCTCGGGAGTGAGTTCTTCGGTTCGGCTGAGTTGCAGAATACCGAAGCGGGACTCCGCTTCGATCTTGTTGACGAGTTCCTTCGCCTGCTCAGGCGTGATGTTCTCGGGCGTCCGGGGTTGAGCCTGAGGCAAGGGGGGCTCTGCGTTCTGAAGCGAGTTCGCCGGGAATCGCCCCAGCCGGAACAACTCTCCGAACGTTGGCGAATCGGGGCGAGACGGATCGGCCAAGAGGTCCGTTATCCGCCGTCCCGCATCGCGTTGCACGACCCGATTCTCCCGATCGCCGACAGTCAGCAGCGTGTTGACGGCACTGCCAAATTCGTTGCGAGGTCCGCCATATCGAGCGATATGGCATGCCGAGCAAGTACCATGCAGACGAATCTTCAACGTCAACGCACGCAACGCTTGCGGATCATCAACGCTTTGCAGTTGTTCCTGGACAGCACCATCAAGACCACAGATGGCATAGAGGTTGGACGGCACCCCAAGCCGCACTGCGACAAGCAGAACCAGAAGTCGGCCATGCGATGCTGCTCGGCCGACGAAGCGCGAGACGCTCATCTTGATGCACCCCTTCGAGTTGTTGATTCGTGCAAACGATCGCCGCACACAATCACGAGTCTAGAGATCGTTTCAAAACCACACCAAGCATAGTAGCGTGCAGGCCCAGTTTTCAATACCCGTAAGGAAGTCCGATTGGGTTCGGACTCCCGTCCCTCCGAACCGCGCGGGCGGGTTTCTCACACACGAGCATCGTGAAACTTTGTGTCTTCGTAGATCAGTCTCCTGAAAGACTTCCTGTGCGTGAGTGTTTCGTCGCTCTGTTGCTGCGGAAGCAGGGGCGCGGCCCGTCGTTCGACTCACTGCTTTTGACACGTTGGGTTCAATAAGCAATTAGGCGTCTTGAAACGAAACACACCCACTCACCGTGCATGTCAGCTCGATTGCCATCAACAATCCCTGGAGATAGTCAGGCAGGAACCTGACCGACATGAACTGTCAAAACCAGTGGCACCGAAACTCAGACGTTTCGCCGGTGCCAACCAGCCGTGATGAGCTTCTACTCGATCTTGTCGGTGGTTCCATCGAGGAGGCCGAGGAGCGTTTCGGGGGGGATGTTTTGACTGAGAAACGTGACGGCGGCGGAGCGGAGGGCGAAATGGGCGCCGCCGGGATGGGGGCTACCGAGGCCGGGGGTTGTGGTTTGGTTGATGCCGAGTTGGGCGTTGGCGAGCGGGATTTCTTGCGTCGGGTCCATCCAACAGGCAGCGACGTTTCGCTCGGCCACAAGGACCATCTGCCCACTCTTCGGGCCAAAGCTGTCAAGTCGTTTTCCGGTCGCCCCCTGAAACGCCGTCGTCGCCCCACTGATGACCGCATAGGTTGTCTCCCCTGGTTGGGAATGAGCTAAGGGGCATTGATAAACATCAACAGCAGCCCTGTGGAACTGCTGGTTATGCAAGCTATCCCAAGGCTCATCGAGGCGAATCTTCATAGAGAGTTCTTTCTCGCCCAAATAGGGAAGCAACAACACCCGCCAGCTATGCAGCGGTCGTCCTGTCTCATCCGCCGAATACTCCGGCGGCAACGTCCCATGCTCCCGCTCATACAGCAGCATCGCTAGCGAGATGCGATACAGTTGTTCTTGGCAGTCACGCCTTCCAAATGCGCCTTCGATTGATGAGATGGTCGGGAGAAGTACACAAGCAAGGTAGTCCCCGACAACAACCGACCTCGGCCGCCGTATCGCAATTGTAAACGACAACGGTGGGAAAACGGGCTTCCCCCCAAGCCGCATAGTGTCGAAGTTCTCGTTCATTCGACTGGCAACGATATTCCAGTCTAGGCCGATCCCGAGTTTGCGAAGGTTGCTGAAGTCATCGACCAGTGGAACATACAAAACGCCAGACGCGTCCACTCGTTGAGACAGCGATTGAATGGTATCACAAACGACATAGCGTTCCGACAGAAGTACGTCTTCCAGTTCTGCCCCTTTCGGAAGTGCGTTACAGTTGTCGACCAGTTGCTGCAGCTGGGCTGTCGTCGGTGGATGGTCGAGCGATCCTGCGGCGCCCGCGCCATATGCTATCGACTCGATGGCAATCCCAACGAGAGCTTCGACCTCTAACCCTCTGACGCCAAAACGACGCCCCAGCAGTTGAATCGTATTGACATCGTGGATCGCGCCGTCAATGTCACCCGTTGCAGCCCGATACTTGGCACGGGCGATCAGACTTCGAGCGAAGGGACGTGCGCGGAAGCACTCCGGCAACGCAACATCGATAATCATTTGCGACCGGGCGTTAACTACGGAAAGTGGCACACAGAACTCTGGCAAGCGAACTGCAACAGCGATGAGATCAAGTGCCGGGCCGTTCTCGCTGAGCCATGCTTCCATCATTGGTAAGTCGGCGAGCGTCCAGTTTCCCTCAACTTGATCGGTGAGTCGTTTCAGTTCTTCGTACTCGAACGTCCCCTGAGTGGTCGTGAGGTATTGCCGGAGGAAGGGTTCTGGTTCTTGAAACGTCAGTGTCGGCGGCTTTAAGGGGTCAAGGCCGAGTTTCTCATAAACATCTGCGCGTACTTCGGGCGAGCAGTCTTTTGGGACTCCGAGTTCGCGGACGATGAGGCGGTAACCGTTCTGGTCGGTTTTCATGCCAGGGGGGTAGCGCCATTCTTCGAGGGCGGTGAAGTAGTCGACGTATTTGCCATCGGGGGTGAGGGGGCTGGTGATGAAGGTTGTCTCCTTCGAGACCACGAGCGGGACATCGGTCAACAGGTTGACACCCCAGCAGCCGAGGAACACGAACAGCAGCAGCACCCCGGTCCAAACAAAGTGCCGTCGTTGGGGTTGAAACCGCGTCTTCCTCTCATCACCGATCAAGCCATCCGCCATTGTGCCCTCTATTGACGATGTTTTGTTAGACCACGCAGTGGTCCCCCGGAAGCGGTCGGGGGGCCTTGAGTGGGTGTTAGATGTATTCCGAAACTGATCCACCTGCCGACATCATTTGGGTTGTGTGACAATGGGGCATTAGGAGCGTGACTGCCAGTGGTGGGGGTGTCGACTTCCGTGCAACACGGCTATGATCTCGATACTCGATGCATCGATTCGGTAGTAGACAATGTAGGGAAACCGTCCTAACGAAGCGCGACGAACGCTCCGATGTTCTGCCGCATAAAGGTGCGGATTCTGTTGGATGCGATCGAATACGACATCCACCTCAGACAGAAACGAAACTTCAAGCCCGGGGGCTTGTTGGCTGTACCAGTCCCGGGCTTCGGTCAAGTCTCTTTCTGCCTGCGGGCGAATCTGGAGCGGTAGCTTCACTCTTCGCCCCAGAGTTTTGAGCGGACTTCGTTCCAGGGCCGGGAGGTTTCGGGGGATGCGTTGGCGTCGTCGAGGCGGTGGTCGAGTTCTTCGAGGTGACTGGTGGGGACCTCCGTCTCGGTGAGGGGTGAGAGGCTGTCCCAGATGTCGCCGATCAAACGGAGGCGTTCGGCACTGCTCAATTGATCGATCCCGAGTTCTTGGAGCGTCGGTCGCATAGTTTACATCCTCGAAGAGTTCCCTGCATCATGATCCCCACTGCGGCGATTTGCAAACAGATAGGAGATCGAAATCGCAGTGGTCCCCCCGACGTGGTTGGGGGGCTTTGAGTGGGTGTTCTTTGTGTCGTCTTAAGTCTTAGATCCCTCGAACTTCAGGGAGTCTTTGTTGTTGGGACTTCGGAGAGGGAGCGGTAGTAGTCTTCGACGAGGTCGGCGTATTCGGGGAGGTAACGTTCGCGGTAGCTCCCCTGGAGTTGTTCGCGGATGCGGTCGGGAAGATGGCCCCAGACGGAGGTCGCGAGGCGACGGCGTTGGGCCGCTTGCTGGGCTGGCGTGGCGGGGCCCTGGGCGTCCGGATTGGACTCGGTCGCCTGGCTGCTGTTGGCGTTGCGGGCTCCGTCCCCTTGCATCGGCGAGGGGGTGTCGGTGATGCCGGCGGTCTCGGTACGTGAGACGCCGGAGGAAGACTCCGACGGGGGGCTGTCGGTGTTGAGACCGGCCAACAACTCGTCGAGTGCCCGAAGTGTTGCGGCCTGTTGTTCGACGGCTTTGCCCAGTTCATTCCCGGCGACCGCTGTCTGGGCTTGAGTCATCGACTCCTGCACGCGTCGAGCCAGCGTCGCGGCGTCGACCGGCGGAGTCGTCGACTCGTTCCCTAACTCCGCATCGAGCCTTTCTCGTAGCGTCGGCTTTTTCATTGGCGGCTGAGTCGTGTTCTCCACTTCACTCTGGGTCTCGGGGAGCGCGGTTGAAGTCGTCCCCTTTGCGGGAGCGGTTCCATCGTCGGCCTGGGTCAGAAGGGAAACGGAGAGACAGCACACCATTCCAAGAAGCGATGAGAGCGGACGATCAAACATGTTCGAGAATGGGGTCTTCATTTTGTACCGCCTGTCTCGGTGGGGGGAGTGGTCGGGGTGATCATGCCGGCGGAATTACGGGGATGCAGGAGTGGCTCGAGCAGTTTGGATGCGAGTTCTGTTAGCACCGATTGCTCGGCCGATAGCTGTTGGCGACGCTGTTGCAACTCGGTCGAGTCACCGGTTTCGACCTGTTGCTTGGCGACTTCTGCGGTCTGTGTCGACAGCTCGGCGAGCATTTCCCGCAAGAGTCGCAGTTCCATCACGAGAGAGTCGGTCTCCCCATCGGCAGTGGGGGGGGGATTCGTCGCGTCGGTGTTGCCGTTGCCGTCGGGAGGAGTGGCGTTGACCTGTGCGGTGTCGGCATCGAGTGCGTGTTGCAACCGTTCGAGCCAGCGAACCGCGGTCGCTTGTTCCCCCTGAGTGATGGCGTCGGTCTGTCGGTTGTCGAGGAGAGTGGCGGCTCGGTCCATGACCACACGGGCCTGTTCGAGCGACGTCTGGATGAGGGTGATCTGTTGGAGACGATCAGCCAGGTCTGCGGTGTTTGTGGTGAGTTCTCGCTGCTGCTGGGCGACGTCGCGAACCTCTTTGAGTTGCGTTCGATTCCAGCGGCCCCCGGCAGTCAGCGTCTCCTGAAGAGTGGCGGTTTGCTGCTGAAGTTCCCGCTGTCGTTGCTGCATGGCACGCAGTTGTTCGGAAAGCGACGCGAGTTGCTGCTGAGTCTGAGCGGCAGCGAGTTGTTGTTCGGCTTCGGCGAGATTTCGCTCGACCTGAAGTAAATCGTCGAGTGCTTCCTGCTGTTGTCGAAGCGCGTTCGCACCCTCTCCGTTTTCCAGTGCGCGACTGGCGTCGGTCATGCGGGCGGCACCGCGGGTTGCGGCTGTTGACACCTTTTCCAACGCGAGTCGACGGAATCGAGAGAGCATTCCCGAGAGTTCTTCGGCTAACTCCTGCTGACGCTTTTGCAGCGTCTGTAACTGCTCGGCCCGACCGGCGTCTTCGCTTAAGGGGGGAAGGGCCGCCACCTCCGCTCGGAGCTTTTCCTGTTTCTTTCTGAGGGTCTCGGTCTCTTCTTGAGCCCCGCGAATTGCTTCGAGATCGGAAGCGAGATCGGGTTGATCGATGTTGTGCAGCGACTCTGTCCATTGCGACAACTGGGCGATCAATTCTTGTTGGAGACGTCCCGCTTCGCCGACGGCATTCCCTTCGATGGCTCGGGCGGCGGCTTGCACGACACCGGCTAAACCAGCTTGCTTCAACTGGTCAACCAACTCGGCCAATTGCGGTTCCGCTTCGGCGGATGGTGACGAACTCTTGCGAACATCCCGAGCAAGATTGTCCGTCAGCTGCTGCAACTGATGCCCCAGTTGACGTTGCTTTTCGGCCAGTCGCAGGAGGTCGGCACGGTCTTGCGGCGAGAGTTCGTCAATGCGACGCGAGATCGTCCGGCTGCCGGTGTTTTGAGTCTCGTCATGAATTCGTTGCTGCGTCGCGAGCAGTTCGCTGAGTCCGCTGCTGGCATCGTGTCGCTGTTCCCACTCACTGAGTTCCGCGAGCATCGATTCGAGAGTGATGGTGACGATTTGCTGCGTGTCGCTCGCCCGCCGAAGAGGCTCGACGAGCGATGTGTCGCCGCTTCCTGCAGAGTTGCCTCGAGTCGAGTTGCTGGTTGCTGACGACTCCGCAGACGCGTCGGATGGTGGGGACGACGAACGAGTCATGACGTCGGCATCGCTGCGGTCGATATCGGTTAAGTCCTCCTTGAGGTTCCTGCTTGTCAGGCGACGGACCGCCGCGAGAGACTGCCCGACTTCGGGGAGTTGGGTCGCCGAGAGTATCGCGACTTGCTGTCGAAACCGGGTGAGACGTTCTGTCGTCGACGAGTCGACAATCTTGTTCCATTGCAACTCGTTGAGGATGCTGCCGAGTTGAGCATCGAGACCGGCTCGGGGGTCGTTCATGTCGGCGAGGATGCGGCGGTTCTCCTGCTCGGCCTGTCGAAGCAGCGTGACATCTTCAGGCCGCAATCGACCGACGGTCTCGGCCTGTGTCAGGAGTTCCCGGACCGATTGTTGAGCTGGTTGATGACGCTGCAACGAGCGCTCGATGAACTGCCGAATCCCCCCTTGACGCGACAGGAGTTCGCGTCGCTTTTCGGCAGCGGTGAGGATTGTCAACGATCCGACCGACGAGCGAGTGATGTTCGGTTCCGGGCGTTTTAGGTCGGCCAATTCAATCTGAAATTCGACCACTTCGCCTGGTTGCAGTTTGTTCGTTTCCAAAGACCAGATGCGTTGAATCTCGAGTTGACGCAACATCTGTCCCGTGTCGTCTGTCGACGTCGCGGAGGTCGACGCAGTGGCCGTCGCCCCGATGCCTGGGGTTGTCGGTCGGTCGTCACGATCGACACGCGGAAGATATTCGTAAAGCTTCAGTCCCTGTTCGCTCCGTTGATCGTTGCCGATGATTTTGAGTCGGGCGAGTCCGAGTCCAAAATCGTCTTCGGTTTGAAATGTCAGCGGGAGTTCGGCTTGTGGGGTGACGGTGAGGTGACCAGTCGGGGACTTCAATTCCAACACGGGAGATTGATCGGCCCGACCTAGAATTTCGTACTTCATCGGTCGACCGGCTCCGAGTCCGAATTCGTCAAGAAGTTCGAACGAGTAGCCCACTCGGCCTTCTCTCTCAATGTCGAACTCAACTTGAAACTCTGTCCCTTGAGACGACAGCGGGAGCACTTCCGGTGGGAATCCGTTGCGGGTCGTCGAGACCCGTTGCAACGGTCGGTTCGTCGTCCCCTGCACCTGCACGCGACTCCCGACGAGTCCCTCAACATGCCCGACGCCGCTCATGGTCGACTGCGGTTCGAGTTCGGTATAGGCCGGTGGGGTGACGGTGATCCGAAAGGCTTCGATTCGAGGAGGGGCGACCACTTCCAAACGATGCCATGGCATCTCCCGATCATCGCCCCCGCGGGCTCGCACCTGAAATTCCCCCACGCGTGGCAGCAATGTGGCAACTCCGTAATTCCGCTCGACTCCTGCTTCGTCCTTGAGTGCCGTCAGCCGGACTGCGACCTGTTGGACTTCGCCATCGCTGAGCCGCTGTTCGAGCCGGAGGTCTTTCGGGAGTTCACCTCGAGTGTTGGCAACGTACAGAGTGAACGATTCATCGGCGACGCAACGTAGCCCTTGTGCGGGGAGGTTGGCGAGATCTTCGTTATAGAGTGCCAGTGCCGTTCGTCGGGGCCAATCGGGTGCAGTGGCCGGACTTGAAAGGCGTTCCCACGCAATCGCGCAGTGCTCGGGGAAGGTGAGGACCACGCTGCCGACCGAGAGCAGGATTGCTCCACAGATTACTGTTGGCCAAACCAGACTTCGCGAACTGACGAGCTGCGGGACCGACGAAAGTTGACGGTCGGTCGTGGCGGATCGCACAACCTGTTCTTTCAATTCGACGGATACCGTACTCGCGCTGTTGTCGCCCGTGACAACCTCACCCAACTCCGAACGGGCGCTCCCCGTAACCTGTTCTCGCTCGAAGTCGACAGCACTTGCCAGTCGATCGTGCCAGCGGGGTTCCTGCTGTTCGACCCAGAGAGCGAGCGATTCGTCGGTCAGGGGCATCCGCAGCGGAACGATGACGTGTCGCAAGACCTGGATGAGTCCGAACAGGCCGACCGACCACATCAATGACATCCGGACGAGCCGATTCTCGATGGGCAACGCCCAGTCGAAAAGAGCAGCGGCCACGAGCATCAGCGATACCACCGCGACAACGCGACAACATCCACGCAGCATCAGCAAGACGCGAATGCGCCGCCTCAGCGTTGTCACGGTGTTCTGGAGTGCCGACATCTCTTGCTCATTTCCCGCGCGGCCATCCGTTCCGCTCGTTACGTCATCTTGGAGACGCCACTTTAGTGACGTTCGTCACGATCATCTCGAGAGCACTTCCACCTCGCCCCACACTTTTCGGGAACGACGATTCCAAGGTGCTGATCATCATACCAGACGGGACTGTTTTCGGAAGATCCACTCTGCCCCCAGCAGCAGTGTGACCAGCAACAACACCTCGACCCGATTCCAAAGGGGGATCGGACGAGACTCCGCCAGACGATCTGGCCGACCGGCGGGGAGTGACTCGACCAGCTCGCTCGCATCCTCGATCGTCAAGAATCGCCCATGCGAGACACGGGCCGCTTCGATCAGGTCGGCTCGATTCATCTGACGCTCGGCCAACTCCCGCTGTGCCTGTTGGACTTTGAACTCACAGGTCGCCGGTTCTTCGCCAGGGAGTGGCTCGTTTTGTACGCAACGAAAGTTCCCGATTGGCAAACTTTCGATGGTCCCCTCGAAGAGGGGGGCCGGTCCGGAAACTCGACGCAATGTCACAATACGCCGCTCCCCCGGACCCGTTATCAGCGAAATCGACGCATCGCCAGTATCGACCCGCTCGACTTGATCGGGGAGCGTCTGCTCTGGGAGAAACAGTCGCAGACGGACGGTATCGCCGAGATCGTATTCGCTCCGATCAGTGGTCAACGTCGCCACGTCGGCATGATCCTGACGCGACTTGGCTAGCGACCGAATCGCCTGCGACCAGTAGCGTCCGTAGTAGAGGTCCTCCACACGTCGCCGCCACTTCCAGAGTTCATCGGTCGCCTGATACAACACGAGTCCGCGACCGTAACGCTGTACCGCCAGCACGGGGGACTTCCCATGCACTCCCTGTCGATGCGGATGAACTGCCAGCACTTGTGCTCCCGGCTTTTTGCGGGGTGTGTCGGCCAACCAGTCAAACTCTGCCGGAAGGGAGTTCCAGGCTTCTGTATCACGGGCCGGAGTGTCGGCAAGATGCAGGAACGGCCAGCTCTTCCCCTCTTGAGTCCGTTCGATGCGAAACCGCAACGACCCATCCAGGGGCAATTCGGCCCCCCCCGCTCCCGTTGGGGTCTCGGCCGCAGTCCCGAGCGAGGCATCTTCCGTCTCCAGATAAACCGGCAGCAGCGTCTCTATGGATGTTCCGCGATAACTGAGCGGGTTGAACTCCATCCCGGCGATCAGAATCAGCCCGCTCCCTTGCACCCCGACATACTCCTTCAGCATCTCCGCGACATCCTGCCCCATCGCGTTCAGGTCGACGTCTCCCCAGATGACCACATCATACTCTGCCAACTGATCCATCGTCGTCGGGAACTGACGCAGCGATGTCCGATCCTCAGCACCGAACTCCAGATCGGCATCCAAAAGTAAGGTATCGACAGAGATCGCGTCATCTCGTTCGAGCAACGGCTTCAAGGCTCGATACTCCCATCGGGGGAGCCGTTCGACATACAGCACCCGAAGTTGTTCCCGATTGACCACCACCTTCTTCGAGCCTCGATTGTTCGCCGCATCGACTTCGTCCGTCAGTGGCGTCACCTCGACGACGACAGTTCGCTCTCCCTCGTGTTCGGGAAGGTAAGTCAGTTCGCCCGGAATCGAGACCCCATCGTTTGCGAGCGTGAACCGTGTCGACGCGACCGGCTCGGCGACCCCTTCTTCTCTGAGCGTCACTTCCACTTCTCGTCGGGCATACCCCTGAGACCGCAGTCGAAACTGCACGGTGAGTGGGTCTCCCAGAAATACCGTCGGCTCGCTCCGAACATCATCCAGTTCGATGTCTCGCCCCGGTTCCTCGCTCCCGAGGCCTACAATATAGAACGGGACCCCCAAAGTCCGAGCGGTCCCTGCCGCCTGCGATAGCAGGTCTCGCTGCGACGTCGTCGCCACGCCATCGGTGAAGATTACCATCGCAGCCAGCGATCCCCCTCGAAAGTCGTTGAGCACTTCGAGCACCGCTGCTCCGGGACGAGTTTGGGATCCCTCGGCCTGCAACTCTTTGACGCCGCGCGTCAACGCCCCAACGCCGAGTGTCCCCCCCGACTCCGAAGTGGCTTCCGGTCCACCACCCGCAGGCAAGACCAAAGGCCGGGAGTCTTGTGAGAAGGTCGAGACCTGTAACCGATAGTGCTGGGACAACGACTTCAACAGCCCCGCATCGTCCCCCGTCAACAACCCCTGGGCCATCGCCAGTCGCGAGGTCTCCGACCGCCCCGCCTCTTGGGCCAGTCGATCGGCGGTCGTTGTCATCGTCCCTTTGGGGTAACGATCGACAATCCCCATGCTCCCCGAGACATCAATCAGCACGGCAAGATTCGGGAGACCGGTCTTCTCGACTTGCAGCGACAGTCGGGAGAGCATCAACAAGAGGACGAAGAACACAGCGATGCGCAGCCCCATCAACCCCCAACGACGTCGCCGCGACAGCATGACCGCATCACGTCGATAGACCCACCAGATCAACCCGATCGCCAGCAAGATCAACCCGGCGCAAATCTCGACCGGAAACCACTCGCTCCCCGGTACCGCATACTGCAACGTCCACGCAGACCCCTCACCGGGCCTCGCAGGATCGACCCCCAGATACCACTCAAGAAATCGTTTGATGGCCGCCATCAGACTGTCACTGAAAGAGGTGAACTGTGCTCGATGCAACGGACGTCGTTGCCCGTCGAAGCGGCTCAGGGATCGACAGGCATAGATGCCCGACGACGTGAAATGCTGACGGTCAGGCTGCTGGCAGCCCGAACATGCGGCGCCAAGCACTCACTTGACCAAGGTGCATCATGAGATGTCCGCCGACATAAAACCCTTGCATCGAACCCAACGTCGGAAAGAGTTCCCGCATCCGCCCTTCCATCGGGTTCTGCTGCAAGAACACTTCATCGGGAGCCGAACGCAATCCCTCCAACGCCGCACGATATCCACGAAAGAAGAACTCGGTCACCTCTTCCATCGCCGGGTAAATCGTCCCCTCGGGGTCATCGACACAAGTGGCATCCTTGGAGAACGCCTGTTCAAAACCGGCGGGCAGAGCGAGACTGGCGTCCGGTCTCCCCAGTTGTTCGAGAATCCGGGGGGCATACAGACTGAGGTGACCATAGCAGAACGCAGCATGGTTCGACGTCACAACAACACCCCCAGGTGATGCAAAGCGTCCGAACGTCTCTGCGGTTACCCCCTTGAGCATTCGCTCGGCGTACCCCAGCCCCAAGCTCAACGAGTCGGCAATTATTGGACCAATCACACCAGCCATGACATCACACTCCCTGAAGTACCAAGAAATCCATGAAGACCGCCAAAACTCACCCCAGGCTGTCACCATCAGACGAAATCAACGGACGAATCAACCACCACCCTCCGCACCGATGAAATACCATTCCCTCTCATTCAGGACAAGGGTTCAAGAAGTTTGTCGCCTCCCCGCACGAGGCTGTCGACCCATGCAACGAACGTCCCTGTCTGTCGAAGCACATCCCCCTCCGAACCATCACTCACCGGCAGATCCTTGACGAAAAAAGGAAAAGCTGAATCAAAATCACTTGATGCGTTCCCTCATGCCGATGTAAACTACACGGTTGTGATCTCCACACACCCTGCTGTCCCATATTGGTACATCTCTCTACAGGAGCGGAAGAATGCTCGGATTCACCGGTCGTGCTAATCAATACTGCGATGGCCTCCAACGTCGCGACTTTCTGCGAATTGGTGCTCTGGGGGTCGCAGGGCTCTCGCTCCCCAACCTCTTGCGGGCCGAGGCCGCAGCCGGAAAGGCAGCGACTGGGAAATCAATCATCAACATTTACCTGAGTGGTGGCCCCACTCATATGGATACATTCGACCTGAAACCGAACGCCCCCAAAGAGTTTCGGGGCGAGTTCCTCCCGATCGCCACGAAGGCCTCAGGAGTCGAAATCTGCGAACTGATGCCCCGGCTCGCTTCGTTTGGCGATCAGATCGCCCTGGTCCGCTCCCTGACCGGTGTCAACAACGAACACTCCTCCCGCCAGTCCGACTCTGGGTGGTCAGAGCGGGAAATGAAGAATGCCGGAGGACGTCCCGGTTTGGGACCGGTGATGTCGAAGGTTCTCGGCCCCGCTCAAGAAACCAGCCATGGGACCGCTCCAACAGCGATTGACCTTGGCGGTTGGACTCGCCCCGGATTCCTCGGGCAGGTGCATGCCGCCTATCGCCCCGATGGAACGGGACGATCGAATCTGGCACTCGAAGGGGGAATGACTGACGAACGCTTTACAGGCCGACGGGGTCTACTCGCCGAATTCGACCGGTTCCGCCGCGATGTTGACAGCAAAGAGATGATGACCGCCATGGACAGCTTCGCTGATCGGGCTGTCGGAATCATCACCTCGGGCGAAATCTACAAAGCTCTCGACACCAAAAACGAGCCCGCCGAGAGTGATCAACGCTATGGAGTGAAGCTCGACGGAAGTAATAAGAACTTCATTCTCGCCCGACGTCTTGTCGAAGCCGGAGTGCGAAACGTCGCCCTCTCGATTGGCGGCTGGGATACGCACGGCAAGAACTTCGACGCTATGCGAAAGAAGCTCCCGGCCCTCGACGCTGCCCTTTCCTCACTGATTGAAGACCTGCACAACAGCGGTCGACTCGAAGACACCATTATCATGATGTCGGGCGAATTCGGAAGAACGCCACGTATCAATGGTGGGGCTGGTCGCGATCACTGGCCACAAGCCTCATTCTTCTTCCTTGCTGGCGGCGGACTTCAGACCGGACAGGTCATCGGCTCGACGAATCGTCTGGGCGAACGTGCCGAGGATCGACCGGTCCACCTGCAAGAGGTCTTTGCCACGATCTACCATCAACTCGGGATCGACCCACAACACCCGCACCTCACCGACCCGAACGGCCGCCCCCAGTTCCTCGTCGATCACCGCGAACCCATCCGCGAGTTGATCTAAGAGAAGAGATGACGCCCCCGTAGCCGAGTTGCTCCGCAACTCGGCAATACATCGGCCATTATCCCGCAACGACTCCCGCCCCACATCGTCCGTCCCGCCTGCTCGGGAATGACGTTGAGAGAGAGCATTGGAAGAGAGCGGGCAATGGGAGCTGGACTTGGGCTGCCGAGTTGCGGAGCAACTCGGCTACAAGGCGGGGGCGTGGGGGGTCAGGTGAAGCGGCAGCCGCCGTGGGGGTCGAAGTGGACTCGTCCGAGTTGCCATTCGATGGTCGCTGGCGGGTTGTCGATCCAGAAGCGGGCGAGGTTCTCGACGGCGAGTCTCCGGTAGCCGAGGTAGCTGGTTGTCAGACGCGGGTTGATCTCGACCAGCAGGAGGGGAGACTCCTGTTGCATCGATGGGTCGAAGGGGAGTAGCAGATCACAGCCGACGTAGCCGCGTAGCCCCGGAATGGTCAACGCGATTTGTCTTAAAAGTTCGTCGACTCGTCGTTCCAGATCACTTCGAGACATGACATCACTTGTTTTTGTCGACGGGGGGATGCTGCCGCCGAGATAGGTGAACGAACCATCCTCTGAAAGTCGTTGATCGGCGAGCGGCAGGCGGAATGGCGGTTGACTCGGGTCTTCTCTGAAGAAGGCAGCGACCGAGAGGTTACGTCCCGCCACGCAGGGTTGCACGATCGCCTGAGCCTCGATGGGTGATGCGGGAAACCGGGTCAGAACAGCCGATAACTCAGGTTGGTCCAACACCATCTGAATCGATTGCGACCCCGCACCGAAACGGGGTTTCACGACCAACGGCGTCGAGCGACCCCAATCCTCGATCGACCACGGCTCTTGCGAGTGCTCGGACTCGGTCATCGCGTCGTCGCCAACATGGTCGCGTCGATTCGCTGCGGGGCGATCGAATGGCGTTTCACCATAGGGGGAGACGGTCGGGAGAGTGGCGATGTGGTGTTGATTCAGATGCCTGGCGAGTTGCCACTTGTCGCTGCACAAACGAATCGCTTCCGGACTCGAATTGAGCGGGCGTCGACTCAGCTTCGCGGCGAGACGACACCGGTCATCCAAGAGGCCGTCCAGTTCGGGGGCGATGACATAGACCGCGTCGGTTGTCTCACACAGTTGACGAAACACGAGTGACTCTTGTTTTGGGGAGTCGACGAAGACGAGATGCACGTTGCGTCCCGGGGGCGGGGGGACTCGGCGATCGCATGTCGTCACCACTTCGATTCCGGGGAGGGCGATGAAGTCGGCAATCAGGGCATCCCGCATCGCCCGCCCCTCCGCCAGCAGCGAAGCTGGAAGATGTGCCTCGGTCCAGGCACCACTACAAAGATACTCTGACACAAATATCCGCATGGAAACCTGAAGGGGCGGCGGGAGAGGGAAAGTTGTCTACGATCGATGAATCTTCCCGATTACTCCTGTACGGGGCGGATGATCGGTGTAACAGGTGTGGTCGATTCATGTGGACCGGCACGAATCATACGTCCCCACTTGTTGGCTCGGAAAGCGACATGTATGCGAACCCCTTTACAATTCTGTGCGTTGCCGCGCGGCAAGCTCCCGATATGTTGGGGAACGACCCATTCGTTTCGCTGACACAGGAGTCACATTCGCGCCATGCACTCACATCTCGCCATCCGTCACCTCATTCGTCACGTCGAGGACCGTCGCAACCGACGGGGCCTGGGCCGGGAATTGCCAGGATGGCTCACCTCTTCTATTGATCGACTCAGCGATGTGTTCGAACCGTTCAGCGGTGTCGCTCGTGTCGGCTACGAAGCGATTCAGGCGGGCGACCGCTGGGAGGTGTCGATGTTTCTTGGCGAACAAGAAACGGTGGGAGGGGCCGATGATGGCCGGGCGACTGCCGTCAACTTCCGCTTTGACATCAACGCCATCTACAGCCTGTGTGACCGCGTCGATTCCCTCTGCTGGAATGCCTTTCCTAACAGTCACGTTGTCAGCGAAGAAGACCGTTTTGACACCTTCCTCACGCTGGAAGCAGTCATTGATGGACATGCAATCGCCCTCCAGGTTCATGCGTTGCCGCCGGAAAGCGTCGGCCCCGCGATGCGACAACATGCCGATGGCCGGATGGAACTTGTCTGACGCCAACGTGCCAGGCGGAGAATTCACGGGCACTGATCGTCGCCTTTCGCTCCGCGAAAGGCGACGATGGTGAAAACGAGTGCCGTTGGAAACAAGCCTGCGTCGAAACGTACTACGTCTGAGGTCTGTTCGCTTGCGAACTGACAAGGTTGGACGTCAGAATTCTGCCAAGTCGGTTTTTCGTTGGCCGACCGTCAATCCCTTCCTCGATTCCCTTAGCGTCTCGGCGTCAGCGGGGCCTCTCACTTCTGGAGTGTAATCATGCTTGATCGTCGTGCATTTATGGTGAAGCAAGAAGTGAGATTGATGCAAGTGCGAGGAAAGTACGGCATCTTTTGTGCCGAAACGGGGGAAGAACTCGGTCGAGCCGAAGAGAAGGTTGGCGGGATCGACATGGTCTTGCGGCTCCTGATCAACAAGAGGCTGCTCCCGGCAACATTTCATATCTTCGACAATGAAGATGACGTAAACCCGATCATGACGATCAAACGGGGAATGGCGATTTTCAGATCGAAAGTCACGCTGACCGATGGAGATGGGGTTGTCATCGGCTCGTTCAAAAGCAAGGTGCTCTCGATCGGAGGCGGCTTCTATGTGTTGAATGCCGAGGGGGTCCAGATTGCCGAGGTCAATGGGGACTGGAAGGGTTGGAACTTCCGCATGATTGCCGAAAACGGCAAAGAGATCGGGACCGTCTCGAAGAAGTGGGCCGGAGCTTTGAAGGAGATATTCACCCAAGCCGACAATTACGTGATTCAACTCGACGAATCGGTCGGCTCGAACCAAACGGCGGTCCGCCTGCTCCTCGCCGCCGGGTTAGCGGTCGACATGATTTACAAAGAGTAATCATCGCAGTATCGCCCGATATTGACGATGTGGGGCGATACTGCGCGTTGTAAATAACGGTTCCTGCCGCCAACTTCCCGTCGGACGTTGGCACTACGTCGACGCACCTTCGCCCGCAAGGGCGGGGGTGGCGAGGTGACTGGGGAGAGTATACAGCGGTTGTTCGCCGAACTTGTTCGTACACTTCGGACACTTCGCCTTGGCGATCCCTTTGCCAGCTTTTCCGCCGAGATTCTCTTTCTTGCGGCCATCTTCGCTGATCGTCAGACCACAGGCAGCACAACGCCAGCCTGCGAGCACAACGCCGCTCTTCGCGTCCGCCTGATACCACGGCAAGTTCTCGACCGCCTGAATCTCGACGTCGGTGTAGTGACACTTGGACGTGACGAACTTGTCCTCCGTCGGAGCCCCGTGAGCAACCAGCATCACCTCCGGAACGATCGCATTCAGGGCCGCTGTAAATTCACGAAACCCGGTGAGGCCAAACGACAGATACCGCGGATGTTGCCCTTCCGAAAACGGCATCTGCACCGCAATTTGATACTCACCAAACACTGGAATGCCGGCAAACATGGAGTCGCCCGGAGTCGCCGTTGGCTGCACGACCCTCAGTTGCGACAATTCGGCGATCGAGTACTGTCGCGACTCTGCTGCGGGTGACTCGGAGACCCCTTTCCCATCTTTGAAGTGCGCTTGAACGAGCGCACGAGTTTCGGGCCGGTTCTTATCTCCCCCACCTCCAAACAGACCGCCGCTCTTCTTTGCCAGCGTCATCAACAGCAGACCCTGTGGGCCGAATGCCAAGTCCATTTCGGCAAACTCTTTGACAAGGCTCCCCGCCTTCAACTTCAACTTCTCGGGGTTGACGTCATGCACATGGACATCGATCAACCAGGGAGTCCACTCCCCTGTTGGTGATGTCGAAGCCGCGACAGCCGCCTCTTCAACCTGCCGCTCTTTATGTCCGTAATCGGGAGGATTCGTCGGTACGATGAACGGAGCCCTGCACTTCGGACATTGTCCAGTCATCCCCCGATGCTGATCTCGAACTTCGATCTGACATCCATAGGGACAGAAAATCACGAAGCCGCCGGGGGTTCTCGCCCCCCCCTTCATACTAACGCCACGTTTCTTGCGTCGCTTGCGGTCCTCCGCTTGTTCGCTCAAGGCGACCTCTAACAGCACGTCTCCCCCCGTTGCCACCGAGTGAGCAACGCCACCAACCGCGGTGTCTGGGGGGGGATTTCCCTTTTTCTTCGTCTCTGAGGGAGCCGAACCCCCTTTGGCTTCTGCAGTTCCCGGTGCGTCGGCCGATGCTTCCGCGTCGCCGTCATCGTCGTCGGCATCCTCGGAACTGGTCAGACCATAGACTTCACTCTGCGGAAGGGTCCGCGCCGGGGTGGCCTCGACCACACGCAACTGGAAGCCCCCATCCTCTTCCGTACCCAGAGGGAGTGCTTCGGTCTGCGAAAGTTCACTGAAGATGACCTGTTGCGGCGCCTGCTGCATCTTCTGAAACTTGTTTGCGATGTCTTCTCGAAGGAAACACCCACAATTCCAACATCGAACCAGTCCGGCACGAACCTTCTCACCACAGTCGGGACAAGGGACTTCACTCGCCGCAGCCACACGTTCGCCAGGAAGCAACGATTCCTCGTTTTCCGTAGGGAAGGCCGAACCAGAATTGTTAGAGGGGGTACTCATGGTGATCTCCGAAGTGACAGCACAGAACTGTGCCTGTCACAAACAATAGCATCGGACAAGGAAAGGATCGACCCATCAGGGTAGTCCAGCAGACTCACTCGTGTCGATCATTATTCCCGAGGCTACTGTTCGAAGTGGCGAAGTTCCACCTCAAAGACCAATGTCGAGTTCGGTGGGATGATATCCCCAACCCCTTTTTCGCCGTAAGCGAGCGAAGCCGGGATGATCAGACGTCGTCGACCCCCGACCTTCATCCCAGCGATTCCGTCCCGCCAGCCCGGAACCACCCGGGATAGTGAAGCGGTCACCGGGGCACCTCGCTCCAGGCTGCTATCGAAAATCTTTCCATCAAGTAACTGTCCCGTGTAGTGAACCGTAATCGTCGCCCCGTCCGCCACAGCCGGACCGTCACCTTCCACGAGTTCAACAATGGTCACACCCGACTCCGTCTGTCGGCCATGCTCCTTGATTCGCACATGACGAAAGTCAACCGGCTGACTCGAACTCTGTAATCCAATGTGACCGGATGTCGGTCTCAGGGAAAACGGATGCCACTTCGCGTTCTCCAACCGCAACAGCGATGTCTGCAACGCGGAAGATCCATTGATCGTAACCTGAACATCGCCACCTTTGCAGCTGATTTCCAACTCATTCCATTCCCCCACCTTCAGCGGCGAGGGGACATCGGGCTTCTGGAAATAGTAGAGGCTTCCGTTGTATTGATCGGGACGGAGATTCGCGTACTTCTCAGCTGAGTCATCCAACAGTTGCAGTTCAAAACCAGTCATCGTCGGATTGCCCGATGAGGGAAATCGAAACCCGACCCCCGTGTTGGCACCAGCCGACAACCGACATTCGAAACGCAACGTAAAATCGCTGTATTCCTGATTCGACCGCAACCAACCGCCCCCAGCACGCAAACATCGGACGACCCCCTCGTTGATCTCCCAGCACTCCGGCTTACCCTCAATCACCGTCCAACCGGCCAGGGTCGAGTCTCGAAATAATGATGTAAACCCTTCGGCATCCACCTCGGGCATTTCCCCTTTCGAGCCTGTTCCCGTCTCTGTCTTCCCGCTGGCAGCCGCATCCGACGCCTGAATCGATGCCGGTTGCACCCGCTTTGGCTCCCCTTCCGGAGCGGTCGACTTCATCGGATCAGAAACCTTTGTCTCGCCCCCACCCTCGGCAGATGGAGTCTCCTGCTTGGGCATCGCTGTCGCCCCCCCGGTCATCGGCGACACAGGATCAGGACTCTCGGACATCGGAGATTTCGACGACTCACCTGCCGGCGACGTCGACGTTGCCCCCGCGGCAGGAGGTACGTCCGACATTGGCTTTTCACCCGCCATTGGCTTTTCACTGGTCGTTGGCTTCTCACCCGTCGTTGGCTTCTCACCGGCAGTCGGCTGGCCCTCGGCCTTCGGATTCTCTTCAGACTTCGGCTGCTCCTCGGACATGGGCGATGCAGGAGTCGCGGCTGGCTCGGTCTTGGTCTCAGTCGCCCCTTGTTCCCCTGCGGGCTTTTCAGCCGGCTTCGTGCCACCAATCGGCGACGCCCCTGAGACGGTCGCCGGCAAGGGGGCCGGAGCATCTGCACCTTGAACATGTGGTCCGAAAGCGCACAAAACACACAGGCAGATGCCGAACATCAGTCCGAAAGGGACAGAAAACTTGCTGTGAATATTCACCGGGGATCCTTCATGATGAAACGCGAGGACTGCCGCCGATCCAGTGCGGTCCCCCGGACTCTAGCATCCCCCTGTCGATACGACAGCAGCACTCTTCCTCCACCCGCTCGAATTCCCTCTTTACTGGCAATTCCAGCCGAAGTCCCCGCCAGTTCCCCGCAATCAAACGCCGCTCCTTGCTCCAGGTCGCTGCCACCATTCCGGAACGGCGAACAGTTCGACAACCTCAATCTCGAAGCCTGGTAGAGTTGCGAGACCTTCTAACCGATCCCCCAGGCCGAGTTCTAATGCCGCGGCTCCCGAATGCCAGACTGAGACCGTTTCGTGCTTCGGGTCAACCACGATGACCGCCTCGACCCCCTGCTCCAGGTACTCCGAAACCCGACTGCTCATCACCTTGCGACGATCTGCCGTCGACGCCAGTTCGACCACCGCAGCCGGTCGAGTTTCGGTGACATCCCGATCACTCTCGGCGAATCGGTCCCCCGTCAGAAAGAAGCTCGCCGCCGGAAATCGCACCGTATCGGGATCGCGACGCAACACCAGACCGAGATCGAAACAGGCATACCCCCGCTCCTCAGCCACCGCCCACCGCGAGACCCCTTTGGACAAGTTCAGTACAACCGTCCCATGATCCAAGTCCGGAGGTTGAAAGCAGATCGCCTTCCCCCCCTCTAACTCAGACCACTGCCCCCCCTCCGGCAACTCATATCTCTCATCCAAGAACTCCTCAACCGTCATCAGCATTCTCATCTCCTCCCCTCGAATACCCGTTCCCCGAGAAACTGGCCCCTCATCACCCCTTCCCCCACGAAAGCCGCGACACCACGTCCATCGTCTGCCCAGTCCGCGATGACTCCAGACTCTTCAACAGGATCTCGGTGACATGCCGGGCAAAGCGGGCGTTCGTCTGCGGAGGTTGCTTCCCTGCTCGAATGCAGTCGACCCAATGTTGATGCGAGTGAATCGCTCGATCGTCTCCCAGGTCAACTGGCACAGTCAGCAACGGAGCATCCTCGTCCACCCGCGACGTCGGGCGACTCAGCCACAACTCTTGCGTCAGTGGCGGGTTGACCAACTTCCCCTCGGTACCATGCACAGAGAACCCGTAAGTCCTCGCCCCGTCACACCAACCTGTCTCAGCAGTCCCGATCGCCCCCGACTCGAAGTCCAACAGCATCGCCGCTGTATCTTCCAGAGAGGTCGGCTTCGACACCGTACTTACCCGACACGACACTCGCGTCACCGACCCCAGCATCGCCACCAGGTGGGCGACCGCGTACACCCCCATGTCAAACAACGCCCCAACGTCCGCCTTCGTCGCATCGAAGAACCACAAATCGTCAGCCTCTCCGTCCGACTCCTCTTCTAAGATCGACTGAATCGTCGCGTAATAAACCTCCGGCCCTCCATGACTGAATCGAGCATGAGCCGACGAAACCCGACCCAACTCCCCCGACGCGATCATCGCTCGGGCTCGACGGACATGCGGCCGTCCGACATCCGGCAGACACAACACCGTTCGATCAGTCTGCTCCGCGGCTGTCACAAACGCCTCCGCCTCCTCGAGCGACGTACTGAGCGGTTTCTGCATATGCACATGTTTCCCCGCCTCCAAAGCCAGCAGCCCATACTTCACATGCAACGGATGCGGCAACGCCACGATGACAGCGTCAACCTCGGGGTCGGCAATGATCTCGGCATACGACTGTGTCCAGCGGGGAACACCAAACTTGCGACACAACGTCTCCAAACGACGCTGCTGACGCCCCCCCAACACCGTCACCTCGACCCCCTCGACCGACTGAATCTCCGGCAGATGCAGCTTCGCCGCAATCCCCCCGGCTCCAATCACCCCCACACGTAACCGCTCCATCGTTTCCTCCCGCCACATGTCTACATCGTCACGGTCAGTGAAATGCCCCGATAAAACCGCACCTCTTCGTTACCGAGAGCCAATCACTCGCATCGTCCGCAATCGATCGATTCGTTCACGCACCACATCCTCACCGAAGGCAAACCGAGTTTCAATCTCGACCGACAACAGGGGGACTCCTCCAATGCCCCCCTCGGGCAACTTGACCATGTCCTTCCCCGTCGTCAGAAACAGGTCGACCCCCTCGGCCGTCCCCCACGCTGCCAGCTCGGCAAGATCCTCCACACGGTAGTGGTGATGATCCGGAAAGGCTCGAAACACCCAACCCCGCGAAGCATCGCAGAGATCATTCATGCTCAATCGAAAACCAGTCGGATTTCCAATACCGCAAAACGCCCCCACCCGACACCCTTGCAACCGCTCCAAAGGGAGAATCCCTCCGACGCCGTCCCTCAAACTCGTCGGCTCGAAAGAGACACCCGCCACCGGAGCACTCGTCAAACCAGCCAGAGTCTTGCGCAGTCTCTCGACGTCCGCCTCACTCACCTGATTGACCCGTGTCAGCACCACAAGGTCGGCTCGTCGCAGCGATGAGGCCGATTCACGCATTAACCCGCGCGGCAACAACGCCCCATAACCCCAGGGAACCACCGCGTCAAGAAGCACAATGTCGAGATCACGAGCCAGCCGCCGATGTTGAAATCCATCGTCGACAACAAGGACATCACACCCCAGTTCGGATATCGCCCGCTGTCCCCCAGCGACTCGGTCCCGTTGCTGGACATGCGGCACACCGGGACACAACCGACTCAGCAGCCTTCCCTCGTCATTCCCATGAGAATCCAACGAAAGATACCCACGACTGAGAAGCCCCGGTGACCACCCCGCGACCTGAAACGTCCGCGCCAGCCAAACGACGAATGGAGTCTTACCCGATCCACCCGTGGTCACGTTCCCCACACTGACCACCGGCACCGACAATCGGGTGCGTCCCAGCCAGTTCCGGTCATACAACCAGTTCCGAACGGCGACACCTGACGCATAGAACGGCGTCAATGTGCGAAGAGCGAAGCGAATCAAATCCGCTCCGAAACCCCGGTTCGTGCCATCAATGATGGGAAACCAGTCGACCATCAAAATGCCCCACACTGGCGATATGGGACAACCTCCCGAGCCCTCAGGAAGGGGACACCACTACGACTCAGATTCCAGCAGGCCACCCTTATTCCGCATGACGAGATGGCTGTCGATCTTCTGAACGAGATCCAGCGCGACAGAGACCACGATCAGCAGACCTGTCCCCCCATAGAAGCTTGCAACCGTGTAGTCCACGTTCATCGAAGTTGCCAAGACCGTCGGGATGATGGCCACGATCGCCAGGAACGCTGCCCCGACATACGTGATGCGGGTCATCACCGCTTCCAGATAGTCCGACGTTCGCTGCCCCGGACGATACCCCGGCACAAAACTTCCATAGTCCCGTAGATTGTCCGCCATGTCCTTCGGGTTGAACGTAATCGCCGTCCAGAAGTAGCAGAAGAAGTAAATCAGCACCACGTAGCAAAGGTTGTAAACCAAACCACGGCCTCCGGTATCGAACATGCCGGAAATGGTTTGCACCCATTGACTATCCGGAGCGAAACTCCTGAGAGCCCCCGACAAGAACATCGGGATCATCAAAAGGCTCGATGCGAAGATGATCGGCATCACTCCGGCTTGATTGACCCGCAGTGGAAGGAACTGTCGTGTCCCCCCACTCACTTTACGACCCCGGACATGCTTCGCACTCTGAATCGGAATCCGACGTTGAGCTTGCGTGATCGCCACCACCGCCACCACAACCGCCACAAACAAGAAGGCCATCAACAGTAGTTTGTCGATCCCAGCCGGTGATCCAAGCGAAATGTTGAGCGAACCGTTTGCCAAAGCGGGCTTCAGCATCCCATACAACGCCGTCGGCATCTGAGCGAGAATACCAGCCATGATCAGCAAGCTGATCCCGTTTCCAATCCCGTATTCGTCAATCTGTTCGCCGATCCACATCAACAGCACGGTCCCGGCTGTCATTGTCATCACAGCAATCAACTGATACCAGTAACCGGAGAAAGCCTCGACCACCAGTCCACTTTCACCACCAGTCGCCTGACCTCGCACCATCTGGATCCAAAACCAACTTTGAATCAGACAGATGACCACCGTGGCATAACGGGTGTATTCATTGATCTTCTTACGACCCGCTTCCCCCTCCTTCTGCAATCGCTCCAAAGGAGGATACACCGTCCCGAGCAACTGAAAAATGATCGATGCCGAAATATAAGGCATGATCCCCAAGCCGAAGATCGTCGCGTTACCAAACGAGGAAGCGGAGAACAGGGCCACAACCTGCATGATCTGGCCCAAGGAATCCCCCTGGCCTCTCATCCGGTCAAGCATCTCCTTATAGGATGCCTGATCGACGAAAGGAAGTGGAATCAAGAACCCCATCCGATACACTGCGAGCAGCAGCAACGTGAGCAGAATCTTCTGCCGCAGTTCTGGGATTCGGAAAACGGCGAACAGGCGCGAGAACATACTCCGAAATCCTTCTGCCCGCCCACAATGCGGGCCGGTCCCCAAATGACTGCCGCCAAGTCGACCTCGGACTCGACACCGCCGTCTTCCGAAAGCGGCTCAGGGTGACGAACTCCGTTTCGCCCGATCGGGCAGATTGTTCAAAATACGACAACATCAATCACAGTTGCCCTGATAATCTGGCAACGCAAATGACTCTACCTACAGAATTCGCTCGACAGTTCCCCCCGCCTTAGCGATCTTCGCCTCGGCAGATTGTGAAAACCGATGTGCGACAACAGTCAACTTCTTTGTCAACTCGCCATCACCCAATACCTTCACAACGTCGAACCGTCGCTTCGCCAGACCACGCTCCGTCAGCGCTTCCACGCTGACAACTGCACCATCTTCGAAGACTTCTTCCAATAATGCAACATTGATCTCCAAGACCTTCGTCGCAAACTGATTATTATTGAAACCACGCTTCGCGATCAACCTCGCCAGCGGCATCTGTCCGCCGGAGAAGCCACGTCGTCGCGATGAGCCACGTCGCGAGCCGAAGCCGTTATGACCACGACCCGAAGTCTTGCCATGACCCGAGCCCGGTCCACGGCCAACCCGCTTCCTGGCCTTGTTCTTATTAATCCCACGATGGACATCATCAATAATCATTAGACTTCCACTCCCCGCAGCATCGCGACTTCTTCACGAGTCCGCAGCTTGCTCAATGCATCAAAGGTCGCACGAACGAGATTCATCGGGTTACTCGAGCCCCGGCTCTTCGTCAAAATATCCCTCACTCCCACCGACTCGACCACCGAACGGACAGTCGCACCAGCAATAATCCCCGTACCAGGCGATGCCGGCATCAACAGCACTTCCGATGCCCCGTAGCGACCAACCACTCGGTGCGGTACTGTGGTCCCAACCAACTTGACCTTCATCTGGTCACGCTCGGCTGCCTTCTTCGCCTTTTCTACAGCGATCGGAACTTCCTTTGCCTTGGCATAGCCGTAGCCAACGCTCCCCTTTTCGTCGCCGATCACGAGCAGAGCCGCGAAGCTAAATCGACGCCCCCCTTTGACCACGCACGAGCAGCGTCGTATCTGTACGACCTTTTCGGGGCCCTGGGCCGGCTTTTCGGATGTTTTTGACACGTGCTCTTCTCCGAGTATTGATTCTGCTGGATCGGGCCTTCAACGGACTGGCAAAACGCCACCCAAGCCAACCACCACACGACTCACGATCCGTAACTCTTCATCATCACAAGTCGCCCATCGCGGAAACGCGATGCCAGCAACTCTTCACATCACCTAGAAATTCAAACCGTTCTCCCGAGCAGCATCTGCCAACGCAGCCACCCGACCATGATAACGGTATGTCCCCCGGTCGAACATCACTTCGGTCAAACCCTTTTCCACAGCCCGCTGAGCGATCGCCGCCCCGACACGAACCGCTGCCGCAGTGTTCCCGTGATAACCCGCCGCCCCACCAAGGCTCGCCTCCATCGTACTCGCGGAGACCAATGTCACCCCTTGCACATCGTCGATGATCTGAGCGTAAATATGGTTGTTACTGCGAAACACGCTCAACCGCGGACGTCCACTCCCCCGCAACCGATTGCGGACGCGGAAGCCACGCCGTACACGTTGTTTCGCCAGTCTCTTTTCAATGTGCATCTTAGTTTCCTGTTATCCTTACCCACCAGCGTTTGCTTTACCGACCTTACGACGCACCTGTTCGCCAACATAGCGAATCCCTTTACCCTTATAAGGCTCTGGGGGTCGGACCCGTCGAACATTCGCTGCGAACTGGCCGCACGCCTGTTTGTCAATGCTGCGGACAACCACCTGTGTGGTCGAAGGAACTTCGCAAACCACCACGTCAGGGACCACCAACTCGACGACGTTCGCGAAACCAACCTGCAGCTTCAGCACTCGTCCCGCCAAAGTCGCTTGATAACCGACACCGACGATCTCCAGCTTCTTCTCGAACGGTGCAATCAACCCTTGGACCATGTTCTGAATCAGTGACCGAACCAAGCCATGGTAAGCCCGATTCTGACGAGCATTGTCCGGACGCCCCACCTGAATCTTTCGCGCGGCCGCATCCCAGACAACTTCCATACCCGCCGGGAACTCGTAGGCCAGTTCGCCCCCTTTTCCCTTAACGGTGATCGTGTTCTCGGCAACCGCCACGTCGATCCCCGCTGGGACAGCGACCGGCTTCTTTCCAATTCTTGACATCTCGCTGTACTACCTCATAACTCGATCATTTGATTGCATGCCACGTACTCGCGGCCATGTCTGCTGATCGATGGATACTCTAACTGATCCCGTTCCTACGCTGTTTCCTGGCTATCGACGATCGACTATTCGTCACTGTCGATCCCCATTCCGATCGACTGAGCTTCACTTAGTAAACCTGGCAGAGAATCTCACCACCAACATTAGTGGCCTTAGCCCCACGATTACTCAGCACTCCCATCTGTCGACAGAATCGAAATCCCCATCCCCCGCATCACTTCAGCCGCCGCTGCAGAATAGAATCGACGCCCGCTTACCGATGATCAATCTTTCGAATGACTCGCCTTCCACATCTGGCCCATATTTTCGTTGACCTGCAAAATGTTTTGCGGCGAGTTCTCAATCACTTTCGAAGTCCCAGACATACCGCTGCAAAGCTGCATCGCGATCTTCAGCCGGGAGGCTGGAATATCGACAAAATGCGCCAATCATCGTGCCGCATGCGTATCCGAGTCAGCATGTCTGCGATTGGGTCTGTCAATATCGGAACTCTACTCCTCAAGCTGGAATCGCCAACTTGCCTGCCAGTTGGTCGAACCAACCCTGAAACTGCTGTAAATTCCGTACCAACTACCCTCAGCTCACCGTCAAAACAATCACGACGATTCGCTGATTCAACCGGGGGCAAACCGATCTTGCCCCGCCACCACTACCAACTCGCCTTACGCACACCGGGGATCAACCCATCCAAGGCCATGTTCCGGAAACAGATACGGCAGATGGTAAACTTCCGATACACGGCCCGAGGGCGTCCGCACAACTGACAGCGATGCTCAATGCGCGAGCTGAACTTCGGTGTCCGCTTCGACTTAGCTACCTTCGCCTTACTGGCCATAACCGTGCTCTTACTCAAAAATCAAATACTGGAAGACCGCTTCACACGAGAGTCGACCATTGTCAACCTCGACACTCCACCCATCAACTCGTCAGTCCCGAAAGTCATACACCCGGAAGGTGACTTCAATCCTTCTTAAATGGCATTCCGAACTGCTTCAACAGCATCCGGGCCTCATCATTCGTCGTCGCGGTCGTCACGATCGCGATATTCATCCCCTGCCGATTCTTCACACTATCGGCGTTGATCTCAGGAAACACCGTTTGTTCAGTCAATCCCAGGCTGTAGTTGCCACGCCCATCAAACGCCTTCGCATTTAAACCCCGGAAGTCGCGAACACGTGGCAACACGACAGAGATCAAACGATCCAGAAACTCGTACATCCGATCTTTACGCAGCGTCACACAGCAGCCGATCTCCATCTTCTCAATGCGCTTGAAATTCGACGACCGACTGTTCGCCTTTTGTAATCACCGGCTTCTGACCAGTAATTGCGGCCGTGCCTGCAGCCATTTTTCCAAGAATCTTACGATCCTGAATGGCACGTCCCACCCCCATGCTGGACGACGATTTTGAATGGAAAGCTCGGCAGTGAATGTGATTCGAACGCCCCAACTCTTTCGCCAGTTGCGCCGAATTTCAGATTCGTACATCTCTTGAAAACGAGTCTTCATCGCTTGCTCTAATTCCACAAAGTCCAGCGTCCGCCGTTAATGGGACGACGCCGACCTCCTATTCTCATTTGACTACAAACAGGTCGCCCAATTCCTGCCGGGGAACCAACCGGACACCTGTCACCCACTCAGACATCAACCAATCCAGCGACTCCACACAACCGAAAATCCGCCATCCCAGCCGCTATGACCTCTTTGCGTAGGCAGCACGCGGTGGACTTAACACCTGAGCTGACGCGGAACACTTCTTACAAAGTGCTCCTTGCTGCCATCTTCCTTATAACAACATCAAGTCCCGCTAACTCGACCGCACGCTTCACAGTAGTAACGTACATTCGACCCGGCAATTGGCATCTCCAACCGGAGACGTCCACCTCTGGGACTCTTGTAGATGCGTCTGACGTTTGACGTGCTTGTAGACGAGATTCACCCTTCCACAATCACGAGCTGTCCACCATCCAGCACTTCCACGACGCGACGAGGAGCCTGCTCAAAGCCGGAGGAACTCGAAGCCCTCTTTGCTTCGTGATCACTTTGACCAGGTCGTTCTTCTTAATCTTCATAATTACACCAACCTCAGCCGCGACAACAATCATGTAACGACGGTCACGCAGTTCCCGAGCCAATCGCTCCGAAAATGCTGGCGTAACACGCCGGTTTCCCATCCCCATCGACCAGCACGATCGCATTTCGGTCGAAGCGGACGTAACTGCCATCTTCGCGGCGAGTCCCCTTCTTCACACGCACGATCACGCCACGAGTCACTCGGCCCGGACGGACGGCATCTGGTGCACCGGCAATGGACTTTTGAATCGCCAATGACGACGATGTCCCCAAACCAGCACTACGGCGACCCGTACACCTAAAACGCGAATACAACGGGCCACACCGGCGCCACTGTTATCCGCAATATCCACTATTGTCTGCATCTGAATCATGACTGTCCGTCGCTTTGCAACTTGTCCAGATCGTCACTGTTGATCGATTTCCACCACTTCCACACTCAATTTCGCCGCTACACTCACCCAGAGTGCAACAACTAGGGCTTCAGCATCAGATCCCTCGGCCGCGTAACAGGATTGGTGAACCGACTCAGCGGCCAACTCATCTGCCTTACGTGCGACATCTGTCGACGCCTTGACGATGGCCACCAGTTCCTGTTGTCTCGAGTGCGGGCAACAATCACCATTAATCTCTACCGTGGTCGCCGACATGACAGGCGTTCCTTCTCGTCATGGATCTGATACACAGTACGAACGCGCAGCACGATCTTCCCATGGTATTTTCCCCGGATGCTGGAACAACGCTCCACATCGACCCGACGTGTCTTGTCCCGCTTATCGCTGACGACGATGCCAATCAGTCTTTTCCGCATATCTCTGCGCCTGCCGTTTGTCGTTGTTCGTTCTGAAAATCACTTACGCCACCACGAGCCGCGTCCCAGCAGCTTGCCACGAGCCGCCCGCACAGAGGCCAGCAACCGCAGCACTCAACACCGCCAAGCTAAGCCCCAGCGGCTTGCTTCTGCCGTTCCGTCAAAATCGTCTTGATTCGCGCCACCTGGCGACGCAAACGCTTCAGATTGCTCGGCGCGTCCAGCTTCTCAGTCGATGCTTGAAACCGAAGCTTAAACAGGTCTCCCTGCGTCACTGACAACTCGACGGTGAGTTGCTCGGTGCTCATCTCGCGTAATTCTTTCGCCTTAGACATCGCTCAACTCGTTTTCTTAGAACCAGCCAGAGTATCAACTTTGCGAGACAATGGAAGCTCGCGGAATCTTCGTTGTTCACAACCGCCGGAGACGACGTTTCTCTAGATAGAAAAATCGTCCCCTTCGGCAATGCCGCTTAAACCGCCTTCGGACGCTCGACGAATCGAACGCGCAATGGGAGCTTGTGCGCCACACGATTAAAACAGTCCCGAGCGGCGTCGCGACTCGCACCACCGATCTCGAACAGGATCGTTCCAGGCTTAATCACCGCGACCCAGTGGTCCGGTTCACCTTTTCCCTTACCCATACGAGTTTCCAGCGGACGAGCCGTCACCGGCTTGCTCGGGAAGATACGGCGATACAGTTTCCCGTCGCCACGAATATATTGTGTCGCTGCAATTCGACAGGCCTCAATTGTGACAGCCGAAATGTGCCCGGAATCGAGACTTTGCAGCCCCCAATCTCCGAACGCAATCGTATTGCCACGGGTCGCGTTACCTCTTATGCGACCTCTTTGGACCTTTCGGTGCTTGACCCGCTTTGGCATTAGCGCCATCGCCAGTTTCCTCGTCTGCGTAGTTGCCTAGATCAATCCAAACCTTAATACCAATCACACCTTGTGCTGTCTTCGCTTCTGCAAAGCCGTAGTCAATGTGCCGCTGGAGTGTCGACAATGGGATCGAACCCTTCATCGCCTTCTCCTGACGAGACATTTCTGCCCCACCGAGACGACCTGACAACTCCGCCTTCACACCGTAACAGCCTGCTTCCATCACCTGTTCGAGAGTCTTCTTAATCGCCCGGCGAAAGCTTCCACGCTTCTGCAACTGCTGGGAGATGTCCTGTGCGACCAGAACGGCAACTCGGAACGGGTTGTTAATCTCGTGAATCTTCACTTCCATCCGTCGACCAGTCAGGTCTTCCAACCGAGCCTTGAGCCGATCGATCTCCTGACCCTTACGGCCAATCAGAATCCCCGGACGAGCCGAGTGAATGTTACAGACGACCGAGTCACGCGTCCGCTCAATCTCCACGCGAGAAATCGCTGCTGCCTTGTACTCTGCGGAGATGAAGTCGCGGATGCGCTTATCTTCCACCAGCAGAGGTCCATACTCCTTCTTCGGCGCGTACCAACGGCTACGCCAGTCTTCGACGATACCAACTCGAAATCCTGTAGGTCGTGTTTTCTGACCCATGCCTCTAATCCTCTAGGTTTTAATCCGACGAGCTTTCCGTATGACTACTCGCCAATCTCCGGGGCATTGATTCCAACATGAATGTGCGCAAATCGCTTAAGAATTGCAAACGCGACGCCACGTGCCCGTGGCCGAATCCGCTTCATCATCGGCCCACCGTCGACTCGGCAATCTTCAATCGTCAGCCGATCGACGTTTCGAGCTCCACGATCCTCGGCATTCGCACGGGCGCTCTGCAAAACCTTCTCCAGAAACCGTGCACCGCGATTCGGTACGTAACGGAGAGCCTCCACCCCTTCCTCAACCGACATCCCACGGATCATATCCGCGAAAGGACGAACCTTTGAGGCCGAAATGCGTGCATGCTTATGTGTTGCCCTGACGATCGCCATCAGATAACTCCTGCTCCCCGATATCCCACTGCACCAAGAAGTACAACACTCCCCAGGACGCAACAAAACTCAATAACTGACACTTTGACTACAATCGGACTCAACTCTAACGCCAACCGACTGCAACAGATGTGTGCCTTACGACACCAACACCAATCGCTATCGATTCCCCTTCGCCCCGTGACCCTTAAAGGTCCGCGTGAGCGAAAACTCACCCAGTTTATGGCCGACCATTTCTTCAGTGACATACACCTGAATGAACATCCGGCCGTTATGCACCATGAACGTATGACCGATGAACTCCGGTGACACCGTGGAGCGGCGTGCCCAAGTCTTGATCGGCTCCTTCGTTCCCGCTTCGTCGAGGCGTGCAATCTTCTTCAAGAGCTTCGCATCAACATACGGCCCTTTTTTCAACGACCGTCCCATGGCGTTCTACCTTGTCTCATTCATTCCGATGATGCCGGCGATCCACACATGACCGCCACGATTCACTAACCACTTGCAACCAAAGCCAGACACAACATCGCCTCGCTCCGTTTTGCCTTTCGCTTCCCCAGGGCATCCAAACACTGCCCTGACCACCAAACTCCCATCCGATTCACCAACCCCTCGCCCAAAAGAACTAAGTCTTGAGCTGACCATATCGCCGTGAACGTCGGCGGCGGACAATGGCACTCGACGAGGCTTTACGCTTCTTGCGTGTCCCGCCCCCCTTCGAGAGCTTGCCGGTCGGACTACAGGGGTGACGACCACCTGCTGTACGACCTTCACCCCCACCCATCGGGTGAGCAACCGGGTTCATCGCGGTCCCGCGAACATGAGGACGACGCCCCATCCATCGCTTACGACCCGCCTTCCCCAACACGATCTTCTGATGCTCACTGAAGCCGATACGACCAACAGTCGCTCGACAACTATTGGGCAGTCGTCGCACTTCACCCGAAGGAAGCGTTATCTGTGCCCATTGCTTCTCAGTCGCATTGAGAACTGCTGCAGCACCGGCTGTGCGAACCAACTGACCGCCACGACCAGGCTGCATCTCCACGTTATGTATCTCGGTCCCTGGAGGAATCTGACTCAAAGGCATGCAATTGCCAATCATCGCCTCCAACGAGTTTCCGCTCTGAACCTTGTCACCCGCCTTCAAACCCTGAGGTGCCAGAATATAACGCTTTTCGCCGTCCGCATATTCCAACAACGCAATTCGACAAGTTCTGTTCGGATCGTACTCGATGTGCGTCACCACCGCGACAATGTCATCCTTCTTCCGCTTAAAATCGATGATTCGATACTGCTTCTTCGCCCCGCCCCCACGGTGACGAATCGTAATCTTGCCCTGAAAGTTTCTCCCCCCAGCCTTCTTCAGGCGGACGGTCAGATTCTTTTCACGCTTCTTCTTACGATCGGTGATTTCGGCAAAGTCGCTCACCGAAGCGCCGCGGCGCCCGGGAGTTACCGGCTTGTACTGTCGAATACCCATGTCAGTCAACTCTCATCTGATTTGTCTCGCCAGGCGATCCACCTGACTTACATTTCTTAATCCATGCCAACCGGCACGACTCGCCGCCAGCTTACCTTGAACACCCACACCATCCAACAACAGGAGATGAACCGCAACCACAACCCCTAGAAGAACGAAATACGATCTTCCTCGTGCAACTCGACAATTGCCTTTTTCCAGTCAGCCGTATGACCCATGCGAGCCTTATGACGACGAGGCTTCCCTTTGCGATTCATTGTCCGGACACCGACAACGCGAACATTCCACAACGACTGCACAGCAGCCCGTACATCATCTTTTGTCGCCTGAGGATGAACCTCGAAGGCGTAGGCGTTGTACTTCTCCGATTGATGCGTCCCCTTCTCTGTCACCAGAGGGCGAACGATCACGTAATGCGGCTGAAGTACCAGCCCCTTCTTGACTTGCTCGGCCATTACGCCACCTCTCCCTCGTCAGACGATCCACCCTGAGTACCACCGGCACGCAGCAGATCGAGCGCCTCTTTAGTCACCACGAGTCGCCGCTGATGCAACAGATCGTAGGCATTCAGCTCGCGAGCCGGGGAAATCTGGAGTAATTCAATATTTCGACCCGATCGCCACACAGTGTCATTCGGAGCCGCGATAGTCAACAACACGCTCTGCTTATCAACCCCCAGAGCCTTCAACATCCCTGCCATCGCACTGGTCTTAATCTGCGAGAGCGAGAGCTGATCCAGCACAATCGCCTCGTTATCCTGAAACTTACTCAACAGTGCCATGCGAGTTGCCGCACGAACAGCCTTCTTTGGCAACCGATAACCCCAGTCCTTAGGACGACGAGGAAACACGCGACCACCACCGACGCGAATCGGAGATCGCTTCGTTCCAACACGAGCGTTACCGGTCCCCTTCTGCCGAAACAACTTCTTGGTCGACCCGGAAACTTCGTGACGATTCTTCTGCCGAACAGTCCCAACACGCCTGTTCGCTTCGTACATAACAATTACGTCATGCAACAACTGCTTATTCACACCCGACGCAAGATCCGCTGGGTCGAACTCGTAAGTTCCAACCGAAGCACCTTGCATGTTATGTACTGGTAAGGAAATCATCCTGTCACCTGCCGAAGTTCCGCTTCACATCGCCCGACAAGCCTTTGCGACTCATCCTAGGCACACCGCAAACTCTACTCACACCTCACAACAACAAGCCAACACCACTACCCCATCTTGTTCGTCTGGCGAATCACCAGATAGCCACCATTTGGCCCCGGCACAGCACCCTTCACCAAGACAAGATTGTTCTCTTTATCAATTCGCACCACAGTCAGATTCCGCACAGTCACCTGACCGTTGCCGTACTGACCCGCCATCTTCATCCCCTTGAGGACGCGACTCGGATCAGAACTCATACCAATCGAACCCACCTTTCGGTGAGCCTTCTTCACACCGTGAGAAGCTCGCTGACCCCCAAAGTTGTGCCGCTTCATGGCACCACTGAATCCGCGACCCTTACTAACCCCAATGACATCAACATGAGAAATCTCAGCGAGATGATCAGCCGTCAACACACGACCAACCTCATAACCATGATCCTCACCATCTACGCGAAATTCGCGCACAAACTTCTTCGGCTCGCAACCCGCCTTTGGCGTCGTTTCACGCCCAGCAGCGTCGCGTTTCTTTTGATTCTTGCTACTCAACTGCGTCACATGCCCACGATCTGCACGAGACGCACGACTTCGCAACCGCTGATCCTCCGGTCGCTCCAAGTCCTTCTGACTCAACTTATCATCAAAACCGACCTGCACCGCCTCGTACCGATCTCGCACTAACGTGCGAACCTGCAAGACCGTACAGGGTCCAGCTTCCAGCACAGTCACAGGAATGACGCGACCGTCCTCCCCGTAAACCTGTGTCATCCCGATTTTTCGCCCCAGCAGACCGACCGGCATGGCAGGATGTTTCCCAAGTAATCGACAGACCCGTGTATTCACCAGAGCCGGCACCGAAAGTCGACACCAACTCCACAATAAACTCTAACCAACTGGAGGCAGAGGCCGTTTCACCGACCCCACTTCACCCGACCGGCAGCATTCTGCGCCAGTCCGCACACGCCCCAAAAAGCAGCACAAGTCGAAAGATACAGACAACACAAGAAGAACACAAACGAGTTTGCGTTAACTTGTTGCCTTAATCTTAATATCCACTCCGGCAGGGAGCGACAGCTTGTTCAGAGCGTCGATCGTCTTCCCAGTGGGCTGCACAATGTCAATGACCCGCTTGTGGGTTCGGATTTCGAACTGCTCGCGAGATTTTTTGTCAATATGCGGCGACCGCAAAACGGTGTACCGCTCAATTCGCGTTGGAAGAGGTATCGGGCCATGAACAATGGCTCCCGTTCGCTTCGCTGTGTCGACAATGTCTGATGCAGACAAGTCTAAGACCGCATGATCGTAAGCTTCCATACGTATCCGAATCCGCTCGTTGCCAGCCACAGCAGGCTCCCTCTCTCAACAGGTTTCGAAAGACCAACCCCAACCACATCGCAAATTCACGAGCGTGGCGGGAAGCGAGGGATGGTACTTGCCCCCTCGCGAGTTGTCAACAATCAACGTTCGGATTTTCTGCGGTTTCTCTGGCAACGCTGCCCGACCCTGCCCAGCAGCCCGCTGAAAAACGACCGTGGTTCAGATTTTCCAATCTGGCAAGAGCATCTCGAACGCTTTTTCCCGAGACATCAATCCGCACCATGGCAGACTGGAAAGCCTGCCCCACGATTTCCAACAGGCTGTTAACCGAGCATTTCCTTCAGCAGCGAAGCAGGTGCAAGGTCGTATTTTAAAGGCTCCATCGAGTACGACGCCCGTCCTTGCGACAAACTCCGAACCATCCCCGAGTAGCCAAACATGTTCGCTAGCGGAACTTCTGCGTGCATTACGGTCAAGTGCCCACGTGGTTCGCTCCCTAGAATTCGGGCATTTCGCTTCACCAGGTCCCCCTGGATGTTCCCCAGGAACTCATCCGGAGAAACCACCTCCAACTTCATCACAGGTTCCAACAGGCCGATGTCCGACTGGCTCAAAACATTCTGAACAGCGTGAGCCGCCGCCGCCCGGAGTGCATCCTCCGTCGTCTCCCCTTCCCGATACTCGACCCGCAAGATGGTCAGACAGACCTTCATGAGCGGATACCCGACGATTCCCCCCGCCTGGGCAGACTCCAGCACCGCTTGCGGGAGCACCTTCACCAAGGCGTTCGGCAGTCCTTCCATCGATGCCTCATTCTTCACGACAATCGGCTCTTCACCGCCATAAGGCTCGATCCGAACTCGAACAAGAGCCGACTCTGCACCGCTCGGAGTTGAACGATGAAAGTCCCCATCCGCTTCCACCCGACCTTGCACTGTCTCGCGATAAGAGACCCGGGGCTTATGCACCCGTACGTTGAGGTTGTAATCGTTGAGCAGCCTGTTGCGGATGATCTCCAGATGCAGTTCCCCCATGCCGCTGATGATCGTCTGCCCGGTTTCTTCGTTGATTTGTGCTCGAAACGTTGGGTCTTGACGCCCTAGCCCCTTGAGAGCCAGTTCCAGGTTCTTCCGATCCGCACTGGAATCAGGCTCAACCGCCATCGAGATCACTGTTTCGGGAAATGCAATCGACTCCAGCAGGATGGGGAACTTGGCATCGCAGAGTGTGTCGCCCGTGACGACATCTTTGGGGCCGATCACCCCGACAATGTCACCTGCTTCGACGTCGTTCTGCTCCAGTTTTTCCCTTCGATCCGCCTGAATGTGCCAGAGTTGAGTCGCCATCTCTTTCTTGCCAGTCCGAGGATTCAAGACCTTGGTCCCCGACTTCAGCACCCCCGAATAGACCCGAACCCAACACAGATCGGAGTGCTTGTCCGACTGAATTTTAAAGATCAACCCCGCAAAGGGTTCGTCGGGGGAGGTCGCCCGAGTCTGTTCTTCTGCGTCGTTTTTCCCGGGATTTGGGTGGGTCCCCTTCACTGGAGGGATGTCGAGTGGACTGGGCAAATACCGCATGACCCCATCCAGTACCGGTTGCACGCCGATGTAGTCGAGCGACGAACCACAGAAAGTCGGCTGAACCTTCCGTTCCAGGGTTGCGGTGCGAAGCACATCGTAAATCCGCTGCGGAGCAATCGTTTCCCCCTCCAGGTACGACTGCATCAGGTCATCGTCAAACATCGAGACCGTGTCCATCAAATGGCTGAGCCAGAACTCCGCTTCCACTTGATTCTCTTCGGGGATCGCCTCTTCGCGAAACTCCTTCCCTTTCGAGTCTGCCTCGTAGTAAATCGCCTTTTGTTCGAGTAAATCGATGATTCCTTTGAACTCATGTCCCGCCCCAATTGGAATGAACAACGGGACGGGAACCGCACGCAGTCGGTTCCGCATCTGTCCAATCGTCCGTTCGAAGTCGGCCCCGATGCGGTCCATCTTGTTGATAAAGCAGATGCGGGGAACATGATACCTGTCCGCCTGTCGCCAGACCGTTTCGCTCTGAGCCTCGACCCCCTCCATCGCACTAAACACGACGACTGCGCCATCGAGCACTCGCAAACTGCGCTCGACTTCTGCGGTAAAATCGATGTGGCCGGGGGTGTCGATGAGATTGATCGTCACCTCTTTCCAGCGACAAGTGACCGCAGCCGAGTAGATCGTGATCCCCCGCTCGGCCTCTTCCTTGTCGAAGTCGGTCGTCGTAGTCCCCTCATCCACACTCCCCATGCGATGCGAAGCCCCTGTGTAAAAGAGGATTCGCTCGGTGGTGGTGGTCTTCCCCGCATCGATATGGGCGACAATCCCAATGTTCCGCAACAGTTCAATCGTGCGACTCGCCATGACAAAATCAATCTAAAAAACCGGTCATTCAGCCCCCCTCACAGACTGAGGCAACAGCCCAACGACCACCAAGAAGGTCCTAGAGAGCGAACAGTACGCCCCAAGAACAGAATAATCCACCCAGCACCCCGCACCAACCGAGCCTTTGCCGTTTTAGAACCTAAACCAACGGCAGGACCGAAGGGAGCAACAAACGGGGGAGTCGACGTGACGCAGGTTGTCCGATCCGCTTATGATCGTGGGGCCGGGAGTGATGTCCGATCTCGAGGTTGACAGGAGCATGCGATGATTGCTGCAGTTTCCGTAGTTTCCGTAGGGTAGGCTCCTGCCTGCCTTCCTAGATTAGCGGTGGGGCTTTGGGGCTGGAGTAGCAGGAACCTGCCCTACGAGTACTCAAATCCTTCAAGAATGACACGACTGGGGTTGTCGGTCCGAACAATTCCAAGCGAAGGATTGTTTAGATACTCAGCACGGCGAAGCGCGCTCGCCTCGTCGTCAAAACGTCCTAACAATACTGCTTCCTGAGCAACATCGCCAAGCACCTCAAGCACCTCAAACATCCCATCAGCCGCTCGGCGGACACTATAGGCGTTGTGGACCCAGATGGCGAAGGACCAGTCGGGTTGTCCGACGAAGTAGGTGTGGTCGGCGGCGATGCGGAGGTTGAAGACCGGTTTGGTTTGGCGAGTGTACTCGATGTGGTCGATGGGGGTCCAATCGCCATTCATCCCGGCGAGGCGTTGGCCGGCGACGAGGTCTTGGGCGGGGGTCCAGCCTTGGCCTTCGACGTAGAACGAGTGTTCGAGCGTCGTCTCGACCCGTTCGCCCCCCAGCGTCAGCACCATCGTCGGAGCCGACAGCCGAAACACCCGCTCCACCCGTTGTCAACTGCTTCAACGATCCCATTGAAACCGGACCTCCAGATGCTCCCGAATGGACCGCCCGCATGACCTCCAATTCGCGAGCCCCCCGTCCGGGGGCTTCCGCTAACGCGGAGCGCCCCCGCCACCCAGTAGCTCACGCACGCACGGGGCTATTTTAGTCCGCGTTGTTGTCGTCATCTTGCACGGCCTCGTCGCAGGATATCCAAGTCAATTCAGGGCAGGCACTATGATACTGCAGAAACCAAGCTACGGCCCTGCGAAGAAGCATTGGCTCATTGATAAGACATTCTTGGCGATAGAGTGAAATGACGCCACACACCGTTCTTCGTTCAAACTGCATTTCCGAAGTTTTCCCAGACGACAAAAGAACCGAAGAACCATTGGCTCTGGGAATGCTGTAGTGAATGAGCCAGCGTGGCGAGTGAGTTGGGTGAAAGGCAAGCAATAGCAACAAGCGGGTTGTGGCGGGTTCTGGCGAAGAAGAACTGCCAACGTACTCTAGTGCTAAGTCGGGCGGCCCTTCCATTCCGTTCTCGTCATAGGCGATTTGCATTGCGTTCACAACATCATCAGCGCTCGGAGATGAACATAGAATTTCCCCACCACGCTCCAGCCGGACTATGTCGAATGATGTAGAGCTCATTGCGGAAACCACCCTTTGTTCGTGAAATATCCTATGCCATCGGGAAACACGACCCAGAGCTTCTGCCCTTCTCCCAACAGTAATCGTAGGGCAGGCTCCTGCCTGCCTTCCACGATTTGACGTCGGATATCGACTGACCGGTTTCGGTCGCCTTTCGGTTCTGCGGGAAATGACTTATAGTCCAGCCGGTCAGGTTACCAGATGGCGTCGCTGTTGGTGGTGATCGATTGCAGGGGCGTGCTTGACAATTTACTGGGCCGAATCGGCATATCTAAGCAATACCGAAAAGGAAGTCAGGCACAGCCTGACCTACTTCAACTCACCACCACCTTCACGTTTGATGCAGCGAAGCGGTTGACCCGGCTCGTCAACGGACATGGCGAAGTCACAACGTTCCTGTACGATGCTGCCGGCCGCGAGACCGTCAAACTGCTCGACAACGGCACCCGGCGATTGCCTCCCGAGTGGACGGTCGGAATGACATGTGATTCGTGAGCCCCACGTCCGGGGGCTTCCGCTAACGCGGAGCGCCCCCGCCACCCCGCCGGGTAAATTGCCAACGGATTTCGTCCCTTCCGACAGGTGAAATGATGCCAGATATCTCGATTCAGCTTTACGCACAACCGAACGAGTTACTTTCATTCGCGGCTAATGTGATTTCGGAATTCAAGCTTCATGTTGTTGCAATGCGGTATCCTCCCTTTGATGCTGTGGAAATTGAACGTGGTCAGTTTGAAGAAGTTTTTCGAAAGTCGTCTTCATTTCGAGAGATTGCGTTCACCGTCAGTTCGCCAATGTTGCCTGTCAAGGGAAGGATGGAGTTTATCGACAAGAATCCAGACCAACTTAGCCTTCAAATTGGTAGGCAGACAAATAATGGCCTAGAGCCGTCCTCGATGTCAGGGCGCACAGACAATCAAAATGCCTTGGCTGTCTGGAAGAAGATTGCTAACAAACTCAAGAAGCAAACTATGCAAGGCATTACCGCAATCAATAGGGAAACAGGCATTTCTGCGTATAACAAATCGACTCGATACACCAAGATTGCGAAGTTGCTTGAAACAGATGGGGTAGCCATGCTGCCGCTGCAAGGTCCGAACGGTCCCAGGATTACTCTTGGGATTGCTGATGCGACGGCTTGAGTTTGTTTAGACCAGTTGGATCCAATCTTAGAGCCGTTCGAGCGCTATCTACATCGAGCACCTCTGCATTTGGGTCATTGCTCTGCCTACGCCTATGATGGCACGGACAATCGGACCAGCTTGGTCGAGGACTCGGGGGATCGGACGACGTACACTTACGATCCAACGAATCAGCTCCTCTCCGAACACCGGACCGGGCTGGTGTCGAACTCCTCCACGTTTACCTACGACCCGGTCGGCAATCGGCTTACGCTGGACGATGGCCTCACGGTCACCAGTAGTACCTATGATGCGGCCAATCATCTGATTGCCACTGATGATGGTTCCGGCCTCACCACGTATACCTACGATGCCGATGGGAATCAGCAGTCGCTGGAGGTTCCGGCAGGGGACATTACCACGTCTGTCTGGAATGCGGACAATCAGGTACTCAGCGTCGAGCAGCCTACAGGAGACGTGACGACCTACACCTACGCCCCCGTCAACCGCAAGGGGGACCTCCTCCGCGCGCAGTCAGGTAGGTCAGGAATGTGGGAAACGGGATCTGGTGCTTCACTCATGGCTCTCGGTCGTCAGGTTCTCGCGGCGAAGGAAGTGTGCCAATCCGCGCATCGTGTGTCGTTCCGGCAGGACACTGCCGAACTCGGCCATGAGTTCTTCGTTTGCGGACGATGCTCTTCCCACGCCCGGATGCCACGCCGGCGATGGAAACTTAGTGGCACAGGAATTGCGGCTACACAGGCAACCCCACAACGAACGTCGGGTCAGTTGCAGGCACCGACGTGTTGACACCAAGGGGGTGCCAAGTGGCGGCGGTTTGGGATCGGCGGACAGAATCCCTCTTCCAGGTACAGGATTCGCGTTATGTTTCATTGGATAGCTGTTGTCATCTGTTTCGCGAGTCTCGGCCTCAACGGAGTGTTCGCGGCCGAGCCGCTGATCGTCTCGGGCGAAGGGAGGGACCTGGAGGAGTCTGTTGTTTCGTCCGTTCGGATCGTTGCCATCGACTCGAACCTAGACGGTGCGGCCTTGGAGTCGGTCGTCACTGGCGCTCGGGTGCGGTTAGTCGCGGATGTGAGGCTGCCGCAGGGCGATCTGCCCCGTGTCATTACCACTTCACTTCGCCCGTCAAAGCAGGCGACTGCGGTTAGTCGACAGCGATTTGCTGCGAGAACAGAACTTGGGCGGGAAGAGTTCCCGACGGAGTTGAGTGAAGAGACCAGTTGGAGCCCTGCCAACATCGTGCGAGTCAGACATGGTGCCTTCGACTTCGACCCGAAGGCCAACAGTGTACATCGACTTGCGAATGGAGCGGTTCGCGTCTCGTTTGTGATTCAGACAACCGACATCCGCAGTCTGCTGCTGCTGGGCCCTGGCCGATGGTCTTTCGAAGTCAATGTTCAGGAAGAACGGACGGTTCCGCCATCTCGACCGGGTGGAGAACCGCGGGCGGTCTATGTCACGCTCGGTGCGGAAAGCACTTCCTTGATCGTTGCTGATGATCCCCGCGAAGTAACCAGGTATTTCGCTCTGAATGATCAGCCTGTGTCAGACAGCAACACCGACGACTTCACGACGATTGGCAAATCCGGGTCGCTCGAAGTTACCGTCGAGTTTCCCGGAAAGCCGACATCGACACCAATAGAATCCAGCCGGACAGAAGGTCTGGCAAAGCGGATTGGGAACCGCTGGGTTGTTGTCGATCGCGGGATGCGTTTCGAAGCGACTGTCGTCGAGTTCGCGTCTTCCTCGAATTCAAAGGGACCTGCTCCCGAAGAGAACGAAGAGGCGCAGAAGGAGGTGCTTGGTTCGTTGCGTAAAGAGGTTGCAACAGAGTTGAAGGGGTTGTCCACAAAGCCCGAGGCTGTGACGGTGAGCGGAGTCTTTGACGCGACCGACTCTGAGGTTGTTGGCGGTGTCTGGGAACGGGGGCGAGCGGTCGCCCGGGTCCGGACGATGCCGTTCGAACATCTTGCTGTCAGGATCAGTGTCGTTGGAAACGCAGAGACGTTTCGCCTCGGAGATGCGAAGTTGTTTCTCGATTCGTTGCAGTTGCTTTCCGTTGACCCGGTCCCAGATTCCGAAACAACTGGCGAGCAGAGAGAGCGCCCCTGACTGCTCCTGCGCAGAGCCCTGACACCCTTTTGAGTCGACCACATTTGGAACAAGGACTGCACATCATGAAACTGACACGACTCGTTGATTATCACCTGATATTCTCTCTGATAATGGGGGTGATTGCGCTTCACGGAGTGCAGAGGTCAGCCGCCGCGATCGATGTTGTCGATGCGCCGTTGAACCGGATGGTGGATGTGGCAACGTCGACAACGGCGCCGCGCCCCGGCGAGTTTTCGCGACTGAAGGGGACTCTCGACGGAAAGACCTACTTGGCTGTCGTTCGATTCCCAGTCCAGCCCAGCGGCAAGTACACGCTGCTCAACGTCTTTCCAGCGGTCGAAGACAGTTGGCGGATTCTCGTGACGGGCTACTACCCGCTCAGTACCGACACCCGCCGCGAAGAGGGGGCGGCGGGGTCTGTCAGCGGGCAGCGAGGGGCACGCTTCACGGATACCGGCATCGATGCGAGGCGAATGAACCTCAGTATCTCGCCAAAGAGTGAGGGGAAGTTCCTGTATGTGGCGTACTTCTCGTCAGCACCAGCCGAGAAGTTTCAGATTCAGCTCAGTACGCCACAAACTCCAGACAAAGAAGTTGATGGGATCTCCGCAGTCAATCCCTACACCAAGCGGCAGAATGTCGGCTGGGGAAGCCTGCTGGGAGAATTCTGGTCTGTCAATCTGAAGGACGAACCGGCCCCGAAAGGGACGACAACCGGCCCAAACACTACCGGGACAACAACGGGAACGACACCGGGTGGCACAACCACTGGAGACCCAGGCACGCAACCGGGCGTTCCGAGTGCGACGATGACTGTCAGGGCTGGCTCGGCACGCGTCCTTTCCGGGGGGACAGTCGAGATCCCTGTCACGATGACCGGAGGACGGGACGTCGCTAGCATGAACGTTACCATCGCCTACCATGACGAAGTCGTCACGCCGACCGCCAGGCCAGCACAGGGGAGCCTCTTCGACGCACTCTCGGTCGTCCTGTTCGAGTCCAACAATGATCGTCCTGCAACGCTCCGGTTTGGTCACGCAACCACGGAAAACCTATCGGGAAGTGGCCTCTTCGCAACGCTCAAGTTTCGTGCCATCGGACAGCCTGGTACTAGGTCCGCTTTACGCGTGCAGGTTCCAGCGGTCCACGACTCGTCGGGCCGACCGATTGAGGTCCGAAGCATCGATGGCGAGATCGTGATTGAATCAGACACCCCGCCACCGACCCGCGGCGGCGACCCGACTGGTCTACCAACAGTCGAAGACGCACGCAGTGCTCTACAAATGTCGGTCCGCTTGATTCCCGAAGACCTGGCGCTCGATGTTGACCGCGACGGCGTTGTGACGTCCAACGACGCCCACATCCTGCTGGTCCGGGCTGTTGGATCGCAATAGCCAAGTACGGTCCGCTGTAGCGGCGTGGTCGGGGACTGTTTCACCACTGGAACCGACTCGAGGGTGCGGCGATCGTACGGGCGACGTTCGATGGCTGCTACCGCCGCTTGCGAGGGGTGAGCCTCGACGTGCTCGACCTGGGAACGTCCTGTGGTGAACCGAAGACCGTCGAGACCTGTCGCTGACTGCTCAACGGGTGCTACAGCCTGTTCATTTTCGTGCATCACCCCGGCGTCTCCCCGACAAACAACGCCGCCGCGCAGGCCCTGCGGAAGTCGGTGATCTCCCGCAAGCTGAGCTTCGGGACGGAGTCGCAAACCGGTCGCCGCTCGCTGGCGGTGATTTTGTCGGTGGTGGAAACCTGCCGGCGTCTGATGATGTGCGGAAGGGTCTTTGCGGGGGTCGCTGGATGAGGGGGGGAATGCTGGTATACTTTGCGGGCGGGGCTCGTATTCCTATTTGACGAGGGTTGATGTGTTTGCCGGACCACTTTTTCATCGGGCGCTGCTGACCAGCCCGCGGCCTTGGCGACACTTTCTCATGCGGTCGGGGTACATCGCTCTGTTCGCGGTTCTCGCCTGGACCGCAGTACACGCAACGTTTGGGAACAAGGGGGTCGAGAGTCTCTCTGATTGGGCCACTTTTGGGCGGTATCTCTTCGGCGTCATGGCGATCGTGCAGTTGGTTATGGTCACGGCCGCCTCTTTGCTGTTCTCAATTGGGGTGATTGCTCAGGAGAAGGATCGTCGCACATTGTTGTTGCTGCTGATGACCGACTTGAAGAGTCGTGAACTGGTCTTGGGGAAACTGTTGGGGAGCCTGCTCCCGGTGTTGGTCCTTGTGGGCTTGTCGATTCCGGTGTTTTGTCTCATCCGTCTGTTGGGGGGGATTACTCTCGAACAAGTCCTCTGGAGCGAGGCTCTTTGCGTGGTGACGGCACTCGTTGTCGGTAGTTGGGGGACGCTCGTCGCCTATTGGCGAGAGAAGACGTTTCAGACGCTGGCCATCGGCGTGTTGGGAGTCGTCCTGCTGATTGGTGTCGCAGAGGGGACGGTCTCGCTGCTCGGGCTGGAGAGTGGAGTCGGTCGGATTGCTGCCCTGTTGAATCCGTTTCGTGGGCTGATCGATCTGTTGAACCCGTTGTCAGACCGGTTGTCATTGGAGGGGGGGGCACCGGTGCCGCCATGGCATCCGATCGTTGCTCTCGGAGTGCTTGCTTTACTCTTGATCGTCGTGACGTCGGTGATGGTGCGGCGGTGGAATCCATCGCAGGCTGTTCACGAGCAGGGACGTCGCATGAAGGAGGAGCATGTGGTGGCCGAACGGAGTCGACACCGGGTTGTCTGGGAGTGGCCGATCCTCTGGCGAGAGATCGCCACGGGGGCGTACGGACGAAAGATGTTGTTTATCAAGCTGGTGTATCTGGCGATTGCCGTGGCACTTTTTGTCTGGGTGCGTCAGCCTGTTTTCAGTGAAGAGTTGGTGTTGGGAATGCTCCCGCGACCGGCCGCCGCCTTTGTCTCGCTGACGATCATCGGTCTGTTGCTGGTGACAGCCCAGTCTGTCACGTCTTTGACGTCCGAACAGGATGGGCAGACCCTCGAGTTGCTGCTGGTCACCGAAGTCACAGCGAAGGAGTTCATTTTCGGGAAACTGTTTGGGGTTCTCTACAACACCAAGGAGGTGCTCGTTGTTCCGTTGTTGATGCTGCTGATGTTTCGGTATGAGGGGGGGCTTTCGCGAGAGGACCTGTTGTTTCTGGTGATCGGCTTTGGATCGCTGACGAGCTTTTGTGCCGCCCTTGGACTGCATATGGCGTTGAGTCACGACTCGTCTCGACAGGCAATCCTGAATAGCCTCGGAACAGTTTTCTTTCTGTTCGCAGGAATCTTTATCTGTCTGATGTTGATCGTCGATGCGAGACAATCGTTTGGATTGCAGTTGCAAGTGTTCGGCCTGTTTTCCGGGGGAGGGGCGTTGGCTCTCATACTTCTTCTTACCAGGAAGAATGCCTCGAGCGCACTGATGTTGTGCGGACTGTTGCTCCCCTTTCTGACGTTCTATTCAACGGTCGGCTTCTTACAGGGAGATACCGGTGCGGTGTGCGCCGCAGTGTTTTGTGCCTATGCCTTCACAACGGTCGCCATGCTGGTCCCGGCCATCAGCGAATTTGACCACGCTCTCGGACGGGCAAGGATGGATCGGGGATGAACCTCTGGCCCTGGCTCCCCGAATTCGGAGCCATGATCGGTTTGATCGGCGTGTCGGCTTTTTTCTCCGGCAGTGAGACGGCTCTGTTCTACCTCTCCCGCGACGAACTGCGACTGATGCAGGTCGGACGCCCACGAGAACGTGTGGCCGCCGAGTTGCTCAAGGACCCTGATCGACTGCTGACTGCGGTGTTGTTCTGGAACCTGCTGGTCAACCTGTCGTTCTTTGCGATCAGCCTCATCACATCTCGAGGCCTTGTGAACGCCGGTCATACGGGGACTGCGGGGATTGTCGGAGTGGTCAGCGTTGGGGGACTGATTCTCGGGGGTGAAGTGCTTCCCAAGAGTCTTGCGGTGCTGTATCGACAACGAATTGCCGAGATGGTTGCGTGGCCACTGGCATTTTCGGTCCGCATCGTGTCGCCGATCATGCCGATGCTTGCGGGCATCACCGTCGGGATTCGTCGGGCGTTTTGGCCGAACCTGAAGGCGGAAAACTATCTCGATGCCGATGACCTTGAACGGGCGCTCGAGTCGTTGCCTGCCGGCCAGGGGATTGTGCCATTCGAGCGAGACGTGTTGCATCGCATATTGAATCTCTCACAAATTACCGCTGAAGAAGCGATGCGCCCCCGCGGGAGTTATGTGGTCTTCAAGCCTCCCGTTGGCTTGAAGGACATTGTGGGACAAATGAAGGGAATCGACTACTTGTTTCTCCAAGAGGGAGAACCGGGCGAAATTGGTGGCGTGGTTGCTCTGCATGCTCGCTTTGAAGTGGTGGCTGCGAACTTGGAGCAGTTTGCTGAACCGGTGATTCATGTCCCGTGGTGTGCGACCTTGGCCGATGTTCTACAGCGATTTCAGGAGGAACATTGCCGCATGGCAGTTGTGGTCAGCGAGTATGGCGAGACGGTCGGCGTCTTGGCAGAAGAGGATTTGCTCGACACCGTTCTCGCTCCCGAACCAAGCCGTGCCCGACGACTCTTGCAACGAGAACCAGTCCTGGAGGTTGCACCGGGGACATGGCATGTTGATGGTCTGACGACGTTGCGCTATCTCGCGAGAAAATTGGAGCTCGAATATGACGCCGACGACGACGAGTCGGTCACTGTCAACGGCCTGTTTCAAGAACAGCTCGAACGCTTCCCTCAAATTGGGGACACCGTGAACTGGATGGAGCACTCTTTCAAGGTGTTCGACACGAACGGTCGGGACAAATTACGGGCGATTGTTACCCGTCAGACCTCGGAGTCGTAGCCCTGGTCGTACCTTTGCTGAGAGGATTCGAAAGTCGGCTGGAAGTTGCGACTCGAGACGACATTTGGGGGCTGAGCCTTGTCTTCGGATAGCAGTTGGGGGACATGTGTCACGAAAAACATCAAATCTCGGCATAAAAAAGGGTAAAAAAATGTGGGCTTTCCAATTTTGCGGGAATTGACAGACGAAACTCACCCCGTTCTACTATCCTCACCGTCCACTCGGGGTATATGGGCAAATCAACACGAATTCCATTGAAAGGAACCATGATGGCAAAAGCGGCTGCAGCATCGTCAGCGAAAGCAATGACAAAGACAGAAGTTCTGACTGCCTTGGCAGAAAAACCGGTTTACGAAGAAGGACGTCAACGCCGTCTTCGAATTTCTGGCAGGTCTGATCGGGCAGCAACTCGGCAAGAAGGGTCCGGGTCTGTTCGTAACGTTCCTGACTGATGAAGCTGAAGGTTCGCGCTAAGCCTGCTGTTCCAGCAGGAATGCGTAAGAACCCGTTCACCGGCGAAATGGGCGATGGGAACTGCTAAGCCAGCCGCCGCGCTGTCCGCGTCACTGCCCTCAAGAAGTTTCAAGGATTATAACGGCATCAACCTGATCCTCAAACATTCTGTCGAGATTGATCAACTCCGGGGTCACCTCCGGGGAGCTTTTCGTGGGTGTCTCCTTCCTTGTTACCTCACCCTGCTGCATCGAATGCTTCGCGTTCCTCGATCTTCTGTTGACGATTCCCTGCAAACTCTGCAAGAGGCTGCAGTGTCGTTGCACGAGAACGGCGACTGGGGAAACGTTCAATTCTCTAATGGCTGCAACACGTCGGAGCGACAGGTTGGACAATTCCTGTTGACGATGGGGGGACATCGCGTACAACCGCCTGGCTCCTTGACGCCTATCAGCAGATGGCCGCTGTCTGCTTGACAACGACCTTCGTACTGACGCAGTTTCATGCCGCCTGTCAACGCATCGTCACGTCACCCCAGAGCACCCGTGCAGCCTCGAATCCCTGCCGACCTTGTCGCCGGTCGGTCCTTTGCGACTGTTGGAATTTCCTCCACCTTCGACACGGCAACACTTGAGGCAACCTGTCGTTCAGGTGAAAGTCGACGGCGATGGGATGTTGCTTGACGGGACGTCTTCGCGACAGCGGCCGTATCGCCAAACCCGATGGTGACCGGCGGAACCGTTGAAGATGGGCGACAGGTACTCGTGGCACCGCCAATGGAGACTTGCGGTGTCCAGGTCGCGCCTGCGGCCCGCTTGCTCGCATTGACTGCATCGCAAACGGCAAGTGTCACTCTCAACAATGTTCGGCTGCCTCTCGACTACTTGTTGCACGGTCCGGTTCACCAAGTGATGCGGCGGGGGCCGGGGGAACTGGTTCGGTCGCCACGTCTGCACTTGCTCTAGGGGTCGCCGAACGCGCGATCAGGTTGATCGAGGCCGAGCAAAAACATCGTCCCGACCTGACGGACATCGCCGTCGCCTTTCGACAGCAACTTTCTGACATTCGCCAGACCTGCAAACCTTCCTCACCCCGACAGAAGGAGTCGGTGTTGTCACCAGTGAAGAACTGCGACAACTGGTCAAACGATCTCGTTCAGAACAACCTCAGGCGGCTCTGCTGCGTCCAAAGGTGCTGGTTTGTCACGGGTCATCCCTGCAGAACAAGCCGTCCGAAACTTTCGATGTTCTTTCTCGTCTGGTCCTGCTCATTAACCGCCAGTCACCACGGCAACTCTGCAACAGTTGGCGTGCCTTGGTGCCGACAAAGATACGTCAGCTTAGAGACAGAGTTGTCGGCCACCGAGTCGGGGATTCTTTCTTGTTCGCCCAAATCCTGCCTGCAGTTTTCTACACCCGCAGACAGTCGATAACCTACCTGAGCATACCGCTGATACTATAGTATCCCATCGCTTTCTGGTTGAGTCTTTTGCCATGTCCGCTAACGCCCGATTGTGCAAGGCATCTTTACCCATGTACCTGTCCCCGTTTGGCGGATGGGAGCATTAACGAAGAGGAACTGAGGCGATATGTGGACCGGCTGATCGACCGGGGAGTGCATGGGTTGTACCCTTAAACGGGTCGACTGGCGAGTTCACCCTGCTCTTCGGTCGAGGAACGGAGACGCATTGCGGCAAATTGGCTGCTTCGATCAGACACGGGCTGAGTTCCAATTCTGCGGGGGCAGCAGAAGCAAACGTCAAAGAGACGATTCGGAGCCCGCTGCGAGCACTATCACAGCCTCGGGGTCAGAGCGGTCGCCATCGTCGCTCCGTTCTACTACAAGTTGGGACCGAAGTCGGTCTTCGCCTACTTTCGAGAGATCGGCCAAAACTCCCCAATCGATGTCACCCTGTACAACATCCCGATGTTTGCCAGTCCGATTGATGTCCCGACGGTGCAACGGCTCAGCGAAGAGTGCGAACGAATCGTTGCTATCAAAGATTCATCAGGCGATCTTCCCCACATGATCCGGATGATCCAGGCGGTCCGGCCCAATCGCCCCGAATTCGCTTTTCTCACCGGCTGGGATGCCGCCCTGATGCCGATGTTGCTGCTCGGCTGCGACGGCGGAACCAATGCCTCCAGCGGTGTTGTCCCAGAACTGACTCGCAAGCTGTACGACCTCACGATGAGCCTGCAAATCGAGGAAGCCCGCCGAATTCAGTACGACTTGGTCACCTTGTTCGACACCATGATTTACCATTCCGAGTTCCCGGAAGGGTTTCGAGCAGCCGCCAATTTGCGTGGCTTCAACATGGGAAGTGGGCGTCAGCCGATGCTCGATGAGCAACGCGACGACCTGTCAGAACTGAGCGTCACTCTGCAATGTCTACTCTCGGCCCACGGCTTCACCGATCAACCGGTCGGAGGCTGTTCTCCCGCCCACTTGCGAACCCTCACTGGCTGTCAGGCTGACAACAACCCCGCCCCTGACGAGATCAGCTCGATCGTGCAGAAGGTTCTTGCCGAACTCCGCGCCCGCGGCCTCGGCACCTGAACGTCGCCAGTGATTTCAGGCAAGCGGTGAGCGCCTGCGCCCTGAAACAGGGGACTCACGTCCCCCGCTCGCCCAGTGAAATTTACAGGTCGGCATCGACCATCATACGGACGAGTTCGGTGAAGGTGACGGACGGCTCCCAACCGAGTTTCGCCCGCGCATGAGAGGCGTCACCCAGGAGTTGGTCGATGTCGCGTGGGCGGAAATACTGAGGGTCGATCGTCACGAGGAGTCGCCCGTCAGCACTCCGCCCCTGTTCTTCCAATCCGGTCCCCTCCCAATGAATCGGCAGTCCGGCATGGGCGAATGCTAACTCGCAGAACTCGCGGACCGAATGTGTCTCTCCCGTTGCGATCACGAAGTCGTCCGGCTCGGGCAACTGCAACATGCGCCACATCGCCTCGACATAGTCCCCAGCAAAGCCCCAATCACGACAGGAGTCCAAGTTTCCCAGTCGTAAAGGTTCGCTGCTTCCTCGAGCAATCCTCCCGACCGCAAGGGTGATCTTGCGAGTGACAAAGGTCTCCCCGCGACGGGGGGACTCGTGGTTGAACAGTATCCCGTTCGCCGCATACAGACCGTAACTCTCTCGATAAATCCTGCTGACATGAAGGGCGAGCGCCTTGGCGGCTCCGTAAGGATTACAGGGATTGATCGGCGTCGCTTCGTTCTGGGGAGAGGGGGCTCGGCCAAACATCTCCGATGAAGACGCCTGATAAAACCGCGTCGGCAGCCCAAGCTCTCGGATCGCCTGCAACATCCTCACCGCACCCAAACCCGTGATGTCGGCTGTATACTCCGGCATCTGAAACGACACCCCCACGTGCGACTGAGCCGCAAGGTTGTACACTTCGGTCGGGCGAATCGTCCGAATCGCCGTAACGAGCGAAGCAGCGTCTGCCAAATCTCCGAAGCAGAGGTTTAACGACTTCTCAGGAGGGATTGACGTTTGCAGTAGATGCTCGATCCGCTCGGTATTTGAGGTCGAACTCCGCCGCACCATCCCCCAGACAGTGTATCCCTTCTCGAGCAAAAACTCGGCGAGATAGGAGCCATCTTGGCCCGTCACGCCAGTGATTAACGCGACTGGTGACTCTGCAAAACTTCCACGCGACATGACGACGACGCACCTTCTTCAACAAGACCAGATCACCACACCCCCTCCCCACGTCCCGCAGGTTCTCAGACTCCTCAGTCACTGTCCAGTCGAAACGCTGTTTGCAACAGGATCAGTGTGATGTGAGTTGGGACGAATCTTGCGATGCCGCCCCTTCAACGCGGGCCGAGGGCCACGCCTTGCCGGTTGGCATCGTGTCGACGTGCCTCACGCGTCTTTCGTCCGAGTGGGGGGACTCGTCACGTGGGGAGTGTCCCCGAAATCCCTGTGCTCGCCGAAGTGTCGTGTCGCATCGGGGCAGGGGAGTCTCTAGAATGCGGAGGGTGGTGACGCAGCGTCATCATTGGTAATGGTAGATCGATTTCCCCTTGGTCGTGCGGGTTGCCGCAGACCAGTTCATTGACCGGAGAAGGATGCAACATGACGGACGGATCGCCACTGGCTTACAAACGAATCATCTTGAAGTTGAGCGGCGAGAGCTTTTGTCGCGAGCGAGAAGGTGGGATTACCATGACGCAAGTGGCCACCTTGGCTCTGCAACTCAAGCGAGTTGTCGACATGGGGGTCGAACTCGCGATCGTCTGCGGGGGCGGAAACATCCTGCGTGGCAAGCAGTTTGCCGAAGTGAGTGCGTCCATTCATGCGTCGACCGCTCACTATATGGGGATGCTCGCCACGGTCATCAACGGACTGGCGTTGCAGGATGCCTTAGAGAACGCCGGTGTCCCGACGCGGCTGATGTCGGCGATTCGTATGGAAGGAGTTGCCGAACCGTTCATTCGGCGTCGTTGTGTCCGGCATTTGGAAAAGGGACGCGTCGTCATTCTGGCGGCGGGGACTGGGAGCCCGTTCGTCACGACCGATACCGCGGCGGCCCTGCGTGCCCGCGAGATCGGAGCCGATGCGGTGCTGAAAGCAACCAAGGTCGACGGCGTCTATTCCGAAGACCCGGTCAAGAACCCCCATGCGGTCCGGTACTCGGACATTACTTATCGCGAAGTGCTGAATAAAAACCTTCAAGTCATGGATGCCCAGGCGATCCATCACTGCATGGAGCATGGAATTCCAATCCTGGTCTTCAACTTTCAGGTCGAAGGGAATATCGAACGGGCCGTCGCGGGCGAGAAGATCGGCACCCTCGTTCATGAAGGAGAGTAGTCGCCGGGACGACTTCCTCATTCGACATTCACTGGAGACCATACAATGACCGAGTCCTCAGACCGAAAATCCGGCGGACATCTGACTCTGTGGATCATCGTTGCCATTGTGCTGGCGATCAGCGTGTCGATCTTCGTACCGATCATCGGCCTTTCGGGGTTCGAGAAGGGGACAGACGAATTCACCACCCGCGAGGAGACTCTGAAAGGGATCTTCGAGGCCATCAGCTTTGGAGGAGAAATCTTCCTGCGCGTGCTGAAGATGTTGGTCGTGCCGTTGGTCGTGTTGTCGGTGATGTCCGGGGTGCTCGGGATGGGGGATGTCCGCAAACTCGGACGCCCCGGATTCGTGGCCATCACGTTTTATCTCGCGACGACGGTCCTCGCGGTGTTCCTCGGTCTCGCAATGGTGAACCTCTTGAAACCAGGGGGGGCCGATATCGACCGCGCACAGGCCGAGGCCATCGTGCAGAATGAAGCGAACGCCGAAAAGATCAAAGAGAATCGAGAGACTGTCGAACAGGGTGGAGCACTCGGCATCGTCAAGAATCTTGGTTTAATGATCTTCACCGACAACCTCTTCAACTCGGCTGCGAAGTCGGACCTGTTGCCGTTGATTGTCTTCTCGCTGGTCTTTGCCGGCCTCCTGACGACTCTCGGCGAACGGGTCGAAATCATCACGAAGGTGATCGATCAAGCGAACCATGCGATGATGGCGTTCGTGATGCTGGTGATGGCGTTCGCCCCGCTCGGCATCTTCTGTCTGGTCGCGGGTCGGTTCGGCAAGGAGATGCTCGACGACACGTTCGTTCAGACGATGAAGCTCGTATGGTGGTACTCGGTCACGGTCGTAGGGGGCCTCGCAATTCATTCGCTCGTGACGTTGCCTTTGATTCTCTGGGTGATCACGCGACGCAACCCGTACCGCTTCATCGTGCAGATGGGGCAGTCGTTGTTGACCGCCTTCTCGACCGCTAGTTCCTCAGCCACGCTCCCGGTGACGATGGAGTGTGCCGTTGATCGGGCGGGCGTTTCGCGGAAATCGGTCGACTTCGTGCTCCCTCTCGGGGCAACGATCAACATGGATGGCACCGCTCTCTATGAAGCAGTTGCCGCAATCTTCATCGCGCAGTTTCTCGGCCGAGACCTTTCGCTGGCACAACAAATGGTCGTTGCAGTAACGGCGACACTCGCTGCGATCGGGGCCGCCGGGATTCCGGAAGCGGGCCTCGTCACGATGTTGATCGTCTTGAATGCCGTCGGGCTCCCTTTGGAATATCAAGCGTTGATTCTCCCGGTCGACTGGTTGCTCGACCGTTTTCGGACGACCGTCAACGTCTTCGGCGATGCGTGTGGAGCCGCCATTGTCGACCGGTCGTTTCCCGCTGCCGAGATCGCGTCGACTACTTAACCCGAATCAATGGGGCGAGGTGATCGGCAAGATGCGAAGCGGCGGGATCGGTCGGGATCGACTCAATCAAGCGTCGCACGATTTCATCACTTGTGATGCCGTCCGCTTCGGCGGCGAAATTTGTAATGACGCGATGACGCAACACCGGCACGGCCACGGCCTGAACGTCGGAGATACCGACGCAGTCTCGCCCTTGCAGCACTGCTCGTCCTTTCGCGGCAAGGATCAACGACTGGCTCGCTCGGGGACCCGCTCCCCACGTCACGTAGTCCTGAACGAATTTCGGGACCTCTCCTTGCGCCCGCCTCGTCGCTCGCACGAGGGCCATCGCATAGTAGATGACATGATCCGCAACGGGGACATCTCTTACGAGTCCCTGAAGCTGGGCCAGTGTCTCGGCATCAAGCACCCGCTGTACGGAGGCATGCTTTCGCGAAGTCGTGCGGCGGACGATCTCGAACTCTTCCTGTTCTTCGGGGTAATCAATCCGCACCTCGAACAGGAATCGATCTCGCTGGGCTTCGGGGAGGGGGTACGTCCCTTCCTGTTCGATCGGGTTTTGCGTCGCCAAGACAAAGAATGGTTCGGGGAGCGGATGCCGATGCCCGCCGATGGTAACTTGATGTTCCTGCATGGCCTCGAGCAAGGCGGCCTGAGTCTTTGGCGGCGTACGATTGATTTCGTCCGCGAGCACGATATTTGCGAAGACCGGGCCATGTAAGAATCGAAGCTCTCGCAGGCCGCTCAGTTTGTCTTCTTGAATCACTTCCGTCCCGGTGATGTCAGCAGGCATCAGGTCCGGCGTGAATTGTATGCGATTGAACGACAATCCCAGTGTCTCAGCCAATGTCCGCACCATGAGGGTTTTTCCGAGTCCCGGAACCCCAACGATCAGACAGTGCCCCCCCGCCAGTACCGCCACGATCAACTCTTCGAGCACCCCTTGCTGACCAACAATCACCTTCGCCAATTCCTGCTTCAAGTTGGCGTAAGACTCTTGCAGCTTGGCGACAGCATCTGCTGATGTCAGCGTTCCTTGCAACGCATCGCTCCCAGTGGCTGACTTCGTTGCCAACGAGGCCAGTTGACTCTTTGTTGCATTGGGATCGACATTGGGAGCAGAACCAGGTTCTGGTGCGGCGTGAGATGACACGTTTTCTACCTTCAACATATGGACCAAACAGCCCCCGATGCTACCGCCTCCTCCCGCCCCCTGCGAGCCTGCGGCAACAGATTGCTGTGAGAGATCGCGTGAAACTTGAGGCAAACCATCTTGTCGAGAAAAAATCGTTGTCATTTCCGATCTCTTCCCCGCAGAGTCGTTGTGATCATAACAGATTCACTTCAGTCGCGACTCTGTGGGGGTCGATACCTAACCTGTTCAACTGCGACTGTTGTCGGGGGACGCGATCGGGACAGCGCGGCACTGGGGGGTGCCGCGCTGTCCGGTCTGCCCGACTCTCCGCCAGCCAGTTTCAGGTCGTTGATGAACGTGTTCCCCCCACCTCGTAGCCCCCACTGCACGCAAAGTTCTTCAGCGAATCCTTGTCCCGCGAGTTCATCACACGACTCCTCACAGAGTTGCCAGTCTGATCGCTGGGGGGAATCGAATAGCGGAAATCAGATGCGACTCGGTTGCCTCATGAGGCCTCGCGTCGCCCAAAGATCAGGAGCCAATTCGATGTCCCAACACCCCGCCACTCCGACCGGAGCCAGTGCGAAATGTGCCTCGCGATTCCGAGGTGGCTGGGGAGTGCTGTCTGGGCTACTGATCTGCTGTTCGATGGGCTGTTCATCGATGTCTCTATTCCGTCGGGACGATCAAAAAGATCACACGCCGACTTTTGAAGCGGCTCGCCACTTTGAAGAGGCAGGTCACCTCACCGAGGCCCGAGATCTTTATTCTGGGCTACTCGTCACCGAACCACGAAATCTCGATGCTTACCATCGACTGGCGATCGTCCAGGCCAAACTCGGGGAGACTCAGGAATCGCTGAGACTATTTGACGAAGCGACCCGAATCTCGCCCGGCAATGCTGTGTTGATGAACGATTACGGTTGCGCACTCTATATGGCTGGGAAACTCGAACAGGCTGAAATTCAGTTGCAGCATGTTTACCAGTTTGACCCAGAGAACGAGCGGACCATCTCCAACTTAGCGATGGTTCTAGGGGCACAGGGGCGACGTGAGGAAAGCCTTGCGTTGTACCGAAAGATCGTGAGTGAGACCGAGGCACAGTCCAACGTTGCCCAGTTGTCAAAGCAACCGACCCGATCAGTTGTCTCCACCGATCCCCTGGTAATGACCGCTGTCCCGCAGGGGGCTCCTCAAAGCCTGTTGCCAGAGGAATCGCTTTCCGACCTCGACAGCAGCGAGTCGATCCCGATCATCGCCCCGGAGAGCGATCCCATCATCACTCAAGATTCCACGTTGCCGCATCTCAGTCAAATGATGACGGAACAGGACCGAATTGCCGCCGCCATTGGAGTTCGACAGGTTGCCTACCACGTTGAGCCAGGGCCGATTCTTCCTGAAGCGGAGCCGGTGGTCGTCGCTTTGGGACAGGAGTTGATCACCGGTCAACAGGTCGAATCCAGGGCGAATCAACCGGGGGGGACGTTGTTGCAAACAGCCCGAGTCGCTCAAGAATTCGAGATGCCGTACGAGTGGACCGAAACCGACTTGCAGGCTCTCGCCCCTGTTCGTTTGGGTGAGTCGATCCCCGGAGCGAACATCGAGTCGCTTACCCATGCCGCTGCCGCCCATCTCACTCGATCGAGCGCCCGCCCTTACGGAATCAACGAAACACCACTTCCAGTCTCCGAGCCGTCTCTGCTACACCGTTACTAAGGCGGGGACACGAGTCGATGGGCTCGGGGGTGGTACAGACTGAAACGCCTGAGTGACCAGGAAGAGGCGTGTTTATCGGGGGGCGTCGGGCATCGGGGTGTCGTTCCAGTAGCGGTCTTCGCTCGGGACAATCAGCGTGCAGGTGCCGTTGTTCTGGCTCGCAAGCTCCTCGATAATGGAAGACGTCGTAGCATTCTCGAAGCCGATGGTGTGAATGACCGTTTTGCCGATGTTGGACGATGTCACCCGTTGGACAATCGCGGGGTTGAAGTCGCCGTCGGTCAAGAAGTAGATAACGTCGGGCTTTAATTTGATTGCCATCAAGAGGGCTTCTTGCGGGTTGGTGTCGCCGACTGGTTCGACCTGACTGATCCACTCAAAAGCGGCATCTCGGTTTTCTTCTGTGGCGGTCAGCATCCCATTGACCGGCATGGCATGGGCGTTTTGATTAAAGAAGATGACAAAAAACTGCTGTTTCTCAGTCATCCTGCTGATGGCCCGAAAGAGTTCGAGCCGAACTCGCAGAAAGCGGTTTCGAGCTGGGCCCGGATGAGGATGGTACATGCTCCCTGAACAGTCGACGACGAAGACGAACTTGTTCCCTTCCGTCTTGGCACCGAAAAACTTTCCAGCCCCATCCGCCCCACCGTTCTCCCCGTTCCCGGCGGCATCGCCTGCTCCGGCTTGTCCACCTCCGGTACGAACAGGGAGTGCTCCGACTTCCTGATTCAGTGATGCACTATCGACAACCGGTGTCGCCAGTGCAGGGGTTCGAGGAGATTTGGGAAGCATCCTCATTTCGGGAACAATACGGTCGAGCTTTGCGAACTTCAACGTCTGTGACGCGGTGGAGGGTTTGTCGACAGAGGGATGCGAGGGGGTGACTGCGGATTGCGGTGCATCGAGCGAAAGGTTGTCAACCTCTTCATCAAACAAGGGTTGATCGAGCGCGTCTTGCACAGCGACACTCAGCACATGCCCCCGTCCTGATCCATTACTGGAGGCTGCCAGGACGACCAGTCCCAACAGCACGAGCAGCCCCGCATGAGCCGCCAACGAACTCGCGAGTCCCCAGTAAAGGGACGGCGATGACGTTCGGGCCGGGAGATCGCTAGGCAACAATGGAGGTTTCACATCTGACCTCACCAACAGACTCATCGGAGTCATCCTAAGTCGACGGATCGTGTCGACCTCAATTCATAAACGCCATCCATCTGCATCAGACTACACCCTGAATCGGCAATTCGCAAAGGAATTCCAATTCCGAACATCGGGATGTCCACAACTGTTAAACTGCGCAACTTAAATGGCCACCAGTTGCGGAGGCCCTTTCAGTTGTCGGCTGCGGAACTCCAAGGGACGCTGATCTTCAACGAGGCCGCCTTTGTCGCGATCGCGGTCGCATCTTCTGACGAGAGCAGGATTTCTGCGTCCGATGCCGCAAGTAACTGAAAAAGGGGGAGACCTGACGGTGAGGCAAGGCCGTTTGATCCGCCAATCTTGGTTAGTCCGTCGACGAGTTTCTTCCCGAATCGGCTTGGATCAGTAAAGGTGCCAACGTCGATCGCCATCAGGAAATGCTCGCCATTGGTGACAGCTGTTTCCGGTTTGGCGATTGGGAGTCTTCCCCCGGAGAGCAGCCCCGCGAGGATCGACGGGATTAACGACCCGGGCAGGCTGGAATCATCGTTGTTCAGCTCAAAGAGTAATGGTTCCTCTTCCATGGGGACCGCATAAGCGAACTGATGCCGGGCGAAAACAGGGCGATCTTCCGAGTTTCGACCCATCGTGGCTGGGCCGATGTTGCTGGTACAAAGTCCGATGCAACCACTCATTGCAGCCATGCGGGCGTACAGTGCTGCCGATCCGAAGTGATGGCTGTGATGGATGACTACGGTTCCGGTCCCCACTTCGCCCGCCTTCTTGATAGCCAGTTGCATCCCCTGCGTCGCGGCGACATGCCCCATCGCACTACTCCCATCGAGGACTGCCATGGCTGAAGTTTCGGTTTCCGTCAGCACACGGGCACGTGGGTCAATCTCCCCCTGATCCATACGATCGAGAAACGTCAGGATACACCGGCAACCATGCTCCCGCTGGCCGATCAGGTCTGCTTCAAGCATTCTTGCGATCACGACTTCAGCATCAAACTCGAAGAGACTCTTGCGTTTCAGCAGTTCGAATAATAGCCCCCGCATCCCATCGATTGGAACGTGGACGTCGTCAGATGATTGTTCAGCGGGGGCCGTCATGTGCGTCAGGGGGTGAAGTTTGGGGATGCGATCGTTCTTGTGTCACGCAGTTCGTGATGGTCAGAGGATTCGTCCAACTAACCGGCCCAGTAGTTGCGGTCCAACGTGCGATAACCGATTGCTTCGGTCAGGTGGTGGATTTCGATCTTCTCGCAGGTGTCGAGGTCGGCGATGGTGCGGCTGAGGCGGAGTATCTTGTCATGGGCTCGTGCCGAGAGGCCCATTTCTTCCATGGCCGACTTCAGCAAACGCTCAGCATCGAGGGCGAGGGGGCAGTATTTCCGAATCTGTCTGGGGGCCATGCGACCGTTCACCCCTGTTGGCGTGCCATCGAATCGTTCTTTCTGAATTGCTCGCGCTCGAACGACCTGTTCCCGCATCGTCGTACTGTTGGTCCCTTCCTTCTTTTCGGCCAGTTCGCGAAATGGCACAGGGGGAACTTCGATATGAATATCGATGCGGTCGAGCAGAGGCCCACTGATGCGAGAGACGTACCTCTCGATGACCATGGGGTTACACTTACACTGACGCTTCGGATCGCCACGATATCCACAAGGACAGGGGTTCATCGCCGAAACGAGCATCAGAGCCGCCGGAAAGGTGACGCTGCCAATCGCTCGGGAGATCGTCACCTGATTCTCTTCCAACGGCTGACGCATCACTTCGAGAGTGCGTCGATTGAACTCCGGAAGCTCATCTAAGAAGAGGACTCCGTTGTGGGCGAGAGAAATTTCCCCCGGTGTCGGCGTGCTTCCTCCTCCGACCAAACCTGCTTCGCTAATCGTATGATGCGGCGAGCGAAAAGGGCGATGCAGCATCAACGATTCCCCCTGACTCAATCGACCGACCGCACTGTAGATGCGGGTCGTCTCCAGAGATTCCTCCGGCGAGAGTTGAGGCAGAATCGTCCCCAGTCGCGATGCGAGCAACGTCTTTCCTGTCCCCGGCGAACCGATCATCAGCAGGTGATGACGTCCCGCGGCCGCGACCACGACGGCCCGTTTGGCTGATTCCTGCCCTTTGACGTCCGAATAATCGACTTGATACCCGCCGTACTTGGCGACCGCTTCGTTCCATGAGAAGGGGACGGGGTCGATGTCGAGTTCGCCGCTGAAGAACCCGACCGCTTCCGTCAGAGAACCAACCGGGATCACTTCGAGACCGTCAACAACCGCCGCTTCGGGCGCGTTGTCGACCGGGACGAGGATGCCGCGTCGTCCCTCTGACTTGGCTTGCAACGCCATCGACAACGCCCCTTTGACCGTCCGCACCGAACCCTCGAGCGCCATCTCACCGACGGACGAGTATTCCGCAAACTTGTCCGAAGAAAGCTGACCACTCGCAACGAGCAGTCCCAAAGCGATCGGCAAGTCGAACGAGGGGGCGTTCTTCGGGAGGTCTGCCGGAGAGAGGTTAATGACGATCCGGTCAATGGGGCGCGTGTACCCACTGTTGACCAAAGCCCGTTCAATTCGATGAACACTCTCCTTGACGGCAGCCTCTGCCAATCCGACAAGAATCGTCTTCGGCATCGCCCCCGGCGAGATATCGACCTCCACCTCGACAGGCTTGGCGTCGATGCCGAACAGGGAGTATGTGAACAGTTTCGCCAGCATCAATGGACCCTGAGTCGGCACATAAACGGAACCTCTTGCGACACTCGGAACTGATGAAACCCTGGATGGCACCGACGATCCCCCTCGTCGGTCGAACAGTCTTTCCGAGCAAACAGTCTAGCAACCTCCCGAGAGTTCCTGTAGCAGTCGCGAAGGATTCGTGTTGAAGGGAGTGGGCATCGCTGGCTGACTGGTTTATGATATCGGGCGAAGTACCGCCCGGATGGCCTGACGGACCACCAAAGACTCTATCGACAGTTCATGCCGTCAGGAAACATCAGGCCGTTCCCACCAGAGCAGGAGAGTCATGATGCCGTTTGATCGACGTGAGTGGTTGCAGCGGGCAGGTTGCGGTATGGGGATGCTCGGGTTAGTCAGCCTGCTCGAACAGGAGGGACTGCTCGACACATCACTTTCGGCCGCAGAGGCGACCACGGCGACAGTGAATCCTTTATCACCACGAGAATCGCATTTCCCGGCCAAGGCAAAGCATGTCATCTGGATTTTCGTCAATGGTGGCCCCAGTCATGTCGACACTTGGGACTACAAACCGGCTCTCGCCAAGTGGGACGGAAAATCGATTCGCGAATTTGACTCGGACTTCAAGGACACAACCGGCTTCTTCAAGAATTCTGTCGGCAACTTGATGCAGTCCCCGTTCGAGTTCACGCCACGCGGCGAGTGTGGCAAGATGGTTTCGTCGATTTTCCCCAAACTCGGGGAACATGTCGACAAGATGGCCTTCATTCACTCGGGCTTCACGGAGTCGAACAATCATTCGCCCGCTTTGTTCGCCATGAACTGCGGCTTTCCTCGGATGGGGTACCCGTGTGTCGGTTCCTGGGTGACGTACGGACTAGGGAGCGAAAGCGAGTCGTTGCCCGGTTTCGTCGTGATGTCGGACCCCAAAGGACGGGGGCTGCCAAAGGGACATGCCGCTAACTGGAGTGCTGGGTTTCTTCCAGGAGTTTATCAAGGGACTCATATCTCAAGCCGACCGGACAAGCGATTGACAACCTCATCCCTCCGCAACAGGGACGGCAACCAACGACAACAGCTTTCTGATCTGCTGCAATCGTTGAACCAGATGCACCAGTCATCGCACCCGCACGACTCCGATCTTGCCGCGAGGATCGGTTTCGGAACTGGCGTTCCGGATGCAGTCAGCAGCCCCTGAAGCACTTGATCTCGCCAGGAACCAGAGCACATTCAGAAGCTGTATGGAATAGGAAACGACGCCTGCGACCATTTCGCCCGTCAATGCCTGACGGCTCGTCGAATGGTCGAACGGGGTGTTCGATTTATTCAGATTTACTCCGGAGGGATGGAGAATCAGCGGTCCTGGGATGGCCATTCCGACATTCAGGGGAATCACAGCCAGTTCGCCGGAGAAACCGATCAACCCGTTGCCGGACTGTTGGCCGACCTTGCCGAACGGGGGCTTCTGGATGAAACGCTCGTCATCTGGTGCGGCGAGTTTGGACGTCTCCCAATTGCTCAGACCGGCGCAAAACCGGGCCGCGACCATAACCCGCACTGCTTCTCCGCCTGGTTGGCGGGTGGCGGGGTGAAGGGGGGGACGACCTACGGAGCCTCTGATGAGATCGGTTATAAGGCCGCAGAGAATCGCGTCCACCTGAATGACCTGCACGCGACGATCCTGCATCTCTTGGGGATCAATCACGAACGTCTCACCTACAAATACAACGGCCGCCGCTTCCGGCTGACGGACGTCGCCGGGAAAGTGATCGAGCCGGTGATCGCGTGAAGAGGGGGGAGAAGTGGATGTAGGATTCAGGGGAGAGCAGGGGGCCATCGTAAGACTGTTCGGAACGATTCTTGTGTGAAGTTTGAAGAGCAATTCTCCCTTTCCCCCACTGTCGGTGCCCCAATCTTGAACGACTTCCCAGTTGGGGAGAAGGGGCCTCGCGTCGGCTGACGCCTCCGCAGTTTGTGTGCAGAACTGTAATTCGGTTCCATCGCGTTACATTTGCCCCTGAGTCTCCCCGTCCCCCCCATCTCCCCTTCTCGCATTCACTCCGTCTCTCTGACTCCTCAAAGAGATCGGCATCGAGTGCCACACGTTCTGGTCGATTCTGGCGGAGCGAAATCTTCTTATTGCCTTAAAAGTCGGGCATCGCATAGACTCTATGGCTTAATTGGAAATGGCTTTCCAGTACAGAGTTCAGAAGGAACTTCCAGTCTGAACCGCACATAACAGGCAGAACTCATGGATGATGCCGTCGGTGATCCCCGCGAGGGGTGGCTGGCACGGCTGTTGTGCGCCGCGACACGGACGGTCTCCAGCCGTCCGGGGATGTCGCTTGCGCTCGTCTTGATTGCAAGCTTGCTGTCACTTGGAGTGGCGGCTCGCTTTCTAACTCTCAAAACCGATCGGGCCGACCTCATCTCTGACGATGCCCCATTTCAAAAGCGATGGGCCAACTACACTGAGAAATTCGGGAGCCAGTCAGATATCGTCGTTGTCGTCGAGTCCGAATCGACCGACGAAGTCTGCCAAGTGCTTGATGTACTCGGAAGTCGTCTTGTCGATGAACCGCAACTGTTTGATCGAGTCGCCTGGCGTTTCGACCCACAAGGATTGCAGGCCAAAGGCTTGCAATTTCTTACCCCGAAACAGCTGGAAGAGGGGCTACAACGACTCAATGCGTACGCTCCGATCTTGGATGGCCATTGGAACCGAGCAGGGTTAGAGTCGTACTGCCGTCGACTGGCCCAGCACATTCAATCCGCAACCGAGCGGGGCGATCTTGAGGAACGGGATGCCACACTGCGACAGGCGGCCCGTCTTTGCCTCAGCCTCGATCGTTTCTTCCAGTCAACGATGCCTGCGGCGGCCCCACAGGGATTTGCCCCCGCAGTCCATCTCGAATCGAACCATCGGCCAGACAGGCAGCGATTGATTGAAACGGGATTTGAAGTCCCCTCGCTCGCAGGACCGGCTCCCGGTCTGCCGTCGTCAGCAAAGACCGCCATCATGACTGCGGCGACAACAGGGTATCTGACGGAACATGGACTCCCAGCAGGGGCTCAAGAGACGCAGTTTCACTCTCCGTGGCCAGAAATTCTGCCGCCCGATGCTCGCAAGATGCAGCAGTTCGATCGGCCGCGATATTACCTCAGCGAAGATGGTCAGATGGGGTTCATCCAGACGGTCCCAGTCGACTCGGGGGGGAACCTCAGTGGTCTTTCGCCTCCTGTCGTGCGGGTACGGCAGATCGTGGCGGAAGTTCAGGAGGACTATCCTCAAGTTCGTATCGGGTTGACGGGGATTCCGATCCTTGAGAGCGACGAAATGCAACGCTCGCAGTCGGACATGACAACCGCCTCGATCGTCTCGTTTGTCGGAGTCGGGCTGATCCTGCTGATCGGATTTCGAGGACTCAGGCATCCCATGCTGGCCCTCATCATGCTGCTCGTCGGTTTGGCATGGTCGCTGGGATATACGACGTTGGCCGTAGGTCACCTGAACATCCTCTCCGTCTCCTTTGCAGCCATCCTCATTGGTTTAGGGGTCGACTTTGCAATTCATTACCTCGCGCGATATCTCGAACTCAGACATCAAGGGGCCGAGCTTTTGCCGGCTCTCCAACGTACCAGCAGTGGGGTTGGGACCGGAATTGTGACGGCAGCCGTCACGACAGCGGTTGCCTTCTTCTGTGCCTGCTTTACGAGTTTCCTCGGGGTTGCAGAACTTGGAATCATCGCCGGAGGCGGCATCCTTGTTTGTAGTGCTGCGACATTTCTTGTCCTCCCCGCTTTGGTCGCTGTCGCTGATCGAAACGTCGAACCACGACGGCTCCCTAATCCCTTCCGGGGGGACCTGTTGCGTCTCGCCACTCACGAACACCCCGTGTTAGTAACCATTGTTACCCTCGGGGCGATCTTGCTGGTCGGGTCACAGGCGATCGAATTTGAAGATGGCAAGGCGACGTCCCGAGTGACGTATGACGCCAACCTTTTGCACCTGCAGGCGAAGGGGGTGGACTCTGTCGAAGTACAGAACCGCGTCTTCCAGAAGTCGCAAGCTGGCCTACTCTATGCGGTCTCCATCGCCAAGAGTCCAGCCGATGCACGACGGTTGAAAGAGAAATTCCTCGAACTCGATACCGTGCTGCATGTCGAAGAGTTGGGGTCGGCGATGCCGAAGTATCCATCGGCGGAAACTCAACTTCTGGTCCAGGCATTCCATGCCCGATTGCAGAACCTGTCGGCACTCCCCCGAGAGTTCCCGGTTATTGATCCCGGTAGCGTTGGTGGAGCGATGGAGTCACTCTTTGTGGCGATGCATCAGGCCGACACCCCCGAAACTCGTCCAGCAACCGCTGCGCTCGACAAATTCCTTTCGTCACTCGAACAAGTCCCGCTCCCTCAACAGGTGGAATTGCTCGGCGGCTATCAATATGCCATGTTGACCGCTCTTCGCGGTCAGTTCGAAGCGATCTTCGCGGTGTCGAATCCGGAGCCGGTCAGCGAACATGATCTTGATCCCGGAACTCGCGACCGGTTTGTTTCGGCCAATAGTGAATGGCTGCTGCGGATCTATCCCCGCGAACAGGTCTGGGATGAAGAACCTCTCGCTCGATTCGTCGCCGATGTCCGGACCATCGATCGAGATGTCACGGGGACTCCGCTGCAAAACTATGAAGCGGCCCGTCAAATCCGCGAAAGCTACTTTAACGCCGCGCTGCTCGCGTTGGCTGCCATCTGCATGGTGTTGCTCATCGACGCGCTCAAAACTGGCCCGCTGATCGTGTCACTCCTTACCCCTTTGATTGTCGTCGGCTATGCCATGACGACCCTACAGTCGCCGCAAGAGCCTCTTAATGTCCTGATGCTGATCGGCATCTACGTCGGCGTGGCCATGGCAGTCGCGGCGATCTTCGACTTCAGCAACGTCAAAAATGCACTGTTGTCGCTGCTCCCCCCGATCGTTGGCGGTATCCTGATGTTTGGAATCCTCGGTGGACTCGACGTCCAGCTGAACCCCGCCAACCTGATCGTGCTGCCGCTGATTCTGGGGATCGGTGTCGACGATGGCGTCCATGTTCTTCACGACTTCCGGATGCAGCGGGGGGACTACCGAACCTCGGCCAGCACAATCAATGCCATCACGCTGACATCGCTCACCTCAATGGTCGGCTTCGGCAGCTTGATGCTGTCGAGCCATCAAGGCCTAGCGAGCCTCGGACTGGTTCTCGTAGTTGGCGTAGGGAGTTGTCTATTCGTCTCGCTCGTCCTGCTCCCCGCTCTCCTGACTCTGCTCCATCACCGCCAACCATTCGCCGCTGAGATGGGAGCGATGTCTCCCCCCGCACCAACGAAGTCGATGAATGATGATACGGAAGAGAGCGAGGCGTCGATTGGACGTCGTCGGGAACAGCCAAGGGGCTTGACCGAACAACGCGATGACGAGAGGGATTTCCGCCTTTCGGGCAATCTTCCGACATCCTCCAAAATGTCGACACAAAGTCCTGACGTTCCCCCCGATAAGCGACTCTCGAACGCCATCTATTAGAACGCTTTCGCCGCACGATGTGGCATCGCCGCGTCTTGACTCCGCGCGAAGAGTGTTGCGTGGTGCATTCCTCGGATTGTGATCCTCGCCGACTGCTGATCTTTGCTGACAGCTTCTCCCTCTCCCCCACTGTCGACGGTTCTATTGTGAAGGACTTCCCAGTGGGGGAGAAGGAGCCTCGCGTCGGCTGACGCCTCCGATTTGGGGAGTTGCGACTGGTCGACTTCCGCGCCGCCCCGAAAGCGATCCTCGGGTTGACGGAACTCTTTGTCAGAAAACCGTTGTTGACATGGTTCCGATAAGTCGTGAGTATGATGATGTCGTTTCTGTCACCCCTTTGTGATTGTGTTTTGTCATGTGGCTTCGCGTTTTGATCTGTGTCACGGTGCTCCAGATGCTGTTACGCAGCGTCCTGGGCTGCTGTGGCCATGTGCATCTGGCGGGTTGCTGTGCGCTGTCACACCATCATCACTCAGGGGAGCAATCTCTTGGCGAGAAGGGATCAGACGGCGAGAAGTCTGTCGGACAAAAAAGTGCTGCCCTATCGGATTGTGAGAAACATGGTGGGCATCAGCATTGTGATTTCGCCCATGATACGGCTCACACCGGCAGTTCTGGGTCTCATGCAGACGCCCCCGAGCAATCGATTACTTCGGACGTTCTGACGGTCCCGGTACGTGATGCTTTCGTCCATTCGACGTCGCATGAAGATCACGCTCCGGGACCCCATGAGTGTCGATGTGCTGAGGGGCGGGCGGCGATTGTGGCCCAATTCCAGAAGGGGCCTGATTCACAGTCATGGGCTGAAGTCTGCTCCCTTGACGCGGTTCTCGGTGCCATCAACGTCGACGCGGATGCTCTTTCTCGGACATCAGCTCGTGGTTGTCCCGAACAGTATCCGCTGCAGCGTATGTCGATGCGCGCCATCACTCAGGTTTGGCGAATCTAAACGAGTCGGCTTCGCTTTCGGCGACTCGAAATCCGCTGTTCGTGCTCTCGGCAATTCGCCGAGTCTCTCACGCTGGGTGATGATCTTCCCAGATCAATGACATCTTGAGTCGTCTTGATGTCTGTCGAGTCACGAGACGCTGAGAGTTTTCGATTCACGAACCAAGATTGCTTTCGTTGTTATGTCGTTGCGCAACTGATTGAGGGTTGCGGGCTTGAAATTTAAATTCCTGACAGGTTGTCATGAGGTGCAGTGATGACGAAGTTTACTTCGCGGATTCCAGCAAGTTGGTTACGGTTTGGTGGCTTGGCCTTGGTTGTCGTTGTCGCGATCCTGACTCGCAGCCACTGGTTGCCGCCAGTTCAACAGTGGGTCGAAAGCGTGGTCGTCCGTCATCGTCAGGGGCCGTCGGGCCATGACCCTCATTCTGAAGGGAAGGATGCGGGGGGAGACCCTCACGCAGGTCATGACCATGCGGCTCATGATGATGGGGCGTCGCTCGCATTGTCGCCGCAAGCGATGAGAAGCATTGGCCTCAATTCAGATACTCTGAGACCGATCGAGTTGCAGACGTTTCGGCGTTCAATAACGATCCCCGCAATGGTGACCGAGCGTCCAGGACGGACGCAACTTCGTGTTTCAACGCCAATGGCTGGGGTCATCACCCATGTGCATGCCGTGCAGGGAGAAGCGGTCAAGTCGGGGACGTTCCTCTTCGAGATTCGGATCACTGGTGAAGAACTGGTCGACACGCAGACCGCCTTGTTACAGACGGTCGGCGATCTTGATGTCGAAAAGCGGGAGATCGCCCGGCTCACCGAGGTGACGCAGTCGGGAGCGATTTCCCAGAAGACACTTCTCGAACGTCAGTACGCCAAAGAAAAGCTGGAAGTGCTCATGGCGGCCCAGCGAGAAGCATTAAGACTTCACGGACTCTCCGAAAGACAAATCGACGACATCATTGAACATCGTCGCTTGCTGCGAGACCTCAGAATCGTGGCGCCCAGTCGCGATTCCCATGAAGATCACGATGACGAACTCCATCTGACACTCGGTCAAGAGGCGACCTCTGAACGGGGCACTCTCGTACAATTCACGGCACTTGCCGACGACGCGACCACCGACACGGCGACCGGAGAGGCTTCCCCAACCGACTCGCTCCCTGCCAGGAATCGTTTAGAGAAAGAGGACGATCACCATAGCGAGAACCCGCAGAGTGGCAACGATGCACCGCTGTTGACGTTGCAAGAGGTGTTGGTTCATAAGGGAGAATCGGTTGCGGCGGGAACGACTTTGGCCGTGCTGTCCGACTTTTCGTCGTTGTACGTTGAGGGGCGTGCCTTCGAGCAGGATGTGACGGTGCTCCACGAGAGTGCCGCCCGAGGTTGGAAGATGACCGCACTTTTCGAGGGGCCATCAAACAGAGTGGATGCGGTTCCAGGTTTGGCATTGGCGTACTCCGCAAGTCAGATTGATGTCGGGTCGCGGACGTTGCCATTCTATGTCGAGTTGCCCAACGAGATTCTGCGGGACACCCCGTCCGAAAACGGCCAGAGGTTTCTCAGTTGGAAGTATCGACCAGGACAACGTCTCCAGCTTCAGGTACCAGTCGAAGAGTCGGTCAAGCAGATCGTGCTTCCTGTCGAAGCGATTGCTCGGGACGGTGCGGAGTCGTACGTCTTTCAACAAAACGGCGATCACTTCGATCGCATCGCAGTCCAGGTATTGTCCCGGGACTCCCGCGAGGCGGTGATTGCACAGGATGGGTCGATCTTTCCCGGTGACGTCGTCGCCCTGAAGGGGGCCCATCAGATGCTCATGGCGCTGAAGAACCAGTCTGGCGGCGGAGTCGATCCTCACGCGGGACATAACCATTAACCAACATCGCGTGACACGTCGGACGACAGCGAGGCGAATGGACGATCGATTCGGTTTAGAGTTGGGAAGAGGGTTGACATGCTGAATGCCTTGATTCGATTTTCGCTACAACAGAGACTCCTCGTGCTGTCAGCCGCTCTATTGGTGACGGCTTACGGTGCCTACGTCTCGACACAGACCCCGGTCGATGTCTTCCCCGACCTGAACCGACCTCGCGTGGTCATCATGACAGAGGCCCCCGGACTCGCTCCGGAGGAGGTCGAGACGCTCGTCACCTTCCCGATCGAAACCGCGATGAATGGAGCCAATGGAGTGCAGGCGGTGCGGAGTTCGTCCGGCATCGGAATGTCGGTGATCTATGTCGAATTCGACTGGGGGACCGACATTTACACCGATCGTCAAATCGTCATGGAACGACTGCAACTGGTCCAGGATCGGCTCCCTCCTCGCATCAAACCGACACTCGCTCCAATCTCGTCGATCATGGGGCAGATTCTCATGCTGGGAATGTGGAGCGAGGATCAACAGACCGATTCGATGGAGGTTCGCACGCTGGCCGATTGGGTTGTGCGACAACGACTGCTCACGGTTCCCGGCGTTTCGCAGGTCTTCACGATTGGAGGCGGACGGAAACAGTTTCAAGTCCTTGTGGACCCTGACGCCCTCTTGCGATACGGGGTCACTCTGGGACAAGTGAGAGAGGCTCTCGTCGACAGCAACGAGAACGCCACTGGAGGATACCTCGATCAACAGGGGCCAAACGAGTTGCTGGTCCGTGCTCTTGGGCGAATTCAGACAATCGAGGACTTACAGAAGGTGGTCATCACTGTGCGAGATGGTCGACCGGTTTCGCTATTGGAGATCGCCCGAGTGGAAGAGGGGCCCCAGGTGAAGCGAGGAGACAGCTCGGCGTATATGCGTCTTGCGAATGAAGAAAATGGATCACCCGATGCCAACGTTCCGGAGGTCAGTCACGATACGTTCTCTGGTGGACCGGCCGTTGTGCTGACGATCAACAAGCAGCCCGGTTCCGATACGCGAGCCATCACCGAGAATGTGCTCGCCGCGATTGCCGAAATGCAAGTCTCTCTACCCGACGACATTCGGATTGTTCCGCTCTACTCACAAAAGTCGTTTATCGACCGGGCCATTGAGAACGTTGTCGACGCTCTTCGCGACGGGGGGATACTCGTTGTCGTCATTCTGTTTCTGTTTCTGATGAACTTGCGGACAACCTTTATCACACTCACAGCCATTCCGCTCTCGCTGGTGATGACGGCTGTCGTCTTCGAACTGTTCGGCCTTTCCATTAACACGATGACGCTCGGGGGGCTCGCGGTTGCGATCGGAGAACTGGTTGACGACGCCATTGTGGACGTCGAAAACATCTTTCGACGACTGAAAGAGAACCGCCACTCCGAGACCCCCTTGCCCCCAATTCTGGTCGTGTTTCGAGCGAGTGCGGAAGTTCGGAGTTCGATCGTCTATGGAACCATGATCGTCATACTGGTCTTCATCCCTTTGTTTGCGCTCGGCGGGATGGAGGGGAAATTGTTCGCCCCGCTGGGGATCGCGTACATCGTCTCGATCCTTTCGTCGCTGTTGGTGTCGCTGACCGTGACACCCGTGTTGTCTTACTGGTTGCTGGGGCAGTCGACGAAGAAAGAAGAAGAGTTGGACGGCCCACTCTTGCGGCTATTGAAGTTCATCGGGGACCGAGTCATCCGCTTTTCGCTGACCTTTCCACGATTCAACCTATTGGCGACCGCGGTCGCGGTTGGCATCGCGGGGCTGTTTGTCATGCAGTTGGATCGAGACTTCCTGCCGCCGTTCAACGAAGGCTCGATTCAGCTCAACGTCGTACTTCCTCCTGGAACATCACTGGCGACGTCGAACGAAATCAACCTCACGGTCGAGCAACGTCTACTGGAGATCGATGACATCATCTCGTTCGTCCGCAGAACGGGCCGCGCAGAACTTGATGAACATGCGGAAGGGGTGAACATGAGCGAGTACATTCTGGAACTCGCTCCCGATTCGCCTCGCAGTCGAGAGGAGCAACTTGCGGAGATCCGGGGCGCCATGAAAGAGATTCCTGGAATCGTCACCGCGGTCGAACAACCGATCGCTCACCTCATTTCCCATATGCTCTCGGGGGTGAAAGCCCAGATCGGGGTGAAGTTGTATGGGGACGACCTGGATGTCTTGCGAAGAAAGGCCGGCGAAATGGAGGCCGCGATGCGCGGTGTCCCCGGGGTAACCGACGTCATGATCGAGCCGCAGGTCATTATCCCGCAACTCCGCATTGAGCTTGATCGTGACAAGCTACTGCTCAATGGGCTGACGGCTCACGATGTCAACGACTTCATCGAGACCGCCATGAATGGGCAAGTCGTCTCGGAAATTTTGCAGGGACAACGACAGTTCGACTTGCTTTTGCGACTGGATGATAACACGCGGGAAGACATTGATCGGCTGAAACGACTGACAATCGAACTCCCCGATGGCGGGATGCTTCCATTGGAATCGGTCGCACACATCTACGAATCAGGAGGGCCGAACACGATCAACCGGGAACAAGTCCGACGCCGGATTGTGTTGCAATGCAACGTCAGGGAGCGGGGCGTCGTCGATGTGGTCGAAGACCTGCAACAGAAACTCGCCCCAATCGTGGCAACACTCGATGAGGGTTACTTTGTCGAATACGGCGGCCAATTCGAGAGTCAACAGTCAGCGACACGGATCATTGCGCTGCTTTTTGCCATCTCATTGGTTGGGGTCTTTCTCGTGCTGTTCTCGATGTTCCGATCGATCAACCTGTCTCTGCAAGTTATGGCCGCGTTACCAATGGCGTTTATCGGATCTGTGATTGCGCTGGTCGCCACCGGACAGACTCTGACAGTCGCCAGCATGGTCGGCTTCATTTCGCTTGCGGGGATCGCGTCACGAAATGGAATTCTGCTCATCAACCACTATCTGCATCTTGTCCGACACGAAGGGGAAGGCTGGACGAAGCCCATGATCGTGCGAGCCGGGTTAGAGCGGCTCGCCCCCGTGTTGATGACCGCACTTACGTCCGGCATCGGGCTGGTCCCGCTCGTTCTGGCATCGGGCGAAGCAGGAAAAGAAATTCTCTACCCCGTGGCGACCGTCATTCTCGGCGGACTCGTCAGTTCGACACTCCTCGACTTCTTCGTGCATCCGGCATTGTTCTGGCTGTTCGGTTTGAAAGAGGCTCAACGTGTCGTCAACGAGTCCCGAGGAGAAGTCGCCTTGGAAGAGGTTCACGTTATGCAGGAACATGTTTCGTGAATACCCCTATCCGGTCTCACGAAACGTTACGTCATGCTCCACACGTTAAGTGTGGGGCGAAACGAGCAGTTACTATCCCCCCACTCAGGAGATTTGATGATGTCTATTAGAAAACGGTTGCCACTTGCGTCCCTGATACTGTTGGCAGCACTTGTTGGTTGCGGCGATCCACCGGAAGCCAAGCCTGTCAGCGATCCCGCAGCGACTGCCGGGGGAGATGTTCACAATCACCCAACTCATGGCCCGCACAAGGGGGACTTGATTGAACTGGGAAACGAAGAGTTTCACGCAGAAATCGTGCATGGAGACGGTGGCGAAGTGTCTGTCTACATTCTCGACGGTCATGCGGAAGTTGCGGTTCCCATCGAGGCCACCGAGGTGACGATCAACCTGACGCACGATGGAAACGCGGAACAGTTCAAACTGATGGCCGTTCCCGAATCGAACGACCCCCAGGGTTTGTCCTCGCGGTTCTCGCTGAAGGATGAGGAACTGGCGAATGACCTTGATCACGAAGGAACGGCTGCAAAGTTGGTCGTGTCAATTCAAGGGAAGCAGTACACCGGAAAAATCGATCATCATCATGATGGGGAGGCGCACGCTCACTAGCGTTCTGACATTGCGATTGACTTGCGCAAGACGGACGCTCTTGTCCGTCGATCGTAATCAGCAGCGACAGACAAGGATGTCGGTCGAATGAATCGTTGACGAGGCATGGACTCTGGGTGTTACCAAATCGCCAGGAGCGGTAACATCCAGTGGTCCGGCGTCGCGTTGCAAACACGCCGTTGAATCGTCCCTGCGTCGACAGCCATTCGTATGTCTTACCGTACTTTCAAAAAGGTTCTTGGCGAAACGAGTCTCGAACGGAAGTTTCGCTTCCTGTTCGGTATCGGCCTGTTGCTGTTGATTGCGGGAAGCTTCTACTTTTATGCGAGACTCAACCTGAAACTGGTGCGAGATCAATACGCACGTCAGGCCCAGTTGTTGATTACCTCAAACCTGCAGACCGTGCATTGGCGATTCTTCACAGAACAGGACGCGGAAGGAAACGTCGACTCGGAGACGACAGTAAAACGTGGGGAATCGTCGACACCGAAGGGCGAAACGCACACGCCCAGCACAGAGACAACGGGCGAATCTCCTTCGACCGCTTCGACAAAGTCGGCACCCCAGAAAGTCCGGCTCAGAGAGATCGTCTGGGACAGCCGAGAGGTGGCCAAGTTCAAAGAGATCTTCAAACCGGAAGACCTGCGTGAACAGCAGTGGGATTTCTTCGCGACCGATCCGGGTAAGTCAGAGGCGGCTGGGAGGCCGGAGTCGATCGACGAGTACGAAGCGCTCAACACACTGAAGCGGGAACTGGCTGCCGGGGAGGTCCCGAGCCTGTTGAAGTCGCCGCCGTTCGTCGTCCAGGAGAACCATGCCGAGGATGCCTACCTCTATTACCAGGCAGTGCTCGCAGAGAAGAACTGTCTGACCTGTCACCAGGCGATCGATCCAACCGTCACCGAAGGGCGCATGCTCGGGATGGCGAAGATCAAGTTTGACCTCCACAAGACAACTCAGGACGTCACGCTCAACAATGCCATCTTGTTCGCGATGGCCATCGCCACGGCCTTCCTGGCGATGCTCGGGTCGTTTCTCATCATCCGATATGTCATTGTCAAACCGGTGTTGCACTTGAAGGACGTCAGCGATGCGGTGGCTCAGGGCGACCTGGATCAACGGGCGGACATTCGGACTGGCGACGAGTTCGAGGAACTGAGTCACGCTTTCAATCGGATGTTGCGTCACCTCGTCAACGTGCAGGATGAGTTGCGTCAGGTGAACACGAATCTTGATGCTAAGGTCGACGAACTTGCCGGAGCCAACCTGTCACTGCACGAAATGAACAGCCTCAAAAGCGACTTTCTCTCGACGATGAGTCATGAACTGCGGACCCCTCTGAACAGCATTCTCGGCTTCAGCGATCTGCTCAATGAAGCAGAGGGACTCGAGGAACGGGAGCGAAAATACGTTCGCAATATCCAGAATTCCGGAAAGAGTCTCCTCGCGCTCATTAACGACATCCTCGATCTCGCAAAGATGGAAGCGGGGAAGATGGAACTGCACGTCGTGGAGTTCCCGGTCGCCGATTTGGTCGAGCGACTCGCCAATGGGATTCTCCCGTTAGCCGACCGCAAACACATCGATCTCAAGTGGGAAGTCGACCCCCAGGTTCCGTTGCTACACCAGGATGCGGGAAAGCTACAGCAGATTCTGTACAACCTTTTGTCGAACGCCGTGAAGTTCACTCCCGAAGGGGGCCGTATTCGAATGCAAGCACTTCTCAAAGGGAGGACGCTTGTCGAATTTGTCGTGGCGGACACTGGCATCGGAATTCCACTGCAAGACCAGTCTCGAATCTTTGAGAAGTTCCGTCAGGGACGGGCACTTCCTGGGCAGAACGACCCACTCACCCGCGAGTACGAAGGGACAGGACTTGGACTGTCGATCGTGAAAGAACTGAGCCGACTGTTAGATGGCGAAGTGTTCCTCGAAAGTGAATTCGGAAAAGGGAGCACCTTTACCGTGACCGTGCCGATTCGGTTGAATCGACTCCCGAATGACGGCGACGATGACACTCTGCGTCATGCGACGTTTCAAGTTCATCCCCAGCCGCAGAGCCCCAATGGCTCAAATGGGGGGTAAGGCTTGAGACCTCGCGATGCGAGAATCGTCGATTTCAGGCGGCCTATCTGTTGCAATCCGCAGTGTTGCACGACGAGAAAGTCCGAAAATCGCAGTCTCCGCGTGCGAATACTTCCTGGCGCGGGTATGATCGGAGTCACAGATTGACTGCTTTTTCGGAGTCGCAACGATGCCGATGTTTCTGGTGCCACTTGACGAAGGACCCGCATTGCCGTTGGATAAGGCAATCGTGTTCATCGGTCGGCACCCGGATTGCGACGTCGTCCTGACCAACAGTCGTAAGGTGTCGCGAAAACATTGTTGCGTCTCACAGATCAACAATGGTTTTGTCGTGCGAGACTTGGGATCAATGAACGGCGTTCGAGTGAACGATACGATCTCGCGGGATGAACTCCCGTTGCGTCCAGGTGACGAACTATGGGTTGGCGACACGGGGTTTCGCATGGAGTTTCGGCAGGCCCCTCCCAAACAGCCGAAAGCGAAGACCGCCCCCGCTGTCGCTGAGAAGCCAGCAATCGCTCCCCAGAAGGAAAATCGTCCGTTCATCCCCGAAGATGGCCCGATCCCGATCGCAGAAGAGGGGGCAGACTTTGTCGTCGAAGAAACTCGACCGCGAATGAAGCGTCCGCTCATTGAACGTTCCGAGATCATCGAACTCGGCGACTCCGACATCGTGGACGAATCCACCTGCGGCTAAAAGGGCATTGGGTTTTTCTCGATCGACTCACACGATCAGTACAGAGTCCATTCCGCCGAAACCGAGAAACCTTGGAAGACGAGTGCTTTGAGGTTTCCGCTCTTGAGGCCGATAATGGTCGGGTTGCCGACAAGATTCGAGTCGTTGTAGTTGATGTTCTGATCTGGTCGCGAGATCCCCGAGACTGCGTTCAGGTCATAACCTGCTCGCAGGCGGAAATTGTCGCTCATCTGCAAGCTGGCAAACGCCTGCAACTCGAACATTGGAGCAATCTCAGAGTGATTCCTCTGGTTGAAGGTCTGGGCTTCTGCGGCGTCAAAAATCTGTCGTGTCTGGACGCTGTCTTCGTGTCGGTTGAACCCGAGAATGAACTTTGGCGTGACGCCGAGAGTAAGATTCTTGATCTGGGTTTGTGCCCGGAAGCCGATCGAAGGGCCGAAAATGTGGTTCAGCGATTCCGAGCGAATGAAGTGCGTCGTGTCGTTGGTCGGATCGGTGTCGGTAAACTGATCGACACCGCTGATGGTCAGCGATTCGCCCAGTCGCGTGTACTTCACCCCAAAGACAGACCGCATCTCGACCGCAGCATTTGGGGTCCAGGCATCGCCGATGAAGTCGACACCAGCTCCCATAAGCCGGGTCTGGTACTCGGCTTTGAAGGATGTGTCAAACAGAATCATGGGAGCAAGCACAAGCGCGTTTGGTGCATTTTCGAGGGCGAAGGCACCTTGTCCCTCGAGCAACAGGGTAACGGCCGGAATGTGTAGAGTTCCTAATGCGACGTTGGCGACGGGAGCAATGTTCAATTCCTGTGTCGTGCGCTGTAGCCCGAAAGCACTCAACTCCATCTGCCCGTACATCGTCGGGATGCCAATCGTCCCTCGCACTCCGTTGATATCACGCATTGACGTGAAATTCAGGATCGGGGTGAATGCCGTAATGGTATTAAAGACGTTGTTTGGGTCGACACGAATCGTTGCACTGCGGTCCAGGGCTGTGAAGGGCTGAGTGTTTGCATTCCAGTTCGTCAGAGGTGCCCCCATCAGACCGGGGTCCGGATGATTCAATCCCCAGTTCAGGTATTCGATGCGGACTGTCGTTTGAGACAGTACGTTCTTGAAGCCGTCCCAGTGAGAGTCTTCGTACAACGGTCCTCGTTCGGCTCGACTCGGCAGCCGCTCTTGCACCATGACGGGACCACTCTGTCCCCCCCCCCAGCCGTAAGCTGGCGATTCGCCCCCACCAGCGAATCCCTGATAGTCATCAGTCATCGGTGGGGCATAGCCTCCGTAAGGGGGCCACATGCCATTACCCTGCTGAGGCACGAATCGGGAATTGCTCCCCGGAAACTCCTGTCCGTATCCGCCACTGGCAGCGGCCAGAGCCACGAGAACAACACACAGGTATGTCAATCGGCAAGGCATCATCGCCATCCCTGGATCGAGTAAGACTGAACAGACGCCGGAGAATCAACCGGCAGATTCTGCCGACGACGCGGCTACCCAGCGGTAACCTCTGTCTCTGTATCGGCTCGCCCAGATGTTCAGCTTTTACTGATTCAGCCGATTTGGCAAAGTTTAACGGTCTTGACCGTCGGACCGGCGACTCTGGCCCCTCTGCGTAGCCGGAGAATTGCAGATCATTCGTCACAAAAGACGCCTGGATCAACAATGAAACAAGCCGCCGGAGGACATCATCCCCCGACGGCTTGAATTTCAAGATCTCTAGCTGTCAAACCGCGAATCGCGACTGACGAGAACTAGCGACGCTTTGGACCTTCTGCAACTGGAGTATCGCAGTCGATCTGGCACTGGTCCATGTCGCACTCGTCCATGGTGTCGACGAACGACGAACCACGGGTGTAAGCACCAACGCCACCCTTGGTGTTGTTGATCTTCGAGAATCCGTTGTAGCTGTAGCTCTGGTTCAGCTTGCCGATAGCGTCAGCAACGTCGTTGAGTTCAGCAACAACGGCGTGCTGGATTTCGCTGAGGCCGACGATCATGCCGATGACGACAATCGTGGCAACCAGAACGAGTTCAGCCGAGATGATGAAACCGGCTTCGTCATTGAGCAACTTGTGCAGCATTGTAAGTTCCTTTGTTTGAGACGTGTTTTCAAGATTTTTTCGACATGACAGGCTCGAAGAATTCGAACTCTGCCTGAGTGTTGTGAGGACTGATTCTCCCCAGCACTCGAACATGTGGTTGAACTGGCGGTCACCAGTACGAACCGGTCCTGTTACCCTGACCGGAGCAAACAGGAATCCCCTCTGGACAGGTCTCCCCAATTCAGAGAGCGTCGATGCAGCATGCATGCAGAGACACACGACAACTTGCTTTCGACGCAGGAGACAATCGCACGATTTATGCCATCTGTGACAACAGTGGGAGGTATCGCCACAAGCTCACAGAGATTTCACGCGACGCAATCGAGAAACCCCGCAAAACTCGGGGAAAAGTGGGCAGTGATAGACATGAGGTGTTTTGTGTGCCGAACGAGATTTACCGTTCATCTCCTACAACACAACCCGCCATGTTTCGAACTCTTTGCAGATTGTTCAGCAGGTACGTTTCGGATTGCAGTCGTAACCATATCCAACACAAGCGACTTGATATAAGAGACCGTGATCGGGAAACAAAGCCTCCCCGACGACGCATCGTTTCGGTGTTTCCTGAAATTCGCTCAGAGTAATCGCGACGAACGCACGACCACGCCAAGTCAGGAAACTCCATTCTGGACCGCTCAGCCGTCGACCAGATCGGGGAGATTCAGTGGCGACCTAATTCGACAATTCACTCAGCGTCGATTGGAGGTATTCATGAAAGGTCTCAACCAGACGCCGTGTGACCGGGCCAACTTGACCGTTGCCGATCGGTCGACCATCGACCAGAGTGACTGGCAGAATGTCTGCGGTTGTCCCGGTCAGGAACAGTTCGTCCAGGTCGCTGAGTGCAGAGAGCGGAATGCCACGTTCGACCATTGGGATGGCAGCAATCCCGGCCAACTTCACCACGAGGCCCCGGGTAATGCCTGGCAAGACGTTTGATTCGAGTGGAGCCGTCAGTATAGCCCCGTCCTGCACACCAAACAGACTGGTTTGCGTCCCTTCGGTGAGGGTTCCGTCTTCGCTGACGAGAATCGCCTCATCACATCCTGCCTCTGCAGCCTGCTGTGCGGCGAGGCAGTTTGCCAACAGGTTGACCGACTTGATATCGCAGCGTTTCCATCGCAAATCGGGGACGGTGATGACCTTCGCTCCATCACGCCGCGCGTCGGCGAATCGATCTGACGTGAGCCTCTTGACGTAGATCAACTCATTCGGAACAGGTGCCGGAACCGGGAAACGATGGGTTCGAGGGGCTTCGCCACGAGTCACCTGAATATAGATGTTCCCGTCCTTAACACCGCTATGCGACAGCGTTTGGTGGAGTCGACTTGTGAGCCGAGCAACATCCACCGTCAACTGCATCTTGGCGAGATTCCGTTCCAGACGTTGCATGTGATCGCCGAAGAGGAAGGGCACACCGGCATGCAGGCGGATCACTTCGTAGACCGCGTCGCCAAAGAGGAAGGCCCGATCCAAGACCGAGACCCGTACCTCTTCCAGCGGCATCTCGACGCCGTTCCAATTGGCGAGGGTCTTATCCTCTGACATCACAAACACTCGACCGAAAGAGAGGCATTGTCATCGACAAAGACCCACCAGTGACACCAATGGGGGGTACGCACCGTCTCGCCTAATCGTGATTTTGATCGAAACGACCTTCAATCTTGGCAATGGGGTGCCGGTCAAATCACAAGTGACCTTCCAACCGAGAGCCATTTCACTCAGCAAGGAAGTTTCGCGAGAAAGCGGCGAATTTAGCCTTCGAGGACGGCAAATGGGCTAATTCGACGGACCTTGGCAGCAATTTCCGTCTTCTCGTTGGGAGTCTTGGCTTCTGCATACAACTTCCGCAACTTGGCCAATTTGGCACGGCGGGTGCGGCGACGAGCAATTTCCCGGCCTCGTTCAATACGTCCCATAACTCACTTCAACCAGTAAAACAGGGTAATTCCAGTGGCCCACCCGTCGGGAAGACCTTCGTTCGACAAGCCGTGTAGGATACTTACGCCGTTTTGCCACGTCAACGAACGAAACTGAGCGTTTTCTGAAGCGTCAATGGGTCTTGGTTCCGGTGACTTCTCGTTAAGACATCAGACTCCTTTACTGACCGGATAGGGATTGGTCTCGCAAACCGCTGTCGAATTGAGTGTCGGACGCGGTGTCGAGACCGCCCGAGAGGACCATGCCATCGAGATAGGCCCCAGCTCGGGCAAGTTGTGTCTTCGCGGTAATCGCGTCGAGATTTGCTTCAAAATAGGTCCGACGGACGATCAACACCTGCAGGAAGTCAAACTCCCCAGCCGCATAGGCTTCTTCGGTCAGTTTCAAAGTCCGCTCGGCTCGGGGAAGAATCTCTTGATCGTACTGAGTCACAGCAGCCAGGGCAGACTCATAGTTTTGAGCTGCTTCGGCAATCCGCGACTGAATCGCCAATTCGAGTCGTCGAACCTCCTGAGACGCCCGGCACAGTTCCGCGTTGGCCGCAGAGATGTTCCCTTCGTTTCGATTGAAAATCGGCAATGGAAGACCGAACTGGGCATTGACCATGTTACTCCCGGTCCCGTTATCGCGACCAGCGGCCAGCATCACAGCGACGTTGGGAATCGCCTGTACGTCCTGTCGTTCGATGTTGGCCCGAGCACGGCTCACTCGCGATCTCGCCCCCTGCAACTCAGGACTGCTTGCCAACACGTTGGACGTGACCGACTCCCATTGCGGAACCTCGGACGCACCTGGGAGCACACCATCCAACGACTCCGGGTTGGAAGCTGGTTGCCCTGTTGCCGCCATCAACTGTTTCCATGCACCTCGATATGCGGCTTCGGCCTGTTGCCGTTGAATCTCGACCTGTTGCCTCAAGATTTCCGCCTGCAAGACTTCGGTCATGCTGCCTTCTTTGGCATCAACGCGAAGTTGTGCAATCTCCGCCCCTTTGGCTGCAATTTCGCGAAATTCGGTCGCCATTTCCCAACGTCGTTGTGCCGCTAGCGCTTCGTAGAACTTCTGTCGAACGTCCGTCAACACCCGATAGCGTTGCGTCTCGACCTCCCACAATTGGGACTGCATCTCCTGACTCAGCACATTCTGATTGAGGGCCAGTTTGCCCCCCATCACCAGTTCTTGCTCGACGAAGGCAACGTGTTGATCGGTCCCGGCATCGGCCAACTGCGTCGCGTTGTAACCAACGACAGGGTTCGGTCGAGTCCCGACTTGATCGTGGTATCCTGCGACCTTGTGAGCAGACGCCGAGGCTTCCTGAATCGCTGGATGCTGAGCCAATGCCAGCGACTCTAACTGAGCCAGCGTCCAACCGGCGGAGACCACGCCAACCACTTCTCCGTCGAGAGGTTCTGCCACCGGAGCCAGTCGAATTTCGTCGGCAGGGGGGATTGGAACGACCCCCTTTTCAAGCGGGACGTCATCGTCAAACGCCACCTGGCGCACGTCGAAGAGTTCGCGATTGGATTCAGAGGAGGCCTCGTCAACGCGTCGATGCAGACCTGACGATGGAAGTCGAACCGCCCCTTGGCTTAGACCGCGGTTGATCGAATCAAGTTCCGCCCGCCGCAGTTCCGACGTCGACAGCGAGTCGTTCATCGCGAGCGATTGCGACTCACTTTGTTCGACGTTCCCCTGGGGGACGAATCGAGCCATCAGCCCGCGTCCGGTGCCGCATCCAGTCATCGAGCAAAGCAGCACAGACCCAGCCGCGAAATGCTTCCATCGATTCATCATGACGAACAGTCCATTGAGAGGCAAAGACGCAGTCATCGCACAGAGAATGCCTTTAAGGTGCAAGACCTCAGGCAGGCTCGTGGCAAGATGCTGCGAACGAATCCCTTCTTCGCGAACAGAGCAACTGGTCCAGATCGCTTTGTTCGGTCAATGTCATCGACCGGGGACAGACAAATCCTGACCGTCGACAATCCAACGCGACCTAAACAACTCACCCCCGCCATGGCCCCTGTTCACAACCGTCACCACCCTTAAACCCTCCCTCGCAGTTTCTGCCGGTCGATGAAATCCGCCGTCTCGTTGAGCGAATCCGCACATCTGGCGGGTCAAATTGGATTGCTGGTCAGAACAGTCTCTCCGTCGCCCTTCAAATCTCCGGAACCACGCCAGCACCATCTCGGGGCGTGCATAACCTTCAAAGGGCTTTTAGTGGTCGCCGAGAATGTCGCGGTTGAGGTTTCCCTGCGCTTCCGCTGAAGCCTCATTCCGTTCGTTCTCCCTCGTCAATCCGCAAGTATCCTCGGAGACTGTGTCACCAGTGATCCACCCTGATTGGCCGATACTTGGACGAACAATCGAGAAGTACACGCCTCACCAATCCCGGCGACTGTGGTACGCTCCCATGCGTTGCCGTTTCGGCGTATCATGGACCGGTCAAGTCTTCTCTCTTTCTCCTGACGTTCTTGCACTCTCAGAATCCTGAAGACCCTTCATGAAGTTGAGCGAATACATCGAGTCCCTGGACCAGCGGCGGGAATTAATCTGGCCCGAGCCTCCCGCACCGAAGCCGATCAAGGCGAAGCCCTATCTCAAGCCGATCTCGGGGATTCGTGCCGTCGTTTGGAGCTTGTATGGGACGTTATTGCGCATCGATACAGGGCGTCTGCATCACCTGCATCCACAAAAGCTCCGCTTGCAAATCGCACTCGAGAAGACCATTCAGGAATTCAATCTCTGGCAGAGTATGGACCGCAAACCGGGACAACCCTGGGAGTCGCTGCTGCCGACGTATCAGAAACTGGTTGAAGATGCCCAACTCCGCGGGACCAAGCGCAAAGGAGATGTCCCCGAGGTGGACTCCGCTGCCGTGTGGCTGAAGATCATCGAGCGACTCGAGAAGAACGAGTATCAGTTCGATCGCGGCAAGTACGGCGACTCTGCCGGTTTGGCCGAGAAAATGGCGTATTTCTTTCATGCCAGCATGCAGGGTGTTGCGGCGGTCGAGGGGGCGGTTTCCCTGCTGCGAAGGTTGATGCAATCGGGCATTCGGCAAGGACTGATCGACGATGGCCAATCCTTCAGCATCCCTCAGATGTTGCGGGCATTCCAACAGCAAGATAGACTCGACTCCCCAGGCGACGTCATCTCACTTGATTGCGTCGTGCTGTCACATCAGATTCACCTTCGTAAACCTTCTCCCTCTCTTTTTGAGAAGGGGGTCGAACTGTTAGCCCGGCATCAGATTGAACCACCGCAAGTGCTGTACGTTACGCATCGACTGACGGACGACCTCGCTGTCGCCCGCAGTTTAGGGTTTCGCACAGCGTTGGTGGTGGCTGATGCTCAGTGTACTCAGGTCGAGTCGGCTGATGTCAATCAGCCGGAGAATCGTCCAGACCGTCTCATTACCGAACTCAATCAAGTCGCTCACATTCTTGGAGTGTGATTGCACGGAGCAACGCGATGCCCCCGCAGCCAATTCTTGACTACAAAAAATTTAACTACGACAAGCCTCAGTTTGACTTGGACGATGTCCGCAAGGTGAACCCGCAACGACACGAATTCGAGCAGCTCTCAGGAGTGGTTTGGGTCGTCCCGGAAGAACTCTCTGTCATTGGCTACAAAGACCTCACCGAAGACGAGTTCTGGGTGAAAGGTCACATGCCCGGCTACCCGTTGTTGCCGGGGGTCCTCATTTGCGAAGCCGCTGCTCAGACGGCAGGCTTCATGGCCCGCAAGTACGACATCCTCAAGGCAGGGGACTACATCGGTTTTGGCGGGATGGACAAGGTTCAATTCCGGATGCCGGTCTATCCCCCCTGCCGACTGATTATCTGCGTCAAGGGAACCCGGGTCCGTCCCAAAATGCGAGCCGAGTTCGACTTCCAGGCATTTGTGGACGACAAACTCGTCGCCAACGGCCAGATCGTCGGTGTCCCCATCGCCCGTGCCCAGAGCGTCCCTCGTAAACGGAACGAATAGCGAACACCCCATGGTGATTTCGCACGGACTCCAACGAACCCATGATTGACGCAATACCTCTGCCAGGAACCCAACACCCGGAAGGCCCGATCCGTGGCACCCGACGAAACGACAACGTCCTCCGCCCCCTATACTGTTCTCGCGCGACGATTTCGCCCGCAGACGTTTGAAGACGTCGTCGGTCAGGAGCATGTCGGACAGGCGATCTGTAATGCCATTCGCACCGGGCGAGTTGCCCATGCATATCTCTTCACTGGAGCGCGCGGTGTCGGCAAGACGTCGACTGCCCGCATTTTCGCCAAGGCTCTCAACTGTCCGAACACAGCCGATGGAGTCCCCTGTAACTCGTGTGAAGTTTGCCAGAGTATTGCGTCCGGACAGGATGTTGATGTCCTCGAAATCGACGGTGCCTCGAATCGCGGGATCGATGACATTCGCCAGCTCCGGGCAAACGTTAACGTCCGGTCGATGCGGTCGAAGCACAAAGTCTACATCATCGACGAAGTTCACATGCTTACCAAGGAAGCGTTCAACGCCCTCCTGAAGACGCTCGAAGAACCCCCTCCTAACGTCAAGTTCATCTTCTGCACGACCGAACCGAACAAGGTTCCCGACACCATCCTCTCTCGCTGTCAACGCTTCGACTTCGGCACGATTGCGACCGACCGGATCGCCCTTCGGCTCACTCAGATCGCTGAAGCCGAAGGTATGACTGTCGACCCGGAAGCGGTAGAACTCGTCGCCCGCCGGGCCGCTGGATCGATGCGGGATAGCCAGTCCCTGTTCGATCAACTCCTCGCGTTCGGTGAAGAACACATCACCACCGATGACGTTCATCGTCTGCTCGGGACCGCACCGGACGAACGGCTCGTCCTCTTGGTCGAAAACCTCATCACCCGCGAACGGGGAGCGGCACTAAATCAACTTGAAGAAGCGGTTCAGCAGGGGGCACAACTCGGTCCGTTTTCTGATCAGTTGCTGGAGTATCTACGAGACCTGCTCATCGTTGTCAGCGGAGCCAATCAAGTGCCGTTGTTGAGCGTGGGGAACGGACTTCGAGACGTGCTGAGAGAACAAGGTACACGCTGGGGGATGCACACAATCGCGGCGGCGATGCAGATTCTCGCGGAGACCAAAGGGAAGATGCAGCGGGTCAATTACGGGCGGGCACTGGTCGAACTCGCTCTTGTCCGAATGTCGCTGCTCTCCGACCTCGACGACATCGCCCAGATGATGCAACAGTGTCGATCTGGCCTCCCTCCGACAGCCGGTCGATCTCCCGTTGCCGCACTTCCCGGTTCGTCCAGTCCGGGTGTTGGACCGACTGGCAGCCCCACGACTTCACCGGGAACGCAGAATCTCGCGACGGGAAAGACCACCTCCAACTCACCCGAAATCAGTACCCAGGGGAATAAACTTCGCGAAGAGATGGCCCGCCGTCTCGAAGCCAAACGTCAACGCGAAGCCGCACAGTCCACCTCCTCATCCATCGCACCGCACGCGATGAACACCGTCGTCCAAACCCCACTTGTTCAAACTTCAGTCAACGTCGCACCAGACGTCGAGAAACAGTCGACACCCCCGGCTCCTTATGTCAAAGCACGACCCCCGATCAGTTGGGACACTGAGTCGCAGACGACCAACAGTCCCGCCCCATCCTCGGATGACAGTACAACATCGTGGGCACCTGCGAAGGATGCGGCTAATACTCAAGCATCCGAAGCCTATCGCGACACGGAATACCAAGACTCTCACGAAGTCAACCGCCCTCACCACACAGACTCGGCCCCCTTCCGGACCGCTCCCTCTGACGACAGCCGGAATCCCTACGCTGCTCACGATGACGGTCACCAGGAACACTCGACCAACGAAGACTCAAGGAACGACCTCAACGAACACAACATCGAGGCCATCTGGGGGCAGATGCTTGCACAGGCCAACGATAAGCTCGCGAACCACTTGAAGAACGCGCACTGTCCCACAGTGACGCCGACCGGTGCGATGGCGATTCGTTTCCCGTCAAAGTGCCAGTTCAGCGTCACATACTGTCAGCGTCCCGAGTCCCTCACTCGTCTTCGCGAGTTGGCCGAACAAGTCGTTGGACAATACGTTGATGTGACGATCACAATTGACGCCCCGACCGCCGGCTCGTCTAACACGCCGACAACAACAGGCAACTCGCCGCGAAGCATGGACGACCGACTCCGACCGGCAATCGTCGACGACGATCCGTTCGTACAGTCTGCCGTCACGATCTTCGGAGGGACAATCGTCGATGTCCGCAAAATGGCCCCTCCGGTGGAAGTCGATCACAGCCAGGACATCGCCGATGATGATGATGTCGACATCTGATGCGACTGGCTCGGTCCGTTGCCGCACGCACGTCTCGTTTTTCTGATTCATACGCTAATTCTCGATAGGAGATTCCGATGTTCAAAGGATTGTCACAAATCGCCGGGCTGATGAAGAACGCTCGCGACATTCAGGCTCGTGCCGCCGAGATGAAGGACAAACTCGCCTCCATCCGCGTCGAAGGGGCATCGGGGGGCGGCATGATCACCGTCGTCGCCACGGGAGATCAGAAGATCATCTCGTGCCGTATCGAACCTTCGTTGCTGGTCTCGCCCGATGCTGAGGTCCTCGAAGACTTAATCGTCGCTGCCTGCAATCAGGCTCTCGACAAGGCGAAAGCCGCAGCTGCAGAGCAGATGCAAAGCCTCGCCGGCGGCCTCGACATTCCCGGCCTCGACGAGACCATGAAAAACCTCGGACTCGGTTCGTAAGGCCAATCGCCCACTCGATCACTCGATCTCCTCGCCAAAGCCCCACCTATGCAAGATGGGGCCCCCCGCATCACGAACAGATTGCTGCAACGGAACGCTTGAGCCACCCGTTGACAAACGGCCGTGGGTCAGATTTTCCAATCTAACAAGAACATCTCGAACGCTTCTTTCCGAGACATCAAACGGCACCATGGCAGGCTGGAAAGCCTGCTCCACGTTCTTCAACGGGCTGTCAGGGTGCCTTGTCTTTCGCTTGTACTGTTAGCCAAATCGTCGGAGTCCGCCCGCCACCGATGGGCAGTAGTGCAGTCGCTTTGACCGATGGCAACGGCCCGGAGTTGTCTCCCCCCGCCGACTCTGCTCGTACCGTCTCGGCGACCCGAATCTCCACAGGACCGGAGAACCGGACATCGCCGTTCGTCTTGAGTTCCAGCGTCACGATCGACGCGACTTCCTTTTTCTTTTCTGTCACAGCCGATGTCACCGTCACCCCTTCCGGGGCGCCGACCAACTCCACGGTCACAGGGGCCACATGACCGGCGATGCGGGTGAGTGTGACTGGAATCTTCAGTTCCTTGTCTGTTGTCAACACAAACTGATCTGTGCCAACCGTCGCTGTTACTTGCGGGGTTTCGATGCGCACATCGGCTCGATAGAAGTAGCGCGATCCTGTATGCCGAAAGCGATCCGAGACTTCCAACTCATAATCACCGTCAGCCTGTGCTTTCCAGACGAAGTCGGCATCGAAATTGTCGCGACTTACATCATCCGCCTCTTTTAAGACGGCTCCATCAGCACCAAGAATCCGGACGACCGGATCCAACTGCGAACCGAAACGCTGAGCCTCGACCGACACTTTCAACGACTCCCCCTTTTTCGCCGGAAACGTGTGAACTGCCATCACTTCCTCGCGCGTCGACAAGGCTCCCCAGACGTTCAACCGCGGCGAACCTTCACTTGAAGCGACATCGCCGAACTGCATCGCATGGAGCCCCGGAACATCGCGCAGCTCCGCCGTTGTCATGAGCCGATCTTGTGATCCCTCCTTGACGGCTCGTCCGACGCCGGAAAGATTTTCTCCCGTCGCGATCCAGTTCCCATTCGGATGATCGAACGCGGCATCAAAGTCTGGCGACGTTGCGTCCGCCGGAATGACATGGCTGACAAACGGACCGGTGGTGACGGTGAGTCGATAACGGGATGTTGCCGACCCGGCGAAGGCGATGGTGCTATTCGGAGCCGAGGGGAACCCGAAGATTCGCACGTATACTGTCCCCGATGCCGCTGCGGTATAGGCCAACTGCGGGTCGTTGCCATGATGGTCATCGTTCTGCATCAGCACGCGCCCCTGTGGCGACACGATTTGCAGCACGGTATCGATCGGCGAATCAAAAGCCCGGTGGGCATCGACCGATGCGACAAGTGTCTCTCCGGCAGACAGATGCATGTGATACATGTCCACTTCGCCCCCCTGATGCAGCGAACCGTTCACCACGATTCCCCGTTCCGTCAGTTCCTGCGACTTCGCAAGGTTGTTGTTCGGCTCGACTTCCATCACTTCCGGCAGCACGCCAATCATTAACGGGAGCAGCGATGTCGCCCCTTCGGCATTGGCGATGCGAATCCAACATCTCCCTGGGCGAGTCGCCTCTGCCGGAGAGATGACCAGTTTGTCCCCTTTCTCGTTCAGCGCGACAGCGACCGCCGGATCACTGCACCACACCGTCGCCGGAAGCGTGCCGACTTTGCCCGCAATAGACAACTCGGTCTCGCTCCCTCGCGGGACGCCGAGCCTCCCAAACCCGCTCGCCTGCGGACTCTCTGCCCAACTGACCCGACCCATCACGAACAGCCCCCCGCCGATGAGGGCAAGGAGAGTCATTAAGTGTCGCAGAGTGATCTGAAGAAAAACGTGACGCTTCGACATCACAACAACTCGGAAATCGGCGTCGGGTCGCTGACCAAGTGAGCCGGGCGACCTTGCGGCGTGTAGAGCATCATATCGGGATTGATCCCGAGTTTGGTGTAGACCGTCGACGCAAAGTTCTCGGGAGAGAGGACTCGTTCGACAGCCGAGTACCCTTGCGGATCGGTCGCACCGACAATGACGCCCCCCGGCGTTCCCCCCCCTGCAATCAGCACCGACATCGCATTCGACCAGTGATCCCGACCGGCGTCCTTGTTGATCTGCGGCGTCCGTCCGAATTCCCCAAGCACAAGCACGAGCGTCTCATCGAGCAAGCCCCGTTCATCAAGGTCTTCAATCAGCGTGGCGACGGTGTTGTCAACTTGCGGCAATCGAGTCTTGCACGTAGTGAACAAGTCTCGATGATGGTCCCAGCCCCCTTCATTCAGCGTGATAAACGGCACCCCCGCCTCGACGAGCCGCCGGGCTAACAGTGCCCGTTGGCCAAATGAGTTCCGACCATATTTCTGACGCAGTGTCTCTTCTTCGGAATGGATGTCGAACGCCTTCTGGGCTGATTCGGACGACATCAGATCGTAGCCCTGTTGATAGTATTCATCGAGAGCGAGCGCCGGATCGCCAGCGGCCTGATCTCGGAAGCGAGGGAGCTTGTCGACCAATTGCCGCAGATCCCGGCGGTGCGTGAACCGTCCCTCGGCCAACCCTTTCGGCAGTGCCACATCGCGGACCCGGAAGCCACTACTGTTCGGATCGTCCGGCACCGAAAAGGGGGCGAACTGAGACCCGAGGAAATTCGGCCCGCCAGACCGGGTCATCCCGGGCATCGTAAAGTATGCAGGGAGACCTTGTTGATGCCCGCGGATCGATGCGGTCACCGAACCGAGAGAAGGATGAAAACTGACGAACGCCCCGCACCCCACCGGAATTCGCGGAGGGGCACCGGTCATCATGTAATGATTGCCCGCTCCATGATTCCCCTGATTGTGGCGAATCGAACGGATGATCGAAATCCGGTCGGCCATGTTCGCCAAGCGAGTCATGTGCTCGGAGAACTGCACTCCCGGAAGTCGTGTGTCGATCGGCAGGAAATCCCCACGAATCTCTTTCGGAGCGAGCGGTTTGGGATCAAACGTCTCGTAGTGAGTTGGACCTCCATCGAGCCAAATGAGAATGCAGCTTTTCGCCTTCGCCAGCAGACCGCGACGACTCCCGTCAATCGCCGAGCCGTCTGCCAACCCAGCCGCTTGTGACCGGAGACGGAGCATGTCGACCATTCCCAAGCCCAGCGCGGCTCCCAACCCGAGTTGCAGGCAATCTCGACGACTCACACCGTTACATTTGCGGGTCAGGTTCATCAGTCACCTTGAGGCTGGCAGTGACGACGGCAGTGAGGCGGCCGTCTGGCGAAAAATGGTGGGATTTACAGGGGAAGGTCTCTCGGTCAAGCCCACGGACTGCGTCCATGGGCCCCAACCCGAGGGGGATCATTTAGTCTTTGAAAACGAACTCCGGAGTGTTGATCATCGCCCACATCAGGTCTTCCGTCGCCTGACGTCGGCTCCCTTCATTATCGTATAAGCCGACACCTATACGCAATTCTTCTTCGGTCGGAACTCGTGAATAAATGGAAAGATAGAGGTAGGTGACGATTTCGGTGGGGGAACGTTCGCTCTTCGCCAATTCCGCGGCCCGTCCGGAATCAGAGGTGACTTTCCGAAAAAGGTTGTCAGAGTTCATCAGATGCAGCGTCTGCACGACGGTTGGCTCGGTCGTCCGTTCACACGGAGGGTCCTGATTCGGATCGGGGCGACCGTACGCGTCGAGAAACAGCGAACTGATGCGATGTGTCCACAGCTCTCGGGCGAGTGAACCTTCCGGCATCGCGGAAAAGGTTTCGGGCTGACCGGTGATCTCGCAGAGCGAGTCCAGCAACACTTCGGCCCGCAGTCGTTGTCGGTAGTGACGCGAGTAGTGTCGGGTGTCGACGACGTTCCGTTCGTTCGGAATCGAACTGAGCCCGTAGGCATGAGACAGCACGATGCGGCGAATCAGATGCTTGATGTCGAAATCATGTTCCGCAAAGTCGCGTCCTAACGCTTCCAAGAGAGGCCCGTTGACGGGAGGATTCGTCGATCGCAAGTCATCGACGGGCTCGACCAATCCAATCCCCATCAGATCGGCCCAGACACGGTTCGCCATCGTTTGAGCAAAGAAGGTGTTCTCAGGGGCGGTGATCCAGCGTGCCAATTCGGTACGCGGATCCCGAACGGCGACGACGGCCTCACCCGAAGCGTTCTTGATCGCATCTCGCTCCGGCCCGAAGAGGGGGCGGGGAGAGAGCACGGCACCGGTCAACGGGTGTTTGACTTCCCCTTTTTCGGAGGCATAGACGAACTCTTCCGATCCCGAAATCGGGGCCGAGATGCCGGTCCCCTTACGACCGAGTTTGGCGAAGTAGGCAGCGAAACTGTAGAAGTCTTCCTGACCGTAGACCTCGAACGGATGATGGTGGCACTTCGCACATTCGAGCCGGACGCCGAGAAATAGCTGACTCACCAGCGTGGTGATCTCTTCGGGAGCACGCCGATCACGGAACAGCGTGACGTTCCCGTTCTTGAAGGTACTCCCTTCTGCCGTCAGCAGTTCGCGGACGAACTCGTCATACGGCTGGTTGCGTCGGAACGCATCGCGAATCCATGCGTCATAGTTGAGCGTTGCCTTGATGCCGACGTGATACGGATTCGGTCGTAACAGGTCGGCCCACTTGTTCGCCCAGTGCTCGGCATACTCGGGATGCGCGAGCAGTTGTTCGACAAGCGTCTCCCGTCGATGGGGAGACGTATCCTTCAAAAACGCTTCCGCTTCGGCCACTGTCGGGAGACGGCCGATGATGTCGATGGTCGCCCGTCGAAGAAACGTCGCATCGTTGGCGGGGGCAGAAGGGAGTAGTCCCAATCGCTGATGTCCCGCCCACAGAAAGTCATCGATGAAATTGACCCGCGGCAGCTTCGCATACAACGCAGGATCGACTTCGCCGGGGAATGGAACCGACGCGGTGAAGATCGCAAATTGACCGAGAAACCGAGCCATGACGGCCGCTTCGCCAATGACCGGCCCCGCAGTGACCAGCCCGCCTTCGTTCACTTGAGCGATCGCCGATTCACTTGATTGGAACGTCGTGATGGGAGTGACATCGCTCGTCGAATTGTCGCTCCAGTGAGCCGTCACGATGAGCGGTTGCGTCTCTCCCTGTGCGAATCGTCGGGCAGTCGGGGCGACCGAAATTCGCAGCAGCGACGGACGGCCCGCCACTCCGCGAGTAGCCCCTTGTTGAATCCAGCGGAGCAGCAACCGATACTCGGGAGCATCGGCCCGCAGACGCACGCCGCCGCCGTGAGGAAGTACGCCCGTCGGTTTGGTCAGCAACAGGCTCGATTCGGGCCGGGAGAGTGAGACTCGTCGCCCCCGACCTTCCGCGACGAGCGATTTGTGATCGAAGTCGTCATCGAAACCGAGCAACGACAACTGGAACCCGTTCTGCCCTCGTTGTTTTCCGTGACACGCTCCTGCATTGCAGCCGTATCGTGTGAGCAACGGCTGAATCTCCGTTGCAAAGTCGACAGGCTCGGCAGCGAACAGTTCACCCGGCCCCACGAGTTGCATTAAAACGAAGAGCGACAACAGCCAACGACAACAGCGAACGATGGGACGACCCACAAATGATACCGACGGATAACTCAACATGTCGCACCGTTCGCAGTTCGCAAACATCATCAGTTGATCTGCTCGCGCGGTCATCGTGATCTCCGGGCGGAAGGCGTACCACTTGAAATTCGGTCACACCACATCGTCGTTACGAACACCGTGGCAGTCAACCTCACCCGAGTTCTTCCCGGCTGGCTCGGGCAATGCTCAAGGCTTGATTGCTCCGATGTAGGGGTCGGGTTCGGGGGCACCGGCGGCGGCCGAAGTCAGGGAGTCCCCTTTCGGTTTGAGGAAGTCCGGCGACTCAGGAGCGGTCGACACGTAATCGACGGTCAACGTGCCCCGGCTTCCTTTGCCACTGAAGATGTCCCACTCTTGTGCGGTCGGAGGATCGGTTCGTGTGGTCACGTTGTAGTTGGCTCCGCCGCCGCCGAGGAGGCCGCCCAGCTTTGCAACGTCGCCAAGAGTTTCGGCACCGGGACCCGACATTTCGGTGAACAAGTTCTTGAAGATGCGAACCCGATTCCCCGATACGGGAGGTTCGTCAAACACGATCCCTCTTCCCGTTCGATGCAGTGTGTTGTTGTGGAACTGCCACTCCGTGATGCGATAACCCGTGGCAGAGAACTGCACGGCAGACTTCAAATTCATGAATCGACATCGCTCGACATGGATGTCTTCGATCGACGTTTCAAACTGTATACCTGCGACCGCTGGGCCCTGCATGATCGAATCGGTCACGTCGAAGTGACTGCTCTCTGAGAAACCTGAAAAGTGTATGCAGACCGCATTGGCGCTGCCCGCAACGAGCCGCAGTTGATTGACCAGAGTACGCCCCGACGACGTCCCAATGAAGCCATTCGCGTCAACCCCCTTCTCCTGAAAACCGGTGACTTTCAAGCTCTTGAGTTCACAGCGGTTGGTAACGTTCGAGATGCGAACGGCGACGGGCTTACCGGCCGCGTCGACATGAAAGCCTTCAATCGTGATGCCAAATGCCTGGTTCAAATAGATGATCGGCTCGGTTCCAGTCGGACGCAAAATGGCCGGGGACTCTCCTTCGGAAACGATGTGGATCAGGCGACTCCCAACGACGGAAAAGTCGGTCGCATCCACAACGATGCGTTCGGGGTACACTGCTCCCCCTGCCACCTTGATGACTTGAATCTGTTCGGAGTCAAGGGGATGAAAGTTCTTCCAGACGAATTCGAGTGCGGCTGTGATTGTCGTGAAGTGTCCCGTAGGACCGACGGTGATTACTTCCCCAGCAACAGGCCCCGCAGCAACTGCCGAAGCGGCTGGATTGGTCCCGGCATTCACCACCGGTGTTTCCTCCCCGTCTGGCCACAATAGGATGGTCAACACGACCGCGAGTAGCAGCAAGATTGCGGCAACCACAATCAGTAGCGTCTGGCGATTCATTCGCTGCATCAACCCACTTAGACCACGGGAGGTTACGGGTTGCTTTGTGATCGATGACGCTCCCCCACTCATTGACGAAGTTGCGGGTTCCGCAGTTGCCACAGGTTCAGCGACGGCGATCGAATCGCGACCAATTGTTTTCGACGACGGCGATTTGCTCCCCCGAGTCAGCTTGATGGATGAGTCGGTTACCAGTGCGAACGATTCTGAACGAGTCTCCCCCGATTGTCCCGGAGGTGTCGTCATGATCGGAATGTCGTCCTGACTCGACGAAAGGTTGCTGAAGAAATCCGTCAGAGGATTCACGTCGGCAGCAGTCGAGGGGGCCGAAGTTGAAGGTGCCGCGACAATCGGCTCCGCTTCGGGAATCGTATCGGCAGACGGAGCGACGGGCGGGAGAGAAGACGGTGTTGGACGAGTTGGTGGTTCCGGTTCGACAACGGGAATCGCTTCAACGACCGGGAGTTCCGCTCCCTTTTTCAACTTCGTGGATGGTTTGGGGACCGTCGTTGGTGGTGGAGCGGGAGTGCGAGAAGGAGAGGTTGCGTTGGAAGCCCCAGGAGGTTTCGGCAAGGTTGTCGTCGTTGTCGGGCGAGATGGCGTCGGAGGAGCCGAAACAGGTGCCTGTGGCTGCGATGTGTCAGTATGAACCGTTCGTGGCGGCGCGACAACTGGCGGGGTGTTAACTTGTGTGGGAGCCTTGCCTGTGGGACCATGAGGTGCGGGAGGGACTTGTGTTGCTGGAGGCGTCGATGGGGATGAAGTCGGTGCGGCTGTCCCTCCAGTGGCTCGATTTCTCCAGCCGGCAGCGGGCTTCCCTTTGGTACGGGGGTCATTTGTGACTTTGTGTTCCACGACCTCCGGCACGACTGTCCCTGCAGGGGTTGTCGGAGTGGGGGACGAAACGGCGGGGGGAGCCGGAGTTGATATCGTCGTGTCCCCAACATAAATCGGGGACAATGTCCCGGAACCAGAGAGCGGAAGCTCGCCCCCCATGGTTCCGGACCGATCTCGCAGTGCGATCCAGCGATCACCCCCGAATCGTTGCAGCCAGTTGGTCAATTCTTCGGCAACGGCCAGTGCGGTGGGGTAACGGTCTTCCTTTTTCTTTGCCATCATTTTCTTGACGATGACAGCCATCGATGGAGGGAGGCCGGGACGCTCTTGGTCGATTGGGTTTGGATCTTTGGTTTGATGTGCGAGGAGTCGCTGTGCCAGAGTCCCTTGCGTAAAAGGGGGGTGACCACACAAGAGGAAATAGAGCGTACAACCCAAGCTGTAGATGTCGGCCCGAGCATCGATATCGTGACTGTCGACTGCCTGTTCGGGAGCCAGGTAGTCGGCGGTCCCGAGCACTTTTTCATCGTATTGAAGGGTGAGCGACTCTCCCCCGGCTCCGTCACCCTTTTCGTCCGGCTGATAGAAGCGGGCGAGTCCCAGGTCCATCACCTTGACGATTCCCTGCTTGTCGATCAGCAGGTTGCCCGGTTTGATGTCCCGATGAATCAGCCCGGAACGGTGAGCGTTGTCGAGGCCCAGTGCCGATTGTCGAATGTATTCGGCTGCGTCAACAGGGTTGAGAGGTCCCTCTTTCTGAACCAGTTCCAGCAGCGTTCCTCCATCGACGAATTCCATCACGAGAAAGTGAATCTCGACGTTGCCATCGATTTCATGGTCGACATCATAGGCTCGCACGATATTCGGATGGTCCAGCGACGCGACCGCCTGAGCCTCGCGATGGAACCGCCCGAGATAGGACGTGTCATTCACCCGTTTGGCGGGGAGCACTTTGATCGCACAGCGACGACGCATCAGGACGTGCTCGGCCAGGTAAACCGAACTCATCCCTCCCTTCCCCAGAAGCGACAAAAGTCGGTACTTGCCAAGGAAAAACCCCTTGTGTTTCCCCTGCAAGAGTTTGTCGATTTGCCACAACGTCAGTAGCTTCTTTTGAACAAGAAACTCGCCGAATGGCCGTCCTTCCGAGTCGTCTCCATTTTGACTCCGAAATTCGTCGGTCAATACCTTCAGCTGTTCAGCGGTCACCAGACCGCTGCGCTTCAGCACGGCGACGAACGAGTCAAAGGAGATTTTCATGGTCAACCGAAGGATCGACCCCACCAGATTCCAAGAGGCGCCCCCTCAGAAACATAGCCGGTGACGACAGGTAACAACAAGAAGACGGGGGAGAATGTTGACCCAGCCTTCAGGCAGCAGCTCAGTTAAAAATACCTTCACACTGTAACATATCACTCCAATGGGCGCTCATCCACTTAGACGGAATGGTAAGAATCACCATTCCCCAGTCCACCACTTCTGCATCTGCATAACCGTTCTATCTTGACAGAATCCACACACTTTGAGGCGATGAGTGTGCAGAAATTTCCAGTTGACGGTTCAAAATCCGCTCCGAAAGGACCGGCCAACCGGCATTGATTCCCGTTTTCGGTCGTCCGATTGTGCCGCCTTTGAGAGTTCCTCCGCCCATTGAAACGGGACTCAAGTTTCAGATTGGCGGCATCAGTCTGCGGTGACGGGAAAGACGAAACGGGGCAGAATCGGTTACGATGTTTCTTGCCGGTTGCCTCCAGTGGATGGCGATCGGATGGTCAACATGACCCCTGCCGACTAAGAACTTTTCGAACTCACGATTCGCCCTTTTCAGAGGTCTCCCGCCATGAAACATCATTCGACTCCCCAAAAGTCCGCGCACGAAACATTGACCCAAACAACTTTCGCCTCCGAATTACGACATCGACCGGCGTCCCTGTTATTGCGCTGCTCCTTGATGGCGATGGTCCTCTTCGGTGTCGTCTTCATGACCGGAGGCACGCTACAAGCTGACGACAAGGATGGGCGACTGGACATCTATTTCATTGATGTTGAAGGGGGAGCCGCCACGCTGATTGTAACGCCTGTGGGGGAGACCATTCTGATCGACTCCGGTTACCCCGACCTCGGCGGTCGAGACCTCAACCGTATTTTGCATGTCCTCAAAGATGTCGCTGGAAAAACCAAGCTGAATCATGCGGCTGTCTCACACTGGCATCTCGATCACTACGGCAATCATGCCGCTTTGGCGTCTCAAATCGAGATTGAAAAATTCTGGGACCGCGGAATGCCCGACACGCTCAAGGAGGATGGTTCGTATCCCGAGCGGATCGCAAAGTACCGGGCTGCCTCGCAGAATGAATCCATTACCGTGAAGGCGGGAGACAAGTTTGACCTCGACGCCAAAGAGACTCCGCTGAACATCAAAGTGGTCACCGCTAGTCGAGAAGTCATCCCCAATGAAGGGCCCGCGAACCCCTTTGCCAATCGACATGTTGCCCAAGACGAAGACACTTCCGACAACGCTGCCAGCGTCTCCATGCTCCTGACTTTCGGTGACTTCAAGTTCCTCTGTTGCGGCGATTTAACTTGGAACATTGAAGGGAAGTTGATGACCCCCAACAACCCCATTGGACAGGTCGACCTCTTCATGGTGACACACCACGGTCTCCCCAACAGCAACAATCCCGCCCTCGTCCTCGCGATCGACCCGGTCGTCGCTGTCATGTGCAACGGGCCAACGAAGGGGGGGCACGCGCAGACCATCGCGACTCTCAAAGAGGTCAAATCGCTGAAGGACTGGTATCAACTCCATCGCAACGTCAACCTGGCGGACGACGAACAAGCCCCCAAAGAAAACATCGCCAACAGTGGACCGACCGTCAACTGCGATGGAATCTGGGTGAAAGCTTCGGTCGCAGCCGACTCGAAGTCGTACACCGTACAGATCGGCCCCGAAGGAAAGCCCCGCACCTACACCACTCGCTGAGTGATGTTATCTGTTTCTCGATGCTGTGTTATCTCAATGACTCTCCCGAGCGATGACAACGACGCGATATCGCCATGTTGAACGACACTGAACTCGCGGCGAACCTCAAGGCGAAAGCTCGGGAGTTGGGGTTCGAACTCGTGGGCATCACCCCGGCTGTTACGCCCCTGGGGGTCTCCGCGCTCAAGGAGTGGCTCGAACGCGGATTCGCCGGGGAGATGCACTACATCGAACGTCGACTTGACGCCTATGCGAATCCCAGCCGAGTTTTGGTCGGTGTGAAAAGTATCGTTATTCTGGCGACAAACTACCGCACCGTGGAACCTCCGCCGGTCGATGCGACGTCGGGCCGCGTTGCTCGATACGCCTGGGGAGGCGGCGACTATCATGACCTTTTACGCGAGCGAATGCAGCCACTGACCGCGCTGCTACACGAAGCCCGCCCGCAAGCTCGCACCCGTATGGTTGTCGACACCGCCCCTCTCTTGGAACGGGACTTTGCCAGGATGGCAGGACTCGGATGGTTCGGCAAAAACACGATGCTCATCCATCGCCGAGCCGGGAGTTGGCTATTGCTCTCCGCCATCCTGACGGACATCTCGCTGCCGCCAGACGCTCCTCACGAGACATCTCATTGTGGAACGTGTACTCGCTGTCTCGATGCCTGTCCGACCGACGCTTTTGTCGAACCGTTTGTGCTTGATGCAACCCGATGCATCTCCTATCTGACGATCGAACTACGAGGAACATCGATTCCGGAACCGCTACGGGACGGGATGGGGGAATGGGTTTTCGGCTGCGATGTTTGCCAGGAGGTCTGCCCTTGGAATCGGAAGTCTCCCCTCTCGAACGATCCTGCATTTCTACCCCAATCTGGGCTCGATCGGCTCGAACTCCCGAGCCTCTTCGCACTCAGTGAGGCGGAGTTTCAACAACGATTTTCAGGGACACCTTTGGAGCGATCGGGGCGTGTGGGTCTTCTGCAGAACGCCGCCATCCGACTCGGCAACTCAAACGACCCTGCGGCACTTCCCCCCCTGCGAATCGGTCTAAACGACCCTTCCCCCATCGTCCGCGAGGCCGTTCTCTGGGCGATCACCAAGATCGAGTCGACAGAGTCCCCAACTTCATAGAGTGACTCATTCAAAGCCCGTCGTTTGCAAAGACGAGCCCTCGTCGCTCATCGGCAAGTTCTGCCACCCCACAGCATTCCGACCAAAACACCCAGCAAGGTCATATTGACTCATTCTGGAAAGTTTGGGAAAGTTCGGACCGCCTGTCTTGGATGGCAGGCATCTCAATCCAGAATTTTCCCCCTGAACAGGGTCCTTCCGTCGACCGCAGCATCGGCCGGCAGTCGACTCGGCACAGCAAAGGAGTGCGTTAGCCGTGAAGAAAGTCATCTGTTGCACCACAATCGCAGCCGTCATAACAGGCCTGTGTCTTTGGTCTCAACCGACCCAGGGGCAACAGCCAGCCGCTCGGCCTGCCGCAACTCCTCATCAGATTGGGCTGATCGACATGGCCCATGTCTTCAACAACTACGAGAAGTTCAAGGTGCGTCAAGTCGCCTTGCAAGAGAAGTTGAAGGCGGTTCGCGAAAAGGCTCAGGGGACCATCGAACAGATGCAGACCCTGCAGAAGGAACTCGGAACCTACGAGCCAGATTCCCCCAACTACAAGAAGTCGGAAGCTCAGCTCGTTCGTTTGCAGACCGACCTGGAAGCATACGGGCGCATCGCCCAGCGTGACCAGATTCGTGACGAAGCCGAACTGTACAAGCAGGTCTACCTCGAAGTTCAGGATGCCGTCGCAGTCTATGCCGAGCACTACAAGTACACCCTGATCCTCCGCTTCGACCGCGAAGATGTCCAGAAGTCGCAAGACCCGAAGGAAATCCTTCAGCGAATGACTCGACAGGTTGTCTATCACACCGGCCAGGATGACCTGACCGACGCTGTGCTCGCTCACCTCAACAAGCAGTACGCAGCCACAGCCAATCGCTAGTGACTGCCAGACGGTTTGCTGAAAACATACGGCACACGGGTCGTTCCCTCAGGCGACCCGTGTGTTTGTGTACCTGAGATGAGTCGCAGAATCACACTCGCAGTAAGACGCAATGCTCTCTCTTGGCACTGGCCATGATGACCGAGCCTCTCCTTCCCCTTCCCTCACCAGACATTTCTCGATGTTCCGCAACCAACGCACCATCGAACGACCTGTGGAGATTCGTGGGATCGGGCTCTTTGGCAGTACCGACGCAAAGGTTCGCCTACTCCCTGCTCCCGAGTGTCATGGGATCGCGTTTCTCAGGACCGACCTCGCTGATCGGATTCGCATTCCAGCGCTCATCCGCTATGTCATCTCGCGCGGTCGTCGGACGGCCATCGGTCGTCACGGGGCTGTTGTGGAAGTCATCGAACATCTGATGGCAGCGCTGGCTGGGTTGCAGGTCGACAATTGTCTCATCGAAATCGATGGCCCCGAGCCCCCCAGTGTCGACGGCTCCGCCCTCCCCTTTGTAGAAGCCATTGATCAAGCGGGAATCGCTGAGCAGTCGGTCAGTCGACGAGTTTGCGTCATTCAGGAACGCGAGTGCCTCTTCGCTCCGTCGGGTCGGGGGCGAATCGAGATGGGAGCATCGGCCCCCGGAACTTTACACATCAGTTACGATCTCGACTACGACGCCCCTGCCATTGGACGACAGTCGGCGGAAACGATCGTCACCCCAGAAACATTCACCCGCGAGATCGCCTTCGCCCGGACCTTTGTTCTCGAATCGGAGGTCGTCCTCTTGCAAGCAGCCGGACTTGGGACCAAGGCAACGACGGAAAGCCTCCTCGTCTTTGGCGACAATGGCCCGATCAACAATCAACTTCGAGCCGACGCCGAGTGCGCACGCCACAAGATTCTCGACTGCATTGGTGACTTCGCATTGCTCGGATGCGATCTGCAAGGTTCCTTCCAATGTGTCCAATCGGGGCACGCCCTCAACCACGATCTCGTAAGACATCTCGACAAACAGTTGCGACTTGCCGAAAGAGTTCCCGCCGCAGGCTAAGTCAGCCTTGAAGCTCTGCACACCAGAAGCACCTATTAATACAGTCAAACTTTCCATCATATTGTTCCATCCCCCAGTTGACCCTCGTTGCTCGCGCGAGACACGACGTCCCGAGAGAGGCCACTGATGTCCACGATTATCTCGCCACTGGCCCATGTAGAACCGGGAGCCGTTCTCGGAGAGAACGTTACGATCGGTCCGTTTTGTCTGGTCGGTTCCGACGTCGTACTTGGCGATGGCTGTCGCCTCGATAGTCATGTCTCGATTACCGGCAAGACGACGATCGGGAGCCGTAACCGCTTCTGGCCCGGGTCGGTCATCGGGGCCGAACCACAAGACACCTCTTACAACGGTGCCGACACCGAGCTTTGGATTGGCGACGACAACCAGTTTCGCGAAGGGGTCACCGTCAATCGAGGTGCGGAAAAGGAAGATGGCATCACCCGCATTGGCAACCGCAACATGCTGATGTCGAACGCTCATGTCGCCCACAACTGCCATGTTTATGATGACACCGTCATTGTCAACGGCGTGTTGCTCGGCGGGCATGTCCATGTCCACGACCGGGCCTGCATCTCCGGTAACTCGGTCGTGCATCACTTCACAACGGTGGGACGCCTTGCCTTTGTCGGCGGAGGATCGCGGGTTGTCCGAGATGTCCCCCCCTTCATGCTCGCCTTCGGAGCCGAAGGTTCGGAAGTGAAGAACATCAACCTTGTTGGGATGCAGCGGGCCGGCATGGGTGACCACACGATCGCCTGCATCCGCAAGGCGTACCGGGCCCTGTTTCGAGAGTATCAGAAGGTGCAGACGGTTCGGGAAACACTGGCAGCGGACTGCGGCGGAACCATCCCGATCGAACTGGCGGAACTCTTCGCAGCCTTAGAACGACAGAGTGCCGGAAAGATGGGGCGTGCTCGGGAAGTCTTCCGAAACGTCACCAGCCCCCGTCCTGACATCCGGGCCGCATCGTAGCTCAGAGACGCCAACGTCGATTCTTCCCCCTCTTCCAACCACAACTCTTGCCAGGAATCGAGCGACGACGCGCGGTCGCCAATGATGCCTGGTCATCACGAACGAAGGCGATAGACCATATAGTGGTAGGAACGGAAGACTTGGATGTCTTCGTCGGGGATGTCGTAATCTAACAGGGTTGCAACGCTCGGGCCGGTTTGATCCGTTCCGTCAATGGCTTTGAGTTGACCGCTCGCCACCGCATCGTCGATCGCCCTCTCAATCGACGAATCGGGCCGCTTGACCACGAGGTAAGTCATCACTTGTTGACCGCGAACTTCTCCGGACGTCAACAGGTCCAGGGTCGAGATCGGCTGTACCCAATATTGAAAGTTCGATTGTTTCTTGAGGGCCGAGAGGTGATAAAACAGGGGAGGATCACCCAGCACGTAAATCGCTGCATCGAGTCTCTGGCCGCGGCTGTTGATGCGAGGGCCAGGATGTGCGATGGAGTCCTCCCGCGCGATCCTTTCGACCTCAATCGCTGACTGAACGACCGCAGAGCGGTTCCGCCAGGAGAGTTCTTCACCCACTCGCCAGGTCGCGGCATTCCATCTTCCGAACCCGCTGCCGACCAACAACAACAGTCCCGAGACTCCCACCACGGCGGAGGCCGCGATCCACTTGCGACCAACAGACCGACCAACTTGACGTGGGAAGCTCTCGACCAATCGGGGGACTTGCGACACGAGCAGGGACGTTCCGAGAATCGTTGCCGCGATCCAGGGAAGCAGGAGACGCGGATACGGTGTGTAGAGTGGGGTCGATAGAGTCAGCCCGATCACCCAGGCGGACACAATCCATGCTCCCCATACGACACGGTTCTCGTGTGAAATCGTTTCCCGTGAAACGCCTCGCCCAGTCTCCGCCACTTGTCGAAAGGCACCTACGCCGCACCCGACCAACGCCAGAACGAACAGATGCAATGTCGTACCGAGGGTTGTCATCGAGAGGGCAATGGCGATCGCTAGCAGAACGCCGACGGTGATGGATTGCCAATCGAATCGTGACGACGAAGTGGAATCGCCGGGCGTGATGATGTTCCGTTTCGATCGCAGCAGAAGAGTAACACCGATAGCCATCACCGTCAGGCAGCCGGTGACCCCCTCCGTGCTACGGACAAGGCTATGCTTCATCACCTGCTGTATGGCTGACTTCCACCAACCACCAATGCCGAGAAAGTATCCCGCATGGTTCTCGGCGACGACGCGATAGCCGCCGACCGGTTCCAGGTCCCAGAGGACCGGGAGCCAGAGGCCGCAGGCGATGAGGGCGGTGAGAGTCCAGCGGAACAGGAAGGTAATCGGCCTCAGACCTTGAGGTCGACGGAAGAGGAGCCAGCCGGCGGTGCCGCTACCGGTAATCGCCAACGCCAGCCAGCCGTTGTACTTAGTCCACCAGGCGAGAGCCGTCAGCAGACCAGCTCCCCCGATCCAGAGTGGACGGCCCGTTTCGATCGCACGCATCCCGGTCCATACGGCGGCGACCAGAAGAAAAAGGAGCGGGACATCAGTCAGTGCGGTTCGGCTGAAAAAGATGTGTGAGTCGTTTACGGCGAGCAAACCTGCCGCGACCAGACCGGCGACCGGCCCAAACCAGTCGCGGCACACCCACCACAACAGGACACACGAGAGTACCCCGATCACCACATTGACCCACATCACCGAGTGCGGATTGCTGTTGCTGAGGATCAACACCCATTCGAGCAGAGCTGGCCAAAGGGGGGGAGCGTAGAGGTGTCGTTGGGGATACTCATGCGTCTCGGTAAGTGGCGGATGATTACAGAACCAGTTCGACGCGTAGACCCCTTCGTCAAAGTGATCGACCGCCATGTGTGACGGGAACGCGCCACGGAGTCCCAATGCGACGACGACGACCAGCAAGAGAGTCCGCCACTCCCAGACGGCTGGAGACCGCGGGTCATCGGCTGTCACGGTGACGGCGGGCATAGACAACCTCGGAAGAGAACGACCGATCACCACCTACGACGAACACGAATTTCCGTCGCGTCGCTATGATCACGACGGAAAGGGAAGTCCATCGTCCGGGTGCTAGTGACACCCGCCAGCTCGGAGTTGTTTGGCTCGGGCAAGAGCATCTTCGGCTTGTGGGATCTTTCCGCACTTCATGTACACCGTCGACAACTGCACATGCGAAAAGGGATCGTTCGGGTCGGCCTCGACAACCTTCAGAGCGTGTTGAATCGCCCCTTCCGGATCGCCCGCCTGTTGGAGATAGACGGCCAACGCACAGTGTGTGTCGGTGTGATTGGGGTCGAGCGTCAGCACTTCCTTCAGCTTTGCGATCGCCCCGGTCAGGTCACCAGCCGACTTCAGGGCAACCGCAGCATCATAGATTTCATAAGGAGCAGGCATTGTCACAACTTTCGCAGAGCCATACGAGGATCATGAGAGGAATGACTGTATGGTAGCCAGGTGCGAGCGAGAGTCTAGGTTGCCAATGCGTGAATCCCCGCTTACTCGTCCCCTGGGAAGGGGCGGGATCGGCGGTCGTCGTGGTCACGGCGGTTCTCGCGGCGTTGCAGAGGGAGAACTCGGGAACGTACCGGACGGTGGGGGGCCAACAGACCGGAATCTTGAAAGTTGTCCGCCTCTTCGGTGACGGCAGAGTCGCCAGTCGTTGAAGGTTCGCGGTACAGATCGGTCAACGGCACGACCCGACTAGGAAGCCGACCGAATCGACTGCGAGGGTGTCCTGTTGGGTAATGTTGATTCGGCGGCGAACTTGACGTGGGAAAACTGTTCGTCTCATCGGGCCGAACTGGCGGTGAGACAGCGGCGTTCGAGGCAGTTGGCAGGGGCGAATTGGGTGAATCCGGTTGCGACACTTCTGATACTTCGGCAACTGGCGAGGAGTTCGAGTTCGGGATACTTTGAGTCTCCGGCGGAACGAACGTCGGCATTCGCGAATTGGAAATCCGATCGACTGGCACCGTCGACGAGATGTCCAATACAAATGGAACCGACTCCAATTGATCCCGAGACTGTTTGACGGGAAGCGAAGGACGCAGAACGGGGGCGACCGACGGGGTCGGCTGATGAGTTTTCACACTGTCAGTCGGGGTTGCTCCTTGTGGATACTCATGGACCGGGTGACCCAAAGGAGCCGCGTTGACGACGGGGAGCGGTCCGGGCGTGAGAGTTGCTCTGCCGGGGATGTCACTCGTCGACAGGGTGCCGGGTGTTGCGGAGTCGATGGTCGTCGTGGACTCAGCCAGTTGATCGTTCGCAAAGGGTTCGTCGGGAAGCTTCACCTTCAACTGATGCACGGTATGAAACTCGCGGCCATCAGGAGACTGAAGGTGAGCTTGAAGGACTATCTGTTCACTCCGCGGCGAATGGGGGAGCGGCAGGTCAAACAGGAACCCGGAAGCCAGGAAGCCCTTGTGCCAATGATCGCGGGCTTCCTGGGGAGAGTAGGTCCACTCACCGAGCACGTGACCGGCGGCATCACGTGCCGGGTCAAGAACTTCGATCTTGATTGCCCCCGCCAGTTTCACCGGCTCGCCGTCCCGATCATATGGGACCAGCACGATGTTGAGGTTGTCGTCACCCGGTCGACCATCGGCATCACGGGCACCCGTCATCATCGTATGAAACGCGAGTGACTCCGCCCGAAGTAAGACGTCTGCTTGCTCTGGCAGCAGCGGCGAGCGTTCGAGTTTGGCCAGTTCATGACGGAGCATGTCGGCTTCGTCGCGAGCCAGTCGTTGCTCGACTTCCGCCCTGGCGAGAGCTTGCTCGTGTCGATAGGCGAGGTCTTGAGAATCTCGGAGACGGGCTTCGAGCACCTCTCGCTGCATACGTCGACCTGCGCCTGTGCAACCGAGAAGGTTGCACAGCATCGCGCCGATCAGTAGGACAGAAAGAGTTTTCGCCATGTGCCCGAACCTCCCTGTTCGGATCATCGTTTCACGGGAAACGTTTGCTGCATCCCGTGGAGTCGTGGCAGCCAGATCAGTCTGCCTTCTTCGGCATCTCAACCCGTTCTAACACCTTGTCGATCAAACCGTATTCCACGGCCTCGTTAGCCGACATGAAGTTGTCGCGGTCGGTATCTTCTTCGAGCTGTGCCAGTGTCTTGCCGGTGTGCTTCAACAGGATCTCATTCATGCGCCGCTTCACCTTGAGCAGCTCGAAGGTGTGCAACTCGAGTTCGGTTGCGGTCCCTTCCATTCCGGCGAGGGGTTGGTGAATCATGATGCGGGCGTTCGGCAGGGCGAAGCGTTTCCCCTTCGCGCCGGCCGTCAGCAAGATGGCTCCCATGCTGCTCGCCTGGCCGATGCAGTAGGTCGAGACATCGCAGTTGATGTACTGCATCGTGTCGTAGATGGCGAGACCAGCAGTCACCGATCCGCCCGGCGAGTTGATGTACATGTGGATGTCTGCCTCTGGATCATCGAACTGGAGGAACAGCAACTGAGCGACGATGCTGTTGGCGATTTGATCGTTGACGCCGCTCCCCATAAAGATGATGCGGTCTTTGAGCAAACGGGAGTAGATGTCCATCGCCCGCTCTTCGCGGCCGGACTTCTCGATAACATAAGGAACAAGAGTGGTCATGAAAGGTGATCCGTTTCGATGTGCGGTGTCAGGTGTGCGGTCGTCGCGTGTCGGCAAGGTGAACTGGTGATGATCGATACGAGATCAATCGTTTGCGGGTCACCAAGGTTTCGAGCCTTCGAGTTGTTGACAATGAACAGTTGGACGAGGTGACGGCTTGCGAACAATCCGTCGCGGAAGTTGAGACCAGCTACGCCTTCTTCTCGGCAGGCTTCGACTTGTCCCGTTTTGGAAAGACGACTTCATCCACGAGGCCATATTCTTTGGCTTCGACGGCTGTCAGGTAGCGGTCGCGTTCGGTGTCTTTGGCGATCCGTTCGACCGGCTGACCGGTGTGTCGAGCCAGCATCTCGTTAAGAATCTCACGAGTCTGCACGATCTCCTTCGCCTGAATCTCGATGTCGGAAACCTGTCCGCCGACCGAGCCGTGTGGCTGATGGATCATCATCTTGGCATGAGGCAGAATGAATCGCTTTCCATGCGTCCCCCCGGCCATGAGGATCGCCCCGCCACTGGCAGCCATCCCGATGCAGTAGGTCGCAACGTCGCAATCGAGATACTGCATGGTGTCGTACATCGCCAGCGTGGCCGAAACTGACCCGCCGGGGGAGTTGACATAGAAGTGGATGTCTTGATGCTTGTTCTCAGACTGGAGGTACAACATCTTCATGACGACAAGATTCGCGACGGCGTCATGGATCACGCCATCCATGAAGATGATGCGATTCTCGAGGAGGAGGTCGCCAACCCCCATCTGTCGGGTTCGCTGATAATCCGCCATCTGCGGCGAGACCGGAGAGTGCTGCTGACTAAAAAACTGATTCATCGTCGATCCTTGAATTGGCCCGGAGTTGTCCGGTCTAAGTTCCAAAACGTGCTGAGTCTGCTTGCGTGTTGAGTTTGTGTGTCTCGTGAGTTCGTCGTACGTCGGTCTCTTGATTCCAGTGACGCCTATCCTCGCTGTGCCGTTGACCTCGGCGTCAAAAGGGAACGATGTCCATCCACCGACACCGAGTCGGGGCGCCATCATCAATGCCGCCACGAAGTCTTCGATCCGGGATTGTTGGCGCGCAGAGTCCCGCTGTCAACGGGCGAGCCAGTCCGAAGAGAAGAAACCGGCCAATCTCGCCTTTCGAGCGGACCGAGAATCGTAGGGTGGGTCAAGTCGGTACGATGCCGAACCACCACATCGCGTCACCCCGTAGCGTTGCTGGGACATCGCGACATGTTCCATCCATCCCCACTGAAATCCGTAACGAACCGTTCTATCGGTGGCGAAAATGTTCCTTCACATCACCGCCCGACGTCCACACTTCAAGTGTGAGACGAAACGGTGTTCGGAGACATTTCGCAATGTGGGGCCCGCAGATGTTATTGCGGAACGCCGAGATTGATCTTGCCCGGATCGAGCCGTTTGGATTAGAGAGCATCAAGACATTCCGATTGATCCCTCGACTCTGTCCCCAGCTGAGGAGTTTCCCATGAAACCGATTCTCTCGTGCGTTGCCATTGCGGCTCTCCTCAGTGGCTTATTGCAGTTCACTCAGGGGCCAGGCGGGACCTCATCAACGAGTGCTCATGCGGCTCCGCCATCGGTTGCCCAGGTTACGATGGGCGAAGAGAGTGAAGGCGCAACCATGGTGAAGGTGGACTGCCGCATTGCCATCACCGGCCCCGATGGCCAACAGTCCCTCCTCTCGAAACCGACCCTCCTCACCCGAGACGGAGAGACCGCAACCATCTCCATCAGCCAAGCCAACGGCGAAACCCTCACCCTCGAAGTGCTAGAACAGGTCATCACAGACTAGTGATGGTGGCCGTCGTTGTCAGGTCTCCGTCGGTTGCCGTGACGGTGTAGCTGTGTGTTGCCCCGTCGACCAGCAAGCTGGCGTCGCCGACGGTCAGCTCACCGGTGACGGCGTCAAACACAAACGGCGAGGAACTGGCCAGCGCCAGCGTCACTCCGTCCCCATCGGCATCCGTCGCCGTGATCGTCCCCACCACAGCTCCCGACACCGCCGTTGTCTGCACCGACCAGGAATAAGCTGACTGCCCGAACACTGGAGCGTGATTCACGGGTTCCGCAGCCACAACGTTGATTGTGACCGTGGCCGAATCGCTGCCGTACTGGACGTTGACTTGGGCTGTGAACGAATAGCTGGTGCCGACAGAGACGTCGCTGGGGTCGTAGCCTTGGTACTTGATCTTGCCATCGCTTTGCAGAGAGAACGGCCAGGAGTAGTTATTGTCCAAGAACGTGAGGGGGTTATTCTCGGTGCCGGTGGCGGTGAGTGTGGCGACCGTGCCATCGTAGATGAGGGAGTCGATGGCGCCGTTGAACGTGTAGCGAGGCTCGTTGAAGACTGGAGCCAGCCCTCCGCTCGCTGCTTCTGTCTGGGGGTGCGATGGGGGCCCTATCGTTCGCCTTGTGCGGCTTCCTTGGCCAGTTCCTGCTTCGTCTTTGCGCCATGTTTTCTCAACATGTCTACAATCTGCTTTATGTCTTCGCCTGGCTTCTCAGCGAGTCCTTCCAATGCATCATCTAAGGCGGTCGTTCCACCGGCTTCTTCCGGGCGTGGTTGATTAATGCGCAGGTCGGTCCGGGTGAGCAGATACCGAATGGTACTCACTTCCTTGTGCTCAATGGCACGCATCAGGGGAGTGATCCCTAAGATTCCGCGAGCATCGTTAATATCAGCTCCAGCTTCGATCAGCATTTCGATGACTTCTTGGTTCGAACCGTTCCTGTTTTTGAGCCTCCCCCCCACACGCCAGCAGGCGTGGTGTATTGCGTGCATATATTGATTAGGATGGGAGAGCTTCGCTCCTTGATCCAGGAGAAACCTGACAAGCTGCGGTTCATCGTAACCCGCAGCAATGTCTAAAGGGCTCATACCACGCCACCCTCCACCATACCGCCAGGCGAAGGTGAAGTTGACGTCGGCCCCCGCTTCAACCAGTAGCTTCGCAATGGGCAGATTACCCTTACTGGCAGCGCGACAAAGGGGAGTCTCACCGAGCCTATCGACTTCATTGACCGGTGCGCCGTATTGAATCAGTAATTCGGCAATCTCTGCGTCTTTGCCGAATCCGCCGGCCGTCCAGTGAAGCGGCGAACCACCTCCATCCAAATCTGACGACGCCCACTCAGGGTGAATCGACAAGATTCGACGAACTTGCTCCGTATCACCACCCCAGCAGTAACCCCGAAAGTACTCTAAGGTAACGTCACCACGATCACGCTGCCTATCTGCCCCACATCCGACGGAGCAGAGTATCCCGACCAGTATCGCTGACCACCACGACCCAACGGAGGTCTTTGTCATTCCTGTTCGTGCAATCATCATGTTAAGCCCATGGGTGAATTACTCCTCCTAATAACATAGTATCTTGCGTGTATTCAATAAACCAGTCAAGGTAGGTCAGGCTCCTGCCTGACTTTCTCTAGGGATTGTTGACGGGAATCGAGCTTTCGTGCAAGGTGAACGGGCGTGTTTCGCTTCGAGACGACCGATTGTTTGTTGAACACAAAGTGTCGAAAGCGATGAGTCGAACGACCGGTCGCGCCCATGTCTCCGCAAAAACAGAGCGAAGAAACACCCAGACACAGGAAGGCAGGCAGGAGCCTGACCTACGAAGACTGTCGGCATCATCGACGGTCGGTTGCCCAAGTGTCTTCGAAAATCACATCATCACGTCGGAGGATAGAATTGATAAGATCAACTCTCTCAGTGTCAGCCTCTTCTATCGCCTCTGCATATTCATAGCATACGCGCGATTCACTTGGTCTCGCGCCAGCGTCGATCAACAGCTGAATGATTTCCGCCAGTTTCTCCCGTTTCTCGGTGTCAGTCGGTTTCAGGCAGCGAAATTGCCCCAAGGCCCAATTGACGGGATACCCGTATTCATTCCTATCTTTATTGGGGTCTGCTCCATACTCCAGCAAGAGTGTGACCGCGGCCGGATAACCTTCGCCTGAAGCTGGTCCTAACAAGTAATGATTAGTTCTGCTAGGCTGGTTTGGGTCTGCTCCCGCTTCGAGCATGGCCTTCAGCGCATCGTGGCCCCGGGGGTCTGTGGCACACGTCTCCATGGCCCAGTAGGCGTCATCTCCCTTGAGGTCAGCCCCTGCATCGACAAGCCGGATGATCATGTCGAATCGACGCTCGTTGGCCGCCCACCACAATGGAAAAAAATGGCGTCCGGGCAAAGAAATGTTCGGGTCCGCTCCATGGTCCAGAAAAAGGTCGAACGCGGTCCAGTTGTAGTGCGCCCCACCGCTTGTTCTTTTGTCCAAGGTGATCATACAGGCGTCATACCACCGCATATCTCCCGAGATCAGTGTATTCGGGTTGTATCCGGCGTCCAGCATCGCTTCCAGCACGCCGTGCTGATAATCCATCACAGCGCGCATGACGATCCTCTGTACCAGGTCACCCGAATGGATCAGTTCCGGATGCCTCCGAATCGCCCGAATCGCTTCCTCCTCCCGACCGGCGACAACCGCTTGGTGAATGTCCTCCAGCGTCGGCTCGAAGAACGATTCGGCAAACCAGACGACGCCCCCCAGCACTCCGCTAGCCAGCAGAATGCCAACGCCCAGCAACAGCACTCTCATTGTTTTGATTGAAGATTGTCCCGCGATTACTCAAACGATTCAGATCATCGTAAAATACGGAACCCAGTATATTAAAACGGTTTCGGAATTGGTGGGTAGAAAACGTATGGGAGAGTAGGGTCCGACGCCGTTCATGGGTGATGAGCGTGAAGAAAAAAACTGAACAACCTAAGAACGAATGTCATGTCGCATGGCGGCACGATACAGTTTTCTTGCCATGTTCCAACAGAGAAAGCTGGGTTACGCCTATCGGCTAACCCAGCCTACGTCACTACTTCACTGAGCCGGGGCATGCGATAGCGATTGGACGATCTGGGGCAACTCTCGCGATTGCGGATCAATGATCTGGAGTGGCTCCATGACGAACCGGTCGTCACCTCTTGCCGCAGCACTTAGTAGAGCGTTCAGCACATCTTCCAGTCGCATTGCGATGAGATGGCATTTTGCGCCAACAGCCCGACTCGACTCTTCTCCCCAGAAATATGCAAACTTTGGGCGTGAACCGCGTTCCATGTCTTCCATCGTCGAGGCTCTGACGGCACCAATCCAACCACCATCACTGAATGTTGCCACCTGATAGACCGCACGACTTCCCTTGCGAATGTCTTCCAGTTCCTCCATGGGAGGAAAGCGGCACATCCATTGACGATGCCTTGGACTAATCACTAGGTGGTTGAGCGCGCGATAGAACTCTGTGTGACTTGCACACCTTGAGATATACATCCATTGTCGATCCACCAGTTCGCCTTGAGTCCATTCACAGTGTGATGACTTGCGGATTCTTGCAATACACTGTTTGAACGGCGAAACGCGCCGAATGAAATAACCTACCTTTGGTGACAGTGCCATCGTTTGGGGATCCTGAGAAATTCCAATCAAGCCCCCAACCAATTCAACGCTAGCCGACCGCGGGCCCACAAACTGGACGCTACGTAGGCTCAGCACGAAGTCTTCAACTCCCGGACCTGGGAGACCTGGATGCGTGATCTGTGTGCTCTTGTAGAGGCCACGCCGAGCGTTGAGTGCGGCGGTACGATACGGGAAAAACGTTCCAATCCAACCCGTAACCCCGAGGTCCCCATGGCAAGCCCCCGGACGCGTTGTGTACAGCCGTTGCCAGAATTCGGCGTCGACCGTTCCCTTAAATGCGGCCACGAACTGCTGGCATATAGGGACTATGGCGTTCGTCCACCATGTCAGCCCAAAGCGATCAAGAACTGGTAGTCGCTCAAGCAATGCCTGCCAATCATGGAGTGTTCCGCGAAGCGTCAACTGCGGGATACCACAAACACGATCGAAGTCGTAAATCTCAAGCTCCTGATCGACCGCTGACAGAAATGTCAAGTTCATCGCGGTGCGTTCTGCTCCTCCCGTCGTTGAGAAGGACAGTCGAAACAGGTCGGAAAACTCGGAACGTACGTGCGAGCAAGCCTGCTCGGAAACCTCGTCGATCAATTCGTTCCACGGCGTTTCCGGAGACCCGAATGGAAACTCCTCTGTACTAGTGATGAGGTGTTGACGGCCCAACTCTGGATTGATCAGAACCTGCTCACGATACTCGGCCCAATTCTCTTCAATGTGCATTGAGAGCCCCTGGCAGATTGTCAGCCAGATAACGTCCGGGGACAGTACAAGGGGCCGATGCGTCTCATACGCGATCTTAGCGGCCGTAATGAGTGGATTGGTCGAAATACCGGTTAAGCAATCGTCGGTATAATCGCTGACGGCCTCGATTTCCCCTTTCACAAGTGACCGCAAAGCGACTTGTGTTTTGGCAAATGGAAGCAGGCCTTCTGCGATGGGAACGTCCGAAACATCAAACGTCACGCCATCAGATTGCGAAGACGCGATGGTTTCCACTGACATTTCATTGCCTCCGAAAGCATCGGTACATACTCAATCTCACCCTGCCTTCGGCGCCGACTGTGTGGAGAGACGCTTTGGGTGGCGGAAGCCCCGGGACGGTGGACTTGCGAATTGGACGTGATGGCGATGGTCCAGTCAAGTAGGTCAGGCACAGCATGACCTACGAAGACTGATAATGCCGCGAACTTCAATCGTCGTTGTTGTCGCCGGAACCTAACTTGTAGGCCGATGCGATTGCCAAGACGATGAAGAGGATGTCCATCCCGCTAAAGCTCTCTTTGAACGTTTCTCCGACGAACGCCGACTTGAGTTCGCTCATTCCGGAATCGAACTGGGCTTGAGTCGTTTCGATCATCTCGGCTTGCTGGTCTGACGTAAGCTTGCTCCAGCGTTCTGAGACCTCTTTCTGGACTTCTGCAGGATAGTGTTCCAGTTCCGTGGCTTCCTCAACTGTCATGCCATTGGGCCACTTCAGTTTTCGATCGCTCCACTCTTCGACAATGTCATCGCACATCGACACTTGGACCGCTTGGGCATCAAAGGTGAGATTGGCTCCGAGATTGCCCAATTCACGGTCGACGATAAAACTGACGGCAAGGTACTTCCCGAGGACGATGGCTAAGACCGCAATCACAACTGCTGTCGCACCGGTTCCGAAGCCTTCTTCTGAATCACTGGCGGCCAATCGCACCCCCAGCCCCACGGCGAAGCCAACGAACCAAGCGATCCAGCCGATCTCGTAACCGGTGTAGTACACAATCGCTGCCCAGATCACAGCGGAGATCAGACCTGCGATCCCTCCGCCGATCAGCCACTTCAAAAACCCCATCGCGATTACCCCTTATGCCTAGCAAAGTCCCCGGTCCGGTCACCTGTTCGTGCTGATGAAAGGGTGACCCAACAAAGGATTCCCAAGCACGACCTAACCGCCGCCAACAGTCTAGGTTTTGCGACAGTCCTTTGTCCAACGGTCGAGTGAAGGCCGACGGGGTAAACGTTGGTGTCAATGTTGTCGGGGCGACGATTGCACTTAGCGGTGGACGTCGGCTTGGGACTTGAACTGGGCCGTGGCGAGATCGTAGAAGTAGATTGGGGAGGCTTCGTTACAGGCAACCGCCAGGTCTGTAGCCGTTGTTCCGGCGATGGCAAATGCATCAACCCGTTCTAGCGCGACGCTGAGTTCCTTCTCGGGAGTATCAGCCCCTTCCTTCCACAGTTCGATTGTGGTTTGTCGAACGACAACCATCGTTCCGTCTGTGAGGAAGCGGAGTCCGCCGACGGAGCCAGAACCACCCTTGAGAATCCGGGACGGATTCTTGTTGCCAGATTCCCAGACGGCGATGTTGCCATTCATGGTCGACTGGCCACCCGCGATCTGTTGACCCTCGGGATGATATGCCAGTGATGTAAAGGGGTGCTTTCCTCCGGAATAGGTCTCTAAGAGTTCGCCATCCTTTGCGCTCCGTTCTTCGAGATGCTGGTCACCCGCAGTGCCGTAAACGTATCGATCCCCTTCCGGGCTGACGGCAAAGGAGGTGATGGAACTAGGGGCTGGGATGTTATGTTTTCCTTCGACAGTCCCTGTTTTTAGGTTCCAGCGAATCACCACTCCCGATTGATCACAGGTGATGGCGTACACTCTGTTCGCAGAGAAACCACAATGAATCACCGGCACACTGTGCCCCTCCTGCGGGGTGATGTTGCCAAGTGAACCACCTGAAGAAATTTCCACGAAGGAGACCGTGGCCTCGCCGATCGCGATGAGGCGGTCTCCATCGGCATTGCATCCCAACCAGCGGCAGGGGACATTCTCAACAAAATCTACGACGCTCGGCCCACTGGTATTCCAGACCTCCACCATTCCCGTCGTCCGACCCGAAACGACGATGTCCCCCTTCGGCCCCGCATCAAGCACCGCGACAGAACCCCGCAAAGGAACGCCAGCGAAACTCTCGGGACCGGTGATCCAGTTCCAGAGGAAATATCCCACAACGATCAAAGCCAACGAGGCTCCGATGACCGTTTTCTGACCACCGGGGACGCCGTCGACCGAATCAATTGACCTGAGTGAATCCATGTTCCAGCTTGGGAGTGACAACCGGGGGATCGTGAAGATTCCCGCAAGTGCACTGGGGATCAAGTCGGACATTCGGAAGCCTCGTTTCGTAGAAGCCCCCAGTTGCGGTGTTTCCGAAATCGACTGTTTCGAACCCGCTTTTTTGGGACTCTTACCGATTAGCTTCTGGAACTCATCGTCGGTTCGCATGTCTCCGAGTTTCCTCAGAGCGGTCATTGCCGCCCGTTGCACCATCTCTTCGGGATCGCTGAGTCTCGCTTCGAGAAGTGCGACCGAGCCCTTGTCGTTGAGGTCGGCCAACTGGTCGATCGCTTGCAGACGGACAGGCGGAGCGATGTCGTTGAGAGCACCTCGGATGGCGTTAAGGGCGTCGAAATCACCCTTCATCGCTCCGAGAGCAATGACGCTTTGCGTCCGAACAGCCGGGGTGTCTCGCAGTCCGTACTCGATCAACGACCGGACCGCAGAGGGGTCGGCGATTTCTCCGAGACCTTTCGCAGCGGCGATCTTCGTTTCCTCCATCGCATCCTTGTAAAGGACCTCTTCCAAATCCTGAACTGCGCTGCGATCCTTGAGTTTCCCCAGTGCCTCGGCCACACGAGTTCGAACTTTGTAACTGCTATGGCCGAGCAAATTGATGAGCGGCAACACGGCCCGTTCGTCGCCGATGCGTCGCAGGGCATCGATCAAACGCAGAGTGGCAGGTTGTTGTGTCGGGTCCTCCCCGACGACTTCCAATTTGGCAATGATCAATGGGGCAGAGTCTTTGTCACCCAGACGACCAAGAGCTTCGGCTGCGACGATCGTGGCATCAGCATCATCCGACTGCAGCCAGGGTCGCAGAGCTTCGACCGCCCGCCGGTCTCCGCAAGCTCCGATCGCCTCAATCGCCAGAAGTCGGACATCGCGAGATTCGTCCCCCAGCAACGGCAAGACAGAGGGAGCGTATCGAGGATCCGGACACTGAACGATCGCAGTCAACGCATGTAGACGGACTTGGTCAGCAGGGTCGTGGAGGACTTTGACCAACGCTCCGGTCGAATGCCCTTCACCGAAACCGGCCAGCATTTCGGCTGTATGAGATCGCATGACAGTCGAGCGATGACTGAGGAAACGCTCCATCGTGCCGACGGATCGTGGGTCCTTGCGACGCCCAAGCGCCTCGATCACCAAGTGCGTCAGGCTGTCGTTGGTCGAACTGTCCAGAGTCTCCAATAAAAGCGGAGTGGTCCCTTCAATCTTCTGCAATGCATCGAGTCCGCGCAATCGCTCGCCTGGCTGAGTCAGGATGAATTGCAACAATGGGAGTACGGCACGACGATCGTTCATCTGCCCCAAACCATGCAATGCCGCCCGGACCGTGGAACCGTCTTCGGACTGCAACTCCTTCAAAATCAGCCCGAAAGCCGAGGGGTCTTTGAGCAATGGAAGGTCTTTAAGGACTTGCAACTTCAGGCTGCGCGGAAGATGCGGATACACCGGCTCCAACATCGAGACGATGCGACCGTCCTTAGAGTCAAGAAGTTCGCGAATTGCCGCTTCGCCGCCGGGAACCGCTTCGCCGGTTGATGATGCCGCAACATATCCGTCGAGTCCCTTCTGGACTCGTCGTAACGCCAATCGCCCCAGCGTTGCAGGTCGTGCCGGTGTCGACTCGGCCGCTGTTGGCTCCGCTTCGCAAGCTTTTGAGATCGCCAGGGAAAACTCGTGACTCGACTTGCCAGAGACGACCGTATGCTCAGCCGATCGACTCTTGCGTGGCTTTGTCTCGGCATCGCCTCCCGGAAGTGTCACTGGTAATCGACACGCTGGACAAACCACAACGCGTCCCGCCATTTTGGCTCGGGCGCGAATGCTCTTATTGCAGCCTCCGCAGTTCGTGTTGATGTACTCCCCGGAAGCCTCGGTCACCTTGGGCGCCACGGCAGGTGACGCTGATGACTCATCCGTGTCAGTACGGGCCCCATCGATGACCGCCTGAGGAACCTCGGCTGAGGAAGGTGATTGTGGGATCGTCGGAAACGTGACTGACTCGCGACAGACCGGACAACTGATGACCCGCCCCGACATCTTCAGCTTTCCTTGAATCCGCTTGTGACACTTGCCACATTGAGCCATCAGATGGTCGGCACCGACACTCCCTCCCTGCGGATCGCCTGTTGCGGCATTCGTCGATCGTGAACTCGACACTTCTTGCGATGAACGGGCCTGTTCCAAACTTGGAAACGTGACAGTTGCTCGACAGACGGGACAGGAAATGGTCCGCCCTGCCATTTTGAGTTTCCCTTGAATCCGCTTGTGACATCCATCACATCGCGCCTCAAGATGCTCTGGCTCATTCCCTGTCGGCGAAGGTACGTTCGTTTCGGTGACACCTGCTGAGAGCAAGGTTTCGCCAGTGCCTGTCGATACTGGCTTCTCTGGTAGAGCAGACGTTGGATACGACGATGGCAACTCCGGAGGCGGATGCATCGGGAAGGGAGGGGGAGTCACCTGCGGCGGATAAGGGCTTCCGTACGGCATCTGCGGTGCTGGCATTTGCGTCGGTGGCATCATGGATTGCGGCATCGCATGCGGCGGATACCCTGGCATCTGCGACGGTTGATACGGCGGCGGCTGATACTGTGGTCCCTGCTGATACTGCGGTGGCATCAGTGGAGGCAAACGCTGTTGCATCGCAAATTCCCACGACTCCATCATATTGATGTTGGGAGCCGAGGGCGGAACCGACGGCATCTGTGCAGGCTGCGGCTGTACTGGCTGCGACGGCGTTGACGATTGGGGGTGATGTTGGACCTCCGGCTGCACCAGCTGCCTGGCCTGCGCGGAGACCGGAACCACAGGTTGAGATGCTTGCTCCTGCGATTTCGCATCAACCGGCGGATCAACAATCTCGGGGAAAGAGAAGGTCGGACCGGGCGTCGAAGGGGGCGAACTTGCTGGAACTTTCCCTTCACCACGACTGCGGGAAAAGAGCTGTGGAACCTGATTGTCTCGTTGGACTTCGTCCGCCAGTCCAAGCATGGCATCAAGGTCAAAGCTGCTATCAGAAACTGGTGACGCAACCTCGAAGGAATCGCTCCCTGTGGTCTCCGCTGTGGGAATCTCGGGAAGTATGACCGATTCAGCAGATGTTACTTGTGGCGGCGGTGCAACTTCTTCCAAGTTCTGCGCTCCTGCAACCGACACAGGCGGCTCACTCGTGTCGGCTGTGAGTTCCGGGAGTGGCGTAAACGACGAAGGGACAGCCGGAGTCGCGGCAGGCGGGATCGTCGGCATGTCTGGCGAAGAGAGGGGCAGCAGCGTGATGTTTGGGTTCGACAGCCCCGCAGAGCCGGGAATAATCTCTTGGCACACCGGGCAGGAAATCGATCGATCGGACAAGTCCAGTTTGACGGAAATCTCGGTGTCGCAACTCCCACATCGACGGGTGATTCGTTGTTTTGCTTTCAGTTCTTGCGACCGATACTCAGCGGCGCTGGCGGCAGTGGATGCACCGCAAATGGCGCAATCGAACAACCTGGAACTGACCGGAGCACCGCACTGTTTGCATGTCAACATTGCCGGGACGCCTAGAGGCATTATGGAACCTGATTCGGGAGTGATCTGCCAGGGAGTTCAGAGATCGTGGCCGAAAACGATGCCAGTGAACTCTGCCAAAGCAGACGATTGGGTGGGCAACTTGTCGCTGGAAACTGGCCGCCGTCAGCTTTCAATCGTGGCTCTCACTTTTCTCAAAATGCGAGTCTTGCAAAAGACCGCTAACCAGGGGCCGAACACATTGTTCAACCCCTGGTTCGGGTCTTGGGGCTATGCCTCAAATCTCTTGTGCATCTTCAAACTTGCGACTTCAAACTATGGAGCCACAGCTTCGAAGGTTTGCTTCTGCTGTCCGACAACGGCTTCGATCGAAGGACCGCTGTAGATGAAGAACGGGTCGAGTTCGACAGTCCCATCGGTGTAACCGGTCTGCTCGATCGTTCCGCCGGTCGCCGCGAAACCTGGGTTCAGGAATCCGTCGCCGTTGCTGTCGTTGGCAACCTTGACCGAACCGTCAGCCATCAGGATGTTGGCATGGCCACGCGATCCGCCGTGAACAGCAGACCAGTCGCGGGTGTCTTGCATCCACAGCTTGGTGTCGAGGCCAGCCACACCGGCATTCGTGCTGGTGGGGAGAATGTCGTCGCAGTATGCACAGGCGGTTGCACCGGTGGCTGCAGGATCGGGAGTCACCAGAACAGTACCGGTTGGCATCAGAACGATGTTGATTGGGGAGGTCGACATGTAAGCTGGGCCGTCGTTGAACGACTCAACCAGACGTGATCCACCCTTCAGGAAACCGGGGATTCCGCGAGATAGAATCGCTTCGTTGACGTCACCAGGGGCACCGCAACCGAGCAATGGGATGTTCGAGGTGGGTTGAGGAGCGGTGGTCAACTGACCCTGAGTGATCGGACCAGCAGCACCAGTCAAACCCTTGAGGTCGGAAATGGTCACTGCGGCACGTGTCGTCTTGCTACCCAGAGTAATATCTGGACCAGGACCAGCGAGTGCAGCCGAACGAACCATGTACCAGCTGGAAGCATAGTTTGTTCCGAACCCAGCTTCGAGCAGCTTGGAGACGGCAGTGTCGCGCTCTGGGGTGTTCTTATCGCCAAACACGATCGCCTGATTGTTTGCCCAAGACACCTTGTTCCCAAGGCCACCAGTCGTCGTGTTTCCACAAACACCTTGAGTCAACCGACCAGCGAGAGCAGTGGGCAAGCTACCAACCGAACCGACCGTGTCGGAACCGAGAAGGTCGTTCAACTTTTCCGAACCCTTCAACTGATTCGAGGGGCAGAGCATCTGCTGTGGCATACCGGCACCCATGTTGACGATGTCAGCCACCCAACCGTAGGTGTCAACGCAACCGTCTCGCTTCAGGTCGTAAGCCCCGGTGCAAAGGCGTTCTTGACGATCCGAGGAAGAGAACGTGTGAAACGCCTTTCCGAAATCCTTCAGGTTGCTCTTGCACTGAGCACTTCGTGCAGCTTCGCGGGCCTGCTGAACAGCTGGCAACACAAAGGCAGCCAGAATCGCGATGATCGCGATCACCACCAACAGCTCGATGAGGGTAAAGCCGCGACGCTTTGCGACTAAACGTGACTTCACAGACTTCATAACAACATCTCCAAATTAACGAAAACTCGAAACACTTGACAGCGACTCGCCCCACGCGAGCCACTCACATCCACGTCCATCTACTTGTGCGATTCTTCAGCAGGAAACTTTTGGTTCAGTTACTCCAGACTGTTCTCCTTCCTCTGGGACTGAATGAGGTTAGCACCATCCCCCCTCACGACCCGATTCATTCGCTTGGGGGTGTCGCCCTCGACCTCGTTCCTGCGACGGCGGCAATCTACAACCCCAATGTGAAGCAATGATGAATCGCCTACGAAAGCAATAAAAATCTTCGCCCTCTCCAGGACACCCTTTCGCACCCGGTTCTGCCGTCTGACTCTGCCCTTCCCGTTGCGAGCCAATTCGGGCAGGGGCAGACTTTCTCGGCCGTATTCCGCCAAGTCTCCTCCCCGTCGGTGGATTCCTTCGCCTGCGAACCTTTCTCCCCCCGAACCAATCGCATAAGATGGCTTCCATCAGGGGAGAGATGTCGCCCCCCAGCAATTCCGATTGTCAAGTTCGCCGAGCCCCCGAACGTTTCGCTCGCGAACCTTTTCACTTACGAACTCTCTTTCAGAAGCAGTTCTCAAACCCTCTTTTCCTCGGATTTTTCGTCATGTCTGAAAGTGTGATTCTCGCCTACAGTGGCGGCCTCGATACCTCCGTCCTCGTTGGCTGGCTGATGGACAAGGGCTACGACGTCCATTGCCTCTACGTCGACCTCGGCCAACCGTGCGAAGACCGCCCCTCCATCTTGCAGAAAGCCCTCGATATCGGGGCCAAAACTTCCATCGCGGTCGATGTCCAGGACGAACTCTGCCGCGATTTCGCGTTTCCGGTCCTCCAATGGCAGGCGAAGTACGAAAACATCTACCTTCTGGGGACTTCCATCGCCCGCCCTCTCATCTCGAAGAAAGCCCTGCAACGGGCCCGAGAAGTGGGGGCCGTCGCCTATGTTCACGGAGCGACCGGCAAGGGGAACGATCAGTGTCGTTTTCAACTCGCTGCTGAAGCTCTTGACCCGAACGTCCGCATCATCGCTCCCTGGCGAATGCAGGAGTTTCGCGACCTCTTCCCAGGTCGCACAGAGATGCTCGCCTACTGCGAAAAGAAGGGAATCCCCGTCAAGGCATCGGTGAAAAAGCCCTACTCCTCAGACGAAAACTGCCTCCACATCAGCTACGAAGCAGGCGACCTCGAAGACCCCGCGATTGATGGCATCCCGGTCATCGATTTCGGCATGACCGTCTCGCCTCAGGAGGCCCCGGATGTCGAAACCGATGTCACCATCGACTTCGTCAGCGGCGTCCCGATTGCCGTCGATGGCAAGCAGATGTCGGCCATCGACATCGTCAAAACGTTGAACCGGATCGGTGGAGCCAACGGCGTCGGACGAATCGACATTGTGGAGAACCGCTTCGTTGGCATGAAGAGCCGCGGCGTCTACGAGGCCCCCGGCATGACAATTCTGTATTCTGCCCATCAAGCCCTCGAACAACTCACCCTTGACCGCGACGCTGTCCACCTACGCGACCGCCTCTCCCCCGAAGTGGCAGAAATGGTTTACTACGGCTTCTGGTACTGCGCCAAAATGGACGCCCTGATGGCCTTCATCAGGGAACTGCAACAGCCAGTCACCGGCCAAGTGACCGTCGGCCTCTACAAAGGAAACTGCCGCATCAAGAGCCGGACGTCTCCAGTCAGTCTGTACGACGAAGCGATCGCCTCAATGGAAGGTGGCGGCAGCTACAACCAGACGGACGCCGAAGGCTTCCTCCGCATCACCGGCCTCCCCCTAAGAGTCCAAGGCGGCGTCCGCCCCCGAAGCTATTAAAGGCCGTAAATCATAAGACCATCCCCCGTTTAGCCCCACACTTTATGTGTGGGGCTAAACCCTAACTTATTTCTACTAGACATTCCCATGACTTCACGACCATGACCTTTCATAAACCAATTCTCATTTCGCCGACGTCCTAACCCTTGAGCCAAAATGAGTAACGCCGCCCACGACGTCATCAATGCCTTCGTAGCCCCCCCACGAACGCCACGCCGTCCTCAATGACGACTCACTTTCGCCAGCGAACAGATTACTAGCATGTACGACACCGAGGAGGCAGAGTCTGGCAAGTCCGACTCGCGGTAAAGTTTGGTTGGTCGACATGGGATTCACCGCTAAAGTGCGTCCCGCGTTGGTGATGAGCGTGCAAACCGAAGGTGACGAACGGGGCCTAACAACGGTGTCCCCTCACACGACGAGCGTCCGAAACACACGATTTGAATCCGACTCCAACATCCGCCCAGACACCCTCCACGAGGATTCCGTCAAACTCACTTCAGCCACATAGGAAGTTGACACAGTTTAAGTCATCTCAACACACCGTCATCTCGTAGAACGGATCACCATGAAAGAGACAGTCATGCAGAGATGGCGTTCAGAGCGAATTGCTGTGTGTTGTGCGGTTGTTTGCCTTGTGCTGACGGCGGGGGCGATTTCTCTTCCTAGAGCGCATTTCAAAAAACCTACGACAGAAGTTGCATTTGGATTGAAACCGCAGGGAAATCGCATTCCCCCTAGTTTAACAAAGGGTTTTAAAACCGCCATTAGACCGGCTTGCCTTACAGTTGAGGGGAGCGTTGACCCAGATGATGGGCCTCTTAGTAATTTGCTTGCCATTGATGAGATTACTGATGAGACCGGCGTCGTCGAACTTCCGGTCGATTCGCTCTACATTGAGGCGATGACTGGCACACTTTTGCGTGATCTAGAAATTCCGGACGTGATCAAAGGACTTCATGGTCGACGTGTGCGGCTGAACGGCATCATGAATCCAACGTCTCGGGAAACCGGATTGACAAGTTTCCTCTTCATCCCCGAGACCACTCGCAAGCCCATCGCCCCCCGTCCACGAGACTGGCCGCTCGGTGCAATGATTATAGTTCAACTCGATGCAGGCCAGTCAGAATGTTACCAAGCGCGGCCATTCACCATAGAAGGGATATTGGAAATCGACATCGATATCGAAGCCGACCAGGTTTATAGCGTCTACAGAATTCATGAAGCACACATTGTGAATAGAGCAGTCAAGTTACCTTTCCACCCCGCCATCGCCCTGTGGGGTTGTTAAGACAACAATATCCATCACAGTGATGGCGTGTGTGTGTTCATGCGACTCGCCTAGCGATTCAGTTCCGGATTGTTGCTCGATGTCATGTAGGCTCTGTTGACGTCGGCTCACCCAGCCTCCGCCCCTGAAGTGACGGTGACTAATGCCATCACTTTATCTTGAGACATCTGTAATTGGATATTTGGCCTCTCGCCCAGGCACAGACATCACTTTTGCATCAAGCCAACTTCTGACTCTCGAGTGGTGAAAAGATCATCGATTGAGGTTTGAACTTTTTGCATCCAAGGCTGTGGTGGACGAGTGTTCTGCTGGTGACCCTACGGCTGCGCAAGAACGACTGGTGTTTCTTGATGGAGTCCCCGTACTTGCAATGACTGAGGAGACGGGCGATCTTACGATCGAGTTGATTCGCCGCGTGGGATTGCCAGCAAAGGCTGCGGTTGACGCTGTTCACATCGCGACGGCTGCCTTGAACAGAATCGACTATTCGTTGAGGTGGAACTATAAGCATATTGCCAACCCGGCCTTTCGGCGTAGAATTGAAGACGTCCTTGATGATGCACATCTTCCGTCGCCTGTTATCTGCACTCCACAGGAGATTCTCAATGTTTGATGATCCCGTCGTCCTACAAACGCGAAAGCACCGTGACGAGTATGCGGCAGCGTTTGGTTATGATCTTGATCGAATTGTTGCCGACCTGCAATCGCGGCAGGGTCGTGATGGCCGAACGGTCGTTAACCGTTCATCCATCAACAATCCCGAGTCATCAGAGTCAGAAAAGGCTTTGACGCCGAACCCCCTCCTATGACAATCGAAAAGGCATACGCCAATGCTGATCTCGACCTTAAGGCGACGACTTCATTCGACGAGTTGCAGCATGAGTTTTGTAATGCAGGCAGTGTTAGCGTCGACCTAGTCCGGCGTTGTGAGTCAATGGTGCGATTGGTTACGCCTATCGTCAAACGACAGTCAACGGAACTTTCAGTGAATAATGAATGATTTCTTGGATTGCATCCTAGTGAGGTCTACCCATGAGCCTGTTTCGCGTTGGCTTAGTAATTGGCTTGCTTTTCATGCTCACGGTGATGCGTGAGGCGGCTGGGGAGGAGGAGCTGTTTGAGGCGACGGTGTTTGCTGATCGTAGTGCTGTTGCTTGCGGAGACGAGCTTAAGTTGACGGTGTTGTTTCGGATGCCGGACCGGATGTCTGGGACTCTGCTGAATCCGTTTCTTCAAGACCAGTTCCCCATGCCGGTGAGAATTGTGGCCATCGATGATGAAGGGGGTGAGTTTGTTATTTTAGGGCCAAAAGAGAGTGATGCGAGTACGATTCCTCCAAAGCAGGCATGGACGTTTTGTAGTACGAGTGCCGTCATCGGCAGGCAATTGATTGTCTCCCCGACGACAAGCAACGGGGCATCCTTCTTGAATCGGGTGGGGCGTTACACGATTCGCGTCGAGGTCTTGAGGCGGATGTTGTGGCGAAGTCTCTATGACGAGCAAGGGAACCTATGTGACTACGACCCGCAGTGTCGATGGTCCGACCCCACTGGAGATGTCGTCGCCGGTCGTAGCAAGTCGATTGTCATCACTGTCAGTGGCAAGAAGCCGGAAAGGGCCGTACATGTCGCGAAATCTAATATCGCCGACCAGGGCCTTGAGAATGCCTATGGAGTTAGGCTACATATCGCTCAGACTTTTGGTGACTTCCGGGCACCTGAGAATAGTATCATTTATCTACTGGAGAACCAAGACAGCCATCCACGTATCGCCTGTGGATTATTTAACATGTGGGGATGTTCCGGATGGGATGGTAAGCGGTACGCGGTGAGTCCCATGATTATCCGCAGTCTCGATTCTGAACGTATCGTTCACTTGAGTTCAAAGGAGCCGCCGCGGTGGGACGCCGCGTATATCCAGATTCCCCAATATGGTCTGTGCGGAGACACCTGTCCCATTCGCAGAGCCCGGACGGATGATCTCCTTCCTCGTGAGCAAGTCCATCTGGAATTAGGGAGCCTCACGCTCGCGATTCCAGAAGCCGCGACTCGGGAGGCACTGTTGCAGTCAGGGCAAATTACGACGCAGGGCCTTGACCGAAACGAGACGATCGACCGGGATGAGGTCGTGGTGACTTCGAACGTTTTGTCTCTCGAATAACTTCCGACGCTGATGCTTCCCCCCTTTTCTGCTACGATGCCATTCTTGGAAGTCCTCATTCGATCTCGTGTCACAAACTCATCGCATTGGTGGCATCATGCTAATTCCTGGACTGAATAACCCTGAGAGCGAGCGAGTTGTGACAAGTTCAGCAAGGCTTTCGCGGCGGGAGGTTTTGTGGGGGGCTGGGGGGGGGCGGGGGGGGATTGCGCTGGCTTGGATGTTGAATCAGGGGGTGGTCTCGGCTGAGACGGGCACGAAACAGATGGCGGGGGTGTTGCATCATCCGCCTCGGGCGAAGCGGGTGGTTCAGCTGTTTATGGCGGGGGCGGCGAGTCATCTGGACCTGTATGACTTTAAACCGGAACTCGTTCGTCGACATGGCGAGAAGTCGGACTTTGGAGAGCATGTCGAGGCTTTTCAGAATGGGCTTGGGCCGTGGTTGAAGCCGGTTTGGGACTTCAAACCGTATGGCGAGAGTGGCAAGATGCTGAGTGATGCGGTGGCCGACTTGGGTGCGGTGGCCGACGACTTAGCGTTTGTGCATAACGTCGTGGGACAAACGGGGGTGCATTCTCAGGCGACGCTGTTGCAGACGACGGGGTTTAATCGCCCCGGTTTTCCGTCGATGGGGGCGTGGATGAGTTATGGCCTCGGGAGCGAGAACGAGAACTTGCCGACGTTCGTCGTGCTCCCCGATCATCGGGGATTGGCGTCGAACGGGACGAAGAATTGGGGATCGGCCTTTCTACCATCGCAGCATCAGGGGACGGTGGTCTACCCGAGTCGCCGACAGCCGGTGGCCGACCTGTTTGCGGCGGAAGAAGGGGACTTCGTCACCCCCCAGAGTGATATCGATGGCCTTCGGACATTGGCGAGACTCAATGAATTGCATGCGTCGGAGCGGGAAGGGGATGATCGGCTTGCGGCTCGGATTCGGAGCTACGAACTTGCCGCCCGGATGCAGTTGTCGGCCCCCGAGGCACTCGACTTCTCGCAGGAACCCGAGCATATCCTCAAGATGTACGGACTCGACAATGTGCCGGCAGAATTTCCGACGGAAATCAACACGCAGGAAGAGATCGTCCACTTTTCGCGAAAGTGTTTGACTGCTCGGCGACTACTGGAGCGGGGGGTGCGGTTTGTGCAGGTGTGGTCGGGGAACGACAACGGGTTTCCGCGACGCAATTGGGATAGTCACGAAGATATCGAACGGGATCATGGGCCGCTCGCCCGAGGGATGGCACGCGGAGCGGCGGCACTCATCCAAGACCTGAAGCAACGAGGGATGCTGGACGATACGATCATCCTTTGGACGACCGAGTTTGGTCGGATGCCTTCGTCGCAAGGGGGACGCGGACGGGATCATAACCCGTACTGTTTCACCAACTGGCTGGCGGGGGGAGGGATTCGAGGGGGGCAGTCGTATGGGCCGTCTGATGAGTGGGGGTACAAACCACTCGACCGCAACAATCCAACGCGAGTCTACGACATCCATGCGACGATCCTGCATCTCTTGGGGATCGACCATGAACGGCTGACAGTCCGTTCGGGAGGAATCGACCGCCGTCTGACCGATGTTCACGGAACCGTGCTGACCGACCTCATTCGTTGAGTGCCGAAGAGGCTCGCACAGGCAGAAAGGTCTGTGCTACTGGGCGTCTTGAGTTCGTTCTGGTGCTGTTGCGGGTCTCTCCTGACAAACGGGGGGCGTTGTGAGGGGACATGGGGGCGGTCAATTGATATCTTCTTGTCGAACTCGTCAAGGTGGTCTTGCGGGATGTCGGAATTTGGTGTTTGCGTTGTGTCGGAGTGGTGATTGTGTCGCTGATTGTCCAGAAGTTCGGGGGAACGAGTGTCGCCAATGCGGAAAAGATCGTGGCAGCAGCTCGACGAGCGGTGCAGGCTCGTGAGGCGGGTCATCAGGTCGTGATGGTGGCGTCTGCTCGCGGCAAGAAAACCGATGAACTCGTCGACCTCGCCAACGAGATCACCGACAGCCCGGCCCCCCGGGAGATGGACATGCTCCTCTCGACCGGAGAGCAAGAGTCGGTCGCCTTGATGGCGATGGCGATTCAGACGCTCGGCTACAAAGCGGTCAGCCTGACGGGTGGTCAGGTCGGCATCGTGACCGACTCAACCTTTGGCAAGGCCCGCATTCAGGC
>JAWKTT010000009.1:0-165703 GCA_041398965.1 Planctomycetaceae bacterium | reverse complement strand
AAGGCACTCGCGATGTTAAATCAACTTGAGCATATTGTGTTATCGGGTCCGGATGTGACTGATTCGAGAGTCGAGGATCTCAGCACAGTGAAAAAATTGCGGGTGCTGTCGTTGCACTGGTCCAAAATAACGAATGCTGGAATGAAGCCTCTTGCGAACCTGAGTGAGTTACGTCAGCTGTATTTGACCGGCACCGCAGTTTCGGACGCCGGCCTCAATGACTTAGTCGGGCTGGAACATTTGGAGACGCTGGACCTTTATGAAACTCAAGTGACCGACGCAGGCCTGTCACAACTGGCTCGTCTGAAACGCTTGAAATCGCTCGACCTTGGTGCCTGCGACATTTCCGATGCCGGCATCAACGAGCTGGACGGACTGACTGCGTTAACTTCCCTTAACCTGTTTCGCACCAATGTCGGCGACACTGGAGTGCGAACGTTATCGAAGCTCACCACCCTGCGGTCGCTTGGACTGGGAGGAACGAAAGTGACAGATGCTGGACTCAAAGATTTAGCGAAACTGGAGTCACTTCAGTCGCTACGCCTGTATAGCACAGATGTTTCGAATACTGGACTCAAGAACTTGGCCAACCTAAAGAACTTGCAAGACCTTGACCTAGCCGACACTGATATCACTGATGCCGGGCTGGCAGAGTTGGTGACGCTCGAAAACCTAATTAAGCTGGACCTGAGCGACACGAAAGTCACGAAGTCCGGAGTGGAAACGCTGAAAATGAGTCTGCCACATTGTCGAATCTATTATCATGAACTGTGTCCTCACGGAGCCCGAATACACGCATCGAACTAAGGTCCGTTTCAAAGATAGGAGCGATTGATTGAACCAAAGGGGGCTCAGCGTCACTCAACGAAGAAGGATTTGTACCGGCAAACGGAGAATGCGGCTGTCTGATTCGTGCTCGGGGTGCTGGAAAAAAGACATCGGTAATGCCACGGCATCCCATCTCCTCCACTTTGACATCGGGTTCATTGTTGTCTGGATTTGTCAATAGGCTTGAAAAGTCGAGTGGTGCGAGGTGACAATGGGGGGATTGTCCCACTCCCCGTCGAGGTACTCGCTGTGAAACGTCTGCTCGCCATGGTTGATCTTCTGCCGGTCACCTCTGTTTGTTTGGGGATGCTGTTGTCTGCGGGGTGTCTGGAGGTGCCGACTTCGGAGAAGCCGAAGGAAGTTCCTGCTGCCGAAGCGAATGCTGGCCAGCCTGCTGCAGGTGAACAGCCGCAGGGGAACCCGCTGCATCGTGAAGCCAAGTTGGTGGATCGGAACAAGTTCCTGGCCGAGCATCCGAATGCGATTGAAATCGAGAAGAACGTGATCAACGCCAGCGACCCCTTCTCGGCGGCCAGCCAGGGGTACTTCGCGGCGGTCTCGTCTCTGATGGTCTCGGCTTACACGCACGACCTGCAACTCTGGCGAGAGCTGAACAATCAAAAGTGGCCGACGTTTGCCGAGTATCAAGAGATACTGCAACGAAACAACGTCAAATTTAAGGGGTTGAAGCCGGGGCAGGTGTATGGGTACGACGATCAGCAGGGGACCATCACTATTCTCGAAGCTCCCAGCGAGGGATGATCGGTGTTCGGAACAGCTTGGCTGACGCGAGGTCGCACGCGAACAGGTCTGTTGCGATCATGTCTCGTCGGGCTGACATTGTCGATGGGGGGCACCCGATCCTTTGCTGATGACTCGGCCCTCCGACATGGTAAGGAGTTCGCGACCGCCCTGACGCAGCCGGTCTCTGCAGTGCGAAAAGAGGCCGAGTTGCGAGGCTTTCTCATGCGACTCGCCCAAGTGCAGCATGTCGCCTGTGTCGTGGATCGACGTGTTGACCCCGGTTCGGCGGTCGGCGTGTCACTGCAACAGGTGCCGTTGCTGCGAGGCTTGAGGGACCTTGCGAGCCAGGCGGGGTGTGAGGTCGGAACGCTTGGAAGCACGCTGTTGATCGGTCGACGGGACGAACTCGACCGCATCCTGACACCAGCCGCGCTGCGTCAACAAGAGTTAAAAACAGTGACGGGGATCACCACCACGCGCCGCGTCGAACTCTCTCGCGTTCGTGACATCGCTTGGCAAGACCTCGACCGACCTATCGACATCTTGGCGTCGATTCAAGAGCGTTGGAGCCTCACACTCCACGGCATCGAAGCGGTTCCGCACGACCGCTGGTATGGGGGGACCGCAGTTGACATCACCGCGGCGGAAGCGTTGTCGCTCGTTCTCGGACAGTTCGATTTGACGTTCGAGTGGATCGATGCGGGGCGAGGAGTGCAGATCATCCCCGCCCCTCAGCGATGTGAAATCGCCCAGCCACACCGAACCCGGGCGATGTCTCTCGCGGAAGCAACAGAGAAGATTACCTCTCGGTTTCCTCAGGCAAAGGTTGAAGCGGCGGGAACGACTCTGACGGTCACCGCGACCATGCTCGAACAGGAAGATGTCGCGTATCTCATCGGCGAAAAAGCTCCGCTCCCCGAGCATGTCGCGAGTGAAGCAACCCCATTGAGCCGTCGTCGTTTTCCGGTGACGATCGTCCGCACCCCTCTCTCGAAAGTGCTGGCAGCCCTCGGTGAGCAGCAGATCGACATCCACTACGACCCGAGCGAGTTAGAGCAAGCAGGGATTTCGCTCGAGGTCCCCGTCAGCGTGAAGTTTGAGAACGCAACCGCCGAAGAGTTCTTCACCGCAATCCTCACTCCTGCAGGACTATCCTTCACCATCGACGGAGCCAGCATCACACTCCGCCCGGCTCCACAAGTTCCGTCCCCCTGACCAGTCTGTAACGGTCTACAGGCCGAGGACGTCGGCCATCGAGTAGAGTCCGGCGGATTGGGTTGCCAGGTACTTGGCAGCGGCAAGGGCACCGTACGCATAGCTGTCGCGGGACTGACCTCGCACGGTGAATTCGAGAGTTTCCCCCAACATGCCGAACACGATCGTATGTTCGCCGACGTTGTCACCTGTCCGCAGGGCGTGATAGCCGATCTCGTTGCGAGGCCGTTGGCCAGTGCGACCTTCGCGACCATGAACATGCTCGGTCTGCCCCATGTTCTGGGCGACGATTTCGCCAAACTTCAACGCGGTTCCGCTCGGGGCATCCTCCTTGTAGCGATGGTGACGTTCGATGATCTCGACGTCGACCCCTGAGGACAACCCCTTGAGCGCAACAGCCGCTTCGCCGACCAGTTTCATCGCCAGGTTAACCGCCAGCGACATGCTGGGCGCGAGAATCACCGGGGCGAACTGGGACGTCGCCAGCACAGCCTCACGCTGTTCGGCGCTAAGACCGGTCGTTGCGGCAACGAGTCCAATCTGCCGTTCAGTGCAGAGTGCCGCGAGACTCGCCAAGCCGTCAGGATGCGAGAAATCGATGACGACATCGACATGCGGAATCAACTCTGCCGAGATCATGACCCCGGTCGCTTCGATTCCGGCGACAGTTCCAGCATCTTTGCCCAGATGAGGTGACCCAGGCGATTCGATGGCGGCGATCAGTTCCAAATCCGGGTCAGCAGCGGTCAGAGCCACCACACGTTGCCCCATGCGTCCCGCCGCCCCATTGACCGCAATCTTAATTCCCGCTGACATCGTCGCTCGCTCCCCAACTGTCGTTTCAACCTCCCTCAACATCGCCTCATCATGACACCGATGAGCCAATCACATTCCAACATCTTAGCGGTCAGCCACATCGTGACCAACGATTGGAAGTCCGTTCCCGAATGATGGACATCTATGTCCGCCGAAACCTCGAATCGTTCACGGAACTTCCGCCGAGGTGTGTGCCCCACTTTGTGAATTCCTCCCACTGGAAGCATCAGTCAACGGGAAGCTCCTGCTCCCCCGCAGATGATTTTCCTGCTTCAACCAGTCACCCCAAGGCGGGGAGTGGGCGAAGACCATGACGACAACGGCACAAGCGGGAAGCGCAACCCCCGCGACGGAGGAGGGTGTCCGTCGCGGGGGGGTAAGTGAACGCTGGCTCGACCTTTCGTGACCGAAAGCTATCTCAGCCCGGCAGACTTCGCGGAGAGATCGTCGATCGCGCGGAGGAACTCCTGTTGTACATCGGCTGGAGACTCGTGGAACGCTTCCAGAACTTCCGGGGTCAGTTGGGCATTGAGACCTTTGAGCATCTTGGCAGCTCGGCGGATCAACATGGCGGTCGATGGAGCTGCTTTTGTTGCAGCACTCGTCGGAGCATCCCCTCGGGATCCGTTGCCGAATGGGGCGTAGGATTCATCGTCATCGCTACCGCTGCCATCGGCTTCTCGAGCGAATGATGATGCCGTCGCTTCTCGCGAACCGCTTCCCCCTTCACCTCGCATCGCGCCACTGGCTCCGCTGCCGACCGGCTCGCCGTCGACCATCTGTACGAAGCCCGCATCATACGAGAGGAACTCCCCTTCGTCGTCTCCTTCTGCCACAGTCAACAGGTCTTCACCATGCTGTGCCCGACGCCACGCTTTCATCTCGGCGACGGTTGCCCCCATTTCGGAGGACCACTGGAGGCATTCGGCTGCATCGTCCCAGTTGAGAGCGGCATAGAAATGCGACCACCGAAGACCAGCATAATTCTCGTAAACGTCGGCGAAGCCTTCCCAGACGCGGCGACGTTGGTAGACCTGATCGCCACTGAGGCCGATCAAGGATCCAAAGTCCGCATCGGTCCGCCCCTTGGCGTGACGCTGGGTCCATTTCGAGGCACACTCACCGATTTCCCAGTTGCAACTGCTCAACGCACGCTGAGCCCGTTCGATGAGTTGTTCTTCCGATTCGTGCTTCTTGTCTACCATGAGAGGTTCGTTTCCCCAAAGTGGAATGTTTGTAGGTGTTGGTGGATTCGTTTCGACTTGTTGCGGACTTTTTTTTGGCCGGACAACGTCGTAACGTTCGGAGGGGACGACTGTTGGATACTGTCGACCTCAATGTCAACAGGAGCACACCGTGTCGCCATCGAGACCTCGCGTGCGCGGTCTGGACGTGGGCTCTCATCGATGAGAGCGGTACGAGTCGTGCATCTGCTGGCGCTGATTGACGGAGAACCGCTATCGGGTCCCGACCTTGCAAAGGTCGGGCTTTGTGGCCGATCGAACACCTTTCGCACGACGAATTCCACTCTAGCAGTGACCTGTCGGAATTCAATCAACGAACTCAAACCGAGTCTGCCCTGCGGGAGATCGCATGTCGAAACCACCGACTGCGTCGACTTTTCCACGCCTCCCGAGGTTTTTCTGACTTTTCAGCAGAGGTCTCCCGAACACTCCCCAGTGTCGAAAACCTGTCAATCTCCCTGTGCCACCGAATGCCCCACACGTCAGATGCGCTGCGAAATGGCATCTCCTCCTCCACCTTTCCTCCTCCATCTTTCGTTCTGCCTTCTCCGTCATGGTCGAAGCCGAATTCCGAATTCGCTAGACTCTCCACGTCGGCCTCAGTTGAGTGCTGGGCGGATTCACTTTTACTTCGGAGTCTCTTGATGTCGCTGTCTGTTGCATCGTCGTTGCAGTCCCGCTGGCAGTCTATGGCGGACCGTGTTTTGGCCGGTGACGAAATCTCCCGGGAAGAGGCGCTCGCCATTCTTCAATCGCCAGATTCCGAAATCCTCGACCTGCTTTCGGCTGCTCATCGAGTGAGGCGCACACACTTCGCAGACAACGTCCATCTCTACTATCTCCGCAACGCCAAGAGTGGCCTCTGCCCGGAAGACTGTGGCTACTGCTCGCAGTCCAAGGTCTCGGATGCGGACATCCCGAAATACCGTTGGGAAAGCAGCGATGCCCTGGTCGAGTCGGCCCGCCGTGCGAAGGAGTCGAACGCCCGCACGTATTGCATCGTTGCCAGTGGTCGGGGGCCTTCCGATCGCGAAGTCGAACATGTGGCGGGGGCAGTCCGCCGCATCAAGGAAGAACTCGGCATGCATGTCTGTGCCTGCCTCGGACTCCTCAAGCCCGAACAGGCTCAAGTCCTCGCTGAAGCGGGGGTCGATCGGATTAACCACAATCTCAATACATCACGTCGTTACTACGACGAAATCTGCACGACGCATACCTATGCCGACCGCATGGATACCCTCCGCGTCGCCCGGGAAGCGGGAATGGAATTGTGCAGCGGCCTGATCGTCGGCATGGGCGAAACGCTGCACGATGTCGTCGACGTCATCATGGAACTGCGCGGCCTGGCAGTTCACTCCATCCCGGTCAACTTCCTGCATCCAATCGACGGCACCCCGCTCGCCAAGACGGAACTTCTCGATCCGCGCTACTGTCTCAAGGTGCTCTGCCTGTTGCGGCTGGCTCATCCGACCACGGAAATCCGCATCGCCGGCGGACGCGAAGTCAACCTCCGTTCGATGCAGGCGATGGGCTTGTATGCCGCCAACTCAATGTTCGTCAGCGACTACCTGACAACCAAAGGCCAGACAGCGGAGGAGGATTTCGCCATGATCCGCGACCTCGGCTTCGAGATCATCGTCATGGGACAAGAAGGGGTTGAAGAAGCTTTGTCAGCCGTGTGCGAATAGCGTTTCACCCCACATTCGGCATCTGCGGCCATGTCGAACGATAAACTCTCCACGACAGCTATTCTGTCGGTTCGTCGCGGATGACGTTGTTTTTGTGAGCGCGCCAGCAGGCGAAGCCGATGCCGCCGAAGATGGTGGCGGGCATCGAGAGCATGAACAGGATGCTGTACATGTAGGCTCGTGGAGTCAGTTCATCGGGCTCGGTGGCGTTCTTGCACATCGGGCAGGCCATCGCAGCCGAGGGGGTGAGATGCATCGCAAACAACAGAACCAGCAGTTTCAAAGCAGTACGCATCGGTCTCTCGCAGTCGAAGAAATGCTCAGAAGGTCTAGAGGAAATTAGTTCATCCAGTAGATGATGACTCCCGTGACGGAGACATACAGCCAGATGGGGAATGTGATCTTGGCCAGCTTGCGATGTCCTTCCCAGTTCTGGCGTAAGCCGCGACGAATGGTCACAATCGCCAGTCCGGGGACTAACGCGGCGAGCGGGATATGGGTCCAGAGAATCACCCGATACAACGTCGCGAGCGACTCGGCCCCGGCATAAGGTTTGTGACCTTGTCCCGTGTAATGCTTCAGTCCCGCATGATAGCTGAGATAGCAGACGAGAAAGGCGATCGAGGTGACAAAGGCGGCCAGCATCAGCTGTTTATGCAGGTCGGGTCGTTTGGACTTGATCGCCCAGATGCCGGCCAGAAGCAGTAAGGTTGCGATGCCGTTGAGCAAGGCGTTTGCGGAACGAAGAGCGTCGACCCAAGCGGGGATTTCCACCAAAAGCTTCGGGGCATCCCCTCTGGTGGACGGCGTAAGTCGTGGATCGGAAGTGGTGGGGAGTGGGGGATAACGATTTTCGTCCGGAATCTCCATCCGCCCTTGCAGGACGAGTGCAAGGTTGTTGAGTTCATCGGTCGCATGATCGGTTTGATAGGCGTAACGGTAAACCCCGACGACACGCCCTTCGGCATCGACCTGCATGAGGTTGAGTGAGTGAACCAGCAGCATCCGACTGGTATCGACGACTGGTTGATGGAACCCCTTTTCAATGAGTTCCCGGATATCGATAAACGCCCCAGTCAGCAGTCGCCAGCGTTCGCCATCCGCGCCGTACTGCTTTGCCAGAATGCTCAAATTCTCGACGGTGTCTTGCTCGGGGTTGACGGTAATCGTCACAAAACGGACATCAACATTCGCCAGCCTGCGGTTCAGTTCCTGAATCTCCCGCATCGTGGCGGGGCAGTGGGTCTGACAACTTCCGTAGATGAAATTGACGACCCACGGCTGACCGAGAAACGTCTCTTTCGTGACGGGACGATTCAGGTGATCGGTCAGAAAGAAATCGGGCAGGTCCACAGGAACCCCCGGTTCGAGCTTCGGCAACGGAGACTCTTCCATCGGTTGCAGCACAATCGGCGGCACGTCGACCGTCGAAGGACTTGTGGACGAGGTGTCTGTACTCGGAGTCGTCGCGGGGGTGGTAGAACCTGTTCCGCCCGTGTTGACGTTGCCGGAGTCATTTCCCCCCGCAGCAGCGTCGATTCCCGCGGCGATGGCGTTGAACTGGAATCGGTTCGCCTCGGGAGTCGGCTGACGACCTTTGAGCACGAGCGTCAACTCGTTCAACTCTTTCCCGGCCCCTTTCGTCTGATAGTCGTATCGATATTGACCTTGCACGATCCCGTCGGCATCGACGTGCATGAGATTCAGCGAGTGGGCCAGTTGCATCGCGTTGGTGGAAACCGGCTGTCCAAACCCGAAACGGATGAGATGTTCGATCTCTTTTCGCTCCCCGGTCAGCATCAGCCAGCGGTCAGGATCATCAACGTAAACATCCGAAAGTGCTGCTAATTTCTGAACGGTGTCATGCTCGGGATCGACGGTGATCGTGACAAACCGAACCTCCTTTTGAGCGGCCAAAGCCCGGTTCATCTCGAAGATTTCCCGCAAAGTCGCTGGGCAGTGCGTCTGACAGGAGGCATAAATGAAGCTCGCGACCCACGGCTTTCCGGCGAGCGTCTCCAGAGTGACTTTGCGGCCCTGCTGGTCCGTCAACTCGAAATCGACCACTCGATGCCCCTTCGCCTCCGCCCGCTGGGGCGAGTCAGTCGAATTCGCGGTTTCCGTCGGATTGGCAGCGTTGAGCGAAGTAACTGGCCCGGCTGTCGTGGCCGGGGAGGGCAGAGAATCGTCAGCACATAACGGGACGATTCCGATCGCGAGCAGGAGCGCCGCCAGCGACACCATCGCGAGCCACGCGGACTGGCTGACGGGAAACCGATGACGATGGGTGTTTTCGAGGTGGGTGTTCATAACAAGGTCAGTCTACGCCAGAAGCGACCGACCAAGAAGCGGACTCACCGAAAGCGAACGCCAAATTCCCAGTTCTGACAGCCTCCATCGTCAGGTTGCGTCGAATTTCGGGCGACTCGATTTGCTTTTTCCCGAACATCTCCCTAACCTACAGGGCTTCCGAAATTTCTGACGGCGTCCATTGACGCTCCCCGAGGTAGACCGATGAGCACACTGAAGAAAAACAAGCGGATCAAATTGGCCAAGCAGCACGAACTGTATGGCGACCTTAAACCGGGACGTGGCAACAGCTTATCGCAACGCGGTAAGGCCAAATACCTCGGCGGTAACGGTCGCAAGACGACCGGGATCACTCGTCGGCTGTTCAAGCTGAATCTCCAAAAGATTCGGGTCATCGAAGATGGCAAGGTGGTCCGTCGCCGTGTTCCGGTCAGTCTGATCCGCAGCGGAGCGATCGAAAAACCGGTCGTTCGAAAGCCATTTACCATCGACGAAGCCGCATCGAAGTAGCGTTTTCGCTGTTTTTTATGCCGACGACAGACGCCGCGTCATTCCAAGTTGGACACCTTGGGATGCAGCGGCGTCTTGGTCATTGACTCTGAGATTTCTCCAACCGCTGAGACAGCAGACTCTTCCACGTTCCCGGCCTGACAGGGGGAGCTAATGGCACATCGGCGATGGGTCGCAATTCAGCGGAACCGCAAGTCGGGTCGCGGTGGACAGTACCCGGTCCTGATGAGCCTGATCCGCGCGCTTCGTCGGTTCGGTCTCACCCCGCGACTCTTCTCGAAACGTGAAGAACTTGATCGTGCGGTGCTCGCTCACGCCAATCTCGCATCGACACCTCAACTGGGTGAATGGGGGGAGTTGTACGGCATCGTCGCGGCGGGGGGGGATGGAACGGTGCTCGACCTCCTCAATCGTCACCCCAGCATCCCCGTTGCGGTCCTGCCATTGGGGACCGAAAACCTCCTCGCTCGACACCTCGGCATCCCCCGTCGCGATGGAGAATTCGTCGCGAGGATGATCGCCGACGGCCTCATCACGAAGATCGACCTCGGGCAAGTCAATGGGGGCCGATTCGCGACGGTCGCCAGTTGTGGATTCGATGCCGAAGTGATCCATCGCTTGTACCAATCGCGATCCGGGAACATCAGACATTGGCACTATGTTCGCCCTGTCCTCGCCAGTCTTTGGAACTTCCCCTTTCCCGAACTGCGGGTCACGATCGATGATTCGACCGAACCGGTCACAGGGGGGATGGTCGTTGTCGCCAATCTCCCGGACTATGCGTTTCGACTCCCGCTCGTCCCCACAGCCATCGGCAATGATGGACTGTTGGACGTTCGCGTCTTCCCCCACCGTTCCGCTTGGGGATTCGTTCGCGACTTCTTGCGAGTCTGTTTGCGTCGTCACGAATGGCTCCCGCAGGTTTCTCGGTTTCGGGCAAAGCGAATTCGGATCGAAGCGACCGGTCCGTTTCCGGTACAAGCCGACGGCGACTCGGTCGCCGTCACCCCCGTGACCATCGAAGTCCTCCCCCTCGCCGCCCGCCTCTTTGTCCCCCAAACCTCATCACAAACTCCGGTCGAACCGCAGTAATGATCTTGGAAAAACTCTGACATTCGCAACATGAGTCTGCGCCTCGTCACTGACACGTCAAATCACAGACACTTCGACATGTCAGTCAAACAAAGAAGAGGTACGGTACAAGTGCGAGTCTTCTGGCTGATGATCTCCCCAAAAGTCCTCTGAGTTTCTCTGCGGTGAACCTCTTTCGCGGCGAGCACAGTTGGCTTCGCAGACAAGGGTGTCCGCGGCGCGGTGTTCGCTGTTACGTCACCTTGCGGGTGGGCCATGATGACAGGGCGAGGAGGGTGATGGATGGCATCAGCGGGGCGCGCATGCGGGTGTTGCTCCAGTAGACCAGATGCACCAAGGTGAAGGCGACAATCATCGCGATCGGCGGGAGCCAGAGTTGGGGCGAGTCGAGATGTTTCAGGCGGACAAGAGCAACCAGCGCTGCGGCAAACAGTAATCCATAGAACAGGCCGGTCCCCCACCACAATGTCGCCGGGATTTTGCCCCCCGGGTCCCCTAAGGGGACGACGTTCCAAAACCTCACGAAGCGAAGCAGTGACGCATGCACAAAGCCCCCCGGATCGGCTGCGATCGACTCCTTCGCCAGGCGTTGTTGCCAACGATCCGCAGCAACTTCCGTCGAGATTCCGTCCACTTGGGGGGCTGCGGAGGTTACCCCGTCGGCCTGCATTTGTTGCAAGACATCGCGATACCACCCCTCTTGACCCGGCCCGTGCGAGCCATCCCACACAGTCCCCCAGGGTTGTCGGACGACCTCCTTGTAGAAGGGGGCATTGTTCCCCAGTAACAGCGTGTAGCCCCCATGAGTCGTCGTGATGATGGGTGAGCCAAGTTGCTTTGCGTTTCGCACTCCCCAAGGTCCGACGGTCAACACAATCCCCAGCATCACAAGCAGCGTTCCCTTCCAGTTCCACAAACGAAGTCGACGCTGTTCTGATGAAGCTGTTGCCGATTCAGACATGTTGAGTCTTGGTTCTCCAAACAGAAACCTCTTTGCAAGGATTGAGTTACTCAGGAGAACGGTCGCGAACAGAAGGAGTCCGCCGAATGCCCAGAAGGTTGGACGACAAAGGACGTTTGCCCCAAAGAGTAGGCCGGTGAACAGGCTTCCGATCGATCGACTCTGCGAGTCGCCGGGCCGGGCGAGATGCCAAAGCAGAGCGGTTGCCAGGAGGGTGCTGAAGCACTCGGTCATCGGCTGAGCGGAGTATCGTAAGAGCAGCGGATCGATGGCGATGAGTCCAGCCGCCAGTGTCGATCGACCTTCCGATAACCCGAGTCGTCGACCAAGGTGATACGTCAATAAGATGGTCCCCCAGCCGAAGAGAAGATTCGAGATGGCGACCCAACGCCCAAGACTTGTTGTCGGGTCCAACGACAGCCAGAGCGGGTACAGAGGGGGTCGAAAGGCGGTTGGGGTCTCGGTTCCGGGCGTCGCCAGTCCTCGCCCTTCTTGCAGCGACGTGGCGAGTCCGAGGTAGGCATCGCGGTCTTGCGACAGGTCCTCGTTCCAGTGGATCATCGCCCCGATTCGCAAAGCGACTCCGAGTAACAGCAGTGCCATCAGTCCCCAGTTCGTCCGTTCCGACGGTGTCGCAACTTCGTTCACAACGGCTCTCCAGGTGCGTTGCGATGCGGGATCGACAGGCCGGACTTTCCGCCGCCGCCGGGAGGTTTTCCCGCCGTTGGAAGCGACTTTTCGAGTGCTTCATATCGAGCCTTCAGGTCTGGGCCTCCGAGTTCGGGATAGATCACCCGGGTCAGACCGAGGAGTTTTCGGGCCTCTTCGGTCTGCCCCAGTCGGACCGCACAGTCGGCGAGTTCGTAGCGTGATGTCAGCCATTCGCGACTCCCTTTCGTCTGTTTCTCCATCAGCTTCTGCCAAAGTCGCTGCGACTCCGTGACCGCCTCTCTTTGAGGTTGCACTTGCAACAATGCGGCAAGCGTCCGGGTGAGCCGCAAGTCGCCGGGATGTTCGATCAGGAGTTTGCGGTAACGGCGAATTCCTTCCGTTGCCTCCCCAGCAGCGACCGAAGCTTCGGCCAGAGACTCATCCAGGCGTCGGAGTTCCTCGGGGGCGAGGGCGTCCCGTTGCGTCTCGACTCGCCGGGCCGCTTGCAGTTGCAGACGTCCGAGTCCCTGCTGCTGTTCGACTGCGATTCCGTCGGCCATTTCGCCGAGTCCGAGGAGAATCGAGAGCATCGCTCGGGGTGACGTGGTCGCTAACCCGTCGAGCACTTGTCCCGCCTCTTCGAGTTTTCCTTGGCCAGCGAGAGAAACAATCCTTAGCTGCGAGGCGACATGCACCAACGTCATCCAAGGGTCTTCGGCTGTCGTCGTGCTGGTTGATGTTGTCGTGTTCGTTCCAGTCGAAGGAACAATCGTCTTGACCGGATGGGCCGCGAGATGTTGCTGATATCTTTCAAACACATCAGCCAGTACGCGATCCGCTTCAGGGTAGCGACGTTCTCGGTGTCTCACCCAGAGTCTCGCCAGATGCACCCCGACTTCACAACGCGATCGAGCCGCTTCAGCGTCGGAAGTGACTGGAGCAGGTTGTTCAAATCGTGCTGACAGGTCGGAGACTGCTCGGTCTTCCCAGGCATCGACCGGTTGTCCGAGTTCCCGCAGGCGGTCGAGAATCTGGCTATACAAGACTGCGATGCGAATGGAGGCCCCCCACCATCGCGGATGATCGGACGCGATCTCGCTGTAGAGTGTGAGCGCCCGCGTCCATTGATTTCGGGACTCTTCATGCAATGCCAGCAGCCAGGTCGCCTCGCCAGCCGTCGGCGACGAACTGTGCTGTGTCCGGTGCCGATCGAGAGCGGCGGCGTACTCCTCCCGACGCGTCCGAGTAGGCTCTTGCTCGTAAAGCTGACCCAGTCCATAGGCTCGCAGGAGGTCGGCATCGGCTGCCCGTAGCCCTGACGGAGATCGTTCGATCATCCGGGTCAACTCCTCGACCGCCTGCCGATACTCTTTCTGCTCCAACAGGATCGATGCGGCTGTGAAGCTGAACTCGTCGGCGACATCCGACCGATTGAGTGCAACGGCCCGCTCGGCTGCCTGTTGATACAGCCCGACCGCTTCGAGTCCCCCTCCGTCGAAATAAGTGGCCCGGGCAGAACGCATCTGCTTCGCCAACTCGCTTCCATATCGCTGATTCTCTTCCGCTTGCGACAGCAGCAACCGTGATCGGTCCCCCCAGGGTCCGAGTGTCTGAGAGGCGACTTGATTCGCTTGTTTATGAAGGTCCTCGGACAGAGATTGGTCCTCTTTGGCCTGCGCGATCGGAATGGCTGCAAGAAGTGCTTCGACTTGCAGAGTCCGCAGTTCGTCATTCAATTGGCCTCGACGACGACTAATATCGAGCAATAGTTGCAGTGCGACATCGGGTGTATTGGCGGCCAGTTCGAGCCGGACTTGCTCGGCGACGAACCGATCTTGCCAGTCTGGAACAGGTTGCTCGGCTAAGGCCGATCGAATGAGTGTCCGTGCCTGTTCGACATCGCCAATGATTCGCTGCAATCGAATCCGATGCAGACGACTCTCCCATGTCAGCGGGTCCCCACTCCAGCCCGAGGTGAAGTTCTTCAACCGGGACTCGGCTTCGTGCATCGCTTCCGATCTCTCGAGGCTTGGCTCGGAGAGTTCCACAAGGTCCACCAGCGCGAATGCCAGTAATGCCTCGACTCGCGTCTTCAGTTCGCGCATCTCGGGTGACGAAAGCTCGCCATCGGCCGTCTGTGCCCGGCTGCGTCGCTCGGCTCCGGGAATCGCCGACTCCAGTGCGGTGATCGTCTCCCGAATCTCCGCGATGATGACGAGGACTTGTGCCGACGATCGCTGACGAAACCGGCGATCATCGCTCCGCAGGCTCCCTTCCCATCGCAGGACTTCCGCTTGACGGGCGCGAATCTTGGCCCCCTGCCAAAGACCCAACTCTTGCCCGACGACGCCCGGCTCCTCCAGCAACTGTGTGAGAGTTTGCGTTGCTCGATTCCAGAAGGCTTGTCGTTCTTCCCCGTTGAGATATTCCGCATGTCGCGAGTAAGCTTCGGCCAGTCGAATGCGCCACTCGGTCCGTTGGCGAGGTCGCAGAAACATATCGTCGAGTCGTCGATGGGCTTCCCCTTCGGCAACGTCGATGAGGCCGCGATCGAGCAATCCCTCGAAATAGCGATCGGTCGCCGTCGAGCGGATCGACTCGCCCTGTGCGGTTCCATTCCCGAAGCATGTCGACATCAACATCAGTGCGAGCGACAGCGACTTTCTCCAACACCGACACATCGGCTGCCGAGATCGATCCCTCATTCCCTTGGGCATGTCGAGTCTCCTGTGCTGGAACTCCAGTCACTTTGCTGTATTGAGTGTTGTCGACTGACGGGCGAACGGGGAGTCAGGCGGGTGTGTCGCGTAGGCTGACGCTTCGGGATTCATTGTACCAAACAGTGCTGATTCCCAACCCTCACATCCTCTTATGCTGCACCGTCATCCCTTCTATTACCCGGTGCCACGTTTTTCGTCGTAGGCTTGGAGGTCTCGCATAAAGAGCGAGAGAGACGATTGAAGTGTCTCGGGCTGAATCTTCCATTGCGGGTCGTCTTCGGTGTACTTACTGCAATGGTCGACGAGCAGGCGATAGAGAAACTTGAACAGATGTCGGGGGGCACGGAGGCGGTCGAACAGGCCGATCAGTTCGGAGTCGGAGATACGGGAATCAAACAGATCGCGAATCCCCGGCTTCGTTCCCTCAGCAAGTTTCGCACAAGCGCGGACCCGGTCGTTGGCGACGTCGTACAACCCCTGGCCAGTCCAGCTCAGGGAAGGGACAAGGTTCTGTTTGTCGAGGCGAGAACGTTCGTAAAACTCCTGTTCCTCTTTCCCAAGATAGCCCGACACCGCAGCCGGGAGCAATAATTTGAAGGCGATCCCCGGATGCTTCAGGAACTTGTTATCGAACATCGGCCAAATCAGGTCACGAATCCGTTCGGCGTTTCCATTCACCAGATGCGGCTCATCGACACGATCGACCAAGACATAGATGCTCGAAAACCCGAGTGTCTTCAACACCGACTGCAACTTTGAAAGGAGTTCGTACCGGTCGTCGCTGCGGGACTTACTCGGCAACGGCTGGCCAATGAGTTCGTTCTGTTCGAATCGCCCGAGGATACGCCGCAGGGCAGAGGTGGGATGATCAATGATGCGGATTTGTTTCTTGATCCGCCAACCAAGCCAGACGAGTCGTAACTGATGCCAGGCGTACGGCAACCATCCCGCTGCCAGAATGGCTCCGACCCACCACTGGAACAGCGATTTCCATGACTCGCCCAGCCATATGACCAATCCGATGGTAATCACCGTAACAAAGAAGCCGAGCGCCCGATCCCAGAGACTGCGCCAGACGCTGAACCCGAGCTTCTTTCTTAGCGAAGTCCAGCGTCGCGATGCGGAGAGGTCGCGATTGTCGTCGTAACAGGCCGCGAGCAGTAAGAGGTCTCGTTTTTGTGGGCGTGTCAGCTGTTCCAGCTTCGCCGAGTTGATCGCTTGCGAGGGTTCGGTGCGGGTCGAGTTGTCCCGAATGGCGTCGGCAAGTTGCGTTGTCGCCAACGTCAGGATGCTGTCCATGTGATCCCAAAGACGCCAGTTCTTCAGTGCCTTTTCCTGCTTCCGCTGACGGCTACTCAGTCGTTCTCGGAAGCAATCGAGAAACTTGTTGTAGTCGTCGTACTCGACGATAAAGGCTCGTTGCTCGGGGAATTCGCGGTTGTGAGCTTCGAGCTTGCTGACAATCTGCAAGCGGAGGGCCGTCTTGCCGCTCCCCTGTTCGCCAAACACGACTGAGGTCGAAGGGGAACGTGGGTCGCCGTAGACCTTGTCCCATGCCGAGTGATGCGTCCCGTCGAGACAATGCTCTTTGAACACCCTGTCCGAGGAAGCATCCTCCTGTGCGAAAGGGTTTTCGGTGATCCCGTAGTGATCGAGAAGTTGGTGAACTTTCATGAGTCCGGCAGCAAAAGGAATAGGCCGTACGGGTTGCCTGAATCGGACCGCGACCGGCCATTCCGACGTTCAGGCCGATATCCGCGAGACGATTCGGCAGTCAAGGCTTCGCAATCTGCCTCGATCACCCCGTCCCCCAGTGTAGTTCATCTACCAGATTCGTTAGAAGAGATACTCTTCCATCTCACGATTCCCATCACAGGGATCAGTCTTCGCCGATCAGTTGATCGGAAGTGGTCGTTCGGGTGACGCATTCTCGGCATCCAGTATAGTGACAGTCGCCAAAGCGACTTACTTGTGGTCGTGGAGTCCTTGAGGCGTGCTCTGGGCTGTTCGATCTGATTTACTCTGTCTGATTCTCGTCAGTTAAAGTTGTTGCCATGTTGACTCGCCGTGTGATTCCCTGTCTTGATGTTCACGCTGGCCGGGTGGTAAAGGGGGTCAATTTTCTGAATCTTCGGGATGCTGGTGATCCCGTTGACATCGCTCATCGTTACGAACTCGAAGGGGCCGACGAGCTGGTGTTTCTTGATATCACGGCGAGCCACGAGGAGCGAGAGATCATTCTCGATGTCGTGCAGCGGACGAGTGAGGTTTGCTTCATGCCGCTGACGGTCGGCGGCGGAATCCGGACGCTCGAAGATATCCGCCGCCTGCTGGCTGCGGGGTGCGATAAGGTTTCGATCAACTCGGCCGCCGTTACGAATCCCGAGTTCATTCGCGAAGCGGCGTTGCGATTCGGGAGTCAGTGTATCGTCGTCAACATCGATCCGAAGCGAGTTCCGATCAATGATGAGCTTGCAACAGGCTTCGAGAAGATCCCGGAGTCGTTGCGGATACAACCGCGACCGTTGCCAACACAGGCGGGGTTTCGGGAGCGATTTCTCGAACGTTTCCCCAGGGCGACAGGAGTCTATTGGGACGTCCACATCAATGGTGGACGTAAGCCAACGGGCCTTGATGCCGTCGCTTGGGCGAAGGAAGTCGAACGTCTGGGAGCCGGGGAGATTGTCCTCACGAGCATGGATGCCGACGGGACTCGGGACGGATTCGACCTCGAAATGACCCGGGCGATTACCTCTGCGGTCGAAATTCCGGTCATCGCCAGCGGAGGCTGCGGCTCTCCTCAACACATGGTCGACGCCTTCCAACAAGCCGATGCCAGCGCGGCTTTAGCAGCCAGCATCTTCCATTATGGCGACTACAGCATTGCCGTGACGAAGGACCTGATCGCGGCCCAAGGGGTCCCTGTGCGTTTGTGTTCGCGGTAGGCATTGAGGGGCGAATTGTTTTCCGGCGATGATTGCGTTTGAATCGCCCCACACAGACGGCTGAGGGCGAAACGTGTTGCGGCGGTATCAATGACTCGAAGGTTGGTCCAGGAACTTTTGCAGTTCCTGAACGACCTGACTCAGGCCGGCTTCGAGGGGAGGAATAGCGGAGGGGAGCATCGCCAGGTCGTTGTTTGCCGCGGAGGTTTCAACCTCGGCAGCGGGGGTGGCCCAGGGAGAACCAAACGTCTTGAGGTTCCCTTTCAATGTGTGCCCAAATCGACGAGCCTCGGTGGCATTTCCCTGAGCGACCGCTTGCTTCAGTCCGTCGATCAGTTTGGGAATTTCTTCCAGAAACGCACCGACAACATCTCGCAACAACTCAGGGTCTCCATAGGCAGCCCCTTTGGCCTTCTCCCAGTCGATGCACGGCTCGGTTGAACTATCGTCGGTGGGAGGCGGGTCGGATGGATTCGGGTCCGATGACGCAAGGGATGATGGCGGCGTGGAGGAGGAGTGGGATGTCTCTTCGTCGAGTGGGGAGAGATCACTTCGTGATGGTCTCTCGTGGGTGGGGGCGGTTTGAGCGATGGCATCCAAGGCTTTCAACAGGGCTTCGGGTCGAATGGGTTTCGAGACGTAGTCATCCATTCCTGCTTCCAGACAGCGTTCTCTGTCCCCCCGCATGGCATGGGCCGTCATGGCGACAATCGGGGTCCGCTGGCCGCGAGTCTGCTCCCAGAGGCGAATCTCGCGAGTTGCTTCAAGGCCATCCATTTCCGGCATTTGCACATCCATCAACACGACGTCAAATCGATGGGTCATGATTGACGACAACGCCTCGCGACCATTGTTGGCAACCGTCACTTGATGCCCCCATCGCGTGAGCAGTCCCGATGCCAGCTTCTGGTTGGCAAGGCTGTCTTCGGCCAGCAGTATGTGCAACGGTCGAACATCGATCTCTGCAGCCAACTTGTCCGTCGCAGTGTTGTCGAGCGGAGCGGCCCCGATTGCGAGGACGATGGCATCGAACAGTTCCGACTGCTTGATCGGCTTGAGCAAGTACGATCGTATGCCGAGCGCCTCGCAACGATCGGCGTCACCCATGCCATCGAGTGATGTCAGCATCATCACGAGTGTGCTGCGGATGGTGTCGTCTTTTTGGATCTCGTCAGCAAGAGTAAATCCATCGACATCGGGCATACTGGCATCGGTCAACACCAGATCAAAGGCATGTCCCTGAGTGGCCGATTGACGCAGCAAGTCCAGCGCGACACGTGCCCCTTCAACGGCGGTTGGGTACATTTGCCAGTTGCGGCAAATCTCCAGCAAGATTCGCCGATTCGTTTTGTTGTCGTCGACGATGAGCACACGCAGGCCGATGAGTCGGCTGATATCTGGAGCAGGGATGTCGACCATCTCGCGAGATGCGGGAAGGAAGGTGAGCGTAAACTCGAACTCGCTCCCGACGCCGAGTTCGCTACGAACTGACAGCACTCCCCCCATCAGTTGCGTAATCTTCGAGGAGATCGAAAGTCCCAGACCGGTGCCGCCGAATTTGCGAGTGGTCGACATGTCGGCCTGCTCGAAGGCTTCGAAGACACGTCCCTGTTGCTCGGCGGTCATGCCGATGCCGGAGTCGCGGACGATAAACTTGAGAGTATTGGGGCAATCGGGACTGACGGGATCGACCGAGAGCACGACCTCTCCCTGCGACGTAAACTTGATCGCGTTCCCGACGAGATTGACGATGACTTGTCGCAGACGGAGCGAGTCCCCGACGACCCACTCGGGAATCTCAGTCGCCACATGAAACGCGAGTTCGAGACCTTTAGCATGAGCCCGAAAGCCGAGGGCCTTCATCGTGTCCCCGAGCACTTCGCGAATCTCGAACGCTGTTTCTTCAAGTTCGATTTTCCCGGCCTCGATCTTCGAGAAGTCGAGGATGTCGTTGATGATCCCCATGAGCGACTCTGCGGAGTCGGCAACGGTTTCGAGATAGTCCCGTTGATCGGCTGCGAGCGGGGAGTCGAGAACGAGACCGGTCATCCCGATAATGGCATTCATCGGAGTTCGGATTTCGTGGCTCATGTTCGCAAGGAACTCGCTCTTCGCCTGATTCGCAACCTCAGCCGCTTCCTTCGCGGCTCGTAAGGCTTCTTCCGCCTGTTTACGATTGGTGATGTCTCGGCAGATCCCGACGAGTCCATGCACGGCGCCGTCCGGGTTTCGCAGGGGGACTTTCGTGGTCAACACCCAGCGTCGCACCCCTTCGGGCGAGACGATCTCCTCTTCGCGATTGATGAGCGGTTCGCCCGTCCGAATGACTCGCTGATCGTCTTCGCGATAAAACTCGGCAAGGTCTTGTGGCATGAAGTCGAAGTCGGTCTTGCCGATGATCTCTGCTTCGGTATCGGTCCCATAAACGCCCATGAGGGCACGGTTGACGGTCACGAGCTGACCATTCTGATTCTTAATGAAGATGTAGTCGGGGAGGTTGTCGATGAGTGTCCGGAGTCGGTCCCGTTCGATATGAAGAGAGGCCTCCATGACGTGGCGGTCGGTAACGTCTCGGGAAATTCCAATCGTTCCGATGACCCGCCCTTCTCGGTCGCGGAGCGGAGCTTTCGTGGCCGACACCCACGAACGGTGACCGTCGGGCCAAATGAGTTCTTCCTCGAGATCAACCAGAGACTCGCCACTCTTCATAATGGCAAGTTCGGCGTCTCGTGCGCGCTCGGCGTGTTCGTGCTGAAAGAAGTCGGCATCGGTTTTGCCGATCGCATCCATCGGAGAATTCAGCCCCGAACGTTCGGACTTCGCACGGTTGATGCGAAGATATCGACCTTCTGCATCCTTAAAGTAGATGTCGTCCGGGACGGCATTCATCAAACCGTCGAGCAGTTGCGACTCGAGCTCACGCTCGGCTTGTGCACGTTCTCGCTGAATCACCTCGGCGTTCAGGTCTGAGACGGTTGCCTCCAACTCGAGAGTCCGCTCTTTGACCCGAGCATCAAGCCAGGTGTTCGTGTTTCGCAGTTCCGACTCGGTCTGTTTGCGTTGCATCACCAGCACGGTGGTCACCCACACAGCGAACAGAGACAGAATGCGATTGAACAGTCCCGTATTGGTGATGAGTTCGCTGCCACTTGAACCCTCGGGAGAAAGATAGTGCCCCACGATTGTGAGCACGGTGGCCAGTCCAGCCATCCAGAGTGTCGACCGACGATGGCCATCGGAGAGCGTCAGCAGAATGATCGCCACGTAGAGCGTTCCCGCACCAATGCTGACCGGGAGCTGAATGTCCATTGCAAAGACAGCCCCCGCCAGCAAGACGGTGATCACGGGTCGCCCTAACGGATGCCTTAATGGACCCCATGTCGTTTCTGCAGTCAGATGCTTCATCCAAACGCCTCAACCTGAAGTACCGGCAGCCCCATCACCTCGGGCTGAGGGAGTTTGGCGCGGCTCTACCGATTCTAACGACTTGACCGCCCGCAGGCAGGTCAAGTTCTGTTCGATTCTCGACCAGAATCGCTCTCCCCGCTCAATTTCATGACGTACGGTAGCATCAGGCATGTTGCAAGTTGTCAACATGCAGGTTGTCAGGAGTCCACACGGCATGACGCCTTAACGGTTCAAGCACGCATGATTCTCGCAGAGATGACAGTTTCGATCGAACGAATCGCAACGATCGGCCTCGAAGGGGGCTTCATCGCCGCCCTGGCGATGGTCTGCCTGCTGCAATACATCGTCCATCTCTACCGACGTCGAAACGCCCTCGAAGATTCCGAACGACTGCGACGAGAATTGAATGTCCGCGAGATCGAACTCTCCGGACTCCAATCCGATACCGCTCTTGCACAACTCGAAAATCGGATTCTGCGCGAGTTCATCGCCGAACGAGATGTCGATGTCGCTGTCAACCGACTCCTCCGCTACTTCTGCCCCGAGCCGTCAACTGGGTTTGCGGCCATGCTCGTGACCGATACGCAAGGACTCGCCTGCAAAGCCGTTGGCGTGACACCCAAGGTCGCTCGCCAATTTCGGATCGAACCACATGTTCTCGTGCGACTGAAGGAGCGTTCGGTTCTCTGCCTCAAGGGAATCGAGCTAACGCAATCCAGCCTGTATGCCGTGCTGGACGTCGAGACCCGCCGACACGTCCATGAACTCTACCTCGTGCATGCCGACCTCGGTCAGCAGGCCAACGTGGTCCTGGTCGCAACGTCGCTCTTCCCCGCCTCGGTCGAGTTCGGTCGACGTCGTGACCTGGCGTCGAGACTCGTCAGCGGCATCGGCTGCCATGTTCGTCGCACCGTCTCGCAGGAAGCACAGGAACAGGAACTCCGGGTGACCCGCGAGATTCTGGAACTCCGGTCGATCGCCGATCTGCACTTCCAGTCACCACTCGAAATGTTGCAAGAGTTTCTCGGTCGACTCGCCGCAGTCACCGGGTTCCATCAGGTCAGTCTGTACCTCAGCCCCAAACAGAAAGGGGAGATGCAAATGCTGATACGGCACAGCTCTCCTCTTTCCCGCGAGACCTCGATTCGTTGGTCCAGCGATGAACATCAACTGACACTTCAGCAACTCGAAACATCCCCGCTCTATCATTTCGACAGCGAGCGTTTGCAGGACATTCTCCAAACTCGCGACCTGATCTTTCAGGAAGCGGTCGTCGTTCCAATGACTCAGCAGGACCAGTGCGTCGGACTCCTCTGCCTGAGTCGAGCTGCCGTCTCGCCACTGCACGACTCCGAGTACGAGCTGCTGCTCTGGGCATCAAACTACCTCCTTGAAACTCTGCTCCGCACAGCCGATCGCGCCGTCATCGAGAAACAGGCCCGACGCGACGCATTGACCGGTCTGGAAAATCGTCACTCTTTCGACACCGCCATCCTCGAACATCTGCAACATGCCCTGCGAACCGGGAAAGAATGTGCGCTCGTGTTGCTGGACCTCGACCACTTCAAACTCGTCAACGACCGCTACGGCCATCTGGCTGGAGACGAAGCTCTCCGGACCGTCGCCCGCATCATTCAGGAACATGTCCGCAACATGCGTTCCACCGACCGGGCAGTCGTCGCTCGCTATGGGGGGGAAGAACTCGCCATCATCCTCCCCGGTATCGGTCTCGGGGGAGCGATGCGCATCGGCGAGATGATTCGCGAAGAAGTGGAACAGACCCTCTGCACCTACGATCAGGTGAAGTTCAACATCACCCTGAGTGGAGGTGTCGCCGTCGCACCGATGCACGCCCGCGGCGTCAAGACCCTCATTTCTCTTGCCGATCAAGCCCTCTACCAGGCAAAAACCGACGGCAGAAACCGAATCAACAGCGCCACCCCTCAGGAAGCCCCTACCCCAACCCACTGATCTCTCGCTGGAGAGGTTCAACAAGGTGACGACAGAGTGGCAGGAGCGCTCACGCATCTGCGCACAGGTCCACCGTCCCTTCTGGCGGAACGTTTTCATTTCATGGGACCGACGCTGTCCCGTACGCGCCCGTCAGCTTTCGCAGTTCCGAGGTATCGTCGTGACACGTACTCGTCTCGCACCTCCCAAGAGACCAACGACACGACAGCGTTGATTGATTGTCGAAAAGCGACGAAGATGAGCCCCTGTTGTCTTCTCCCTGCCGACTCTGTTTGAGTGTTGTCACTTCGATGCCTGTTGATGCTGCTGGTTCCCATCGTGTTTGGAACTTCGGAGAGACCAGTTGGCTCCCTCGGGAGTTGCCTCGCCTCATGGGGATACTCAATGTCACTCCGGATAGCTTTTCGGATGGGGGGCTGTACGGGACAGAAAGTGCCGCCGTCGAACAGGGGCTGCGGCTGGCACAAGCCGGGGCCGACATGATTGATGTTGGGGGAGAATCGACTCGCCCCGGGGCGGTTCCCGTGAGCGTCGACGAAGAACTGCGACGTGTGCTGCCGGTCATCGAGACGTTGTCAGAGAGGCTGAAACGCGAGGGGTTTTCGGTTCCCATCTCGATCGACACGATGAAGGCTGGCGTCGCCCGGCAGGCGATTGCTGCGGGGGCCACCGTGGTGAACGACGTCTCGGCCGGGACGTTTGACCCCGCAATGACCGACGTCTGGCGGGAGTCGACGTGCGGCATCATGCTGATGCACATGCAAGGCTCGCCGCAAACGATGCAAACCGCCCCACACTACGACGACGTCGTGCGGGAGGTGGTCGAGTATCTCGAACAACGATTGCAGTCACTTGCCTCCGAGGGGATCGATGCGACACGTGTGGTGCTTGATCCAGGGATTGGTTTCGGCAAGACCGCAGAGCACAACCGACTCCTGCTCACGAACATCGCCACGTTACATGAACTCGGTCGTCCCGTGTTAATCGGTCATTCAAGGAAGCGATTTCTGTACAGCCTGCTCGGCCGGGAGACCGACGAGCGCCTGGCCGGCACGATCGGCGTCTCGATCGCCCTCGCAATGCAGTCGACAGACATCCTGCGAGTCCACGACGTCTCCCAAGTCCGCGACGCCCTCCGTACCTGGCAAGCCCTCGCCCCACACCCCCAGTCAGCCCCCCGTTTTCCAACAGCCTGCGAGAGTCGGTTGGAATGATCCAAATGACGCACGGCACATGGAAAGCAAGCGGCAGTATCGAACCGCACATGAGGACGACGCCTACTGTTCAAACCAACGAACATGCCACCCCGCCGTCGGACCGGAGACCACAGGTTCATTGTCCCGATCGGGACGGACCGCTGCGTCGCGGGCCGAGCAGCCAGCCTTGAGTCGACGCGATCAGTTTCTGCCGGTAGCAGTCCTCCATGAGTCCAACATCGAGCCTGCTTTCTGAAAGCAACTGTCGCACTCGACTTCCCACCTTCGTTGAACCGCCGGATGCGGCCCCGCACGTCCGGTGGTGTGGGGAGGGCGGTCAGCAATGACCGTCCTTGCCCGATTATTCCACGATCAACGGGTGGCCTTCAATTTGGACAGGTTTTGAAGTAATTGAATCGCAGTTGCGTTTGCCAATTCAAGTGTATCGCAATCAGCAGAGCGAACACGCTCGATGACAATGCCCTCGTGCTGAAGTGCGGACGTTCTTGCGTGCGCCTCAGCGGGCGTTTCCGTGTGAACGGTGTCACCATCAACCTCTACAACGGCGGTTACACCCTGATATATGACGAGAAAGTCAGGTTCAAGCCGTTGGTAATCGTCGCCTCCGCGCACAAACACCGGCAAGGGTGCAAATGAAACACCCTTGGATTTCAACGCACGGTATAGGTTTATTTCTTGCGGTGATCGAAAGAGTAAACCGTCGGCGCTTAGTGGAGCGACATTATCTGATCGAACCCGTCCTTGGTTGTTGATGCCAGAGCCGGCGAGCCATGCCTGTGCCCGTGCGCGCCATTCGGGGTCATCAACGACGGCGGGCCGTAGTTTGACTGACGTGATTTGGTCGCGAGACGATTGATAGTTGAATCGGTCAAGACGTTCGCTGATGCGTGTTTCATTCTGTTGGGCGCGAGATTCGATTTGCGTGTAAAGTTTCAGCGGGACATGAAGCGTGATTGTGTAGTAGTCAGTGCCACCGTTCAAATTGTCGTAGTGTGGCTCGCCAAGTTCGGGCAGGCTGTATGTCAGCACCGCGACTTCGGTAGCGGCACCGTCCGATGCGAACAGACGAGCCAACGCGTACAGCAGCGGTTCGGGATTCGTTGTGTGCTGGTGTTCGTACATTGCAGTAGTGGAATAACGACAGCCGTAACCGGGCGGCCGCCAAAGGACTCTGATTTCAAAACCCGCGTTGCCGGCCGCTCCGGTTGACGGCCTGGTTATGCGATTATGTGGACTCACGCCGCCTGCGAAGACGTTCCGCCTTGTCTGGCAGGATATAGATTGTATTGATCAATCCCTCGACGATTCCCAATCCGTCTTCAATTGCTTGTGCCGACGGTGTCTCAAGTTCGTGAAGCGCTGCGTTGCCAAGGTAGCGTTCTTCGTGCAAGAGTTCAGCTTGAGCGGCGGTTAGAAAGTTCTGTGTTGCAAGTTCGTCGATTTTTCGTTGAAGGTTGCCGTTTGTAATACCTCTGTCAAGACAAATGGCTTCGACCGTTGCGCGAAGCCCGCCAGCCGCAAGTGTTTGGATTCCATGATTCAGGGCGTCCAAGGTCTCCTTGTACATCTTCCATACATTGTCAGGAATCAATTGAGTACCCGCGTGTCCGCGGGAATCATCAAATGAGATTGCCGGCTTGCGGCGAGTAAGTTCACCCGGTGCATCAGGGTAGACTTTGAAGTTTCTTTCGCCCTGCTCGTATGGATCCATCTCCTGTGGATCTAGCGAACTTGTAACGTACTTCAGTGATTCGCAGCCCATGCATTCGACAAACCGGTGGTATTCAATATTCACAACGCAACCACCATACGGATCGTCTGTGTAACGCTTGACTTTCTCATGCAAGATGCGGTGGTTTCGGTGCTGATGTCCACATGACGCACATACGACCCAGATCGTTTTTTCGGTTTGTGGAGCGTCACTCATCGAAGGCTCTTATCGCATAACTAATTGATAGACAGAAGTTCATGTAGGTCAGGCTCCTGCCTGACTTCCTTTAGGGATTGTTGATGGCAATCGAGTTCTCATACAAGGTGAGTGGCTGTACTTCGCTTCAAGGCGCTCGATTGTTTGTCGAACACAAAGTGTTGACATCAATGAGTCGAACGGCCCGCCGCGCCCATGTCTCCGCAACAACAAAGCAACGAAACACCCAGACACAGGAAGTCAGGCAGGAGCCTGACCTACTTTAACTACGGGGAATCCGCACCGGTCTCATGGAGCGACTGAGTTGCGCCTGCGTGTCGGCCAAAGTGACGGGCAAGAACTGCTGTAACCGCTACACCGCAAGTTGCGATTGCAGCGTTGACAATGCCAACCCATGCCTCATGCAGCGGAACAATGAACGGGCCTACGAGAATGACGAGAATCGCCGCAAGTATTGTTAGCCGAATTGGACCAACAGCGAAGAAGTCACGTGACTTCCACGCAGCAACCGATGCAAACGCCGATGCGATCATAATTGTTGAGATTCCAAGCCACACTTTGGGATCACGGCCGACGTAACCATCAAGCCGGTTGGTGATTATCAGTATTCCACGAACAAATGAAAGCAAGAGTGCGACCGCAAGCAACCCATGCACAAATGCTGCAATAGTCCATAATCGGCGAATCCATCGCGGAAATCCCAGATGAGATTCTTCGGCTTGAGAGGCAGGCGGTGATTCTTCGGATGGATTTTCCATTCGACATTTGGGGATTACGAGTGACGATTGCCAGCTAACTTGGTTATCTCTCAACAATGTGCATTGAGAATACTCCGGGCAGGGATGGCAGTCAATCTCAAGCGTGGAATGGAGATGCGTCGAATTCGTCGCGAGAATTGACCGAGCAATTCTTGCGCGGCAAACTGTGGAGAGGAAACTCCTCGCACAATACACGGCGGCCTGCGAAGTCTGCCGCCTATCCAAGCGAACCATTCAGACCTACTGCCGTTGGGGCGAAGAATTTCTTCCGATTCATCACAATCCCCTATAGCCGACAATGCCACCCAGCCTATCGCGGACCGCTACCCGGTCGTTCCAGCCGACCCCGACGATTCCCCTCCACTTAACCTTACAGGCCCGCAATGCAACCGAATCTACTAACACTCTGCAAGAAGTGGTGGTGTTGGAGTACACCACGTGATAGCATCGAAGTCGCAATCTTCGTCCTCAAGGGCATCCATCTCTTCTGACGTAAACCAGATGTTGTGCGCTTCCACTTCAAATCTTCCACCCGAAGCAAGTTTGACTTCCTGTGAAAATTTTCGCATATGTCGGGTCATTAACAGTTCATGTAGGTCAGGCTCCTGCCTGACTTCCTTTAGGGATTGTTGATGGCAATCGAGTTCTCATACAAGGTGAGTGGCTGTACTTCGCTTCAAGGCGCTCGGTTGTTTGTCGAACAAAAAAATGTTGACATCGATGAGTCGAACGGCCCGCCGCGCCCAAGTCTCCGCAACAACAAAGCGACGAATCACCCAGACACAGGAAGTCAGGCAGGAGCCTGACCTACTTTAACTGGCACGACCCAGAAAAGCTCCGCGTCATCCTCCGTGGAGCCTCGCCATAAATGCAAAGTGTGGGTAGTGTTGACGAGACCCTACGTTTCATCCCGCATGCTGACGAAGCCCTTGCGATCGGTCTCTATCAGGTTGCCGATGCTGATGTGGGAGCAGATGCCGGAGTTGGCAGAGGGGGAAGGCCGGCGAGTTCTCTTGCGAAGGGGTGGACCAGTTCGCCGGATTCGGTCAGTAGTGTACCAGCGACAACTTCATCCGAGTGATCGATGGTGAGCTTGCCCTCTTTGACGATCGACTTCAAAAAGGTGGTCACGTTGTTCGAGTACATCTGACTGGCGTGACGAGGGATTTCCGAAGCAACGTTGACGGGGCCGAGAATTGTTACCCCTTGCACTTCGACGGTTTCGCCCGGTTTGGTGAGAGCACAGTTCCCACCTCGCTCGGCGGCGAGGTCAACGACGACGGAGCCTGCGGGCATCGCTCGGACCATTTCTTCGGTCAGCAAGATTGGGGCTTTCTTGCCGGGGACGGCTGCGGTCGTGATGACGACATCGCTTTCGGCCACCACCTTCAGCAGCATCTCACGTTGTTTCTTCAGGAACTCTTCGCCGACTTCCTTCGCATACCCTCCCGAACCTTCTGCGGCTTCCAGAGCGATCTCGACGAACCTACCGCCGAGGCTTTCGACTTGTTCCTTCACCACGGGGCGAACGTCGTAGGCGGAGACAACGGCACCGAGTCGCTTGGCGGAGGCAATCGCTTGCAGACCTGCGACTCCGGCCCCCATGACAAACACGCGAGAAGGCTTCAGCGTTCCGGCTGCGGTCATCATCATCGGAAAGAGTTGTGGGAGCATGTTAGCTGCCAGCATCACCCCTTTGTAACCGGCGATGGTCGCCATCGAAGAGAGGACATCCATGCTCTGTGCCCGTGTGATACGGGGGACCAGTTCGAGAGCGAAAATGGTTGCCTTCGTGACTGCCAGCTTGGCCGACTCCTTCGCGTCGGAGAGTGGGTCACACTGGGCGACGAGGCACTGCCCGGGTCGGAGTCGATTGACGTCTGCCGCCCCCGCGTCGAGGTTCGCTCCGCAGGCTCTGACCATTGCCACGATGTCGGCTTGTTGAAAGAGTTCATCCCGGCTGCTGACAACCTTAGCACCTGCTTCCAGGTACATGGAGTCCAGGAACCCGGCCTTCTCGCCAGCTCCCGCTTCGATCACAACGTCGAGGCCGAGCTTTTGGATAGCCTTCATTGAAGCGGGGATGATCGCGACCCGTCGCTCACCAGGAAACGTCTCTTGAGGGATGCCGAGAATCATGGAATTGCTCTTGAAACAAGATGCCAAAGGGGAACTGCGATGTCAGGACACGCCGTCATCTCTGCCTGTACACAAGGCCCGCTCTGTTGGGGTGGTCGAAAAGTTCGGCCACCTGATTCGAGCGGTCGTTGACAGTCCAGTGGGCGATCTCGACTTGCCGGTCGCGTGAGCCACCGGCAGTTCAGGTATCGCCCTCCGGGCTAAGTTCTTCCGCTGACGAGTTGTCTTCACTCACCTTGGGATGGATGTGGAGGTCCATCGTGCGAGTCTGCTGCTGGGAAATCCGGTTAATCCTGTCCGGGGATGTAGAGCTTCTTCGGTTCACTTGCGGGAGTCGTTCCCGAGGGGGACCAGTTGGTCGAGCCACTTCCGACGATGTTGCTTGCGGTGACAATTTCGGAGCCCCACGGAGGATCGATTTTCAACTTGGAAGCGGCCTCGATCAGTTGTGAACGCATGCCGGGGACCTTCGACGCAAAGTTGTCCCACAAATTCTTTAGCACGTCCGCAAGCTTCTCGTTACTGCGGATCGAGGCGGCGCGAAACTCTTGAATGGTCCAGTTGAGGTTGATGTTGAAGGGGTCTTCGCCCGGCTTGAGTGGCAGAGCACGTCCCCGCTCGATCAGTGCAAAGGCTTCTTCGTCGTTTCGGTCGTTGAGTGAAATGTCGATCAGCCGACCGATGACCTCGCGTTGATTCATCAGGGCGGAATCTTCTTCTAAGTCATCCCCTTCGTCGTCAAAATCATGATCGTGGTCGTGGTCATGGTCGCGAGCACAGTCATGGTCGTGGGCCGAGTGATCGATTGCGGCTTCAGTCTGGGAATGATCGTCGTTCGTTTCTGTGGAGACGTCGGTGAATAAGGATGAGCGTTCGTTGGAGAGTGCCTCACGGTAGCCAGCGGCTGTCAGACCAGAATGGCGACAAATTTCCGCAAACCGGATGAACATGTTCAGATTCTCGTCGCTGAGGGTGCTCAGGTTCACTCGGAACCGATTGATGGGACGGGAGATCGCATCGAACACGTTCTCGTCATCACTGAGTTCTACGCTGGGGAGCGGTGGCAACTGCAACTGTTGCTCAAACTCGGCTCGCGGAAGAATCCGCCTTTCCACGTCGTACAAGTGATCCAACAGAAACAGGGCGGCATGCAATGGACGTTGCAGATCGACTTGTCCGGCGGCCTCCAGTGGGGTCTTCCCCTCCAGAGCTGTGAGCGGAGTATTCAGCCACTTCTTCGGAACCTGATTCCACAACTCGTCGACAATGGCGGACTGCACCGTTCGCGAGACATTCTCGGGAAAGTAGAGTTCCGGGCGTAGTTCGGCGACCAGTTTCGCCTGCCGCATGACAACGACATGTTGTTCCCCGCCTGCCGTTGGGTGAGCGTGTGGAACGATCTTCAGCAGACCGGGAGCATGCTTCTCGATGAGTGCCAGGCATGATTCATAGGGCATGGACTCGATCGCGGCCAGTTCGGCGAATGGACCAGTCGGTCTCCCCTCGCCCGGGCTGTCCGATCCCTCGAAGAAGCGAAGCTCACCCAACCGATGCGGACAGGTTTCCAACGTCATATTGGCAAGCCCGTCTCCTGTGGGAATCGGACGATCCAAGATGGTATAGGCGGCCATGAGACGGGAGTTCTTCTCGACCTCTTCCCGAACGAATTGCGGCGCATCGTCCAGCAAGGAGAGGGTTCGCGCAACCGAGGAACTCTCGAACTGAGTCGACAGGACGGCCGATGAATGCTCTGGATGTGTGCGATTGAAAAACTGAGCGAGTGTCTCGCATTCCAGGGCATCCACTTCGTCCTGATACAGACGTGCGGCCTGAAACAGAGCCTCCGCTGCCGCCAGATCATTGCCGTCCCAAGCCCAGCACAGCCCGAGGAGATGTGTCAATTCTGCCGACTGCGGTTCCTTGGTGACAGCCTCTTGGATCAAGAGGGCGGCTTCGTCCCAACACCCGAGATGGCTGAGTTGCTCTGCCCGGTCAACCAGTTCGACGACATGATCGGGAGTCTCGAACTGTGGGACTGTCAGGTCGCTGCGAAGGAACAGCGGATACCAGGGGTTGGACTGAATCTCTCGCTGACGCTGCGTCAGTCCCCAAAACGTCTCCTGATGTTCGGCCAGCGGAATTGCCAGTCGGTAGTGAGCGAGAGCCGCTACCGGACGGACCTCCATCTGATGATGTTGGCCCAACGATTCGAGCAAAGTACCGACGATCGCGGGACTGTCGGCAACCGATCGCTTCAATGCCCGATTGACAGCCTTCTTGCAGGCGGGGATGCCGTCCACAGACATCGAGGCCAAAGCGTACATCGCATTGGCGCGGGCATGATCCGGATTCGACTTCAGGAATCGCAACAGCGATATCTTCGCGTCGAGTGACTCTTCCAGCATCATCTGAATGCGTGACCGTGTTACCGCAACCCAGCCGTTCGAGGGATGCGACTTCTCCAGCTTGTCCAGATGCACGAGCGCCTGGCGAGGCTGGTTCTCGATCATTCGCTCGACCTTCTCCATCTCGGAGAACAACTTGTGACAACAAAATTTAATCTTCTTGCCACTGCCACATGGGCACATTGCATAGGAATCCATTGCCGCACGCATCCTGATGTAAGATGAAAATTCGAGTGACGTCTAACCCGGCCCACTCCGCGACGCCCCTCCCCCGAACTGGCCTGCGAGCCAGACTGGCGAAACAAACAGCCCTACGACCATTCTCTCTGTTTCGACATCAGTCCGCTCAAACATGCCTCGGGAAAGTGGCGGCAGTCTGTTCGTGAAATCGTAACCGCAAACTGTACTGGAATCCCCAACCCCTGCCCAGCGACCCGCTCTCCCCCTCATTTCCTGGCAAGCCGTTGGTCGGTCCGGTCGAATCACGGTAGACTCTCGTGAATAAGGCACGTCACTCCACAACTCCTCCGCTTCCCGGATGTCATCGTTTCCCCGGCAATGGTTCTCCATCTCCCGATCATCGAAAACTGCGACAACTGCGGAGCCTGTTGTCTGCAAGTGACTGCTCCCCCGTTCTTCATCAACGATGAGCGGAATGAGGCGGTCGAAAAAAGGGTGCCCGAAGCCGAGATACGGGCGATTACCACCTTACTCTTTGGCACATCGACCACCGATCGCCGTCCCTGCCGCTGGTACGACCCCGAAACCCGCGGATGTCGTCACTACGACCAACGCCCCGACGACTGCCGAGCCTTCGAGATCAACAGTTCCCTCTGCCACCACCATCGTCGACAACAGGGAATCAAGCCAATTTAGACGAGTGGAGAATGTCGGCCGGAGCCTTTCCGTGCTGGAATCTGAGCCACTTGTTGAAGGTCCCCCTGACTCGGGGAAGGGCACAAGCCCCAATACCGCTCGGCACCGTTCGACACGATTCTTACGATGCGATTTGAACAACCACTCTCCCTACGCCCAGCCTTTGAAGTTGCACGAAGGATCCTCCTGGAAATCATTGTCGCCTTTCGCTCCGCGAAAGGTCGCGCGGGTCACATCTTTTACAGAGCGAGAGATGACACTCATTGATCGATCGGTCCTAGCGTCTCAGTCGTCGCCCGCAGCGTCAGCCTGGCAACGGCTGGCGCCGTTCCGCTATCAGAAATCTGGCCTATCAGGAACGTGGGGCGTTCAATATTGAAGAACTGAAAGGCCCTGGAGTGTCGGTTCCTTGCGTCGAACTCCCGATGGAATTCCCGTTAGAATGTCGCTCGGCTCTCCAAACCGATCGCGCCAAGGTGGCTCCATCGCACCCGGTCACGATAGACTGTGTGCCTGCCGGCGTCCGCTTTCATTTCGGTGAACCGTGCGACACAACCTGTGGCGACTCTCTCGCCATCAGTGGCGAAGTTTTCGTCACAAACTCGACGTCGTAACGGCTTTCTCACTGGTCCACCAAGGGGTGACGGTTCATGTGGATCAATGGCATTGGATTTGCGTCAGGTCCTCAGACGCGGCATGATCTGATGTTTTTCGTGACGCTCCATTCCTGCCGAGAGACATACTCCACGTTCCCCGAAAGCTTCCTGATGACAGACAAAATCCCCACGCGTCGCCCAGGCTTCACACTCATCGAACTGCTCGTTGTGATTGCCATTATCGCCATTCTCGTCTCGCTGCTCCTCCCGGCTGTGCAGTCGGTTCGAGAAGCGGCCCGGCGAACACAGTGTCAGGACCATTTGCACAATCTGGTTGTCGCTGTTCACAACTACATGGGGGCGAACAAGTATCTCCCTCCCGGCGCCTCGATCGACCTCGGCTCGGGATCGACCGCCAATAACGGGTCGTGGGGGACGCATGGGCGGATCCTCCCCTATCTGGAACAAGGAAACCTCTACAAAAATATCGACCTGTCAATTGGCTGGGACTTCCAGTCTGCCATCAGTGGGTTGAAAATCGATGTCTACTCTTGTCCAAGCGACGTTAAAGCCGACGTTGCCCGCGATCCCGGCGGAGGGCGCGCGATTCTCTACCCGACATCGTACGGCTTCAACTATGGAACTTGGTTCGTCTTCGACCCTGCCACTGGTCGCGGGGGAGACGGAGCCTTCTATCCGAACGCCAGTGTCTCGATGGCCCACTTCACTGATGGCACAGGAAGCACCCTGTTGACAGCCGAGGTGAAAGCCTGGACCCCCTACACCCGCAATGGAGGCCCCCCCAGCACGACGATTCCCAGTGGACGCAGCGAGGTCGAAGCCGCAGTCGCCTCGGGAGCCGAGTTCAAAAACACTGGCCACACCGAGTGGCCCGATGGTCGTGTGCATCACACGGGATTTACGGTCACACTTGGCCCCAACACACCGGTCTCCTACGTCAATGGTGGCGTCACTTATCCCGAGTCGGATTATAACTCGTGGCAAGAAGGGAAGAGCGGCAGCAGCGGAAGCCCCTCTTATGCCGCAATCACCTCACGAAGCTATCACCCCGGTATCGTCCAAGTCGCCCTTATGGATGGAGCCGCTCGCTCGATCAGCGAAAACATCAACCTCGCCACCTGGCATGCCCTCGGCACACTCAGTGGGGGCGAAGTCGTTCCTGGTTTCTAAGGATCGATCGGGTAATGACTGTCGCCTTTCGCTCCGCGAAAGGGACGTTTCTTTCGCGGAGCGAAAGACGACACTCAAGCTGTTTCTCGACCGATGCGAAACGGCCGTTTTGCACCACACTTGATGTGTGGGGCGTTGCCGCACGTCACTCGAGATGTGCGTTAGCGGACCGCGAAGTGTATAGTGTGTCGATGAGATGATGCCTTGCATTCATCACCCTCGAAAGATCGCGTCACTGGCGATCTTGCCGAACGATGACTCCCCCAGCAACTGCTAAGGACCGAACGATGACCAGCCGCCCGATGTGGATGTCACTCTCTTTGATCATGCTTCTGGGTGTTGCCCCTGGGGTCGGTCTCATTGCTGACGCTCTCTCTCAGCCCGCAGTCACCGAAGCTCCAGCAGCCGAGGCACCCGCCACAACAACCCCTGCTGTCGAGACACCGACGAAGGAAGCCCCCGCGAAAGATACGCCCGAGGCGACTCCGGTCGATCCGACCGCTGGACTCCCCCCGCTCAACAAAGAGAAGACCGTTTTCCTGGATGCCAAGCAAAAACGTCTGCTGCTCAAAGGGGAGGTCGTGCTCAATCGGGGTCTGCTCGAGATGCTCATCTGCAAGTCGCGAACCAAAGAACACGAAGCGATCTTCGCCGTCGACTCCGACGCCTATGTCATCCATGCCGGCCTCCTCGCGATTGGAGCCGAGGTGGGCAAACCGGTGCAGTACGAACCAATGTTCACCCCCGCCACCGGGCAGGTCATCGATATCCATCTCTCGTGGATCGACAAAGAAGGAAAGCCTCAACGCTATAAGGCCCAGCAACTCGTCCGGTCAGCAATTCAGAGATACTTCGGGTTCCATCTGGCGAAACTCCCCGAAGGGTTCGTGATGCCCGCAGACACCGAGTTAAAATACGATCAGGTCAACGAAGAACTGATCTGGTTCGGCCCGATGACCGCCGCCCAACGCGACGCCCTCCTCGCTCTGTCGAAAGACGAGATGTATCGGAAAGGAATCGAGACCTTCTTCAAAGAAAGTCAAATTCGCGAACTCGATGCCAACTGGGTCTTCGCCGGCAGCGGCTGGTACAAGCACGAAGACGGATCGAAATCGTACCTCGCCGAAGGGGGCAACCTCGTCTGCGTCGCCAACTTCGGCGACGCCCTCCTAGACCTTTCCATCGAGAGCAGTGCCGAAAACGATGGCCTGATGTACGAACCGTACTTCGAGCGCCTTCCCCCATTAGAAACCAAAGTCACCATAGAACTCACCCCTCGCCCCACCCCCAAACCTGCAAACCTCGTCCCCACAACCCCCAACGAACGGGGGCCGTCAGTCCCCTGACGGAATCGAGGTCTTAATAAGTCGAGTTCGCTCGGCATTTGCAAAGCACTTCTTATGCTGCTTCGTAGTCATCCCAAAGGCAAATAACAAACATAGTGCCGGAGTTGTGATCGCCATTGACTTGATGTCCGATGCAAACCGATAAGGCACGATCCAATAGCACGACGCGATTCTAATGAATCGAATGCCGTGGCATTGACATCAGCCATTGCAGGGCACGCTCCCGCTTGCATGCCTTGGTCGGCACGATGTTCACATGCTTAACGATCACGTGCCGCAGGCCATCGATTTCTACCGGCAACCGTCGCCGATTCCCCATGATACACCACCAATCCAGGAAGGCCCTCAAACGTCTTCCCCACGAAAGCTGCCTCACGAAACACCACCTCGCTTAGCAGCCCATTGAAAATCTGACCCACGGCGATTTTGACGGGGTGTTAGCGTTTGTGGCCGGTGAGAACGGTACAGTGAATGAGGGTCGGGTGGGGTGGGGTGGGGTCGAGGCCGGCTGCTTGCATCCAACTTTGATACTCGGCTGCTGAGTAGGCACGACCTTCGGTTAGAGTGAACAAGGCCGCAGAATACAAAGCGATCGGGAGTGGACCGTCGAGAGCGTCGTTCAGTAGGACATCGTGAATCAGTAATCGTCCGCCGCGAGGGAGTGCATCAGCGGCTTTTTGGATTAGCTCCTGACACTCGGCCACGTCCCAGTCGTGCAGGATATTTGAAAGCAGGATGACATCGGATTGGGGGAGTGGGTCGGCAAACATGTCGCCGGGGAGTAAGGTCAGGCGTTCTTCGAGACCTTGTTCCTGCCGCATCTCTTCGGCGACACGCAGAACCTCGGGGCGATCGAGCACGGTCGCCCGCATTTCGGGATGTTGTTGCAGAAACGCCATCGCGTAAAGGCCGGTTCCGCCGCCAAGGTCGAGGAGATGTTCGTCCCCGTTCATCGAAACGGCCCGGGCCAGATGGGGAGCGACGTTCTTCGCACGTCCGGCAAGTGCCAGGGTGAAGTGGCGGGCCAGTTCCGACTGTTCCATCGCCGACGCCTGACCGGCTCGATAGATAAATGCGACGCCCGGCTCGGAGGTGTCGGCGTTGGTATCATCGACGGCGTTATCCGTGTCGGCACCGGCGGGGCGATTCGTCTTCAAGCGGGCGACCATCTCTAGAACTCCGGGACTGCTGGCTGCGAGACCGAGGTAGTCGCTGACGTCAAAGGGGCCGCCAGAGATGAGGTGTTCTTCGGCGAGCATCGTGGGGACCAAGGTCTCATCGTCGAGTCGTTCGATCAGCCCCATCGCTCGCAGTGTCGTCATGAGGACATGCATGGGCCGCGAGGCGAGTTGCAACTCTCGGCCGAGGTCTTCGATAGTGAGCGGTTGACGCGAGAGGATACCAAACAGGTCGAAGTGGGCGACGGCAGCGGTCAACAGCTCCGAGCCATAACTTCCCCGAAAGTGTTCGAAGATTGATGTCGGGTCGACGAAGGGTCGGGGGACGGGGTTCCCGGCGGCTCGGTCAATGCAGGCGTCGATCGCTCGCAGCCAAACGCTTCGTGGTGCTCGCAGGGGGGAGGAGTCGGCAGCCGGAACGAAGTCGGGAACCGACCAAGGTTCGCTGTCGATCTGAGAAGGGGGAATCGACCAGCCTTCGATTTGCGAGGTCCCGGCTTGCAGGACGAGGTCGCGTCGATCGGGGGTGCAACGAATCCAGCCGGTCGACTGATCGGAGAAATCGAAGGGAAGATAGAACGGTGTCCCGTGAGCGGTGTCTGCGACCAACTCTCGCCATCCTTGAAGCAGTTGCATCAAGACTCGACGGGCCTTATCGAACGACTCATCCTGTGGGGAGACATGTCGATCGACGCGGAGGAAGTAGGAGTCGCAGCGCTGACGAAACGTGCCAAGTTGCAACAGCATGTCATCGTGAGCCGATCCGTTGTCAGAGAGGGTAAACTTAAGCATGAGCGACTTTCAAAGAACGGAGCGGTGAGCTGATGGAACCAGTTCAGGAGCCGGGGAGATTGCTCGTCTGCCGAGCCAGTTTTGATGGAACGCAGGAGAGAGTGAATCGTCGACGGGCGGGGGCAGATGGTCAATCGTGGAGGGGGGAATGGAGAAATTTTTCCAAGATTCTGTCTGTCGCCTGGTGTGGCGAAATGAAACTTTGGGAGAATCGGCAGGAGTTGCGGCTCGACCTTGACCGGGTCGCCAACTGCTGACAGTGACTGGAGTTCGGACGGAAATGTCGTTTCGGGGAGGGGGCCATTTACGGGTCGAAAGGAGGGGCTCGGCTGCCTCGGGCGGGGACTTGAGCTGATCTTGACCTAAACGCCGATTTTTCGAGAATTCCCCTCTCCCTTCCTGCGACGGTCATCCGACCTCGCTACGACGCCCGTCGAATGCAGTGACCCTCAAAACTTTCGTAGCTCCCACTGAACAGGATGTTCCCGTGGTTCGTACATCAATCCTGACATCGGCTCTTTCGCTCGCGTTCCTCGTGATGCCACAGGCACTCCTGGCTGGCTCTCCTTGGGATGCACCCGTCGAAGAGGCCGCTCAGTCTCTAACTGCCGACACTGTGTTTCGGGGCCAAAGCCCTGTCACGCTCGGGCAGCCTCAGCCGATCACGAGTTATTATCAGGACCCGACCTTCGCCCAACCGGGGGCCATTCCCGGAGGCTATGTTGATCCCTATTATGGTGGGGGAGGCTACATGGGGACAACCGACCCTTGGCTCGGCGGCGGGGGTGGATATGTCGACCCTTACGCAAATTCCTATGGCTATGGAATCGGTGCAGGACTTAATGGAGCACAACCCTACAAGTTTGGTTGGACCGAGCGCTTCGATGCTGCCTGGTTTAGCAGCGAAAGTGCTTCGGCTGGGGGGACTTTTCAGCTCACCGAGTTTAACTATGACAAGGAGTACGTCACCCCCTTCGGTGGCTGGATTGCGACCATTAATCCACAATATAACTTGCGACTCTTCGAGGGCCCCGGCGTTGTGGCCCCTCCTCCCGATATTCCGGGCAGTGCTCATCGATTTGGCCTGGGGATGAAGCTCGCCACTCAGAGCGTCAACGGCTGGACATTCGAAGGGGGCTTCAATCCTGCGATTGCGACCGACTTTAGCGGTGGTCTGAGCCGCGACTCCTGGCAGTTTGACGGGCATCTCGTCGGGTATTGGCAGGCATCGCGGCAATGGATGTGGGCTTTAGGGGCCACCTATTGGGACCGAGTGGATGGGATCGTGCTTCCCTATGCCGGGGCGGTCTGGACTCCGAATGACTACTTAGAAGTGCGTGCAATCTTTCCGAAGCCTCGTATTAGCATCTTCCTGGGAACACCAAACGCCATCGCGACATGGGCCTACCTTCAAGGGGAATATCATGTCGAGTCGTATCAGATTGGAGTGCTGAACTCTGCGAATCAAAAGGTTCAATTTGAGGACTGGAGAGTCTCGGCTGGCTTCTATGGAGAAGCGGGCTGGTACACAGGTTTTGCTGAAGTCGGCTGGGTCTTCGATCGTAAGGTCAAATACAGCGGCGCCTCCCCCGGCTTCACCATCAACGATGGCCTCTTCGTCCGCACGGGTCTCAGGTTCTAGAGAACGTCATGCGGGTCTTGATGCAACCTGTCCCCACATTGCGAATGTGGGCTATTGATGGCTAGAACACTACTTCTTAGGGTGAAGTTGTTGCCATGAATTCCCCACACTGTCGGCCCGGAATGTGGTGATGCGGGTCGACTCCACTTCGGTCACGTAGACGGTACGACCATCTGGGCCCCCGAAGCAGACGTTGCTAGGTCGCGGGCCGAGGATGTCGATTTCCTGGAGCGTCTTCCCTGCGGGGGACATCTTCACGACGGTCCCTTTGCCGTAACGGGAGATGTAGAGGTTCCCCTCGACATCGATTCGCATCCCATCGAAGCCATGATCCTCGAATTTTCGGACGAGCCGTTTGTCGGCCAACGTCTTCTCGGGGGTAATGCGAAACGCCCAGACGTTACGTTGTACGCTTTCGTTGACGTAGAGCGTCTTGCCATCTGGGCTGATGTCGATGCCGTTCGTCGTTCCCATCTCCTTCGCGAGGAGATGCGTCGTCCCATCGGTGTCGATTCGCCAGAGTTGCCCGGTCGAGGCCCCCCAGTTCGGGTCGCTGGCGTAAAGTGTTCCATCGTCTGCAATCGCCAGATCGTTCGGCTGATTCATCTGGTCGTTATGGGCATGAACGGTAATCTCTTTGGTCTTGGGATTCACCTTGAGCACGTTGTGCATGGTGTAGTCCGCCACATAGAAGTTCCCCTCTTTGTCGAACCGAATCCCATTCCCCACGCTCCCTTCGGGGAGTGTCACAAAGACTTCCCCCACCCCCTCGGGAGTGATGCGTCCGATGGTCCCTTCCTTGCCATAGTTGACCGCAAAGATGTTCCCCTCGGCATCACATGCCGGCCCCTCGATGCCGGGGGTAAACTCCCCTTTGCGAGTCAACGGACGGGCGACCCAGAGCGGTTCTTCTGGCGAAAAGACGACATCAGAGCCACCCCCAAACTTCGCAGGCAATGGCATGTTTGCCAGACTGTCGTCGTCTCCCAAGTGAAGCTGCCAAGTCCCTTTGAGTTGCAGTTGGCGTTTCGTGTCGTGAGACTCAATGATCGGTGCGGATGTCAGCGCGCTGGCAACGTCGGCGACCCGCAGCACCAGGAGATTGTAGTCTCCCGAATTGATGGTCACTGGTGCGATGGTCAGCGTATGGTCGCCGGGGGCATCCAGCGATTTCCCGTTGATGTAACCTCGCGTTGCCTGCGTCGAAGTCCCTTCGCCGAGTCGAACAGTCAAGAGTTGTTCGGCTGCCCAGTCGGCTGGGATGTAGATGACACATCGATACCATCCCGGCCCTGTGACCCCGGTCAGAACTCCTTCGTCACCGACCAACGCAGTTGACGGAACCGGGACGTTGACCCAACGCTTCGCGTAGTCTTCTTTTGTCGGCGGGGGCTGATGAGTGCTGGTTCTCTGCTGCATCCTTTCGGTAGTTGTTCGTATGTCATGGGAGAACCGGAATGGCTGACCTCCCAGAATCTGAGCACTGGTCATCGTCGGGCAAATGGACCTTTCGATATGTCCGATGATCAGGTCGTTCCCAGCATAGTGCGAGACGTACGGCCAACGTTGTGGGTTGTACATCGAGTCGGTCATGTCTCGCATCAGGACGACATGCTTTCCATTGCGTGCCATCTGACGCAGTCCAAAGGGACGACCTGTCACACACATATTGACGTGAACCCCTGTCAGGATGACATTCTTGATGCCTCGACTCTCGAGAACATTCCAGACTTCATCCCCCTGATCCGTGATGAAGTCGCGGTCCTCATCAATGGTGATGAGCGGTGATTGCTTTCCCCAGGGGAGGTTGGGATTACGACCGAGGGCAGTTAACTTCTTCGCCCAATCGGCATGTTCCGCGGGGTCGTCATCTTCTCCGCCGTCCGATTGATCGAGTGGATAGACCGCCTGTTCTTCCGTCGGGATTTGCGAACACCAAGAAGTAATGCCGTGCGGGAGCATGGCTGCTCGTGGGGCTTGTGTCGCTCGTTTTCGAGCGGGGTGCTCGGCGTAAGCCGGCATGCAGTCACTGGGAGCATGAATGATCGTCACACCCTGTTGACGGGCTTTCGTCAACACGTCATTGAGTCGAGGAGCAAACTCCTCCAGACGTCGCACCGCGTTGAGGCAGTGGTGATAGTCCCAGACATCGCACACGATGATGGCGGTCTCTGTCGGCTGCCACTGTTCATCTTGGGTCACCAGCTGATACTGCCCGGACCCAATTGCTGTTTCCCGTTGTGACTGCAACGAAAGCATGAGAGGTTCCGCCTCGGCCAGCAACGGAGCACTCGCTCCTGATATCAGAAACAGGCACAGCATCAAGTGGCATGAACGAGTACGAGGCAGGGGGTTCATCGACGATCCTCAACTGGGAGGTCACATGGATAGACAACGTTCGACCATGATCCCCAAACCAACCCCCCGACGCAACCGCCCGCATTGATGCATCGCCGTCATCGTTCCGAGTCTCTGATTTCCCCCACCTGTCATCTGTGGGGCGACGCATCGCGTTCCCTTGTCGAAGTCTCGGAATCGTGGACAATGATGCACAGACAGAAACGACGCATCACGATGCGTGTCCAATTCCTAAACGGTTTCCATCTCCACGACTTCTCGTTCTCCTTCCGGTCCGCACGATGAGCACTTCCAGCACGCCACAGTTCAAAATGATCCCGGAAGAGGGGGAGATGGCCGGGATCGAGCGGGATCTCCGGTTCTACCCCAGCACCGTGCAGGCTCCCAAAGTGCTCACGCCACAACAGGTCGAGGACTTCAATCGGGATGGCTACGTTCGACCGTTTCGCATCTTCGATGAAGCCGAGATCACCGAGATTCGGAACTACTTCGACAACCTGCTTGCTAAGGTCGTCGCAGCCGGGGGGGACAGTTACTCGATCAGTTCGGCTCATCTGAAGTACGGTCGAGTCTACGACATGCTGACCGACAAGCGGATTGTCGATTGTGTGGCGGACATTCTGGGGGACGACATCGTCGGCTGGGGCTCGCACTTTTTCTGTAAGATGCCGGGGGATGGAAAGAGCGTCGCATGGCATCAGGACGCCAGCTATTGGCCACTCACACCAACCAAGGCGCTCACTGTTTGGTTGGCGATTGACGATGCCGACATCGAGAATGCGGCCATGCGATTCATTCGAGGCTCACACCATTTCGGGCACATGACCTTCCGCCCGAGTGACTCGACCGAGCACAACGTCCTCAATCAATCGATCGACAACCCGGAACAATATGGCGACCCGGTCGATGATGTCTTGAAAGCGGGTGAGATGTCGATGCACTCGGACCTGTTACTGCATGGGTCAAAGGCCAATGAGTCGCAGCGTCGACGTTGCGGCCTGACCCTGCGATACTGTGCCGCTGACGTGAAAGCTCACCTTGGTTGGAACCTCAAGGGGGTCATTTTGCGAGGAAGTGCTCCCGGCAACGACTGGGGCAATCCTTCACGTCCTGCCCAAGATTGATGACCTTCACCAACCGAGATTGCTTTTGATGTCACAGAAGTCTGGCCACTCCAGTTCGACGAAAGACGCCTCGAAAGATCGAGTCGTCTGCAAGAACCGTCGCGCGCTGCACGACTACGAGATTGTCGAGTCGCTGCAATGTGGCATCGTGCTCGTCGGTTCGGAAGTGAAGAGCATCCGCAATAATCGGATCACGATCGAGGATGCCTATGCCCGCGTCGACAACGGAGAAGTCTATCTCGTCAATGTCGACATCTCCGAATACGCCAATGCCGCCCTCAACAACCACGAACGTCGTCGGACTCGCAAGCTGCTTCTCAAGAGACGCGAAGTCCGCAAGTTTGCCGAGATCGCCAGCCAGCAGGGTCTGACGTTGATCCCCCTCGAGGTGCTGTTTGTGCGAGGCTTGGTCAAGGTGGTGATTGGGATTGGACGTGGCCGCCGGGAGTATGACAAGCGTCAAAAACTCAAACAGAACGACGCCGACAAAGCCATACGCAACGCTTTGAAGCACAAGCTTCGGTAGGGGAGGAGGATTTAGGGGACAAGCGTGAGCACCTCCCAAAGCCCCCCGACTGCCGCGCGGGGCCCCCTGTGATCAACCTCCTCCCTCGATCCTAAGTCCCGAATCCTCCATCCCACCCCAAGCACTTCCGATGCCGCGTCTGTTCTGGGGGAACTTTGACTTCGAGACGACGCTTGGGTTCGTGGCGTCGACCGCTGTTTCGCCCAGGCTACTAGGGGAACTCGCCTTCTCATGGTTGGCGATTGCGGGGCCGGAAGATGTCATCGTCACCCCGATGCCACCTCGGCCCGACGAGTTGCAACAACTCAGCGACTCGCTAAAAACCTTGCTCCCTCGGTTCGTGTCGCATCCAGAGGAACTGAGCCAGTCGGAGGGATTCAACCTGCAAGACTTCCTCGCGACACCGTGGGGATGGTCCGCGTTCGCCGAGAACGAATTCGCCCGATGGGGAGTAACGATCCCCGATCATCCCGCCCCCGCGATTGTCCGGATGGCAAACTCGCGACAGTTCTCTTCGTCACAGGAACAGTCCCTCGACTGCGCCCTTCGCGGCAGCATGACCTTGCAGTCATTCGCCGACGTCGACGGCTTTCTGTCGCAGGAGGGGGAGTTGGGTCTTGAACGACGTTGGGTCATCAAAGCCGACCTCAGCAACTCGGCCCGCGAACGCCTGCTCGGTCAAGGGGAGACGCTCACCGATTCGCAACGTCGGTGGATCGCCAAACGACTCGAACGCGACGGGCGACTCCATGCCGAACCTTGGGTCGAACGCATCGCCGAAGCGGGCGTGCAGTGGGAGATTCCACAATCCGGTGAACCGCAACTGATCGGCGTCGTCCCTTTGCTGACTGCGACCAACGGCGAGTACCGGGGCAGCCTGATCGCGGCACCAGACGATGAGACGTTCACCAATGACGCACTGCACCTCGATACTTGGCGACCTGCGATCGACTGCCAGCGACAAGTGGTTGAACGACTCCAACAGTTGGGCTACTTCGGGCCGTGTGGGATCGATGCCTGCTGGTACCTTTCCCTCAACGGCGAACAACGACTTCGCCCCATTCAAGACATCAACGCCCGCTGGACGATGGGCCGTCTCGCCCTTGGCTGGCGACATCGCCTCCCCCCTCAGACAACGGCTCTCTGGCACTTCGGCCCCGACTCACCCGCTGTTGGCGATCCGGCCGATCACATCTCCCTCCTCCGCACCACCCCCACCACCCTAGTCGCCACTCCCCTCCGCCTTCCCTCCCAGCTACAGCTAAACGTCGGCAACATCACTTCCCGATACAGAAGCGACTGAAGATGCGGTCAAGGATGTCGTCGGTGTAGATTGTGCCGGCAATCGCTCCCAAGGCATCGAGACCCGTGCGGAGTTCCATCGAGACCACCTCGTCGCCGAAGGGACTATCGAGGAGTTCTCTCGCACGTTGCAACGACTCTCCGGCCCGTTGCAAACTCTCTCGACAACGGGCCGACGACGACGCGAGAAGTTCCCCTTTTGCTGTGTCTGCCCGATCGAGGTGACTGGCGATTAGCGACTTCAAACGAGCCAACCCTGCGCCAGTCGTGGCACTCACCGTCACCCGCGAGGAACCTTCCACAACAGGTCGATCCACGGGGCGATCATCGGGTTGCTGTCCGTTCGATGGCTCATCAGTAGTGGGGCGCAAGTCCCCCTTGGTGAACACGTCGATGATCCCCGCTGCGGGCCGTTGCAGCCGTTGTCGAATCGGGAACTCTGCCTGCAGTTCGACGGGAGAGAGATCACTCGCCCGACACCAGAGCAACAGGTCGCAGCGGTCGACCTCGTCGCGTCCCATGGTTTGAGCGATGCCGAGAATGGGGTCTACGGTCTCTTCGATGCCAGCGGTGTCCGTCAGTTCGATCCACACTCCGTCGCAGCAGACGGGGGCCGTGATGACATCGCGGGTCGTTCCCGCTTGAGGCGAAACGATGGCCGAGTCCCGGTTAGCCAGCGCATTGAGCAGCGTGCTCTTCCCCGCATTGGGGAGCCCCGCCAGGACGACACGCGGCCGACCTTCGGATCGCATCCGCGACGTTGTGCGGGAGAGCAGACTTTCGATTAACTCCAACGCGGCATCGAGTCTTTGACGAAAATCGTCTCGACTGACGAAGTCGATGTCTTCTTCCACGAAGTCGAGCCCCGCCTCCAGGTCCGCCAAATGCAGTAACAAGGTTTCGCGACACTCAAGGATGCGGGTCGAGATTCCCCCTTCCAGTTGACGCAGAGCTTGCCGCAACGTTGCGGGGTCGTCGGCATCGATCACCCCGAGGACCGCTTCGGCTTGCATGAGGTCGAGTCGACCCGAGAGGAACGCACGCTGTGTGAACTCCCCCGCTCGGGCTGGTCGTGCTCCGGATCGATACAGAGCCTCTAAAAGAGCGTCGACAATCGGGGGGGAGCCAATCAGATGCAACTCCGCCATCGGCTGGCCGGTGTAACTGCGGACGGTTGTCCAAAGGGAGACCGCAACAGGGATCGGGATCGGAAAATCGGGGAGATGGACCTCTCCGGTGTGCCGAGTCGGTCGTCGCGGTGCGTTCCAGGCAGCCGGATCGTCAGGGACAAACAGTTGTGAAACAACTTCCTGACAGAATGGCCCGGAGAGACGAATGATCGCCCGCTCTCCCCCCCCGGAAGCCGAGGCGGGAGCAGCGATCGTTTCGTCAAGAAGTGAGTGCATCGTCGACAATGTCTACTTGATCTTGATCAATTCGACATGAAAGTGCAGTGTCGCATTGGGTGGAATCACTCCTGGGATACCACGAGGTCCATAGGCCAGATCACCCGGAATGATGAGGTCGATCACACCCCCTTCGCCGATGAGTTGCAATCCTTCAGTCCACCCGGCGATCACTCCTCCCAAAGGGAAAGAAGTGGGCTCGTTCCGCTTGTATGAGCTGTCAAACTCGGTCCCGTTTTCCAGGGTGCCACGATAGTGACAGGTGACGGTGCTGGTGACGCTCGGCTTGCGCGCCCCACCGGGGTTCACGATGTGATACTTCAAGCCGCTGATCGTTTCCTGATATTCCACATTTTCTCCAGAGTTGGTCGATGGTTGAGACGAGGTTGCAGAGGCAGGGGAAACGTGGGCAGTTCCATTCGCTGGGTCAGTCGACGAATGACCATCCCGAGTTGCCGATTCAACGCAACCCGCAAGGCAAACACCGACGACGACCAGCATCAATCCTTTGAACGACATGATCACAACCTGCTCAATGATAAGGGATAGGAACCATCAGCCTCCGCCAACGGTGAAACTTCCCCGGAGTGTATCGACCCCACCCCCAGATGGCCAACCGAAAGCAGAGACCATCGCGAGGCAGAACCGCTGCCCCCCGGTCGTCCCGCAACCCCCGGGGCATTCCCTACCTTGCGGTTGACGGAGAGCAGCCACTCATACTCACAGGCAGTTACCCACACTCCTCGGCAGCTGGAGTGCTCATTTCAGAGGCGTCGGATGTAGATCAGAAACTCCTTCTCCAACGCATCAAGGTCGTTGCCGAAAACCTGGCGGAACTCGTCGAGGCGGGCCGGTTGAGTGCTCCAGTCGAGGGGACGTTTTCGGGAAATGTTTTTCAGGAAAGTGATGTATTCCTCTTTGTGGCGACGCATCAGGAAATAGGTGAACGCCCAGCTTTCGGCATAGGCATCGATGACTTTGGACGGATCGCGGAAGCGGTCCCCCCCTTCCAGCAGCGTAACCAGTGAGCCAGCCGGTCGACGATTTTTCACATAGTCCTCGAACGCCTTGAGACGATCACGATGCAAGATTCCAAGCGTCCGCCAGCCACTGCGGTTCTTCAAGTCAGGGGACTCGCAATAGATCGCCAGACCTTCTGTCAGCCAGAGGGGGTTGTCGGCATACCGGACATGCAGGCCGCAATTAAAAGCAATCTGGTGCGTCGCTTCATGAATCACCGTTGCCACATTGAGCGGCGACGCTTCGATTTTCTTCGCGACGTCTCGATCCTCCCGAGCCGCCACGCCACCATCGGCTTCCCGCAGATCGGTCAGCACGATGCGATTCGTCCGGGCCGAGTAGTAGCCCCGAGCCTGTGCCAGAGCCTCCCCGGCATCAGCGACCGCATACGTCTGAAACGCCTTTTGATCGGCAAACAGGATGACCGGAAGCTTCATTGACAGCGGCGAGAGTTCGAGGCCAGCTTTGTTCCAATAGCTATAGAATCCATCATGCAGCCGTTCGAGCAGACGACCGCACCACTCGGCATAGACCGGACCGGCATCGGTCACCATGACATAATGTTCGGTCTCGAAGAGATCGAAACTTGGTCCAAGTTCCTGCTTGAGCTGAGCCCCCAGCGCTGCCGGGGGAATGTACTGAAAGGGCTGCTCCGACTCGATCGACGACACCAGCTCATCCGGCTTCACCGCAATGAGTTGCCCATCGGTCCGCTCGAGCAAAGCGCTTCCATCCTGAGCCTGAATCAACACCCGACCCCGATGTACGACACTCGCCTCCCCCTGCTTCAGGGTGATAGCCGTGATGACCTCCACCGGCTGCGTCTCGACGTTCTCAGCCTTAGAATCATCGGCCCCAGCAGTGACAGCGAACAATGAGAAGAGCAGACCCAGCAACAACGTTGCGAGCCAAATTCGCCCAGCATTTAACCGCGTCGGAAAATTGTTCGTTGAGCAGGCTCCCCGCGTTGAGGTAGCGCTCTCTCTCCAATCGTAGCCCGAAACGTAAGCGAGGAGATCGGTTGCGTCGACTTCGCGTTCGACATTGCTAACGCTTCGGGGGACGATTAAGTCGGAAGTGTACGACATTTCGGTGACGTTATATCATGAGTTCGACACTTCAAGGGGAGTCGGCTGCATTGTAAAGGTGGGCCGGGTGTTCCCGATGCTACCAGCAGCCGATATCATTCCGCTGGCGGCTGCCGACGTTTTTTTCGTAATTTGGGAGATAGTCCATACGCGACAACCACGAACAGCAGGACGACGTTCAAAGACAACCAGAATAGTCTTATGGGGGAGATCGCCGCGGGGGGGTCAAACATTTCCTCCTTAGGTTGAGTGCCGGCAACGATCGCCGCAGCCTTTAACTGAAACTCATCCGGAACAACCTTCTTTCCATCCCAGAGACCCGCGACAGATTGCTCCGGGGTCGTGGCATGAATACTCACTGGCCAGTCGATCGGCAGTTCGAGTCCCGCTGCAGTAAACTCTTCTACGGGAATGACAATGTTGAACTCCGCCTTGGAGATGGTCGTCGTCTCGCGATAGAGCAGTCGTTCATCACGATGCTCCGTAATCACCAGTTCTTCAGGAAACCATATCCCCGGCTGCCATTCTTTCAGACGGGCTTCGACCAGCCGGACGTATTGAGTTGGTGTTGGTTCAGCACTTGTGATCGTCAGCCTGATTCTTCGCACTTCGTCGTTCTGATGGGGCATACAGAAATAGGTAATCTCCTGCGTTCTTCCAAACTCGTCGATCCTCAGACCGCGCCAAATGCGACACGCCACTCCGTCCAAGACGTCGTCGATAGGTTGTTGAAACTCGAACGGTTGGTCGTAGAGAGGCTGATCCAGATATCGCCGACGTAGTTTCCAGACAGGTTCCGGAAGCAGCCCCATCATGCGGGGATCGAACAGATGTTGGTCGACGAAACGATTCGGTACACCCACACTCAAGTCTAAGACCTTCTTGCCCCCATTCGTACTTTTTCCAGGCCAAAAGTAACCAGACTCTATTGCGTTCCGAAACATCCGTCGCTGCCACGGGCGACCATCAGCATCCGTCTTGGCGATCGAACCATCCGGCATCTCGACGGTCATGCCGGGCAATGTTTCGTCCATTCGCCACTGACCACGATCAAAGACAATCTCGCACTCCACGCGATGATCGGAGACGACTCGTTTTGGGTCCCCATTTCTCGCATAATTTTGCAATACCGACGTCAATGACAGACGCCCGCTCTCCAAAGTCCTCCGCAGCGATACCGAGGAAATCGGAACGGCCGTTCCGTTAGTGTCATCCCCAGTCGCAATCCCCGTACTGACGCCAAGTAGAATTAGACAATAAAGACATTTCATCTCAACACTCGCACCGTTCCGATGGTTAACTGTGATTTCCGCAATTCCTCTGCGGACGACACGTTCGGCTGTGGAGGTGGTGGAGGTGGCGGTGGTAAGGGATTCAAGTCCACACACTCTAGATATTTGGGGACAGCAACCCACACTCCATGCACTTCATACTCCAACGGAACACAACGCATCAAACCGGAATCCCAATAGCACTGGTAAATCACATAGCACAACTGCTCTTCCGGATCTTCATAATTCGTGCCACAATAAACATTTCCTGGCCTCAGAGTCCCGCCGAGATCGCACTGCTTTGCATCCTCCGGGTATTCGCCAACGTGTATTGGCTCACCATCCTCATCGACCTCTTCATAACAGTCAAATTCGCCATACAACTCCTCGCACGTGAAACCCGGCAAGCACGGTTTCTCCACGATTTGTATATGATTACAAACGAATGCCGGAAAAGGCTGAGAATGCGCGACACCCCACATCGTGCAAACAACAATAAATGCCACGAATCCTAATCCCGCCTTTCCGCTAGACATTATTCGCATAATACACTCCCTCTATGGTTGACGTTTCACGACTGTTGTTGGCTCGACCGTCCCGTGAAGTCGCATTTCAATTCTCGACAGCTTAATCTCATCATCATCCGCTCGAAAAGCGCCATTAATCCAAATAAACCGGTCCAATGAACCGAGAGTTTGAGTTGCACGAACCACAGCGTGGAGTGGGACCGACTCACCGGGAAGAACGAGCTTATGTTCGATCTTTGTGCTCACGCAACCACAAGAACTTTGAATGGACGAAATCTCAAACGGAAAGTCCGTTGAGTTAACTATTGGAATCTCCAATGAGACCACATCACCAACCTTCAACGATCCGATTTCATGAGATGAAGCGAGACCATCAAGCGCGACTTGGGGTACCTTGGGTGTATGAACACCTTCACGAGAAGACTCGTCGCCGTCGCGGTGAAACGGCAACAAAGCAATCTGCAGTACGCAACCAGCAAACAGAAGCAACACAAGGAGAGGCAGCTTCGCGGAAATCTCCTTCCCTCCGACAACAGATGCCGGTGGCAACATTTGGCTGCAAGAATTTCCCGTCAGTGTAGTTGCCTGAGTAACCATTTGACACCCATCGTTCAATCAGAGACTAAGGAAACGCCGGAAGGAACGTCAAATGATCATGCTAACCGGTTGGTTACGAAAAAAAGTCTGGAAACATCGGCGTCACTGCTCTGATTGGAGGCGATTGCAGCTACTGTCGTTTTTTCAGGTTGCCACCGATACGGGCCTTCTCCCTAGTGAGCATCCAACGAAAAAAGTCCGCAGGTCGACGATCTGTCGGCCTGCGGACCTGAGGGGGTTTGATTAGAGGACTTGTCGTACTCGTTCGAGGAACTCTTTGTTGCTTGGGAAGGCAACGAGCTTTTTGGTTAACTCGGTCATGGCATCGACGGCACTCATCGAAACGAGTGCTCGGCGGAGCATGATGACCCCTTCCATGACGTTGGGGTCGAGAATCTTTTCTTCGCGGCGAGTCCCCGACTTCGAGATGTCGATTGCGGGCCAAATGCGACGATCGGCAAGATCGCGACTCAAGACCATTTCCATGTTCCCGGTCCCTTTGAACTCCTGGAAGATGGCATCATCCATTCGGCTGCCGGTGTCGATGAGGGCGGTTGCACAGACGGTCAGCGAGCCCCCTTCGTCAAAGAGACGGGCGGTTCCGAACATCTTACGCGGAATTTCGAGGGCACGAATGTCGAGTCCCCCGGTCCCTGTCCGGCTGTCACGTCCGCCGCCAACCCACTTATTGAAGGCTCGGGCACAACGTGTCACGGAGTCCATCAGGATGAAGCAGTCTTTGCCCGACTCGGCAATCCGTTTGCCACGCTCCATGACCAGTTGACTGATCCGGATATGGCTCTCGACATCGCGGTCCATCGAAGAGGCGACCACTTCGCCGTTGACCATCCGACGCATTTCGGTCACTTCTTCGGGCCGTTCGTCGATAAGCAACACAATCAGATGAATCTCCGGATGATTCGTCGAAACCGCGTTGGCGATGTCTTGCAACAGCATCGTCTTCCCGGACCGAGGGGGAGCAACGATGAGGCCACGCTGACCCTTGCCGATCGGACAGAGCAAGTCCATCACCCGCATGGTAATCGGCTGTGGACCGGTTTCCAGACGAATCTGTTCGTGTGGGTTAATGGCCGTCAGCGTGTCGAAGTGCTTGATCTCGGCGAACTCTTCCGGAGTCCGACCGTCGATCTCAAGGATGTCGAGAATCCGAGGCCCTTGACCCCGTGTTCCCGGCCCCACCTGACCGACAATCTTCAAACCTTCACGCAGCTTGTACTTCTCCACCAGAGAGCTTGAGAGGAACGGGTCGGTATCGAGTGCCCCGTAATCGTTGGCGGCTGTCCGGAGGAAGCCGTATTGCTTTGGATGGAGTTCGAGCAGACCCTCGAACGTCCCGCTGAGAACTGGTGGTTCGTGCGACTCGCCGACGGCGGCTTTTTGATGTCGTGGAGCCCCTCCACGTTGATTGCGGTCGTTGTTGCGACCACCCCGCTGATTGCGGTCATTCCGATCGTTTCCTCGCCCCTTCTGGAATCGTCCGCGACCCCCGGAGTTGCCGGATGACTCGCCCCGTTGATTATTCCGAATGGACTGCCCCCCTGATGGCTGAGAGTCACGAGACTGGTTGTCCCGAGATTGAAAATCGCGAGACTGTCCCCCCCCTTGTGACTGGCTGGCCCCGTCCCCTTTGCCACGACGTCGACGACGACGACTGCGACGCGGGCCACGGTCTTCACCCTGATCGCCCCCTTCGGACGAACTGCGGGTTGGTCGATCGCTCGAGCCAACGGCTGCTGAGTGTTCGGCATCGTCGCCTTGACGCGGCCCCCGCTCTCGATCGTCGTCTCGGTCATCCCGTTCAAAATCGATATCGCGGTCGTTCGATTCGCTGCGACTTCGTCGTGGACGCTCGGCCAGGGCGTCGTTCTCTCGCTCAGCACTCGATTCACGATCAGACGTGTCTCGAGCCGAGGTCTCACGATCTGACGACTCGGACTTACGTTCGCTGCGGCGCGGTCGTGACTCGGAATCCGAGTCGCGGGAGTAGGATTCTGCCGGGGCAGACGACTCTTGTGGGACCGCTTCCGATACTGTTTTCTTGGTGGTTCGACGCTTGCGAGGTGCCGCTTTGGGCTTCTTTTCCGGGACGTCGATTCCTCCTCCGAAACCATCGTCATCGGAGCTATCTCCCCCCGCCTCTTCAAACACGTAGTCTTCGATTCGCGAGGCGTGCGCTGTTGCGGCATCCTTCTTTGGACGCGGAGTACGGGCCTTGGGAGTTGACGAGGAGCGTGGGCGTTGAGTTGCCATTCAGCAGTTTCCAGAAAACCAGTTGTTAGTGAGTCCAGCCAGTTCACCTGGGGGTGAAGTGGCCCTGTTTCAGATTCTTGTTGAGTTCAAGACTCGTCAGTTGTTGCAGTGATGTAAGGGGCCCCTGCCCGATCTGAAAAGGTGCAATCGACAATTCCGTCGGGGCACTCTTTGGGTTGCCTCGGGGGGACGCCTCGCTAAGAAGTGCGTCGAGCCGAGACCTCCCGAAAGGGGAGGACACATTGCGGGAAACGAGCCATTGCCCGAATCACCAGACCGTACAGAGATTCCGTCGAGCCACCTGTTCAGCGAAGCAGACCGGTAATTTCGCGGTCAACTTTGCCAGTGCAATGACTCTACACAGAGCACTGTCACGGGGAGCGTACTGGGACGACGAGTGAATCACCCGCCTCGCACGCCACCAGACTCCCAGGCTCACCTGGCGATGAGACAGCAGAATCTGAACCTCTCGTAGATATTCAGTCCCTTGAAATGACACAGAATCGAGCCAAGAACTCGACAGCAATTCGCGATCATCGCCGACTGTTGTCGACAAACCCCACGGACTGCCTGACGTCGCGCTTACCGTCCGGGCAAGCCTTTCATGATCGCCATTAAGGCAACCACCGCCTGTTAACAGTTGCCAGAGCAACCACCACCAGTCCCAGCCGTCGCAGTTCGCAGACGCCTGTAAATTCCACAGCCTCCAACCATCGCCACAGCGATCCAAGAAGAAGTGCCGACTCGGGTTGCCATTCGACCTCGAATGCCGCTTCAACCCTCCATTATCCTTAACTTCCGGAAACCAGGACCAACTCATGCAACCACATGAACGTATGTCCCAGGCACCTTTTTGCACGAATCCAGCAGACCGTGCAAGCCGCAACCTCAGTCCCAACCACCACTCACGCATCCCAACACAGCACTTAAGCTGCCCATTTGATGATTCCGCGAGAGTGAACCTGCGCCGGGAAATGTCTCTTAGGGGGAGTGTACCGTACTGGAGAACGTGTCACGCACGACAGGTCTCGAATAGGACAGTGTCTCGTCTTCGACAGTCTCTTTTTCTGTTGGGGGCTCAGCGGAACAGAATCACCTGCGACAAGATATCGCAATTCGCTCGGCTCAAGAACCCTTGGCCACTTCACCGCTTGGCCACCCCAAGGGAGCCTCGTGGATGTCTGGCGTCACACCAGATCTCACAAGGCGCTGTATCTACCGAAATCTTACGCTCGATTCGAAGAGTGTCAATTGAACTCTCTGGACAATATCGACAATTTCCCGAGAGATCGTCAAGCCCAGTTCCGACTTCTTGCCCGTAACCTCCATCGCACAGCACTTCTTGCCGAACGACACAACCTATTTCTACAAAGACAGTTAGAGAATAATTCCCAAAGCATGCAGACCCGACACCCACAACGAATCGTCCACATTTCCCCCAAAAACATCTCTCCGCGTCACTGTCCTGCTGGTCGCGACGTTGCCTCCGCGGCGAAGGCTGACTCATACACCTGACACCGAATCGCCTCCCGAGAAGACGAAACAGAAGACTCGCTCCGTGACTCCAAACCCTTCGCCTCGCAACACTTCCCCAACCGCAGTCGAGAGCCAGTTTTTCAAATCAACCGTTCCGATTGGACGCCCCGGACAGTAGAATCAACGGACGCTGTTGTCACTCGTCTGTCGAGTTGCTGCGGCAAATCGTCACTTCTCCCTCGCTGTTCAATCCGGCCTACAGGTTGTTTCCCATGCCTGCTCCGTCGTCTGTTCCTCTCCAATCGATGACGATCTCCCCGAATGGATTGCTTGGATCGGCTCGGTTTTCGCTGCGCTGGTTCACTTCGCAGAACCTCATTTATCTCGTGATGGCGACACTCGTTCTCAGCCTCGCCACGAGAGCCGACGATGCCCAGCCGGCAGTCACCAACACAAATATCAAACCAACCGGCGAAGCCAACACGCCTGATGACATTCAGACCGCGTTCTTCGAGAAGCAGATTCGTCCTGTCCTTGTGGCCCATTGTTATCAATGCCACTCGGCCAACGGCGAGAAGATTCAGGGGGGACTCTCGCTCGATACCCGAGAGGGGATTCGCAAAGGGGGCGACTCTGGACCGGCCGTCGTGCCACACAAGGTCGACGAGAGCCTGCTGATTGCTGCGATTCGCTATGACGGTTTTGAGATGCCTCCCAAGCAGCGTCTCCCTCAGCAGGTCGTCGACAACTTCGTCAAATGGATCGAGATGGGTGCCCCCGACCCCCGCGAGGGAGCAGCCCCCACCCGAGAGACCCGCGTCATCGACATCGCCGCCGCCCGGGAACACTGGGCCTTTCAACCGCTCCGTCGACACCCCATCCCCGACGCAACACCTGACACATGGTCGCTCGATCCGATTGATCGATTCCTCGAAGCGAAACGTCAGTCAGCCGGGATCGTCCCGATGCCCGATGCCGATCGACACGCGTTACTTCGCCGACTGACCTTCGACATCACAGGCCTCCCTCCGACAACCGACGAGATCAACGCATTCATCGCCGACACCTCCCCGACGGCTCTCGAAACAGTTGTCGATCGACTCCTGGCCTCCCCCCAGTTTGGCGAACATTGGGGTCGCCACTGGCTTGATCTCGCCCGCTATGCGGACTCGAACGGAGGCGACATCAACCTCACTCATAAGGAAGCCTGGCGATATCGTGACTATGTCGTCAGCGCCTTCAACCAGGATAAGCCATTTCATCAATTCGTCCGCGAACAGATCGCCGGTGATCTCCTGCCAGCACGGTCAGATGCCCAGCGAGCCGAGCAGGTCATCGCGACCGGCTACCTCGTCATCGGCCCGAAAATGCTCAGTGAGCGCGACAAAGAAAAACTCCACATGGACGTCGTCGATGAACAGCTAGACACAATCGGGAAGACGTTTCTCGGGATGACGATCGGCTGTGCCCGTTGCCACGATCACAAATTCGATCCGATCCCAACAGCCGACTACTACGCGATGGGGGGGATTCTTCGCAGTACAACAACCGTCTTTGGAATCCGTATGGGGAACGTCAATGTCTCCGGTTGGAACGAGGTTCCCCTCCCCCTCACTGAGGCCCATGCCGAGGCACTTCGTGAACATGCCGAGGCGGTCAAACGACTGGAACAACAACTCCGTGACGCGAAGTCTCAACTCGACAAACTGACAAAACTCGATTCCCCCTCAGACTCCAGCACAGGCAACTCTCCACAAGAGTACTTAGGGATCGTCGTTGACGACACAGCCGCCACAAAGGTCGGCTACTGGAAGTCGTCGAAGCTCTCGCCGAGCTATGTTGGTGCAGGCTATATCCATGATGATCGTCAGGACAAAGGGATGAAGTCGGTCACCTATGTTCCGGAAATTCTTGTTGCCGGCGAATACGAGGTTCGCGTCTCTTACACTGCCAACACCGGTCGAGACGCGAAGGTTCCGGTGACCGTAAACCATGCCAACGGCTCGACGGAACTGTTCGTCAATCAAGAACAGAAACCATCACTGGAAGGTCTATTCCATCCACTAGGCCGCTTCACCTTTCAAGCGGGCAAGACCGGTTCTGTGGTCATCTCGACGACCAACACCACCGGTCATGTTATTGCGGATGCCGTGCAGTTCGTCCCTGTTGATGCCCTCAAGGAGTCGCCCAAACTCGTTTGGAAAAAAGCCTCTCCCCCAACCGCAAGCCCAGACCCGAACACCAAACCGCAATCGACCCCCTCCATTGAGACCCCCGAGCTAACGCCAGAACAACTCGCCGAGATCGAAGCGCGAAAGCAACGCCAACAGCAACAAGCACAACTCACCTCGACCGTCAAAGAGTTCGAGGCTGAACTGAAGAAGTTGAAGGGACAAGCCCCACCCCCGGCACCCATGGCAATGGCCGCCTCAGACCGGGAACAGCCCGAGGACTGTGCGATCTGTATTCGTGGCGAGCCTCACAATCGCGGCTCGAAAGCTCCTCGCGGCTTTCTGCAAGTGGTTGATGTCAGTGAACCGGTCGAGATTTCCACCGGCGAAAGTGGTCGACGCGAACTCGCCGACTGGCTCGTCAGTCCACAGAACCCGCTCACCCCTCGCGTTACCGTCAACCGCGTTTGGCAACATCTCATGGGGGCCGGTCTCGTCAGGACAGTCGACAACTTTGGCGAACTCGGCGATCGTCCCACGCACCCCGAGTTGCTCGACTTCCTCGCCCTGAACTTTATCGAGTCGAACTGGTCAACGAAGCAACTCATCCGCCAGATTGTTCTCAGCCGCACCTATCGGCTGGGGTCGCAGTACAGCGAAGGGACCTTCCAGGCAGACCCCGAAAATCGGTTACTCTGGCGCCACGAAAGACGTCCTATCACAGCCGAGTCGATCCGCGATGCCATCCTTCTCGCTTCCGACTCCCTCGACCAAACTGCAGGTGGGTCGTCCGTCACGCATCTTGGCGAGTCAGCCGTCGGGAACAATCCGGGCGAAGCGAAAGACAATCAAGGCCCCGTCCCAAGTGCCCGCCGCAGCCTCTACTTGCCGATTATCCGGAACGACCTCCCCGACGAGTTGACCCTCTTCAACTTTGCCGACCCCGACGTCTGCACGGGGGAACGTTCCCGCACAACAGTTCCGTCGCAAGCCCTCTGGATGTTCAACAGCCCCTTCGTCCGGCAGCACTCTGCAAAGATTGCAGAAAGCCTCCTCGCCGAAGAACACTCCTCAGAAGAAGCTCGGATTGCCACTCTCTATCTCAAGCTCTTAGGTCGTCCGCCAAGAGAAGACGAAGTGAGCCGGGCGAAGGGGTATCTCACACAAGCCCCGCTCGACAACTCCTCAGTCTCTCCAGAGACCGAAGCAAAGAACCGCTGGAGCAGCCTCGCCCACGCCCTCATCGCCACCGCCGAGTTCCGTCTTCTCGATTAAACCTCTGTGGGAGAGATCATGCCTTTGCCTCGTTGCGAAATCGTTCCACTGGCACAGCGGGAGGTGTCGTTTCTTATCGATGGGGTCGAGGTGACTCGCTGGAACTTTGGCGATCATCTTCCTCGACCTTGCTTCTTCCCACTGAACGGTCCCGACTCGAAACGCAGTCTCACTCGCATGGGGCATCCCGGTGCCCCCAACCACGATCATCATGCGTCGGTCTGGTTCGCCCACCATAAACTGTTGGGGATCGACTTCTGGGGCATCTCAGCAACTGCGATCATTCGGCAATCAACGTGGCAAGTCTATGCCGATGGCGACGAGGCAGCCGTCATGGCGGTGCAGTTGCACTGGCTCGACGGTCACGACCCGACTCCGCTCGTCGAACAACAACTGATCGCCACACTTCGTCCGTTGGACGACGGCGAATACACCCTCTCACTGGAGTCGACCTTCACACCTCGGGCGGCATCAATCGAATTCCAGCAGACCAACTTCGGCTTCCTCGCCGTCCGTGTCGCAAAGTCGCTGTCGGTTCATTTCGGCGGCGGACAACTCACCAACAGCGAAGAAGCACAAGGAGAACCTGCCCTCTTCGGTCAACCGGCTCGCTGGGTCGACTACTCCGGGCCAATGCCCGTCACCGACTCCGACGGCTCGCGCGACGAACAGATCGAGGGGATCACGTACTTCGACCATCCCGAAAACGTCGGCTATCCGCACAAATGGCACGTCCGGGCCGATGGGTGGATGGGAGCCTCCATCTGTTTCGATGGCCCGATCATCATCACCCCCGAAGCCCCCCTGCATCTCCGGCACCTGCTCCATATCCATCGCGGACCAGTCGCAGCCGACCGAGCCAATAAGCTGCAAAAAGAGTGGTCCGCCCGCCCCGCCCAACGCGTCATCAAGTCCCCCGCCCCCCACCATCAGTTCGAAGTCGTCGACGCTGTTGACCGTTAGCAGACGGTTGAAACACGACCGTGGATCAGATTTCCAATCTGACAAGAGCATCTCGTACGCCTTGTTGCCGAGACATCACACGGCACCATGTCAGGCTGGAAAGCCTGCCCCACGTGTTTCAACAGGCTGTTAGGGGCGACGAGGTTTTCCCGATCGCTTGGGGCCTGAGGTGGGACCAGTGTTGGGGCCTTTGCCGGAGGAGCCGGTCGGTCGACGAGAATGGCCGGCGTCTTGGTCGCCCGACTTCGCGGGTCGACGCACCTCTCCCTTGCGGGAACTCTTCGCGCTGCTCGCCTTCTTCTTTTTCCCGGCTGCACCAGTCGCTCCCCCCACTGGCTTCGCTCCTGTCGCCGACTTAGCCGCTCCGGGTCGCGGGCGCCCCGATCTCGTACCCCCCGCTTGGGGAGTGCCAGTCTTGGCGTTTGTCGCACGCGGGCCAGTTCCGCCGGTCGGAGTCTTCCGAATGGCGCCTCCTGCGGGTCGCGGAGCCTTGCGGACGATGAAGTCGTCTTCCGCCGAGGCGACGCGAGTTGTCTCTTCGGGAACGAACGGCTTTTGTGGTGGACGAGTCGCCGGTCGTTTCGGGCCGCGGACCTCTGCTGCGGGATCACTCCCCGCCCGACTGCCGACGCTCTTGCCACCGACCGACTTACCGCCAATGCTCTTCCCGCCAACTGATCGACCTCCCGTCGACTTGCTGCCGACAGTCTTTCCGCCGATGGACTTGTTCCCCGAGCGAGGTCCTGTGACAGGGCGACTGCCGCTGCGAGTGCGTCCCGCCGACTTGGCGTCTCGTGGAGATCGGCCTCCTCGTGATCGCAACGCGGGGACAATGGTGCTTGCCTCTCCGGTAATCCGTTCGAGCAGTTCGTGCAGCGATGCGAGTTCCTCTCGCGTCAGTTCGCGGGCCCGACCTTTCGACAGGCTCCCCAGTTTGAGCGGTCCATAGGCAACCCGCTTCAGAGACATCACCTTGTGACCGACGCGGGCGAGAAGACGGCGAATCTCCCGGTTCTGGCCTTCACCAAGGACGATTTCCAGATGGGTGCTTTTCCCCTGTTTCTTCAGAGTCTTGATTCCTCGGACCCGGAACTTCCCTTCGGTGAAGTACATCCCCTGTTGCAATTGTTCCAGCGTTTCCGCCGTCGGATTCCCAGCAACTTGAACTTGATACGTTCGGAAGATCTGAAACTTCGGATGAGCGAGTTTCTGGGCGAGATCGCCATCGTTCGTGACGATCAGGAGACCTTCGCTGTCTTCATCAAGACGCCCGACCGTGAACAATCGAGGCCCCCCTTTGGGGAACAGGTCAATGACACGGGGACGACCTTCGGGATCGTGATTCGTACACAAGAACCCGGGAGGCTTGTGCAGCATGTAATACTTCCGCCGCTCTCGACGCAGTCGTTCGCCATCAAGCGTGATGACCTGTTCTTTCGGGTTGACGCTGACCCCCAGCGTCTCGGCGACGACGCCGTCGATGGTGACGCGGCCGGCCGAAATGAATTCTTCACACGCCCGCCGCGAGCCAAGGCCGCAGGAAGCGAGATACTTTTGAAGTCGGACACGTTCATCCGCGGAGGGGAGTTCTTCAGGGGTCGCCATAACACTCTTTCAGGTCAAAAATCGCACGTGTGCGTGTCGCTAACGGTTGTCGAACCGGGAGACCCGTCCCCAACAATCGACATCATCCTCTCACCAGAATTGCGGGGGAGAGGGAGCAAGATCAAACTCTTCGCGTCGCACACGCGATTCGCATGAGCGAAGTTAAACGGGGCGGTACGGGAATGCAATCGACCTGCCCATCCGAGTTCATGCATTTCTCTCGAACACCCTGTTCAGGGTGCGATGACAACGCCCCGCTGCCAGGCAGAGTCGGAATTCGACCCGCGAAACCGAAAACTGTTCGGCACACGGGCTCTGGAAGCGTCAGCCGACACGTAACCCCTTCTCGGGTGCAGTCGCCAATTGGGGGTTGCTCATCTGTTCACCGCGAACAAGTTTGGCAGGTGACGTGGTGATGTTGGCAAAACAGCAGGGGCAACGCCCCGGAACATTGTCTAGCCCAGTCCAGCGGACTGGGGAATCGGCCCAAGATTGTCTGTCGAGGGCTGAAGGCCCGGCCCGTTGGCAAGTTCTGGGGCAACTAGCCGGGCCTTCAGCCCTCTCGCGTGAACTCCTGCCTTCAGTCCTAGGCCGATGGCCTAGGCTAGACAACCTGCTGGGCCGTTGGCCCGACCGTGACCCTGACTGGACAAATGAACCAACCCCAGACAGCGACTGCACCCCCCCTTCTCCCCCAATGGAAAGTCCTTCAACACTGAGACTTCAACAGCGTGGAATAGGGAAAAGCTTTCCTCAACCCTCAACACAAAAATCGTGTCTGAGGACGCTGACCCGATAACGCCCCAGTGCCAGAGCATCGGAACCTTACCGTCACTCCTCCATCGATCAGGAGGCGAGAGCTTCTTCGAGGCTTTCGTGAATGGTCCAGATTCTGTCGAGATTCGAGATGCCCAGTACCTCCTTCAGGTGTGCTTTGACATTACAAAGCGCGAAACCGACGGATCGCTGATGTGCCCGACGACTGAGTTGTACAAGCGACTCGAGGAACATCGAGTTCGGGTTTTGTACATCGGCACAGTCGACCAAGATGTTGGGTGCGGGGTCTGTCGATTCGTCAGGAAGTGCTGCCACCAGTTCCCCCGCCAGCGCTTCGTTTCCAAAGCCACTGACATCATGCATGCGGAACAGTACGAATCCGGGGGGATACTCTGCCGAAAAAGATGTTGCTTGTTTCATGAGATCGTCACTCCGCGTCGATGCAGCCGGTTCTTAAAGTCTGTTGCCCCTCACGCACGACCCTCCTCCAAGGAGAGCCGACTTGGGGGAACACAATCTCGGAGAACTCGACCACCATTGCCCACCGCATCGGTTTTTGACACCCAAGAAGTGTCGACCGGAACCCGATGCGTCCACAGTCCACCATACACGCTCGCCCACACAACGGAAAGATTGAATTTGTCCCGATGAGTGAAGTTTGTAGAACTCAGAAGTCCTCTGCCCCAAGGCCCCTTAGAACTTCGGAATCTTGGCAATTTCTTTCGGATCGAAGTACTTCGGATCGTAGAAGCGATCGACGAACTGCATCCCGAAGCCCCAGGTCTTCTCCTGACCGGCTCGTTGAGCCCACGGTGTTCCCGGATGCTGCTCAATGATGTAATCGTACATCGCCAAAGCCTTTTTCCGGGCTTCTTCAAGTTCCTTCACATCAACTCCGGTCGCCTTGATTTGCTCTGGCGTCGGCTCGATCAGCTTGCTGGCATAGGTTCGGTCCCAGCGATTCGATTTCGGATCCTTCGGGAGCGGAGGGTTCTTGGCATGATTGTCGGCTGCCAAGAGGTATTGGAAGATGCGAACCTGATACGCCAACAACTGGGCATAGCTCAGGTCATACGCAGCCCGCCAGCGTGCTTGAGGTTCCAAGTCTCGCTGTGGCCGAAGTTTCTCGAGCGTCTCGATGGCACTCTTGGTCATCTGGGAAGCCCGCAGTCCCCGCTGAAACTGCTGAGCGGCCGTCTCCCGAAATCCATCGGGTTCGATTGGGTAATGGTCGGCAATGTTCAATTCCCGGTCAAGATGCGGGTTGAGTGTCTTGATGACGTTCCAAATGGTTCGACGGAAGTCGCTCTTGTCCCGCACCGAGACGTAGTCCCGTTCTGAGTCGAGGTCCGGTTCGTACTGCTTCATCCGGATGTCATCAAACTTCCGTTCGAGTCGTGCTGCACTCCCTGCGAGATCTTTCTCTTCCGACTGCAGCATGAAGAAGATCCCCCCCGACTCCTTCACGAGCCGAGCTTGTGCGTACGGGGCGAAGCCACTCGATGCCGAGTCCCAACGTCCGCCGAAGCCGGTCCACTGCAACGCTTCTGGCATCGCCGTTTCGGGTCCACGGTCGACGTTGACCGGGTATGTCACCTTGGTTTCGGGGTTCTGCCAGCGGAGTCGAGCATAGGGGTATCCGAAGATCGCTTCGCGCCCCAGGAAGAAGACTGGCGACTTATACAGCTTGGTTTTGGCGACCGTATCTTCCAGTGCCTGAGGGTCGATACCTGTTTCGTCGGTCATCATCACAATGACAAGTTTGCGCTTGGAACTGTTCGCCAGTTTGCCATAACGATCGATCACATCGAGAATCGACTGATAGGTGTTCTCTTCGCCCGAAGGATCATCATGCACCTTGTCGATTGCTTCCTGAATCTCTTTCAGATCGGACGTTGGCTTGGGAGTGATGTAGGTAATCGTCTTACCGAAGGCGGCAATCACGGTTTCCAGATGACCATGCTTCGCCTTCTTCGTCTCCGCCTGCTGACGGGCGATGTCCAGCTCTTCGTAAATCTTGTGGAAGTTGTCCCGGATTTCGTCGCGATCATCCTTCAGACTGATTGAGGCGTCGAACAGCCAGACAACGAGCACCTGTTCTTGTCGCATCATCCGGCGGATTTCCTGGGTGAGGCGGTGCATCGCTGCTCCATAGCCTTCAACTCGAGCCCCAACCTCTCCCGAAACCTGACCTTCACCTAAATCGACAGCAACATCTCCCGCCCCCGACATCGTGATGCTGGCCAGCTTCGTGATATTGACGGTTGGGTTCTGCATCGCCTTCGATTCGAGGACGTTTTGCATCGCCATCGGTTTTGAACTTGCTGCCCCGATGTTCCCGGTGACCATGCCCCCCGAAGTGGCCGACAGGCTGTCCGAGACCGTCGTGTCGATACTCATCTCCTGCGTGAACTCTTCGGTGTCTCGCTCTTCTTCAAAAACCGATTCGACCATCAGTCGTGCGGGAATGATCTGATCGGCCATCTTCCACATGAACAAGCCGAAGAGAATCACAGCATGGATAATGACCGAGACCGCAAGAGCCGGGCCTAACAATGTGAACAGACGATTCATGAATTCCTCCGGCGATCAATGACACCGAACATACACTCAGCAACTTCAAGACTCGCAGACGCCTCATCGCGCGCGGCCTCAGCGGGGAAAGCCATCCCTGTACACACCCCAACCCTCTCCCAAAACGTCGTCTTGGAGGTCTGAAAGAATTGTAAACGCTGTTGCGTCGAAAGGGAAATGGAATCGTCAGGAATCAGAGAGGCGGGACACGATTGAGGGACAACGAGTCAAAAAGTCGGAAGAGGGGAGATAGGAGGGGAGACACCCACGACGACAGTCCCCCTCCACGAGCAGCAATCTCGGCCCCCTTGGCGTGCATTCCCCATTTTCTCAATGCCCCGAATCGGAGGCGTCAGCCGACGCGAGGCTCGTTCTCCCCCATCGGAAAGTCTTTCCAGATAGGGAAAGCAACAGTGAGGGAGAGGGTCATGTCGTAAACCGCTAAGTTGGGAAAACCCCTTGATCCCTGAATCTTCCCCGCCCCATCACGCGAGCAATTCCTCATGAACGTGGCCGGCGATGTCGGTCAGGCGGAAGTCGCGACCCTGCGAACGGTAGGTGAGTCGCTGGTGATCGATCCCAAGCAGTCGCAGCATCGTGGCATGCAGGTCGTGGACCGGAAAGACGTTCTCGACGGCGTTGTAGCCAAGGTCGTCGGTGGCCCCATAACTGATCCCCGGTTTCGCCCCACCGCCGCAGAAGAACATCGAAAATCCCTTGATGTGGTGATCCCGGCCGGTCCCCTGTGCCATCGGCGTTCGACCAAACTCCCCCGTGTAGACGATGAGGGTGTCCTTGAGCATATCGCGAGCTTTGAGGTCTTTAATGAGTGCAGCAGTCCCTTGATCGACCAATTTTGCCGTCCGGGCGACGCCATCTTTCACTCCACCATGATGGTCCCAGCCTCGATGGTACAGCTGGATGAAGCGGACCCCGCGTTCGGCCAGTCGCCGGGCGAGAAGGCAGTTCGACGCATACGACCCGTCGGCCCCTTTGGTCCCATACAGGTCGAGCACATGCTGCGGCTCGTCCGACAAATTCATCAGGTCGGGCACACTCGTCTGCATGTTGAAGGCCATCTCGTACTGAGCGATCCGGGTGGCAATTTCGGGGTCGTCAACCGTCTCTTGTCGCATCCGATTCAGCTCGTTGACAGCATCGACGACAGTCCGCTGACTCTCCCGGCCAACCCCTTGAGGGTTGCCAACGTACAGTACCGGATCTCCGGTCGAGTGAAATTGAACCCCCTGAAACCGACTCGGAAGGAAGCCGCTGTGCCATTGACGGGCTGCAATCGGCTGATTCTGGCCTCCGCCGACCGACGTCAAGACCACGAATCCCGGGAGGTTGTCACACTCGCTCCCGAGTCCATACTGCAACCAGGCCCCCATGCTCGGTCGACCGGAAATCTGAGTTCCGGTGTTCATGAAGGTGTGGGCGGGGTCATGGTTGATCTGCTCGGTCTTGAGCGAGCGGACAATGCAAAGTTCGTCCGCAACACTCCCCAGATGCGGAAAGACGTTGGCCAGCATCTGTCCCGATTCTCCATACCGTTCAAATGGATGCTGCGGAGCCAGACAGGTGAGCTGCTTCCCTTGCAGTTGAGCGATCGGCTGACCAGTCGTGAAGGACTCGGGCATCGGTTGCCCGTTCATCTCTGCCAACTTTGGCTTGTAGTCAAAGGTTTCGAGATGCGAAGGCCCCCCCGCCATCACCAGGAAAATCACCCGCTTCGCCCGAGGCGGAAAGTGCATCGGCTGCACCACCCCCGGCCAACGATCACCCCCCAGCCCCTCTGCTCCCGTCGTCGTTGACGTTCCCCCGCCAACATCGCCCATCGGCTGTGGCAGAGGCTCAGCCCCTTTCGACTCCCGACCCAAGAGAGCCGCCAAGGCCACCGATCCGACCCCCAAAGCAGCCCCCCCCAAGAACGACCGCCGCCGCATCTGCTGCAAGACCCGCCCCTCGACCACATCACGGAATCGCGAATCACTCAGAAAATAGCGGCTCATGCTGGCTCCTGTTGTCGACGAATGGAATCCGAAATCGTTCCAACGACATGTTACCTGCTGCGTCGTGCCAAGGGAAAGGAATGGTTTGAGTCGATCACGATCAAGTCGCCCCTGCCACTCGCTTCCAACCCTATAGTTTGCTGTAAGGGAGGTCAAAGAAGCGGTCCAGGGCCTTTCTTGAGGCATCGCCGGTTCGCATTCCTTCGCGGAACCACCGGACCCGCTGTTCGCTCGAACCGTGGGTGAAGTTCTCGATCACGACGCGACCGGTCGAACGCTTCTGCAAGGTGTCATCGCCGATCTGAAAGGCAGCGTTGAGACCCTCTTCCACATCTCCCTGTTCGAGAATCTTGAACTCTTTCTGAGACTGATAGGCCCAAACTCCCGCGAGATAATCCGCCTGCAATTCGAGTCGAACCGAAAGCTCGTTGACCTCCCGCTCTCCGCGACCTTCCTGACGGGCACGATGCACGATCTCCGAATAACCGAGTTGATTCTGCACATGGTGCCCCACTTCATGGGCGACGACGTACGCCTGAGCGAAGTCCCCCTTCGCCTTCAATTGCCCGGCCAACTGATCGTAAAAACTCAGGTCGATGTACACCTTCTCGTCGGCCGGACAATAGAAGGGCCCCATCGCCGCTTCCCCCGCTCCGCAAGCGGTTTGCGTCGAGCCGCGGAAGACCTCCAATTTTGGCTCGACATACTGCTGATCGTAGAGGGTTTGAAACTGATCGTTCCAGACGGTTTCCGTCAGCCCCAGCACCTTGGCGACGAGTTGTCGCTGTTTCTCTTCGGCGGCATCTCGCACGGGATCGGGTTCGTTGTTAGCAGCAACCTGTCCCTGCTGAGCCTGTTGCTGCATCAACCCTTTGATAATGTCGCCAATGTTCCCCCCCTTGGCCAGGACGATGACGACCAGCATGACCACGCCGATCAGCCCACCCCCCATCGCCGCCTTCCGGGGCCCCGCAGACCGACGGTCCTCCACATTCCGACTCTCTTCCACATGATCCAATCGCATGACGCTTCCTGATGACGAATGAAGGCCGCACTTTTTGATAAACTATTGACGTTGAAGATGAGTGATTTGACCAAGTCCCCACTTTGCAAAAGTCGGGCTTTGCGGCCCCCATCACAGGGGGCAATGTACTCACGAGACATTCTACGCAACTACTCGGTCAGTTTCTTCGCCCATTGGCTATTTCCGTAGGCCACTTCGAGGGCGGCGCGGGCGGAGCCGGCGCGGGGGGCGTCGTTGATGGCGGAGTAGAGTTGCACCAAGTGATACAGTGCCTCGGCATGGTAGTCCTGTTCCCGAGTCAACGTGGGGACAACATCGACATGGAGGTACGACATGATCGCATCTTTCTCTCGGCCCGACATTTGGGCGTAGGCAGCCCCTTGTAGAACATACGCCTCGGCCTGCAGGCGGGATGATGCTGCGGAAGACTCATCGATCACTGTATTCAGAGCGTCGACCGCTTCTTGATACTTCTTCTGGGCATGCAGACAACGGGCCTGACCCACCATCGCTTCGAGACGCTTGGCCTTCTCGGCGACCCCCTCGGGCTTCATCGCGACGACGGCATCGAACTCCTTGCGGGCACCGTCCACGTTGTTCTGCAACAACAGAGAGCGTCCTGTGCCGATCTGGGCGGCCATCTGAAAATCCTTCCACGGAGCACCCGCTGCCGCGGTGAAGGCATCGCTTGCGACGACAAAGTCCCCGGCTCCCAAAGCGACGTCGCCCAAAACGAGTTGTGCCCGGTAGAAGCGATAGTGGGCTCGATTGCGGCCAACGAAGTCTTTCAGTTTTGCGATCGCGTCAGCTCGTTTCGTGCTGTCGGTCATTGCCTGGTCGGCCAACGCTGAGGCTCGGATGAAGTCGAGGTCCGCAACGAGGTTGTCTTTCCCTGCTCCGCTGATAGCGGTGGTTGCTTTGTCGGCCAGGTCGATCGCACGTTGCGACTGGCCGGTCCCCAAAGCGGCGATCGCCAACCCGGTATCGGGAGGAGCCCCATCCCACTCGATGTACTCGATGTCGTTGGCGGGGACCTTCACTTCCCCTTTGCCAGTCACTGTCACTGTGACGTCGGTTTTCGTGACGGCGGTCACGGTCCCCCCGGTCTTTTCGCGGTCTCCGTTGGCATCAAGCGTGCGAAGATAAATGATGTCTGCTCCCTGAGAGATGGCGGGGAACAACAACAGGAGGGTCCACAAGAAGAAGCGTTGAGAAAGTGTTTTCATCGGAGGCAACCTTGTCGTTGCAAGAGTGAGGAAAGGGCAAAGTTGTGCGTGTCAGAGTTGATGTTTCCGGTGCGACGTCGAGGCGGTCATCACGTTAAACTCAAGTCATCAACCGACGTCTCGACAGCCGGAAGTCCCGGGCAAACTACGGTCCGGAGGGGGTCGGTTTCGTGGGGCGTTTGGTTTTCTTCGGAGCCGAAGCAATCTCGGCCAATCGTTGGGCTCGTCGTTTCTTCGACTGATTCGTCGCCATCATGAAGATGCCCCAGACAGCCCCGACGGTCAGGACGAGCAGGACAATCATGATCAGGAAGTTACCAGTCGTCGATGGTCCCTCGGCCGGAGGTGTCTCGTCTGGATTCTCGGCGGTTGGTGTGCCTGTCGATGTCCCGGCTGTCGACGTTCCCGTTCCCGTTGTATTGCCTGTGCCGTCGACGGATGCGTTAATCTCCTGGTTCCCGGACATGAACGTTGCGATCGAGACGACGGGCTGGCCCATCTCGGAGAGAATCTTGGCATACAACACGTCGAGCCGTTGAACGTCTTCTGCTGGAATTTTCGTTGTCCGAGCAAACGTTTCCGTGTTTTGTTTCGCACTCTCTAATGTCTCGGCGCGTTTTTTCGCGTCGGTTTCTCGCTTTCCCATCTGCAACAGACTGTGCAGGTAGTAGTAGTTCGAATCAAGAAAGATGCGAAGCATCTCGGGATTGCCACGCTGTCCTCGTGTTCGTTTGGCGAGATCGACCCAACCCCACAGGGCCGGGACGGTTCCCTTGGGGGTTCCCTTGATTGCCAGCGAATACTTCTCCGTGTCCCCTTCATCACCCCAAGCGGTGTAGAGTTCGCATGCCTGGAACTGGATGTTGGGGGCCGAAGCGACTTTCGGGTCGGCGAGGGCTCGCTGCAAGGCGGCATCGGCCCCTTCGTAGTCCCCTTGACGCACTTTCGTCTTGACCAGTCGCACCTGCACAGCGGTGATATTTGTCGCTGCCCCGGCAAAGGCAGGGTCCGCAGTCGCCTTCTTCAGAATGAGTTCGTACGCTGTGCTGGCCTGTGCATAGTACCCCTTGGCCTTGGCCCCCCCTTGTTCCGAACCTTCTCCCAGACTGGTAAAAGTCGTGGCGATCCATAGCAACGATCCAAATGTCTGACCGTCGCTCGCTCCGTTCAACATCTGTTGCAGGAAACCCTCGAAGGCCGTTTGAACCTGATCAAGACGCTGTTGATCACCGGCGGCTCGTAGTTGTTGAAGCTCCTGTTCCAACTGCTTTCCGAAGCCCACATACAACTGTGTCAGCTCGCCCGCTTGTGAGGCGTCGACCAACTCTTCCAGCCGCGATTTCGCATCCGATGCCGCTTCCAGGTTGTTCACTCCAATGTAGGCCCGCAGGAGCAGTTGATACGTTTCGCTCGCATAGCCTTTGCTCTGTAAGCTCGCGGGATCATCAGGACGCTCGGACCCCGGGTCGATCTGGACGGCCTTTAACGGAGAGTGAGGCTCGGTCGTCAACAATTCGATCGCCCCCACCTTTCCGTCGGTCGTCTTGTAGATTCCTTCCAGATTGCGGACCCGAGCCAACGCGAGTCGACCACGAATGAGGTCTGCCGGAGCACTGGCGTCTGCCGGTGTTCGCTTCGACTCTTCATCGACCCCGATCTGCAAGTGTTCGCTTGCAGCACTCTTCCACTCCTCAAGTTTCGCAGATTCGGGACGCAGAGCGTCATCCAGCGAAGCCATCGAATCGAAGTGTGCCAGATAAGCAATCCCCGCTTTCAACTGAGCTTCTGGATAACGTGAGGAAGACTTCGGCACCTCTTCAAACGACTTTGCAGCCTGCAAAGGGTCTCCTGCTTCAATAAACATTCCCCCGGCGGCAATGCTCGAGTCAACCGCCAATTCGGTCCCTGGGAACTGACGTGTCAGACTCTGTGCCAGGGTGAGAATCTGATTCAGTTCCCACTGACGGTTCTCCGGGTCTGCCGCAAGGTAAGCGTTGTAAAGCGAACTCAACGCGACAGAACCCATCGTTTTAAGTTTGTCGGGATTGTCATCCGCATGGGCTCGAATGAACCATTCGGCCATTGCAGCCGAGCGATAATACTCTTCCTGATAGTTGTAGCCGACGGCCACCAACATCTGGGCCCGTTCGACCAGAGGGGGATTTTCATTGGCTTTGGCCAACCTTAAGCCGATCGTCATCAGACGTGTCGCATCTGCGGCGGTGGTCTTCATAGCCGACTTCATTTGATCGGATTCAAGCTGCTTCCCCTGAGCTTGCAGTTCGTTCACCTTGATCGCAAAGCTTTGAGCCTGTTGGAAGAGTTCGTCGGCCCGACTGTACGCACTATTGAAGTCGATCGGATCGCCGACGTTACGGCCCAGCTTGTCTTCAATCCGGGCGACCATCGCCGCAGCGGGAGCTTGCAGTTCCCCCTGCAATCGGGCAAGACGTCTCGCAACGTCCAGAGCGGTCCGGAAGGCAACGATCCTTTCCGTCTCGTCGGTCTCCGGATCGAGTGCCAGGAACTCCATACTGCGGGCCTGTTCCCACTCGATCCCTCGACCGGTTTCTCGGGACTTCATCAACCGGTTCTCGCGGTCTGCCAACCAAGCCGCTGCCTCCTGATTGACGAGTCGATACTTCTTTTGCGACTCATGGTTGTAGCAAATGAACATGAAGTGACGGGCACGCGACTTGAGGTCCATCATCGCCGGGTTGTCTCCGGGATGCTTGATCAGCTCGCCATAGATACCGATCGCTTCTCCCAGGCGGTCCATTTCCTCGAAGCACTTCCCCTGCCACAACCGGGCAAACAGACCCGCCACCAGACTGCGGTACTCCGTATGCAGGGCCTCAAACTCCAGCGAGGCATCGGTCAGAATCTTTTCCCGGAGTGGTTGCTTTCGATCGTACGTCTGTGCCTCCCAGTAAAACGTCTGAGCCCGATTGAGACGAGCCAGCATATACTCCCGCTCTGCTGCGGATCGCTCGTCTCTCGCCTGTCGCTGATCCTCGGGGATGAACCCAGGGAACGACTCGAACACCGTCTTATGCTGGGCCACTGAAGTGTCGTACACCTGCCTCGCCTGCAACAGCAACTCCTTCGCTTCACCACGCAAACCTTCAATGACCGTGGCATCGCTCTCGGACTGTGCCTCCCAGATCTTGACCTTCGCCTTCTCGACAAGAATCTGTGCTCGTTCACTATTCGCCCGACCTGCCAGGGGATGCTTGGCGTTGGCTCGAGCAAATTCGTCGAACGCGGCCGCTGCGGCATCGAGCTGCTTCAACTGTCTTTCCGCCAACACAATTTGACGTGCCCCATCTCGTAGAGTGATCCCCCGCTCGAACGGGATGAGCGCTTTGTTCTCGGGAGTCGTCCGGGGAGATGCCTCCATCTGGTCAAGGTAATACAGGGCGTAATCATAAAGTCCCCGCCCCCGCAAACCTTGCACCATCTCCAGGAACGGCTCCGCCGCACGAACCGAGGGAGTCAGCAGCAACAATATCCCCACCCAGACGCCGCACCAGGCAGCTCGAGTCAGAAGACCACAACGGGGAAAACAACTACGAAGACGTCGTCGCATAATCATCGAACTGCATTCCTGAAGACGTGAATGTCGACACCATGTCAGCCCCCCGCAACCTCTCTTGCCAGCCGTGAAGATCAAGAACATCTCACCACTGCAAAGATCGGGCCGCGAGGTAGGCTCTCCTCAGAATACCGCTGACACATCGCTCCGACAAGTAGCCCTGAAACTTCTCCCACATCAAGGGGCATCGGGACCGTACCTCAGAACCGGCGAGGCCCACAGACGTGAGGTTCAAACATTCCCCCCCCTCCGGACGAGAGCACCCCGAAGATCACTCGCAACCGCGATGTGAGTTTCCATCTCCGCAGCATCGACAGAATCGGTCCCTTGTGAGATCATCACTCATGTTGCTCTAAGATTATGGCGAGTCTCCACACCGTCATGAGGGTCAGCATGGCGATTCGCGGTGAAGCCGTTGGCCAATTTTCCCCAAACGTGACCGAATGCAATCAGACTCTCTCTGGGTGGTTCCATGTCGCTAGACTCTGACATCAAACGAATCATCAAGATGGGGGGGCATGTACAGATCGATGGGCACGACGTCGGAAGTGCCGACGAATTTCGAGCAACACTCAAGGCGATCGAACTCAATCAACCGTGGGATGTCGAACGCATGGCGGCCTTGGACCTCTGGTCCTTGGCAAAAGTCGTTAAGACGAACGAGTCTTTACCAGCCAACGCCAAACCGAAAGGGTATCCCAAAGGATATCGACCCACACTAAACATCCGGCCCAACCATCCGAATCCCTTCTATCTCAGATGGCTCTAAATTGCTTCTGTAACCAAGGCGGCCCCATGTCGACACCGACTCGACAGCGACTGTCTTAATTATGATCGATCACTCTCCTTGCGGACTCCCTGATGCTTACCCTCGGTATCGAAACTTCTGGCTCCAGCGGGACCGTCGCACTCTGTGACGACGGCACCATTCTTCAGGAGATCGAACTCAGCCGCGACGGACGACGACACGCACGCACGCTCATTGCGGAACTCAAGTCGCTCTGTCAGACGCAAGGGGTCTCCCCTCAACAGATTCAGACGGTCGCGGTGAGCGTTGGCCCCGGCAGCTTTACTGGCTTACGTGTCGGCATCGTCTGTGCCCGTACATTCGCCTATGCGACCGGCTGTCAACTCGTGGGCATCGACACCCTCACCGCCATCGCCGCCGCCGCCATCGGCGACCAAGAACACCCCCCCGTCGCCGGACAGCACCTCGAAGCCGTCATCAACGCCTTCCGGGGTGAACTCTTCGTCGGAAGTTTTCGCTGTTCCCCCACAGGCGACTGGGTTCCCGATGCTCCCACCCGTATTGTCACCCTGACGGAGTTCCTGGAAACCCGTCTACCAACGACTTACCTCACCGGCCCCGGGGTCGAAACACTTCAAAGCAAACTTCCACCGGGAGCACCAAAACCGTTCACGACCCTCCCCGAATGCCTCTGGCATCCTCGCGCCTCGACCATCGCCACTCTCGGGGAATCCGCAGTCCGACGTGGCGACCTTGCTGATCTCTGGTCCCTCCCCCCCAACTATCTCCGCCGCAGTGCCGCCGAGGAAAAGGCCGACATTCGGTAAGTCGGTGGCTCAGTCTTTGCCGGCTGGAACGGCAACACGATCACCAGTTGTCCCCTCCCTCGACGAGTTGTTGGTCTCAAGGAGTGGAGGGAGCAAATGTGTGGTGCGTCGGGTTGTTTGCTTTTACGTTAGGTTTTCAGGTTATTCGTCGCCCGAAGCGTCAGCGAGGAAACGGTGGAAGTCAATCACGAGTTCCACCTCGCCAATAGCTAGTTGAGAAAGGTGGGGCAGGCTTTCCAGCCTGCCCAGGTGCCGTTTGATGTCTCGGCATATCGCGTACGCGTCGGTCTTGTCAGATTGGAAAATCTGACCCACGGTTGTTGTTCAAAGGGCTCGTCGGCAACTTCCGAGCAACATTGGTTACTCGGTACGCTCGGTACGATAGAGGAGGTGGTCGATAACGTCGGTCACGCCGGAGACTTGTCGGACGATCGAAGGGATGTCGGGATGCCCCGGTGATGCGAGGATGCCGTCAAGGCAGACGCCCCCTTTGATACGATGGATGGAGAGTTGCGTGAACTGAAGGTCGGGATGCCCGAGTAAGAGCCGTTGGACCTCGCACTCAACTGAGTGGGGCGAGCTGCATGGGTTATTCGACGCAGCCAACGGGGTGAGCCGGTTAGTCGTTGTCAGCGGGTGAGCGCCGATGTCGGCGGGGGGAGCAACCGTGTCGGTCAGATTTTTGTCGGTTGGATTTGTGGCGTCCGGCATCTTGGGCGATGGTGATCTTCCCGTGGTCTTCTGGGGTCGAGCGGCCATGGATTCCTCTTCGAGCGAGGGGTGAGGAAAGGGGGAGCCTCGGCAACTTCAGACGACGAAGCTCCTCTGGAGTTCGAGGGTCAGGGTTTCACGCTATCCTCGATTGGAGCGAACATCCAGAAAAATCCTCGCAGTTCTTGTGCCAATCCACGACAACACGACTCTCAGGCGAATTGACGACCCGCTTTTTTCGCGTAAACTCGGTGGTTATGCCGATTTTCGACATCGAACGTCTTTGACATCGAAGTTCTTCAGGAACGGGCAGATTGGTGCGAGGGAGCACGGACCCGGACTTTTCGCACACGATGGCGGGGCGTTTCGTAAGACCAAAGCCCTCTTGTCCGTTGTCCGTCGAAATCGCCCTTGAGTGACTGAAGTAGTAAGTGGTGAACAATGATGTCCGCCATGCGGGGAGACTTCGTTGTCGCGCAGCACGAGTGCCGGTTTTCGTACTGACGACAGATGTTTGTTACGGATTCGATCACACACATACACTAACTAACACAGAGTGCCTGGCACTTTTAGGTTGCGTTTATGGCTCGTACACAGATTCCATCTGTTGTGAAAAGCTTGCTCCGGTCGGCCCGTCGTGTGGCGGAGGATGTCGGGGCAGGGGCGGTGCTCGTCCTCTCCGAAGCCGCCTACGACTTCAAGGAGATTCGCGAACTCGTCGCCCCGTATTCGCTGGTTGTTGCATCGCATGTCCTTGAGGTCCAAGAGGCGAGTAAAGCCGATGGGGTCCCGATCGTTCTGCTCCACGAAGAGCCTCAGACGCGGCAGATTCAACTCAGTCAGTCGCTCGTCGAAGCGATTGCCGACCAGTACCTGAAAGCTGGCTCGCGGGTGCTCGCCCTCTACTCCAGTTTCGATAAAGACGCCATCGACACACTCGGGGTGATCGACCTCTCCGAGCATCTCGCGAAGCTGACCAGCCGCGACTTACAACGACTCGAAACGCAGGTTCCGCTCGATGTCTTGCGGAGAGTCGTGGACCTCGCTGTGGAGATTGGACGGGACGGACGCGAGGGAAAACCGGTCGGCACGTTGTTCGTCGTCGGGCAACATCGCAAGGTGCTCGAACACTCTCACGAATCGGTCCACGACCCCTTCAAGGGCTACCAGAAAAAAGATCGCATGATTCGCAGTGCCCGCGTGCGAGAGAGCATCAAAGAACTCGCTCAGATTGATGGGGCATTCGTCATTGCCTCTGACGGTGCCGTCATTGCCGCAGGTCGTATCCTGGATGCACCCGCCGGAGAAATTCTACTTTCTAAAGGTCTCGGCTCCCGTCACTGGGCCGCGGCAGCCATCTCCAAGGAGACCGGTGCGGTTGCCATCGCCGTTTCGGAGTCAACCGGCACCGTGCGAGTCTTCCATGACGGGGCGGTGGTGCTGCGCATCGAACCGATGGATCAGGCGATGAAGTGGAGCGACATGGACGCAAACAACCCGAGCGAATAACCTCAACCCAGAAGCATGACGACATGGCCCGGTCACGTAGCGAGTCCAACGATCACTCTTCGGTCCCCGGCGTCGATAAGGCCCGTGCGGTCAAACTCGTCATGGAGATGATGGCCATCCCCGGCAAAAGTGGCCATGAAGGGGCCATTTCGGCCTTCATCATCGAGAAACTTCGACAGGCCGGTGTCCCCGATTCCTGTATCACCCGCGATACCGCACACAAGAAGAGCGAACTCGGAGGGGAGTGCGGCAACCTCATCGTGAAGCTTCCGGGGACGCTGCCGGGACCGCGACGACTGCTCATGGCCCACATCGACACCGTCCCCCTGTGCGTTGGAGCGAAGCCGAAAAAACAGGGGGAGTTCATCGTCTCTGCCGATCAGTCGACGGCTCTGGGGGGCGATAACCGAGCCGGGGCAGCAGTCGTCTTGCAGTCAATCCTCACTCTGCTTGAGAAACAGACCCCGCATCCGCCACTCACGTTGTTCTGGCCGGTTCAAGAAGAGGTCGGACTCGTCGGGGCGAGACATGTCGGACTATCGAAGTTGGGGGGGCCGAAGTTCTGTTTCAACTGGGATGGCGGCTCCCCGCAGATGGCGGTCATTGGAGCGACCGGGGCCGATCATCTCGACATCGACATTCAAGGAATCGCCAGTCATGCGGGGGCACACCCCGAAGTTGGCGTGAGCGCGGCAGTCATCGCCGGGGTGGCCATTGCCGACCTCCAACAGAACGGCTGGCACGGACTCGTGGTCAAAGGGAAGGAAGCTGGAACGAGCAACATTGGCTCGCTACATGGAGGCGAAGCGACCAACGTCGTGCTCGAACGTCTCCAACTCACAGCCGAGGTCCGCAGTCACAACCCGAAGTTCCGCCAGAAGATTGTCACCGCCTATCAACAGGCCTTCACAAAAGCCGCAAAACAGGTTCAGTCCTCCAAGGGAGCTACCGGAAGCGTGACGATCAAAGTCCGAGACAAGTACGAGTCGTTCCGTCTTCCCGAGAGCGAACCAGTTGTCCAGATGGCCATGCAGGCGATTACGGCTCACGGACTGGTCCCCGAGACCCGTGTCGTCAACGGGGGACTCGATGCCAACTGGATGACCCGACATGGCCTTTCGACCGTCACCCTCGGCTGCGGCCAGGATGGCATCCACACTGTCAACGAGACGCTCCATATCGAGAGTTTCTTGCATGCATGTCAGATTGCACTGCACCTGGCAGTCGGGTGATGGGGTGCGTTAGGGTTTCGTATCTTACTCTGTAACATCTATGCGACATTCGCGCATGTTTGTCGCCTTTCGCTCCGCGAAAGGAGCGTCACATTCGCGGAGCGAAAGGGGACTATGGTTGCGGCCACAAGCCGCGTTAGGATTGAGGGAGGGGTGAGATTAGGATTTTGGGGGTAGAGGGCAGGAGATCGTAGAAGCGAGGGAAGGGCCTTCTTATTCTGGTCTTGATGGAGTTCATCATGGTTCGATCTGTGCGTGTCTCGAAGTCGATCTTGCTGTTGCTGATGCTGATGTTGGGGGGCTTGGCGACGGGAGGGGTCACGCTGACGGCTGACGAGCCGGTTCCCTCGCCGACAGCTCAGGGAGACCGACTGATTCGGGACTATTTTCGGATCGAAACCGAACGAGTGGCCGATAACTGTTTGAAAGAGGTCAACTCGAAAGAGGATTGGGAGGCACAGCGGGGCGAAGCCAGACGGCAACTCTTCGAGATGCTGGGGCTCGATCCACTCCCCGAGCGGACCCCCCTGAACGCGGTCGTCACTGGCACCATCGAGCATGACGAATTCCGCGTCGAGAACGTGCAGTTTCAGTCGAGTCCCGGACTGTATGTTACCGGGAATTTGTATCTCCCTAAGACGGAAGGGAAACCGCGACCCGCGATCTTGTACGTCTGCGGACATGGCGGCGTCTTTAAGGATGGGGTCTCTTATGGGAACAAGACGCACTACCAGCATCATGGCGAATGGTACGCCCGCCATGGCTATGTGTGTCTGGCAATCGACACCATCCAGTTAGGAGAAATTCAAGGGATTCATCACGGGACACATCGGCTTGGCATGTGGTGGTGGCACAGCCGAGGCTACACCCCCGCCGGGGTCGAAGCGTGGAACGGCATTCGTGCCCTCGACTATCTCGAATCGCGGCCCGAAGTGGATGCCAAACGACTTGGCGTGACGGGACGCTCCGGCGGCGGAGCTTACAGTTGGTGGGTCGCTGCATTGGATGATCGAGTACAGGCCGCAGTTCCGGTCGCGGGGATTACCTCGATGCGAAACCATGTCGTCGACGACTGCATTACCGGTCATTGCGACTGTATGTTTATGGTCAACACTTATGAATGGGACTTTGCTAAGCTCGCGGCCCTTATGGCTCCCCGACCACTCTTAATCTCCAACACCGATAAAGATGGCATCTTTCCCTTGGATGGCGTCTATGATGTCTATGCTAAGACCCGGCGAATCTATGATCTGTATGGGGCAAGAGATAAGCTAGGTTTACAGATTACGGAGGGAGGACATGCTGACACTCAGGAGTTGCATATCCACTCGTTTGTCTGGTTCGATCGTTTTCTTGGGGGAGAGCGACGTGTGATCGACAAGCCTGCGGAGAAGTTCTTTACTCCCGAACAACTAAAGGTCTTTAAGGAACTCCCGAGTGACGAACGTGTCACCACTGTGCAAGAATGGTTTGTACCTAAGTCGGTCGAACCGGTAGTCGCCGGGAACAATGCGGAGTGGTCGAAGCTCAGTCAGCACTGGATGGAGATGCTGAGCACACGGGTCTTCCGAGCGTGGCCCGACGCTCGTGGGGAAGTCGCTCCGTTAGCGATTAAAGAAGCGTTCCGTCACACGCAAGACGGCATACAAGTCACGGCTTACGACTTCGTGAGCCAAGAGCCCTATACCCTGCGAGTCTATCTCGCCCATCGCGAGAAGGAGCCTGTTGAGAAGTTGAAGGGGGTAGGACTCATCGTCATGGATCAGACAGAGTGGGAATCGTTCGCAAAGATGGTTGGGCCGATGTTAGGGAAGAAGGATGAGTCCTTAGTGTCAACTGGTGATGACGGTACTCAGTGGAACGCTCTGAAGCAGCAGCTGAGTGATTCATCGGGCGGAGTGGCGTGGGTTGCACCGCGTGGAGTCGGGCCGACGGAGTGGACTCGTGATGAGAAGCAGCGGACGCACATCCTCAGACGGTTCGCCCTGTTAGGCCAGACGGCTGACGGGATGCGGGTCTGGGACGTCCGCCGTGCGATGCAAGCCGTGCGTCAGATGCCCGGTTTGGAATCGACCCCGCTGCATTTGCAAGGTTCGCGCGATGCTGGTGTCTGGGCTCTTTATGCGTCGTTGTACGAGTCCCCGGTCGCGTCGATCGACCTGTGGGGACTCCCCGAGTCGCACACCCAGGGACCGGCCCTGCTGAACGTGCTGCGATTCCTCGACATCCCTCAAACCCTCGCCCTGGCAACCGCTCGTACCAACATCCACCTGCACAACTCGAAGCCGATGTCGAACGCCGATGTCTGGAAGTACCCCCTCGACACGGCCGCCTCCCTCAACTGGCCCACCCGACTCAGCGGAGTTCCCGTCGAGTAGTTCTGTTGATCGGTGAAGAACTCAACAGCCTGTTGAATATCGTGGGGCAGGCTTTCTAGCCTGCCATGGTGCCGTTCGATGTCTCGGTAGAAAGCGCACGCGTTGGTCTTGTCAGATTGGAAAATCTGCCCCACGGTCGTTGTTCAGCGGGCCGTCAGGAGGCACTCGGTCCCCTCAACTCCGTTGGGGGGATTGAGCGGGTGTCTGGTGGGGTGGTCGGTTGTAACGTGTGTGACGATTGCAGGAATGGCGGTCGAAAAGTTCGGTCACGCGGAGGGTTTGACTTCTCGCTCAGGGCGTTTTGTGAACTAGGTTTTCGAGGAACCCCTTGATGCCTTTTTGCAACATAGAGCCCGGCAATGTCTTCCGAAAACCGCAAACTGACTCCAGCCGAACTCCTCGCGGAACTTGCCGCGAGTCGAGCCAGTCGCCCATCCGTCGCAGCCCCGCCAGTTCCTGCACCTGCTCGCGAAGAAGAGTTGAAGGGGGCTGCTCCCGGAACGATTCGAGACAGCGATCTCAACGACAGCGCGGACGACGACTCGGAAGAGTCTGGAGAAGAGTACATCAACACGGGACGGGGAGCGGTCCGTAAGAAATCGGTCGCGACACTCGACCTTCTTGAAGGGCACGAACATCTCTCAGACCTGTTCAACCGGGTCAATGACTTGCTTGGGGACCTTGATGGGGACGATAGCGAACCGTTTCGCCCTCGGGTGCCCGACACGCTCGAACAAGCTCGCCTGACCGAAGAAGATGTCGAGCGACTGGTCATGAAGTTTCTGTTGCTGCGTGGTTCGGCAACCGGTCGCGAACTCAGCTCGCATATCAAGATTCCGTTCTCGATCCTGGACCCGTTGTTGAAGTTCTGGAAGCAGGAGCAGTTGCTTTCCTACAAGTCATCAGCCGAGATGGGAGACTACTTGTACCTCATCACCGAACAAGGTCGGGACCGGGCTCGTCGCTACATGGAAGAGTGCAGTTATGCCGGAGCGGCTCCGGTCGCCCTCACCGACTATCTCAAGGCCATGGAGTCCCAAACCATCGCCGGAATCGGGGCCACGAAAGAAGACCTCCAACGTGCGTTCTCTGACCTGTTGATTTGCGAGGACATGTTTGAACGACTGGGCCCCGCGATCAACTCGGGTCGAGGGATGTTCCTCTTCGGAGAGGCTGGGAATGGGAAAACGAGTATTGCCGAGCGACTCACGGCCTGCTTTGGATCGAGTGTCTGGATTCCCCGCACCTTAACGATCGACGGTGACCTCATCAGACTGTTCGATCCTGGGGTCCACGAGGAGTTGCCGATCGATGCCGGAGACGGGCTGTTCGATCGCTCGGGAATCGATCAGCGATGGGTCCGTATCGTCCGTCCCACGATCGTGGCCGGGGGGGAATTGACCATGGACGAACTGGAAGTCACGCAGAATCCGCAGTCGAAAATCTGCGAGGCTCCACTCCAGCTCAAAAGCAACTGCGGCACACTCGTGATTGACGACTTTGGCCGCCAAACAATGCCCGTTGAAGTGCTGTTGAATCGCTGGATCGTCCCACTCGAAAAGCGTTACGACTACCTCAACCTTCCGAGCGGCAAAAAGATTCAGGTTCCGTTCGACCAATTGATCATCTTCTCGACCAACCTCGAACCCCGCGACCTGGTCGATGGGGCGTTCCTGCGTCGTATCCCTTATAAGATCATGGTCCCCGATCCGTCAGAGGAGCATTTTCGTAAGCTGTTCGAGATCATGGCTCCCAAAATGGGAATCGTCTGCGACCCGGCTGCTGTCGACCACTTGATCAACACCCACTACCTCCCGAAAGGTCGCCCCTTCCGCAACTGTCAGCCGCGCGACCTGTTGCTCCAGATTCGGAACTACTGCCTTTACAAGGCTCAACCGAAACGAATGACCAACGAAGCTTTCGACTTTGCCGTCGAGAACTACTTCTCGGTGATGTAAGCTCAACGGCAGCGCGTCCTCACCCGTACGACGGAGGCAATACCGTTCGGCACGATTCTTGCGATGTGGGTTGAACCACATCTCTCCCTCTCCCCCACTGTCGACGTCCCTATTTCAGAGGTCTTTCCAGTGGGGGAGAGGGCCGGGGTGAGGGGGATTCGCGTCGGGCATCCATTTCATCGACTTCGCAAAACTGCGACATGAGAGTCCACCGCTGCCCCCTCATCCCAACCTTCTCCCCCCTTAGAAACGCAGGTTGAAGTGGCACGTCGCTCACGGGGGAGAAGGAGCCTCGCGTCGGCTACGCCTCCGCAATCGCTGTGCCGAACTGTATTGACGACGGAGGTCCACCTCTGTCGCGTTGGACCGCTTCTGACCGGCAGAATTGCCCTTCGTGCGCTGAGTTTCGACTCTGAAAAATCACCAGGCGGCAGCTCTCGATTGACAGAGAGGGCGACATCCGGGAACTTGATGTCGGAAGCGGCCTTGGTTTCATTCCATCTGCGGGTCGCCGTGCGCGTGTCAGGAAGCCGAGATGAGTTCTGTCGATCAACCGGGGCAGCCCAATCCCCCAGTCCCCCAACCTTTGCGAAAGAAGCGTGGAGTCCCCGAGGGACTCTGGATTCGCTGTCCCGCCTGCGACGCCACCGTCTTTCGGCGGCAGGTCGAACAAGGGATGGGACTCTGTCCTGACTGTGGACATCACTTCTACGTCTCGGGACAGACTCGAATCCAACAGTTGCTCGACGAAGACAGTTTCGAGGAGTGGTTCCCAAACATGGTCTCCGTCGACCCGCTCGGATTCGTCGACAAGAAACCTTACAAAGACCGACTCATATCGGAACAAAAACGGACCGGACTGAAGGATGCCTGTCTGGTCGGTCGAGGTTACATGCGCGGACGACCACTCGTCTTCGGCCTGACAGACTCGGCATTTATCATGGGGAGCATGGGTTCGGTCGTTGGGGAGAAGCTGACGCGAGCCGTCGAAGCAGCCACCAACCTCAAACTCCCATTGGTTATCGTCAGCGGTTCCGGTGGCGGAGCCCGCATGCACGAAGGGATATTGTCGTTGATGCAGATGGGGAAGGTCTCCGCGGCTTTGGCGAGGTTCCACGAAGCGGGAGGTCTGTTTATTTCGGTGTTGACCGACCCGACAATGGGGGGCGTCGCAGCCAGCTTTGCCTCTTTGGGTGACATCGTCATCGCCGAACCCCGGGCCTTGATCGGGTTTGCCGGTCCGCGCGTGGTGAAGTCGACCGTCAAACAAGAGCTTCCCGAAGGATTCCAGACCAGCGAATTCCTGTTGGAGCACGGCTTCGTTGATCGCATTATCCCCCGCACCGAATTGCGTTATGAGATTTCACGTCTCATCGACTACTGCACCCCGTAGTGGCTCGCAGACCGCCGTCCGTGAGGCCGCCCGACTCGAACAATCGTGACCATGGAAAAAACTCCTGTCGTCGCCGAACGATCAGGGCGTTATACTAAGGGGCAGGCCGGCTGGTGTCGCTGGGGACTCCTGCGTTCTGACGTTGATCTGATTGGAGAGACTCTCATGTTGCTGGAATCGCGGACTCTGCTGCTTGCTCCTGTTGCGTCACTGCTGATGCTGTTTGTCGGTTGTGGTGGGAGCGAGGCCCCGGCCCCCGCCCCGGTCGAGAATAACGCTCCATCAACCTCCAATGCCAACTCGACACCGACAACTTCCGCCACAAATGTTCCGGCGATCGGGACACCGACTCAGGGCCCCGTCTCACCACCTACCCCGATGTCGATCCCGAAAATCTCCCTCAGCGGGAACCCAGCCGGTTCAGGATCGGAAGCGGCAGGAACACCAGGGACGGCATCCAACAAGACAGGCGACACAACGAAATCGTCGAACAAAGAGACCGTGCTCGCAGCACTGCAACCATTGCAGATTCTTCGCGATCAGTGGCAGGTCATTCAACGTAAGAAGGCGGGAACCTCCGATGCACTGCAACAACAGGAGTGGATCTGGGACTTCAAGACCAACCGCAGTCAACCCGCGATCGTGATGTCCTCCCCGGTCGGCGAGTACATCCTGTCGGCCCGCGTCACCTTTGACCCGGCGACGGAGAAATACGTCATGACCGCCGTCACCCCTGAAGGTGAGACTCGTACTTTGGAAGGGGAGTTCTCCGAGCCTGTGACCGAGATAACCGGCGACGACAATAAGCCGCAGCGGACCTACAAGTTGCAGTTCCAGCAGGTCGCTCCCGAGACGTCGAAAGATCAATGGCAGATCGTCGTCAACCAGCAGCAGAACAACCGCTACCTCATGGAGTTCGCGAAGAAGCGGGGGAGCAACTACTTCGTGTTTGACACCCTGGGGGCTCAGCGACTCGGAACCTCGTTCGCTCTCAGCGACACCGATTACGGCGACCGAACATGCGTTGTCTCCGGTGGCCTCGGCACCGCTGCGGTCAGCTTCGAGGGAAAGACCTTCTACGTCTGCTGTTCTGGCTGTCGGGCCGCATTTGACGAAGAACCAAAGACTTGGATCGCCGACTTCGACGCCAAGATGAAAGCCAAAGACGCCCCCAAGTAACCGCGGGCGAAGCTCGATCACCGTCGTACTGTTCACGAGGGCTGCTGTGGTGGCTCCGTACGATAGATGTCCATATCCGTCACTTTGATGAGTTTCCACGGAAAACGATTTCCGCCGTTCGCGGCGTGTCGTCACTCAGAAGGTGAGACCACAACGGCTCTCCTGCCGCGACGTTGTGGTGACCATGAGTGCGAAACGAAAAGAGCCGTCAGGTCGGGGTGACCGGACGGCTCTTTGGTTGTTTCACTCTCTCTGTTGCGTCAGAGAGAAGGTTGCGACAGACAGAAGACGACGACCACTTTTGACGCCTATTCTTCTTCGTCGCTTACGTCGCGGTTCTTTCGTTTCTTGACCGCTGGAACGTCATCGTCATCGCTGAGGGCGGCGGCAATGGTGATTGGTTCGCCGGAAATCGGCTCTTTGATCGCCTGCAAGAAGTACAGCTTTTTCCCTCGGGCGAGCAATTGCTCAAGCTTCTCGTCAGCTTCTTTCCGCTGATCGTAAGGGAACCGGCCTTCTTCCTTGAGGGTGTTGCTGTACAGTGCCCAGACGAGTCGTTTTCGCTCGGTGGGTTTGACCTTCTTACGAGACTTGGTGGCCGCCTTGGCGGCCTTCTTCTTGACCGCAGCCGACTTCTTTACAGGCGTTTCGCGACCTTCAGCCGCTTCCGCCTCTCGTCTCAACTGTAAACGACTCCGAGCCATAACTGCCATCAATCAGGTTGAAGGAGGAAATCTTGCGGGCCTGCTGCCCCGACTACCAAGTGAGAAGGATAGCAAGTTCGGCTCCCGATCGCTACCGAATCTGAGACGATTCTCGCTCTGCGGTGTGCGTTTCCCATTGGGGGTGGGGCCTTGGAACCGCGTCTGATCGACGAGGACCGAAACTGTTTGCCATGAGAACAACCTTTCAATGGGCGACTGTACCCCGCATCGGGCACTTCGGGCGCAACCGGGCGGCTCAGCTTTGGGAGATGTTGGTCTCTTGTCGAGCGGCGAGAGACGTGAGAATCTGATCCGAGAACTTTGCAGGATGAGCAGGATGTGAGCGATCCAGCTCACGTCATTCCAACATCGGCCAACATCTCTTTGACGGATTGTTGACATTGGCATGACCTTTTTTCGATTCGAGACTGGAGGACTTTTTGCTTCCATTGCAAGGTAAACAGCACACATGTTTCCAACAAAAAAAATCATGGAACATTTAGATTTGACTCTCGGCCAGAGCACGGTAGGATCGGCCTCAGTTGAGTCAGCCACTGCAGACGACTGGCAACAGTCGTCATCCAAGGAAGGGTCATTTCCGGACAGGCAAACTGCCTGCCGGGAAATCGAAGGACGTCTCTTGTGGCCTTCCCCCGCTACGTCATCCTGACGTTTCGGTTAACCTTCCATCTACAATCGACGCCTGCTCGTCACACCATCAACCAATCGGCCAGTTGTCGACACTTGTGTTCGCCATACTGGTTGTCGTGGCCCTTGAAGGTGTCAGTGCTGACGTGTATCCCGCTTTGGGTTGGGATCGCGGTCTGCAACGATCAGTCGTCCGGGGTTTGCACGATGCTACCCAGTTCACAAGACGGTGAGCAGGACGTTGCCCGCATCCTGAGTCATCTCGCAGAGTCGATCGGCGACCGGCGATATCGCTCATGGTTCGAGGGGAAAACGCAACTGATTCTGGCCGGAGACGAACTCATCGTCACCGCTGGAAGTCCGTACCTCATCAACTGGATTCAAAAGAGTTTCGTCCCGAATCTCCAGCAGGCGGTCCTTTCCGTCCTCGGTTCCGGGCTGAGGTTGCGCTTCGAGGTCGATGCCAAACTCTCACTCTCGCCATCCGCCAAGTCCCCCACCGGTCGTGGGGCCCCCACTCAACGATCCGTCGGCCGTCAAACGACTGACGCCGATTCCGATGCGGCACTCGACGAAGTGACGAAAGAGGTCCCCCCCTCCAGGGTTCCCTTGACCGGCGAACGCCGACTCTCCACCCTGGCAGACTTCGTTGTCGGAGACTGCAATCAGCTCGCACGCACCGCAGCGCAACAGGTCGCCGACGCACCCGGTTCCGAACTCAATCCGCTCTATCTCTATGGAGGGGTCGGCAACGGAAAGACGCACCTCCTCGAAGGAATCTGTCGTCAGATCAAACGGAACTATCCGTCACTGCAAGTCATTTTGTTGACGGCAGAGACATTCGCCAACTGCTTCACGACGGCCCTTCGTGAACGCTCGCTCCCATCCTTTCGACAGCGATTCAGAAACTGCGATGTGTTACTCGTCGATGACGTCGACTTTCTGGAAGGGAAGAAGGGGATTCAGGAAGAGTTCCTGCACACCATTCAGCAACTGGAATCACACGGTCGGCAGGTGGTGATGACTGGAGACCGACATCCCCGCATGACGACACGCCTGTCGGAAGAGTTGGTCACACGCTGCCTGTCGGGGATGGTTTGTCGGATCGATCCCCCGACCGATGGCACACGGAAAGAGTTTGTGAAGCGCTTCGCTGCAAGGCTGCGGGTCGATGTCACCGATGGGGCACTCGACTTTGTCGCCAGCCGATTTACGCGAAGTGTCAGAGAACTTGCTGGTGCGATGAACTGCCTCAATGTCTGGCGGTCTATTCATGGAAAACGGGTTGGCATTACGGCGGCACGTGAAGTCCTCACGAAACTCGAACGAGACTGCCGCAAAGTTGTGCGGATGCCCGATGTCGAAACCGCCGTCTGTCAGATGTTTGGAGTGAGTGCCAGCGACTTGAGGTCGAGCGACCGAAGCCGTTCGTTGGCTCAACCCCGGATGTTGGCGATGTATCTCGCCCGTCGTCTCACCCCTGCCGCCTACAGCGAAATCGGTCAGTACTTCGGCGGACGCAACCATTCGACCGTCGTCGCGGCCGAACGCCGGATGCAGAAGCTCATTGACGACAACGAGTCGCTGCGAGTCTCTTCCGAAACCTGGTCGGTCCGGGATATCATCGACACGCTCGGCCAACAGATACGTGTCGGTTGACCGCGGTGACACTCTGACCTCTCGTCGAGACCGATTCCATGATCTGGACTGACCTGCGGGGACATCAGCCACAAGTCGACATGTTTCGACGGGCGATCGCTCGCGGACGGACCGCTCATGCGTTCTTGTTTCTCGGACCCTCCGGCATCGGCAAACGACTCGTCGCACGCAAGCTGACGCAAGCCCTCTTCTGTCAACAAACCGACGACTCCGATCTCGAAGCGTGCGGACAATGTTCCGCCTGCCGTCAGGTCCTGGCCGGGACCCATCCCGATCTGCTGACCGTCGGCTGTCCGGAAGGGAAGCGAGAACTTCCCATCGGCCTGATCGCCGGAGAGAAAGAGCGACGCGGTAAAGAGGGGCTGTGTCACGATCTATCTCTCCGTCCCATGTCAGCCGGTCGACGAATTGCAATCATCGATGACGCCGACAAGATGAACGAAGAGAGTGCCAACGCCCTGTTGAAGACCCTCGAAGAGCCGCCGTCGGGATCAATTCTGTTTCTCATCAGTCCGAGCATTGATGCCCTGTTGCCGACAATTCGGTCGCGGTGTCAGCCATTGTTGTTTTCGCCCCTCAGCGAGACCGACCTGTCGGACCTGATCATCTCACTTGAGTGGTCTGCCGACCGAACTGCGGCGCTGGAGATTGCCCGACTCAGTGACGGGAGTCTGGACACGGCGAAGCAACTGATCGATCCGAACTTGCGTCAGCTGCGAACGGTCATCAATACGTTGCTCAGTCAGCGAGACTTCAATGCGGTCGCGGCGTTCGATCAAGCTCAGCAGGCCCTCGATGAACTGGGGGGCGATACAGGGACGCAACGTCACAACGCGAACTGGCTGGTTCGCTTTGCGGTCGAATACTTTCGTCGCCTTTTGCAGGAGGTCAATTCGGAGACTGCTCCCCGTCCCGCGTTTGCCGGCCTGTATCGAGCCGAAGAACCTCGCGGAGCAACCTATCTCGCCGACGCCCTCGAACGCTGCATCGCCGCCGAGACCGACCTGAAACAATCGATGCCGGTCCCCCTCTGCCTGGAAACCCTCTTCAGCGACCTCAGCCAACTGAGCCGTGGTCGCGTGCTGATTTAACCCCCAGGCCCGTGACGTCTCGTGCCCTGTTGGCGCTGCCCCAGTCTGGCAGGTACGCCAGCGTGTCCCCAATTGCACCGAATCTTTCACGCGCGGCGTTTGACTCTTCTGCCGCCGACGAAGCTGTTGATCACCATGTTTCCCATGTCCTGAGCGTTGACGGTGGCGCTGAGGCCGCCCGTGACTTCGGCGAGTTGTTCGACGAAGTTCATCAACCCGAAATAAAAGTAGTCTTCGACGAGTGCAAAACTCGAAACATGAATCCCCTCCAAGGCACAGCGTTTTGCTTCGGCGAGTGTCACCCGGGCGGTCTTTTCTCCGGGGGGATAGATGAGCATGAGGTCTCGCCCCTCGATGTGGGCGGTCGGTTCACCATCGGTGATGAGGATGATCTGACGGTTCTGAGCTGGTTGTTTCTTCAGAAGTCGTCGGGCGAATTGCAGACCGGCATGAATGTTGGTGAAGTGCTCGGGGACGAAGCTGGGAGGCGAGTCAAGGTTGATCCGCAGATGCACGCGCGGGTCAAACAGGCTGACCGGTTTGGGGGCCGAGTAAAGGAGTTCCTTTGTCGTCAGTGGGGACGCATAGCTATAGAATCCGACCACTTGCAGCCAGTCCCCCTGATACCGCGTCCGGACGAGCGACTGCAACGCCATCGCGACCCGTTTGGCGGCTCCGTATTTGCCATACCTCATCATGCTGCCAGACATGTCGAGCAGAACCACGGTGGCACAGGTCGACTGATACTCGGTGTCGTGGATCACGAGGTCTTCTTCCGAGATGCGGAGCGGCCTCTCCCCCCCTTGCCGAACAAGAGTGTTCTTCAGTGTCTCCTGCATGTCGAGGTTGGCGATCGGGTCTCCATACTGATACGGCTTGAGGTCTTCGAGAACCGTCTGCCCTTGCCCACGGAAGTTGGTGTCGTGCTTCCCCGGCGCCCCCTTGCCACGGACGTCGAACAGTGCCTCGAGCGCCTTGTTCTCGACCCGTCGCATCCCACGTGGCGTGACTGAAAACTTCCCTTCGCGATCCCGTTCAACCAACCCTTGTTTAACCATCATGTCGATGAGGTCGGGATGCTCCTCGGCCCAGTCTTCCAGGTTTTCGAGGATCTGCGACCCGTAATCGAGGAGATACTCCGAGACCTGATCAAACAGTTCATCAGCCGACTGCGGCGTGAACTCCTCCGACCCATCCCATTTCGAATACTCGAACCCAGCCATTGTCTCTCCCATCACAAAACAGTCCGACACTCAGCGATGTCACCTAGCTGCCGGAGCCACCGGCTTGTGGGGGGCGTTTTCCGCGGCCTCGGCGACGGCGGGGGGATTTCGGTTTGGACTCGGCGTTTTCCGGAGTCGTAGAACTGTCGGGACCAGTCGACGGCTCGATGATCGAGTGGCCAGACGCATCGACACCGAATTCGGAGTCATCAGAATCGCGAGGATCGACGGATGCCGCTTTGTCAGCCCGCTTCCGACTTTCAACCGACGCATTGGCTGCGTCCTTGCTGATGGTGGTCTCTTTGTCGGCACGAGGCGGGGAAGATTTCTGCTCTGACGCCGGATTGACCGCCGTTTCTCGGTCAAGGACTTCGGCCAAACTCGGGACCGACGACGACTCCGCGACGACCGAAGACGAGTCGGCAGAAGTGTCAGCGTCGCCAGGGGTGACGTCGGGCGAATCGGACTCGTCGCCGAGAATTCTTCCGGCGTCACGTAGACATCGACCTCACGATTCGTCGGACGGTTGAACTTCGGTTCGTCAACCAGTTGCATGAACTTGTCGGCCGCACAACGACATGGAACCGATGTCGTGTTCCCGCTGAGGCGTCGCTCGGCCCCGCACTTTGAACAACGCCAAAGTCGACGCACTTCCATCTCATACTTCAGACCGGGACCTTTCATCGAACTCGCTCCAGTTGTTACGCATGAAAGGAGGGGAATATCGACCGGTATTGTAACGTGGAGTCCCTCCCCGGCCAATCCGCGAGAATTCTTGTCGACTTTTTGCCTCTGCAGACCGTGATACAGTTTCGTTTTCGCTTCTGATCTGTTATCGATTGCATCTCCCGGGCAACTGATCCGGGTTGTGTCTCCTTTACTTGCTGAAACGACGGAACAAGTTCATGTCCCGACCCCGCCTGCTGCCAATCCTGGTGATTCTGACAATCTGTGCCCTCATTCGCCTGCCGGCCTATGTGGCCAGCTTGGTTCAAGGCCCCGAGTGGCTCGCGTACCCGGCCAACTTCTCGCCGTTGTATGGGCTCTGTCTCTTCTCGGCGGCGACTTACCGCAACCGCATCTGGGCCTACCTTGCACCGCTGCTGGCGTATGTCGTCGGGACATTGTTGATCGCGGTCATCACGAACAAACTGAGCGATGCCCTTTCCCCGATGGCTCTCTTTCCGCTGGTCGGATTCGCGATGTTCTTGCTCGTTGGGAAGTCACTGCGAGGTCGAAGTGTCGGATTTGGAACCGCTTTGGGAGCCGGAACTCTGGGGGCGGTTCTCTTCTTTCTCGTGACCAACTTCAGTTCGTGGTGGCTCGACCCCATGATGACCCCGCCGACCGGCTACACCCGAGACCTCAGCGGCCTCGTCGCATCGTATGTCGCCGGGATTCCCTTCTCATGGATGCAGTTCGCCTCGACGATATTCTTCTCGGTGCTGTTCTTCTCCCCCGCGATGGCCCCCGTCATGACCACCGACGCCCCGCGTGAGCCGCAACTCGTCCCGACCCCCGTCGCTCAATAGTCATCACGCTCAACAATCATCACGCACTCAAAGCCCCCCGATCGCGTCGGGGGAACCACTCTCCTCAGCGCTCCGACTTCACCACAGCTTCCCCGTCGACAGACGGAGCTTCTCTTTGTTCTTGGTGATCGCCTTGTTCGCTTTCTTGACGATGCGGTCTTCCTGACCTTGCACGATGTCTTCGACCATCCAGCGAGAACTGTTCCCCATCAATTCAGCTAAGTCCCCCCCAATCTTGCCGATGTGATGGACATCCAGCCCGGTCAGAGCGACGCGGGCACGACTCACTTCCGGCTCGATGACGAGATCAGGAAAAATCCGTCCGGAGACTCGCTCATGACGGAGTCGTAACTGGCAAAACAGCCTCGCCCGCAGCGTCGCATTGGCGACCGTCGAGAGATTGATCCCTTTGACTCCGAGTGTCCAGTTCTCGTAGTGCGACGTAATTCGCGATCGGCAAACGACGACAATTTGGAACGTATACAGCCCCGGCTCAGGCGACTCGATCTTCTGAATCTCGAAGAAAAAATTCCGATCCGGATCGGGAATCTCGATCCGATAACGTCGCCAGTTTCCGTGCCTCACTTCGCTCGTCTTCTTCGAGATACGAACCTTCAACCCATCGTTACGTACGTTGACCCCCGCGAAGACCGTTTTGGTCATCCCCCAATGTTTGCGATTCTCGTAATCTCGCGGCAAAGCATCGAGCACGACCCCCCGAATCAGCGTCGACCACAACGGCATCCCGCCCGGCACGTCCTCCAGATTCGGGACGTGCGGCCCGCTGGGAGTCGTCCGTTGTGGACTTGGACCCAGTGACACATCCGGTGCGGGCTGATTGGGAGTGGCCGGTTCATACGGCGGCGCAGGTAATGGACGGAGATCACGCGAGGGAGCCGACAACGGGGGGAGATCACGAGACAAGGCCGGCCCCTGCTCTTCCCCCAGCAACACCCGCCCCTTCACTCCCCCCATCGCCAAGAGGAGCATCCCGACCAGACATAGTTTCGGAAGCAGAGCGTTCATCCCCGCATCCTGTCGAAGATCGAAAAACCCCGCAAGACGAATTTGTCCGAGAAGATCGACAGGGGTGCATTCCTCCGTTTGTGATCCTCGCCAACTTGTGATGTTTGCCGTCAACCTGTGAATTTTGCTGCCAGCCTCTCCCTCTCCCCCACTGTCGATGCCCCTATTAAAAAGGGCTCCCCTGTGGGGGAGAGGGAGGTTCGGGTCGGCTAACGCCTCTGGTTTGGGAAGATGCCATGTGGGGCATGCCCCCGATCGACATCGCTGCGGGTACTGGTGGGAACGGTCCGGAACGGGGGATGTTCCGACGCCACATTCGGTGGCGAGTCTTGGTGACCCCGAACCGACATCCCTTTCGGGGTGTCTCACCCGGCGATTCCCTGATGGACGTTGCTTGCGGGAGATGCAGCGCGTCGCCGTTGAACTTCCTCGAAACCCTTTCGAATTCACCATGTCAAAGTCTCGCCAAAAGGTCTCTGGAGCAGCAACCCTTGCGGCGACCGTAGCGCGAGAAGACATCGCGTGTGGCGACTACATCACGGTGTTGAGGCAGTCGATCGAGTTGCCTTCGTACTTCTGGGATCGCTGCGATGTCGGTCTGCCGCCGACAGAGATGGTCCGACTGCGCGTAGTTCCCGAGTTTTCCGGGCAGCCGTTGCGTGTGTTCGCGATCTGCCTGCCGTTCGTGTACGCACGGAACGCCCAAGGATTCGTCCACACCCTCGACACCCGTCGCACCGAGTTGGCCCGTCTCGATCATCAGGCAGCCCGGAAAGTGTGGAAGAAACTCCTTGCTCCCCGTCCGCACCTCGACCCGCTGCTATAGACAAGACGTCCGCACAACCTGCCCCGCGCCGGTAACGCCGTCGCGGGGCGGGAATGCACCTAGGCCTCGGTCGGGGTTGGTTCGGGTTCGGCCTCTGATGCGGTGTCGCTTGGGGTGTCACCGTCGGCGGATTTGTCCCAGAAGGCGAGGGCGAACAGGAGGAGGATCCCTCCGGCCATGGCGGCTGGGACAAGCCAGAAGGTCTGCCACTGCTGCATCGTTTCGCTGACCAAAAGAGAGTCTAACCCTTGAGGTATACTGACGGAGACCATCCGGGCCAACGATTCACCGAACGTGAGAGTCTCAGCAGCTTTGGCAGAACTGATGGCTGTGTTGAGAGCTTCGTACTTCGTGACGGTGCCGCCAAACTGACCGAAAGCGACCATGTAGCCGAAGTACATCCCGACCCCTTGTGTGAAGAAGACGAGCAGGCTCTGAGCCTGTCCGCGAATCTCTCTCGGGGCTTTGCGGTCGGTGTAAATGAAGCCTGTCACGAAGAAGAAGTCGTAGCAGATCCCGTGCAGCACAATCGCCATCAGAATCATGGCCACAGACTGATGAGAGGCCCCATAGGCGAAGAGGACATAGCGAATCGCCCAGGCAGCCATTCCGACGAGGATCATCAGTTTGACGCCGAGCTTCCTGAAGAAGAAGGGAATGAGCAGCATGAAGAAGATTTCGCTCATCTGGCCGATCGTCATCGTCGAGGCCGGGGCATCGAAACCGACCTGTCCCAGAAGGTTCGAGGTGATCCCGTAGTAATAGGCCAGAGGGATACAGATCAGCGTCGAGCAGAGGAGGAACACAAAGAAGGCAGGGTTCGCCAGCAGTTTGAAGGCGTCGAGCATCAGCAGAGTTCGGATGTCGAACGGCTTCCCCTTCGCTGGCGGCGGAGTGTTTGGAAGTGTGAGGCAGTAGACCCCCAGAGCAATCGAGCCGGCCCCAGCCAGAGTGAACATGTGGAACGACGCAGACCACCCCAGGAACCCAACGATGAGGCCCGCCGCGATCCAGCCGATCGTCCCCCAGACCCGAATCTTCGGGAAGTCGCTTTGGTTGGGGATGTGCGTAAAGGCGATCGTGTTGCTCAGTCCGAGTGTCGGCATGTAACACAGCATGTGAGCGATGAACAACCAGAGCACGACGTTTCCGTATGGAGCCGCAACGGCGTTTGCAGCGTCTTCGGCTGTCTTAGCAGTCACGACCGCCTGAGCGAGTTCCTTGTCTTCTGGTGCTGCTTCTGCTGCTTTTTTGGCATCATTCCAGACCTTTGTGGCTTCATTCACCACTTTGTAATGAGGCATGGCGTTGGTCGCGGCTGAGGGAGCCATTCCGAGCAACACACCCCCCAGAATGAGGAGCACGCCCATCACCAACTGCGACGGAAAGAAGCGGTCTGCGATCAGTCCGAGAAACAGCGGGGCGATCATCGCGGCAAGTGGAGCACTGCCATACGCTCCCCCTCCGAGCAACCCCAAGTCGTTGTCTGCCAGACACTTCCCCAGCGTCGCAAACCACGCTCCCCAGACGAAGAACTGGAGGAACATCATCACAGAGAGGCGGACGTTGGTCGGGTTCATGGGACGCTCGAATCGGAGGATGAATGTGTGTGAGGTTGTGTGATTTGTGACATCGCCCCGTTTCGGCCAACACTTGACGTGCGATCCGAAACGTCGACGAGACCCAGCAAAGACTTACGTTGCCGCGTCACTGTTTTCGGGGGTCTTACGGACAAAGTGAACAATCACCGCCAGCAGGATAAACGCCCCGAGCACACCGAACAGGGGTTTCGGATAATCGCTGTTGGCGATGCTCCACAGGCTTCCGAATGTCGACGCCCCAGCCGCAAGAATCATCAGGATATTCCAGCGAACCTTCGCCGCACCCTGAGGCATGTTTGACCCCATCAGGCTCTTCGAATTCATCATGAAGAAGAAGGTCCAATACGCAATCGGCAACAGCATCAGTCCGATCATCGACGTTGGCAACGCCAGGTAGGCGGCTGACTTCCCCCAGAAGAACGGCCCGGTCGCCCCGACCAGTCCCGCAGCGGCGGCCGCCAGTCGATGAGCGGCCCCTTGAGGGGGGACGCCGAGCATTTCGCACACGACGAAACCATTAATCAGCATCAGGATGATGATTGTCGAGACCGCCATGCCGAGTACGCCGATTCCGAACAGCCACTGAGCCGAGTCCTTGCCGACCAGCTTGGCGAGTGAGTCGGCAAAGTTCTGATTGTCCCGCTCGGCAAGTGCTGCCGCGATCTTTAAGTCCCCGACGGGGAGCATCGCCCGCAGTTCCTTGAGTCGTGCGGTTGCGGCATCCTTGGCTTCTTTGTTGGCGGCCTCATCGCCGAGTGTCTTCTGCAATTCGGAGACCTCGGCTTTGTGTGTCTCGTCTGCTTTCAAACGACCATCGAGCAGACCATCAAAGCTTTTCTGCAACTTCGCGAGCGGGGCGGGGGTGTCAGCAGGCAACACTTCGGCTGCGGGGTTGTAAATAGCGACGAGCCCGGTTTCTGGCTTCCCATGAAACTGAGCCGCTGCGGCCAGCACCACGCAACCGGTCGCCAGGACGTACGGGATGACGAGTGCGGTCGAGAGGTCGAAAATCGCGAGGCCGCGGAAGTCTTTGTCCCAGCCGCGCGAGAGCATCGAATAGGGCAACAGAAAGGTCATGTTGATGCCGACCGCCGTGGCGACTGCCGCAATCATCACCTTGTGCTGCTGCGAGACGATCAGTTGAGACCAGTATTCCTGAAACGAGCCCGTCGCCTCAACGAACGGTTTGAGCTTCGCCCCCGGCGACGTCAACAACGAAGCATCCGGGATAAAGCCTGCGAGGATCTCCCCCCAGTTGAGGGCGCCGCTGGTGGTCATCTTAGCGACGACCCCGAAGAAGCTAAGAACGACCACACCCACCATGATCTTGAGAATCCAGTCAAACAGACGAATCCCCCAGCCTCCCGAGTTGTAGAACCAGACGACCCCAAAGCCGACGGCAAACAGGATCACCGAGCAGATGAGTTTGTACGAGAAGTCCCCGCCCCCCAGCACGCTCGGGGCCAAATTCTGTTGCAGAGCACTCGTTCCGAGAGCGAACTGCGGCATACACCAGACGAAGTTGGCCATCATCGTCGCGATGGCCCAGCCCCAGCCGAGGACTGGGTTGACGTGCTTGTTCACCGCTTGAAACGGACGTTCGCCCGTCGACAGCGTGACGTACCCGATGGCCGACAGCATGATGACGCCGAGGATCATGGCGAGGGGCTGCAACCACATCATCCCGTAACCGGCGATGACGCCAAGCGTCAGGCTTCCCGCCAGCGAGCCGCCGCCGAGTGTGATGGCCGACTGCAACCACCCCGGCCCCGAGAGTTTCGTGAACGCCACCAACAGCGACCCCGCCCCCTGCTTGCGGGCGTCGACGATCATTTGCCGTTGTTGTTCGACGAGGGAGTTCTGCGGGGAATCAATGGAGGAATCGTTCATCAAAATGGCTCTCAACGCGTCGTGCGGAGTAGGAAAACAGCCCGACCCTGCGGTTGTTCGGAAACCGATCGAACCCAGAGCATCAATTATGGGAGACATCAAGCTACAACGCCCCCCCGCCGGAAGCAAGCGGGGGGAGAGGGAAACGACGACTGTTCACCGATTCTTGTGGAATGTTTGTAATCTGTGTCGGGGTGGCTTCGACCAATTGATCAGCAATCACGTTCAATAGACCGGGAAATCGCCGTGCAGGACTGGCCGCAGATCATCGAAAACTTTGGGCCGGTGGTCTGGAAGCAGGCTCTGCGGATGTTGGGGAACGAGAGTGATGCTGCGGACTGTTTTCAGACGGTCATTATGGAAGCCTATGAGCTGTCGCAGCGGGAACAGGTGCAGAGTTGGCCCGCATTACTCAAGCGACTGGCGACACTCCGATCCATCGACTTTCTCCGGTCCCGTTATCGTCGTCGGACAGAATCACTTCCCGAGGTCGAGTTGGGAGATCCCTCTTCACAGCACGCGACAGAGTCCATCGACAATCAGAACCTTGCGGAGCATCTTCGACGTGAGATCGCCTTGCTGCCGACCGATCAGGCCGAGGCCTTTTCGCTGCGTTGGATCGACGGCTTGCCGAACGAAGAGGTCGCCCGCAGCATGAACATGACCACGAATCACGCGGCGGTCTTAATTCACCGAGCCCGTGTGACACTTCGCGACAAACTCACCCGACAACAGGAGCAGTGAACATGTCCTCAGATGACTTCGACATCGTCGACCGAGCGGTCGCTGATCTGCTCGCCACTTCAGGATCCGATCAACCACCAGCCGAGGTGACAGCCCGGGCACTCTCGGCCCTCTGGGGTCGTCAATCGGCACCGCAGCCTTTGCGCCCCGAACAACCAACATTCTGGCAACAGATCGCCTGGTTTCCCCTGGCAGCCTGCGTGGTGGTCATGGTGGCCGGAAGCTGGTTCGCCGGTTTCCATGCCGCTCTGTTGAGTCAGGAGGCGGGGCGCCAAGTCGCCCCGGATGGGACCGTCTGGGTGCATCACACCGATGGTCGAGTCACCGTCAAACCGAAATCCTGACGCTGCCCCAACTCCGACTTTTCATTCCACACCCTCCTTCAGGAGCAGACCCATGACACTCACGCAGAAGCTCAAACGGAGGTTTTCGACTCCCGCCTCGCGAAGCATGTTGCTCTTCATGGCGTTCGCGTGCATTCTGTTTCATGTCGTTTCGCAATGGGTCTTCACTCGATTTGTGCTCGCCGATGCCCAGTATCGTTCTCTGAATCCCGAATACTATGAAGCGAAAGTCGTCACGGCAGAGGACTATCAACTCCTCTCCGACCGCTCGCTCCGCAAAGTGACCCTGTCCGACGGCTCAACCATTGAGCGAGAACCGTCCTGGTTCGAACACGTGTTGCCCAACTACAAGCCGGCCCGAGGGATCGATGGCTACGTTCTCGTCACCACCTACGGCACCAGACATGTGCTCTCCTATATGGAACCCACCCTCTTCCTCATCGGCACCCTCACGTGCTTCGGTCTCGGCTTGAGCTTCTGGAACCTCATGCGGCTCCAAAAAGAGACCGTCCCGATAGCCGAAGAGACACAACCACAGGTTCCCCCCCAGTAACATCGCCCCCAGATGAGCAGACAACGGGACGAAGAAGGGCGATTCCGAAGTCCCCATGGAAACAGACTCGGCACTTCGTACACCGGACATCGTTGTCCGTCTCTCAGCGACGATTTCGACAGAGATGGATTTCCGACGTTTGAGAAGGCTTCCCCCTGACGCATGGCTCACGGGAATTCCGGGGTCGTCACAGGGCGGGGGCATTCCCCGGATTGTGATCCTCGCCAACTGGTCATCTTTGTTGTCAGCCTCTCCCTCTCCCCCACTGTCGACGCTCCTACACTCTACGACCTTCCAGTGGGGGAGAGGGAGACGGGTGGGGTAACCCTCAGTGAAGAATCGTGCCGGGCGGTTGCGGGTGCTTCAGTCGGACTTGGTGCTGTTTGATGTTTAGGTAATGTAGCGTACGGGTTGGTCTTGTCAGATTGAAAATCTGACGCACGGAGTTTTTGACGGGGTGATCGGGACGTCAAGAGGTTCGCGCGTTCCGGTCGGTCAGTCGAACTGGTGTGATTTTCTGGTGTAGCGGTACGGTTTTTCGATAGCACTTTGCAGGCCGTGCGTTTTGCCGTTGCCGGTGGTGGTGCCGTTTTCGAAGCAGAAGAGGATTCGGAGTGTGCCGCCACAGTCGACGAGTTCGTCGAGTACGACGTCGAATTCTCCCTTTTCGTTGACGCGGCCCACATATGCGCGGACCCAGTAGTCACCCGGTTTGTTATCCATATCGTCCACAATGATAACGCTATGGGCCTTATGTTGTGAGACTAACTGGCCATGGATCGTCGCGACTTTTTTCGTGCGATCGTATTGGGCCTGGAAGGACTTAAGTGAGACGTCTGGCATAACGTCGCGGTCTTTTGAGGTGCCGGAGAAGAGGGGGTGTTTATAAAGCATCGCTGCGCTGGCTTCAGTCAGGTAGCCCCGTTGGTCTTTCGGTCCGAGATACTGTCGCCAGATGCGGTTAATCGGCCCCATCAGGGAGTTCCCTAAGTCTCGTTTTAGTCTCGGCCCGATATGCGGCAACCCGAGCCCGTGTCCGAGTTCATGAATGCAGCCCTTCAGGGCGAAGTCGTCATGAAACCCTTCTGCGATGCCTCGATCGGTCCGAATTTCGCCGGGTGAAGAGTCGAAGTTTGCCATGGCCCAGCCCCCGGCCTTGGAGTTTCCAGACCCCTTGAAGTTGTCGTAACGGGCGGGGGGATCGCCGAGATAGACGAAGACCCAGTTGATGTTATTGTTTTGTGGGATGTTGTGCTGCTTCGCTAGCTTTTGCATCATCGCGGGACGAAAGCTTCCATCAGGGTATTCCGTTGGCCCCTTGTCACCCTGGAAAAACAGGACTTCGACATGGCCATCGGGCTTCCATTGAAACATATGTTTCTGGGTCGGCTTGTAACCCCAGTGCGTCATCCATTTGATGTAAAAGTCTTCTGTGTATTTGGCGATCTGAGTGAGTCGTTCCTGTGCATTCGGGGGGGGATCGACCCCTTTCGGGGTAAACAGGACGAGCCTTAATGTCGGAAGCTTTGGATCAACAGGATCATTACCCAGCACAACGGGAGGACGACCACAGGCGATTAGGAATATGAGCGTGAACAGGGATCGACGTGTCATGTTATCTCCTCGTCTCATAATTCTGTTGGATGATTCTCTCGGATGCGACTTGAATACGTTGGAGAATTGCGGTCCCTTCGACGCGGTCGGGGGACGATAGATGAATGGGATTGGGAAGGGGAGTCAGGCGAGGAGTTCTCGGACGACTTCGGCTTCGTGTGGGACGAGGGGAAGGGGACGTCCGGCACGGTCGGTTAGGGTCGCGTGGGGGTCGATGCCTAAGAGGTGATACATCGTCGCCAAGAGCGACTTGGGCGAAACGGGACGATCGGTAACATCGCCAGCGACCGAGTCGGTTGCTCCGATCACGCTCCCTCGAGGGGTGCCACCGCCGGCGAACATCACCGAGTAGGCACGAGACCAGTGGTCGCGGCCACCACCTGCTGCGTTGTTGATCTTCGGCGTTCGCCCGTGCTCGCTGACGAGGACGACTAACGTCTCGTCGAGCATGCCACGATCTTCCAGATCGGTGATGAGTCCATAGACTGCACGATCGAGTCCCGGACACAACTGATCGATCATCCGGGGGAAGTGATCGAAGTGCGTATCCCACGCATCTCCGGCCAATCCATATTCGTCCCAGAAGACCGAGGTGACACGTGTCCCCGCTTCGACCAGTCGCCGAGCCGCAAGACAGGACTGCCCGAACAGAGTGTGTCCGTATCGCTCACGAGTGGCGATCGGCTCTTTACGAACATCGAGGGCATCGCCAATTTTCGGAGAGGCTAACACCGACCAGGCGAGATCCTGAAATCGTCCTAAGGCTCGCGTCGATGCGGAGTGATCGAGGTCGCGACGGGCGGCGTTGAACTGTTCAATCAAGCTACGACGACGATCGAGTCGATCGAGTGCCAGGTCCGGTTGTCGATCGACTGCCGCCAGTCGAAAGTGGCTGTCGACAGTGCAGCCTAAATACGGTTCTTTCCCTTCGAACCAGAATTCACCATTGGCTCGTTCCTTTCGGAGATGTTTGGTCCCTTCACCCTGAAACTCTGTCCAGATGGGATCGAACGCGGCTCCCAGATAGGCGCCATAGGGGCCGGCTCGGAAAGGTTGGTCGGACCGTTTGCTGCTGAAGGGGAAAGGGAGTGCGATGTTTTGCAAAGCATCCGGGGCCGCAGGTCGACCGGTCTGTTCGTCGATATAGGTAACACACGAACCGAAGTAGGGGTGATGCCGTTCGTCGCGTGGGTTCAGTTCCATCGCCACATCGATGACAGCCGTTCCGGTCATCGCGTAGGCGACCCCATGAATCGGATGCGGATGGGTGACCGAGCGGACGACGGTCGTGCGGTCCATGATCTTGGCCATCCAGGGAAGATGTTCGCAAACATCGAGCCCCGGCAGCGAAGAAGGGATCGACTGCATTGTCCCGCGCACCTCGACCGGTGCCTCGGGCTTCATGTCGAACGTTTCGAGTTGGCTCGGCGATCCATAGAGAAACAGGACGATACAGTTCTTCGCCCGCCCAAAGCCGGGAAGCGAAGATGCCGTTGGATTCGCTTGAGCCTGAGCCGACAGAAGTTGCGACAAGCCCAGTCCCGCTGCCGAAGCCCCACCGATCTGCAAGAGATCGCGGCGCGACAGACCGTCGCAGAGTCTTCGTTGCGAACCGAGTACTCGCAGCATCTGGTCACCCTTCGGCCAAAGTCGTGTCGCCCCGTCTTGTGATGACGGATCTGGCAGCCCTCAGAAAAGTTGTCACCCGCAACGACGAATCGATTCCAGCTTATCGGTCTCTGGAAGCAAGATCAATCGCAAGTTCCATCTTCGCCCACTGGATGGAGTTCGGCAGAGATGCTCATGCGGGAAGATTTGTGGTGTCAGGGGGCAACCTGTGCGGGGGCTTCGATGTTTTTGATGAAGACTTCCGTAAGGTCGACTTCCTGGACTTCGGGGGGGAGCGAGATTTCAAAGACTTTGGGGTCGATCGGCTGATTGACGCGGATGTCGCGAAATTGGAGATCTAGCAAGGGGATGAGAGTGGGTGTCTCTCCGGAAGTTCGGCGGAGATACTGGATGCGTGTCGGAACGAGGGTCTGAAGGTCGATCTCGACACGGACTCGCTCCGGGAGGAACTGGTTGGGGTCGCGACCGGCTGCGGTGAACTGTTCGCTCAGCCCCTTTTTGAAGTCGGGCTTCCAGTAGCCTTCGATGGTCACTGTTTGTTGATTGCCGACGGTTCGGACGTCATAGGTGTCGAAGTTCATGGTCCGCTCGAAGGAGGCGAGCAGTGCGGGGATTCCTCCAAGTCCAAGTTGAGCTTGGATGACGGCATCGGCGGTTGCTCCCTGCTTGCGGACGGAATCGAGCATTTTGTGGACATCGCGTCGGGTCGCTTTGAGTTTCCGCTTGGGGGCTTCGGTGGCGGGTGATGCCTCGGCGGGGGGCGTGGTGCCGTCGCTGGCGGGAGCGGTTGCGATTGGGGTCGGGGTGCTGCTGATCTCGCGCAGGGTTCGCAGCACTTGCGAGTCGCAGACTTCGATCAGTGTTCCTTCGGTATTGCCGACCCTGATCTGATATTCGAGTCTCAGGCGGGGAAACTCCCCGGCGACGTAGCTCCCCTTGGCTTCTGTGTTTCTCGCTCCGAGAGAGATGACTTCATGTACCGAGGCTTGCAGCGACGAGTAGCCATACATGCGATTCGTCGCATCGTGGAGCAGGCCGAGTGCTTGTTGATGTTGTTCGGAGAGAGCGGCAGCATTCGCCGGTGAGCCTGGTTCCCCTGAGGGGGAATTGCCGGTGTCGTTGGAAGTCGCAACCCGGTTTTTGGGGGGTGAAACATCGTCTCCATGCAGGAAACCGGAGGCAAAGTTCAGGCAGACACCTCCGAGTAGGAGGAGCATGAGACCAACTGACAAGATGGATAAGTTTTTCATGTTGATGCGAAAGTGAGGGAATTGCCAAAGACCCAGCTAGTGGGATTCCGATGATTGATCTGACTGTCGCTAACTTTCCGATGAGGTATGGCGGCAGACGATCGCGAATGGAAGGGTTGGTATTGGTCCAATCCGCCGCGGTCGCCGGATTGTAGCGGTTCACCGAAGGCACGGTATACCGCAACTTGCGGCACCACCCTGGGGACCAGGAAACGCAGAGGGAAGCCATGAGACTGTATTTTCTGGCATTGGCCACACTCCTCATTGTGTGTGTGGGCTGCGCCGTCGATGGAAAGCATGATTTAATCAGTTCAGGAGGTGGTGGAGGAGGATACGCCGGGAGTTCCCAGCGTCCTTACGTTGCTCCGCCGGCATCAATGCTCGCTGCTCCCGGACCGATGGTCGGGCTGAGCCCCGGCGTCACCGGATACCCCGGCATGGGGGGCATGGGACCCATGGGCCCGATGATGGGACAAGGCATGCCACCCGGAATGCCCGGCGGCATGGCTCCGATGATGGCGATGGGAGATGGACTCCCGCCACGCCTGAAGACTTCGCAAGTCCGATTCCTCGGACCAGCAGGCATGTCGATCGGATGGCAGGTCAACGACCGATTCGCCGAGAATCAGTTGACGGCTCCCGCCCGATACAACTTCGTGCAAGGGGCGACCTACCGCCTCAAGCTGTCGCGAATCCCGAATCGTGAAGGACTCGTGCTGTACCCGTCTCTGCACGTCTATCCATCACGTCCGACCACTCAGGCGTACCTCGATCATAACAGCATCCCGATTCAGTTGACGGATGAAGACATCGATCAGATTCAGACCAACAACTTCGTCACGAAGGTTGTGTATCTCCCTGAGTCGAAGTATCAGGACCTTGCAGCCGGTGTCGAAGAACTGGTTTCGACCCGACTCGCTCCCGGTCAAGATCCAGTCGATGTGGCTCAACGTCAGGGGACCATCATGGCGGTCGTCCGCGTCGGGAACATGGACCTCGAAATGCCCGGTCAAATCGGAAGCATCGACACCACTTATGTCAACGAACAGGGCGAAGTGGTGCAGACCGCTTATATCCCCGATGGAGACCGTGGCGAACATGTTCCTCCACTGCCAATCAGTGGCATCGAAGCGACCGCTGGCCCAGGCGTCGCTGGCGAAATGGTGATGGGGGGACCAAGCTATGTCGGTGGTCCACCTTGGGAGCCAATCGCCGGTGTGACCGCCCCGAGCTATGGATATCCCGCCGCTCAGGTGGGCAATCCGATCGGACTGGCCGGTCCCGCTCACATCCCCTACGGACAGCCAGCCGGGATGAGATCACACACCATCCGAAACCTCTCGGATAACCACATTCCGAAGCCGACCCGTGACCTGTTGATCGATGTCCGGCACGAACCGGGGATTAACTACCCCGAGCCAGTCCGGCACATGGAATACACCGAGCGTCATCCGATCCATGCTCCGGGCGAAGTCGCCTGGCCTGCCTGGGCGACCGGAACGCAACAGGGTGGCAACTGCCCGACCCCGTAATCGGATCACTTACTGCTGACCTTCAGTCCCGCAGCCATCGAGATGTCCACTCTCGATGGCTGCGGGCCGAATGGTCGAAAACAGACCTCATTCGGCAAGACTTGCAGTGCGAGTCGGCCGAATGGTCGTTTCGCGACGTCTGAAGTTGACCTCCTCGGGGGACGACTGATATCGACTCCCCAGAGCAATGATGCCCCACCTCGCGTCACGTTCTTTCTACGATACACCCCTTCAGGGATGATGGGAAAATGGGACTCGTCCTCCGCAGCCTGACGCTCGGTCTCTTCCTGCTGGCAATCACTCTGCCTGCGGTCGGGGAAGACCTGTATCGCGATGTTCCTCCCCGCAAGGGAAGCTACACGCCGCAACATCACATGCACCGTCCCGGCCAATCGGGCGAATGGGCTTTGCAAGCGAAGCCAGTCAATCGCGGGTTCTTTCAACCGGTTCGCATCGAGGTTCCCACCGAGGGACTCGTCTCCTTCTACTCCAGCGAACAGCAGCAGCCGATTCTCGCGCAAGCCCCGGCTCAAGCGGGGATGTTGGTGGGACGACTCTATCGGTTTCGCATCGCAGGAATGCCCGAGTATCCGGGGGTCGAACTCTATCCGACCGTCGAAATTCTCAGCCGGATGCACACACCGGTCGGTCGCGAAGAGGAGTTCCCCATCCCGATCTTCATCTCCGAGGACGAGATTGAAATGGTGCTGAAGAATCAGATGGTCAACAAGGTGATCTACCTCGAGGCCCCGCAGACTGCTTCGCCAATCGCTCAAGAAGAGCGGGGGATCGTGACGTTCGATATCCCGAGTCAGCGCAACCTTTTGGATGCAGCCCATCAACTGGGGCGACCGATGGCGATTCTCCGGATTGGCGGACGCCAGCCCGACCCCAACAACCCGTTCGATGAACTCCTCCGTGCGACCGCCCCTGTCCGCGTCGCTCCCCTCGCACCGTCCGAATGATTGCAACCCGAATAGTCCCACACTTCATGTGTGGGGCCGCACCAACACGTCAAACCACATCAACACGATACAACCACGACATCACGCCACGGCAACATTACCAACTTCAACGATCCGTCTGACTCATCGCCCCGGGGGGAGCGGGAGTCGAAACTTCACTCGACACATAGAGAGTCCTTCATGGCACCTTCCCTCCCCGCTCGTAATTCGTCCCTGCGTGGCTTTGTCGGACGATCTGCTGCCGAGTTCTTCAAGGCTTCGCTCCTTGGGACCTCTTTGCTCGGGGGGCTGCTGACTGTTTCGCTCACCTCGGGTTGCAGTGTCACGGGACCGGGTAAGTCGCCAGAAGCTCAGGGGCGTGCTGCCACGCACAACATGATCGAAGCCCAGAAGCGTCAATGGCAAGAAGAAGCCAAACGTCAGACGGTCACTTTCTCCGACATCAAGACCCCCCGTCCGACAGACCCCTCCGCCAATCCCTATGATGCCGGCCTGAACGATCCGCGCAACGCATCGTCCAACCAACGTGGAGAGATCTCCCTCCCCGAGCGTCCTGCCTACTCTGCTCGTTCCGAACAAGGCCCACAACCCGGCATGAGTCGCCAACTCGCCGACCTGCGAGACCAACGCTCACAACCAGAGAGTGAAGCCGGTTTGGTCAAAATCGCTGGCTCACGTGCTGCTGTCGAACCACTCGCCCCCCAGACATCACGAGAGCCACTCGAACCACTCTCGCGAACTCTCGCCGCCACAGACTCCACATCACGTCCTCCGGTTGGCAACCGCAGCCTGCTCGACGAAACGCTCGACGACGGCATTCAACAGGTCGCTTTCTACGAAGATGAAACCGACCCCGCAGCGAGACCGGTCCCCGTCCAACGCCCGGAGACTCCCGAGTGGCCCGGTCGAGCCATCCCACGAGACGATCGACCGGTTGACACCAACCGCTTTGCAGGGTCACCGTCCGCCGGACGGCATCCCCTCAGCCCGATCTCGCACACAACATCACCTCGCATCCCTCAGCCGGGTGAAGTGGTCTGCCCAACCGGAACCTGTCCGACCATCCTTGGCCCCTTCGGCCCCGAACCGATTGATCCGACCGAATACCCCGACGAATATCTTTGCGATGGTGGGGACCGCGGCATGCCCTTCCACTATGAAGGGGCCGCACGCAGTGGTCTCGACACCGAAGACACCATCGGCGAGTTTAAGGACGAAACCGGAAAAGCTCGCTCCGCAGTGAGTTCGAAAGTCTGCATCTACGCCCCCCGGTTCGCTGCGGTCCGATCGAAGACCGCCCCCGCCATCAACGAAGACCTCGATATCATCGCCGCTGCCCATGATGGGGTCCAAATCGCTGGGATCGATACGCGACTCGGAATTGAAGAACAGACACAGCGCAACTCGCTCGCTCGTCTCGACACCTCGGCTCGTGCCAGCGGCATTCGGGTCGATGCCTGGGAAGGTTCGCTCGACAAAGTGGACATCGCCCGCGGTCTCGAAGAACGTTTGATCTCGTACCAATCATTGTCGTTCATCCAGGAAGGACGACTGCGACAGAACGAAGAACCGATCCTCTACTTCGGGGCACAAGCCGCCGCGTCATGGTCTCGCGACTTGAACCCAGTCATCGCCGCACATGAATCGAACGGTCACGAACTTCAAGCCGAGTTCAAAGTCCGAAATGTCACCGGCATCGAAGACCGTCGTGCTCCGGGTGAACTCCGCATTGTCAAGTTGGCCGATAAGGAAGTGGCTAAGCCGGGTGACATCATCACCTTCACGATCCGGTTCGACAACCTCGGCGGACGAGACCTGTTCGACGTCACCATCGTCGACAACCTCACCCCGCGGATGCAGTACATCCCCGGTTCCGTTGACTGCAATCTTCCCGGCACGGCCGATGCGACGGACAACGGCGAAGGGAGCGTCCTGCTCACCTTCAAATTCGACGACCCACTCAAAGGCCAAACCGGCGGCAGCATCACCTTTAAGTGTCGCGTGAACTAATCACACTTGCGGCAAATCAATACGTCTCAGCATAGCGGCTCGTTGACTAACGACCGTGGGTCAGATTTTCAATCTGACAAGAGCAACTCGTACGCTTTCTGCCTAAGCATCAGACGGCACTAAGTCAGGCGGGAAAGACTGCCCCACGATTTTCAACAGGCTTGATGGCCCCACATTGTCAGCGTGGGGCAGTACAACTCGCCATGCTCTCTGCTACGCCGCTCCTCCTGCCTAATACCATTGATAGGCAAACTTACGAAACGCCTTCCAGGCGCTCTCTTGCGGAACCTGCTCCTCGAATGGACTCCACTTCGGATGCAGCTCTGCTAATCGATCGATGAGCAAAGTCTCGGCATATTGAAAGGCGGTCCAGTGATCCGTCTCTTGCTCGTTTCGTTCCCGGCCCAGTCGACTCGACCAACGAGCAAGCAGTGACCGGATTCCGTCACGAATGACCGGGTCTTCATGGTCAGCCAGCGAGCACAACGCCAATACCCCCTGAGCATCGACATCGTGCTCGGTGATCTGCACTGCAGGAGCAAGATGCCCTGCCAGAATCTGTCGAGAATTCCACGTGTGAACCAGCCAGTCGACCGGAGTGGCTGCATACAGCACGGTCGCAACCGCCGGGACCCACAACTGTCTCTGTATCAGCCAGAAGAAGTTCCGCCGCTTCACAATTTTTGTGATAACTAACAAGAACCCAACAATGACCGTCGTCACCCCAAAGAGGCCGACCATTCGCATCCGGGTCATCCCGTTGAAGTTGATATAGATCATCAATCGGTGATAGACGGCAATCGCGAGTAACACATTCAAAGCAGACCATCCCCATGCTAGCTTCTTGAGCCCGGGGAGTCTTTCGTCGGTCAGGACGTCGCCGCGAAAGATGGTTGAGAGTACAACCGTTGCCAAGGCAAGGGCCGCCGTCAGCCAACCGGCTCCCTCGTGGGCATATCCCGCATAATAAAACCCCTGCGGAAAATCCCGCCCCCAAAGGGTCGTGAACTCAAAGACTAAGTAAACGACAAAGAGGACAATCAGAGAGATGAGCATATTCCGATAAGGCCCCAGCATTGCCGATTCAAAGATCGGCTCTTGTCTCGTGTTGTTGTCAACGAGGTCGTCACGGCCGGCAGGAGCATCGAACAGACGTCGCGGAGTGCGGGTCATTTCAATAGGGAGCGGCCTCATCAACCCCAAGGTGCAGACGCCGACCACGATCCAGAGCACCAACTGTACCGGGACGGGCAACCAATCTTCCAGGCGACCCAAAAAGTTGTCGACCCAGTCGTACCATGTCGCCTTGACCCACGCCGCTAAGTCTGGGTTTGCAAAGACAAAGATCGTTCCAAACACCAGGACGGCAGCGACGGGAAGAAGTAATCCGAGACGGATGGCGAATCGTGTACCATGCCACTTCGTCGACAGACGAACGATACCCTGAATCCACGACATCACCCCTCCCGCTCCCATTTGAGCGACATGCACGAAGAGTTCGTGCAGATAAGGAGTCTTTCCCCAGAGAGTTAAAGTAAAACTGGCAGTCAGCAACAGTCCGCAACCGATAACGAGTTCATCTCCCAGCCAGACAAGCCGTAGCAACGTAATGAGCAGCAAGCTCAGTACAATGTTGGTCGAGAACAACCACTTCCGCCTAGGTGACCCGAGCCACATCAACCCGGCCCAACCGAACAGAAACGTCGCGGCCCCCGTTAGTCCATGCCCGTGATATACAAGCACATTAAACAGCACGACACTGGCCAATGCGGCAATCGGCTCCCACCACGAGAACTCCACGATTGACAAAGCGTCACGTTTCTCGACCGACTTCTCTTCGACCTCCATGCTGGCTTCCTCGCGAAATGTTTCTTGCCAATCCAGAGTGCATCTCTCGCAATGCCATCCCCTGGAAACTTCTAGGTACTTAGTATATGTCGTTGAAGGTCAAGTCGACAGGACCACTTCGGACAAGCCTTGGATAAGGTCGAAGCAAAGTGTGACTTTGTTTGTGGCCGGGTCGCCGAGCCATTGGCCCGGTTGCAGGGTATCGAGGTTGCGGGCCTCTTGAAGTGGGGTTGATGTTGTTCCCGAGCGATACACCGGCCGGGTGGTTGTGGATCCCGTTACCTGGACTGTCCAGGCAGGACAAGCATAAGGGGCCGAGAACTGTATTGTGGCTCCCTTGCGTTCGATCTGCGTCATCCCTTTTGCTGCCCAGTAACGCGCGATCTCACTGACTTTCATCCAGGTGATGCGGTCACCATGATGAGAGTTGATTGAGGTGACGACTTGCTGAAATGCCTGCAAACCGGTCTTTGTCCCGTTGCAATACAAGCCGGGCCAATGACACAGAAAGACGGCTGGTTCGCCGTTGCGAATCATCTGTACCACCCGGCCCCCTTCGCCATCAACCGTCGCGTAGCGGTCCGGTTCCGGCGTCTGAACGCCATCCCATCCGCCAAACCAGTCCCCTGTGCCGGCGACCACATTGACGGTGATCTTTCGGTCGGCCGCAGTCGTCCCCGAGACATGCTCCAGCTGTGGCTGAGTGCTCTCGCCGGGGTCGATAACATACTTAAAATAATGCGGAATCTCACTACCATAAATATCTCGCACCGATTCGAAGACTGCCTGTGACAACTCTGGCTTGACCAGGTTTCCAAATCCTCCCGGCGTCGTCACTCCGTCGCATGGGAGATCGCAGTTCTTTAATATCTTCAGGGCATAGGCTAAGTAAGCTGCTAACTCGTCAACACTCGTTTTCTCACGTGGATAAGAGTTCTCCATCGTGGCCGAACTAATCTCGGGAAATGGTCGCCCGGTTTTCAGGTCGATGACTCGTGTGTGTGTAATCATCTCCGGGTGAATATCCCAGTGCGGGACCATCAGGTCGCGGACCAGTTGGAGGCTCGCTTCTAATTGCTTTCGCGACCAGCCGGGGAGTTCGCGGTCGAGCCAGCCGACACAGGCAGGGTACGGCACGATGCTGTATTTCCCCTTCACTCCCTGTTCAGCACACCACTCACCAAACTCCCGCACGAAGCTGTCGGGAATCTCGCGTGGCCAAGTCTGCCAGGGGTGATGATACTCCTTTCGATCGGGCCAGGCGGTCGCAAACTGAGGCATGCAGAAGTGACCCATGTTGACCAGACAGGTCGAGTCATCCACGATAAAAGAGACCGGAACCCGATTGCGAGGATTCAGGACACGCACCGACTCATGTTGCGTCCCCCGCAGTCCGAGAGGAATCTGAGAATGTGGCCCCCCCCAAGTGGAAGCCCCCAGCCACTGACTCCCCATCGCTGCCCAGGAGAGACGGCTCGCCTGCTGTAAGAACCTGCGTCGAGATGTTGCCGCCATCTGTGGACTCCAGTAAGGGTCGATACACAACTCAAGCCGATCACTCTGTTCCATTGCCGGTAGTCTAACCTGACGGCGTCAACAGATGCCACACGAACGAAGACCGATTCGCCCCTCAGCGGAAGGACGCCTCCGTTGTGGTGCGTCGAATTTCGAGGGGGGAATGATATCATGCCGCGATTGATGAACGGCCACGGCTCTGTTCTGCTCCCTGACTCACCTCTGCCCGACGAAGATCCTCATGACCGAAACGATTAAGGCCAATCTCTACGACTTCCCGAAATACTACGATTTGCTCTTCGGATCGGACTGGAAGGCAGAGTTTGATTTCCTGCAAGGGTGCTTCGCCAAACATGCCGGACGGAAGGTGAAGCGAATCTTCGAGCCCGCTTGCGGCACCGGACGCCTGCTCATCAAGCTCGCCCAGGCGGGGTATGAAGTGGGGGGGAACGACCTCAATGAAAAGGCGATCGACTACTGCAACAAGCGGCTCGTCCGTTGCGGATTTCCAGCGTCGACCGTTGTGGGTGACATGTCGGACTTTCGGGTCAGGAAGAAGTACGATGCCGCCTTCAACATGATTAACAGCTTCCGGCACCTCTCGACCGAAGCCCAGGCAGAAGGGCACCTCAAGTGCGTGGCGGCGGCCCTCAACCCCGGCGGACTCTACCTACTCGGGCTGCATCTCATCCCATCGCGAGGTTCTCGCCAGATGGAAGAGTCGTGGACTGCTCAACGGGGGAACTTGCAGATTCTCTCGCACATGTGGTCGAAGGGACTGGACCGCAAGAACCGCAACGAGAAGCTCGGCCTCACTTTTCACATCTACACGCCGACGGAACTTTCCCGCATCGACGATGAGATGAACTACCGCACGTACAGCAAAGAACAGATGCAAAGCCTCCTCGATCAAGTCCCCGAGTTCGAGACCGTCGCTACATACGACTTCCACTACCGCCTCGACCGCCCCATCACCATCGACGCCCGAACAGAAGATGTCGTCTTCGTCCTCCGTCGCAAGAAGTAAGCTTCCCCCCCTCAAGTCTCGTCTCCTCGAACAACTTCCGGAAGGACCTGACCTGAAAAGAACGAGAGTTGACCGAGAGAACAGTCAAGACTCCTGCGATTGATCGACACGATCGCTGTACAACCAACCGAGGGCTTGTGGAAGGTCTTGCTCCCAGTCGAGCAAGGTGTGTCCGCCAGGGTATTCGTGGAAGAGAGTTCGTGCCGAGCATTGCGTCAGTGAATTGGCGAGGGCCTGGCAAGAGATACGTTGGCTGACCTTTTGCTCCAACGTTGGGGAGTGGCGAACATTGTCGTCGTTTTCTTCGGAGCCAACGCTGATCCAGAAGCTCGACGAGATGTGTGAACGTCTCATGACATGCGACGTGAGCCATTCGTTGGACCACCACGCCGAAGGGGACTGGCAGAGAACGCGGGTGAAGAGATGCGGATATTCGACCCCAGCGTAAGCAGCGGCTAATCCACTCAGACTAAGTCCTGCAAGTAAAACGTCACTCGATGTCGACAGGCCAGATTTCGCGACCCAGGGCAACAATTCCTCTGCAAGAAACGCTGTGTAGTCAGGATTACAAATGTAGTCCCGATGCCGAGCGTCCGAGTCGATGTGCGACACAAAGATCAGATTGACGGGAGGAATCTTCTTCTCCGCGATGAGTCGGTTGACGATGTCGACGGTTGCCATCCGCTGACGATAAAACTCGCCATCCAGAAACAGACACAGACCCGCCGAAGTGGATTCTGTCCCCCTCACGGACCACACGGTATAGGCGCGACCCAACCGACTGCTGGTCAATATCGATTCCACCTCAATCATGGTCATCAGTCGAACATCATGAGGCGAAGTGGCGAGCGACGTACGGGCTGAACCGAGTATCCCGCCAGTGACGTACCGAACGATCGTCACACCGCGTCCGCGAATCTCCATACGATAAACGTGGGGAGAGACATCGGATCGTGATCAACTCCGCAGGTCTATTTGCCGGTGTACTCGGAGAAGATCAGCGAGATGTTTTGGCCCCCGAAACCGAAGCTGTTGGAAAGCGTGCGGCGGACTTTGTGGTCGCGGGGGGTGTTCGGGACGTAGTCAAGGTCGCAGGCGGGGTCGGGGGTCGTGTAGTTAATCGTCGGCGGGACGATGTTATCACGAATTGACAGCAGGCAGACGATCGCTTCAGCACTCCCCGCTGCGGCGATGAGGTGTCCCATCATGCTCTTGGTGCTGGAGACCGGAATCTTGTAGGCGACGTCGCCGAGCGAGTTCTTAATGGCCATCGTTTCGACTTTGTCGTTGACCAAGGTGCTCGTGCCGTGGGCGTTGATGTAGTCGATCTCGTCCGGGTTGATCTGGGCATCTTTCAGAGCCATTTTGATGCAGCCGGTCGCTCCACGTCCTTCGGGGTGAATATCGGTGATGCGGTAGGCGTCTGCGGTCGAACCGTATCCAATGAGTTCGCCGTAAATCTTGGCACCCCGCTTTTTGGCGTGTTCGAGTTCTTCGATGATGAGCATCCCCGCCCCTTCGCCGAGGACGAATCCATCGCGGTCACGATCGAATGGGCGCGAAGCACCTTGCGGGTTCGCGTTGTTGGTGGAGAGGGCGGTCAACAGGTTGAAGCCGGTCACGCCGAAGGGGTGAATCATGCTGTGCGCCCCGCCGGTCAGCATGATGTCTGCTTCCCCCAGACGGATGATTTCGGAGGCTTCGCCAATCGCCTGACTCGACGCCGCACAGGCGGTGAGGCAGTTGAGGTTCGGGCCTTGAGCGTTGAACAGACTCGCCAGGTGACCGGCTGTCATGTTCGGTTCTTGCTCGATCTCTTCGCGCGGATTGAGCTGTGCCATCCCCGCTTTAGTGAACGCTTCCATGTCAAAAACGCCATCGTGCTGAGCTTCCGCAATCAGGCTCATGAAGAGGTTGAAGTCTTGCTGACCTTCCCCTGCACCAAGGTACACCCCGAACATCGACGGATCGATGGCACTGGTGTCGAGCCCGCTGTCCTTGACTGCTTCGACTGCGGCACCGATGGCAAACCAGACGTTGCGCCCCGCACACTCGAAGCGTTCGGGATTGTCAATGTACTCGCCGAGTCGAAAGTCTTTGACTTCAGAAGCAAACTTCGTGGGGAAGTTTGAGGCGTCGAAATGCGAGATCGGACCGATACCGCTTTCGGACCGCTGCAACGCGGCCCACATCGAATCCACCGACTTCCCGACCGGGGTGATGGCTCCCATGCCCGTAACAACTACTCGACGTCGCATCGCTTCTGCTCCTGTCCCGATGGCATCGGGCTGGTGTGTGTGTAAATGCGTCCCTCGCTGCGAACAGACGAGCAACAAATGTCGCTGATCGCTCCGCAATCAGCCCCGTCGACCCATTCAAGACCGACCCCCACGATTGTAACGCGACCCAACGTTTCCGACTAGCGGAGTCTCTGTCCCGACGACGTTCAATGTGGCCCCATCCAATTAAGGATCGAACACTGGAACATTGACTGATCGACAAGTGCGGGCGGCCCGGTCAGTTGATGTTTTCCAACAGCCAACGTGCGGGCCTCAACCCTCGAGACCGTATGCGGGAGCGACGTCACAGCGTGCGGAGTACGGCGGCGACGCTTTGGCCCATGGCCGTGCGGTTGACGCTGACGGCGGTACTGCGACGCAGACGCAGAGGTTCATCCCGAACCACGTTGAGTCGACAGAGCGGATCGGGATTCTGATAGTTCAGAGTCCGAGGCAGCTCACCATACTTCAGGGCCAACACGCTTCCGACCAGTTCAACCGCCCCAGCCCCGGCATCGAAGTTGCCGAAGTAGCTCTTCAAGGCAGTCACCGGAATCTGCTCGGCATCGGCACCAAAGGCCCGATGATACGCACGAGACTCGACCCAGTCGTCGCGACGTGTGCTCTTGCCGTGCGCATTGATGTGGCCGATGTCCCGATAGTCCATGTTGGCACGCTTCAAGGCGGCCCCTAAGGCCCGGACGATACCGGTTCCGCCATGCCCGTTCTCGTAACCTGTTCCATCACACCCGGCACCAACGGCGAGGACTTCGCAGTAAATGTTCGCTCCACGTGCGACCGCATGACTGTAGCTCTCGATGATGAAGCAAGCCGATCCTTCCCCCACGACGGCTCCATCGCGATCACGATCGAACGGACGGCAGGCACTCTCCGGATCAGCATTCGAGTGCGTCAGTTCGTCGTAGAGATTCAGTCGGGTGATGTCGACCGGATGCACGTTGGAACTGCTGGCTCCGACGATCATGGCATCGGCCCGACCGCTGGCAATCGCCCGCATCCCTTCTTGCAGAGCGAGTAGTGGCGAAGCTTCGGCACTGGTGATCGTGTTGTTTGGCCCCTGGGCATCATGCTCAATGGCGATATGACATGCCGGCATGTTGGGGAGCTGACGCAGCAACCACAGCGGAGCGATCTTCCCTAGATTCGATTCACCCCAACGCGTATATCCTTCGCGTGATGAAGGGTCGTGGTAATCGCGAGCCGCCTCCGTGAGTTCTTCCGGGGTGAAGGACATGTGTCCGGCACCGAAGTCGACACCAAGTCGCTCAGGATCGACATCGCCCGGACGCAGACCAGCATCCTTCATCGCCATGGATGCGGCAGAGACCCCGAGCTGAATGTCGCGGGACATCACCTTGAGGAACTTCTTTTCGTAGACGTAGGCGAGAGGATCGAAATCAAGGATTTCGGCAGCGAGTTTACAGGGGAGACCGTTCGCCGGAACCGACCGCAAATAGTCGATCCCCGAGCGACCATCCAGCAGACTCTGCCAGAATGGCTCGATGCCGATCCCGATCGGGGAGACCACTCCCAACCCGGTAATGACAACACGGGGTTCTTGATTTTCAGCCTTCATAGCCTGACCTACACCACGTTGCCCCCAAACGCCCCACGACACTGTCGGAGACTGACGCTGCGCACGGGGAGCCGCTATGGCTCTCGACGCACCCCTGCCAATTCCCTCAACAGAGATGACGTACGCAATCGTTTTGGGATTTCAAAGCGGAACCAGACACCATTCCCGACATCTGGAGACACATTCCACGAGCTTCTCTTAACTGCCTGACCAACTGACTCTATTCATCGGGATGCCTGACCAAAGAAATCCCGTCAAAATTGAATCAGCCATACAAATTACACCCCATTCCGGCGTGTGGGTCAAGCGCAGACTCGCAATCTCAGCCAGATTCAGAGAAAATCTCTCCGATGGGTCAGAATTCGAGCACTTTTTGCCCATTTTCCTCAAGTTCCCATTGAAAAAAATACTTCATCCGGGAATTCCCAACGACGCAGTCGAGGGGCTTGAGGGGAGTGAATTCCTTAGAAGATACCCTATTGAGTACACCATCTTTGTATCATGCGGCGATACAGATCGACCCCTTGCTCCAGTTGCGTGAGATCAACCCATTCGTCATGCGTGTGAGCCTGGGCAATGCTCCCTGGGCCAATGACCACTAAATTCTTCAACGCCCCAAGCACCGCACCATCGGTGCCATACGAGACCGTTCGGGGCCGCGTCGCCCCTGCAAGCTCAAGGCACTCTTGGACATGCAACGACTTCGGGTCGGTGTACAAAGGGTCGCCGTAGTGGTTGACCGTCGCCTCAACTTCACAACGGGCGGCCGACTCCAGCACCTGATCAATGAGTGGTTGCACAAGCCGGAATTCCCGGCATCTTGGTGGAAGTAGACCGTACAAATCGACTGGGGCGGTGTAATGTTGATCGCCCGTGTGTGGTCGTTGATGCCGATGTTCCAGCAAAGTGTCGGAGGGTCGAACTCGTCGTTTTGCCATGTCTTGTCGGCATTCGTCTCCTCGTACAGGGCCTTCATGTCGACCAGAAACGGAATCATTGCCATGTTGGCATTGATCCCTTCCCGTGTACTCGAATGAGCCGCTTTGCCCCGCGACGTCACGGTAATGACACAGCCCCCTTTGTGAGCGTAGACCACTTCTAACAGCGTCGGTTCGCCGATAATGCCGCGTGATTCTCCCTTGACCATCTCGGCGAACAGCTCCGATCGCTCGGCCACGATCTTCGCACCATACATCCCCACTTCTTCGTCCGCCGTCACGCCAATATAGAACGGCTGATCCAGTGATTGTTTCGAGTAGGCTTCTGCGGCTGTCAACGCACAGGCGAGCGACCCTTTCATGTCGCAACTTCCTCGCCCATAGAGTTTTCCATCTCGTACTGTCGGCTCGAATGGTCCATGACTGAGGGCCCAGTTGTCAGCCGGGACGACGTCGGTATGGGCGAAGTAGGCCATCCCTCCCAACCCACTCCCCAGTTTGCCGACGACGTTCCCCTTTCGCACCCCTCTGGGGTCGTCATAGTCCACCCGCTCGGTCACAAAGCCTCGCTGCTGAAGCAGTTGCTCCACGTGGTCGGTGACGTCGATGTTTGAACGAGAACTGACGCTGTCAAACCGAACCAGCTCCGCTGTCATCTCTACAACGCTCATGATCTGTCACTTCACTTCGAGAAGAAGGACCTGTTTCCCGGTATCGCACCCACCACCACAATTCAACGACTCGCCCCACACTCCGCTCCGCCCCCCCCCCATGGAATCCTCGTAGCCCCGTCCCTCACAATCCCTTAATGACTCTCATAATGGCGTCAAAATCGTTCTCGACAACGACCGGAGCGTTGGCTGCGTAACGTTCTTTGATCCCCATTTTCACTAACTTTTCTGCCAGCTTGGGGTCTGACTCGGGGGCATGGTAGCCGACGGTTGCATCGGGGTCCTTTAACTGATGTCCCGTCAGAATACAGACAACACGGTCACTGGGGGCAATGATCCCTTGTTCCCGTAACAGTTTTGCCCCAGCAACACTGGCACCGCTCGCAGGTTCGCAGCCAAAGCCCCCTGCACCCACCTGTCCTTTCCCGTCCAGAATCTCAGCATCGGAGACTTCTCGGACCACGCCGTCACAGAAGTCCAAAGCTCGGAGACACTTCTTCAGATTGACCGGGCGGTTAATTTCAATGGCCGATGCCAGTGTTTGGGCCCGACGCTGATTCGCGTCCATCTCTGAGTAAAATTGGTCGATAAGTCCCGGATTCGGCGAGCCCTCGTTCCAGCGCAGGCCATCCTTCTCATACAGTTGATACAGCGTATTCGCTCCGGCAGCATTGATGACCGCCAGCCGAGGGACCCGGTCGATGAGGCCGAGTTGCATCAACTCCATGAACGCTTTTCCAAAGGCAGACGAGTTCCCAAGGTTGCCGCCGGGGACGACAATCCAGTCGGGGACTTCCCACTGCAACCCCTCAAGGACGCGGTACATGATCGACTTCTGCCCTTCGAGGCGGAAGGGGTTGACGCTATTGCAGAGGTAAATCCCCCCAGCGGCACAGACATCGCGGACTTGCTTCAGTGCATCATCGAAGTCCCCCTTGATCTGCAGGGTGACCGCCCCATAATCGAGAGCCTGTGAGAGCTTTCCAAAGGCGATTTTTCCGCTACCAACGAAGACAATCACCTTAAATAACCCGCTACAACCCCCGTAGATCGCCAGTGATGCCGAGGTGTTGCCAGTCGAGGCACAAGCGGTGATCTTCGCCCCGACCATGCGGGCGTGCGTCGATGCGGCGGTCATGCCGTTGTCCTTGAATGACCCCGATGGGTTCAGCCCTTCATACTGCAAGAACAGCGAACCTGGGTTCAAACCGCAATACTTCCCGACTTGATCGCTTCGGCGAAGCAGCGTCTGGCCCTCGCCAATGGTGACGATCTGATCATCGGGAGCAAACGGCAACAGTTCGCGAAATCGCCAGACGCCGCTGAAATCGAGCGGATTATGCCGCGTCACCCATCGTCCCTCGAACTCCCGCAGCGACCTTGGCACGGGCACGCGGTCCCAGTCGTACTGAATGTCCAACAGTTCGTGAGTCTCTGGGCATGATGTCAATGTCTCGTCGACACCATACGTGGGGGACGATCCCGCAGCAATACTCGTTTGAAACGCTAGTTCTTCAGCCATGATCGTTGTCAGTCACACTTCAGGGAGAGAAAGCAGTCGATCGGATTCTGTCGCTTCGGGAGACACTCTGCAATCCCGCCGCTGCCACAGGTGTCTGGTTCTTGTCATTTGGGGGAGACATGTCGCCCCAAGGCCGTAGAAAGCGGGCGACGTATGGGGCGAACGAAGAACACGTTTCCCCAAGCCCGGAGTTTGCATCCCCGAGACCCAATGCGGCACCGATTATGCAACACAAACACCAGAGACAGAGGCCCCTCGACCAATATTGGTTGGCATGACTCTTGCGAAGTGAGTTGCACAGTCACACTCCCTCTCTCCCACCGTCGACACCTCTATTTTCTAGGGATTTCCAGTGGGAGAGAGGGCCGGAATGAAGGGAATTCAAACGACGAATCCACTTCGCAAAACAGCCGAACGAGAGTCCACTTTCGACCGCCTCGCTCCACTTCGATTCACCAGTCAGTCGGTGCGTCGGGACTGTTCGCAGTGTCAGCGACTCGCCAGAGGTACCAGGCTGCAATCGAACGATATGGCTTCCAGGTCTCCCCCAACTCCATCAATTCCGCTAAATCGTTCGATTCCGACCGCTGATAAAGTATCTGGTACCCTCGACGAATCCCCAGGTCCGCGAGCGGCAAAACATCTGACCTGCCGAGCCAGAACATCAAGATCATCTGAGCTGTCCAGGGGCCAACCCCCCGAATCTCTGTGAGCGTGGCGATGATCTCATCGTCAGACAACCGATGCATTTGGCTTCGCGACGGGATTTTCTGTTCGAGTTGTCGTTGCGAGAGGTCCCGAATCGAGAGCATTTTCGAGCGAGACAAACCCGCCCCCCGCAGGGTCTCATCGTCAAGTCGACAGATTTCCTGTGCCTGAGCGTTCGTGCTGCGGGGAAGCAGGTCAAGCAGTCGACGGTGAATCGTCCCCGCAGCCCGCCCGGAGAGTTGCTGGTAAACAATCGACTTGAGCAGTGCCTGAAAAGCTGTCCCCTTGGGGGGATTCAACTGATAAACGCCAATCTGGTCAATCGCTCGGCTCAAGACCGGGTCGACTCGACTCAGGTGCTGCAACGCCAATTGGGGGTCCGCGTCTAACATCCCAAGATGATAAAGCAGTGGACAAGGGCATCCAAGTGTGGAACAAACCCCAACAACCCAATGCGACAGTTCAAACGTCTGTTCGCTCTGTGGCTTTGGACGCTGTGCTGATTGTGCGTTACGTCGCGTGGAGAGACGAAAAAACCCTTGGACAACTCGATGACTGGTTCCCGGCGGCTCGTGGGAATGTTGGGTCTGAAAGCAGAAGTGGGTCAGGCTGCAGTCAGGAGCCGGGTTTCGTCAGTGATCTTTGAGCGTTGTCCAAGGGTCATGCTGGTCAGTGCATTTGAGTAAGTACAGCACGCATCATGCCAATGAAGGAAAAATATCATCAAATAACACAAGTGTCTTTCAGGAAATGAGATGGCGCTTTTTCGACACACTGGACCGGCGCCGATATTCTGTTATTCTTACATGAGGGCGCCGACAGAACCTGTTGTTCGGCGCCGTATAAAGTGTACGGGAGTTTACATATGTTCTCACTCACGGTCCAGAAATCGTCGCTCGCCGCAGCTGCAGGAGCTGCTGTTGTCTATAGCGTCTTTCTGCTTGCGTATGTCGCAACCATGCCTGACGTCCGATTGCAGGCACTGTTGACGAACTCTGATCGGGTTCCACCCGGACAGGGAGTTGAAGTTCAAGAGACCGATGGGTTGGGGTCATGCTTCGGAATGACTCCAACAAAAGGGGACGTCGTTCATCAACTGGCGGGCCGCAACATTCGTAGTTTCACCGACTTTGCCAGTACGGTTGCCGAGCTACGCACTCGGCCGCTTCGTCCGGGAGAATCGTTGACCGCAGGGAGCGACCCGACAGAGGCTCCAGCCGGTTCGACGTCGACCTTTGTGCAGATCGAAAACGAGGGTCGATTCGCCAAAGTGCTGTTCTCTCGACAGGGCGAAACGCGAATGCTCAAGGGGTGGGTCCCGTTGGAACCTCAACCCTTGGGGCGACTCTCGCTGTCGCTCACCTGGTTCGTCCTGCAACTCGGAATCACGTTGCTCGTCGGACTTGCCTACTGGCAACGTCCGTACGACTCCTCGCTCCGTAAATTCTGGATCATCAGTATCTTATCACTTGTTGGCTTTCTCGGAGGGAACCACTGGTGGGTCATTGCGGGGAACCTCTTCTTTCTCATCCCCTTTGTGACCTGCGGAACGATCCTCCCCGCAGTGTTGCTCGACTTCTTCCTCACCTTCCCCAAGCCTCGACTGGCCGTGCTGCGATTCCCGCGCATCGCTGTCGCCTTGCTCTACGCCCCCGCAGTGGTGGTAGTCGCCCTCTTATGGGTGATGATCTGGACGGGGGGGTGGATGTCGTCGGATCATGGTTCTGGGCCGCTATCGCATCTACTGGAACGACTCGGGGCTTATCGAACCGCGACGCTCCTCCCCTCGATTCGGACGCTCGTCTCCTGTGCCGTTGGGTTGTCGGGGGTCTACTTTGGGCTCTCGGTGGCGTCGCTCGTTCATGCCTATGCCAATACCCGCCGTGTCCATGAGCACGAACAGCTTCGCTGGATTCTCTGGGCCGGTTTGTTGGCGATCGTCCCGATTTCCTATGTCATGTGGCTGGCGGTCTGGAATCGGGTCGAGTTCTCGTTTGGAGGGGCTCAACTTCCCCTGTTTATCGCGAGCATGTTGTTTATGCTGTCGTACGTCGTTGGCATCGTTCGGCATCGTCTCTTGCTGATCGATCAGACATTGAATCGTGGTCTCCTGTATTACGCGGTCAGCGTCGGGACGACGCTGCTGTTCAGCATGGCTGTTGCCTTGGGAACGGTGTCGACGCTGCATCAGGGACTCAGTCTGTTCGGTCAGCCGATCCTGCTGTATCTCGTGTTGAGTCTTTCCGTCATGCTGCTGGTCTGGTTGCGAGACCGTGTCCAGCGAGGGGTTGATCGTGAGTTCTTCCGGGAGAAGTACCGTTTAGACAAGTCGCTGCGCGGCCTTAATCAGGCGGTCGCTGGCCTGTTGGATCGAAAGTCGATGGCCGACCGGATGCTCGCTTCGTGCCAGGAAGTGTTGCAGTGTTCCCGAGCGGCGGTCTATTTGAAGGACCCCAACAGTCGAGAGTTTCAGCGACTCGCCGAGCGTCGGGGTGTGGGGGTCGCTGATGATGCTCCGGAATTCCCTCCGAAGATTGAGGCGAGTCGCGAGTTAATGCTGGCAATCTCGTCTGGAATGGCCCTTCAGCGTGTCCGAAGTGGCACGACGCCAGTGCAGCAGGTGATGCGGGCCATCGACTCGGAACTCATCAGTGGGTTGGATGTCGATGGGACGCTGGCGGGGGTCGTTGTGCTCGGAACGAAACTCAGCGGCACGGGTTACAGTGCGGAAGATGTGACGTACCTCACCGCGCTCGGGCGTGTCGCTGGAGTCTCGCTGCACTTCGGGAAGGTCCATGAAGACCTCACGCACATGAACGTCGAATTCGCCCGCCTCAACGATGAAATCGTGCGTCGTCAGGAAGAGGTGCTGCGTGTTGAAGAAGAACTGCGACAGGTCAAAGAGAGCGAACGTCGACAACAGCGGGAAATCGAGTCTCTCGAACAACAGCTAAGTATCCCCCGACCCAGCAAAGAGGGGACTCGGCCGACAACAGCCGCGACGAACAGCACCGGTCTTATTGCCCCCGCCATCAAAGGGACCGGACCAGCAATGTTGACGGTCTTGGAGACGGTTCGCAAAGTGGCCGGCAGTGCGTCATCGGTTCTCATTCGAGGCGAGAGTGGAACGGGTAAAGAATTGCTCGCCCGGGCGTTGCACGAAAACAGTCCCCGCCGCGATATGCCGCTCATCAGCGTTCACTGTGCCGCCCTCGCACCTGGCGTGCTAGAGAGCGAGCTGTTCGGACATGTGAAGGGGGCCTTCACCGATGCCCGCAACGATAAACGGGGACGGTTTCAGCTGGCCGACGGGGGGACACTCTTCCTCGACGAAATCGGCGACGTCCCGCTCGAAACACAGATCAAGCTTCTACGGGCACTTCAAGAGCGAACGATCGAGCCGGTGGGGGGGACAGAGCCCGTGCCAGTTGATGTCCGACTCATTGCCGCAACGCATCAGAATCTCGAACAGCTCATCACGGAAGGTCGCTTTCGGGAAGACCTGTACTATCGACTCAACGTCATCAGCATCCCGTTGCCGCCGCTGCGAGATCGGGGAAACGACATTGTGGAACTGGCGGTCCACTTCTTACGTCGAGCAACGGAGCGATCGCAGAAGGAGATATCGCACTTCGATGAACGGGTCCTCGACTGCTTCCTCAAGTACCATTGGCCAGGAAACATTCGAGAGCTCGAGAACGCGGTCGAACGGGCGGTTGTCTTGGCCGAAAAGGACCGCATCACACTCGACGATCTCCCGCTGTCGCTGAAGAATCACCGTGTCCCTCAACGGCGGGCGACTGATAATTCGCCACTGCTCGGTCGCAGCGCTGTACAGGGAATCAACACTCCACAACGTGGAGTCGTCCCACAAGCTTCATCCTATGCACCCGTTGCCCCGGTGATTGGGTCGGACGAAGAACGAATGATGCTCGAAGAGGCACTCGCAAAGTGCCAGGGGAACAAGACTCAAGCCGCGGCCCTGCTCGGCCTTCCCCGCAGTACCTACTTCAGTAAACTCAAGAAGCACGGCATTAACTGATTCCCGGCAGGAGTCCCCACCGAGAAAGAATGGGGCGAAACTAATTGTTGCTTTGCTGGGGGCGGAAGGGGTAGACCCAGTTGGCGAGCGAACGGGGACTGCGGGACTGGACCCAGAGTTTTCCATAGCCTTGGAATTTTAGCAACAACATATCCGAAAAGAGAAAAGACCGAATCTTCTTCGCTTTGGTCACTTGATATTGCAGTGTCGGTTCCCATGCGACCGCGTAACCGTTGTCGACAATATACTCACCTTCGACATCAATCGGCTCGGCGATTCCATAGCAATTAAAAAAGAGCTGCCCGGAGCCGGTCACCCTTAAAGCGAACATCCCTTCGTTAAAGAGTCCCTTGAGTCCATCCCACTTCGAATCGCATTTGACCGATTCCTCGGAGGCGAGATACGCCCCCTTTTCCAGGATGAGTTCGCCATCGAGTTGATGGCTCACGATGTCGCCAGGGGAACCGGGGACGAGGCCGATCTCGCCGGGGCCACCCTCGGCACTGTAGGTGTTCTGGAAGAACGACTCCCCGGTGAGCAACTTCCGTTTTAGCCCGGCCATGATCCCTCCACGGGTCGATGTTTCGGTCTTGATGTTCGTCGACATCCACGACATCGCCCCCGCCTCGGCAACGATTTTTTCGCCGGGGTTCAGGGAGACTTCGAGAGCCGAGTAGGTTGGGTTGCAAATAATGCGATGGTCCACCGGAACGTTCCTCAATAAGTAAGTACGGGATGCGTCGTGGGGGTGATGAACGATGAGTAACGAGGTTTCAGGCTGCGGAAGTTGGGGATATTCTTAGCGAGTCGGGAGCATGGGGCCGAGAGTGCCTCCAAATTCGTTCGGATTGTGTGATTGAACCATGAGTTTCCCTTGCCCTTTGAATCGCAGCACCACTCCTTCGCCGGCGAGCCACGATTGAATCCATGACGAACCGGCCTTCGTGAGTTCATAGTCGAGCGACTCCTCGAACGCGACGACATGTCCGGTGTCGACGATGATCTCGTCCTTGACGTTGATTGTGACGATCCGACCGAAGGCGGTCACCAACAGCGGCCCCGGGCCACTGACTCGGAGGAAAAACGGTGCTTCGCCCGAGAACGCGCCGCGAATAAAGCCTTGAAACTCCGTGTCGATCTCCAAGTCGGCTGAGGAGGCGAGATAGCTTCCTCCGGCACACATCCAGTCGGTCGTGCCGTCCATCTCGATCAGTTCGATCTCCCCCTGATGGGTTGGTGCCAGTCCGACTTCACCCGGTTGTCCATCGTTCGTTTCGTACGTTGAGAAGAAGAAGTTCTCGCCGGATAGGAGACGTTTGAGGCCGCCGAGGATGCCCCCTTTACCCCGACTTTTTTTGGTGACGTCGATATCGACGTTGGCAGACGAGCGGTACATCGCCCCCGACTCGGAGACGAACTTGTCGCCGGGGTTCAATGTGACGAGTGTCGAGGCAAAAGCCCCTTCTCCTTGGATATTAATCTTCATGAGATTCGCCCGAGAGAATGTTAGGAAAGTGGCGACTTAATGAGATGTCAGGATTCAACAATATGATCATTTCCGCTGCCGGAGTTATCTGGAGAGTCTGCCTGCGTCAACTAGATTTTCGACGTCAACAATATTTTCTGAGCCAACCGGCAAGGGCCCCCATGTGCCGGGTTTGTACCCAGATGGACCCCTGCCCTTGAAACCGCATGACGAGTCCTTCGCCGGAGAAGAGCGTCTGTTTGAGCCCCCCCATGCCGCCGATGGTGTAGGTGAGCGATGGTTCCCAGGCGACGACATGCCCGGTGTCGACAATGAACTCGCCGTCGACCTGCTTCTCAACCACACCTCCATAGCCGTTGTAGAACAAGTCCCCGTCCCCCGAGACTTCGAGCACAAACGCCTTTTCGCCACTGAAGAGAGCTTTGATGCCTCCAAACTTCGGCTTGATCTCCAGTCCTGGAGTACAGGCAAGAAACGCCCCGCCCGTGAGGACAAAGGTGTCTCCCTGCATCTCGCGATGCAAAATGCAACCGGGGACGGAGGGAGAAAGCGAAACGTAACCGGGACGATCTTCCGCCGTGTATTCGCCGACAAACAGCGACTCTCCACCGAAGACTTTGCGAACGATCCCCTGAAAGAAACCGCCAAGAATGCGGCTCTTCATCGCGAGGTGAGCCGACATCCGACTCATCGATCCCCCCTCGGCCTGAATCGATTCCCCTGGACCAAGGACCACGGTGAGGTCGCCGTAATCGGGGTTACCACTGATGTCAAACTTCATCGCCGTGCTCCTAAACCGTGCCCGAGGAACCGTCGTCAATGACTGAGGCTGGGAAGAATCCAAGTTGAAAGAGCCGATCGGCCCACGCCTCGAACCTGTGTCGAATGACGAAGTGAACGATAGAATTTCCCTTCCTGAAAATCCAGCCACATCACACATCCCTTCCCCGAAAGATCCAGGTCGGTGGCCAGCACCATCGTCGGCAGACACGTCTGTGCGAAGCACTTCTGGCGACTGACTATACTCTTCCTCCCTCGTGCCTCTTAGCGACACGTTGAAGTACGACCGTCGGTCAGCTTTTCCAATCTGACAAGAGCATCTCGTACGTTTTATTGTCGAGACATCAAACGGCACCTTGTCAGTCTGAAAAGAATGACCCACATTTTTCAACAGGCTGCTCAATTGCTTAGAGGCTGCCATGAGTCATCGGATTATCGGCGCCTGCTCATCTGGGTGTCCTACTTCTGTCTCCCTGAAATCCTTCTGTTAATGACTATGAATGACTTTGAATCAGTCTGGGTAGGCACTAGGAATCTGTGCCATTACGCGACGAGGAAATGTCGATCGTCGGTCTGCGAAGACCAGGAACTGATGCCTCACCATGTGTGAGGCCGAGGGTCGCTGATGGAACGGACTTTGCGGAACAACGCGGCACATCCTTCGCAAGACGCTTCTTGGTTCGCCATCTTGTCGAAGGGCGTTAGAATCGGGGCGCAGGGTGCTGAAGTGGCGGGAGGGGTTTGACTCTTGGAACTGGGGGAGCGTTATGGATTCCGTGTATGACTTGCGTCATCCCGAGGAGATATTGAGTCCGTCGGTGGTGTTGTTTCGAGAGATCGTGGCGGCAAACATTGATCGGATGATTGAGATTGCAGGAGGTTGCGGGCGACTGCGACCGCATTGCAAGACGCATAAGATTCCGCAAGTTGTGCAGATGCAGTTGTCGCGGGGGATCACTCGTCAGAAGGCGGCGACGTTGGCCGAAGCGGAGATGTTGGCCCTCGCGGGGGTGAGAGATATTGTCTTAAGCTATTCGCTGGTCGGGCCAAACATTGATCGTGCGGTGAGGTTTGTCGAACGGTTCCCCGAGGTACAGTTCGCGGCCATCGCTGACGATGCGGAGATGATCGTGCTGCTCGGACATGCCATGCGAAAGGCTGGCCGCACGATCGGACTGTTGCTCGACATCAACCCCGGGAGAGACCGGACCGGGGTGCCGCTGGGGGAGACGGCTCTCGAACTGTATCGAATCATCGACGAGACGCCGGGGGTCGAACCGGCTGGGCTGCACCTCTACGATGGGCATCAGGGGCAGTCCGACTTTGACGAACGTTGTGCGGCGGTCGATGTCGTCTGGCAGCAGTTGCTCGAATTTCGGGATCAGCTGACGAAAGCGGGCTTCTCCGTCCCGAGGTTGATTTGTGGTGGCTCGCCAACGTTTCCAGTCTATGCTCGCTATGACGAGCCGACGTTGGAATTCAGCCCCGGAACGCTGATCTTTCACGATGCGGGCTACGGTGAACGGTTCCCTGATTTGACAGGTTTTCGACCGGCTGCCCTGGTTCTGACGCGGGTTATCGCCCGTCCGACAGAGAGCCGGGTAACGTTTGACGTGGGGACAAAGGGGGTGGCGTCCGATCCGCCGATGGGGCAGCGCGTGGTTCTACCCGCCCTCCCGGATGCCGTGCAAGTGCTGCAAAACGAAGAGCATCTCGTGGTCGAGACAGCATTCGCCGGTCGTTGGAAGCCGGGGGACTGGACACTGGCGATCCCCCGCCACGTCTGCCCCACCTCGGCCCTGCATCAAGAGGTGACGGTGATCGAGCAGGGTGAAATCGTCGACTATTGGCCGGTTACGGCTCGCGACCGCCGTTTGACGATTTGAGGGGCATGTGTGGTGTTTGTGAGAGGTCAAAGCCTCCCGACCGCGTCGGGAGGGCTTTGGCGGTATTGGGTACGCCCGGCACGGGCGTGATGTTGTGGAGTGGAAGTCCCCTGTACGAGACTGGAAACTTTCGGAAGGTCATTATTTGATGATTCGCTTCAGAAGGGAAGTACGAGACGAGGGCAACTGCTGGAGGGTGACCGACTGTGGGGAGGAAGCCTGCGAATGTCTGGGTCTGTTTTTCTTTCTTGGGGGCCGAGTCTGTTGGTGGCCTCAATGGCACCGTGCCCCACTCGGAGACATTCTCGTCCAAGCTGCGAGGTTACGAACAGAAACGTCGTACAAGGCCGGTTCGACCAGGCGAGTGAGCACAACGGGCACCGACGCGCGGCGTTGGTCCGAAGCCGTCCCCAGTCGGTCGACGGGGTGGTGTGCTGCCGGAGTGAGGGCGTCGCAGTTGAAGCTGTTCGACAAACTCGATCAGTAGATTCGTCGCCGCATCCGGATGTGCTATTGGAAACAGTGGCGTCGGCCCAAACGTCGACGCGAAATGTTCATTCGGCTCGGCGTCCCCAGGCGATTCGCCACGCCCGCAGCCGCCAAAGCTACTGGTACATGTCCAAAACCATTGCCAGCGGAGTCGGGCTGACGAATGCGTGGCTCGCCGACCAAGGACTGCTCAGCCTCAAGACCCTGTGGGCCCAGCTTGCTCACCTTCGCCGAACCGCCGGATGCGGACCCGCACGTCCGGTGGTGTGGGGAGGGCGGTCAGCAATGACCGTCCTTACCCGATTTGGGCGCTACTCGCGCCTCCATCTATTATTCAGGTCCAAGATGTTGGTGTAAATTGTGCTTGCTCCAAAGTACTGCTCGTGGTCACGCACCAAACCAAGAAAATACTCTCGGTACTCAACCCGCCAGTCGCGTTCCGGCAAGTAACCCTTCTTAATGCAGTACGCGAGCCGATCAGCAGCATTTAGCCAGTTCTCCAAGTACCCATCAAGCTCATCCTTAAGTATTTCGACCAGCCTTTCATTGGGAGACTTAGCAATACCTTCGCGCCTAATGGCGGAAGCAACTGAATCTACCTTTTCCTTTCTGGCATTCATCTCGGCCTCTAACTGCAGAACAGCAGATAGAACGCTCATTGACAGTGTTGAATTCAGGTTTCGCAGCTGAATAAATGCGATGATCACACCAGCAACGGTTGCAATCGCCCCAATCGCGGTCGCAACTGCAGTGAGCCAATCAACAGCGGTTGGAGTGTTCATAACTTCTTTGGTGCCTTAACTTGGTTTACGACTTCATTGGCTTTGCCAACGTTACTCGATGTCTTGTTGCCGCCTTGGGATGCCTGCGACTTTCCGTCACTGGGAGGGATTGCAGTGATATAGGTGGGAGTTTTCGGGGCATCGTGCGGCGTTTGTTTCTCGGCCATATCGATCTCCAATGGATTTGATGGTTTGCTTCGCCCAACGTACGCGATGACTGAGTCGCGGCGATTGATTTTCAATTGTCAAGAACGTCGATTCCGCGACTTCGGTTCATCGCATGGTTCGCCGCCTCTTCCACCCTGATATTGCAGACGCTACTCGCGACCAAGAATGCCGTGAAATTCGGCGCATTGGTGTTGATCTGCATAGCTGCGGCACACTGATCGCCATTGTCCGCTATTCCAAAACGTGCAAACGATTCCCTTTACCTCTTGATACCCAATTCCGAATGTGTCGCGAAGTTCGTGTTCCAGTCCCGATCCGTCGAGTGATCCAGAGGCCGCCATAGCCTTGTCGTATTTCTCGAAGATGTCGTGAGCGCGGCTAATGTCTGCGGAATCCCAGTCGCGCTCGATTGCCAAAGACGCGTACGAGTCCGTATCCAAAGGTAGAGATTCCGCGAGAAGCTTTACGTGGTACTTAAGTTTTTGGATTTCGTTTTCAATAGACATTCAGCTTCGCCCCTGTGGTTGAGAGTGAAAGTGTTTGAGCAGGTTGGAATTGGCTTTTACTGTAGCGTATCGGCGAACGACTGCGGTAACCCGGCGGCGGCCAAAATCCGTTGAATTGAAAACCCGCCCGATCCGCCGCTCGGGTGCAACCGTTTGTGTACGCCCGGCATGGGCGTGATGTTGTGGGGTGAGAGTCCCCTGTACGAGACTGGAAACTTTCGGAGATGAGTATATCAAATGATTCGCTCTGAAGGGGAAGTACGAGACGAAGGCGGGCACCGACCGGCAGGTTGGTCGCGGGAGGGTGACCGACCGTGGGGAGGAAGCCTGCGAATGTCTGGGTAAGCGCCGAGTCTGTCGGTTGCCACTACGGCACCACGCCCCACTCGGAGACATTCTCGCCCAAGCTGCGAGGTTACGAACAGAAACGTCGTACAAGGCCGGTTCGGCCAAGCGAGTGAGCACAACGGGCACCGACGCGCGGCGTTGGTCCGAAGCCGTTCCCAGTCGGTCGACGGGGTGGTGCGCTGCCGGAGTGAGGGCGTCGCAGTTGAAGCTGTTCGACAAACTCGATCAGTGGTTACGTCGCCGCATCCGAATGTGCTACTGGAAACAGTGGCGTCGACCCAAGCGTCGACGTGAAATGCTCATCCGATTAGGCGTGCCGCGACGTCAGGCAATCCGCCATGCACGCAGCCGCAAAAGCTACTGGCACATGTCCAAGACGATTGCCAGCGGCGTCGGGCTGACGAATGCGTGGCTTGCCGAACAAGGACTGCTCAGCTTAAAGACGCTGTGGGCCAAGCTTGCTCACCTTCGCTGAACCGCCCCCAAAGAAAGCACACAGACGGACCCGCACGTCCTGTGGTGTGGGGAGGGCGGTCAGTGATGACCGTCCTTACCCGATCTATACAGCGATTTCACTTTAAGCCCCAGAATAATACGAGTCGTAGAATCAGTGTCGCGATTCCTAAGAAGATATTGAAGGACAAGTACACAAACTCGCCCGATTCTGATTTCCGAAACAGCGGAAGATGGGTAAGGGATACGAATCGACGCAGCGATAATCGAATCTTGGTTGGCGTAAACCTGTCACGTTCCGTGGAAGCCGACGCTTCGGTGTCTGAAGTCGATTCATCGTTTTGTTCGGCTTTTCCGTGCTCAAGTTTGTCGCTGATCACCTGAAAGAGATCGTTACCCATTACTATCAGCCGATCACGGACAAAAATCACGGCCGCAATTAAGAAAATCAGGCTGAGCTGGAAGAGTTCTGTACGAAATGGAGTCCCGTAGCGCCGAAAGCCCAAATCGCGAGGGTCTTCAAATGTCATGAGCGTGTAAAACACGATGACGACGTGTGCAGCCGTGATCGAATACACCGCCGCGCTCGTGAATTCCAAAAGGAATGAGTATCGTCGCAGGCGAAAAAGCAGGTAGTCGATCTCTTCTTCGTGTTGCGAGTGACGCGGCGATTCCGTGCCATTGCTCATTTCGCGCTTGCCCTTTCCAGTAGTAATGCAATCAGCTCATTGTGATGTTGGTTACGCAACTGGTCAGAGTAGTATCCAGACATTGCGACCCTGCCAAACAATGGCTGATCAAGTGCCGAGTACGGCCGAACACTGTGAGTTGTATGTGCGCTGCTTTGTGCGTTGCCGAGGGCGTCGTAGTAGTTACCTCGACGATAGTAATCAAGTACTGGCTGATCGTCACTCGACTGCCACCACATGTCAGATTTCATAACGACCGTAATAAGCCATGAGCATGCTCCGCCGGGCCCGAAGAGGATGCTCTTCCACTCATCGAGCAGGTCGATTTCGCGTTGGAGTCGGTCTGCGAGGAAAGTATCCTTTGCGGTGCGTCCTTCCACGGCGTCGCCGATCGGTACGTCAGGTTCGTGAAAACCATTGCAGACGACGTTGATAACACCAGGATTGTCTACTGCCATGATCTCGCGAATTGTGGCCTTGCGCTTAACTTCGTGAAGATCCTCACCTGGAGTCGTATGAAATCTGAAGGGCGTCTTGCCAATCTTGCCTTCGTCTTCTTCTGTTTTATCAGATCGTCCAGAAACCCGCGGAACATAGGGTGGAAGTCCACGCAGCGCCTTGACGAGCGCAGTCTTCCCAGTTCCCGATGCACCGAGGACAATAACATCGCAAAAAGAACTGCTGTTCCACCAGTCGCGAACTTTATCGTAGATGCCGCGTTTTTTCAGGTATTCGTGGACTTCGATTGCTACAGGGATCAACTCAAAGCCGCCGGCCATTTCGCCTCCATTGGACATGTTTGGGTCCTGTCTAGCTTTTTACGCGTGTCGTAGCGTCCGCTGTATAACGACCCGCATCACGGGGCGACGGGAGTGGATGTTGATGTTGATTTCAAAACCGACTGGCCACCGCCGCTCCCGTGCATGTGATGGGTACGCCCGGCACGGGCGTGTTGTTGTGGGGTGTGAGTCCCCTGTACGAGACTGGAAACTTCTGGAGATGAGTATCTGATATTTTGCTTCAGAAGGGAAGTACGAGACGACGGCAACTGCGGGAGGGTGACCGACCGTGGGGAGGAAGCCTGCGAAGAGGTGCGTAAACGCCGGGTTTGTACGAGTTCGCCACCCGGACCTCTTCTCGTCCACGCTGCGAGGTTACGAACAGAAACAACGTACAAGGCCGGTTCGACCAAGCGAGTGAGCACAACGGGCACCGACGCGCGGCGTTGGTCCGAAGCCGTTCCCAGTCGGTCGACGGGGTGGTGTGCTGCCGGAGTGAGGGCGTCGCAGTTGAAGCTGTTCGACAAACTCGATCAGTGGATACGTCGCCGAATCCGGATGTGCTACTGGAAACAGTGGCGTCGGCCCAAACGTCGACGTGAAATGCTCATCCGATTAGGCGTGCCGCGACGTCAGGCAATCCGCCATGCACGCAGCCGCAAAAGCTACTGGCACATGTCCAAAACCATTGCCAGCGGCGTCGGGCTGACGAATGCATGGCTCGCCGAACAAGGACTTCTCAGCATGAAGACCCTGTGGGCGAAGCTTGCTCACCTTCGTTGAACCGCCCCCAAAGAAAGCACACAGACGGCCCCGCACGTCCGGTGGTGTGGGGAGGGTCATCCGCGAGGATGGCCCTTACCCGATTTCGTCGCTCTATTCACGCAACCGAGCGATCAAGGATAGTAGTGTCGCACGTTCATCATTGGTCAGTGGTGATAACGAATCGCGGTCGTACAGCAACCGGACACATTCAATGCGCACTTGTTCGAGGCAGTCGTCCGAGTAATGAGCCACGTTGAACGCGTCCCATAAAGCGTACGTGGCCGTTTCGTTGGCAAGTCGCTCGAGAAAACCAGCGTATTGTTCGCGGATGTTAGGTCCATTAATCAGCGTTGGCGATCCAAACGAAGTCCAACGCACCGAAGTAGCTCCGCGGAATCGTCCCATCGCTCGTATTGGCAATCCCAAGTTCGCGTCAACCGGCGTGAGGACGAACCAAACGCCCCAAGTATTCGCGTCGGCGTCCTCATCCGGCTCGCGTTCAAACGTATAGGGCACACCACAGAAAACGGTGTCCCCACGCAACGGACCATCGTCGTCAGTGATGACATTGGAGGCTGGGCCATATGCGAGGTCGTCAATCTCGGAGTCGCTCTGCGTCATTGTTCTTGTGTCGACGAACGACCCACATCACCGGGCGGCCGCCAGCGACGTGGATTTCAGAAGACGCACCCGACGGCCGCTCCGGTGCATGTGAGTGTTATGCGGCTTTTCGTTTGACATTGAGCTACTCGTAGCTGCCTGCCAATCGGTGTTTGCCGCAGTGTAGACATTGGAACAAATAAGCCCACAGTGCAGTACCCGACAGAGCATCGCGTTTCGCTTGCCTGTCGGTGCCATCTTCAACTTCCAGTCGATCGAGATCCTCTTCGAGTTCCGCTTCCATGTGGGCGATGTCAGCCCATTGAACCTGACGCAAGACAGCGCAATAGTCATTGCAATGTGTTGGCCATTCGTATTGAGTGGCAAAGAAATATCCGGGAGTACGATGTTGAAGTTCGTCTTTCTTTGATGAGTCCTCTACGGGTTCAAGATCGTATTCGTATACGAATTCAAGGTCGAACGACTTTGCAGCTTGGCCGTTCGCGATGCACCATGGGCAAATATCTGTCGGATCGGCCTGTGTGTAAAACGGACCGTCGTAGGCGAAGCCTGTGACTTCGTGGCAAACTGGGCATTTGGTCTGACGTTCAACGACGACGTTGGTCGCGACTGGGTCAGGGTGATACTTGAATTTCGGGAGTTCGCGTGTTGTTGCCATGCTGGAGCGACCATGTTGCTGCATAACGGTAGCGATCACGCGGTCGCCGCGAGCGATCTTCCACTTCAAAAACCACGATTCGGCGACTCGTCGTGCATCGCATGGGTACGCCTGGCATGGCGTGGGACTTGTGGGGTGCCGTTTCCTGTTTGGGAGGCCAGTCCCCTGTACGAGAACGAAGGTCTTGTGGAGTGATGGTACTTCCATTGAACTGCATGAATCAAGTACGAGACGAGGGCGGGCACCGACCGGCAGGTTGGTCGCGGGGAGGTAACGATCCGTGGGGAGGAAGCCTGTGAATGTGTCGGTAAGCTGATAGGGAATCGTCGTCAGCCGCATTCTCGTCAAAGCTGCGAGCCACCGCGGGTGGTTGGAAATCTACGAACAGAAACCGGATACAAGGCCGGTGCGGACAGGTGAGTGAGCCAATCATCACGAAACCGTCTTCGTTCAGCCGCATTGGTAAATCCGGAGCTTGCGCAGCGAAAGTCACATGTCTTATCCAGGGAGATCCGTCCTGTGTATCTGTCTCACGAGCTTGCTCAACGGCAGAGCCGTCATCGGTCAACGGCGATGGTACGGGGCGGAAGTCAGCAGAAGTCGTAGTACTGTTTCGTCACACGCCACTGACGACGGGAAGGGCCGAACGATGAAGAACAAGGAGGAGCCATCGGCCAACTCGCAGCGAGGGAACCCCTCCGGGCAAGTCGACCAGTCTCGTTCAGGCGGCGTCGGACCGGAGACCACAGGTTCATTGTCCCGACCGGAATCGACCGCCGCAGCGCAAGCCGAGCAGCCAGCCTTGAGTCGACGCGATCAGTTTCTGACGGTAGCAGCCCTCCATGAGTCCAACATCGAGCCGGCTAACCCAACTTCCCCAGAAGCTAAGCGTCGAACGACCTTAGTTTGTCGCCTTTCGCTCCGCGAAAGTTGCGTCTGGTTGGTGTTTCGACACCTTTCGCGGAGCGAAAGGCGACAATCGTTTTCAGTCCGCTGCTCACTGGAAGCGACCGCCACACTCGACGCCCCACCTTCGTTGTGCCGCCCCCCAAGACAGCACAATGCCGGACCCGCATGTCCGGTGGTGTGGGGAGGGTCATCCGCGAGGATGGCCCTTAGCCGATTGCAGGTGTCTGAGTTTCTCCGTCACCCCTTCCTTGTGGTCGCTTTGGTGAGCCGGTAGAATTCGGCTCAACTCAGGGGAGCGCTGTTTCGTGTTCTGTCTCCTGAGAGACCGAGTATCATCACGTGAGTCACCTGTTTTCGGAGAAGAGTTGTGGGAGTTCCTGTCGCGATTAACGGTTTTGGCCGCATTGGGCGTATCTCTTTTCGGGCGATGGTCGATCGAACCCGTGACCCGAACACGCCGCACGACTTCGACATCGTCGCTGTCAACGACCTCGGCGATCCGAAGGCGTTGGCCATGCTCCTCAAGTACGACAGCGTGCAGGGTCCGTACCCTGGGACTGTCGAAGCCAAGGGGGATTGCCTCATCGTCGACGGGAAAAGTGTCAAGGTGACCGCAGAACGCGATCCCGGCAAGCTCCCTTGGAAAGACCTCGGCGTCAAGATTTGCCTCGAATCGACCGGCTTCTTTACCGATGAATCGAAGGATGGCAAGGCGGGATACGACAGCCACATCGCAGCCGGGGCAGAGAAAGTCGTCATTTCCGCACCGACGAAGGGGAGCGCCAAGCTCATCGTGCTCGGAGTCAACGACAGCGAACTGACGAAGGATGTGACCTGCGTCTCGAACGCCAGCTGCACGACCAACTGTCTGGCTCCCATGGCGATGGTTCTGCATCAGAAGTTCGGCATCGAAAAGGGTCTGATGACAACCGTCCATGCCTACACGAACGATCAGAAGACAGCCGACCAAATTCACAGCGATCCTCGTCGTGCCCGGGCTGCCGGGGTGAACATCATCCCGACATCGACCGGAGCCGCCTCGGCTGTCGGCCAAGTTCTCCCCTCCCTCAATGGGAAGTTGACCGGTATCTCGTTGCGAGTTCCTGTTCCCGTCGGCAGCGTGACCGACCTTGTCGCCGTGATGAGCAAGGACATCACGAAAGACGAAGTCAACGCCGCAATGCAGGAAGCTGCTGAAGGTTCGCTCAAGGGCATTCTGCAGTACGTCACCGATCCGATCGTGTCGAGCGACATCGTTCGCAACCCGCACAGCAGCATCTTCGATGCGAGCTGGACGCAAGTCATCGGCGGCAACCTTTTGAAGGTGCTCAGCTGGTACGACAACGAATACGGCTACTCGAACCGCACCGCCGACCTCATCGCCAAGATGGCTTCGATGTAGTTCACTGCGGCCGAGACCGACAACAGAGACCACACAGGGACGACCGGCAACTTGCCAGTCGTCCCTGTCGTCGTTTGGGGGGTCCCTGTTCCAGACGTCCTTCGGTTGATCGTCCGGTTTCAGCAAACGCTCTTTGCACAGGACTTCCCTGTCCGACAGTTCATGGGGCCATCACGACGAAAATTGGTGTCCGATGCAGTGAACAAAAGAGACGGACCGTAGTCATCATGGACCACCCGGAAGCGGCATACGTGGGGACCTGCAGAAAACTGTTGACTGCCGGTTTTTTACTCATTTGGCATTGTGGATGGATAGCGGAGAAGTCAACATATCTGTCCCAGTGAATGTTTTTCCCGCCGAGAGTTCGCCCGATGCAAACTCTCCCTTTCCTCACGGTTCCCGCCCGAGAACGCATGACGATGAGAATCGCACCTGCGCTGACATCCTTGTTTGTTGCTCTGTTGATGTCCATCTCATCGGGATCAGTCCGAGGGGCGGAGTTACCGGGAGCCGAGCGGGAGATTGCCGACGTCATTGACGAACTCATCGAAAGAAAGCTGGCAGAGAAGGAAATCAAACCGGCCCCGTCGATCGAGGATGTTCCGTTCCTTCGCCGGCTGTCGCTCGATCTCGCGGGGCGGGTCCCGACACCGCAGGAACTCGCCGACTTTGAACAGCTTCCCCCCGAAACTCGACGACTTTCGCTCATCGACAATCTGCTGAACTCGAGCGACTTTGCCTTCCATCAGCGAAACGAAATTGACCTCTTGTTACTCGCGAGGATACGGAAGGACGACGAGTGGCGGAAGTATCTGCTGACGGCCACCCGAGAGAATCGAAGTTGGTCGCAAATCTTCCAGGAGGTCATCACCCCCGAGTATTCACTTCCAGACCAGAAAGGTTCAACCGCCTTCATCCGAGAACGGGTCCGCGAGTTGGACGACCTCACGAACGACACGGCAGTCCTGTTCTTTGGGGTGAACATCGGCTGTGCCAAGTGTCACGATCACCCACTCGTCGACGACTGGCATCAGAAGCATTACTTCGGGATGTCGTCGTTCTTTAAGCGAACTTACATCACCAAAGGGCAAGGAATCGCGGAGGATTTTCAAGGGGAGGTCAAATTCACCACTGTCGGTGGGGAAGAGAAGCAGGCGAGTTTTGTCTTTCTGACGAATGCCGAAGTCAAAGAACCGGAGACGATGCTCGATGACTCGAAACGCAGAGAGCTTCAGGAACAAGTCAAGAATTCGCGAAACGATGACAAAGTCAAGCCGCCGACCCTCTCGTTTAGCCCACGAAAACAGTTAGTCGAACTCGCTCTCGGCGATCAGACGAACTCGTTTCTCGCCAGGAATATCGTCAATCGAATCTGGGCCCGGCTGATGGGGTACGGCCTCGTGATGCCGCTGGATCAGATGCACTCCGGGAATCGACCGAGTCACCCCGAGTTAATGGACTGGCTGGCTCGGGACCTCATTGCCCATCACTACGACTTGAAACGACTGATCCGGGGAATCGTACAGAGTCGGGCTTATGCACGGTCGAGTCGATGGACCGGTGGGGGCGACATTCCCTCTGCCGACCTGTTTGCCGTCGGGCGAGTTTGTCCGTTAACGCCGCGTCAGTTGTCCCTTTCCCTGACGATGGTCTCGCAGGCTGCATCAAGGCTCCCCGGACTGACCAAGCCAGCCGACTGGGAGACACAACGGCAACAGTTTGAGGATCGCTCCAATGGCTTTGCCGATCTCTTGCAGATCCCCGAAGAAAACTTTCAAGTCAGCACCGATGAAGCGTTACTCTTTAGTAATAGCAAACGTTTCGAGAGCGAATACTTAGGGGGGGGCAACGATCGACTTGTCGGACAACTCCGGCAAATGGAATCCGATGAAGAAGCCACTGCCACCCTGTTTCGAGCGGTGCTCAGTCGTAACCCTGATGCGGAGGAAAGTCAAAGTGTGGTTGACTTCCTTAGCTCGCGTCATGATCGACGCGAGGAGTCTCTGCGTTATGTTTCCTGGGCTTTAATGTCGTCTCCAGAATTCCGATTTAATCATTGATCGAGCACTCTCCTATGATCCATCATCCAGCAGATTGCGAAGCGTCAGACCCTCGCCACTCACGGCGAACCTTCTTAGGAAAGGCGGCCCTGGGTGTCGGAGCCGGGGCGGCTCTGTCGGTGGCCGACATGTCGTTAATTAACGGATTGAGTCGACCGGCTGTTGCCGAGGAACTGAAGCGGCAACAGAAAAGCGTCATTCTGCTGTGGCTCGCCGGAGGGGCGAGTCAGCTTGAGACGTGGGACCCGAAACCGGGGGCCGCAACGGGAGGGCCCTTCCGAGCGATTCAAACAAACGCGACCGGCGTGCAAATCAGCGAATTGCTTCCGAAGATGTCGCAACGGATGCAAGAAACGACTGCGATCATTCGCTCGCTAAACACCAGGAATGCCGATCATGGTGGAGGCTACAAACTCATGGAGACCGGGCGATCTCCGGAGCCGGGAATTAACTTCCCGCACCTGGGGTCGATCATCGCCAACGAACTGGCTCGCCCTGACAGTAAGGTGCCGGACCATGTCGAAATGTACACGTCGACCGAGGGACGCCGCAAAGGGACCGCAGGGTTCTTACCGCCGCGATACAACCCGATGTTCCTCACCGACAGCATGATCCCCGAGAATATCCGTCGGCTTGAATCGATGAGCGATGTCGACCATCAGGACCGAGCCGCGTTGCAACAAATGCTGGCCCAACGCTTTCAACAAGGCCTGCAAAACCCCGGCGTGGCGAGTCATAATTCGGCGTTTGAACGAGTTCGTGGGTTAATGTCGTGTGATCATTTATTCGATATCGAACAGGAACCTCAATCGGCCCGCGATCATTATGGGCCAACTCAGTTTGGCGAACAGTGTCTCATCGCCCGCCGACTGGTCGAGGCGGGGGTCCCTTTTGTTAAGGTCGCTCGGGCGTGGTGGGATAGTCATGGTCAGAATTTCGAGACCCATCGCGAACTCTGTGCCGATCTGGACCACGTGATGTCGGCTCTCCTCGACGACCTGAAACAACGTGGGCTACTGGAAAATACTTTGGTCATCACCCTGGGAGAATTCGGACGCACCCCGCAAATTAACGGGAGCCTGGGGCGTGACCACTTCGCGAGCGCCTGGAGTTGCAGCCTATCTGGCTGCGGCATCCGTAGTGGAGTGGCCTATGGTCAGACAGACCCCGAAGGAAAGACTGTGACTGACGGGGAGGTCGGTGCCGGGGAACTGTTTGCGACGATTTATAAGTCCCTCGGAATTAACTACGAAAAAGAATATATGCTCGGCAGTCGCCCAATCCCGATCACCGATTTCCACTGCCAGCCAATCGACGCGGTGCTTCTCTAAAGAGTTTGTTGGCCGATCATTCCTTCTCATTTTATTCCCCGCGAGCACACAATGTCTGACACCTGGAAAATCGAGCGCACTGCTGAGTGGCGTAGCAACGACATCCTGTTCAGCGTGGCGCATCAGCCGGAGAGCACGAAACTTTACGTCGGGAGTTCCGACTTCAAGGTTTTCGTGTGGGACACCGCGGAGGAAAAGCCACAGCGGCAGATCTTCGCGGGAGAAGGACATCAGAGCTATGTCACCGGGATGACGTTAGCGGGTGGTCGACTTGTCACCGGGAGCTACGATCAGCAACTCATCTGGTGGGATTTGGCAGAGCAGAAAGAGGTCCGACGCCAACAGGCTCATGACCGCTGGATTCGACGGGTGATTTCCACTCCCGACGGAGAACGGGTCATCAGCGTGGGGGATGACATGCAGTGCAAAGTCTGGAGCAGCGAGACCGGAGAATTGCTGGCTCAGTTCAGCGATCACCCGGAACAGACGCCGCATCACTACCCGTCGATGCTGTACGCGGTCGCTGTTTCTTCCGATGGAAAACTGATCGCGACGGGGGACCGAGTCGGACATGTCGCCATCTGGTCTGCCGAGACGTTCGAGAAGGTGGGCGAAGTCGAGGCCCCGGTGTTTTACACGTGGGACCCCAAAGCTCGTCGTCATTCGATCGGCGGGATCCGCAGCCTCGCCTTCTCGCCCGATGGTCAACAGATCGCCGTGGGGGGCATCGGCAAGATCGGAAACATCGACCACCTCGACGCCCCCTCTCGACTGGAAATCTTCGATTGGAAAACGTCCGAACGACGTCACGAAATCGAAGAGAAAGAAAAGAAGGGTCTGGTCGAACAGATTATTTATCATCCCGATGGAAAACGACTACTGACGTTTGGCGGCGACCATAAGGGTTTCATTAACCTCTTCGACACGGAGAAGGGAACGCTCCTCGCCAAAACGGCGGCAGCAGCCCATCCGCCGCCCTCATCGACCCACCCGATTCAAACCTGCCCGCACCGTCGGCCACAACACGATAGAACGCTGGCAACTCTTTAGCTGACGCCCCTCCGTTTGAAAAACCACGTTTTCCTGTAGGCCCTGTGTAACGCAGGATGGGTTGTGGGCATTACCAGTTCCATCGCGAGTCCACTGCGAGTGCTGCTGTTTATCGAACAACCGTGAACGACTGCTGCCGTGCGGTCTCTTGTTGCCTCTTCTGTTCCTGTTGAGCTGCGATGAACCTGAGCGAAGGTTGCTGCCGGAGACACTTGCAGGTACCGGGCGAGCAAGTCTCGGAATCATCTCGTCATAATACGGATGGTGCGGTCGAGTGGGAGCGGCTGTGCGAGGATCCATTTACAATGACGCCCATTCTTCTCACCGACATGCCGATCTAAAGGCGTTTGAGAAACGCCTTCCAAACAGATACGGGCTTGAACTTCCCGAGATGGTGTAGCACACTGTTAAAGGGGTGTCGTATCGCAGGCGGATTTCACTATTCAGTTTGCCGCTCACGATCCCGCCGTCGGCGGCTGGAATACATCCCTTGCCCAATTTCGCAAGGACGCTCCCCGGTGCGACACGCACTGAGTCCATCCGGGAACTTCCGCTTACTTTAAAGCGGGGACTTCATGAATTTATCGTCGACGCCATCTACAAGGACGACTTAATGTCTACGGCGGTCCTAGTCATCAGGCACAAGCCGAATGATAAAGTCGCAGCATGGGAGGCGAGAACATCAATTCACTCTAGCGCGATACATGATATTTACACCTCAGGGGCAATCGCTCGCGAGCTATTCGAGGTGCAGGTGGACGACGCAAATATCTATTGTTTCTTCGCTATGCTTGATTGCTTCGGCCTGTTCGTGTGCGACGTGAACAACGGTGAACCCTTGATGAATCTTTCAATAAACGATATCCGGAAAAAGAATCTACCGTGAGTTCCGTCGTGCCAACGATTGGGAGTTCGGGCAATGGTGTTGGCGGATTGCCGCCATTTGGGCGGTTGACTTTGCTCTACGGAAACCCGAAACTGATTTCAGGTTCGCCGCAGCCGGAACTCTCGATGGAAGGTTCGGCCTACGCGACGGAGGTGAGCGGGAGGGTGCTTGATGACTACAAATCCCGAACTGGAAATGCGATGGATTAAGGCATGGAGTGAACTTCACGACATAATCGGAGAACGTCGCTCTGTGGCTTGCTTACTTCCGAACTGGACTGTAGTCGAGGTCGAAGAATGTAAAGCTTGGTTGCAGGACTCTGTGTACGCGGGGTATCTCGTCGAAGTCAAAGCGGACTGGGTCGGGCATGTGAAGGGTGTCGTGGTATCGCGATCACTGGCGGCAAAGTCGATGTAGAGTGCGTCAAGCGGCAATCAAGTCTCCTTCGCGATCGAAGACAATCCGCCCTGACGTGCGATCAAGTCATGGCATTAGACTTCATCCACACCCGAGTCATCTCGAAGTTGGCTGAGTATGACTAGACCGGCCACTGAAAGGAATGCTGCGAGACACCATACTGGACTTCTACCTTTCGCCTTCGCATAGTAGGCGAATCCCACGAGCACCAGCACCGTTCCGCCGATGACTGTGAATACGCCGAGAACCTCCTGTTCGCCTTGCATCATGAAGCGGCCCGCGACCTGCATGATAATGCCCGGAGCTGCCACTGCGAGACTGATGTTGTTGTATCGCTTAATCATGTTGTCGTATCCGAAGGTGTTTTCAATCGTGGTGAGAATAGGATTGGTCGCTTGTCCGATAAAGATGGTCCCGTTGTGACAAGATGCCCAACCGATTGATTGTGTACTGGCGGAGATTGTCGCAAATAGGGATACTCTTGGGAATGTTGGAATCCGTTGATCTCAACCATTTAACGACGAATTGCCGACCCTGTTCCGGTGGATGCCTTCTGAACAGGCCCTATGACGGACCCCGCTTGGCTAGCGCGAGAATACGATGAATAGCGATGAATTTCATGACCCGCAGCGGGACTCTTTTGGTGATGAGCCGGTGAAGAAGGAGGGGTCGAATCTGAAATGGTGGTTGCTGTTCGGGTGCCTTCCAGTCGTCGTGCTGCTGGTGTGCTGCGGGGGATGTGGCGGATTCTTTGTCTTTATCATGGGGACACTCAAAGACTCGGCTCCCTACGTCGACTCACTCCTTGCGGCGAAGTCGCATCCCGATGTGATCGATGCGTTGGGGGAGCCGATTGAGGCAGGGTTCCTCGTGCAGGGGAACCTCCAAATCAACAACAACAAGAAGACGGCTGATATCACCTATGACATCAGTGGCCCCAAAGGGACCGCAACGGTTCGTGCCGCAGGAACAGGAGTCGACAAGGTCTGGACCTACGACACGATGACCGTAACCCTCCCGACCGGAGAAACAATTAACCTGATGGCCTCCCAGCAGTAGCAAAACAAGAGTTCAGTATGCAGATCGTATCGAGGCATTCGCCTTGGTAAATGTCCAGACAGCAGGCCGGACATTACTTCCTTTTTTCACAACGGGGACATCTCGTGCGAACTTTGACGATCACGCTGTTGCTTTTCTTTTCTGCGATGACGGGTTGTGTGGAGGCTGATTCTCCTCCAGTCGAAGAACCTGTGGATTTGGTGGCAGAGCAGGAGCTTATGCAGCAACTCCAAAGAGGGCCGAATCAGGTCAAGGCGCTCGAAACAGACCAAGGTCTGAAAGGCTTTGCCAGCATGCGAAAAGGCAAATAGCGTCCGTTATCGAGAGGCTACTTGGGCTTTCGTCGCGAGTTTGTCAACGTCCGGCGGATTTCCCTGGCTTCGGCCCGATTGAGCTTAAATAGGAATTCGGTGACGCGACCGATTTCCGTTTGCGGTAACATTCGTCCGTCCGGCTCCATTCTGAAGTGATCATTCCAAAGATCGCTGCGACGATTGAACAGGCGGACGATTTGCCCGGTCACGTTGTCGACGGAAGAGAGGTCACTTCCCTTGGCGCGGTTGCAGACGAAACATGTCCATGCCAGATTGGACTCCAGCGTTTCACCACCATGTCTGACGGCAATGACATGATCCGGTTCGTGAGGCAGGAAGGCGTCGTCTTCGTGGATCTGGCAGTACTCACAACACTGATTGGCCCGCTCGCGTACGAGTCGACACAGGGCTGCCGGGACGTATTCGCTCACTCGGGCCTCGCTTGAGGGTCTTGGCCGGAGCGGATGCGGGCTTTGATGAGGCGCATTAAAAGTTCTGCCTGTTCAAACTGGTCGAGTTCCTGCCGGAGTTCCTCATCCAGGCTTCCCTGCCGATTGAGTTCGAGCAACTCGGACGCTCGCTGGACGGCGGCCTCAGAGGGGCGAAAGTCGAGAATCTGCCGGGGGGTAGGGGCAGAGGCGATGAGTTCGGCGATTTCATCGAAGAGCCGTGATGGTGCCTGCGCAAGAGGCAAGGATCTGCTCCTGATTGAGGACTGTTTTAGACACGGGCCATTGTATTCGTCACAACAGCTATCGTGAACGCCAACACACCAAACTATCACGACAACTGTCCGTCTTGATCGAACGATATCGCATCGACATGGCGACGTTTATCCAGCGAGAATACACTTGTTCGTGTGCCCATCGATCGTGGGGCGTTTCCTCCTTCAATGGTCGCGACAACAGACGTCGGGAAACGATGACAGAACCACTTCCAGACCAGCGGGCTTCGGCGATACGTTTCTGGGGAACGTGGGGTGGCGTGGCGTTTGGCTTGTTGGTGGCGGGAGTCCCTTTGTTTTTTCTGTTCTATGCAGGACTCGGCTCGGCCATGCTGGGACTGGCGGTGCTGTTGGGGCTCTCGGCCGTGCAGTACATCTTGTGGGTCCCCCTGTGGCGGCGGTTGGCGAGAGAAGCGATCGACGAAGTGGTCGAACCCGAGAGCGGGCGGCTTCCGACAGTCACCGATTTAGGGTGAGGTCAGGCGGCGCGGGAGATGGGGGCGGGGGTGGCTTCGACTTCGGCGGCGATGAGGCAGCCGCGGGCTGCGGTCCAGACGGAGTCGTTGGCGATTCGCATTGTCCCGAGCGATTGCAAACCGGGAAGTTGTTGCCAGCGAGACTGCACAAACTCCTCGAATCCGACCGATCGTGTCAGCCCACCGCTGAGTACGACCGGCAGCGGTCCACTGTCGGTGGTTGTGAGGTGCTTTTGTCGAGTCAACATGCGGCCAAGTTCTCGACCGATCGTCGTAATCGAATTGTCGATAAGCTGGCTGGTGAGTCTCCAGTCGTCATTAGCGTTTGCAGGAACGGGAAGACGGAGCTTTTCACGCAGCGACTTCGCAGCAAAGAGGTCGAAGTAACGATTGCCAGCGGCATCCCACAGGAAGCGGTTGAGTCGTTGGGCGATGGCTTGATCAATGCCGTTTGTCCCGACTGGGAGCGTTGCTTCCGACAACACCTGTCCGCGATGGGTCAGGCAGATCGATGAAAATGTCGCACCGAGACTGATGCCGACTCCGGTGAAACTTTCTCGACCGAGTTCGGCCAATGCAATCGCATGACCGGCACTCAGGATGACGGGATCGTACCCTTTGAGCCGGACGAGTCTCGCGAAGAATTCGAGCTCCGGACTCCCCTCGCTTTGGGGATTTCCGGGAACAATCAGAGTGCAGATTGGCGACGCTGTGTTCGTGGTTCCGGTATTTGTCGTAACGCCAGACTGCATTGCGACTGGCAGGATGGCGTCGATTAGAGCCGCCGCAACTTGTCGACTGAGCGGGTCTTGAGTCGGCAGTTGTCCTTCGGGGAGAAGCGGTATGGTCGGGAGATTCAGAGATTCCGAAACGTCGAGAGCATGTGAGCCGGTTACGATGAGTGCATCATCGCAAAGCGAGAAGGTGACGTCGGCTTGTTCGAGCAGACGACGCTGAGCTTTTCCGTTGGCGAGCGAGACGTAGACCGCTGGACATTGACGTCCAAACAGTCTTCCTTCGTGGCGACGGAGCGATCGAAAGCCACTCGTGCCAATGTCGAGAGCAACACTCATGATGGCTTCCTTTCTCGCTGAGCCGCCAACAGAACCCGTTCGAGCAGCCCCCCATCAGCAACTCGTGGCGGAATGTCGCTACCGGTGTGGCCGGGTGGTTGGATGGTGTCGTACTGGGCGGAGAAGTCTGCCTTGCTGAACTGAATCCCTGGCGTCGCGTGATCGTTCTCTGTTGGACCGGACCGCGAAGTGAGTGGCTCTCCCGGCGAAAGTCCTGCCATCGATGAGGTGTTCAGCGATCCTGATCGCGTGGCGGCGTCACCTTGTGACGCGACTGAGGGACGCGACTGACGTGTTGCGGCAGGTTGGCTGGCAGCCACCGCTTCCTGTGTGTCACGTCGAGGTCGTTGCGACCGGGTGAACGGGGCGTGAGGTGCCGGGACTGCCGCATGGGCTTCGTTGATAATAAGCTTCTTGCCGCCAATCGATCGCCCCTGATATCGAGGCAACAGAGAGACCTGAGTCGGTTCTTCGATGATCGGGAGTTGATTGGCGATGAGCAATTCCAGTGGAGTCGGCGGCTCTTTTCGGGTGGGCAAAGCCGGAGTCGATGCTACGGCTGTCGTCGGACGCGAGGCATCTGCGTTTGCTGCACGACGTTGCTGATATCCCCAAATCTGTGCCCCGATCAGGCAAATCAGCGACATGACACCGAGCGTCCCTAACAGCCAGTTCGAGGTGAGTATCTCTCCCCAACTGGTCGTCGAACCCTCAAGTGTCGGGACGCCGGCGACTAGCGAATTCCCCTGAGTTGCTGCGGTCGATGGTGCTGCGGTCGTCGAGGGATCGGCTGTCGAAATTGATGGTTGACTTGCGAAGATGGAACCGGTGTTGAGCGAGGCACTCGGTGTCAGTGTGGTCGGGGAGATGTCCCCATCACTCAGCAGTCCCCCCGCAGTGACGACGCCGCGATGGAGTCGCGGCAACGACTCGCGAGGATTCAACGCGAGGCCCGGCGTCGACTCGGACGGCTTCTCGAACAACGACGTCACGGGGGTGGTCCCCGATGGCTCGTTTGCTCGGAAGTCGGTGTCTGATTGTTCGGAGACTGTCTGAGGTAGCGGGAGTTGGGCGGTTGTCTGCGGCTGAGACGTCAGCAGATCAGTCGATCTCGAAGTTGATGTCTCGCGAGCCAGGAACGGGACGCCGGGAATTCGTAATGGCGTCCCCGGTTGCACGACCTCACGTCGTTCGCTGACGAGTGGTTTCGGTGAAGGGAACGAGAACTGTGGGTCCAACATCGAACCCGCGGCGAGTTGTTCGGGAAAGATCAGCGTGCAACCGTCGGATAATAGCCCCTCTCGAGGTACTCCACCCGCAGCGGCTAACAGCTTCACTTGTGACACAACAGACTCCGGCAGTCCGAGTGTTTCCATCACGAACAGCCGTAAGACGGGCTTCTGCGGATCGACGGAAAGAACGACAGGATGGTCGATCAGGCCGAGACAAGCGACATGAACTGGACGCTCGACCTGTGCCGGACGTTGACCTTCCGGGGACTGCCCGTATGCATCGACCTGACGATCGGTTTCCACGTAAGCGGTCCGAACTCCGATCTTCGGACGGACGACTATGACGTCCCCCGGTTGCAGTTGTCCGAACTCTTTCGCGTCGGCTGCGGTGGTGGTCTTGGGGTCAAACAACGGCATCAAGACCTGACCCCGGCGAATGACTTTTACGCCGCGATCCGCGTCGGCACTGGGTCCTCCCGCTGCACTGATCGCTTCGAGATAGTGATGTCCGGAGGAGAGGGCGAAGGTTCCCGGATGCTCGACTGCCCCGATGACCGCGATGGTCCCCGATGTCTGAACATCGGCTTTGGGAGCGATCGGTTGACCAACCTCGGCGGCATTGATTGGGGTCGCAGGTTGTTGAAACGTGCGAAGTGGCTGATACGGCCCTCGATAAGGGGTCGTTGCAGGGGACAATGTCTGTGCGAAGGCAACCGCGTGCAGGAGCAACACAGAAGCGCAGGCAACCCACAACCTGACGGCGTCGGGTTTCGAGCGTCTCATAGAATCCCCTCCCTGGAAGCGACCAATAGGCCCCACCATCCCTTGATGACAGACCCCTCCCGGTACAAACCGATTTCAGGGCTTCGCTCTTATCATCGGCACAACTGGCTGACCGTTTTGATCCGAAGTGACCATCTCGCCCGATTCTTCAGAAAACTTCTCGATTGCGGCGATAAAATGCCAAATCCAGTCGGCCGATCGGAAGGAAAGCTTTCCCATGTGACATCAATGCGACGACACTCACGATCAGATTGCCACACCCACCGTCGCGTGTCGTGGTTTCCATAGATTGAGACCGATGGATGTAACCTGTGTTCTTCGTGCTAGTTACGACGCCATACGGAGCTGTTAATCGGTCGGTTTTGGGATTGGCATGGTTGGTGCCGTATAATCGACCAGCGCGACCGCATCTCTGGTTGAGGGCGACCCCTGACAGGTTGTCAGCGGGGCGACGTTCTTGCTGGAGAGTCGGGCGGTCGCTGTCGACAGGTCTTTTTCGAGAGGACACGACCATGAAACGCTTTCTGATGTTGGCAATCGCTGCGGGCGGACTCGCACTCTTTGGAGCCACAGCTCAAGCCCAGTGCTACGGCGGCGGCTACGGGGGTTACAGTCACTACGGAGGCTACTACGCCCCAAGCTACAGCTATGGCTATGCCCCGGTCTATTCCGTGCCGCGGTATCAGTCGTACGGTTATGGTGGAGGCTATTACTCGTCGTATCGTGGCTACAACAACAACTACGGTTACTGGAACCGTGGCTATGGAAATCGTGGTTACGGTCGCGGGGTCTCGATCCGCTTCGGCTTCTAATCCCGTCCTCCTCCGCTTCAGAGGCCAGACCTTTTCGGTGACAGAACGCAGACAAGGAGGTCTGCTTTCGCCGCTTCCCGTCTCAGATTACACGACAACCTTTTGGACTTCGTTCTGGGCGAAGACCGATGGGGCCGGGGGGTGTCGTCGTCCAGCATTCGTCATTGTGAGGTCGATTCAGCGTCAGTTCGAGAGGCCGAGGGAGTCGAGTTCGAATGCGGAGAGCCGGGCGCGGAGTCCTGCTTCGCGAAGCTTGTTGACGATGAAGTGCTTATGATTCGCGACCGCTTGCTCGGAAATCCCGAGACGACTGGCAACCTGTTTATTCGGCCAGCCGCAAACGATGAGCAACTCGGCACACATCAAACGCTCCCATTCGCCATCTCGTTTCCAACGGGTGATGAGTTCGCTCAATGCTTCGCCGAGCACTCCCGCCTCGACGGTGCGACGCTCGTGGCTGCGGGCCATTGATGACGCCACACGGGCATCGCCGGGTCGGTCCGATTCGGCGTGAGAGTCGTCGGGGAGTAGTGAGAACGTCGGTCGACGCCCTTCACGACGCAAATGATCGGTAATCTTGTGAGCTGCGATGGCGAAGAGAAACGACTCGAGCGGCGTGCGGGTGTCGTAGTTCGGCAGCGATGTTAAGAACCCGAGAAAGGTTTCCTGCACAATGTCTTCTGCAGCAGCGAGTTGACGGACGCGACTACGAGCAAACGCCAGCAGTCGTCCTTCGTAACGATCGATGCACCCTTGCCACGCCTCCGCCTCACCACGGCGAATTCGCTCGACCAGTTGTTGTTCGAAGGGATCAGCAGGCATCAGAGGTTTCCAGCTTCGCTTCCAATACTGTCACGAGGATTCACCGACAAACAGAGACGCCGGGGAGTGATACGTCGGCATCATAGGTCGAGATCAAACTTTCTGCGAACACAGCCCCTTTTGTTGCCACTCCCCTTTCGTCGCCGCCGTTCCGACTTAGAATGATCACTCTCGATTCTCGCGAAGGGATTCTTGAGTATCGAGTGTTGCTTGCCTCGTGAGGGGCATGGTCCGTGCGTTCTGTTTGCGATCACCGATGATGACGGACAACAAAGACTTCCCTCAGCAGTCGCGAGAAACCGACATCGAGGTCGCCCACCGCGAGCTGACCCGTCAGTTGACACGAGCTTGTGTACTCGAAGTGACCGCTCGCAAATTGGGAAACGTGCATCCCGAAGCGGAGTTTGATGACCTGAACGTCGAGGACTTTTTGAGGTCATCAGCCGTCGCGGCTCCGTGGTTCGCCAAGTCCGGGCAGATTGGAGTCGGACGAGCTGTCTGGGGTGGAGTCTCGGCCACTCATCGAGCCGTTGGGACCAATACGAATCTCGGGATTGCCCTGCTGCTCGCTCCTCTGGCAGCAGTCCCCGCGGACAAAAAACTAACCGCCGGAATCCCTCACGTGCTCGATGCGCTGACCTTGGAAGATGCTCACGAGGTGTATGCGGCCATCCGGTTACTCAACCCCGGCGGACTTGGGGAGGCTGAGTCGGGCGATGTCGTCCAGGGGCCAACCGGAACCTTGCGAGAGATGATGCGACTGGCAGCCGACCGCGATCTCATTGCTGCTCAGTACGTTGACAACTTCTCCCTCGTGCTCGACTGGGGTTGTGGGGAGTTTCAGGAGTGGATGAGACGCCTCGGCTCGACAAACTCTCGACCCGCTGAAGACCACTGGGAGATAGCGGTCATCGGATTGCAACTCCGTCTGCTGAGCGAACATGGGGACTCGCTGATTGCGAGAAAGTGTGGGGCGAAGGTGTCGGGTGACGCATCTCGTCAGGCGAGAAGGGTGTTAGAACAAGGCTGGCCCGACACGCCTCAAGGTGAGGCCGAGTTCGATCGTTTCGATCGCTGGCTTCGTGGCGATGGTCATCGCCGCAATCCTGGCACCACAGCCGACCTCATTGCCGCCATCCTCTTCGCCACCCTCCGCGACCACTCCCCCACCCTCAAAGCACTAAACCAAGTCCCCCTCCCGCTCCTCTGATCGTCGCTTTGTGAGGGCTGTAGGGGTTCGTGGGGCGTCAAAGTTTACTTGGTTGACGTGGTAGTCCCATTTCGCCTGTCTTGGGCAAGTTTTGTGGCCTTTTTATTCGATACATCTTCTCAGCAACACACCTTAGCTCGGCCACTTTCCGGCGTTGCATGATGTCGGAAGGGGGGGTCGATATCAGTTTGAATGCCTCTCTCAGGATACCCAATGACTCACCGGTTCTCGAGCCATGACCGTCATCAGAAAGTTCAACATGCCATGTCACGTATCCGAAATCTCCTGACCGACTTTCAATCGGAACTGAATCAATCCGAAGCCCAATTCGCCGCCTGGCGAAGCGAGTGGGACGAACGAGAAGAAGCCATCTGGGGACAGTTGGACGAAATCGGACGTCGACTCGGACGACCCTGTGGCATTCGGCCCACCTTCAACGTCGTCTCGTTGGATCAAGCAGAGCGGTGATCAGCCGTCCGAGTCGTGGGGCGGCAGCCGCCGCGGCTCGGGCGACTTCTTCCCCATGCGTCTCGAGCATCGCATCGGGGTTGCTGACGTTCGTCACCATCGAGAACGCCACGGTCCTGATCCCCAACGACCGAGCCGCGCGAGACTCGGGAAGGGTCGACATACCCACCATGTCGGCCCCGAGCTTTCGCAGTAGTCGATACTCGGCCCGCGTCTCGTAGTTCGGCCCAGTCACCGCAGCGTACGTCCCTCGGCGAAGCGATATCCCCAACTCCCGAGCGACCGACAACGACTGCTCGATCAACTCGCGATCGTAATGGGACCCCGCGTCGAGAGGCCCACGACTCATCTCAAGACCGATGGGCGGAAGACTTGAACCGGCGGCGAACATCAGGTCGATTTGGTCGTCGATCACCATGAGTTCGCCGACAGACATCTCGGTACGCAGGCCCCCGACGGCATTCGTCAGGATGAGTTGATCGATCCCCAGACCAGCAAGGACTCGCGTCGGAAACTGCACCGCGTCCCAGCCGATCCCTTCGTAGAAATGACTACGACCTTCGAGCACCGCGACCGGGACTCCAGCCAGATGCCCAATCGCCAGTTGCCCGCGATGTCCGACAGCGGTCGACGGAGAGAACCCCGGAACGTCGGCATAGGGGATCGTAATATCCCTGTCGATTGCGTCCGCGACCCCGCCGAGCCCGGTCCCCAAGATGACCCCGACCTGTGGAAGAATCGTCGTCTGCGACCGTAGAAACCTCACGGCTTGGGCCACGTCATCCGATCGCGAGAGTCGAGAATCGGACGACATGCGAAGTGGTCCGGTCGAGCGGAACAGAAACGGAAGGGAAGAGGCCAGACAGTAAGGCCACCACGCTCAGGAGGTGAGCGTCAGACTACTGTAGTCGATCTTGAGGAAGAAGGGAGACTACCCAATACCTTTCGGCACGATTCTTCACTGAAGGGGGTTCCGGTGAGAGTCTGACTCTGTAACAGCTCCGGGCTGTGCGGGCATGTTTGTCCCCTTTTGCTCCACGAAAGGGGCGCCACTTTCGCGGAGCGAAAGGCGACTATGGTGGCGGCCACAAGCCGCATGAGGTCTCCACTTCGCAAGACGACCGCATGAGAGCCCACCGCTGCCCCTTCATCCCAACCGTCTCTTCCGTGAGTAAGTTGTCTGAAGTCGGAACGTTGCTCACGGGGAGCAGGAGCCTCACGTCGGCTACACCTCCGCAATCTCTGTGTCGAAGGGTATTGGGAGACTACCGCACAGGAGGTACTGTAGATGACTCAATATGGACTGTGCCGTGCCTGCGCAGCTTTCGCCGGGCAACCATGCCGGCGGGGAACCATGCCGACGGGCGGCAATTGGTTCATTCTTCATCCCCCCCTTGCTTGGTGATTGTCAGGATGTGTCGAGTCTTGGAGTATCGGACCGGTTCGCTCGAATTTTGCTGCTCCGTCGTTAGTCCACCGAGAGTGACCGAGCGGTTCTCCGGGAGGGTCATACTCGTGTCTAGGGAATCGACGCGGATGACCGGTTCGCGGAGGCCCTCTTGGACGAGCACTGTCTCGCCGGTGTCGGTGAGGCAGCAGTAGCGAAACCGGCAGGCGTACTCTCCCTTTTCCGTCAGTCGTAGTGTGCCGGTCAGCTTGATGGTTTGAGAACCGACACGCACAACGCTACGAAATGGCTCATCAGGACGTGCGACTACTTCGATGCTACGCAGCGTCTGTTCCCGCGGCGACGGGTCGGTCGCCAACTGGTCGACGTAACCGACCGTTTCCACTCGGAAGAGAACGTCTTCCCCTAAGACAATGGTGCCGTTCAGACTTAAGAGACCACAGAGTCCCATCACCAACAAAGAGCTTCGCATCATCATGGAATCCGTTCCTGAAGGGCGACGATCAGTCATGACGTCGTTGCGTTTGCTTGCAAGGTAGCGACGAGAGGATCTGATCCTCCGCCTTACACAATGCAGCTAAGAACTCGCTCGGACTTTTTCTTTCTGATGGCGCAACTTCTCGCGCGATCGCGAGAGCATCGGGCCGATCGAGTTTTCCGGAACACCGAGTTCGGCACTAATCTGGCGGTAGCTGCGACCTTCCAGATGAAACAGCCGAAAGACGTCTCGCTCGGGATAATCAAGTTCGCCGAGAATCGCCTGGACTTCGTCGGCATCTTCGATGCGGTCGAGTTCTGGACTCCGACCACCAGTTGAATCGAGCGATGCCTGATGTGCGTCGACATGTCCCATTGCTTCAGAGCGTCGTTTGCGAACGATCGCATGGACGACCACACGTCGGGCGACAACGGTCAGATAGGTTGCCAGCGAACTCTCGCCCCGAAAACCCCGCAGAACAGCAAAGTCCCGATCAAGCAGGGTGACAAAGACCTCCGAACAAAGGTCGTCGACATCTTCGCGACCGAGCGGCACACTGCGAGAGCGGGCGGTGTGATTGATGACATGGATGAACATGCCAATAAATCGATCGACAAAAGACTCCCAAGCCCCAGGCACTCGAGCCAGGCACTGCCTTAAAAGTCGACGGTCGATCTCTGTAAACGCCACGGGACACCTGTCTTGTTTCCCAATCCGCGACAGTCATCAAAACTGCCCCTCGACAAACCCACAACAGCCTGTTCGAGATTCGGCGCGGTCGTCAGATTCTCTGAGGAACCCCTCAACTCTATCCCTCCCCCCGTCTACGGGCAAGACGAATTCCCGTCCGTTTGTCTGTCACACCAGCAAACTTGAGGAGTCAGGTGGTTTGGACAGAATGGACAAGCACCTCAGTGGTTACAACCGGCACAGATGGCCCGACCTGACTGCCGAGCAAGGAAGCGGAGTCCGGATTCAGGGACAGTACTGTTCGGCACAACGACTGCATAGGCGTCAGCCGACTCGCAACTCCTCTCTCCGACCGGAGCGTCGACAGTGGAGAGGGGGATTTCCGACTACTTCGCCGTGAACGTGGCGGCACGGTTTTGGGGAGTGCCTCGAATGGGGTCGAGTTCTTGCACGGCGATCACCTTCCAGGCATCCGCTTCCTTTCGCCAGCGGAGTTCCCAAAAGGTTGCTTGATGTCCCACCGATCGACCATTGACCAAGACCTCGCCATTCGCCCGAAACCGTGTCGTGGCGACCGAATCTTCATGCGAGAGTTCGATCGAGAAGTCTTTGAGCGAGAGTGGATGGGCCACGCTGACCAGATTCATCCCAGCCCCCACCATGAGCCGTTCGACAATCGCCAGTTCGGAAAAGTGGGCCAACGTCCGATGTTGATCCCCCGACTCGAAGTCTCGCACAAGCGAGATGATCTGTGCCTCGACCTGTTCCCGTTCGGTGACAACCCACGCATCAATCGCGAAGCCGGCTGCGCCGATGGCCAGACACATCACCGCCGCAAGATAAGAGGCCGCAGTCTGTCTCGCGGTGGCGACGACCATGAGCAGCACGAAACTCAGGAGCGAAACAATCAGTAATGGCCAAGGATTCTCGGTCGGCATCAACATCTTGGCGACGCTCCTGTTTACGCATGAGACGATGATTCAGATCCGAAATTGGCTCTTGCTCGCGAGTGGAAGTCCCGAGCGGGAATTTCGCGAACTCTGAACGATGGCAGGCGAACGCTGCCGAGTTGAAATACGAATTGCTGAACGTAAGCGTGGGCGCAAAACAATCGATTGTCGACCGATTTCGAATGACCGGTACCAACCCCATACGACGAAGCGGGAGCGACCGACTCGACACTTCGGAAGGTGTTGCCCCAGTCGAAGATGAAGGGGGCCCAGTCGACGGCGGGGTGACAGGAGGCGTCGCTGGCGTCGCCGGAGTTGTTGGAGCGGCTGGCGTCGAACCGGCGGGATCTGTCCCGGTCGCCGGAGAGGCCGCTGTATCAGACAGCTTACGAATCCAGACGTTACGGAAGTGAATCTCCGAACCTTCACTCTGCAATCCGACGGTTCCCATTTTCGGAGTGAGAACTTTGACGGTTCCGACCTCCTTGCCGTTGATGGTGACGGTCACCATCCCCTGCTGGCTGACGATGTGCATTTCATTCCACTGATTGACCGGCCGCGAGAAGTGGTTCATCGTGCGAACTTCTGTTTCGACCTTCCCCCCCTCACTGCCAAAGATGCTGCCAACCGTTGGTTGATGCAGTTGCACCTGAATAGCCGTCGGCCAGATGTGCTCTTCGCCCGTCGTGAACAGGAGAATTCCGCTGTTTCCACTTTCGTCAGAAGGATACTTCCATTCGAGCCCCATCTCGAAGTTCGCGAAGGACTGCTTCGTCCGCACGTAGCCATGTGGCTTACCATTACAGACCAAGACCGGCTTCCCTTCGGCTTGGATCACATTCCATGTCTCCGAGGGGGGAGACTCCTTCTTGCTGGAGAAGAAGACCCAGTCTTCGTCCGCAAGCTTGCCGCTGGCGAGTAAGTTGACCTTTGGGGCCGGGGGGACAACTTCAGGCACGGTCGCAGGAGTTGGCGGTGTCGTCGAGGGGGTGTCGGTCGTTTGGTTTCCCGTAACGGGCGTCTCTGGCTTTGGCGCATCTCCCGTACCAGTCGTGCCGAGAGGTGTTTCCCCCGAAGGTGTTGGATCAGTCGCTGGAGGCGTCTCAGTCGAGGCGGGGTCTTTGGCTTCAGGAATCGGCTGCGGAGTTCCAGTCGGGGCAGGTTGAGCAACGACCTGGGCCGACAGCAGGCAGACCGCGACCAACGACCAAATCCATCCGTCCCACGTCAGGGAGTGGTGAACTCGATTCAAGATGCTCGCGTCTCTGGTTTGTGGACCTGTCAATCTCGTGACTCAATCGCGTCGATCCCCTGCGGCCTCGGGAGGGAAGAGTCGAACTGCTCCCTGATCCCCGCGACACCAATATCCTAGCGCAGCGGTGCTCCTTCTTCAACGCAGCACCCCCTGCTGACGCCATCCTGCCGTCAAATTCGCCAATCTCCCCGCCCGCATCCCCGACATCCATCAGTTCACGCATCAACCACGACGTCCCTTCCCGAATGCCCACAATCCCCAATAGCCAACAATGCCACCCAGCCTGCGAAGTTACGTTCGCGGCTGGATGGGCTACTTCGGTCTGGCGTCGCAGTTGAAGCTGTTCGACAAACTCGACCAGTGGATACGGCGTCGAATTCGGATGTGCTACTGGAAACAGTGGCGTCGGCCCAAACGCCGACGCGAAATGCTCATCCGATTAGGCGTGCCGCGACGTCAGGCAATCCGCCATGCACGCAGCCGCAAAAGCTACTGGCACATGTCCAAAACCATTGCCAGCGGCGTGGGGCTGACGAATGCATGGCTCACCGAACAAGGACTACTCAGCATGAAGACCCTGTGGGCGAAGCTTGCTCACCTTCGTTGAACCGCCCCCAAAGAAAGCACACTGACGGCCCCCCATGTCCGGTGGTGTGGGGAGGGTCATCCGCAAGGATGACCCTTACCCGATTTAGCCGATTGTGCTTCGAGATGACTTGGTAAAACAAGAGACTTGTTTGGAACGAGTACGTTGCCAGTTGCATTGGCCTGATAACTGTCGACCCACTCAAGCACGCCGGTGTAATCCCGCAACTCAAGATCGTAGCGTGACGCCTTATACTTTACAGCCTCGCTGGAAAAGAACGATGTTGTCGCTAGAAGTGCGTTAGCCCCTTGCTGCATTTGCTTCACACCGTAGAGCGACCTCACCACATCGACTCCAACGGTTCGGCGAGCAGCGTACTTTTTGCATTCAATAATCCATTTCGACTCGATTCCCGAAATGTCTTTGCAGACAGCAAAGAGGTCGTATCCACCGTCACGTGTTTCTGGGGTCAGTTCGACCGTCCAGCCAAAACTCAGTAGAATTTCCGCGATCAACTCTTCGAATTGCCGAGGGCGTATGTCGTACATCGCCTTGGGGTGCTTCTTCAGATAGGCAAGCAACTCTGTTGTAATAAGGCGGACGACATCAACAATGTCAGATGGCGGCTGCCGATCGGGAAGGACAGGACGGAGAGCCTTTATCTTGTTCAGGGCGCTGGTGAAAAATGTCGGACACTGTTCGGCAACTTTGAGATCAGGGCGATGTGCATATTCAAATGCGTCGCTCAGGTATGCAGGGACAAAACATGGGTCCGAGAATGTGGCGGTCGCAAGGTTCTTGCATGCGGCAAGTTCCAAGAATTGCCCTAATTGTGGATCCTCGTTGTCGGGTGTAGACAATTCCGCTCCAGTAAAGGTGGCATTCTTGACGTCGGCATCCTCAAGAACGGCTCCAACGAGGCGGGCGTTTGACAGGTCTGCGTTCGTTAGATCAGTATTTCGCAAAATCGCCATCGTCAGATCTGCGTCTACCAGCGAGACATTTCGCAAGTCTGCGTCTGTTAAATCAGCGTAAGACAGGTTTGCCTTTTGCATGTTGGCGGATCGAAAGACTGCGGAACTTGCATCTGCTGATGAGAGGTCAGTTCCAATCAGCTTAGCGTTGTCGAAGCGAGATCCCCAGAGACGTGCCTCAGTAAGGTCTGCCCCCGATAAATCGGTTTTGCGCAGATGAGCCCACCGTATGTCGGCGAGTCGTAGATTGTAACCGGCGAGGTTACGACCACAGAGTCGCGCATCGTCGAACGAGAGGCCATAGAAGTCGTCAAAATCTTCGATCCACCGATTCCAATAGTCCTTCCCGCGCCTCAGCGCGTTGTGTTCTGGAGAGTGGGACATCGTACGCGTCCAGTATGATGGTAGGCTTCGGCTAACTAATTGTTAACTGGCTTCGTCTTCTGCTTTTCTTTGCGATTGTCTCGCGAGTGACGCTGCAATCGGATCTACGACTGACCATGATTCCAAGGTGGCACCGTAAATCAAATAGATCGAACGTCTGCGTTGAATAGGTAATTGTTCCAGCTGTTCCGTGATTGCGTCTGGCGAATCCGAACGGTGAAAGTCGACTAGTTGACGAAACAGAGCGTCAATACAGGCGTTGTATTCAGCTTCATTGAGCCGTTCATTGAAGATGAATTTCATTTTCGTGCCATCAGGCCCAAAGGCGCAGACGGAGAAAATGGTCGATTCAACCGAGGTTAGTTTTGCGGAACTGCTTGTGACAGTGGTAAATGAGAGTGGCTGACCGACGAAGACCTTGCGAACGAGTTGTTTCACGGCGTCCTTGATCTTCGGGTAGACGGTGTCGCCGAAATCATTGGCGGCACGCTTCAGGATGCCATCAACGAACGGCTTTCCAATGTAGACGGCAATCGCTGTCGGTACGACCCATTCGAGTGCGGCATAATAAACGTTTTCTCGTGGCTTGGAGAGCAGGGTAGCGCCGCCACTTTCGACACCATCAGCGAATTCCGAGAAGTACTCCTCGGAGATGCCTCCGATATATTCGATCCCGATTTCGAAGTCGTGCATGATTGAATTGCGATGGTGGGAAGTGTTGCCAGCTAAAGGCCAAGGTAACCTGGCGGCGGCGGACGACTTGGACCTGTGAAAAAGGCGTGATTCCGCCACTCGGGTTGACCGCTTTGTTCGCTCATTCGGTCACACAAAAAAGTAGGGCCTACTGGTAATCTTCCAACGGAAGTGAGCGGATGAAGGCCGCGAGGCGCTCCGCTTCGCTAATAGTCAGGTCAATGGGAAGAGATAGTTCGAGTTGGTAGTCCGCGCGCAAATTGAAGTAGTGCTCAAGGAGTGAGTCGTCACCCTCGACCGACAATTCGCCTTCAACCAACTCCTCAGTCTGATCTACTGTCACGAGGGCTTCGCCGAGCGCTGCGCGGGCAATCGCCAAGGATTTATATTCAGGATTCCATGCAAACCGCGACGGGTGTCCGTGCCGTCCTTCGACGTACCTACCGCATCCGACCTCTTCCAGTAGTCGGAATGCAGCAATTATCTTCCATCGCTTGATCGGCGTTTCGCGATCGCGATTGAGGAGCGACAGAAAACTCTTCAACTTAGTCTCGGCCTGATTGTTCTGTCGGCCCGACATTTCGTCACAGATTGCCGCGACCTCTTCGTTGTCTCGGTACGCCGTCTGTAGCTTGGTGACGTCCATCGTATCGGCCCTTTAGTGTAGTGGGGGGATTCTGCCTTGAGCGAACTTGAATTCTACCGAAGAACCTCTTTATAGCCCATTAACGGCAGAATTGCAAGGATTTCTGTTTAACCACGGAGGCGATGCCAGGGGGGTTTCCTGAAAGGGCTTAGTGGCAGTGTGGTGACAGAGAATTCAGCGGTCGGGCAGAGACCGAATTGTGAGGGGTAACCGGCAGGGTGGCATGTTTGAGATTTTGGGTGCCATGCCCTAGAGCCGACAATGCCACCCAGCTTAGGTATCATGAGTACAAGTGGCGTCGCAGAGCGTGGGATGTGATGGATATGGTGATGATAAAAGGGGACCACCAGATGGAGCCGAAGACGATTGTGGCATGAAACGCCATGAACACGAAATAGCATAGGAACGGGCGGGTCCACCAGAGTGGGGGGGTGGTGCCTTGTTGCCGAGCCAGCGTGTTCCAGAGCATGTCGATGGTCCAGGTGATCGCCAGGAGGTCGTTGAACCAGACACCGACTCCGACGCGTCGGCCCACAATTCGGGCTGTCGCCTCGGCGGTATGTTCCCAAGCGGCATCGTGGCTCCAATGGAGTTGGAGGCCGAAGACTGCCAGGAAGTGCAGCATCAGAAACAGCCAGCCGCCGCACCACATCAAACGTTGCAGCGAGAGCATTGTGCTCAGCGTGGGGTGATCGACAGCGGTGCTGGTGTGACTGTTTGAGTTGTGGGCTAATGATGCGTCAGCCGACCGTGTTACCCAGCGGCAGGCCAGTGCTGCGATCGCCAAGGCCATGCTCAGTCGAGCCGTCCAGAGTATGACTGCGGTCGCCATTGGTCGAGTCTCAATTGGATTCCCCGCCTGTGGATGCAGTCGACACGAGGCTTCCTCTTCCTGACTGGAAAGCTCTTCCAAGCCGGGATATGGACAGTGTCGGAGAGTTGCTATCGACGATTCCGAACCAGTGGATTCGTTCCCGTGAACGCTCAGGACGACAGGGCTGTCTTCTGGATCAGTTGCAGGGCGGTTTCGACGAGTCCGGGAGCGTCGAGTTTCAGGTCGGTGAGGAGTTCTTCCCGTTCGCCATGTTCGATGTAGCGGTCGGGGATACCGGCTCGGCGGACGCGGTCGGTTGGGAGGCCGAGGTCGTTGAGGGCTTCGAGCACTGTCGAGCCAAAGCCACCACAGAGGGTGTTCTCTTCGACCGTAATCACAAACCCGGTCTCGCGGACCGCACGACTGATGGTGGCGGTGTCGAGGGGACGGAGGAAGCGGGCGTTGATGACGCCGACATCGAGTCCATGCTCTTCACGCAGGATTTCTGCCGCCCGCAGACACTCGCCCATGAGAGCCCCAAAGGGGACGAACATCCCGTCGGCTCCCCAGTGGACCACTTCGGCTTCGCCCAGTTGGACGGGGGTGACGCGACGTTCGTTGATCTCGGCTGAGGCTTTGGGGTAGCGGATTGATGTCGGTCCATCGTACTGCATGGCGAACTGCAGCATCGGCTCGACATCCTGGGCGTCGCCGGGAGCCATGAGAACGATGTTTGGAAAGACTCGCATGTAACTATTGTCGAACACCCCGTGATGTGTTGGACCATCGGGGCCTGCCAGACCGGCTCGGTCGAGACAAAAGGTGACTGGAAGGTTTTGCAACGAGACTTCCTGGAAGATGTGGTCGAAGCTGCGTTGCAGGAAGGTGCTGTAGATGTCGACGATCGGGCGGGCCCCCGCTTTCGCCATCCCTCCAGCGAAGGCGACCGCATGGGCCTCGCAGATGCCGACGTCGAAGAAGCGATCGGCAAAGTCGTTCCGAATCTGGCCGAGGTTGTTCCCCTCGCACATGGCAGCTGTCAGCACACAGACACGCGGATCGTTCTGCATGATCGAGTGAATCGCATCGCTGACGACATGCGTGTAGGCGGGGGTACTCCCCTTCTTTAAGAAGTTGACTTGCGAGTCATCTTCGGTGCGGCAGAAGGGTGATGGGGCATGGAATTTGACGGGGTCTTTCTGGGCGGGGAGGAAGCCGCGGCCCTTTTCGGTGAAGACATGCAGCAGCACTGGGCCACGCACTTCTTTGACCATTTGCAGATATTCTTTGAGTGCTCCGAGATCGTGTCCATCGACTGGGCCGACGTATCGGAAGCCGAACTCCTCGAACAACATCCCCCCGTGGAGGAACCCTTTCACGGTGTCCTTGATGTGGGCGAGCATTTTTTCAGCAGGTTCGCCGACGACTGGGAGCTTGTTGAGCAGCCAGGAGACATCCTTCTTGAGGCCGTTGTAGAACGGGGCAACGCGGGCTTTGTCGAGATAGCGAGCCAGTCCCCCGACGCGAGGGCAGATTCCCATCTTATTGTCGTTGAGGATGACGAGGAAATCGCTGTCGAGACCGGCTGCGTTGTTCATCGCCTCGAAGACGACACCGGACGGAAAGGCGCCGTCGCCGATGACGGCGACCGATTTGCGCCCTTCGTCCTTGCGCATCAGGTCGTCCCCCGCCTTGAGGCCGAGGGCGGTCGAGACGCTGGCCCCGGCATGTCCGGTGACGAACAGGTCGTAGTCACTTTCGACCGGGTTGGGGTAGCCCATGAGCCCCCCTTTGCGGCGGATCGTCTCCATCTGCGGGAATCGACCAGTCACCATCTTGTGGGGATAAATTTGATGCCCGGTGTCCCAGATCAGTCGGTCTTTTGAGAATTCGAACACCTGATGCAGCGCGAGGCAGAGTTCGACCACTCCCAGATTACTGGCGAAGTGAGCCGGTCGATCGGAGACGATTTCGCAGAGCTTTTCGCGAATTTCCTGGGCGACGCGAAGTGTCTGCTCGTGAGTCATCGCCCGGAGTTCGGCCGGTGAGGCAATCAGCGGGAGGAGTTCGTATTCCATTAGTGATCTCTCGCAATAATAAATCGGGCGAGTTCTTCCAGCGGAAGACGTCGCTCTTCAAAAATGGCAATGGCACGACAGGCATCGTCGACCAGTTGCTCGGCTCGTTGTCGACTCGCTTCCACCCCCATCCATGATGGATATGTCGACTTTTGATGAGAGGCGTCTTTTTGGACCGCCTTCCCCATTTTGTCAACGGAACCTTCGACGTCCAGTAAGTCATCCGCAATCTGGAAGGCTAACCCAACAGCATTTCCGTAAACAGAGAGTGCCGTAATCTCCGCAGGTGATGCTCCGGCAATACGTCCCCCCAACGTCAGCGACGCCCGAATCAGACGCCCCGTCTTGCGACGATGAATGGCCTCTAGCTGTTCCAAGCTGTTGACCCCGGCGGTTTCCGCCTGCAAATCGGCCATTTGCCCCCCCACCATCCCTTCGGGGCCGGCAGCTCGGGCCAAGTCGAGACAACAGTCGAGAGCGACGGAAGTTGGCTGAACGTCAGACGCGATGATCTCGAACGCGAGCGTCAGGAGGGCATCGCCCGCGAGAATCGCGGTTGCTTCATCGAACTTCTTATGACACGTCGGCACACCACGACGCAGGTCGTCGTCGTCCATCGCCGGCAAATCGTCGTGAATGAGTGAATAGGTATGCACCATCTCCATGGCACAGGCGGCCGAGAGGGCGTCGGCACGTTGACCGCCACACGCTTCGCAAGCCATCAACACTAGAGCTGGTCGAAGTCGCTTCCCCCCAGCCATTAAGCTGTAAGCCATCGCATCTTGCAGACGTTGCGGCGTCTCGGACGAGAGGCGTCCCAGAGAGGTCTCGAGCGCCCCTTCGATCTCTTCGCGTAGACTCGACAGTCCGGTCATGTTTGACTGAGATGCCTGTGGCATGGTACGAGTCCGGGAAGATGGGGAAATCAAGAACTCCTCGACATCAGGCCCGGCCTGCCCCTGATGACCGGCAGAACCCCCAATATATCCAAGACGTTGTCATTTCGCTACACGCTGTCGAGCGGCGATTCAGATTTTCGGGCAGAGTTTTGCGGGAATGATTCCGGAAGTAGCGGCTACGAAGACCGGGTGAACCTTTCCAACACTCCATTCCTCAGTCAGATCGCCACATTCCCGTGTGATATCCCGCCGGGTCGAAACGGAGTCCCCTGGGCGATATACTCCCCGCTCGGGCTCATCCCCCGTCGGAACTCCTTTGGATCAACACTCACACGCGTTTAGAACCAACCGGATCACGCTGACACTCACTTTATCTTCGACACTTAGACTTGGAGTAGACATCATGGCCGTCCCGCAGATTGTTCCCGGCACGACACGTATTGGTTGGATTGGCACCGGGGTGATGGGGCAGAGCATGTGTGGTCATCTGCTGGCGAAGGGGTTCTCGGCGACGGTTTATACCCGTTCGCCCGAGAAGGCTCAGGGGCTGATCTCGAAGGGGGCCGTTTGGGCTGCATCGCCGAAGGAAGTGGCTGAGCAGTCGGATGTCATCTTCGGCATCGTCGGTTTCCCGGCTGATGTGCGGGAAGTCTTCCTTGGTCCACAAGGCGCGTTGGCGGGATCCAAGCCGGGGAACATCCTTGTCGACATGACGACGAGTGAGCCGTCACTCGCGGTCGAGATTGCGACAGCAGCGGCAGAACGGGGAGTGTTCGCCGTTGATGCCCCAGTCTCCGGGGGAGACATCGGAGCCAAAGAAGCCCGGCTCTCGATCATGATCGGTGGGGATGCCGAGGTCGTGCAAGCCCTCAACCCCTGCTGGGAAGCGATGGGAAAAACGATCGTCCATCAAGGACCGGCGGGAGCAGGACAGCACACGAAGATGGTCAATCAAGTGTTGATTTCGACCATGATGATCGGCGTCTGCGAAGCGTTGCTGTACGGATACAAGGCGGGTCTCAACTTGGAAACGGTGATGCAGTCGGTCTCAACCGGAGCGGCCGGAAGTTGGTCGCTGTCGAACCTCGGTCCGCGTATCATGGTGAACAATTTCGACCCGGGGTTCTTCGTCGAACACTTCGTCAAAGATATGGGCATCGCGTTGGCCGAGTCGCGTCGAATGGGGCTCTCGATGCCGGGCCTCGCGATGGCCGAACAGCTTTACCAGTCGGTGAAAGCGAAAGGGTGGGGCCGCAATGGCACACACGCCCTCATGCTCGCCCTTGCCGACCTCTCGGGCATCGACTGGACCAACCGCAAGTAACGAGCTGCCGCAACTGTCGCTGAGTTGCTCGACAATTCGGCGACAGTTGCATCGATCTTGACAGTCGGCTTCTATCAGCCGTATAACCGACTGGCGATACCGCTCGGTCGGCGCAGGATCGAGTTGGCGAGGGATCGTGTGTGGGCACAGGGTGTTGAAGGGAATTCACCGAAGGGAATCGGTCGATGGATGTTGGCAATCGGGGATTTTTGAGCGGAATCGTCCTTGGGGCGGCTCTCGGGTTTACCGCCGGACATCTGTTCGTCTGGGGCAACAGCGCTACGCGGACCGATGTGACCCATCACGACGTTGCCGTCGCCTCGATCGGTTCGCAACAGGAACTCGCGGCTTCTCCCTACTTTTCCCGGCTCGATCAGGCTCCGTGGAGCAACGATCACCCGGACGATGCACTTATCGGCCACTCGCCGGAAACGTTCTGTTTAGAGCGTCCGTCCGATGTCATCTTCGCCGATGGACAAGAGATCGGAAACACGGCCACCGCAGCAGCAGGAGTCGAGGGGCGAGCGATTGTTGGAAAGTCGTCCACTGAACCGTCTACGCTCCCCAACGACTCGCAGGCGGTTCCGATTAACCTGCGGAATGCCGAGGAAGAGCGACTGCTGTTGGAGTTACTGCGGACCGAGCTTCCCAAACATTCCGAAGAACAGCGGCGTGTCTGGTTGGAAGTTGTGCGTGGCATGACGCATCGCGAAGTGGCCGACATCGTCGGAATCTGGAAGCACATGGGGGGGACCCCTCCAGAAGTGGTCCCAAACCATACGCTCGAAAAGTTCGGACTCGCCCGGACGAAACAGCCCACGCCCGGCACGGCATCCCCCCCTTCACAAGAGGGGCATGCTCCGCAGCTCGAATCGCTCCAAACCCAACCGGTCGATGCCGAACTGGACTTGTTGGAGCGTCGCTGGCAAACCGAAGCGGCCCGAGCACGACGCATCATCACCCGCAATCTCCAACACCTCGACACGCCGGGGTATCTTCGAGCCGAGCCACTTGTCTCCCCCCCGGCTAACGCCGACGTAAGCGAAGTCCTTTCGGGACCCTTGGATCAGGATGGCTCTGAGTTCACCGGGAACCCATTCGATCTGGCGATCCTGGGTGAAGGATTCTTCGCCCTGCAATTTGAAGGTCAAACCGCTTACACCCGAATGGGGCGGTTCTCGCTCAACGCAGACCGGGTGCTTGTCCAGATTCGTGATGGTCAGGAATGGAAGCTCGTTCCCGAGGTTCGAGTGCCAGAGTTTGAAGCTCCAAAGACTGACGACCCGGCCCCCCCCTCAGAGGTCGCCGTCACTCCCACGACGGCTCTCAATTATGAGTGGTTAGAGAAGATCGAACCGAACACGATTCAGATCACGGAATTCCCGCAGCCAGAACTGTTGAGACGGGGCCAGGCGGACTTGTTGCTCGCCAGCAAAGCCGCCGGACAGCCAGTGCAGGTGAGTATTAACCTCATGGAGAACCATGTCCTGCTGCAAGGCGTTTTGGTCCAATCGACCGCGTCGATCGAGTCTGAAGACGACAGTCTGAAAGAGATCGAACGTCGCCTCGACCTGCTCGCCCGCCTCCGCAAACTCCCGGCCCCAGCAGCCATTGAATCGAAGTAACCGACAACGCGGGCGGCCCATTCACGAAGAACTAACCGAACGATCTGCACCCTCGTCACCTTTCATAAACAGGGTCGACATGAGGTCAGCGCGATCTTGGGAAAGCTGTGACGGGTCTGTTCCGCTGAGGCCCGAGGGTGGTATGATCCCCCCCGTCCTGGGGGATCGATTGGCGGTCCCCATCTACAACTGTTGGCGGCCTGCGGATGTTTCCCCAGTTCCGCTTCGAGAGCGATTCCATGACTGCTTCGGCAACCCCATCCCGCGATCTGTTAGAGGTGTTCGACAACCCCTTTCCGCAACGACCCTACACGATCGACACCGTCTGCCCAGAGTTCACGTCGCTCTGCCCCAAGACAGGTCAGCCCGACTTCGGCACCTTGACGATCAGCTACGTCCCCGGCCCCCTATGTTTCGAGCTGAAGTCGCTCAAGATGTATCTCCAACAGTATCGCAATCACGGGGCATTCTACGAACAGGTCACCAACCTCATTCTCGATGACTTGGTTGCCGTGACGAAACCTCGCGAGATGACCATCCGAGCCGCCTTCACCCCCCGCGGCGGCATCAGCACGACGGTTATCGTCAACTACCCCACCACCTAAACGCCCGTTGACAAACGACCGTGGGTCAGATTTTCCAATCTGACAAGAGCAACGCGTACGCTTTTGTGCCCAGACATCAAACGTCGCCCAAGAGCTTCGCCTCGAATTCAAACGTGTCGTGTGCGGCGATCGGAGGGGAAGCCGGTTAGATGCCGATGCCGCTGAGGGCGTTGGCGACTTGGCCGATGGCCAGGGTGAGGTTGGGGTGCGTCTCCTCGAGACGCTCGGTCACTTGCAGGAGTTGGGTCGAGAGGGAGCCCTCTTCGGCAGAGGAGGGCTCGGCTGTCGCGTCGGCTTGCAGGACTTGGGAGATTTGTTGCAGTAACTGTTCCAACTCCGCCCGCTCTTCGGGGCCGAGAGGGGCCCCTGAAGCCAGCTCTTTGCGGACCGTTTCCAATTGACCGGCTAACTCGTGCGACATCGCGATCTCCCTGAATTTACGACTCTTGAAATAGACTCACCCCCGGGCGAGACCGTCAATGACGAGGGGAAACGTCCCTTTCCCCCAGCATATCGCCCCGGTCGTGCGAACACCAGAACGACGTCGGTTCTCGCGCAGAACGGGGTGCAGTCGT
>JAWKTT010000008.1:0-179359 GCA_041398965.1 Planctomycetaceae bacterium | reverse complement strand
GCGATGGGACCACTTCCCAGTCGCAAGGGCCTTCCTGACTTCGACCCCATCGTGACCGCAGAAGTCGCCGGTGACGGTTATCTCCGACGAACGCTCACCATCGTTGTCGAAGGGAATGACCGACTGCCGATTGACCTGTATCTTCCACATCCTCTTGCCGACACACCTCGCCCCGCCATGCTCGCCCTGCATCCGACCGGGAAGCTTGGTAAGCGCATTGTCGGCGGCGATGGTCCTCGCACAAATCGAGCCTACGGCATCGAGCTTGCCCAGCGGGGCTACATCGTCCTCTGTCCCGACTACCCCTCATTCGGCGACTACCCGTACGACTTCAACGCCGACAACTACCAGTCCGGCACGATGAAAGGGATTTTCAATCACATGCGTTGCGTCGACTATCTCCAGACGTTGTCGATGGTCGACCCCCAACGGATTGGGGTCATCGGTCATTCGCTCGGGGGACACAACGCCATGTTCGTGGCCGCCTTTGACGAACGATTGAAAGTAATCGCCTCCAGTTGCGGTTGGACTCCGTTTCATGATTACTATGGTGGCAAGATTCAGGGATGGACCAGCGACCGCTACATGCCCCGACTTCGGGACGTTTATCAACTCGACCCCGACCGCGTCCCCTTCGACTTCCAAGAGGTCGCCGCCAGTCTTGCCCCGAGGGCCTTCTTCTCGAACTCGCCCCTGCATGATGACAACTTCGCAGTCACCGGCGTCCAACAAGCGATCCCCCGGATCGCCGAAATCTATCGACTCCTCGACACGAATCCTCCCACGACCGAATCGATCTCCAAGGAGCCCCCCCTTGCAACCACGACCGCTTTACAGGTTCGGTATCCAAAATGTGATCACGACTTCCCAACGGAAATCCGAGCCGAAGCGTACGCCTTCATCGATGCCGCACTGAAGCATACCCCCAGTCAACAACTCGACTACAAAGCGGAATTGCCACGACTCCAACCCCTGGAGCCTGAGGACGCGCTGAAGTCGTTTCATGTCCAACCCGGTTTCGAGATGCAGTTGGTCGCAGCGGAACCGCTCGTGACTGACCCCGTCGCACTCTCTTTCGACGCGGATGGTTCACTCTATGTCATCGAGATGCGGGACTACTCCGAGCAGGAGACCGACAAGTTGGGTCGTGTTCGACTATTGCGGGACACTGACGGCGACGGACAGTACGACACATCCGACCTCTTCGCCGACGGACTCTCCTGGCCCACTGCCATCCACTGTTGGAACGGTGGCGTCTATGTCGGGGCACCTCCGGACATCTGGTATCTGAAGGACACCACCGGCGATCATCGGGCCGATCACATCGAGAAAGTCTATACCGGCTTCGGACGGAGCAATGTGCAGGGACTGATGAACTCGTTTCAATGGGGTCTCGATGGCCGCATTCATGGAGCGACCAGCAGTAGCGGGGCCAGCGTGCTCCGCGTGGACGGCATCGCCAACACAACCGAACCGCTCGTCCTTCGCGGTCGGGATTTCGCCTTTGACCCCCGCACCCGGCTGATGACCGCCGAAAGTGGCGGCGGACAACATGGACTTTCGTTCGATGACTGGGGCCAAAAATTCGTCTGCTCGAACAGCGATCACCTTCAGATGATCCTGTATGAAGACCGCTATCTCGCTCGGAACAAATACTATGTCAGCCCCGGTCCCCGCGTGAGAATCGCCGTCGATGGACCGCAAGCCGATGTCTTTCGGACGAGTCCTGTCGAACCGTGGCGTATCGTCCGCACCCGCCTGCGAGTCTCCGGGGCGGTGCAGGGACCGGTCGAAGGAGGAGGCCGAGCCGCCGGGTATTTTACCGGAGCGACCGGCGTCACCATCCATCGTGGTCACGCCTCCACACCAACGCCCCCACTCGAATCGCTCTCTGGCATGGCGATCATTGGAGACGTTGGCAGCAACCTCGTGCATCGCAAACGGCTGACCGCCGATGGATTGCTGTATCAAGGGACTCGTATCGACCCGCAATCCGAACTCGTCACCTCCACCGACAATTGGTTTCGTCCGGTGCAGTTCGCCAATGGTCCCGACGGAGCCCTCTATATCCTCGACATGTATCGCGAAGTCATCGAGCATCCCAAAAGCCTCCCCCCGGAGATCAAGCAACACCTCGACCTCACCAGCGGTCGCGACCGGGGACGCCTCTATCGACTCGCCCCCATCGGTCACCGTACAACCCTCCCCCACTGGTCGACCGCGACCGTGACCGAACTCGTCGACGGTCTGCACTCCCCCAACGGCTGGACACGCGACACCGTCTCGCGACTTCTCATCGAACAGCACGCCACATCCGCCATCCCCCAACTGCTCGACATCGTCGCGAACGGCAAGTCCCCACAAAGTCGACTGCACGCGATCTACCTCCTCGATCAACTCCAGGGTCTCTCTGAACCGGCACTGCTCATCGCCCTCAACGATCCGCACCCTCGAATTCGCGCCCACGCCATCCGCCTCTGCGAGCCACCCACGTTTCGTCACCAACCCAACCGCCTCATCCCTTCACCGCTCGACTCAGCCGCCATTCGTGATCGACTTTTCAACCTCGTCGACGACCCCGACCCTCACGTGCAATATCAACTCGCCTTCACGCTCGGCGAGTTGACCGGTCGACGCCAACAAACCGCCCTTGTCACCCTCATCCAACAACATCCCACTGACCCTTGGATGACCATCGCTCTCCGCAGTTCGCTTGCCAACTCGGCGGGTGCCGTTCTTACCGAACTCGCCTCGAACACCCCCTTCATGACCACTCCTGCCGGTCGACAATGGATCATCGACCTCTCCTTACAAATCGCAGCATCCCCATCCCCCGGCGATGTCGTCGCACTCATCAACCTGTTGCAGTCGCTCGACATCACAAACCCGCAGTCCGCCGCATTAAAGAAGCAGATACTCCAATCCCTGAACCTCAAGCCCGGCTCTCCCCTCGAAGAGCAGATCGCCGCCGCAACCGGGGGAGAGAATCGGCGCTGGCTTGCTGAAACGATCGCTGCCGCCCGGTCGAACGCCATCAACGCCGACGCTCCACTCGAAGACCGCATCCGCAGTATCGCGCAACTCGGCCTCGGCGAATTCGCCCCATCGAAGGAACTCCTCGCATCACTCCTGGAACCTGCCATCCCGCCGGAACTTCAGGCTGCCGCCCTCAATGTGCTCGCCCGATACGATCTCCCCGAGTCCACCTCGCTGATGCTCGATCATTGGGCCACACTCACTCCCACCAGCCGACGCCTCGCCGAAGAAATCCTTCTCTCCCGCACCACCTCCGCTCGTGCTCTACTTCAGCGAGTTGCCGACGATTCCATCCCCCTGACCGATCTGCAACCGAGCCGACTCCGAGGACTCGCCCAACACACCGACGCCCCGACGGCGAAACTCGCCCAGACACTGCTCGACCGCATCGGCACCGCACCTCGTCAAAAATTAGTCGACAGCTATCGACAAGCCCTCGACCTCCACGGCAACCCGATGATCGGCAAAGAACTCTTCGAAAAACAGTGTGCCTCCTGCCACCGCGTGGGAGAAAGCGGCCACGCCATCGGCCCGAATCTTACTGCTGCCGTCACGCGCGGCAACGACTTCCTACTCACCAACATCCTCGACCCGAACCGGGAGATTAACCCCGAGTTCCTCAACTACACGCTTGTCACCAAGGAGGGTCGTGTCCTCACTGGCATCATCTCCGCCGAGTCCGCCACCTCCCTCACGTTGCTACGCGGCGAGAGCAAAACCGACTCGATCCTCCGGGGCGACATCGACACACTGCAAAGCTCGGGCGTCTCCCTCATGCCAGAAGGACTCGAAAAGCAGCTCACCCCCCAACAGATGGCTGACCTCTTCTCCTTCCTGAAGCAATCAGCACAAACCCCCTGACACTGCATCACTGACAGACGTTTTTTCATGCGACTTTGAACCTCCATCCCGAGACTCCCGCCATGAGACATTCCTTGACGCGGCATCGTCTGACACTCATCGCCATCGGACTGATGGCATTCGCCATGTTCCTCGTCGTCGGCTCTCCCGTCTTCGCCGACGGATGGAAAGCGGGGGCCGCAGCGGTCGTCATCACACCTCGCGTCCCGATGCCGATGGCCGGTTACGCCAGCCGCGGGGCCACTCCCGCAGACGGAACGCTGACCGACCTTTTCGCCAAAGCACTCGTCATCGAAGACCCACAGGGAAACCGCGGCCTGCTCATTACCCTCGACCTTGTCGGCATCGAGCGGGAGTTTGCAACGTCGATCACAGCCGAGCTCATCAAGTCCACCGGCCTCAGACGCGATCAAATCGTTCTGGCCGCCTCGCACACCCACACCGGTCCCGTCGTCGCCCGAAATCTCCGACCAATGCACTATCTTCTCTTTAATGAGGCAAACCGCAAGCTTGTTGATACTTATGCTAATGAACTGCAACAGCAACTCATCACCCTCGCGAACAAGTCCATTGCGAACCTCAAACCTGCCACGCTTTCCTATCATAGTGGCTCGACCGACTTTGCAGTCAATCGACGCACGAACAAAGAGGCCGACGTCCCCATGTTACGAGCCGAGAATAAACTCCTCGGCCCTGTCGATCACGACGTCCCAGTCCTTGCGGTTCACTGTGATGACAAACTCGCAGCAGTGGTGTTCGGATATGCCTGTCACTGTACTGTCCTCTCCCTCAATCAATGGTCGGGAGACTATGCCGGCTTCGCTCAACAGAACCTCGAAAAGTCGCATCCCGGCTGTGTCGCCCTCTTCTGGGCCGGTTGTGGGGCCGATCAGAACCCGCTCCCCAGACGCACAGTCGAACTGGCTCAGTCTTACGGGAAACAACTTGCCGACGCCGTCCATACCGTGCTCGAATCGCCGTTACATCCCATCGTAGGCTCGCTCAGCACGACCTATCACGAGGTCCCGCTCCCGTTTGCCACGCTTCCCACACGCGACGAACTGACCCGAGACACCTCCTCCAGCAACATCTACATTGCCGCCCGCGCTAAGTCCCTCCTGGCGACGCTCGATGCCGGCGAGTCCTTGTCCGACACATATCCCTATCCCGTCTCGACATGGAAGCTCGGCTCCGACCTCATATGGGTCGCACTTGGGGGTGAAGTGGTCGTCGACTATGCGATTCGCATTAAAGACGAATTAGGTTCCCCCACGCTTAAACATCAGAACGTCTGGGTGACGGCCTATGCTCATGACGTGATGGCCTATATTCCTTCCCGCCGCGTCTTAGCCGAAGGGGGGTATGAAGGGGGCGGAGCAATGATCTATTATGGACTCCCAACCGTCTGGGCCCCCGAGGTTGAAAACGTCATCATCAACGAAGTTCATCGGCAATCAGCAGACTAACCCGGCTGCACTCCACATACGACGCGGTAGCCACGCTGTTCAGTTGTGTCAATCTGCTCGAACAGTTGTCCCATTCGGGCCTCGAACCACTCCGACTGCTTGGTGACCATGAGAACTTTGCCCCCGGGCTTCAACCCTCGTTTCGCCGATTGCAGAAAAATCTCGGCGATCTTGTAATGCGAATAGTACGGGGGATTCCCCACCGCGAGGTCGAATGAGCCGGGAGTCTCGACACCTCCGTTAGCATGCAGTTCCGCCGTCACACGGTTGGCCACCCCATTCCTAGCCGCCCCGACGAGTATCGACGCGACGGCCCTGGCGTGAGAGTCGACCCCATGCACTGTCACTCCTTCGGCCCGCATCGCAGCCGCCAAACCGACCGCTCCGGCCCCACAGCCAATGTCCAACACCCGCATCCCCTGCGTCACCACCATCGCCTCAATCAGAGCGCGGGCCCCTAAGTCCAGTTTGCGGTGACTAAACACCCCCGGTCGACTCGACGCATAGACTAAGTGCTCGCCATCCCGAAAAGCGAATTCACAAGTTAAGTCCCGACGCCTCTTCAGAGGTTGTTCTTTCTTTAATCGATACACGACTCCATAACGATTCGGCAGGCGGGTGATCCCCTTGCCGAACTTTTCCAACTCGTGATGCAGCCATGTGTCTTTGCGATTGTCGACCCCGGTCAGCAATAGCCCACCCATGCGCAAGCGATCAAAGGCCTCCTGCAACTGCTCCCTCGCCAACTCTGACTCTCCCCCCCGCGAGAGGGGAATTGCCGCGAGATCGAATGGGCCTTCGGGGAAATCGGGATCGCAAAGAACCTCCACCGCAGCCCCTTCCGACTCCATGTATTCGCGCGTTTCCTCTGCGGCATACAGGTCCATAAAGGAGAGCGAAATCTTCGCCTCGGGGTACTTCGCCGACAACGCCACCGCCAGCTGCCCTCGCCCTTTTGAAGTGGCGAGAATTGTTGTCGCTTCGACCTTCACTTTGCGTAAAAGGTCAATAATCAACCGTTCTGGTGACGGTATACGCAGGTCGTCAAGATCAATAGAGCTTCCCACAAAACATCCCAGTAGTGCCGCGATGAGGCGGGCAGATTATGTATCGTTAGCCTGATGTATCGTTAGCCAATGACCTTACGAAACCGATCGAGGGCCGCTTCAACATTCTCGCGGCTATTAAAGGCGGAGAGGCGAAAGTAGCCTTCGCCACTGGCCCCAAAGCCGCTGCCGGGCGTGCCGACGAGATATCCCTTCTTTAGCAGCGTGTCGAAGAACTCCCAACTGCTCGCCCCACCCGGAGTCTTCAGCCAGATATACGGCGCATTGACTCCACCATAAACCGTCACTCCCGACGCTTCCAAACCTTCTCGCAAGAGCTTTGCGTTGGTCATATAGAAGGCGATCAAGTCCGCGACTTGTTTCTTCCCGGCCTCAGAATAAACAGCCTCTGCCCCACGTTGAATGAGATAAGGGACCCCATTAAACTTCGTACAGTGACGCCGATTCCACAATGGATACAACGCCTGTCGTGTCCCGTCGGCTGTCGTCCCCATCAACTCTTTGGGAACGACGGTAAACGCACATCGTGTCCCAGTAAAACCGGCGTTCTTACTGAAGCTGCGAAACTCGATCGCCACCTCCCGAGCACCGGGAATCTCATAGATCGAGTGCGGAATCTCGGGATCAGTAATATAGGCTTCATAAGCGGCATCATAGAGAATGACCGCATTGTTCTGCCGAGCGTAGTCGACCCACGTGGTCAACGTCTCCCGCGACGCGACGGAGCCGGTCGGGTTATTAGGATAGCAAAGATAGATCATATCGACCGGTTCGCTCGGCAACTCCGGAGAGAAATCGTTCTCCGCAGTACAGGGCATATACACGAGTCCGGCATACCGACCTTGTGCATCGGCTTCTCCCGTACGACCCGCCATGACGTTGGTATCGACATACACCGGGTAAACTGGGTCTTGGACTGCCACTCGGTTACCGGCCCCGAAGATGTCGAGAATATTTCCGGTGTCGCACTTGGAACCATCCGAGATGAAGACTTCGTCGGCCGCGATTTCGACGCCACGACTTTGATAATCGTGCTTAACAATCGCGTTTCGCAAGAAGTCGTAACCCTGTTCCGGGCCGTAACCGCGAAAGGTCTCGCGAGTCGCCATTTCGTCGACAGCTTTGTGCATCGCCTCGATGATCGCCGGGGGCAAAGGCTCCGTCACATCGCCGATACCAAGCCGAATGACCTTCGCGTCCGGGTTCGACTGCGTAAACGCGGAGACCCGTCGACCGATTTCCGGGAACAGGTATCCTGCCTTGAGCTTGAGAAAGTGATCGTTAACCAGAGCCATGATGCCAGAACTTCGTGAGTAAGGTGTGAGTGATTCCATCGAACACGGGAGCCATCGCGACGAGCCGCGACATGCTCTTCCGAACCCGCAAGATGGTCTTTCCCTCTAAGAAACGCAAGCAAGCACCGTTCACCGTCCGAAAGGACGTATCGCCTGGCGAGTCCCTTCACCATTTGCGTTGCGGTTCGGGTGTCGGGTAACCTCCCTGAGTCGGCAGGGATGACGGAGGTCTCTGCTTTCGTTTGTTGCTGCAAGAAAGAGTCGGAATCATGGTGGATTACGAAAAACTCGGGGCGTTTTATCTCGGGAAGAAGCACGACATGGCAGCCGGAAGGGTCACGGACGACGTGATCTTGTACGACGCCAAAGACCTGACGACGCACGCCGTCATCGTCGGGATGACCGGGAGCGGGAAGACCGGTCTGGGGATCACGCTGCTCGAAGAGGCAGCCATCGATGGAATTCCATCGATCATCATCGACCCCAAAGGAGACATGGGGAACCTGCTGCTCAACTTCCCCAACCTTCAACCGGGGGACTTTCAACCGTGGCTCCAACAGGACGAAGCGACTCGAAAGGGGATGTCTCTCGAAGAGTTCGCCACAGACCGGGCAGCCCTTTGGAAAAGGGGGCTTGCCGACTGGCAGCAAACCCCGGAGCGAATCCAAAAACTGCGGGATGCCGCCGAAGCAGTCTTGTACACGCCGGGGTCCGATGCCGGCCTTTCGTTGACCATCCTCAAATCGCTCGATGCTCCACCTCCTGCCGTCCTCGATAGCATGGATGCGATGCGAGAACGGGTGTCGGGTTCTGCGTCGGCTCTCTGCACATTATTAGGTTTAGATGCCGACCCACTCCGCAGTCGCGAACACATCTTAATCTCCAACATCTTAGACAACGCCTGGCGAGCCGGTCGGAACTTAGATATGGCCGCCCTGATTTATGAAATCCAGTCTCCCCCGTTCCAGAAAATCGGGATCATGGATATCGAGATGATCTTCCCGGCCAAAGACCGAATGACACTCGCCATGACATTAAATAATGTTTTAGCATCCCCCGGATTCTCGGGATGGATGCAGGGAGAGCCACTCAATATCCAAAGGCTGCTCTACACTCCGGAAGGGAAGCCCCGGATGTGCGTCCTCTCGATCGCACATCTCTCGGATCAGGAACGAATGTTCTTCGTGACGATTCTACTTAACGAAGTCATCTCGTGGATGCGGTCGCAGCCGGGGACGTCAAGTTTACGGGCACTACTCTACATGGACGAAGTCTTCGGGTACTTGCCTCCAACGGCGAATCCTCCGTCAAAGATGCCGCTGTTGACCTTGTTGAAACAGGCACGGGCGTTCGGCCTCGGACTCGTGCTCTCGACGCAAAACCCGGTTGACCTCGACTACAAAGCCCTCTCGAACGCCGGAACATGGTTCCTCGGACGCCTGCAAACCGAGCGGGACAAACTGCGGGTGCTCGATGGACTCGAAGGGGCCTCGGCTACTGCGGGGGTGCAATTCAACCGGTCTCGCGTCGAGCAAATTCTCTCCGGCGTCGGGGCGCGGGTCTTCCTGATGAACAATGTTCACGAGGATGAACCGGTTGTCATGCAGACTCGCTGGGCACTCTCGTATCTTGCCGGACCAATGACCCGTGCCCAGATACAACGGGTCGTTGCCGCTCAGAAAGCAGCCCTGCCATCACAACCAACAAGGCTCGACTCTCCATCGCGATCATCTGCTGCCGCCATGACCGCCAGCGTCGCAACTGCCGCACCGCTATCGGATAACACAGAGGGCTCACGTCCGCCAGTATTACCACAAAGTATCGAACAGTTCTACGGACGAATTAGTCGCTCGGTCCCACGAGATGCCGAGATTATTTATCGACCGGCTATTCTGGGCATAGGGAAGGTGCATTTCGTCGACTCGAAATCTAACGTCGATGAATGGAAAGAGATTCAACGTGTCTGCCCGGTCGGTCGAGATCTCCCTCGTTCGATCTGGGAAGAGGCCGAGGTTCATGACGCACGCCCCTTAGAACTCGAAAGCTCGCCCGGCGCGGGGTGTCGGTTTGATGAGCTTCCGGGCGATCTGTCGAAGTCGACAAACTACACCGGGTGGAAGACCGACCTTAAGAACGCTATCTACCGTAACGACCGTTTGACGCTGCGGTATTGCCCGACGCTCGATCGTTATTCCCGCCCCGGCGAATCCGAAGGGGACCTCCGCGTCGCCCTGCGTCAAGAAGCCCGTGAACGAAGGGACTTAGAAATCGAGCGTCTGCGCGGAAAGTATGCATCGAAGTTCGACTCCCTCCAATCGAAGATTCAGACAGCCGAACATCGAGTGCAGACCGAGGAAGAACAGGCCAAAGGGGCGACAATGGGGGCGATGGTCACATTCGGCACCTCGATTCTCGGTGCTCTCTTCGGCAGAAAACTGGCAAGTGCGACGAACATCAGCAAGGCAGGTACTGCGATGCGTTCGGCAAGCCGAGCGTCGCAGCAAAAGGGTGACGTCAAACGAGCCGAGGAAAAACTCGACGCCCTCCATGACGAGCGGGAGGAGTTAGAACAGGAACTTAGCGAATCCATTGACGCACTCACGCAACAATTTGAAGCGGAGTCGCTTGCTCTGGAGTACTACGACATCTCTCCGAGAAAGTCCGACATCACCATCAACACCGTCGCCCTCCTCTGGCAACCCTGGCAAGCCAAGTCCAACACGCCGGCGTGGGATGATGCCAGGGAGTGAGCCGACGCGTTTCGCCACGAAATAGTTAGGTGTTGTGCTGACAGATGTTGCGCTACAATGTTCAGAAGAGAGTCTCGGGGTCTATATCGAATTCCCTTTAGGAAATGAACATGAGTCATAATGCTAATCGGCACAGACTTGTTTCGGGTGTTCTTTTTATTACGGGATTGTTCTTATTCTGGTGGTCATGGAAGACGGTTTTGGAGACAGGTACTTGGAATCTATTAGCAGCCATGATGTCTGCTGCATTGCCAGTGCTTGGGATCGGTGGAATCTTCTTTCCATCAGACTTGGAACAGATTGCGTTTGAAAAGGGAGTCGAAGTCGAGGAGCTAACGATTCTCGATTGGCCACTGGCGTGGAAGGTTATTGCGGCGATATCCGCGATCGCAATTGTCCTAAACATGCTCTTCATGTCCGGTGCGGTTCCGCTGCCGTTTGATGTCTGAGGATGATGCGTCTTTGATGTTTGGGTGGGTTGGCGTTGGTTCGCCTAAGCGGCCGGCGTTGCTGGATAGATAGGGACATCCCGTTGTATTCCGGGGTAAGTGATGGCCATAATTTCAATCAAAGACCCGGTGCGGCGGATCGCTTACCTTCATCTTGTGGCCGTTGCAGTGTGTGCCGCGTTCTCACTGGCAGCCTGGGGAGTGCTCGTCAATCGTGAAGTCTCGCAGTTCTATGTGGACTATTGTGCCATCCTGATTCTACCTTCATTGCTCGCATTGTACGTGATGCCACTCTGGATGCTCTTCCTCGTGGGGACTGCTCGAGTCAGCGGCGGGAATGCCGTGATGGGTATCGTTGTCGAAACCATCCTGACTCTCGCCCATATCTACTCAGTCCTGCCTTTAATATAGTAACCTTGTGGTCCCAACAAATGATTCGGGTAGCCCCGTGTCCTGGCGGGGCGGCGTTGGACCTGCTCGTTTCGCCCAACCTCTCTCATGCAACGTCGATGGTTGAGAACGTGATCAAGTCACATCCACATCCTAGAAAGAGGCATTTCGACCGTCAGAATCCTCTGTGTTCCCGACGCCCCAAGGTTTGGTGTTCTGTGTCAGTCTTGGTCAACGGGTTGCCGCTTACGGTGATCGGCTCTCAGCTCGATGCTGTGCCTCCGGCAGGTGTTGTTGGTTGGAGAGTTCATGCCGAGATGGAAAGCAACTCAGCAAGAGCGGGAGTCGCCCCGGGGCTGAACTGGAAGTTGTGAAACTCTTTACCTTTTTGTCAGAAGGCATTGGAGGAGGGGCAAAGGTTCTCCAGATTGACATGTGGTAAACTGGGGGGAGTCTGCGCACAGAGAGAGGGGGCTTCAAGCAGGGGGGTGGGAAAGGACGATCCACTACCTGCGGAGACAAAACGGACTGTCTTCGGACGGATGATGGATCGCAACAGGTGAGCAAGACAACGCACCGCCCAAGGACAGGTCCGCTGATGATTCGAAGAAAACTTTACGCCGGTCTTTGTCTGGCATTCACCCTGGGGCTCGCGACGCAAGTGGCGGTTGCCGAGGGGAAGCTGGACCAGATCTCTGAAGTTCGCCGAACCCCGGTGGTCCGGGCGATTCAGCGGGCGGTCGAATCCACCGTCAACATCCATAGCGAGAAACGGGCTCGCACTGGTGATGCGGTCTACCCAGTTGGCAAAAAGGTCAACGGCATGGGGACCGGGGTCATCTTGGACGAGCGGGGTTATATCGTCACCAATTACCACGTTGTTCAAGACGTGGACCTCTTACAGGTGACGTTGCACGATCATTCGACGTACACAGCGCGTGTCGTCTCGTTTGATGCTGCCAAAGACCTCGCGATCATCAAAATCAGTGCGACGTCGCCGCTGGTGGTCATGCCGGTCGGAACCTCGTCGGACATCATGTTGGGCGAAAGTGTTCTCGCGATCGGCAATGCCTTTGGATATCCCGACACCGTGACCCAAGGGATCGTCAGTGCGATGGGTCGCGACGTCGAAGTGAATGACGAACAAGCTTATCAAAACCTGATTCAGACCGATGCAGCCATCAATCCGGGAAATTCCGGCGGCCCGCTGATTAACCTCGAAGGTGACGTCATCGGAATCAATGTGGCCATTCGTGCCGGTGCTCAGAAGATTGGTTTTGCCATTCCCATCGACGATGCCCGGGTCGTCATCGCCCGACTAATGAGTGTCGAACGACATGCCAGCACGTTCCATGGGATCGAAACACGCGACGAGAAGCAAGGAGCGAATCGGAAGCTCATCGTACAGTCGGTTGCTCCTAACTCCCCCGCCGCTGAGATCGGTTTGCAGGCTGGAGACATTATCACGAAAGTCGACTCAGTCCCGGTTGTGGACCGTGTCGACCTCGAACGAGTGCTGCTTCGCAAAGCGGCTGGAGAGAAGGTTGCCCTCGAATTTACCCGCAAGGATGAAGTACAAGACACTTCTCTGACGATGGCCCGGATGGCTGGTTCTCGAAATCTGGCGGGCAAAGCCAGCATTCAGCAACCCCAGATTCCGGTTCCCCCGCCTATCTCCAGTTCGGCAAAAGCTGCCGACGACAAAACCTGGACTGTGCTCGGCCTGCGAATCAAGAAAATGGATGCCAGCCAGAGAATCTTCCAGGGACAAGCCTACCACGGCGGGCTGTTGGTGACTGATGTTCGTTCCGGTAGCCCAGCGGCTCAGAACGGAATCCGGAATGGTGACGTCCTCGTCGGGCTGCATGTCTGGGAGACTGTGAGCGATGAAAACGTTGACTACGTCTTAAACCATCCGAACTTTTCGACCTTTTCTCCACTGAAGTTCTACATTCTCCGCGAATCGGAGACTCTGTACGGACACTTCAGCCTCGCGGCGAACTAACGTAGCGATCAACAGACGGATTCCCGCAAAACCGTCCGCCCGGCAGTCGACTTCGATTGCCGGGCGTCTTTATTTGTGGTGAGACGCTGTATCACAGATCGCCCATCGTACAGGATGGGGACTCTTGTCCATCGCCCCCCTCGGACAAGCGACGGACAAGGATGACCGCGGCCGGCAGCGCCCACCTCAGCGGGACTTCTGACCTGACCGAACAGGCGAAGTCAATCAATCGTTCCGTCACTTCACATTCTGACTCGCTCGCCACTCGGCGATCGCTTTCGCTCGTTGGTCGTAAACCTCGCGACCAGCAACATCGACCACGCAGCGGAATCCGCCGTGGAATGTGCTCGACATCACTTCTCCTCGCATTCTTGCGGTACATCGAAAGCCTGTGCAATTATTGACGTTGCACATAAATGACCCACCCCGCTGTACGCGCTTCACCAACCCTGGCTCCTGGGGATCGAACGACTTGTCCGGCCCCTGAGGATTGCGGACCTCGGAACGGCGGTAATAGAGTGGGTCGTAGTAGTCGCTGCACCACTCCCAGACATTCCCCGCCATATCGTACAGGCCCAGATCATTGGGGGCGTAGGCATCGACGGGACTAGTCCCTTCATGGCCATCTTTGTTCAATCGTTCTGTCGGGAAGACCCCTTGCCAGTAGTTCGCGAGGTACTTCCCGTCCGGATTGAGTTCTGCTCCCCATGGATAGAGACGTTCTTTCCCGCCACTACGAGAGGCGTATTCGAACTCGGCTTCCGTCGGCAATCTCTTCCCGGCCCAGCGACAGTACGCAACGGCATCGTCCCAGGTGACATGCACAACCGGGTGATTCATCCGCTTGGAGATGTCCGAGTCTCCACCTTCGGGTTGTCGCCAGTTGGCCCCTTCGACAATGTGCCACACCTGATACTCCCAATTGGCCACCCCCGTCACCAGATTCTTCGCGTCGAAGTTTCGGTTGAAGCAGATCGACGCGGGAACCAAGGCCTCTTCCGGGATCAGATTCGGATCAACTCCCGCTTTGGCGAAGTCTTCGCGAGTCGGCTTCTTCTCGGCAAACGTCTTGTAGCCCGTCATGGCGACGAACTCGGCAAACTGCTTGTTCGTCACCGGCGTTGCATCCATCCAGTAGCCATCCAGTTCGACCCGATGGGCCGGGAACTCGTCCGGCTTCAGACGATCGGGGTTCCCCGCTGGCGGAAGTTTGCTCGCCCCCATGACGAACTCGCCCCCTGGCACCCACACCATACCGGCGGGGGGATCAGCTGGGGCGTCGACGATGACGGGCCGGGCCACCTTCGTATCGGCCGCGCTGACAGCCGAATTCACACAGTCCCCCCCCATCAGGAGGACCGCAATCGTCATCGAGACAAGGAAGCGAGACATGAGAATCTCCAAGAGTGCGTCAAGTTTGTCGTGGTCGCGACGCCGCGCGCCGGTAAATCCAGCGACCAAACAACCACGAGGCGTTTCGCCGTCGGCCTGACCAACGCGTTTCGATACGTCATCGATTGGGTCGTTTCGCCAATCTCCATCCTAAACGGTCTGGTGATGTCGATCAAACCCGCCCCATCATGTTAGACTCTCCGCAGGTCGGACTGGTCCGGACTTTTACTCGATTGGTATCGCAAGGATTGACGCAGCATCATGGCAAGGAAGAAAGCGGTCCCCAAGCCTAAGGGGGGAGTGTCGCGAGAGGAACAACAGGTCGAAGCGCGCACACAAACGATTGGCCGCGAACTTTGGCAACATCTCAGTCGGCGGCGTCCCAGCCTGTTCGAGTCGCGCTGGTGGATCGATCACATCCTCGAATGGGCGATGGAGGACGAGTCCGTCAAGGTGCAGATGTTTCGCTTTGTCGATGCACTGCCGATGCTCAAAACCCACACGCAGGTGACCGAGCATCTCCAGGAATACTTTGAAGAAGTTCAGGAACATCTCCCGTGGGCCGGGCGACTCGTCCTCAAAATCTCTCAACCTGATTCGCTCGCGGGAAAGGCTCTCGCCCTTTCCGCTCGTCGCAATGCACGTCGCATGGCCGAGCGATTTATCGCGGGAACTCGGGTCGACGAAGTTTTCGCGTCGGTCTCAAAACTCCGACGCAAAGGCTTAGCCTTCACCCTCGATCTCCTGGGAGAAGCAGTTGTCAGCGAAGCCGAAGCAGACACTTATCAACAGCAATACCTGCAACTCATCGAAGGACTCGCCCCACAGGCCAATCAGTGGCCCGGGACGGCTCAACTCGATCGGGACAGTCACGGTTGGCTCCCACGCTGCCAAGTCTCGCTCAAGTTGTCGGCACTCTACAGTCAGTTTCGTCCGGTCGATCCTGTCGGGACATCAAGGCATGTGAAGGAGCGATTGCGTCCCATCCTCCGTGCCGCCCAAGAACATCATGCCTTCGTCCATGTGGACATGGAGCACTACGCATTCAAAGACCTCACCCTCGACATCTTCAAGGAAGTGCTGATGGAAGAGGAATTTCGCAACTGGCCCGACTGCGGCATCGTCATACAAGCGTATCTCCCCGAGGCACAGGCCGACTTGCACAGTTTGCTGCAATGGGTCGAAACTCGGGGGACTCCCGTCTGGATTCGATTGGTCAAAGGGGCCTACTGGGACTACGAGACGGTCGTGGCCGAGTACCGCAACTGGCCCTGCCCCGTCTACCGCGAGAAGTGGCAGTCCGACGACAACTTCGAGCGACTCACCCGCTTCCTGTTTGAACACGCATCGCAACTTCGCCCCGCGATTGCCTCGCATAACCTGCGGAGCATCGCCCACGCCATGGCTTGGAGCGAAGCTTTAGAGATCGACCCTGCCGACTGGGAACTCCAAATGCTCTACGGTATGGCTGAAGAACAGCAGCAACTCTTCAGCGAGATGGGGCACCGCGTTCGCGTTTACACCCCTTTTGGCGAACCTATTCCCGGCATGGCGTATCTCGTCCGTCGTCTGCTCGAAAATACGTCCAACGACAGTTTTCTGCGACATGCCTACGATGATCAAGTCAACGTGGACGACCTCTTTCGCCGCCCCGCTGACGTCCCGAAACAATAACGTTACGTCCCCAAACCGACTTACGGGGCGAATGCGACCAGCCAACTTCTAGCGTTTGATCATCAACGATCGACGTCGCCTCACACGCCACCATCACGAATCACACTTGCCGCCATGAATCTTCTCCACATTCTCCAGTCTCGACTCCACGCCGCTCTCGGCGGTCTCGTCTCCGATCCGTCCCCCTACTCCGGGATGGTTCGCTCCTCGAATGACCCCAAGTTCGGCGACTTTCAAGCCAACTGTGCAATGCCCCTCGCGAAGGAACTCGGGCGACCGCCACGTGATCTCGCCGCTGACATTGTCGCCCGACTCGATGTCGCCGACTTCTGCGAGACCCCGGAAATTGCGGGTCCGGGGTTCATCAACTTCCGTCTGCGAGAAGACTGGCTTGCCACGCAGATCAATGCGGTCGCCGACGATCCCCGTCTCGGCGTCGCACCGGTCACAAAGCCCCGAAACATCATCGTCGACTTCTCATCGCCGAACGTCGCCAAACCGATGCACGTGGGTCACCTCCGCAGCACAGTCATCGGCGACGCCCTCACGAAGATACTCACCCACTTAGGGCATCACGTCCTCTCCGATAATCATATCGGCGACTGGGGCACTCAGTTCGGGATGATTATTTATGGTTGTAAACACTTCCTGACTCCCGACGCCTATTCAGCCGATGCGGTCGGTGAGTTAGCCCGCCTTTATCGACTGGTGAATAACCTCTGCGATTATCAGTTAGCCAAAGTCGAAGCCCCTAAGCTGCAACTTGCCCTGACAACGAAACAAGCCGAGTTAGCACAACTCGAAGGGGCCGTTCCTTCTGATGCGAAGGAGAAGAAGGAGTTTGACAAGAGCCTGAAGAAACTCCGCAAAGAACTGGAGGACCTCCGCGAATCGACGAACTCGACAACATCGAAAATCGCAGCCATCGAGTCGAACGCCGCAACATTATCCTTTGCACAGTCGCATCTCGACATCGTCCGCCTCTCGCGCGAGGAGACTGCAAAGCTGCACGCGGGGGACGCCGAGAACCGACGCCTCTGGAACGAGTTTCTCCCCAAATGCGTTGCCGCGTTACAGACGATTTATACCCGACTGAGCATTCACTTCGACATGACGCTCGGCGAGAGTTTTTATGACCCATTTCTGGCCGACGTTGTCGCCGACTTAAAAGCGAAGGGGATCGCGACCGAAAGTGATGGAGCAATGTGCGTCTTTATCGAAGGGAACGCCGCTCCGTTTTTGGTCCAGAAGGCCGACGGCGCCTATAACTATGCGACAACCGATCTCGCCACCATCAAGTATCGCGTCGATGAACTCAATGCCGAGGAGATACTCTACGTCGTCGACCATCGACAGTCCGAGCACTTCGACCTGCTCTTCGCGACCATCGACAAATGGGGCTACCGGTCGCAACAGGGGGAGCCTCTCAAGCTGTCACACGTCAAGTTCGGCACCGTCATGGGAAAGGACGGGAAGCCATTTAAGACCCGCAGCGGAGACACTGTCGGCCTCGAAAGCTTGCTGGACGAAGCGATCGCGAAGGCCCGTCAAATTGTGGCCGAGAATGATGACCGCAAGACCGACAACGACGGGAATCCCACTCCCGAACTCCCCGAAGCCGAACGGGATGCCATTGCCGAAGTCGTCGGACTTGGCGGTATTAAATATGCCGACTTAAAGCATAATCGGGAAAGCGATTATATCTTCGACACGGATAAGATGCTTGCCATGACCGGCGATACGGCTACCTATTTGCAATACGCCTATGCCCGACTCTGCGGCATCTTTCGTAAAGGTGGAGTAGACCGAGCCGACTTCTCGTCGCAACCGGCAACCATTCAACTCACCCACCCGGCAGAGCGGGCCTTAGCATTGCAACTTCTCCGTTTTGAAGAGGCTCTGACTCACACGGCGGCTGAGGCAAAACCGAATCTCTTGACGCAATACCTGTACGATCTCGCCGGTCACCTGACGACGTTCTACGAAGGTTGTCCGGTCCTCAAGGGGGACGACCCCGAAGTACGAACGAGCCGCCTGCACCTCGTGAACCTTACTGGCCGCGTAATTGAGCAGGGATTAGCCCTCTTGGGAATTGGTGTTTGCGAGAAGATGTAGCCGTCCTCCCTTAAGTTAATCTGCCGGTCTCACCGGCGCTTTCGTTGGGCGTTTCGGACGGATCAGATCATCGACATCACAGCGGTCATGTTAAGGAAGATGAGATGTCAAAGGTTGCATTAATTACCGGTGGGGCGCGGGGCATCGGTTTAGGAATCGCCCAGGCATTAGGGTCCGAGGGGTATGACTTAATGCTCCATGGTCAGCGGCCTGAAGCGGAAGTGACCGATGTCTGCAACGAGCTGTCTCGACTGGGCGTGCGGGTCGTCTATATGGCAGGTGATCTCGCGGCCCACGACGACCGCGAACGGTTGGTCGACCGGACGATCGAAACGTTTGGGCGAATCGATGTGCTGATTAACAACGCGGGGATCACCTCGCCTGGTCGACGCGATATTCTCGACGCCCGCGAGGAGGACTTTGACCGGGTCATGGGGGTGAATCTCAAGGGGCCCTTCTTTCTCACACAGCGTGTCGCCCAGCAGATGATTGCACAGCACACAGCCGACGCGACCGCGCGCGGCGTCGTCATCATGATTTCGTCGATCTCGGCCGAGTTTGTCTCGACGAATCGGGGGGACTACTGCCTCACGAAACAGGCGACGCAGATGGCGACGAAGTTGTGGACCGTGCGACTGGCCCCGCATGGCATCGACGTGTACGAAATCCAGCCCGGCATCATCAAGAGCGACATGACCGCGGCCGTCACGGAAAAGTACGACCAACTGATTGCCGAGGGCCTCACCCACGATCGACGCTGGGGAACGCCCGCAGACATTGGTCGAGCGGCAGCAGCACTCGTCCGGGGAGACATCCCCTACGCGACGGGACAAGTCCTGAAAATCGACGGCGGCATGACCATCCGCGAGATGTAGTTATTCCGTCTTCGCCTTCAACAGTCGTGCATGTCCCCAGCCGACGTGATCGGCGATGTCGAGGTGGTTCCCAAAGTCGACTTCTAAGCTCAACTCCTTCCGCCCCGTCAAGTCAAGGTCGACGGGCAATGGACCGTCAGTTGCTACGAGATGTTCCCGCTCGAACGCGACATCCCCATCAAGCAGCACCCGGACGGTCACCTGTCCGTTGAGTCCTTCGGGTTTCAACAGTCCAACGTCGGCTTGAAACCTTTCGTAACCGCCATCAAGAGTGTACGTGAGCTTGGACCGCGAGTGCTGCGAGACCCCTTGGCGATAGGACCTCTCTCCAATCCGAATGGTATCGCCGGTAAGTGATGTGTTGCGTCGCCACGGGATTCGTCGATCAAAGTAGGGGGTCTCGATCACATTTGAAGGAGTGAGACTGGACAGCCATTGTAACCGTCCACCAGTAATTGTCTGACGAATCAAATCGCTCCGTTTCAACTCAATCGTCCCTCCCCACGGGAGTTCCAGAGTCGCCATCCCCTGCGGGGTGATCGCTGTGAGTAGCCCCGGGAGTCGCTGCTGCTGCGGAAGCTGTACGATACCCGAAAGTCCCAATGGCGGCGCCTCTTTCGCATCTGCGTTTCGCCGTACAAAGCCGAGCACCCTTTCCATGGCGATCGAGCGTTCTTGACCGTTGAACTCGAACCGAAGTTTCTCCCCATCGAATCCCAACAGTTTTCCGCTGACCCGCTGCACCTGATCGTTGTTTCCCTTGGCGTAGACTGAGTCGCTCTCGGCTGGCTCACCACTTCGATCAACGACAACGCTCCCGCGTTCGACTTCAATCTGCCACGCTTCCGTGAACCAACTGTCGTCGATCAACAAAACATAAGGCTGCGGCGTCCCCTCAAACTCCATCTGAATGAGATTGTCCTGCCACTCGCGGATCGTCCCAACCAATCGCCCGTCTGAGCGAGTGCTAACAACCCACTTCTTCCAGACCTTTGCCGAGTTCAACTGTTCATCAGCCGGAAGGGCACCTAGGGAAAGTCTTGCCTGACCAAACGACTCGACGAAGAAGGTGTACTCACCATCCTCCGCCGCGTTAAACAGAAACTGATAGGTGATGGCAAAGTTTTCTTGCGGATGCTTGAGGCTCAAATCGGGAAGCGAACGGGAGCCATATTTCTCGGTAGGAATGTGGCGGAGGTCCGCAACAGATTGGACGTCAGAACTGTGCGACCATTGCTTTAGTCGATAGGCACAATGATCTTTCGTCTCTTCTGAGATATCGGGCAACCGATACCCTTCGGCATCGTTCCCTTTCGACCGTTTCAACTTCTGAAAGCTTACGGCCTGGGTGCAGTGGTCTCGATCCAAGTCTTCACGAGGATGCGACGGCCTTTCCAGTTGCAACCTCAAGATGTTTGGGCCCGACTGCTGCCAGTACGTCAGATTCATCTGATGCTGACCACTCCGCAGCTTGACCTTTGCCGAAGCGGTCGTCACCCGGCCTCCATCCAGGCTCTCGATCAGAATGCGGCTGCGTTCTGGCGGAGGGGGCGATGGGATGATCTCGATCGATTCCAAATCGGCGAGTGATGTCGAAATAGATTCCCCTGCTTCACCCGCAGAAGTCGGGAGAAAGGTGATCTGTGTCCCCTCGATTGCCGTCACTTTCCCCGAAACGTGCCGCCCGTCGGCAAAGACGAGTTCGTCTCCCAAAGCGACACGACCAACAGCAGACATGCCGCAGATGACACAGGCCATACTCCACAGACGCATCGCATCACGCGACATCACCCCACACCACATTGTCCTGCTCCAGAAGGGAGGATTGACTCGACCACTGGGTGATTATCGGCCCGACGCCCTGAATTCCGCAAGGGACAGACAACGGCATCTTTGCCTCGGACCTATCGGCAGAGGAACCATCCGCTCAACTTGCGAAAAGTCTTCGACGTACACCGCTTGGTATCGATCCACCATTGTTCACAGCAGTTGCTTCCCTGCTCTGCCGGAGGTTCGGGGTAGACGAGTTCGATGCGAGTTTCTGGCGAGTAAATGTTGTGTTGCGTGATCCCCTGCACCAGGCTGGCGGGGGAAACTCGTGGGGGACGGTCCGCTTTGACGAGTTGGATCGACATCAGGGCATCGGTCACATACTCCGAACAGTGGAGCCCTTCGCAACGTTCGCCACTGACGAAGTGGCTGATGGAGTAGGGCTGTCCAAGTTTCGCCTCAAGGGCCTGTTCAAACACCGCAGACTGTTTTGCGGTCAACTTACGTTTCGGATGAAAGAGACGAACTTCGTCGGGGGCCTGTGTCTCGAAGTAGGAAACCAGTGGCAGTTTTCGGACCCCAACACCGTTCATGCTGTCGTATACAATCGGCCCCTCCTTTGTCACGACGATCGCTCCCACATGAGTGTAAGGACTGTTCGTGTACACACGGACCGCCAAGCAATCCCCTTCACTGAAGATGAGCGTCCCGGTCTGCAACTCCCCGGAGACCCTGTTCGCAACGACCTGAGGAGTGTTGACCTCGACCACATCGGCAGACTCATCCGCCAATGCGTTCGTCGGGGCCACTCCCAATAAAGACAGCGACAGCACGCTCGCCAACAGGATCGACTTCATATTCAACTCCATGTTGTAGAAGAGAGTCGTGAACAGACTCCATCAGCCGCAATGGGTCGGTCGATCCTTAAACAACCGACTTTGCGGCGCACTCCTCCCGGTCAATGAATTCTCATCTGAACAGCGATTCGTTCAACAACGAAAACTCTTGCGAGGATTCTATGCCGATGGCAAGATTTCGTGCAGAATCTTCTGACTAGTTTTCGGCAGTTTCGGCAGACTCGACAACGACTGAAAGTCCCCCACAGACGCGGCGTCTGTCCATCATCGGATCACTTCCTTGGGGACCGCACCGTCGAGGTATCGCCAGTTCTTGATGAACGAAATGAGGTCGGCCATTTGCTCGGGCGGAATGTTCTTCTCCAGTCCTTCGGGCATCAGCGACACGCCGCTCGCTTGCAGGAGTTCGATGTCGGAGCGGGAGAGAACGACCACTTTTCCTTCAGGCTGCTTTAAGGTGATGGAGGTCGCGGTCTCGCTCGACAGAACCCCAGTCAGTTGACGCCCCTCTTTGTCGACGACCGTGTAACTGAAGTAATTGTTGTCGATCGCCCGATTCGGGTCGAGAATGTGCGTCAACAGATACTCGGCTGTCTTCGTTCGCGAATCGGAAATGTCGGGAGCGACATCGACTCCTAAATCTCCAATCCGGTGACAGGCAATGCAGTTTTTCTGAAACACCGCTCGGCCACGAAGTGGGTCGGACGGAAGTGTGAGGCACGACTGATACTTCGCGAGCACCTCTTGCCGGGCGGCAGGGGTGGATGTGGCGAACAGTTTGTTTGCTCGCGACTTGATCGACCCATCAGCATTAGCCTTAAGCCGATTCGTCGTGGCGACATCGACCAGCGTTGGCGGGATCGTCCCCGCTTCGATCGCATCGAGCAACACCGTCACGCGCGGGACCGACGCCGTCATCGCCCGAACGATGGCCGACCGGACCATCGGAGGTTCGCCGGTAAAACGAGTGAGCAGCCGATCATCGATGGGGGTCGTGTTGAACGCTGCCAATCCATCAATTGCAGCAATCCGAACCTCTGAGGGATGTGACGGGGAACTTAGCTGGAGAAACGTCGCAATGGCCCGCTCGGAAAGATCGTGTTCGAGAGCTTCAATCGCAGTAATCCTCTTCGGAGTCGCTCCGATAGAATCGTCCAATGCCAGTTCCTGTGCGTGGCCCAACCAAGTTGCGACAACACTTTGAGCTTCTGGCGTGAATCCCGGTACAAGGTCGGTGAAGCGTTTCCCGCGGCGACGAACTCCATTCGACAACGCAGTCATCTCCACCGGGTCGGTGACATTAACGAGCAAGTGGCTCAGCCTTTCATCGGTCTCCTGCTGACCGGCGAACTCGTACAACCGACTCCAGCAGTGTGCCGACTGGGTTGCATCCAGGAACCTGTTCGTCTGCCTAAGAGTGCGGGAGTCTACCCGTTGTCGCAAGGACTTCATGAGCAAGGGAACCGGAGCCGTGGCGACGGCATCGGTAATCCAACTGGCTTGTTGCTGACGACTGAGGATCGCGGTCAGACCACTCTCCGGCCGCCCCCGCTGGAATTCGGGCAAAGCAAGTGCGACTGCCAGTTGCAGTGCAGCGTCTGGGGTCTGCAGGGCCAGTTGATTCAGTCGCTCGACAACCGCCAACTGTGATTCTGCGGCGAGACCTTGACCTCGTAATGCGGCCACTCGCACAGCCTGTTCCACGACGCGAGGATCAGCGTCCTGCAAGACCGAGAGCAACAGCGAATCACTCAACTGCCGGCGACCATGAAGCAGCCAGACGGCATGAGCCCGAGCCTGTGGCGAATGGCTGTTGATAGCCAGTTCCTGTAACGAGGGGCCGACTCGCTCCCAGGTTGTCAGCAGCAGGTGATGGGCGGTGTCACGCTGCCATCCCAGCGGACTTTCCAGGAAATGGGTCCAGTCCGACCAGTGGCGTTCCCCTGGCGGGGCGTCGATGTCGGAACCTTCTATCTCAGTCGCCATGAAGTCGTTACTTCGCGAAACGGATGGACGGGAGGCTGTTGTCAGTAACGTTGCGGAGGATGGGACCGAGACTTCAGACTTGGATGAACGCGAGAGCGACGATGTCGTTGCAGGCTTGACGCGCCAGATGCGGCCCTTGTCGGTGCCGAGTAATAGGTCGGGGCGGGACTTCAGTTCATCGGGCATGAACTGCGGGTGTTCGATGACGGCTCGGTACATGTCGACAATGTATAGCCCGGCATCGGGGCCAACGGTGAGGTTGACGGGGCGGAACCATTCGTCGGCTGTCGCCAAGAATTCGACCCCTTCGCGACCGGGGCGAGAGTCGAATGTCCCACCTCGCGGCGTCAGCACTTCGCGATGCACAAGATTGGCCGTCGGGTCGCAGATGAAGGCGTTGCCGCGAAATTCTTCCGGGATCAAGTCGCTGCGATAAATGCACAATCCGCATGCCGCGGTGAACTGGTGAGCATGCAGATTCGACGTCGTCCAAGCCCGACTGAGTGGGTACAGCCGGGACTGTTCTCCTTGGGCGGCGACGTCATGAAACGTCGCGGCGACCCGTAAATCAGGGTTCCGCTTGAGATACCGTTCTTCGAGCACGATGTGTTTGCACGGGTGTCGATTGTCGCAGACGAAGCGGTTGCCCCAGTCGTCGAACGCCAGTCCGAACTGCCCCGGCCCCGACACCGCTTCAAAGGCTCCCGTGAGCGGATCAAAGCGGAAGTCTCGCCCCGATAACGACACCGGTGCGGGGAGTGGCTGATCCGCTTCAGACTGTTCTTTGCGAAACGCCTTCGCCCAATCGGCCCCCGGCCCCACGTCGCCGCCACGCAGTCCACTGGCGATATAAACGTAATTGTCCATCGCCAACGTCGGATGATTGGCTCGGAGTTGTGGGTTCTCTTCTTTGAAGCCGCGAAACCATTCTTGCGTCTCATCCGCCTTGCCATCGCCATCGGTGTCTCGCAGAAACAGAACTGCGGTCCCCGTCGTCACGATGACGCCGTCACGCCAGTGCAGCAGACCGGTCGCAAAGGTGAGTCCTTCCGCAAACGTCACCGGCTTCTCGTATCGACCATCCCCATCATCGTCGGTCAAGACCCGAATTCGCGAGCGGCCCGGCTCCCCCGGCTTGGGACCGTGCGGATAGTCCGAGTATTCGACGACCCACATGCGCCCGACTGGATCGAACGCAATGTGAACCGGATCGACCACATCCGGTTCTGCGGCAACGATCTCGATGACGCAATCCGGATGCAGTCGAAATTGCTTCAACGACTCATCGACCGACAACGGCCCCTCGACCTTCGCCACTGCCGCATCCTCTGCCTGAAGCGACGACAACCCCACGATTCGGCTGAACAACACGCAGAGCAGCATCGGCACAACCGCAGTGCTGACCACCCTTGATCCGATCGCCCATGACGGTTGTCGCATCAACTTCACCACAGAGGTTCGCAATCGTGCGAAGAGAGCGAAACAGTTCGACACAGACATCGCAAGCTCCGGTCAGGCAATAGGAATCGGCCACCAGCACATCAGCAGAGACCATTGTGCGCGATGACTGACCTCCGAAGCAACTTTGCCGTGTGAAATGGTGCTCAAAGACACCGATGGAATCGGCCACAGAACGTTTGGGCATTGCACGGAAAGGCGTGGCGATGCCCCCTACGAACCTTGAGACTCTAAATGCCGACGGATGATGTCAGCAGCTTCTGCGGCGACGGTCTTGAACTCCTTACGAGGGGGAGTTGCAGCGGGAGCAATGGGAGTCACCGGTGATGGTGGGTCGCCTGCGGGAAGCGAGGCGGTTGTCTCGTCGTCCTTCTTCTTATTGGGGATGATCGTCGTGTCGCCGCTGCGTCCTTCTTCGACGTCATCCGACAGCCAAGAGGCAATATCGTTGTCCGAGAGGGAACTGTCGGAACTGTCGTTTCGTTTCGGAGTGGTCGAAGTGCCGGACTTCTTGTCGGCGGAGGTCGGCGACTGGAAACGAAAGCCGAGTGGTCCGACAACAATGACATCGTTCGCTTGCAGCGTGCGTTCATCGGTGATGGCGATGCCGTTGACAAAGGTGCCGTTGCGACTTCCCAAGTCCTTGAGAACGACTCCGGTCTCGGTTGTGATGAAGACGCAATGGGCCCGGCTCACTTCACTGGAGGCGACACGGATTCCCGCCTTTTCGTCACGACCGACAACTAACTCCCCCGGCGAAAGTCGGAGGCGTCGCCCTTTGTGTTTGCCAGTCTCGATCGTCAACGCGAACATCGGATTTCTTATCGCCTTGTCTCTGGGTGATGAGTCTTGATTGTGTTTCGAGACGTTTCGGGTGTCTCTCAGTCGTGCCGGGGGACCACGAGCGAGTTTCCACACTGTGGGCAGTTCAAACGATGACCTCGATGTGCCCCGCTGACCTTCAGCCGCTTGCCACACTCGGAGCAATCGAAGCGGACTTTCTCTGCCTTCACCGACTCTTCATCGGCATGACCCCGCTGCCAGACAAGTTCGGCTGTCTCACGAATCTTTACGAGCAACATGTCGGGATCGTAAGGTTTGGTAACATAGCCATCGGCTCCGACTCGCTTGGCGAGATCGAACGCATCATCAAGTTCGATGGCCGAGAGAATCAACACCGGAACGTTCGGCTCGGTCGTCTTCATCCGTTCGCAAACTTCAAAACCGGAGACATTGTTGGGCAACATGATGTCGAGCAACACCATGTCGGGGGGGTGCATACTAAAGGCCGAATGCGCCTGTCCCGCATCGCGAGCAATATCGACCTGCATCTTATGTTGCTGCAAAAACTCCTTGAGGAACGCAGCTTCATCGCGATCGTCGTCGACGACCAGCACACGATTGACGATAACCGGAGAGAGAGCGGAGTTCATAAAGTCGAACGTCTCGAAAGTAACTTGTCTCAGAGAATGAGCCGACAAAACAGGGGGAAAGACCATGAACACAACGGCCCCGCGTCAGCATCGCATGGCAGATGTGCCGGTCATTCGGCATTCGCAATTATGAGGGATACTGTATCGTCTGCATAGCGATGCTGCCAACACAGAAACGGGGATGATCACACGTCAACCCTCACATCTGCGGCATCTGTGGGCGCACTTCTTCGGGGAATGCGGTATTCTCCATCCATACATTCCTACCACGATCGCACACCTTATCTCCTCAACACCGACTGACACATGCAGGTCTGTTTCGTCGCCCTCAATGCGCTCCCTGCAATCGATCCGACGATCCCCGGACCGATCGGCGGCATCGAGACGCGGTCGTGGACACTCGCCCGGTCGATCGCTCAGTCTCCCGATGTCGAACTCCGTTTCGCCATTCGGCATCATGGGCGAGTTCGGACCACACACTATTCGGGCGTCACGATTGTCCCGATGATTGATCGCCTCTTGAGTCTTCGTCACGCTGTTGCAACTCGGGTCGACGTCGTGCCAACCTTTCCGTTTCTCAAACTCAAACAGTGGAGTTGGAACCTCCTGTGGCAGATGCCGCTACTCGCGATCTGTCGTCCGTTTAAGCCTCGCCCCCCTGCCACGCCGCAGCCGCTGCCAGCACTGAGAAACCTGCCCACGGACCTATTCTGCACCTTTGGCGTACAGTCAACCTCGGCACAGGTCGTCGCGACGGGACGGGCGATTGGCAAACCGGTCGTTTTGATGCTCGGGTCGGATGGAGACTTGCATCCGCTCTTCCAGCAAGAGACTGACGAACGGGACCAATACGGAACCAGCGGTCGCATCGGACGATACACGCTCTTGAATGCCGACCTCATCGTCGTACAGTCTGCCACACAACAGAAACGACTTCGGGATGAGTTCTCGCGGGATTCTCTGCTTATCGAAAACCCAATCGATGTCCCCCGCTGGCAAGCCGGCCTGCAACAACCGGTCGATCCCCACATGACTCGAGGACTTGACCGCTATGTCTTGTGGGTGGGTCGATCAGACACCGGCCCCAAACGCCCCGAAGAGTGCCTCGAAATTGCCCGACGTTGCCCAAACGTTCACTTTCTGATGGTCCTCAACCCGTACGATCCAATCGTCGAACGCCACATCCATCAAACCGCCCCCCCCAACGTCCGGATCATCGAACGGGTCCCTTTCGAAGAAATGCCGAAACTCTTCAAGCAGGCCGCCATCTTCCTCAACACATCCAGCTTTGAAGGCTTCCCCAACACCTTCCTGCAATCGGCAATCACAGGCATCCCCGTCGGCTCACTCGTGGTGATGGGGGACTACCTTCGGGAAATCGACTTAGGATTTTGTGCCGACGGCGATCTTGACGCTCTCGCCCAGTTCGTCCAGCAATCATGGGACACCCCCCGAGAGGCCGAACGGGTCGACGCGGTTCGGCAACGTGTTATCGAAAGACACGCTCTCGCCCGTCAGTCGCAAAAACTGATCGAAGCCTTCCGCACACTTCTCGACACCTACGGGAGTCGCGATGGCGAGACCTGATCGCCATCCGTCGAACTACTTGGCCGAGTGAAACTCTGTCCAACGGCTCCAGGCATACGTCCACTCCATCCACATCCGCAGGACCGACCACAAAGCCCGCATCTGGGCGACGTTCTCGACCGGAATCTTTTCCTGCTTGGCAACCGACTCCCGAGCCGCGACGTCGAGTTTCCAACGAGCCGCCAGTCGACGGCACAACTCGTCCGACGTCAGATCCACCGCTCCCCCCTCGGCCAGAAAGCCGGCCCCCTCGGCCATGACGAACAACTCGAACAGTCGACTCCGTGCCGGTTCCACCTCCAACGGCTGATTCGCCTCCAACCCCGCCATGATGACAGCGTTGACCCCCTCCAGAATCGTGTCCGCCAATTCCAGCGAGGGGTTGAGAGTATTAACAGAGGTTTCCGAGTCAGTGGTGCGAGAAGTCATGTTGTTTGTCGGGGCAGAGTGAAAAAGTGTGTGTGGCTGTGGCGTGCATCCTGCCTGGGAGCCCGTGTGAAGCCGATTCGCAATCATGCAAGTCGGCGCACTCATCAACTCATTGTGCCAAAAATCCCCACAATTTCGAGCCCAGCAACTCGCACCCCAAGACCAAGACCCCAGATTCCGCGACTTCAACAGGAAAAACCGTTGCGTCCGGAAGACTTGCCCCCTACCCGGCGTCTCCCTCAGGGGGATTTACCTTTCATTGAGGAGGTGCGGAGCAAATCGGCTACGAATGAGATGCGACGCCAGACTACTTGGGGCGTTGTTGCAGCATCGGTTGTAGTTCTTCCACGAAGTCGTTGACGTCCTGGAATTCGCGGTAAACGGAGGCGAAGCGGACGAAGGCGACTTGGTCGATCAGGCGGAGAGCCTCGAAGATCTTTTCACCGATGTAGCGGGACGGAACCTCGAGTTCGAACTCGTCGTTGACCGCCCGCTCGACATCAGCAATCAACTGGTCGATCCGTTCGGGAGAAACCGACCGTTTGTACACAGCGAGTTCGATCCCCTTGCGAATCTTTGTGCTGTCGTAAGGCTCGCGAGAGCCGTTCTTTTTGATGACCTTCAGAGGGGTCTCGATTCGTTCATACGTCGTAAAACGGCGATCACACTCCAGGCATTCGCGACGACGGCGGATGACCGCGTCTTGTGTCTGACGCGAATCGATCACTTTCGATTCGCCCTGATGACAAAATGGACATTGCATGGCCGATACTCGAACAGACGCAAAGGGATAACAGTGCCCAGGCCGACAGCACTGCACCATGCAGCATAACCAAGCCCGTCACCCATGCAAGCGGAACTTGAACATGGGTGACTCGACAACGACCGTTCCAACGCACGCACCGTCCAGCCCACTCGCGGCGACCCTACGGAACAACCACGTCGGCGGTCATCCCCTTCCAGTCGTCGCTGCGGAAGGGATACGCCGGGAGATACAGGGCGTTGTACAGGTTTCCTTGAGGATTATCGGCCCAGTTGTAACGGACGGCAAGCGGCTCAGGAACGCTGGGATGCGACACCTCGACACTATCTTTCCCGAGCACCTTGGCTTCGCCCCAGTACCACTTCTTGTCGGCCCCGGCGATGGCGAAACCCTTGAGTGGCTCGCGGTAGTACGTCGTCAAAGGGGAGTTGCCTACTTCAAAGTGAACGACACACTTGCTTCCGTTGATATCCAGCGATCGGTAGGTCGGACCATTCCGTTCGATACGATCACCAAACCCATGATTGTCGACGAGCGCAAGTCGGGCCAAACGTTTGCCGACGTCCTGCTTGTTTTTCGGATGAATGTCGAGTGCGGCCCCGAGATCGGTGATGCACGCCACTCCCACGTTGGAAATGGCATCGATCGTCAGCATCTGAGCTTCTCGTAACTCGGCCCAGTCACTCTCGACCGGCTCCGCTTGAATCGCCCGGAAGTTTGCCAGTTGAACCTGATAGAACGGGAAGTCCCCCTGCTTCCATGCCTTTCGCCAACTCGAGATCATCGTCGGCATCAACGTCCGATACTGATACGCTCGGCTGGCATTCGATTCCCCCTGATACCAGATCGCTCCCCGGATGGCGAACGGGATCAGCGGTGCCACCATGCCGTTATAAAGGTTGCTCGGATGATGCCGATCGAGTCGCGGTTCGCTAGGAGCTTGAGGTTGACGCGGAACAGCTTTCCCGGCCGACTTTGCTGCTGCCGCTGCGGCCTTCCACTTCGTCATCGCCACTGCGTGAGCCGCGTTGGCTTTGTCCGCATCGTACGCCTTGTCATCCTGCTCCCACTTGTCGAGGAGTGGACGCAACTCCGGTCGCGAGGCCATCCCTTCGGCACTGGTCCATGCCTCGGCCCGAGTCCCTCCCCAAGCCGTTTGAATCAGCCCGACGGGAACCCCCAGTGACTGCTGCATCTGCCGACCGAAGTAGTATCCAACCGCAGTAAATCCGGGCAACGTCTCTGGCGTACAATGTGTCCACTCTGCGGGAACATCGGTCTGCGGTTCTGCCTTGGAGATTTGTGGAACCTTGAACAATCGCAACATCGGATGATTCCCCGACGTCGCTTCGAGGTCGGAATCGATGGCCGACGAGACCGCCCACTGCATGTTTGACTGACCGCTACAAACCCAGACTTCGCCGATCAAGACGTCTTCAAGAACCAGTTCGTTCTTGCCGGTCACCTTGAGTGTCGCCGCTTCTCCGACGGTCAATGGTTCCAGCGTCACCTTCCAGCGACCATCATCACCCGCCACGGTCGATTTCGACTGTTCTCGAATCGAGACCGTCACCTCTTCCCCGGCTTCCGCCCACCCCCACACAGGGACTGGCATTTCTCGCTGTAAGACCATGTGACTTCCGAAGACCGCCGGCAACTTGACGTCAGCCGCCACGTGGCCAGCCGACCACATTACCCCCAAACCCAACACTGCCGTCAGGAGACATCGATTCCACATGGCTCATCACTCCCCGAGAAAAGACTCACGAACAACAACGACTTCACAGACAGCCACCAGAGTAAACGCCCATCTCCCGACCGGCAACTCCAGACACCACTCGCCCCCATCGGTCTCCTCCCGAAAGTGGTGAATCTCCTCGAATATGTTGAGACCGATGAATCGACCCTCTTACAATCCTTGTGATGAACGCGGACGTTCGTCGAAACTCGCTGGCGCCGACGGGCGTGGATGTCCATCGTCCAGAGTCTCCCCACCACGACCAGCACTCCGCGCGATCCCCCAAACATTCCCGCCCCTGCTCCTCCAACGATTCCCTCCTATTCCCCCCATGCCGAGACTGGTTCATCCAAGTCGACGATCGTGGCTGTCTCCGATATTCGGAGTGGCGATGATTGTCGTCTATCTGCTCGGTGCCGTCGGCGTCCCGGCAGGGATGGGGGTAACCACAGAGTCCTGTTGCACGAAGAATGGTGGGGTCTGCCATTGTTCGTTGGAACTTAAAGCCTCGGGACGATGTTGCTGCTCGCGAAAACCACTCGGCTCAGAACCGACACCATCCCTCCCGGCCAAGACCTCGCCCGGAACTGCGTCTCACACGGTTGCCGTCTCGAATACTGGAACGTTGTGCGAATCCTCGATCGTCCCGCGTGACGTCAACCGCACGTCAACACCCCTGGCCCCATCAACATCTTCAACAACACAGAAGCCAGCGGTCGCCAACTCGGCCACCCCCCGATCCTGCTGCGGCAGAAAATTGCCCCATACAAAGACACAAACCATCTGCGACTCCTCGCGATCGACCCCTTCACCCCACTCGTCTCATCACGAATCATCGGGTAACACGCCACGTCACTGCCCCGCAATCACCATGTTCGGCTGCGGCGGGAACGGCCCAGACGGCGTGCTCATCTGCGGTTCGCCTCGACTGCTCGTTGTCTCCCCCCAAATCGTTGCCGGTCCCCCGTTGACCGCTCAAATCTCATCGCTCGATCTCCGCGAACTTCCCGCGACGGAGACCCCGGAAACTCCTCCGCCGGAGTGCTGCTGAAGTCTCGCCGTTCACGCATGTCCCCTCCTCGTTGGAGTGGGCATATCGAATGAACGAAGTCGTACTTCACCCCAGCCCTGTCGAGACAACGTCGTCTCTCGGTGGCTCCGTCTCAGCACATATCCACTTTGGAGAATTTCCATGCACACAGTCTCATTACGCTCATTACGTCCGGCACGACGCGGATTCACACTCATTGAACTCTTGGTGGTGATTGCCATCATCGCCATTCTTGTGGCCCTCTTGCTGCCAGCCGTGCAGTCGGTCCGCGAGGCCGCACGTCGATCGCAATGTCAGGACCATCTGCACAACATTGGGGTCGGACTGCACAACTACGAAGGGATGGCCAAGGGTCTCCCTCCGGGCTACATCTCGCGTGGCGTCACCGCGACCGATCCCGCCACCAGCGACACCGGCCCCGGCTTCGCCTGGGGGTCGATGCTGCTTCCACAGATCGAAATGAAGCCGCTCTATGACCATTTCGACTTCAGTGCAGACACCGACGATCATCACAACATCCATCATGGAGCGGAGCCGATCGCCCTATTCCGCTGCCCCAGCGACGTCGGGGCCGAAACATTCGAGATCACCACACGACACGGCGACGTCGAACGCATCGCGATGGCGAACTATGTCGGAATGTATGGCTACGGCAACCCCTCGATGGCTCCAGGAAACCCCGTCGACAAAGGGGCATTTTACCGCAACAGCTTCACACGTTTCGCCAACATCACTGACGGACTTTCCAACGTCATTCTCGTCGGAGAGCGAACCTCGCGACATAACTTTCGACAGGGGATGCCCGCAGTCGATGCCAGTTCGACCTGGTACGCCTCGATTCCACAGGCTGCTCCGCGTCCCGGTGGGATGATGATGCCTTCAATGACCGAAGAGTCTCCATCACTCGTGCTCGGACATGTCGGACAACCGGCCATGGGGGGCATGCCCGCGATGACGCACACCCCGAACTCAACCAATCACATCCTCAACTTCTCGAGCCTGCATCCCGGCGGGATGCACTATGTGATGGGGGATGGCAAGGTGAGCTTCATCTCGGAAAACGTCAACTACAACGTCTTCCGTTGGCTCGGACAAGTCGCCGATGGCAACACGGTCCAAGCCCCATAACCGAAGCTCAGTCGACTCGCGGAGTGGACACGCCTGTCCGATTCCATGGAACCGACTGTTTCCCTCGAACGCTCCGTCCGTCCCCTGCCCGTTCCGCAATCGCGGCGCGCGCAGGGGCGACGGGGTGCGGGAGTGAGGGTTCCCAGAATTCGGGTTCAACCGGCATTAGTCCGGTACGATGGTCGTGAGAGTGTCGAGAAGCAGGATGTGGGTGGAGTCGGCTGGGTCGATGAGGATGCGGACAGGGGTTGAACTCTCAGCGAACTGGCGGGCCTTTTCCGCAGACTCACGGTACAGATAACTGGTCGTCGAGTGGGGCGTGCCGTCGGCGAGGTATTCGATCACAGCACAGTGGGCCAGATCATTGTTCACTTGCATCCCGGTATACATGACCGACTTGACGGTCCCTTCGGCAAGCAAGCCTTCTCGTAGCAGTCGTTGTTTTCGTCGCCGATAACGGAACGTGAAGCCAGCCATCGAGCCACCAATGAGCGGGAACAGCACGAGGAACAACATCCCGATCCATCGTTCATTTCCCTTCGTCAACAGGACTGTCCCACCACCGACAACGAGGCCGACAATCAGAAAGAGTATCCCAACGACAATGAGCATACCGTTCTCGCCGACCACTTGCCTCGCCAGTCCCCGGGGGATGTCACGGGGCACGGGAGATCTGACAAATTGCTCCAGTTCGTCCGGCGAGAGTTGAGTCTTGGCGAGTTGTCGTTGCAGACTGTTGTGCAGGAGGTTGCCAGCCAGTCCCCCCATGCTGGCTGTCGTGCGGAGCATCTCTTGAGCCGTCGCCTTGCGAGAAACATCCGGTAGAGCGTCGAGTGCCGCTTCACCCTGACGAAACAGGGAGAGCAAGGGAATCGCCTCGTGGACGAAGTCATCAATCTCATTCTCAACAGCGAGCACTTGCTGGTCGCGAGAGATGACTAACAATCGCCGATGCCCCCGGATGCTCAAACCCTCTCGCTCGCTCAGGGCTGCACGCAACTCCGGACTAAAGAGAATCTCCGTCGCCTCCTTCGCCCATCCGAAGACACAATATCGCTCTTGAAACTCCGGCGTGTCAGCAAAATCGAGATTCTCCATCGTCAAAAGTGTCGACGCGATGCTGCCGAGCACACCGGTCGGCCGCGGCCACATCGCGAAGAGTGGCAACTCCAGGTCCGCCGCCTCAAACACGATGGCCGTCTGCTGCACCCACTGCCTCCCGTTGTCGCTGGACCGGCGATAATCCATCTTGCAAACCGTCACCGAAGCATCGCCGAGGCTCTTGTGCAGACTCGGATCGATCGAAACCGACTGCCTGAACAGTTCAGAGAGTTCCCTCTCCAAACGGTTGCGATGTTCGTCATCGAGCAGCGTGGATGAATTCATGGGCAAGGCTCCCTTGCTGAAAAGAGAAGATCATCCCACATCCCCCGCCCCGCAGGAAGTCCATCGCAGATGTGTGTGCCACGCATATCTTGCGCATGGTTACGGATGCGGACGGACTCCAGAAAGGGATGCGAGATGGCTGTAAATGGCATCCGTCCTTCATCCGTCTCGATCCGTCAACATCCGTGGTTCCCCGCCTTGATTCGCCCCTCTGTCGGCCCCCGGCCCCATCACTCCTCGATCACTTCTTGTACGACCGGCGATCAATTCTCAATAAACCGATGGGAAGTTCCAGAAAGACTCATTGACATATCGTAAGGTTACGATATTATGTCATAAGGAGATTCATCATGGCAACAACATCAAAAGCAGCCACCGCTCAACCTGCGAAGCCCGTCGGCGACCCGGGGGCCTTTTCACAGGCGGCTGAGTGTTTGAAGACGCTAGCACACCCAGTCCGACTGCGGATGGTGCAGTTGTTGTTGAGTGGCCGATACACCGTTGGAGAACTGGCCGAAGACTGCAGCATCCCCGACAACGTTGCCTCCGAACATTTACGACTCATGCAGCGTTGCGGATTCTTCACGAGCGAACGAGAAGGACGCCGCGTTTACTATCAGGTGGCCGAACCTCATCTCGAAAACATCATGAACTGCATTGAGAGTCGATTTCTCAAGGGATGAGTTTTCTGGCGATCCGCCAAAGACCGACAACTTCAAACCGTTTTTTGCCCTATACCTCGCCACTTGGCGATATCACGAATCTACGAGGAGATGAAATGTCTGAATGTCAAAAGATCACCGCTCAAGAACTTGCCGAGTGCTGCCGTCAGGGAGAGACAGAACTCATTGACGTGCGGACCCCGTTGGAGTTTCAGGAAGTGTGTGCCGCACACGCTCGGAACGTACCGCTCGATCAACTCGACCCACACGCGATCATGCAGGGACGCAACGGGTCGGCTGACAAACCGTTGTACATCATCTGTAAATCGGGGAGCCGTGGGGCAAAGGCACAGCAGAAGTTCATCGATGCCGGTTTCACCAACGTGATCAATGTCGATGGCGGAACCGAAGCGTGGGTGAAGGCCGGCCTCCCTGTTCGCCGGGGCAAAAAGGTGATGTCTCTGGAACGACAGGTCCGCATTGCTGCCGGATTCCTCGTGTTCGTTGGATCCGTACTCGCTCACTTTGTTCACCCCTACTTCCTCGGCATCCCGGCGTTTGTTGGAGCGGGGTTAATGTTTGCGGGGATCACCGACAGCTGTGCCATGGGGTTACTCATCGCCAAGATGCCTTGGAACAAATGTCAGGGCGGATCATGTTCGGTCTAGCGATCCTGTTCGGTGGACTCGTCGGTTTCGCCCTCGGATTGACGGGCGGAGGTGGCGGCGTGTTCGCGGTTCCGCTGCTGGTCTATGGACTGGCGGTTGCACCCCGGACAGCGGTCGGCATCTCTCTCGCATCAGTCGGCGGAACCGCCCTTTTTGGCGTCATTCCTCGGCTCTTGCGAGGCGACGTCGAACTGCGAACCGGCCTACTGTTCGCCGTTGCTGGGATGATCGGAGCACCTGTTGGTTCCTATCTTTCGACGCTGGTTCCCGAGAATTTGCTCCTCGTGATGTTCGGGCTGTTGATGCTCGTCGTCGCCTGGAGGATGTGGGCGAAGGCACGCGACCCTCAGCTACCAACCGGTGTCTGCGTGACGGAAGGGATCGCTCCAATGGACGACGTCGACCGTTCCGCTTGTCAACGAGATGCCGATGGTCAACTTCGGCTCACCTCGCGATGTGCGAGGCTGTTAGTGGTGGTTGGCCTCGTCACCGGTGTGCTTTCGGGGTTGTTTGGTGTCGGGGGCGGGTTTGTGATTGTTCCCGCACTTGTCTTGTTCAGCGGCATGGAGATACATCGGGCTGTCGGAACGTCATTACTCGTGATTGTCCTCATCAGTATCAGCGGTGTGGCATCGCATCTCCTGGCAGGAAAAGAGTTCTCGTCCGAATTGACTTTACAGTTCCTGGCAGGCGGGCTTGTCGGCATGTGGCTGGGAGGCATCGTCTCGACGAAGTTAAAGGGCCCCACACTACAAAAAGTATTCGCCATCGCCGTCGTATTGGTCGCGATGTTTGTGATAGGCAAGTCCATCATCAGTTAACACTAAGAGGTAAGCTATGTTACTCAAGTATTTCTACGACACGGCTCTGGCTCATGCGTCCTACATGGTCGGGTGTCAGCGAGCGAAGGTTGCAGTCGTGATTGATCCTGGTCGCGACATTCAACCCTATGTCGACATGGCCGAGCGAGAAGGGTTGAAACTTGTCGCCGTGGCCGAGACGCATATTCATGCCGATTATGTTTCGGGAGCACGAGAACTGGCCGACCAAGTCGGGGCGAAACTGTATGTCTCGGATGCAGGGCCAGCCGAGTGGAAGTATCAGTTTGCCAGTCAATACGACCATCAACTCTTAAACGATGGGGACTCGTTTCACATCGGGAACATTCAGTTTGACGTCATGCACACTCCGGGGCATACCCCCGAAAGCATCTCGTTCTTACTGACCGATCAAGGAGGGGGAGCAAATCGCCCCATGGGAATCTTCACCGGCGACTTCGTCTTCGTCGGCTCGATCGGACGTCCCGATCTGCTCGAAGAGGCAGCAGGAATTGTGGGAAGTGCCGAGGCGGGGGCACACGAACTGTATCGCTCGGCCGAACGCTTCAAACAACTTCCCGACTATCTCCAGGTCTGGCCGGCTCATGGAGCCGGGAGTGCCTGTGGCAAAGGTCTCGGAGCGATTCCGTCGTCCACAGTCGGCTACGAAAAGCTATTTAATCCCGCCCTACAGTTCACCGATGAGGCAGCCTTTGTCAAGTACATTCTCGCCGATCAACCGGAGGCGCCTAAGTATTTTGCCGTGATGAAACGGGTGAATAAAGTCGGCCCCCGAGTCATCGGAGATGCCGGTTTGCCAAATCGCCAGCCGGTCGCCGATCTCGATTTATCCCTCTCGTCCGGGACGGTCATTGATCTCTCACCCTCCATCGAGTTCGCCAAGGGGCATTTGCCTGGAGTTCTCAACATTCCAACGCCGATGTTAGCCGGTTGGGCCGGTTGGTTAGTGAACTATGATCGCCCAGTCTGGTTAATTGCCGACGCCAGTGAACTCCCCGAAGCGATGCGGGTCTTAAGAAAGATCGGATTGGACGATGTCCGTGGTTATTTTGATGCACGAGACGTCGACGACTCTGGCTTAGCGACTCAACGTACGGCGAGCCAATCGCCGCAGGAGCTCGCCGAAGCAATCGCATCTGGCGAGGTGACGCTCCTTGATGTCCGTTCCGATGAAGAGTGGCACGCGGGTTGCATCCCTCATGCCGTACATAGCTTTCTCGGACGCCTTCCGGGGAAACTCGACCAGCTACCCAACGACAAGCCACTGGTCACCCAGTGTCTCGGCGGAGCCCGGTCGGCCATAGCCGCCAGTCTCCTGCAAGCGGCGGGCCGCGACGTCATCAACATGACCGGCGGCTATGCCGCCTGGCAACAAGCACGTCTGCCGCAGGAATCAACAAGTGTCCGCACCCGCTGTGACACTGGCTCAACGGTGTGCGATTGAGTTTCTGACTAACCGTCCGTGTGATTAAATTTCAACTATTCGAGAATCATGATGACTACCACAATCCCTACATCACTGCAGACGACCAAACAAACTGAGGTGCCAGACGGAAAGGTGATCCGGCATCGCATCGTCGTCGTGGGTGGCGGTACGGGTGGCATCACAGTGGCTGCGAGATTGACGAAAGGATTCTTCAACAACACCGATGTTCTCATCATCGATCCCTCCTCCAACCACTACTATCAGCCCGCATGGACACTGGTCGGTGCGGGAATCTATAAAAAGGGAGCGACCCGTCGCGATGAAGCATCGGTAATACCCCGTCGAGCAAAATGGATTCAGGATGCCGTCGTCACCTTTCAGCCAGATCAGAACCGCATCCTGACCCGAGATGGTCGCACAATTCAGTATGACTACCTCGTCGTCGCGACAGGCATTCAGCTCAACTGGGGGGGCATTAAGGGGCTCAAGGAGAACGTCGGCACGCATGGCATCTGCAGTAACTACTCGTTCGAGACAGTCGGCAGTACATGGGACAATATCCGCAACTTTAAGGGGGGGACCGCAATCTTCACTCAACCGGCTGGAGCGGTGAAGTGTGGTGGAGCACCTCAGAAAATCTGCTACTTGGCCGAAGACTATTTCCGGATTCATGGAGTCAGAGAACAGACTCGCGTCATATTCGCTTCTGCAGGAGCTGGTATCTTTGCCATTGAGAAGTATAAGTCAGTGCTGACCAACGTGGTCGAACGGAAAGGGATCGAGACGATGTTCCGACATAACCTCATCGCCGTCAATCCTGAGACAAGAGAGGCGACCTTCAAACATATGGACACAGACGAAGAGGTCTCGATCCACTACGACATGATTCATGTGACACCGCCGATGGGGTCACCAGACTTCATCGCGAAAAGCCCGCTAGCCGATGCCGCCGGCTGGGTCGATGTCGATGCCGTAACGTTACAGCACGTTCGATACCCCAATGTCTTTGGCTTAGGCGATAGTAGCAGTCTCCCGACCTCGAAAACCGCGGCGGCTATTCGAAAACAGGCCCCAGTCCTCGTCAAGAACCTGACGGCATTAATGAACGGGAACCCCCTGGAGGCGAAATATGACGGGTACACCTCGTGCCCCGTTGTCACCGGCTACGGGAGCGTTGTGCTAGCGGAATTCGACTACGACAAGAACGCTGCCGAGTCGTTTCCCATCGACCAGGCAAAGGAACGTTGGTCGATGTGGCTACTGAAAAAATACGGTCTACCAATACTATATTGGCACGGGATGCTGAAGGGACGCGCATAACTTCAACAATTGACACACATCTCCTCTATTAGTGAACCTATGAAACACTCAACATTCATCGTGACGACATTTCATTTATCTGCCCTGACAGGGGTGCTCATTTTCACCGTCGGATGGGCGGAGGAGTTGCAGTACCATTATCCGAGAATCGAGGGGCATGGGAAGGTTGTGCAACTTGTGGATGCGGCGCATCAGCCAAGGGCGGGGAGTCGGATTGTCGTCGACCTAACGGCTGGCGGCGATCCTCAGTTGCTCAACCCAGGAATCGAAAAGCTGGCGCGCTATGTCAACATCTATCGCGGAGCAGGAGCCCAGCCAGCAGATGTCCGCATTGCGGTCGTGCTGCATGGTGACGCGACTCTCACCCTGCTTAACCCCGAGGTGTATGCTCAGCGATTCGACAACGCGAAGAATCCGAATCTCGAACTTGCCGGAAAGTTGCGTGCTGCGGGGGTCGAGTTCTTTGTTTGCGGGCAGTCGCTCATCGGGAAGGGATCGCAGCCAAGTGAAGTGGACGAGTCGGTCAGCGTCGCGGTTTCGGGTCTCACCGCGTTGGTCAATCTCCAGTCCGATGGCTACGCCTACGTCCCACTCGCAAAGTAAGGGACTCTCATCACGTCAAGTGAACCACAGGCACGCACATAAGAAACTGTTAGGCGGCACTGATTGCCGTCACGATTTCATCGACTGACCAATTACTAGACTCAACCCTTTAGGAGACTCATCATGGAAAAGGCACCACTAATCGCGAAGTTAAATGAAGATCTTGCGGCTGAGTACGCAGCGATTATTCAATACATTACTTATGCGGCGAAGACAACGGGGCCTTACCGACCTCAGCTGGCTCAGTTCTTTCTGGCTGAGGTTGCTGACGAGTCGTTGCATGCTCAGTTTCTCGCGAATAAGATCGTCGCATTAGGGGGTAATCCGACGACCGCCCCAAATCAAGTCCCGTCTCCGGCCACCAATCGTGAGATGCTCGAAGCGATTCGCGCCGCTGAATTGAAGGCTGTCGCCGGGTACACCGAACGTGCGAAGCAAGCCGAAGCTTATGGCGATAAAGGGTTAGCTTTACAACTGGAAAACATGATCGTCGACGAGAGTGGCCACGCTGAAGAAGTCGAACGTATCCTGCGAGACTGGCCGTTGTAAGACCCTATGTTTCGTCCCACATTAATGATGTGGGACTATCAGGCTGTCGAAAAACGTGGGTCAGGCTTGCCAGCTTGACATGGATTCGTTTGATGTCTCAGCAAAAACGCGTACGAGATACTCTTGTCAGATTGGAAAATCTGACCCACGGCCTGTTTTCAACTGACAGCTCAATAGGGTATGACTTTCTGACAGTCTTAATTCGCAACATAGAGCAAGATGAAGAGATAGTGGCAGGTGCTGGCGGTCATGGTCATGAGGTGCCATATGGCGTGCAGGCAGGGGTGACGGTGATCATTCACCAGAAACAACGCTCCCAGCGAATAGCAGAGGCCGCCAGCGATGACGAGCGCAACGGCGGGAGTGCCGCCGAGTGTCGAGATGGCCCCAAGGACGAACACCGGAACCCAGCCGATCATGAGATAGAACGGCACGCGGATTCGTTCGTGCCCGGTGTACAGCCGTTCGACAATTCCGCAGCCGGCGAGTACCCACATCACGACCAGGATGAGGACGCGGGCATCGCTGCTCAGGTACACGAGGCCGAGAGGCGTGTAGCTTCCTGCGGCGAGGAGGAAGATGCATATCTGATCGAGTAATCGAAATCGGCCTCGCAGCACAGGATCGCTGAACGAGTGCGACAACGTCGACGCGAGATAGAGTAAAATCAGCGAGACGGCATAGATGCTGCATCCTACAATCCGCTGAAGACCGCCGGTGGCAATCGCCTGCTGGACAAGCACCCAGCCGCCGATCAGACTCAGCAGGAATCCGCAGCCATGCGTCCACTGATTGAGGCGTTCCGCATCCACCTGTGCGAGCCGTTCTCGCAGCGATGGCCCCGGCGACTTGACGTCTAAGGCGACGCTCCGGAACAGCGACGGCATTTCGATCTGTGATTCCTGATGACTCATTGTCGTACTTCCTGCATGACATCTGTGCTCGCCGATTCCTGTGGGGAGCGTTCTGCGGAGAGTCCGCGAAGGGGAATCGTATCGAGCGGAGCGATCTGTGTCAGCAGGAGTTCTGGGCCGTTACGATGTCAGGAAGTGATGTGTCACGAACGAAAACTCTCGGTGTGAATTGGACTCATGGGTTACCGCAATCTTCAGGAGTGTCTGGCTGATCTCGAACGTACGGGGCAACTGCTGCGTATTCGAGACGAAATCAACCCGCATCTCGAAGCGGCAGCGATTCAGCGGCGAGTTTATGAGGCGGGGGGACCGGCCCTGCTGTTCGAGCGCGTCAAGGGGACGCCGTTTCCGATGGTGAGCAACCTGTTTGGGACGATGGAACGCACGCGGTTTCTCTTCCGTGATCGTCTGGCGTTGGTGCAACGACTGGTCGACCTCAAGGTGGACCCGATGCGAGCTTTGAAGCATCCGTTTCAGACGTTGCGGGCTTTGCCGACGGCATGGTCCATGCGTCCGAAATATGTCTCTCGCGGGCCGATCTTGGAATGCGAAACGACCCTCGATCAACTCCCGGCTCTCACGTCGTGGCCCGAAGATGGAGGGCCATTCATCACGCTTCCGGCCGTCTATTCCGAGCATCCCGATCAACCGGGCTGGCAGAAGTCGAACCTCGGCATGTACCGCATCCAGATTTCGGGGAACGACTATGTGAGGAACGGCGAGGTCGGCCTGCATTACCAGATTCATCGGGGGATCGGTGTACATCACACGGCGGCACTGCGACGGGGGGAGTCGTTGCGGGTGAACATCTATGTTGGCGGCCCACCGGTGTTGCCGCTCGCTGCCGTCATGCCGCTCCCCGAGGGTCTGTCGGAATTGACGTTTGCCGGAGCACTCGGCGGGCGAAGGATGCGGTTGATTCCTCAACCTGATGGACTGCCCCTATTGGCCGAAGCGGACTTCTGCATTGTGGGGACGATCGACCCGACCCAGTTGAAGCCGGAAGGGCCCTTTGGCGACCATCTCGGTTACTACTCGTTAAGGCACCTGTTTCCAGTGCTCAAGGTGGAGCGGGTGTATCATCGACGCGATGCTGTCTGGCCGTTCACGGTGGTTGGTCGGCCCCCGCAAGAAGACACATCTTTCGGAGCGATCATCCATGAGATCACCGGGGCGGCAATTCCTTCTGTGCTGCCGGGGGTCAAGCAAGTCCATGCGGTGGATGAAGCAGGAGTTCATCCGCTCCTCTTGGCGATTGGGAGCGAACGTTACACCCCCTACACCTCTCCCCCTCGACCGCAGGAACTGTTGACCCAAGCCCATGCGATTCTCGGACAGGGGCAACTCTCGTTAGCGAAGTACTTGTTCATCATCAACGGTCAGGACGCCCCGCAACTGGAACTGCATCATGTCTCGGATTTCTTCCAGCATCTGCTCGAGCGGGTCGACTGGAGCCGCGACCTGCACTTTGAAACGCAGACAACGATCGACACACTCGACTACTCGGGAGATGGATTGAACGCGGGGTCGAAGCTGGTTGTTGCCGCGACGGGGCCCTCTGTAAGAACTCTTCTCGATCAACTTCCGGCTTCGATGTCGCTCCCGGATGGATTTCATGACGCACGGGTTTGTCTGCCGGGGGTCGTCGCCATCACTGCTCCCCCCTGCTCCGATCCGCCGACGGCTGCGGGTCGATTCCTAGAACCGGCGACGTCGTCGCAACTCAGACAACGTCGCCCGCCCCAGACGACCGGACGGGTCGATGACCTGTTGCCGCAGTTCATTGCGGCGATCGAAGCCGGGCATCCATTGTTGGAGTTCCCGCTTGTCGTCCTCGTTGACGATGCCCCCTTCACAGCCGAGTCATTGGCGAACTTCCTCTGGGTGACGTTTACTCGATCGAACCCGGCGAGCGATATCGATGGCTTTGGGAGTTTCACCTGCGACAAACACTTTGGCTGCACTGGTCCGCTGGTCATCGACGCCCGGATCAAGCCGCATCACGCCCCGCCCCTTGTCGAGTCCCCCGAGACGATTGCCCGCATGCAGACCCTGTTCGCCCCCGGGACTTTGTTGCACGGGGCGGTGGGTGAGCAGAGGATGCCAAGCGTAACGCCCTAGTGAGATCGGCGGCTCAACGGAGAGGGACGGCTTGTTCGTACGATGAACTTCCTCATCCATTTTGCGTGTTCCGAGAGGCGACAGACTTGAGTGTCCGTCCTTCCGGGGCGGAGGGGGAGACCCTGACCGTGCATGTCAGCCGGGGGGTCGCTAGAATGGGAAGTCGATGACTTCTTTCGCCCGATGAATCTTTCGGGCACGAACGAATTTCCCTTCTTATAAGTCTGAGTACATCATGAGCAATACGGTCGCACGGATTACCGAGATCAAGTCTTCCTCCAAGAAGAGCTTTGAGAATGCCATCGAAGTGGGTGTCAAGCGTGCTTGCAAGACTTTGCAGGGGGTGACTGGGGCCTGGGTACAGGATCAGGATGTCGTCATTGAAGATGGCAAGATCACCGAGTATCGCGTTGCCCTGAAGGTGACGTTCATCCTTAACGACTAAACTCCGGCATCACGCTTTGCGAGAGACTGCGGAGAACTTCGCATGATCTGGTTCCTGCTGGCCTGCACGGTCCCTGCCTTTCTGGTTTCGACCACTGCCACGGGGTTGATGCGTCGTTGGGCACCTCGCTGGGGGTTGATCGATCAACCTGCCGCAAGGAAAGTCCACACGACGCCGACCCCGCTGGGTGGGGGTGTCGGCATCTATTGTGGCTTCGTCATCCCAGTGATTGGCGGGCAACTTTTCGCTTCGTGGCTGGCACGTCTTCCCGAAATCCCCGACTGGATTCCTCTCGAACTCGCCCAACATGTCGAGGGGCTGGCGTCGAGAACCGGCTCGCTCTGGATGTTGATCGGAGCCGGGACGTTGCTCGCCGTCGCCGGGTTGCTGGATGACTTGAAGCCGCTCCCCTGGCAGCCCCGTCTGTTGCTGCAATTTGCTGTCGCCGGGGGACTCGTTGCAGGAGGAATCCGGGCGACTTTGTTTGTCGACCTTCCTTGGATCGGCATCGTCTTTTCGGTGATGTGGATCGTGTTGCTCATCAACTCGATGAACTTTCTCGACAACATGGACGGCCTCTCCGGGGGGATTGCCTTCATTGCGGCTGTCGTCTTCAGTGTCGTCATGTTGACATTGCCCGGAGGACCACGCTGGCTTGTGGCCGGGGGACTCTTGGTTCTTGCTGGGGCGACCGCTGGGTTCCTCATTCACAATCGTGCTCCCGCCCGCATCTTCATGGGGGACTCGGGGAGCATGTTTCTGGGGATGATGCTCGCGTCGCTCACGATGCTGGGGACCTTTTACGACGCGAACTCGCCGGGTCAGCACACCATCATCGCCCCGTTGCTTGTGCTGGCTGTCCCGCTGTATGACACGATCAGCGTCATCTTCATCCGCCTGCGTCAGGGTCGCAGCCCTTTTCAGGCAGATAAGAGTCACTTCTCGCATCGACTCGTTGAACTGGGTCTCAGTAAGCCGGGGGCCGTTCGCATGGTTCATCTTGCGACCCTCACCACGTCGCTCGCTGCTTTGCTGTTGTATCAAGTTTCCAACTGGACTGCGGCACTCATTTTGACCTCGCAAGTCTTGGCGATTTTGGCCATTGTCGCCGCGTTCGAGATGACCGGTCGTCGCTCCCGATCCGAGCCGTCTCGTCCGGTTGATGCAAACTCACTCGCCCAAGGTTCGGCCTCCATCACCAACAATGCGAACGCTCCTGGTGATCCGGAAAACGTCGCTGCGGTTCTACTGGCGAACCAGAGTCCCCTTGATCAGGAACCGGTCGACACCGGCACCGCACCGGATCCGGGGATATCAGGAGCATCGCTCCGGAGCCAGGGATGAGCCGCAATCCGCGAAACGTGAAGGGGAGTTCCTCAGCGAACACCCGGATGGCACATCCTGCAAACCGCGTCGCCCTCTTTCCGTTTGTTGTCGGATTGCTGTTCATCACTCGCCTGTTCGTCCCCGCGGAGTCAGCCGCTCAAGGGGAGACGCTGTGGATTGCCTGTAGTTGGCTCATGGTCGCTGCGACTTCTTGCTGGTGGTGGAGTCGCGATCGCTCGAAGGAAAGGAGACAACCGTCTACGAAACGTCCCATCGACCTCTTCGATGTGGCCGTCCTTCTGATCGTTGCGGGTCCGGTGTTGTCGGGTCTGATGGTGTTGCTGCGAGGGGGTGAACAGCGAGCCGCGTTGAACATGCTATGGGAGTGGGTTGCCGTCGGAGTGGCGTACTTCTTACTCAGACGATTGTCGATCGACTCGCAGCAACGGATGTGGTTGCGGAATCTGGTCGTCACCGCGGGAGTGTTGCTTGCTGGACTCGGCTTCTGGCAGAAGTTGGTGACGCAGCCCGCACTCGCGGCGAAGTTCCTTGAAGCCGAGGCACTTCGCGATTCGCCGCGTGCTACAACGCCGGACGAACAGCAGCAACGGGATACACGGTTTCGCGAACTTCAATTGGAACTGGGGCCTGAGTTTTTGGCGATGGAGGGGGCTGGACGGGCGGCGTTACGACAACGTCTCCTCTTCAGCACCGAACCGCTCGGCCGCTTTGCCCTGACGAATACGTTTGCGAGCTTGCTCATTGTGACGTTGCTGCATCTCGTCGCCCCGTTCCTGGATGGTCAAGGGAAACGGTCCCTTTCCCAACGATTACTCGCCCTAACCTCCATCGGCATCGTGCTCGGATGCCTCGTGCTGACCAAGAGCAAGACCGCCTGGATTGGCTGCACTCTTGGGTTTTGCTGGCTGATGCTTCGCAGCCTCTCATCAGATGAAAATGTTCTCCTGTCGCAAAGGGTGATCCGTAGCTTTGCCATCACCTGCGGAGTGATTGTCGTCGCAATCGGTATCGGATTCGCAACAGGAGCCCTCGACCGGGAAGTGTTTCTCGAATCCTCGAAATCGTTGCAGTATCGCTGGCAATACTGGGTCGGGGCGATGGGTGTCTTGGAAGAGCATCCGATTATGGGAGTTGGCCCAGGGAACTTCGGCATCCACTACCTCAAGTTCAAACTCCCTGAAGCGAGCGAAGCCGTCACCGATCCTCACAACCTCTTCCTCGATGCCTGGGTCTGCGGCGGACTGATCGCGTTCCTCGGCCTGCTCCTCCTCTTCAGATCGTTCATTCCTGCTCTGCGACTCTTACAAGCTATCCAACAGCAGGAGTCACTCGGCGAACAGTCGCTAACACTGCAAGCCGCCGACAGCCCCCAAGGATCAGACGGCTACCGAATGAGTGCCATCACGGGAGTCGCGGCGTGTCTCTTTGTTTGGCTCGCACAGTCCCTGCTGGCCGGACGAACCGATCCACAGATACTCGCCCTCGCACTGCTCTGGCCGCTCACCGCTGGGATCGTCCATTATCAAGGGGCGACCGAACGCCTGCTTCAACCGACCTGTGTCGCCGCCGGACTGGCGTTGTCGGTCCATCTACTGGGAGCCGGTGGCTTGGCGATGCCGGCCATCACCCTGCTCTGGCTATGGTCATTATCCGATCGTCATTTCGTGCAAAACCATGTCGACTCCGTCAGTTCAATCGACGCCGACGACATTGCTTCGCCTGCTGCGGCAACGACTTGCTCCCCCTCCAACTCACAGAGATATTCCTCTTCCCGATTCCGGCGAATCGAGGAGTGGATTAACAGACCGCGAGACCTGACCTGTGCCATCCTGTTGGGTCTCCTGACGATTGGATCTCTGACGACAGCACTGCTTCCCGTATTGGTCGCATCGTCTCGGGCCGCCTCGGCGAAGGATGCACTGCTCATCGACCGACGTCCCCTGGCAGCAATTGCACACTACCGAGCCGCTGTCGACGCAGACCGCTTGAATGCCGAGTTTCCTCGCGACTTAGGGATCGCCCAGTTCCTCGCATGGCAGACTGGCGGCATCGGGGCGAATCAACATCTGGTCGACTGCTGGAATAGCTTGGACCTCGCAATGCATCGCAGTCCGAAGAACCCGATGCTCCTGCATACCGCAGCCGACCTGCGGATGCAGCATTGGCGTCGCTCGGGCGACATTATTTCGGCTGAGATCGCCGTCACGTTCTCTCGTCAGGCGACGGAACTCTACCCCAACAGTTCGCTTTTGCGAGCTCAATTCGCCCAGGGACTGGCAGCAACAGGCAGTCTGGAGTCGGCAAGGTCCGAAGCTCAATTGGCCCTGCAACTCAACGCGATCAACGAGTCCGCCGCCCACACCGACAAACTGCTTCCCGAGCCATTACTGGCTGAACTGCGTCGACTTGCGGCATGGTCGGCTGATTAGTCGGTGGAGGTGGTCGTCGCCCCTATTTTCTAGGACTGACCGAGCGACGTCCGACAGCCTTCCGAAGCTTCCTGCTTTGAGTGATCGCTGCCAGTGTGTCTGGTCGCTAGTCGTTGTCGACACATCCGGCAGGGGCGACGAGTCTTCTGCAACACCCGTAGACTATGCATCTTCAAGGGAAATGGGGGGCAAAAGTCGCCTCCAGTGACGTTACAAATCCCCCAGTCTATGGGACCGGATCATTCGTTACAGACGGACCGAAAATCGACGTAAAGATATTAGAACACAACGACTTGAGATGTTCAAGGGACTCTTCCAGCAACGCCGATAGATTTCTCCAGCCCCCCGCCTTCGAACTCGTTTTCGATCGCATCACGTTGCCGGGAGTCAGCCGAAACCACTGGGGGGTGAATCGGAATCGGATGTTCTCCAAGGGCGACGATGAGTTCAGAGCAACAGGAGACAGTGTCAAGAAGGAAGTTTGAGCTCTGAGTTTGTAGCTGTCAGTCGACCAAACTCTTGCAGAGACCCAGAAAAGTACCCGCACTGCAACAGGAAAGTCGTGCCGCGAAAAGGAAGCGGCGAGGACGGCGAAATCACCAAGTCCCAATGGAAGGAGACGCTGAACTATGAAGTCTATTCGTCTATGTGCCGCCTTGATGGCGCTGCTGGCATTCGCGGTTGACGCCGATGCCCAGTTGCGATGCCGTCAGGCACGGGGCAGCGCAGGTTCCAAGTGCTGCGAATGCGCCCCGTCGTTTCAGCCCAGCTGCTGTGCACCTACGATTGCCCGGCCTTGTCACACGAATGTGTACAACTACCAACGGCAGTTCGTCGGCACCACCAGCAACTGTGGCTGTGGAAAGAAGGGCAACCGTGATCGTTGCCGTGCGCCCCGCGTTTCCTGCGGGCGGTTGAATCGTCGTGGTAATGGCTGTTGCGATACTGGTGTTGGTTCGGGCTGTGCTGCACCATGTGGCAACAGCTGCGATCCAGGTTGTGCCGCTCCATGCGGACGTGGCTCACGCCTCGCTCGTAAGGGATGCTGCTCGGCGAACAGCTGTGCTGCTCCATGCAACACCGGCTGTGCTGCTCCTTGTGGCGACAGCTGCTGCGGCAGCGGCCGGAAGGCAAGCCGCGCTCGACGTGTTCGCCCATGCCGGACACCACGCCGTGGTCGTTGCGGTTCGCGAAATGTTGGATGCGACAACACTTGTGCTCCAAGCTGTGCCGCTCCACGTCATCGTGAACGTGATTGCCGAGTTCGTGGGACCCGACGTGGCTGTGCCAGCAACAACTGCTGTGCCGCTCCTTGTGGCGGTGCCGATTGCTGCCCAACCGCTGCTCGTCCAGTCCGCACCCGGTTGAGCCGCTGTGCCCGAGTGACTCAGCGACTGACCGCTCGGATTGCCCGAGTTTGTGGTCGTGGTAACAAAGGTGCTGGCTGCTGCGACACTGGCAACTGCTGCCCAACCGTTCGCACCAAGTCGAACGGCTGTGATCCTTGCCACATCGCTCAGTTGATCTACGAATCCCAGACCGCTTGCTACCCACGTCAACGTGGGAACGCTCTGCGTGGCTTGGGTCGTTGCAGCTGCGAGTGCAACCCCGAAATCATGACTGCGTTCATCTACTCCCTGAACGATGCTGATCCTGGCGTTCGCCACACCGCTGCTAACGAAATTGAACAGCAGTTGCGTCGTCACTGCTGCTGCTCGGCTGAGCTGACCTCGGCTCTGACCTGTGCCCTCGCCGATTGCGACAAGGGTGTTCGTCGTGAAGCTGAACGTGCTCTGAGCCGCTGCGGATACCAGATCGTTGACGGATGCTGCAACACCTGCGACGGATGCGTCAACGGTGCCTGCAACGCTGGAAACGCTGGAAACGCCGCTTGCTGCCCAGGGGGCTGTGCTCCAGTTGCTCCGGTTCAAGTTCCGGCTCAACAGGCGATCGCTCCTGAAGCTCCAGCTGCTCCAGCGGCCTACTTCCCACGTCAACTGCCTCAGCAGGATGCTCGCCCAATCTCGGGCAGCCGCAGCCTGTCGAAGTTGTTCAGCATGGCTAAGTAATTCCCGCTCATCGTCGGTGTCGCCACCACGAGGCTGATCCTCGGCGATGATCGAAACGGGTTCGAAACCAGGCACGGTCTCCAGATTCTTGGAGACCGTGCTTTTTTCATTGCGCCATCCAATCTTCAAACAGTTCACGAACTCCCGACCTTCTCTCCGCAGAACTCGATCACAGACGTTCTGGCCCGATTCAATCGAGTGAGTTGAGATAACCCTGAATCGTTGACCGAATCTCATCTCGAACGCGACGAAAGAAGACCATCTGCTCCTCTTCACTTCCTGTCGCGTCGGCAGGATCGTCGAAAGGCCAGTGGAGTGTCTGCTTTGCCCCTGCGAACACCGGGCACGATTCCTTGGCGTTGTCACATACAGTGACCACCAAGTCGAACTCCTGATCTCGAAACAGGTCGAGTGACTTGCTGGCATGCTGCGAGATGTCGATCTCTAACTCCTGCATCGCTCGGATGGCCAGTGGATGCACATAGCCCGAGGGCTTCGACCCGGCTGACTCGGACTCCCACTCCCCCTGCCCCAGCGACTCCCATAACGCTTCGGCCATCTGAGATCGACAGGAGTTTCCAGTACACAAAATCAAGACACGTGGCATTGCTCTTCCTTAGAGGTGATGGCCCCAGCGGGACCGTTTTCGTCATCCTGTATCGCTCGCCAAGCAGGGATTGCGAGCGATGCCCCCAACGTTGGAGCGATCAAATAAACCCAAAAGTCCCGCAGTTCGCCACTGACAACAGCCGGGGCAATCGACCGGGCCGGATTCATCGACGCCCCGCAGACTGGCCCCGCGAACATCGCCTCCAACGCGACCACCCCCCCAATAGCAATCCCCGCCATCAACCCGCACTCCTTGCCCTCCATCGAGACATTGAGAATCACGAACATCAGAAAGAACGTCAGCACGACTTCTAACACGAAGGACTGCGACCATGACCCCGCAGGCAACGTCGCCCCCAGGTTGGGATGGTCGACAAACAGCAACCGCAGCAGCCCACTCGCCAGAAACGCCCCGATCAACTGGCTGGCAACATAGGGCACGACCCGCCTGGCCGAGAACCGTCCCGATGCCCAAAACGAGAGCGTCACCGCTGGATTGAGATGGGCCCCGGAGATATCGCCAACGGCATAGATCATCGCCATCACGATCAACCCGAACGTCAGCGAGATGCCGACAGACGTCACCCCGCCGCCGCTAAAATCGTTAATGACAATCGCACCCGTCCCGGCGAACACCAACGCAAACGTCCCGATTGCCTCGGCCACATAACATCGCATGTCTCGTCGCATCATCACTTGATTACTCATGACACATGATTCGCTTTCCGCCTCATTGCAATTGTCGACCACTCGAACTCTTCAAACGCCAGGAGACATGCCATTCTCGATTCGGCAGCGGATGATATCACACCCTTCTCCCGTATCCATTCCACCTTTCCTCGGAAGTTGCGGTATCATGACGTCGTTTCCGACAAGCCGCACCGATCTCCGGGAACTTTCGTTCCTCGAATCGCGTCAAACCGGAATCCCAGTCAGACTTGAAGTCTCACCAAACCGTCCTCTCGTTATTGGAGCAGGGTCATGACACGGCGTAATTTTCCATCATTCCTTTGGTCGATGTTGGTCGCCATGATCGGACTGACCGGCTGCGATTCCGATCAAGAACCTGTGAAGAACAACGAACTTTCTCCGAACAGTCCTCCTGTCGTCAAACGCTTCAAGAGGGATGGCATCGAGTATGAAGAATACGAGTCCGAGCGAACGGAATACAAAGAACCGCCGAAGAAGTTCTCATTTTCCGATGATGCCGTCGTCGCTTCGAAGATTCCCCCATTTGATCCCACGCTGGTCCACTCCATCACGCTCCCGGTCCCACGTCCGGGCCGTCGACCGATGTCGCCCCCCGGTCCTGTCGACGATGCCAACCTATCCGACGCTCAAGGGGACTGGGAGTTAAATTTCAGTCAAACGTTGTTTCGCCTCGACCTCCCGACATTAAAGCCCGACAGAGATGCCGACCTATTAAGACTGCGAGCCAGCTATGCCGACGCCATCAAGAATCGCAAGGTGCTCCCCTCGGTGAACCTCATTGATGGGCAAGCGAAACTATTCGACGATGGCCTCTATGCCGCCATCGACCTTGCCGGTTTCTCACTCGACCAAGAAGGGTTTGTAAGCTATGTCGATGTCGTTCAACGATTAGCAAACGCGGCCGGTCCCGACGATCCCGCCGCACCATTCCTTGCTGCGGGCCTCGAACTCGCCGATATCAGCTTCGACGTCACTGACAAGGCGACCAAACAGAAATATCTTGACGAATTCCATAGGTCGCCGCTTCAGTCGAAACCATTAGGTTTCTACAACTGGACTCCGAAGCTACAGCAGTGTTATCGCTTCTTAAAGTTCTTCCAGCACCCTTTCATCATCGGCGACAGTCGGGCCGAGATCATTCCCAGTTCCCTGAACCAACTCCTCGAAGCGGACCCTAAGTTACGAGCCGACTATCTTAGCCTGATTAACCTTTACTCGAATCTCACCAACGCTCCCTACGCACTTCCGGTCACCGCGTTCTCTGATCTCGATGCCCAGAAACATGCTCTCAGCGAGTCTCGATTCAAACAGGGATTACAACCGGCCTATGCCCTGTTTCCCCCGTCGACGAGCCGCGAACAGCGACTCTTTGACCGCCTCTTCCCCCTCGGATTTCCCGAAGGGACCGATCTCATGGGGGAACTAATCCGTGCGATTCGCAGCGGCAAAGTCGACCTCACACCACATCCCCCAGGGACCCCCTTGGCGAGTGGATGGTACGACTACCAGTGCCATGCCCTGGAAACCATGCTCCTTCCGGAACGGGGAACCGAGTCGAGTAAACTCCTCCTCTCCGCAAAGTATAAACAACGGATGTTCGATGCCTTCGCGTCACTCATTACAAAGCATCGCGAGACCCATGTCCGACAACTCGCCGAAGCGGGAAAAGCGGGATCTGACGCCCCTGGCGACTATCATTACGATCCCCCACCACAACTCGCCCCAGCCCTGCGGCTGGAGCCGACTGCCACCTACTATCTCCGCATGGCTCGGAGCTATGCATTTCTACAGGCGTACTTGCAGGCGATGATCGGCGAGGACAACCTGACGAAAATTCACGGTCTCCGCGAATCCGGGGCCCGCGAACTCAACCTTTGGAAAGAACTCGACGAGCAACGCCTCCGATTCTACGGCTTCTACCTGATTAGTATCGAAGACATTGGCCTCCCGGTTGATCTCCTCGATGACGAACTCGCGAACGCTCAAGAAGCGCGACGCCTTGCACTTGATTGGCTCACCCATTTCCAGGAAGACCTCGACATGGCCGTCGATACTCGCGTGATCGTCCCCATCGCAGTCAACCTCATCGAAGGCCGAACGCAACTCTGGGGGACTGCGGGTGTCCGACTGGCTCGACTCGACGTCAAATTCGAGCCGGGACATCTCCCGAAGCTCCGCCGACTCAACTCCGGCCAACCCTGGGAGAAGTTTGAGGGGGACGTCCACTCGACGACGTACCTCATCGCGATCGACGAGTTCGTCACCATCGAACTCGACACCCTCAATTGCCCCACACGCGAAGAGTACCGAAAACTCTGCGACGAATCAGAAACGACAGCGAATCTGATTCAGAAACTGAGAGACTATCGATAGCATCACAACGAACCCCATTCCAAAGGCATCACCAGAGAATCCGTACAGCATGCAACCTGAGACGAATGCACCGTGTTCGTCAGGGTGTTCGTGCCTGTCAAAAGAACGAACCAACAATTGCTTGCTGACTCGCATGTGATAGTATTCACTCCGCACCTTTAGGGACGATGGGATCAAGTGAGAGACAGGGGACGCCTCGTCAGTCCGGAGAGGGGTGACGTCCAACTTCGCACGTTTGCGTTGATTTCCCCTGCGAAGGCTGAGAGCATGTCAGCGGCGCAACAGCTTCGTGACGATGCCAGCATGATTGTGAGCACTTATGGAGCGGATGGATGTACGTAAGTGACGTCAAGTTTAAGGATGTTCGAGGATTCGAGAGTCTCAATTTTCATTTCGAGCGTCCTAGGAACACCTACTCCGGTTGGACAGTGATCGTCGGCGGAAACGCATCGGGAAAGTCGACGGTTCTCAAGGGGATCGCATTGGGATTACTCGGCCCCGAAGCGGGTGTCCAGCTCGCCGGTTTGAGTCCCGGTTGGATTCGTCGTGACTGCCTGCGAGCGTCAGCCGAAGTCGGTATCGTGGCTGATCCAAAATTGGATCAATGGAAGCAAAGAGGAAATACAACGACGGAGTTTAAGGCGGGGGTCGAATGGGAGATTGATAAGCTCGGGGAGACCCCTTCGTTTCGAGAGATCGAGTATCGCAATCCTGCGAACAATCGAATCAAGACGGCGCAGCGTGGACTGTGGGATCCGAATGCCCAAGGTTGGTTCTCGACTGGTTTCGGGCCGATGCGTCGCCTGTCGGGAAGTTCTTCCGAGTCCATTCGACACACGGTCACCGGTGGCGCGGTTGCCCGCTATGTGACGCTGTTTCGAGAAGATGCCGCGCTGAGTGAGAGTGAAGAATGGCTCAAGAAGATGCATTCACGCTCGTTGGAACTTCGTCGATCGGATCGAGACCAAATCGACCTACTGACTCAGGGGGTAAAAATGCTTCTGAGCGATGGGCTTCTTCCGTATGGCATGAAGATTGACGAAATTACCGTGGATCACGTCTTTGTGACCGACTCGAAAGGGACTAAGCTCCCGATGCGGGAAATCAGTGATGGATGTCGCGGTGTGTACGCTACGGTGCTCGATCTCGTTCATGGCCTGTATGAGGTTTATGGCAGCGAAGAGCTGTTCAAAACCGACAGCGAAGGACACGTCACAGTGCCGGTCCCGGGCGTCGTACTAATTGACGAGGTTGAAGCCCACCTACATCCGACATGGCAACGAGAGTTGCCACTCTGGCTCAAGAGTCGGTTTCCGAACATCCAGTTCATTGTGACAACTCACAGCCCACTCGTGGCACAGGCCGCCGACAGGAATGGAGTCTTTCTGCTCCCCTCTCGAGACGATGTCAACCAGCAACCCAGACAGCTTTCTTCCGCAGAGTACGATCGTGTCATCTGGGGGAGCGCCCACAAGACCGTCCTCGGTGTCGCCTTTGGTCTGAGCACGACGCGTTCTCAGTGGGCAAACGACCAAATTGAGAAGTGGAAGCGATTGGACGCCAAGAAACATGCTGGCGCAAGGCTCACCACCTCGGAAGAGAAGAGTCACCAGCGACTTGCCCAGAAGTTACAGGCCGTGATGCTTGATCCTCACGAGATTGGGGACAAATAGAACGATGCGAAAATTGAAGAAACGCCCCAGCCTTCCGGCAACCTCGATCAAGAAACTCGCCGAAAAGACGGCTCAGATCGTGGTCGATTCAGACCCAAAAGGGAAGGCCGACAGCATTTACAGCAGCGCCCGCAGCAGCAATCCGCAGTGGTTTCAGGAAGTAGTCAATGCCTTGCGAACGATGTCTGGAGCGGGCGAACGTTGCATGTTTTGCAGCGGCAGCGAATCGTCCGATGTCGAACACTTCCAGCCGAAATCCATCTTCCCCCACCTCGCAATGACCTGGGACAACTTCCTCTGGTCTTGCACTATCTGCAATCGATTTAAGTCCAACCGTTTCCCCCCAGACACCGAACCGGGACCGAAACTAATTAATCCCTGCGAAGAGAACGTCTGGGATTTCTTCTACGTCGACGAGTTTGGCAACCTATCACCCCGTTGGAGAACCGACTTGAATGACTTGGACCCACGGGCCGTGAAGACGCAAGAAATTCTTAAACTTGATCGCCAGGCTCTCCAGGAATCCCGACAACTTCGACTGCGAGAACTCAAACAGCAAGTGCGTGACGCCGTACAGCTATATCAACAGGGAAAGTTGAGCAAAGCACAACTCAAACAACGCCGCAAAGCTTGGCTGAAAGCCCCATTCCAACCCGACGTTGCCGACTACTGCTTCCTTGGACCAGGAAATAGGGATGAACCGTATCACACTTTTCTGAGCATCCTAACTTAGCCCGCATACAGGCGAACGCTTAGTTGTCCCGAAATGGCGTAAACATTAATTCCGCTCGACAAAGGTATTTGCGGGGCAGCGCTGAAATCGTTCGTCTCGAAATTCCGGACGAAACGAATTCCAAACGATTAGTGAACGGTCGCCAAGGGGGTGTCGGGGACTTCGATGGAGTCGGCGAGGGAGGTGATTTCTGTCAGGGTGTCGGCCACGCGGAGGATGTCCCCTTGTTTGGCATGGCGTTCGAGTTGGCGGGCTGGTTCGGTGAATTCCGGGAAACCGACGGTTCCCCCGGCCCCCTTCAGCCAGTGTGCCAATCCTGCAAGACCATCCATGTCGCCGGTACTCATGGCGTCCCGCATCGCTTCAATCTGTTCTTGCAAACGAGGAATGAACGCCTGAACAATCTCGCGGAAGTCGATGTCGTCCATAGGCAATCGCGACACCAGTGGGACTCGTCCGACGTGATTCGATCGCACAGGTTCAATCTGATGGCCCCCTTCGGACAGAGTGGCCTCGACTGCATGAGGGGTGCTGTCGCCTGATGCGAGTCTCGCTTCATGAGCCGTTGAAATCAACGGAATTGCGAGGGATCGGCTCGAGCGATCGGACGCAGGAGTTGACTCTCCTTGCAGGTCAATTTGACCAGTTCCAGTCAGTTGGAGGTTGAATATCCCGTTGCGCTGTTCGTCTTTCTGTTGAGGCGCGTCATCCAGACCAACGATTCCCGCGACGACTTCCAATAGCGAATCGATATTCACGGGCTTCGAGAGGAAGCCGCTGCACCCTGCGGATCGGCATTTCTCTTCATCTCCCTTCATCGCGTTCCCGGTGAGGGCGATGATTTCGCATCCCACCCCTTGTTCACGAAGTTTGCGCGTGGCGGTGTAGCCATCCATCACAGGCATCTGCATATCCATAAAGACGATATCAAACGTATTCGTCAGGTAGTGATCGAGTGCTTCCTGACCGTTTGATGCCTCAACGACGGTCGCACCGGCACGGCGAAGGACGAGACGCAACAGTTGACGGTTTGCTTCGCCGTCGTCGACCACGAGAATCTGACACGGCTTCAGGCGGGTCATAGACTCGACGGAGACGGGACGTTGGCGTTTGCTCTGTCGTTGTGCGATCGCCTCTTCCGCGGTCAACATCGTCACCCCTTCCGTGATCGGAACGGCGACCGCGAGGGTGAAACAGGAGCCGACGTCGATCTGGCTCGTGACGCGGATATCTCCCCCCATAGCCTCGGCAAACTTCTTACTGATCGCCAGACCGAGTCCGGTACCGCCGAAGCGACGGGTCACCGAGCTGTCGGCCTGCACAAACGGGTTGAAGACGTTTTGCAGTGTCGACTCTTTCATTCCAATGCCGGTGTCGCGAACATCCAGCTCAAAGACGTCTTGTCCTTGAATTCGCACCAACCGCGAGACCACTTCGACCCCCCCGGACTCTGTAAACTTGACGGCATTTCCGACAAGGTTCGTCACAATCTGCCGGAGTCGAGTTGGGTCGGATTGCATGACGTCCGGGATCGGTCCGTCGGAACGATAGGTCAGTGAAATCCCTTTCTCTTCAGCCTTCACCCGCAGCACGGTGACGGCATCCAAGATAACCTGATGAGGATGACAGTCTGTCAACTCGATCTGCAACTGACCCGCTTCGACCTTCGAGAGATCCAGAATGTCGTTGATGAGTTCGAGGAGATGCGAACCACTGACATGAATCGTATCGAGGTAGTCGAGCACTTGCTCAGGACGTTCGGCATAACCGCGACGCAGCACTTCGGTGAACCCCAAAATCGCGTTCATCGGTGTGCGGATTTCGTGGCTCATGTTGGCGAGGAAGTCACTCTTCGACTGATTGGCGTTCTCGGCCGCCTCCATCGCCATTTTGAGTTCTACCTTCTTTTGTTCCAGTTGGGTCACTTCGTCAAAGCTTGCCATGACCCCGCGATACGTGCCGTCGGTTCCAAGCAAGGGAGAACAGTTGACGATGAATGACCGCAATTCCCCACCGCTGACTTCCAGGTGCATCAGGACATTCGGCTGCGGTCGCTTTTCCCGGAGTGCTCGGGTCCACGGATAATCGACGGGGGGAGTCACGCGAGACTCGCCGCTGCGCCAGGCAAAGCCCGACGCCTTGTCGCCAACGAATCGTTCGGGCGACTTTGCGAAGACTTCGCCGAAGGCACTGTTCGCAAAGACAATGCGTTCGTTCTTGTTCAGGATGAGCAACCCTTCCGTCAGGGTGTCTAAGGCACTGCGTACGCGAGTCGGCACGGAACCGGAGGTGTCGAGTTGCTTGAGGATGCGACGCAGCACGATCCAGAAACCGAGGGCACAGCAAGATCCGACCAGAACCACCATCTGAACGCGCGGGTCGAACACAGCCCCCCGGATGCCGGACATGACCAACGGTTGAAAGCGAACTTCGAGTTGGTCCCCCAATGTTCCGACGGAGACCTTCATCATCATCGATTCGGCGGTGTCGGTTGGGGAAGTGGCCGGTTCCAGGGGGTGTTCTCCCGCCGTGACGCGCAGGATGCCATCCTCCTGACGCAAACCGGCAGAAACGACGTCGGGGTTACGGGCTACGACGGCATCGAGAACGGCCTTGAGTCCATCGACATCATCACGACTGAGTGCCAAAGCCCCATTCAATGCAAGGGCCTCGCACAGTTGCACTCGACTGGCCACGACACTTTTTCGAGAGTCTGGGATGACACCAAAAAACGAAGCCATCAGCATGACCGACGTCACCATCGACGACAGGATCAACGCGATGCGGAGATGTGGACTGATACTTAACATGATCGTTTTTCCGATAGGGGATCGGGAACAACGGCGGGATCAGCATCCTCCTGATCCACCAGTGACGCGAGCGACTCGTCGTCCTCGTCGTCGTCCATGTTCATATTTTCGAGAATGGTCAGCGGGTCCATCAGTCGCCAGGCTGGCATTTGGGCCAACAGACTCGACAGCAGCACGCCGCTGCGAAGTGTCCAAAGGACATACCCCACAGTGACCGAACCGGCCGCTGTCGCAGCCGAGCCGACAACGACTGTTTCAACCCCAAACTTCTCCTGCGCTTGATATTGCAGATTGTCGAGTTCGTCCCAGAGTTTGCCCGGTTGCCCAACGAATTGCAGCGTCGTGCGATATTCGGTCATCCAGTGAGGGACAGCCGAAAGACTTGCAGTCGACCCCACGAACTGACCCGCATCGAGTCCCCCGAGTGACGTTCCAAAGGAAGAACCACTCCCCGTCACCCCACCTGCTGGACGACTTGAGAAGATCTCGTCCTGTTGACGCCGCGTGAGTAGACCGAGCAGATCATCGTCGTCGTCCCGATTCATCAGGCTGGAATCGAAGAAGTCATCTTCCTCGTTCTTCACTGGCAATGGGGCCACGTCGTCATCGGAGCGACTTTGAGAACCCGAACTCTTTCCACCCAAGTTATCCGGGACGGCTGTGCTCGCCGAGTCTGCGGAACTTGCTGCATTGACGGTGTCGGTTCCCGTTGCCGGAACATTCGTCGTTCCGCTCGACGTATTGTCTGCCCCGTTTTTAGGAAGCACTCCGACCGCCGGATTCAACACGTCGATGTGAACGACGCCCGGTAAACTCTGAGTTTCCCCATCGTTGGCGGCAAACTTGAAGCTGTCTGTCCCGGAATAACCCGTTTTGGGTCGGTAAACGAACGAACCATCCGCAAGCAGAGTGAGGCTACCATTCGCCGGAGCTTGGACCAGTACCGCTGTCAGATTGGCCCCTTCGATATCTGTTGCCCCAAGCAAGACGCCGGGAATCGTTGAACTGAGTGATGTGCCGCCATCGACAGTCAGACTGAGACTTTGCACAATCGGTTGGTCATTGACGGCAATGACAGTCACCAGGAACGATGTCTCAACGAACGCTCCCCCGGCATTTGTGGCACGGATGGTCACTGTCGAGTCGCCGCTCTTGTCGGGGGAAAGCGTGAGCGTCAGGAGGCCGGTCGTCGGATTGATGCTCTTGCTCTCAAACAGGCCGGTCGACGAGACATCAGTCACCACAAAGGTGAGTCCAGAGGCACTCCCCGTCTCGGGGTTGATGAACGCTGCGGCGAGATCAACGGAGATTGCCGGGGCATCTTCATCAACGGTGACATCGGGGAGCCCGGTCGTTGTGGGGGTCTCGTTGACATTGGTCAGGTTGATCGTGACATTCGCGGTCGCCTTCAGCCCGCTGGCATCTGCGACTTCAACCTGTAAGACCCACTGCGACTGTTGCTCGAAGTCGAGGAGTGAATTGTCCAACACCCGCAGTTCGCCACTCGTTGGATCGAGCACGAAGGCACCGTCATCATTGCCACTGATGATGGTCCAAGTGAAGGTCTCGAAGGCATCAACGTCGCTCGCTGTCACGACCCCCACGAGCGCTCCGTTCGCAGAGTTCTCGGGAATGCTGAACGAGACGTCGGATACCTGAGGACTTTCATTGGCATCTGTCACCGAAATAGTGACTGTCGCGGTAGAACTCAGCCCATTTGCATCCAGCACCTGAACTACAAGGGTATAGTTCGGGGTTGTCTCGAAGTCCAATTGTGAAGCATCCGCAACCGTCAACAGGCCCGTCGTCGCGTTCAACTGGAATGCGTTGTTCGTGTTGCCATTAACGATGCTGAAGCTCAGTGTGTCACCCGCATCAACATCGGACGCGACAATGGACCCGAGCGCTGTTCCGACCGTCGCTGCTTCGGAGACTGTGAACGTACTGTCACTTGCGAGCGGTCGATCGTTTCTGCCCTCGATGGTGATCGTGACTGTCGCGGATGATGTCCCGCCATCTCCATCGTTGATGGTGTAGGTGAAGTGGTCTACTGCGGTCTGACCGACGGCGAGTGATTCAAACTTTCCTTGTGGATCGTAGGTAAACGTCCCGTCGCCATGATTGATGACGGTGCCGATCGTTCCGGTGAGATCGATCGATGTGACGCTCAACAGGTCCGCGGCGCCGGGGTCGGTGTCGTTGAGTAGTACGTTGGAAGTGGTCAGCGGGGTCTCTTCATTCGTGGTGAATCCTGTGCCGCTGTCGGCTGTCGCCGTGGGGGCGACGTTGACAACGTTGACCACTGTCGTCACGACCATACTGACGGCTCCGTTGTCGTCCGTCACGCGGAGTGCGACAGTGCGAACGAGCGGGCCATCAAGCAAAGTGGCATCGAACAGAGGATGAGCCCCGGTTGCATCGACGTTGAAGGCTGTCCCGTTGTAATTGAAGTCCCACTCGTACAGGGTGATCGTGCCGTCGGTGTCGAAGGAGTCGCTCGCGTCGAGGGTGATTGTCGATCCCTCCGTCACGAAATAGGGGCCTGCCGGAGCGGCTGTTGGGCGAACATTGTCGATCGTCAATTCGAAGGTGATCGATAACGATGACGTTCCATCGCTCAGCGACAACCCGAGCGATTCGAGGGACGCGGTCCCACCCAGATGGACGTACCGAATGTTCCCAGCATCAATATCGGCCTGAGTGAACGACGTGATTGCGGTCCCCGGTGCGGCCGTCCGTTCGAGGAATCCCCCTCCACTATTCGTTGCCACGGTGTACAGCAAATCGCCCGCCGCCGTGTCAATGTCGGCCACTTGCAGTTGCGTGTTCAACAGGACGACACTCCCCCCCTTGGCGACAGCCGGGCCATTGTTAACCACCAGCGTCGGAGCGTCATTCACGGGTAACACTGTCACCGTAAACTGTGTCTGTGAGGTCAACTGGCCATCGCTGACAGTGACGACAATGGTGACCGGTCCGCCGTGCAGATTGGCTGCGGGAATGACTTCGATCGTACGGCTACTTCCACTTCCGGACAGTATGAGGTTCTCATTCGGAATCAGCGTGCCGTCACTGGATGTTGCCGAGACCACAAGTGATCCAGTGGTCGTTTCGAGATCGTTGACAACAAATGCCAACGCCCCTGTCGTGCCATCTTCGGTGATGGTCTGACTCGGGATGGTGGAGATCGTCGGAGCATCATTAACAGCATTGACGGTGACTTGAAATGTCGTCTCGACGAAGAGGCCGCCGGTGTCGGTTGCACGGATCGTGATGTCGCTTGTGCCGAACTGGTTTGGTGCGTAGTTCAGTGTCAACGTGCCGGTCGAGTTGCTCGGGGTCACCGAACTGAAGAGTGCCGTATTCGTGTTGCCGACGACGGTCAACGTCAATTGACTGTCGCTATCTTCCAAGTCCGCAAACGCACTCCTCAAGTTGACGGAACTCGCGGGAGCATCTTCATCAACGGTCACATTCGCAATCCCCGACGTCGTGGGGGTGTCGTTCACGCTGTTGACGGTGACGCGGAATGTTGACTCCACAAAGAGCCCCCCCGCGTCGGTCGCCCGTACGGTGATGTCGCTCGTGCCGAACTGGTTCGGGGCGTAGTCGATTGTCAGTTCGCCGGTCGTGTTGTTCCGGGTCACGCTCGTGAACAGTGACGTATTTGTATTGCCAACGATCGTGAACGTCAGCTGATTGTCCGCCGTCTCGATGTCCGCAAAACTGTCCCAAAGATTGATCACGGTGTTCACCGCGTCTTCATCGACCGTGACATCTGCAATCCCCGACGTCGTGGGGGTGTCGTTCACGCTGTTGACGGTCACGCGGAATGTTGACTCCACAAAGAGCCCACCGGCATCGGTCGCGCGGATGGTGATGTCGCTCGTGCCGAACTGGTTCGGGGCGTAGTCGAGTGTCAGTTCGCCGGTCGTGTTGTTTCGAGTCACACTGGTGAACAACGATGGGTTGGTATTCCCGACAATCGAGAATGACAGCAAGCTGTCCGGGGTTTCGATGTCCGCAAAACTGTCTCTCAGGCCGATGAAGGTATTCGTGGCATCTTCATCAACGGTCACATTCGCAATCCCCGACGTCGTGGGGGTGTCGTTCACGCTGTTGACGGTGACCCGGAATGTTGTCTCCACGAACAGGCCGCCGGTGTCGGTCGCCCGGATGGTAATATCGCTTGTGCCAAATTGGTTGGCCGCATAGTTCAGCGTCAACGTCCCGGCTGAATTGTTCGGCGTCACGGTACTGAAGAGCCCGGAGTTCGTGTTGCCAACGACAGTGAATGTCAGTTGACTGTCGATATCTTCGATGTCTGCAAACGCATCCCAAAGATTGACAGAGGTGTTCGGTGTGTCTTCGTTTACTGTCACAGCGGCGATGCCCGAAGTCGTCGGCACATCGTTGACACTGTTCACCGTCACGCGGAATGTTGACTCCACAAAGAGCCCCCCCGCGTCGGTCGCCCGTACAGTGATGTCGCTTGTGCCGAACTGATTCGGTGCGTAGTCGAGTGTCAGTTCGCCGGTCGTGTTGTTCCGGGTCACGCTCGTGAACAGTGACGTATTTGTATTACCAACGATGGTGAACGTCAGCTGATTGTCCGCCGTCTCGACGTCCGCAAAACTGTCCCAAAGATTGATCACGGTGTTCACCGCGTCTTCATCGACCGTGACATCTGCGATGCCCGACGTCGTGGGGGTGTCGTTCACGCTGTTGACGGTCACGCGGAACGTTGTCTCGACGAATAGCCCGCCGGCATCGGTCGCCCGTACGGTGATGTCGCTCGTGCCGAACTGATTGGGGGCGTAGTCGAGGGTCAGTTCGCCGGTCGTGTTGTTCGGAGTCACGCTCGTGAACAGCGACGTATTCGTATTACCAACGATGCTGAACGTCAGCTGATTGTCCGCCGTCTCGACGTCCGCGAAACTGCCCCACAGGTTGATGACAGAATTGTCCGCGTCTTCATTGACCGTAACATCTGTGATCCCCGAAGTGGTCGGCACATCGTTCACGCCATTTACGGTGATCGTGACAGTCACCACGTTCGAGTTTTCGTCCCCGTCATAAACATAATAGGTAAAACTGTCGGTCCCGACGAAGTTCTCTTCCGGCGTGTAGGTAAACGACCCACTGCCGTTAAACGTAAAGCTCAGGGCATGCGAAGGCATTGTGTTCAGGAAAGCCCCCAGCGTATCTCCTTCCAGATCGACATCGTTGTCCAGCACACCGGCCTGGTTCAGTTCGCCACTGAAGGAAATGAATTGTCCCGTCTGGTTGGCATACTGAGCAGCAATCCAACTTGCCGACCGAGTCACACCACTCACCTGAACATCATCGATCAGACCATCAAAGTGCGAACCACTTCCCCCATCCTCGGCACCAATCGCCGCACGGTCAACATCGACTGTATCCGACGTAGGACGGTTAAACTGGCCAGTAAAGTGGCCGACGTTGACACCATTCAGGTAGATATCAATCTCCCCTGCCGCATAGTTCAACGTCGCGCTGACCAACTGCCATTCACCCGCTACCAGCACTGCCGAGGGGGAGTCGACTTGAGCATATGAGAAAAGGGAGTCGTCCGAGTCCATCCCGATGACTTGAATACGACCATTAAGTATTTCAATCGAGAATTTGGACAAATCGGGAAAAAGGGCGACGTTGTCAGCAATCCCAATGACGACTTGATTTCCACTCACCGTGTCGGGATTGATCCACGCCGAAATCGTCGCTCCCGAGACCCCTTGCAGGAGTGGCAAGTTGTCTCCCAGATCAATCGCCGTGCCCAAATTAAACTGTTGTCCCTGCCCAATGTATCCGGCAGCATTTACGCTGCTGATGTTGGTCGCGTCGACCAGCCGACCCGTCGACTCATCGAAGGTTCCTCCGCTGGCAACCGGATCCTCTTCGAGGTGATACACCGCCTCATACCCGTTCGACCAGACACCCGTTGCGTTCTCACCGGAGGCCGCAGCAGTATTGCCGTAGTACATCCAAATCGAGGCATCCGCCGTTCCGGCTGCAATCGTCGGAACCTTGACCCAGACATAGCTCTCACCCGCCGGATTCCAGACATCGATCTCATACGCCAGCAGGTTTCCATTCGCATCTGTAAACCGCAGATCGGTCCCATCTCCCTTCATGATCGAATAATCGATCCGGCTACTATCCAGCTCCACGAGCACTGGGAAGTCGACTAAGGTTTCCGTCCTGGACGAGTTATCAAATGTCAGTCGCCGCCGGGCGGGCCAATTCACATCCAGCCAGTCTCCGGGATGCGTGTTGAGCGTTGTGTCTTCATTAATTGTGTAATTGTCGGCGACGGCTGTTGGTTCATGATTCACTCGTATCACGTCGACAAGCAACTTCCCCGCATTCTCACTGTAGGCGGTGATTCCACCATGCTCGCGGATATCGACCCCTGTCGTCCCACTGGCGAGGCTATCGGTCTGGTCCCATGCTCGAAACCTCAACTGGGAGTCATGTGCCGAATGGGAATTATTCGGTACAAAGCGAATCGTGGCCGCGGTGTCGAGAACGACAGCCGACTGATCGGTGACGGCCCCGAAGGCGGTCCACGAGGTGCCATTGAGCGAATACTCCCATTGCCCGCCAATGTCGTTGACTTCATAGACCGCGATCCCCTCGACCGCTCCGGCGTCGACATCGGTGATCGGATCCCCCACGTTCGCCAGCAGATTGAAAACGGTATCGCCAGCCGGGTTCGTATCGGTCTCCAGGACCGATGCCAGCGTCAGATCGACACCACTCGCCAGCACCGGAGCATCGTTCGTCCCCTGAATCAGCAGCGTCACAACCGCGTCGCTGAGTGCCCCTTCCGAATCACGAGCCGAGTACGAAAACTGTGTCGTCGCGGACTGCCCAGCAGTCAGTCCGGCGAAGAGTCCCTGATCGTCGTAAACAAAAGAACCATCGGAGTTGAGCGTCACGCTTCCCTGCAGGACAGACGTGTTGAGATTCGTCGCCGTCAGTGGCAGTCCCTCGGGATCGAAATCATTCTCGAGCACACCGGCGACCAGTTGGAGACCTCCGAACCGGGTCAGAGTGTCTGTCGAAGAGGCAAACTCGGCACTCAACCATGCTGCTGATCGCGCGGCAACAGCGATGCGCACTTCGTCCATCAGGCCACCGAACGTCGGCGACGTACCGTCGTCCTGTGCCCCAAGCGTCGCTGTTGTTGACGGAGTCAAAGACGTTGCATTTGCTGAGAAACTTGTGGCCTGACTGCTCACCAATTGGCCGTCGACGTAGTATTTCATCGAGTCGTTGGCGTAGTCGATGACGACAGACACTTGCTTCCAGACAGACGTTGTCACTCCCGCGCCCGTCGATACGCTCCCAATCTCCGCCTCGGTATCGGTTGAACGACCAATCCCGTGCAACTCCGTTCCGTCAATGACCAACGACGCTCGTGACGATGTGGATGGCACAGCGCTGTTTACGGAAACTGCGATGACGTTTTGATCAACATTGGCAGTCGATGTCTGCACCCATGCTGAAAGCGTGACAGCATTTGCCCCCTCCACCAGGGCCAGGTTGTTGCCTAGATCGATATACTGGTTGACCCCATTAAAACTTCGAGCGCTACCGACAACACCACTCGCCTGAGTTGTTCCAACGTTCGTTCCATCGATGCCTCGGCCGGTCGAATCGATGGCTGTTCCGGTCGCCGTCGTCGAATCATCGAAGTGATACACCGCTTCATAGGAGTTCGACCAGACACCCGCCGGATTCTCCCCCGCTGCAACACCGAGATTGTTGTCGTAATACATCCAGATGGAATCGCTGACCGAATTCGCATCGATTTTCGGCACCTTCACCCAGATGTATGACCGACCATTCGGATCCCAACTCTCGATTTCATAGGCGAGCACCGTCCCATCGGGATCGACGAACCGCAGATCATCTCCGTTCCCATGCACGCGAGAATAGTCAATACGACTGGAGTCCAACACAACAAGGACGGGGAAGTCTGTGAGATTCTCGGCCCGTGTCGAGTTGTCGAACGAGATGCGCTGTCGAGCACTCCAGTCGGTATCAAACCACGCATCCACAGACGACTCGAACTCCTCTCCTGCGGTCACTGTGTAACTGTCGTTCACCCCCTTGGGCCCCGCGTTCAATGAGACGAGCGAGAGCGCATTGATTCGTTCCGCCGAACTGTCAAACGCGATGTCACTCCCGTCAACAGCAATCGTCGCCAACGCAATTGTCGGCTGACCCGTCATGCTCGACTGCGACAACTGCACCGCAACAACATCGTTCCCAGTTGCTGAGAGTCCCGTCGTCCCTAAGCTCGCTTCGTTCGCCGTCAGCGTGATCAGGACGGTGCCGCTTGCCAGCGTCATCCCCCCCACTTCCACCGATGTCTCAATGAGATCGATGTCGGCAATCTCACCCGTGATCCCCAGGTCTGCACCGTTGATTAACTTGGAAGCCGTATTCGTGAGCGCATGGTAAACATATACGTTCTTCGCATGGCCCCCCCCATCATCACTGCGGGTGAACAGCATGTCGCCCGCCATCAGGGTGACCCCCGCGACCACCGTATCCCGCTCAATTAGCGACAGTCCATTGATGTCTGACATCCCATTCAAAAACGGGTCAGCACTCCCCCCCAAGTTCGCATAGACCACCGCCACTTCACCAACGGTGTAATCACCGGTCGCTAACGGACGAAACCTTAAGATGTACTCGTTGCGAACCGGAATCTGAACCGGATTTCCCAACCCGTCGACCCCAGGATACAGTTCATCATCATTGGCGGAATACAGGACATCCCCCGCCAACAACACCTGCCCGTTGGCTAAGGTCATCGGCGTCGTCACGAAGTGAAAGCCGTCAATATTGATGGCGCCATCAACCGGGATGTTGTCTCCATTGCCGAACTGCTGAAGCACACCTGTTGTGTTCTCCCCCAGTTGCAAACCGGGGTCTCCCAATCGGAGAATCGTTCCCGAGGTCCAGTTCGACAGTCCAGAAACACCGCTGTTCGTCACATTGTCTGTTGTCGACAGGATGAACGAAGCCCCCGGAATTCCCTGTGTTCCGTACTGCCTCATAAAGACGCCGCTGCCGTCTCCTGTCCCATTTCCGGTCCACACGACCGTAAAGTTGTTGAGGTCGACCATCGCGACCGACGCCATCTTTTGCGACCCTGACACCGTTGGATTGACTCGAGTCTCGGCCGTCAGCGGAGTCCCATTCGCCGAAAACTTACGAACGAAAACCCCATCCGTGTCACCAGGCCCCGCACCCTCCCACACAACAATAAATTCCCCCGTCCCCAACATCGCGATCGAAGGATTCGTTTGCAGATTGGCAGAAACATCCGACACCACCGTCGGACCTTGCAACAACGTTCCACTATCGGAATACCGACTCAGCATCACCGCACGCAGACTGCCGTCTCCTTGGTTTGTCGTTCTCCAAACCACAGTAAAATTTCCGGCATCGTCAATCGCAACGTCCGCCTCTCCCGCAGTGATCTCATTTTGAACAACGATCATCGACGCGTCGCGAGCTGTTCCGTTGGACGCATAGCGACGGGCCGACACGCCGATGTCATCGTCGTACGTCACAACAAAACGGCCATCCGGAGTCGCCGCCACGGCGACTTGATTCTGACCAAATGTCGTTGCCACGTTGACCCGCTGCTCTCCACCGACCGCTGTCGTATCGAGGTTGAAGCGGCGCACAAAGGCACCGTTTCCATCAGTCTGTCCCGCCTGTGTCCCGTTCCCCTCCCAGACGAAAATAATATGCCCTAAGTCGTCCATTGCGGCCGAGGAATTCCATTGATCGCCAGCCGTTGTCTGGTTGACGCGAAACTCGGTCGATGCTGTCCCGTCAGCGTAGAACACCCGGGCAAACACCCCCTTCCCTGCACCATCCTGTGCTTCGCTTGTCCACGTGATGACATAGTTCCCAGACGAGTCCGAAGCGATCGAGGCGTAACGCTGGTCGTTTGCCGTCGTCAAATTCACTCGACTCTCAGCAGAGATCGCCAGTCCCTTCGAGTTGTAGCGCTGTGTGTATATCCCCCAGCCACTTCCATCCTGATTCTGGCTACTCCAGGCGAACACCGAATCTCCGTTCGGCAGAATCGTCACCGCATCACGACTCCCGCGCTCAACCATGCTCGTCTCTTGAGCATTCGCCACTGTCACATTGACTCGCTGCTCACCGGTCGACTTCAACTCAATCGGCGGTGCCGTGTAATCGATGGAGAGTCGAGGCTGATCTGGGGACTCACTCCCTTGTATCTTCAATTGTTCTGTCGAGTCGAGAAAAATCGCCCATCCGAAGTTTGCCTGTCCATCAGCCCATGCCTGAACCGTCGCCGTAAGATTAGCCCCGGTCAGATCGTACGCGGCTTGTGTTGGTGGATCGACCAATGTGACATCTGCGGCACTCAAAGCCTCGACGTCATCCCGCTGCACCCCACCGACTAGCGAATTCCAGGTGGTGTTATTATCCCATGCCGTCAACATCCGATGAAAGGAAGCTGTTCCGCTAGAGATGTTTGTCTTCGTCGTAATCGTCAGCGTGACCGAGTTGATCGTCGATCCCAAAGGGATCTGCCCGACACCGTCCCCAAACAAGTTATCAAACCGCAAGAGTCCAATTTCATCTTCGACTCCCATGATGTGCATGTCGGGATGAGCAGCATCAGAAACATCCGGCTTCGTCGACTGAATGTAAGTGTCAACCGTCCCGGTGTAGCCGTTCACTCCCTGCTGAAACACGGCGTTCTGCAACAATCCCTGCCACGACTCTTGCCCCGCTTCACTCACCGCAATGTGTGACTCCACCGAACCAATGACAAACTCCAGGTCCCAGTCCCCTCCCAAGTCCTGATGCCCTGTGTCGTCGAGACTGGCCGCCACATCAGCCATCGTCAGCACACTGAGCGACTCGAGCAACGTCCGCCCATGCTCCGTGGACGCCAGGTCGCACCCATAAAACAGAATGTCCGCCCCCTCGGTCAAAGAGGCTCCCCACCCTGCTATCGCCGGCGCATAATTGCTAAACGATGACTCTGTCAGCCAGGTGTTCCCCAGCCGCACCCCGCCACCGCTCCCGTGCGAGATGACATGAATCGCATCGACCCCCTCGAACGCCGCGAGTGTGTCGGTAATCGTCAGCACTCCATCAACATCCGACTCCAACAGCACCACTTCCAGACGACGAGCCGCATCGTCGCGACGCAAGTCCGCCAACAACGTCTCGACGTCGTCGACTCCGGCATCCACAAAGACCAGTTCCAACCGCTGAAGCTGCGACCCCGCTCCTGCTTCGTCGCTTCGAGTCTCCTCGCTGTCCGTCCCCAGCTGACTCAGTTCGGCCCAGACAGACTCCGACGACACGGTGGCAATGTCCGTAATCGTGATCCCGGCCCCCCCTCCCGTCTCGCCGCTCCCGATCGCCTCGTCGCCCCCAGCCTCACCACGGTTCACCTCGACAGCCGGTTCAACCTCGGCGACCGCGACAACCAGAGGCATCGCGTCAAACAGCACTCTGTCTTCGAGCGACGACAGATTCAGCCGGCGAAACTCTTCACTCCCTGAACTCGCGCATGCCAGCCATCTCCGGGCCGACCACCACGAGTGACCAAGAACCAGTGGTGCCGTCTGTATAATGTTACGAATGCGCATGCCAACAAGGTTCCCAAGGCGACTTCCTCCATGAACCGCAGTTCTTCTTTCGGAACAGTCACACGGCCCCCTCGTCAGGAGGTGGTGTCGTCCCGTAAAGCCTACGTCATCGTTTCGGCTTACCCGGTAGAAAAACTTGCCTCTTGTTTTCCGCCCCCCCCTGACCCGTCCATACGGGACAATCGACACGACCGGAATGACTCATCTCGACGGGAGCGATCCCGCTCGCCGTCAAAAACCCCGCAAATTCTTTGATCTCCACCGCTCAGACCTTCGTTATCCCCCCAAACCCGCAAATTTGTTGCATACTCGCAACATAGGCTTCCCCATGATCGAATTCCTGAACGTCATCATTCAATGGCCCATCCTCCCGGCAACCGTACTGTTGGGACTGGTTTCGTTGTATTGGATTCTCGTCATCGTCGGGGCGGCCACCCATGATGTGCTCGATCTCCATCTCGATCACGAATGGGAAATTGACCTCGACATCGACTCACACCACTCACTCCTGCACTGGGGACTCGCCGGTCTGAAATGGTTCAACCTTCGCGACGTCCCCTTCATGATCTGGATGTCAGCGCTCGCCCTTCCAGCATGGCTCGTCTCCGTCACTTTCGATCAACACCTCTCCCACCTCACCGTCTGGGAGATTATCGCCATCAACCTGCGAAACTTCGGGATCGGACTCTTCGCCGCAAAGATTCTGACTCAACCACTCAAAGGAAAGCTCAAGTTCGTCGAACCCCACCCAGCGACCAACCTCATTGGAAAGCAGATCACCATCTCGAATGAAGCGACCACAACAACCGGCCACGCCCTCTACCCCACCGGCGAAGGGGCTCCCCTGCAACTCAACGTCAGAACAACAGAAGGAACCATCCCCAAAGGCACCCTCGCGGAAATCATCGACTACGACCCAGTCACAAACCTCTACACCGTCATACGGATAGACCGCGGATGACGCAGATTGGGCGGATTATCGCGGATAGGATAAACCAGATTCTCGACACCTCTCCCAGCCTATGAACAACAAACTGCTACATTGTGATCTTACCGACAAGATTATTGGTACGTTCTACGATGTCTATAATGCCCTTGGGTTCGGCTTCTTAGAGAAAGTCTACGAGAACTCCCTCGTTGTGGCCTTAACAAGACAGGGACTCACCGTCGCACAGCAAGATCCAATCAGCGTTTACTATGATGGCGCACACGTCGGCACCTATTTCGCCGACATCATTGTCAACCAATTAGTCATCATTGAAGTCAAGGTTTCGGAATCACTCCACACGACCCATGAAGCACAACTATTGAACTACCTTAAGGCAACACAAATCGAGGTTGGACTACTTCTGAACTTTGGAGAGAAGCCCGACTTCCGGCGCAAGGCGTTCTCAAACGAACGAAAGAGACACGTCAAGCACTAAACCACCTATGCACCACTCACAAGATCATTGCCATTACACACCCGTTCACTTCTATCCGCGAATATCCGCCCAATCCGCCCAATCCGCGTCATCCGCGGTCTATCCTTTTCGCTCACTCACCCCGCCTACTCCGAGGCCATTATGGAATACGTCGTCGCAGGTTTCTTTGTTTTTCTCGCCGTCACGGGAGCGTTGATTATTCTCTCGCGGTTCTACCGTAAGGTGGGCCCTGAAGAGGCGTTAGTCCGTACCGGGATCGGGGGAATGCAGGTCACATCGGGTGGGGGCATTGTGGTCATTCCGATCATGCACCGAGCCGAGTTAATGGACCTTTCGGTCAAGCGGATCGAGATCGCCCGTCGAGGTGAGAGTGGGCTGATCTGTAAAGACAACGTCCGGGCCGACATTGAAGTGGCCTTCTTTGTCCGGGTCAATAATCAGAAAGAGGACATCCTGCAAGTCGCTCAATCGCTCGGTTGCCGGCGTGCCAGCGACCATCGTTCGCTCGTCGAACTCTTCGACGCGAAATTCTCCGAAGCCCTCAAGACCGTCGGCAAGCGATTTGACTTTGTCGAACTCTACGAAGAACGGGACAAGTTCAAGGCCGAAATCCTGAACGCTCTGGGGACCGATCTTAATGGCTACATTCTTGACGACTGTGCCATCGACTTCCTCGAACAAACACCGCTCGAGTTATTAAATCAGAACAACATTCTCGATGCCGAGGGGATTAAGAAGATCACCCAGCTAACCGCTCGCGAGCATGTCCTCTCGAACGAGATTCAGCGGGAAAAAGAGAAGACCATTAAGAAACAAGACGTCGAAGCTCAAGAGGCGATCCTTGAACTCGAAAAGCAGCGGGTCGAAGCGGTCGAAAAGCAGAAGCGGGAGATCGCCGAGATCGCCGCTCGTCAACATGCGGAAGCGGCCAAGGTTCAAGAAGAAGAACGTCAAAAGGCCGAAGGGGCCCGCATCACGGCCGAAGAACAAATCCAAGTGGCCGAAGAGAATAAGTTACGACAAATTATTGTCGCCCAACGGAATAAGGAACGGACCGACGCGGTTGAAAAGGAACGAGTCGAAAAGGATCGGATGCTGGAAGTGACCGAGCGCGAGCGGATCGTCGGACTGGCCGAGATCGAGAAGGAAAAGGCGATCGAAGTCGAGAAAAAGGCGATTCAGGACGTCATTCGCGAGCGGGTTGCGGTCGAGCGGTCGGTCGTCGAAGAACAACAGAAGATCAAAGACACCGAAGAGTTCGCCACTGCCGATCGTGCAAAGCGTGTCGCCATCACTGCCGCGGAAAAGGAAGCCGAACAGGCACTCGTGAAAGAAATCAAACAGGCGGAAGCATCTAAGCAGGCAGCGGGCTTCCAGGCTGAACAGGAAGTGATCGAGGCCGAAGCTCACCGAGCCGCAGCCGAAAAGGAAACCGCCGCCAAGAAAATGCTCGCCGAAGCCACGCAAGCGACACAGGCTGCCACCGGACTGGCCGACGCGCAGGTGATTGCTGCCAAGGCCGAAGCGATCCAGAAACAAGGCGAGGCCGAAGCGGTCGTCATCGAGAAGAAAGCCATGGCCGAAGCCGCAGGTCAAAAAGCCAAGGCCGAAGCGATCGAGAAGGAAGGTCTGGCCGAAGCCGAGGTGATGCATCAGAAGTTCTCCGCCGAAGCGAAGGGGATCACCGAGAAGGCGGAAGCGATGAAAATCTTCGACGGCGTGGGACGCGAGCACGAAGAGTTCAAGCTGCGACTCAACAAAGACAAAGACATCGAGATCGCTGCCATCACCGCACAGACGAACATTGCAGCCGAGCAAAGTAAGATCGTCGGGGCCGCCCTCGGCAACGCTCGCATCGACATCGTCGGCGGCGAGACGCAGTTCTTCGACAAGATCGTCGACTCGATCAAAGCGGGGAAAAGCGTCGACCGTTGGGTGCAGAACTCGAACGTCCTCACCGACGTCAAAAACACCTTCTTCGATGGCAGCGGTAGCGACGACTTCCGCGAGAACCTGCAAAAGTTCACCAGCCAGTTTGGCTTGAGCTTTGAAGATGTGAAGGACATGTCGGTCGCCGCGTTGATCGGGAAACTCCTGATAGAATCCGACGACGACGGCACCACGACCAGCCTGAAACGCCTCCAGCGTTTCCTGAAGTCCAACGGCATGTTAGACCAAAAAGTCGCCGCCCTCGGCCTCGGCCTCCTCGGTGGCAATAAGGAGGAACCAGCAATGCCGAAGAAGAAGTCGTAACACAGGGAGCCACGGATTGAGACGGATTTAGGACGGATGAAGTGATGGACACAAGGACGACCAAAGGGACGGATTCGCCAAGAGGCAATCCATCTCTTGATCCATCATCATCCGCCGAATCCGTGGCGACGACAATGTGACACAGATCGCACTATTCAATCATCGTGATAAGATATCCAGGACTCATACGACAGACTTCATGCCCAACTCTCCGCCTCATGTCGTCCTGATTGCTGGCCCCAACGGAGCCGGGAAGTCGACATGTGCGCCCGATTTACTGCGTGATCACTTTCAGATTCGCGAATTCGTGAATGCGGATGTGATTGCAGAAGGTCTCTCGGCATTCGATGTCGAAGCGGTCGCGATGGAAGCGGGGCGAATCATGTTGCAGCGAATCGCGGAACTGTCGAAACACCGCGTCAGTTTCGCATTCGAGACCACACTTGCCTCTCGTTCGTTCGCGTCACTCCTGCGGCAACTCCGTAAGACGGGATATCAAACTCACATGTTGTTCTTCTGGCTACCGTCGCCAGAGTTCGCCATCGCCAGAGTCCAGACTCGCGTCGCCTCGGGCGGCCACCACGTTCCCGACGTTATCGTCCGACGACGTTATGTCCGAGGGCTATCCAACTTCATGAACCTGTACCGTCCACTTCTGAACACTTGGCAATTGTTCGACGCAACACGAAAAATGGAAACGAACAGAATCGCTCGCTTTGATAGTGGCGACTTAGAGGTCATTAACGAGTCTCTTTGGCGCATAATCTTGGAGTCGAAATGATAAAGGAGAATCAACCCGTCGAACTCGATCCGATCGCCGAACGCATTCGTGACCTTGAAGGGATCGATCGGGCGATTCGTAAGGCTCAACAACGGGCCCTGCGGAGACATGCTGCCGAGGGGCGGCAGATTCCTGTCTGGCGGGATGGCAGAGTCGAATGGATGAATCCTGTTATTGACGACGAGACATAACCTAGTGGTTCGCTCCACACATAAAGTGTGGGGCTAAACGACCCGTCACACAGTCACAACTCACCGGCAACACCCCTACCTATGTCCACTCCGTCCCTCCCTGCCGACGCCCCGATGCAACTTGAGGGGGGAACCTATGAGATTCTGCAGAATCGACTGCGGGGGCATGGAGAGGAACTGCGTCGACGGTTGGACGAACTCAACCAGGACCGAAAGCACGTCTTCGGGTCGATCGATCTCAAGCTGCTCACCACCGAACGAATTACCACCGAGCACAATTGTATCCCGCGGGATATGGTTTCGATCGGTTCGCGGTTTCTATTCGGCTACAACGTCCACTTCGGCCTCAAAGCAGAGCGTAACGTCAACGATGTCTTCGCCTGTTACGAGTTCGATGCCGCGGCTCAACGGTTGCAACCGACGGGCCTTGATCTCCTCGGAAATGCACAGTTTCAGAAGGACTTCCAGGACGTCTACCGCTACTACAAGAACGCCACTTTCGCAAAGTTCTTCTCGCGAGGGCCCCATCTGTATATGGTGTTTCAGGTCGGCAAGTCGACCAGCGACATCAAGTCGTTCAAGTGGGCGATCGAAGGGGACACCCTCCGCTACCTCGACAACCGCAGCGATCACGAAGTCAAGTTCCCGTCGCAGCACGAGTTCGAATGGAAACGAACCACCCGCGATATGTACCACTTTGGCACCCACCCGCACGTCTCGATTGAAGACCGCATCTTCGTCGAAACCGTCGGGGGCGACCTCACCATTAAGGTCGAAAACAACACCGACTCCGGCGAAGGCATCTATGCCGAACCGGTCGACAACGCCGATCAAACACTCGACGACGGCGACATCCAGTACGCCATCGTGGGCCACGTCATCCTGCTGAAGATTCGCCCCTATCAAGAGCGAGATTATCGCTACATTGTCTTTAACGAAAAGCTGAAACGAGCACAGCGAATTGACTCACTCAAAGATGCCTGCGTCCTCCTCCCAGACGATCATGGTCTCATCTTCTCGAACGGATACTACCTCCAAACCGGTGAAGCGAAGACCTTCGACACCGCGATTCAGGGGCTGATCTTCGAGCGTCGAGTCGTCGCCCCCAACGGCGAAGATACCCTGTATGTCTTCTACCAGCCCGAGACCGGTGCCTATGTGCTGCTGGGCTATAACCTCATCGCGCAACGGGTCGACACTCCCGTTATCTGCCACGGCTTCACGATGTTTCGGGCCGGTGAGATGCTTCTCTTTAAAGGGGCAAACGACCCACAGAAGCACCATGCCGTTCAGATCTGGCAGACCCCCTACGTCGGCAACGACTATGTCCCCGAGCAGACGACCGACTCGTACCTCTACAAGATCGGAAACCGCGACATCGTCCGGGGGATGGCCGAGTGTCACGCGATCCTCGGCCTGATTGAGAAAGACGACAGCTACGCTGGGCTGTATCTCGACATCGTCAAACAGTCGACCGATGTCCTCGACAGCTACTTCTGGATTCGCGAACCACAGGCCGCCAATCTTGGCGAACCACTCTCACAAGTCCGCGACGCCGCCCGGGCGGCAGTCGACGAGTTTGAAAAAGTCGTTCGTGTGCGGGCGAATACTGCAGAGCAGTCCAAGAAGGTTGCCGCTCGCACTCGCGAACTGATCCATGAAGTCGGTCGTCAGCAGTTTAATCACATCGACCCTTTCGTTAAGTCGCTCGCTTCATTGCGGTCCATCCGGGGGGACATCATCGCCCTCCGTGACCTCCGCTATATCGATCCCATACTCGTGGACACCCTCGAAAAGGAAGCCACAAGAACAACCGAGCAACTCTCGCAGCGCTGCGTCGAGTTCTTGCTGAAGCCGAATTCTCTGGCCGCCTATGAAGAGAAGATTGCAACAGAGCAGTCGCAAATCGACGGGTTGCAAAAGGTCAGCGATGCGAAACGACTCGACGAGAAGATCGCCGATGCTGCCGGCGAACTGGAGATGCTCATCGAGATCGTCTCGAACCTCAAGATCGACGATGCGACGCAGCGTACAACGATCATCGACAACATCTCGGCCATCTTCAGCCACGTCAACGCCGCCCGAGCCGCACTGAAACGGAAACGACAATCGCTCGCATCTGTCGAAGGTTCAGCCGAGTTTGCGTCGCAGCTCAAGCTCCTCAATCAGTCGGTCGTCAACTACCTCGACGTCTGCGACACTCCGGAGAAAACCGAAGAGTTCCTCACCAAACTGATGGTGCAGGTTGAAGAGTTAGAAGGGAAGTTCGCCGAGTTCGACGACTTCATCATTCAACTCGCCGAGAAGCGGGAAGAGGTCGCGAGTGCCTTCGAGACGCGGCGAATGCAGCTTGTTGAGCGACGGAACAAGCGCGCGAACGCACTCGCTCAAGCGGCTGACCGCATCCTCAAAGGGATCAAGAGCCGCGTCGACTCGCTCCCGACCATCAACGACATTCATGGCTACTTCGCGTCCGACCTGATGATCGAGAAGGTCCGCGACATCGTCTCGCAGTTAGAGACGCTCGGCGACTCCGTCAAAGTGGACGACATTCAAAGCCGACTGAAAACCGCACGTGAAGATGCCGTCCGACAACTGAAAGACAAGCAGGAACTCTACGAAGGGGGAGACCATGTCATCCGCTTCGGCAAACATCGGTTCAGCGTCAACACCCAAACCCTCGACCTCACCACGGTCCTGCGCGAGGACCGTCTGCACCTGCATCTCACTGGCACCGACTTCTACGAACCAATCCACAGCGACGCACTCGCCAGCACCCGCCCGGTCTGGGAGATGGAAGTTGTCAGCGAGAACCGCGACGTCTACCGAGCCGAGTACCTCGCGTGGAAGCTCTTCTCCACCCCCCAAGCCCTCGGCCTGCCGACCACGGAAACGAACCGACAGAGTCCGGCCAAACAACAGACTGCCGACAAACAACCAACTCCCGACCAACTCAGCGCGAACCGTCTCAGCGCCGTGCAGCAGTTCATGGCCCCCCGCTATACCGAGGGTTACACCAAGGGAGTCCACGATCACGATGCCGCGATCCTTCTCGCCGCCCTCACGGAGATCAACTCAACTTGCGGACTCCTCCGTTACTCATCATCGTCCCGAGCCCTCGCCGGTTACCTTTGGAACCACGTCATTGACGATGCCATCCGCGTGCGACTTGCCAACAAGCTCACCGGCTACGCCACCATCGGACACCTCTTCCCCGACAGCAAGCAAGAGGCCGCCTACATCGACGAACTCGTCGCAGTCCTTCAGGCATCTGCCGCCCCCCTTCAGCCGTCGACTCAGCGTCAACGCAACGAGCACAACAATGGCAGCGGCCATGACGATTCAACACAAGTCATCACCGACGAATCGCGAAGAGAAGCCGCCGTCATTCGTGAAGCGGCCGAGTACCTGTTCTACGAACTGACCTCCGACGCCCACGAGTCTCGCGGCGGAGAGTTCGTCGTCTCGCAACAGGCCGCAAACCTCTATCGCGAGTTCCACGAAAACCTCCATTCGCTCCGAGCGAGTGACCGACTCCAGAAGTCGCTCGACGGCGTCCGAACCGACTCCCTCGCAGCGCTCGCCCTCGCCAAGAACTGGGTCACCGCCTACGTTCGCCAGTCACTTCAATCCGCCCCACCAACAGCGACGACCCATCAAGAAACGCAAACGCTCGACGTCATCGACGAAGTCGCCCTACTGCTGATGGAAACCGCCCTCTCCAACAGTAACGCGGCCACACAGCCCGCAAGTTTCGATCAACGCCGTATCGTCGCAGCCGACACTGTCCGTCAGCTCACCGGCCTCACAGGCTCGCACCCCGTCATCGGGGAAAACGGAACCTATCAACTCGACTTCAATCGCTTCCGCAACAAACTCGCACGCTTCGATCGCGAAGTGGTCCCCGCCTTCCAGCAGTACCACGAAATCAAATCGAAAGTGGTCGAGTCCGCCCGCGAAGAGATGAAGCTCGCCGAGTTCCAGCCCCGGGTGCTCTCCTCCTTCGTCCGTAATCAGCTCATCGACAAAGTCTATCTCCCACTCATCGGCGACAACCTCGCCAAACAGATCGGCACATCGGGCAATACGAAACGGACCGATCGCCAAGGTCTCCTCCTGCTGATCTCCCCGCCAGGCTACGGCAAGACGACCCTCATGGAGTACATCGCCAATCGGCTCGGTATCATCTTCATGAAGATCAACGGCCCTGCCCTCGGACACCACGTCACCTCACTCGATCCCAACGCCGCACCCAACGCCGGGGCAAGAGAAGAAATCGAGAAGCTCAATCTCGCCTTCGAAATGGGGGACAACGTGATGATCTATCTCGACGACATCCAGCACTGTCACCCCGAGTTCCTCCAGAAGTTCATCTCCCTCTGCGACGCCCAGCGAAAAGTGGAAGGGGTCTACAAAGGAAAGTCGCGAACCTACGACTTCCGCGGAAAGAAGGTTGCCGTCGTGATGGCGGGGAACCCTTACACCGAGAGCGGCGAGAAGTTCCAGATTCCCGACATGCTCGCCAACCGGGCCGACATCTACAACCTCGGCGAGATCATTGGCGACTCCCGCGACCCGTTCGAGATGAGCTATCTTGAGAACGCCCTCACCTCAAACCCACTCCTCGCGAAACTCGCTGCCCGATCACAGCAAGACGTCTACGGCATCATCAAGATCGCCGACAAAGCACGCCGACAGACAGTCTCGGGACCGAACAGCTCATCCCCGCTCGACACCTCCGGCGTCGAACTTGAAGGGACCTACGCCCTCGAAGAGTTGAACGAATTCGTCAGCACGATGACCAAGTTGATGCGTGTTCGCGATGTCGTCCTCCGCGTCAATCAGGAATACATCGCCTCAGCCGCCCAGCATGACGACTACCGCACCGAGCCCCCCTTTCTGCTGCAAGGTTCATACCGCAACATGAACCGCATCGCCGAGAAGGTCCTCCCGGCAATGAACGAGGCCGAACTCGAAACTCTCATCGTCTCCAGCTACCAGAACGATGCTCAGACTCTGACTTCCGGAACCGAAGCGAACATGCTGAAGTTCAAAGAGTTGATCGACCGCCAAACTCCCGAAGAACAAGAACGCTGGGAGACGATCCGCCGCACCTATCGACAAAACGTCAAGATGCGCGGCATCGGGAGTGAAGACAAAGTCGGCCAGGTCATCGCCTCACTCACCACACTCAGCGATGGCCTCGACGCCATCCGCAAAGCGGTCACCCAAGGAGCCGGCTCACTGTCGACTCGTCCCGAACATGCGACTGGTGATGACAGAGTGGCCGCCGCCACAACGATCGTCAGCAGCGAACTCGCCCAACTCCGCACTCAGCTAGAACGAGGCCTTACAACACTCACCGAACTCGCCCAACGCCCCATCTCCATCGATGTCCCCGAGATTCGCATCCCCGAAATCTCACTGCCCGAGTTGCTCACCGACTCGCTGACACAACTGGCCTCGTCCCCCCAACCGAGCCGCGAGTCCTCGCCAACAACGACCCCGAAGTCCGCAGCCGCCAGCCATCGCGACGACCGCACCCCCCGCATTCTGGACGAGTCGGACTTCCTCCCCGCCCCCCCTGCTCCCACGACCACTCCCGCACAAATCACCGTCATCAACCGTCTCCCCAAGACGGTCTACAACGTCTTAGAGCAACAGTTCAACCTCATGCACGGTTGGCTCAAACCCCTCACCGAGATGTCCCGCCAACAAAAACAAGACTTCGCCGACCTCCGCCCCATGGTCGAAGAATGCCTCCGCCACTACCGCACCCTGCTGAGAAAACTAGAAGAAGCCCACGACAACGACGAAGGATGAAAAGGAAAGGTGGAATAAGGAGTTACGACGTCGTCCCACCTCGCACGGGATCAACGAATTCCATCGGTTCACATTGAGGCTCAAAGTCGCTTGAGCTATCATAGCCTTCGATGAAGAGGCCACGAGTTCCTGCCCGAAAAGGAGTGCGCAGATGTCCGCGACCACTACGACCGATCAAGCAACCCACTGGCTGACGTGCCTAATCTATAAAGGGATGTTCAGTGACGAGGTGGTCATCAGCTATCCCTCCACCGGAGAACCCGTTTTCTCAGACTTCGTCCCGTCAGATCGGGTTTCTGGAGAGCCGGGAACGATCGGGCGAGTGAAGGTGCGAGTGTTTGAACGGAATGGAAAACAAATCGCCATATTGCCAACCTGCTATAGCGACTCCGTCCTCGCCGCCCCTCAGGATTTGGTCAAACTATGATCCTGTCGAATACTGAGATTCATCGAGCACTCGACGATGGGCGTCTCATCATTTCTCCGGAGCCTTCCCCACGGTTTCCCGAGACAGCCGGGATCAAGTGCCCCTATCAGACCTCTGCCGTCGATTTGCGATTGGGAACTGAGATCAGTTTCTTCAGGTCCAACCTTGCGATCGACATCAATCTTCAACGAGGGGGATTTATGCCGTTGTTTGGGGGAAATTCTGAAAAGGTGACCATCACTCCTGATCAACCATTCGTGTTAAAGCCTCAAAAATTCGTCTTGGGGAAAACGCGAGAGCGGGTCTCGCTCCCTTTCAGTCAGATTGAAGGACTCCCGTCACTCTCGGCCCGTATTGAAGGCAGAAGCTCGTATGCTCGGTGCGGGCTCTTAGTTCACTTCACCGCCCCCACGATTCATGCTGGGTTCGAGGGGACCATCACTCTCGAGTTGATCAACCTCGGCCCGCAGAGTATTTCGCTCTACCCCGACGCTCCTATCTGTCAACTGATTGTCGAAACCGTCCTTGGAACGCCGTTTCGGAATGACAGCCAGTTTCAGGGGCAGAGTCTCGCCGGTGGCGGCAGTTCTCAGTAGACACTCCCTGACACACACCTGACTCGCGGAGCATGAACGCGTTCACCTTGTGTGTCAGTTTGGTTGATCCACTAAAGATTATTAAGCACTAGGCGCGTGCTCCTTCGAGTGTTCGCACAACGAAACGACAACAGGACAGAGCTTTCGCTCTGTCCTGTTGGTAGTTTTCTTTGATGGAGTCACACTTGCGACTCGACCGGGCGATTACTCTTCCGGAGTCAGATTTCGCAGCGACGGCACGTCGTCGAGACCGGAAAGACCGCTTGGGGACGGAGTGTCAGGGGCCGGACGACGCTGTTCCAACTCAGCATTGCTGAGCATCTCCATTCGAGCAGCTCGAATTCGGTCACGCTCGGCATGCAGTTCGCTGAGTGCTTCTGGTCGAACGCGAACTTCTGCATCCTGATGCTTCCGGAAACCGGTACCAGCCGGAATCAGGTGCCCCAGAATGACGTTCTCCTTCAAGCCGACGAGATTGTCGTACTTCCCGGCGAGAGCCGCTTCGGTCAACACCTTTGTCGTCTCCTGGAAGGAGGCCGCCGAGATGAACGACTCGCTCTGTACCGAAGCCTTGGTAATCCCCAACAACTGAGTCGTTGCGGTTGCGGGCTTCGGACGAGTGAACTTTGCCGGCGTTCCTCCCGAAGCATCGATCTCGGCGTTCACCTCTTCGACTTCTTCCCGTTTGACAACGTTCCCTTCGAGATACTCGGTATCTCCAGGATTGGTAATGCAGACACAGTCCTTCAGGTCTCCATTGACCTTGCGGAATTCGTGTTTGTCAACCACCACACCCGGCAGGAAGTCGGTGTCGCCCACGTCTTCAATCTTTACCTTACGCAGCATCTGCGACACGACGAGTTCGATGTGCTTGTCGTCGATCACCACACGTTGGGCACGGTACACGTTCTGAATCTCGTGCAACAGATACTGCTGCACTGCTTCTTCGCCGGAAACCCGCAGGATATCGTGCGGAACGAGCGGCCCGTTGACCAGCGCATCGCCCGACTTCACATGGTCTCCGGTATGCACCAGCAGAGCCGGGCCATGCGGAATGACGTGTTGAATCTCGGTGGAACCATCATGCGTCCGGACGACGATCACGCGCTTACCACGCTTCTTCTCAGCCAGAATCTCGACTTCACCATCGATCTCGGCAATGATCGCCGGATCTTTCGGCTTGCGAGCTTCAAACAGTTCCGTCACGCGAGGGAGCCCCCCGGTAATGTCCTGAGTTCCCGAGGCTTCACGTGGCGTCTTCGCCAACACGGTTCCGGCGACGATCTGCGTCCCTTCCTGAACTTCGATACTCGCCCGTTCTGGAACGTAGTAGTAGTCCAGAATCTTCCCGGCAGCATCTTCGATGACGATCTGAGGATGCAAGTCCCCTTTGTGCTCGACGACTGTTCGGCGAACGTTCCCCGAAACATCGGTCTCCGAACGAAGTGTTCGCCCTTCGACCAAATCCTCGAAACGAACCTTACCCCCAACTTCCGACAAGATCGGAATGGCGTGAGGGTCCCACTGACACAGAATCTGGCCGTCTTTGACTTCCTGATCCTCTGCCACGAGCAAGACCGCACCGTTCGGCACTTCGTATCGTTCCAGTTCGCGATCCTTCGGGTCGATCACGACCAATTCGCCGTTTCGTCCCAGTGCCACGTTTTGCCCTTCGGCATTCACCACCGTCCGGACACGAACGTAACGCACCCGACCCGCTTTACGAGTCTTCAGGTCCGACTGTTCGACGTCCCCTTGAGCCACACCACCGATGTGGAAGGTTCGCATCGTCAACTGAGTTCCCGGCTCGCCGATCGACTGAGCCGCAACGATCCCTGCCGCCAATCCTTCTTCCACCATCGAACCGGTCGACAAGTCCATCCCGTAGCACAGGCGGCACATCCCAAGGTCCGCTTCACAGGTCATTGGGCTGCGAACCTGAATTCGCTCCAAGCCCATGTCCTCGATCTTTCGGGCGATGTCCCACGTAATCAACTCCCCTTCACGAACAATCACTTCGTCCGTAATCGGGTTGACGATATTCGTTCGAGAGACACGACCTCGAATGGCGTCTGCCAGTCCGACTTCGACATTCTCCCCACGATAGACGATCCCGCGGGTGACCCCCTTCGTGGTCCCGCAATCTTCCATCGTCACGACCATATTCTGACAGATATCTGCCAGCTTACGGGTCAGATAACCAGAGTCTGCCGTCTTGAGCGCGGTATCAGCCAATCCCTTGCGAGCACCGTGCGTGGACGAGAAGTACTCGAGCACCGTCAGACCTTCACGGAAGTTCGACTTAATCGGGGTCTCGATAATCTCGCCCGAAGGCTTAGCCATCAGACCACGCATACCCGCCAACTGACGAATCTGTTCTTTACCACCGCGTGCCCCGGAGTCCGCCATCAGGTAAATCGGATTCACATAAATCCCTTCATCCCGGACGTCAGACTTCAGTTCACTCATCATCGAATCGGTGATCAATTCGCGGGCGTGCGTCCAGACATCAATGACGCGGTTGTAACGCTCGCCGCTCGTAATCATCCCGCGGTCGTACAGCTTTTGCAGCTTGACCACTTCCTTCTCCGAATCGCCGATGACCTTATCCTTATTCGGAGCAGTCACCATGTCGGTTGTGCCGAACGACAGACCGCTGCGGGTCGATTCCCGGAAACCTAATTCCTTCAACCGGTCCAGCAGTTCAATCGTCGACTTCCGACCCAACTCCAGATAGCAGTCAGAAATGACGCCGGCCAAGTCTTTCGACCGCATGCTCATGTTGTAATACGACATCGTGCTCGGCAAAATGTCATTCAACAGCACACGGCCGACCGACGTCTCGACCAACGCACCAGGGCGATGACCTTCGGCCCCTTCACCCTTAATCCGCTTATCCTTCGGCAGTCGAACACGGACCGTTGCATGACGGGCAACTCGCTCTTGCTGATAAGCTGTAATGCACTCTGCCGGCGATCCGAAGATCATCCCTTCACCCTTCAAGCCCGTTCGCTTGAGCGTGCAGTAGCCGCAACCCATCACGATATCTTGTGATGGCGACATAATTGGCTGAGCATTGGCCGGACTGAACACGTTGTTCGTAGACATCATCAGCGTCGTTGCTTCAACCTGCGCTTCAATCGACAACGGCAGGTGAACTGCCATCTGGTCGCCGTCGAAGTCCGCATTGAAGCCTTTACAGACGAGCGGATGGACACGGATCGCGTTCCCTTCCACGAGCACAGGCTCGAACGCCTGAATCCCCATGCGGTGCAACGTCGGGGCTCGGTTCAACAAGACCGGATGATTCGTGATCACCTCGTCCAGAATGTCCCATACCTCTTCGTCTTTTCGTTCCAGCATTCGTTTGGCCGACTTAATCGTGTCGGCATGACCGAGTTCTTTCAGACGACGAATAATAAACGGCTGAAACAGTTCGAGCGCAATTTTCTTGGGCAAACCGCACTGATGCAGATGCAACTCGGGACCAACGACGATCACCGAACGAGCGGAGTAATCGACTCGCTTTCCTAACAAGTTTTCCCGGAACCGCCCTTGCTTCCCCTTAATCATATCGGTCAGCGACTTCAGCGGTCGGTTCGAGGAACCGAGCACTGGACGCTTACAACGGTTGTTGTCGAACAGAGCATCGACCGACTGCTGCAACATCCGCTTTTCGTTCTTGACGATCACTTCTGGAGCGTTCAAGTCCACCAGTTTCTTCAACCGGTTGTTCCGGTTGATGATGCGGCGATACAGGTCGTTCAGGTCGCTCGTCGCGAAATTCCCCGAATCCAACAGCACCAGCGGACGCAAATCCGGAGGAATCACCGGAACGCAGTTGAGCACCATCCACTCAGGACGATTCGGGCTATCTCGCAATGCTTCGATGATCTTCAATCGCTTAATCAGATCACGACGACGCTGCTGACTTCCCGTCTCCTTCAACTCCACTCGCAGACGAACCGACTCCTCATGCAGGTTGATCCGGGAGAGCAATTTGAAAATTGCTTCGGCTCCCATGTCGATCTCGAACGACCCTTCGCCGTACTTCTCCTTGGCTTGACGAGCCTCTTCTTCCGTCAGCATCTGACAGAGTTGCAGAGGCGTATCGCCAGCATCAACGACGACGTAATCCTGGAAGTAGATCACCTTTTCCAGTGAGGTCGTCTTCATATTGAGCAGAGCACCGAGACGGCTCGGCATGCTCTTGAAGAACCAAATATGAACGACCGGAGCCGCCAACTCGATGTGCCCCATCCGCTTTCGACGAACGCGAGAGTGAGTCACCTTCACGCCGCAACGGTCGCAGATCATCCCCTTGTACTTCATCCCGCGATACTTACCACAGGCACATTCCCAGTCCTTTTCGGGGCCGAAGATGCGCTCGCAGAACAGACCATCGCGCTCGGGGCGATAGGTCCGGTAGTTAATGGTCTCGGGCTTCTTGACTTCACCAAAAGACCAGCTGCGGATGTCGTGCGGGCTTGCCAAGCTAATCTTGACTGCACCGTAATCATTGACGCGATCGTAACCAGTTTCGCCGACGCTCATGAGAGTGTCCCGTGGGTATTAAGGTTCTGGAAAGGGCGGGTCGCCCTGTTTGTTTCTTACAACGCTTTCACAGCGAGATCGACACAGCAAATGCATTACCACCAAGAGCTATGCCCGTTTCTGCCAGAGACCGCGTCGCTCAAAGACGGCCTCTCGACAAGGCATAACAACTGTTAGGTTCTTGTCTTCTCCAGTTGCAAATTCAAACAGAGTCCCCGAATTTCGTTCGTCAACACGTCAAAGCTTGCGGGGGTCCCTGCTTCCAAGGTGTTCTCCCCTTTCACCATCGATTCGTAAATCTTGGTTCGTCCTTCAACGTCGTCGCTCTTCACCGTCAAGAGTTCCTGCAAAATGTAAGAGGCACCATAAGCTTCGAGTGCCCACACTTCCATTTCCCCGAACCGCTGACCACCGAAGCGAGCCTTACCACCCAAAGGCTGCTGAGTAATCAAAGAGTAAGGACCCGTCGCCCGAGCATGCACCTTGTCATCCACCAGGTGATGCAGCTTCAACATGTAGATGTAGCCGACCGTCGTTTTCTGCTCAAACTTCTCACCCGTTCGACCATCGTACAACTGAGCTTTCCCTTCACGCGGAAGTCCCGCCTCCTCCAGACATTCGAAGATCTCTTCTTCCGTCGCTCCGTCGAACACAGGACAAATTGCCCGGAACCCGAGTTTCGCAGCCGCCCATCCCAGGTGCGTCTCCAAAATCTGCCCGACGTTCATACGGCTCGGAACCCCCAGAGGATTCAGGATGATGTCAATCGGCGTCCCGTCTTCCAGGTAAGGCATATCTTCGACAGGCAACACCTTCGAAATCACCCCCTTGTTTCCGTGACGACCAGCCATCTTGTCCCCGACAGAAATCTGTCGCTTAGACGAGACGTACACCTTGACCATCTGCAACACGCCATTCGGCAGTTCGTCGCCCCGTTTCATACTGTTGGCTCGACGATCCGCCTCATCGATCGCATCCTCGACTAGGCTCCACTGTTCCTTGTGGAACTTCTTCAAGTCTGCCTGTTTCTGCGGGCTGCGCAGGTCCAAGGCATCGTAATGGCGTTGGAATTCTCTCGCAAAAGTCGCCACGACCTTGTCGTCTTCGACTTCTCGAATCTCACGGCCATCATCGTCCGCCATCCGCTTCCCGAGAACCTTTTCGAACTCCGCGAGAAACGTCCGGAACGTATCTGCCACCAGTTTCTGACCTTCTTGCTCAACCACCTTCACTTGCTGGTCGAACTTCTTCCGGTCCCCCTCGGTCAAGCTCATCCGACGGGCGAACTTCTCGGTGTGAATCACAATCCCCTCGACCCCGGAAGGGACTTCCAGCGATTCGTTCTTCACATCTTCCCCCGCCTTCCCGAAGATCGCCTGCAACAGCTTTTCTTCAGGGGTCAACTCGGCCTTCGCCTTCGGAGTGACCTTCCCAACGAGAATGTCCCCCGGAGAGACTCGCGTCCCCACATGGACGATCCCCTCTTCGTCAAGGTGACGCAAAGCCTTCTCGCTGACGTTAGGAATATCCCGAGTGAACTCTTCCCGACCCAGTTTCGTGTCGCGAATTTCAACATCAAACTCGTCGATATGAATCGACGTGTAGACGTCATCCTTCACGAGTCGTTCGGAGAGAATGATCGCGTCTTCGAAGTTGTACCCTTCCCAAGACATAAACCCGACAAGGACATTTCGTCCGAGTGCGAGTCTTCCGTTCTGGGTCGCTGCGGAGTCTGCTAGAATCTGATCCTTCTTCACCCGGTCGCCGACCGAAACGAGAGGCTTCTGATTCAAACAGGTCCGTTCGTTCAAACCGACAAACTTCCGCAACGGGTACTTTTTCCCATCCACTTCAATGACCGTCGCATCGACATAGGTCACCTTACCCGCTTTCTCTGCACGAGGAACCATCCCGGAATATCGCGGAACCTCCGCTTCCATCCCGGTTCCGACAAGTGGGGCCTCCGCCACCAACAACGGCACACCTTGGCGTTGCATGTTCGAACCCATCAACGCACGGTTCGCATCATCATGCTCAAGGAATGGAATCAAACCAGCCGAAATCCCCACCATCTGAGCCGGGGCGACGTCGATGTACTGCACATCCTTCGCCTCGATCCAGTGAACGTCATTCCGATGCCGCGCCAGCACGCGGTCCTGACTCACTTTTCCATTCTCGACAGGAGTATCCGCCGGTGCCACAAACACGTCCGATTCTTCATCCGCACGCAGCCACTCGATCTCTTCCGTCACCTTGCCGTTGACCACCTTACGATACGGCGTAATCAGGAAGCCGTAATCATCCACCTTCGCAAAGATGCTCAAGCTCGAAATCAGACCGATGTTTGTCCCTTCCGGCGTCTCAATCGGACAGATACGACCATAGTGCGAAATATGCACGTCGCGGACCTCGAAGCCCGCTCGCTTGCGATTCAAACCGCCCGGCCCCAGAGCCGACAACCGACGTTCGTGAGTTAACATCGATAACGGATTTGTCTGGTCGACCACCTGCGACAACTCGCTACGACCAAAGAAGTACTCGATCGCAGCCGAGACCGACTTCGGATTAACCAAAGTTCGCGGCGTCATCTCTTCGACATCCTTCAGCGACATCCGCTCCTGAACCGTCCGACGCAACTTCAAGAATCCCTTGCGAATCTCGTCAGCCGCCAACTCGTCAATCGTCCTCAGCCGACGATTCCCCAGGTTGTCGATGTCGTCCACCTGCACGGAAGGATCACCGGCACGCAACTTCAAGATGTACTGCACAGCCGCCAGGTAATCCTCGGACCGGAGGGCCATCTCTTCTTCAGCAACGTCGAGACCAAACTTCCGATTCAGACGGAATCGGCCCACCCGACCCAGCCGATAGCGGTTGACGTCATAGAACTTCTCCCGGAAAAGATTCATCGCGTTTTCAAGATTCGGCGGATTGCCTGGGCGAAGTCGCTGATAAATCTTCAGCAATGCCTCTTCATGGCTCGACGTCGTATCCTCACGAACGCTGTTCAGAATCAACTCGTCGACGACCCCTTCAATCACTTGAACGGTCTTCAACCCGGACTCCGCAATCTCTGCCGCCTCAGCTTTATCAATCGGATAGCCGACTTCAACGATGATTTCACCGCAACGAGCATGCCCGGCAGGATAAATCACATCCTCGGCCGCAACCTTACCAGCAAGCTCCTCGCCAGCGTGTGACTTCACCACTCGCTCAGACTTCACCTGATAGAACAAGGCCAGCAAATCGGTATCGCTGGAATGCTCCTTATTCATCGCCCGCAGCAATGTCATCGCCGAGAAGCGTCCACTCTGGTCAATTCGGACCCCGAGCGTCTCCTTCTTTCCGATGGTCAGCTCGATCCAGCTTCCGCGCTCAGGAATGATTCGGCACGAATACGTCTTCCGAGTCTCTCCCTGCTCAGCCGACAGCATGAAGTCCACACCCGGCGAACGGTGCAGCTGACTGACGACCACTCGCTCCGAACCGTTAATGATGAACTCGCCACCACCCAACATAATCGGGAGATCACCAAGGTAGACCTCTTCTTCCATCGGCTGTTCTTTGACGAGACGCAGCCACACGCGGAACGGACGACCATAAGTCAACCGCAGCTGACGGCACTCCAAGGGACTGTACCGCGGCTTACCCAACTCGTACTTCACGTACTCCAGCCGGTATTGACCGTCGTAGTTCTCGATCGGGAAGATCTCCCGAAGCACTTCTTCCAGCCCTTGGTTCTTGCGAGACTCGGGGCGCAGCCCCTCTTGCAAAAAGCGGGCGTAAGATTCAGTCTGAATCCGTGACAAGTCAGAGAGATCGAAGTCCCCCTGAATACGACCAAAGTTCCGAATTCCATCGACCGGGATAATTCGCTGAGGCGTAATCGGCATGCGTAGCAACTCTTTGCAGAGAGACCTGACCAAGTCCACGAGCAATGCGCCCGGAACCTAAGAAACAAGAAGCGTGAGACCAATCAGTGTGAAACACGACGCACAAATCAGTCAGCCCGACGGCTTCTCCGAATCGAACGACCCTTGCCACCGTTCGTGCAACCACACGACTTGACGCAAGAATCAATCCAGAGACCACCCATCGTGAGGAGCGGTTTACCACCAGACGTCCAAAGCACCCGAGGGAAACACGACTACCGCCGATCGGTGAACACACCGTCAGCGGTCGAGCGAGCCAACTCGTCGATTTCTGAACATCAATGAGGTTTCCTTGCCACTCCCTCAATCCGGCCCCTCCCGGTCGCGGATGGCTTGAACGTAACGTCTGCTGTGCTAACTAAACGCCGACACAGCCGACACAGAACAACCTCACCACTCCGTGTGAGACTGCCGACACCACCAGCCGAGCTTCCCAGGAAGCTCGGCCGGCAATGAATTCGCGTTACTTCAACTCAACCTTGGCACCAGCTTCTTCTAGCTCTTTCTTGAGCTTGTCAGCTTCCGCCTTATCAACACCCTGCTTAATCGGCTTCGGCACCCCTTCCACAAGGTCCTTGGCTTCTTTCAAGCCCAAACCGGTGATCGAGCGAACCGCCTTGATCACACCGATCTTGTTCTCACCGAAGCCCGCCAGGATGACGTCAAAGTCCGTCTTCTCTTCAACAGCAGCAGCACCGCCGCCGTCATTCGTAGCGGCAGCAGCCACCATCACGCCACCGCCGGCTGGCTCAATGCCGTGGACTTCCTTCAGATAATCAGCCAGCGCCTTAGCCTGGAGCAACGTCAGACCAACAATTTGATCTCCGAGCCCCTTGGTTGCAGCGTCAAAATCCTTCGCAGGGGCATCACATGCTTCAGCAGTAGACATCGTTCTTCATCTCCCGTGGAAAAGGCCGCCACTCAGGCACGATACCCAGTGTGACGGAAAAGTCTGTATTCGTAAACTCTGCGACAGGCACCCCACCCATCGACAACAAAAAACTCCCAAAACTCCGCAACGGCTCGCCGCCAATTCCCCTGCGTCGAACGCTTCCCTCAAACTGCACTTATTCGGCGGTTGCTGGCTCTTCGGCCGCAGACGCCTCCCCCTCACCTGCCCCATCACCAGTCGACAGAGTCTTCAACTGAGCCGCCAGCTTACCACCAGGTCCCAACATCGCAGCAGCCAAACGGGCACCTGGGCTGAGAATCAAACCAGCAATCTGAGAAATCAACTCAACGCGGCCCGGGCTCTTGCTCAGCTCGACGACGCCATTGGCGTCCACAGCCTGACCGTCAACCGTGGCCCCTTTGATCTCCAGCTTGTCAACTTGCTTCGCCCATGCCGTCATCTCCTTCGACAACGCGACAATATCCTCGCCACCCCACACCAATGTCGAGGGACCGGCAAGAATCTTTTCCATCCCAGGAACGCCGAGCACCTTGCGAGCCAAGCTGTTCTTCACACCCAGCAGCGTGACACCACGAGCCTGAAGAGCCAACCGCACTTCGTTGGCCTTGACCCCCTCGACAGCAGAAAAGTCGATAACGAGCACGTCCCGATTTGCACCGAGTCGACGCTCCATCTCACTGATGACCAACTCTTTAACTACTTTACTCATCGCAACCTACCGCCTGGAAACCACTGTCCACATGAATCGCCCGCCATCCCATTGGACCAGCCAGGCTCACTCGAACTCCACCAACACTTTCGCACCCCGATCGGCCAACAGACCAACCACCCCATCGCCAACTAGAACCAACTAGATCGCCACAACAGGGACACCCGGCATCTGGGTGGCCGTCAAAGTCACACTCTTAACATACTGACCACGAGACGACTGAGGCTTCAACTGTCGCACCAACGCCAACAGAGCATTGGCGTTATCCAGCAACGCCTCAGGTGCGAACGACATCTTACCAACCATGCAATGCACGATCCCGGCATCGTCGCAACGAAACTCCACCTTACCCGCCTTGTACTCCGAAACGACCGTCGAGACGTCCTGTGTCACGGTCCCCGCCTTTGGCGATGGCATCAATCCACGGGGACCGAGCACACGGCCGAGTGGACCGACCACACCCATCATGTCTGGAGTGGCAATCGCGACATCGAAGTCCGTCCAGCCATCCTTAACCTTTTCAGCAAGCTCTTTGCCACCAACAAAGTCTGCACCAGCAGCCTCCGCCAATTGAACATTCGGCCCCTGACAGAAAACCAACACTCGCTGCGTCTTCCCAATACCATGCGGATAGACGATCGAACCACGGACAATCTGATCAGCATGCCGAGGATCAATCCCCAATCGCACAGCAATCTCCACCGTCTGATCAGCCCGACTCGGCTTCACACCCTTGGGAAGCTTTGTTTCCAAAGACTGAAGCAGAGCGACAGCCTCACCCAACCCCATAGGCTGAAGATCGGCGACCGCACCACTCAGGAATCGCATCCGCTTTGACATCTTCGGCATCACATACACCTACAAAACAAAATCAACCAACCCACCACAATTCACCACCAGCCACAAACACCAACCATTAATCCACAACCTGAATCCCCATACTCCGCGCCGTCCCAGCAATAATCCGAACCGCATGGTCAACATTCGAGGCATTGAGGTCAGCCATCTTCGTCTTGGCAATCTCAACGAGCTGATCGCGAGAAACAACCCCAACCTTCTGTGTGCGAGGATTTGACGCCCCCTTGGCAATCTGAGCCGCCTTCTTCAACAACACCGCAGCGGGTGGACTCTTGATCGAAAACTCAAAGGAACGGTCATTATAAACCGTAATCACAACCGGCACGATCATGCCATTCAGCTCACGAGTCTTCTCGTTGAACTGCTGAACAAACTGACCAATGTTCACACCGTGCGGACCCAATGCGGTACCAACAGGAGGCGCCGGGGTCGCCTGACCACCCGGAACCTGAACCTTGATCTCCTTGACAACCTGCTTCTTCGCCATGTTTCTAACTCTTACTGGCAACGACGCCAAATGTTTTCACACCAGGGAAACAATCCGCTAACTCACACGCCACTAAGCCTTCTCAACCTGCCAGTGCTCCAGCTCCACCTCGGTTGACCGCCCAAAAATCTCAATCAACACCTTCACTTTACCAGTCCCCGCATCCAGCGAATCAACAGACCCCTCGAAGCTCTCGAAGGGCCCCTCCTTCACCTTCACCACATCACCGACGGCAACATGAAACTTAACCTGCACCTTCTCCTCTTCCGGCTCAACCCCAACCTGAGTCGCCGCGAAGAGCCGCTCAACCTCATGTTGCTGCATCGGAACCGGTTTACCGGCCGCCCCGGTAAAGTCTCCAACACCGTTGGTCGACCGCACCAGATGCCAACTCTCGTCGGTCAGTCGCATCTCCACCATCATGTATCCGGGATACAACTTCTGCTCCCGAACCTTTCGCTTTCCACCCTTTGTTTCTACGACCTTCTCTGTTGGAATGAGGATTTCCTTAAAAAACTCCTGCATCCCTTCCATCTTAATCCGGCGAACAAGCGAATCCTTGATCGATCGCTCCCGATTCGTCTGAACCTTCAGCACGTACCACTGCATTTCTGCGGGTTCGATTGCTGCACCGGGAACTGTGGGGTCGTTGTCGTTCATCGAATCGGGCATCTTGAGAAGTACGACGCGGAATTGCAACCGTCTAACGGGACGTTTTCAAACAATCTTTGGCTCGCGTCGTGAACCGAAGAGAAGAGACACCCCGAATCTCCACACTGAAACCTATCAAATCCGCAGAAAACCAACCCACCCGAACAGCGTACGCCATACGAGATCACAAACCAACAGAAACGCTGCCAACAGTCCCATCGTCCCCAACACCACGCCAGTCGCTCGAATCAGGTACTCCTTCGATGCCCAGGAGACCTTGTCCATTTCTGCCTCGACCGACACCAAAAAGTCGGCGAACTTTGGGTAATTCACCAATCGATAGGCAAACCACAAACCCGCAAGGCCCAAACCAAACGTGACACCATACTTGACGACATCCGGACGATTTGCCAAGACGACGACCTGCAACCGCCAACAGGCGAGTAACACCACGACCGCCACGGCAATGCCCGTAAGTCGTCGCGTCATGCGACCTTGATTCCGCTTGTATTGCGTTGCCGAGAGAAGTTCTCCGGCGAACGTCCGCTGTTCACTGGCTCGTGCCATCGTGTTCATCCTGTCCTAGTCAATCGTTGCCGCTCGCGGGACTTCCTTGCGTGACGACCATTACTCGCCGCAGACACCAAGGCCAACGGAGACCGCCACAGATCATCTCACAAACCTTCCAGGTCACCACACGGGGCAGCCAACAAACACGGGCGGAGGGACTTGAACCCCCAACCTGCGGATTTGGAATCCGCTGCTCTGCCAATTGAGCTACACCCGTAGGCCTCCATCCCAGCAACCAGCCGAGATAAAACACCAACACCGAGCCACTATTTCTTGCGCGACTCTTTGTGCACAGTATGCTGCCGCTGCTCACGACAGTACTTTTTCAACTCCAAGCGCTCGGTCCCCCGCATCTCCTTCGGAGTACGGTAATTCCGACTGCTACACTCGGTACACTCCAGCCAGACATACTCGCGGGCCATGAGAGACACCCTCACCTGTTGAACAAAACCGATCTCCGCCCCGATAAGACAGGACGGAGATCGGAGGCAAATCCGAAACTCAGCGACGAACATCGCCACTGCACAAACCACTCAACAACACTCTAACACACCAAGTTCCGCCAAAAACTAGGCAATGATCTTGGTAACAATCCCCGAACCAACGGTCCGGCCGCCTTCACGAATAGCGAAGCGAACGCCATCTTCCATAGCGACGGGCTTACCCATCTCCACTTCCAACTTGACGTTGTCGCCTGGCATACACATTTCTGCTCCACCCAGCAACGTCACCGCACCGGTCACGTCAGTGGTCCGGAAGTAGAACTGAGGACGATATCCGCTGAAGAATGGGGTCTTACGACCACCTTCCTCCTTGCTCAAGACGTAAACTTCAGCTTCAAACTTCGTGTGCGGCTTGATCGACCCTGGCTTCGCCAAGACCTGACCACGCTGCACGTCATCCTTACCGGTACCACGAAGAAGAATCCCGACGTTATCGCCAGCCATCCCTTCATTCATGGTCTTCTGGAACATTTCAACGCCAGTACAGGTTGTCTCTTGAGTGTCAGCCAAGCCGATGATCTGAACCTTTTCACCAACCTTAATGACACCCTTTTCAATACGACCGGTCACCACCGTTCCACGACCAGCAATCGAGAAGACGTCTTCGATAGCCATCAGGAACGGCTTGTCGGCTTCACGGGCCGGCTCTGGAATATTGGCATCCAGGGCATCCATCAACTCGCCGATACAGGCGTTGGCGACCGGATCAGTCGGGCTGTCGAGAGCCGGCTTCGCCGACCCCTTCACCACGACGATGTCATCGCCAGGGAAGTCATACTTCGACAACAGTTCGCGAACTTCCATTTCGACCAACTCGAGCAACTCAGCATCGTCGACAAGGTCGCACTTATTCAGAAACACAACCAGAGCAGGAACGTTCACCTGGCGAGCAAGAAGAATGTGCTCACGAGTCTGCGGCATCGGCCCGTCTGCAGCCGAGACCACGAGAATGGCGCCGTCCATCTGAGCAGCACCGGTGATCATGTTCTTAATATAATCCGCGTGACCAGGGCAGTCGATGTGTGCATAGTGACGAGTTTCCGACTCGTACTCGACGTGCGACACAGCAATGGTCACCGTCTTGGTGGCATCACGAACCGTACCACCCTTGGCGATATCGGCATAACTCTTGAACTTCGCCAGACCCTTACCGGTCTGCACTGCCAACAAGGCCGCCGTCAAAGTCGTCTTGCCATGGTCGATGTGCCCAATGGTTCCAACGTTTACGTGTGGTTTTGTTCTCTGAAAGACTTCCTTCGCCATGACTTTTACTCCAACCTCCCGGTGTACACGGTGAGGAATGCGACGACCCGAAATGGGCCATACTAGGGAACTAGAAACACTCAACCCCGGTGAGGGAGTCGAAGGAACACCCCACCGACACACTCACACCGGACAAGCCGGTAAGCTGCTGAGGGGACTTGAACCCTTGACCTCGTCCTTACCAAGGACGCGCTCTACCAACTGAGCTACAGCAGCACAACCGGACCGACCCGCAACACTCGCGAACTCCACGCCAACAAATCGGAATCACCAGCGGCAAGCCAACCCAAACTCAACTCACTCCAACAAAACCTCAACACAACCTTTCCACTCACCAAGAGCGGGCGAAGGGAATCGAACCCTCACCACCAGCTTGGAAGGCTGGAGCTCTACCATTGAGCTACGCCCGCAGACGCCCCAAGTTTTCACGCAACACTCAACTCAAACAACTCTTTCCCCTCAGCCAGACCAAGGTCTACCCGAGGGAGTGGGGGTGGGAGGATTCGAACCTCCGAAGGCTGTGCCACCAGATTTACAGTCTGGCCCCTTTGGCCACTCGGGTACACCCCCGTCAATCACTCTTCCGCAAAAACCACCCCTTCGCAACCCTGACGTGCAATTCCGATCCACAAACCGAAACCACAACTTCCAACACCTTCTTCGCCGCAAAACTTCGCAGTTTCAAACAAAAGCTAGCGGAGGGATTTGAACCCACAACCCCCGGTTTACAAAACCGGAGCTCTACCGTTGAGCTACGCTAGCAGTCCCACCGGCTTGTGGAAGCCGCTGATGGTAGCGACAGCCGCTGGGCAATCAAGGTTCGCGATGACTTGACAACCACGTTTTCCTGACTTTTTCGGATTCAAACAACCCGATCGACATCAAGTCGCGAACTATAGAGTGCAGCCCCCCCTGTCTGCAACCCCTCAGACACCCCCTTGTGTCAAAGTCCAACATCACCATCCCAACGGGCGACTACAAACCAAACCATGGCAAAGGGGCTCCCGCCTTCGGAAGGTGTACCAACTGCAAACCGGTTACGTTCGGATGCCCCGAAATCTCGCACATTGCTTCCTCTGATGGGTCATTGTCGACATTAAGCACCGCAATCGCGTTCCCCCCCGGCTCATTCCGTTCACGCCCCAACGCCAAATGCGAAATGTTGACCCCATATTTCCCGAAGACCGTCCCGATCGCACCAATCAAACCGGGAACATCACGGTGTCGATAAACCAGCATTGTCCCATCGAGATAGGCGTCCATCTGGTAGTCTTCCAATCGTACGAGTCGCAGGAAATCGTTGCCAAACATCGTCCCCGCAGCCGTGACAGCCCCCTGATCGGTCTCGATGGTTGCCGTAACCAATGTCGAAAATGCTCCCATCTCGTTGGAACTGGTGGAAGAAATCTCAATCCCTCGCCCCCGAGCCTGAAATTCGGCATTGATCAGATTCACACTGTCATCCATCGCCCTGGACAACAATCCCGCTGTAAAAGCATTGGTGATCAACTTCACCGGCTGCGACGCAGCATCGCCTCGGAAATGCAATCGCACCCCTTGCTGTGCCCTCCCTTGCGTCAACTGAGCCAACAGCAGGCCCAGTCGGTACCCCAAATCCAAGTACGGACGCAACCCCTGCATCTCTCGAGCCGACACCGGAGCCATGTTGACCGCATGTCGAATCTCGTTGCGAACCAGAAACGCCTGAACAATCTCGGCTCCTTCGATGGCCACCTGCTCCTGGGCCTCATCAGTCGATGCCCCAAGGTGCGGTGTACAAAGAATTTGCGGAAGTTTTCGCAATCGCGAATCAGCAGCGGGAGGCTCTTTCACAAACACGTCCAACGCCGCCCCCGCCACATGGCCCGACTCCACCGCATCGGCGAGCGCCTCTTCATCCACAATCCCGCCACGAGCACAGTTAATCACTCGCCCACCGCGAGGCATCATCGCCAGGCGTTCGGCGTTCAGCAAATTGCGTGTCTGCTCAGTCAGCGGGGTATGCACGGTGATGTACTGACAACGCTTCACGAGTTCATCGATATCGCGAAACAGCTCAATTCCCAGTTCTTTCGCCCGTTCTTCGGTCAGAAACGGATCGTACCCCAGCACCGTCATCTCCAGTCCGCGACACCGACGGGCCACTTCCAGGCCAATCCGCCCCAGTCCGACAACGCCGATCGTCTTCCCCGCAACCTGCGTCCCCTGATACTTGTTCCGGTCCCAACCCCCTTCCCGCATGACATTCGATGCCGGACCGATGTTACGGGAGAGAGCCATCATCATCGCAATCGCATGTTCTGCGGTGCTTGTCGTATTCCCAGCTGGAGTGTTCGAGACGATGATCCCATTTCGAGTCGCCGCCGGTTGATCGATGTTGTCGACCCCGACCCCCGCCCGCACAATCAGCTTCAACCGCGTCTGCCCTTCGAGAATCGCCGGCGTCATCTTGCATTTACTGCGAATGATGACTGCATCGACTGTCTGCAAGACCGCTGTCAACTGAGCCGGGTCAAATTCGAGCTCGCGCTCATCGACCACTTCAATCTCAGGACTCCCCTTGAGGAGTTCGACTGCCGCAGAGGAGAGGTTATCACGCAGCAACACACGATACGGAGCAGACATTATGGAACAACTTTCCCTGCAAATGACGAAAGGAGAACCCCTTCCGTCACAAAATACGACACCATCACCAAGAGACCAAGACACCAAGCGTGTCGACGGTTTGTAGGATAAGCACTCCCGAAACTGCGCCAAGCAACCGCCGCGAAAACCCGCTCATGGGAATCCCCCCTCTTCCCGGCCCAAGTCACCCTCTGGCAGACGTCAGACAACGAAGCCAGTTCTGGGTCCCCTCGCTTTGCGTTCTGATTTTTTGCCTCAGAGACCGAGCCGATTTCACCCGGAAACCTTCGCAAAAACAAAAAACGTGCCGAGGGGGTGACGGTTCACCCACCTCGGCACGCAGAACTTCCCTCAAGAAAGACGACACAGAGCCGGTCGAAAGGACCGTCCCAGTGTGTCAACTCGCCTCGTCAATTAGCGTCGTGAACGACCACCACGATCGCCACCTTTGTCGCCGCCACGGTCGCCGCGAGGCTCACGGGCTTCGGGTTCTGCGGCACCTTCGCCGCCCCCCTCACCCTCTTCACCACCTTCCATTAGCACCTTACGAGAGAGTTTGACCCGATTCTGCTCATCGACTGCAATCACCTTGACGTCGATCACGTCGCCGACGGACAGAATGTCGCCGACAGACTTCACGAAGCCATTCGACAATTCGCTGATGTGCAGCAGGCCATCTTTCCCCGGAGCGATTTCAATGAAGGCACCGAAGTCCTTGATCGAAGCGACTTTCCCCGAGTACACCCGCCCGACGCGAACTTCTTCCGTCATCGCTTCCACGCGAGCCAAGGCGGCATTGCACGACTCCTGCGACGGAGCGGCAATCGTCACGGTCCCGTCTTCTTCGATGTCGATGACGGTCTGCGTCTCTTCCTGAATCGCCCGGATGTTCTTCCCGCCCGGACCGATCAGCAAGCCAATCTTCTCCGGGTTGATCTTCGTCGACGCGATACGTGGAGCGTATTGCGAGACTTCCGCACGAGGTCGCCGGATTGCGGTCAACATCGTCTTCAGCAGTTCGACCCGAGCGGTCGCCGCCTGTGCCAACGTCGCCCGCATGATCTCTTCACTGATCCCGTCGTTCTTCAGGTCCAACTGAATCCCGGTGATCCCCTTCGGGGTTCCCGCGACTTTGAAGTCCATGTCGCCGAAGTGGTCTTCATCACCAATGATGTCGGTCAACAGGACGTACTTGTCCCCTTCTTTGACCAGACCAATCGAAATCCCTGCGACCGGCTGACGCAACGGGACACCGGCATCCATCAGTGACAACGTCGCTGAACAGACGCTTGCCATCGAACTCGAACCGTTCGACTCGGTGATGTCCGAAATCACCCGGATCGTGTAGGGGAACTTTTCCGGCGTCGGCAACATCGGCTCCACAGATCGCTCGGCCAAAGCTCCGTGACCAATCTCCCGACGTCCTGGACCACGAATCGGACGCACTTCTCCGACCGAGTAGCTCGGGAAGTTGTAATCGAGCATGAACGCCTTGGCTGTCTCTTCAAAGAGACCTTCCTGACGCTGCTTATCTCGGGCGGTCCCTAGCACCACACTGGCCAGCGACTGCGTTTCGCCCCGTGTAAACAGAGCCGAACCGTGAATCTGTGGGATGAGACCAACTTCGCACTCGACGTTTCGCAACGTCGTCAGGCTGCGACCGTCCAGACGATTCCCCGCCAGAGTCAAGTCGCGACACACCTGATTGTCGATGTCATGAAACGCTTCCTTGAACTCGGCCAAGGTGCGACCATCTTCTCGAACTTCCTTCCCATCCGGGAAATGCTTGGCGACGGCAGCATCACGCACCGCACGGCAGCCCGCAGAACGCTCCGATTTCTTGGGGTTCTGACGAGCTTCCTTGATCTTGTCGTAGCACTCACTCTTAATGACCGACAAGAAGGGGTTTTCGGGGGCGGGGACGTACTCGAACGGGGCTGTTCCGACCGCCTTCACCAGTTCCCGCTGCAAATCGCACAGATCCCGAATCGCCTTGTGGCCGAACATCAGGGCATCACCCATTTGCTCTTCTGGAATCTGATCGCCAAAACCTTCGATCATCAGGATCGAGTGATCGCTTCCAGCAACCACGAGGTCCAAGGAACTTTCCTTCGTCTGCTCGTAGGTCGGCATCAGGATGAATTCGCCATCAATCAAACCGACCCGTACAGCGGCGATGGGCCCCTGAAACGGCAGCGGGGCCACACTCAACGCGGCACTGGCACCAGTAATGGACAGCACATCGGGATCGTTGATCTTGTCGCACGACATGACATTGATCTGAATCTGCACTTCATCGCGGAACCCCTTCGGGAACAGCGGACGAATCGGACGATCCGTCAATCGAGCCGTCAGAATTTCGCGGGTCGTCGGACGCCCTTCCCGCTTCAAGAATCCGCCGGGGAACTTCCCTGCTGCGGCGTATCGTTCCCGGTAATCGACCGTCAACGGGAAGAAATCGAGCCCCGGACGACCCGGTCCAGTCTGAGCCGCGACCAAAGCCGACGTCTCGCCATACTGAATGATGACGCAGCCACTTGCCTGTTTGGCAATCTGACCAGTCGTCAAAGAAAATGTTCTGCCACCAATTTCACGTTCAACACGAACTTTCACTATTTCCCTACCACTTCTGTCTTCACGACATAACCGACTTTGAAGGTGGGCGGGCCGCAAGAATTCGCAAGTAAGACACACAGCGGAGAATGCACGAAGTCGCCCGAGCCATAGCGATTCGACGAATAGGCACCCCAGAAATGGGTGCGTCAGCGGCGCGGAGTCTCGGACCCCTTCGTGCCTCCTCCGTGTGATTTCTCCCGCGAAATCCTTGCCCGTCTCCCCGCTAATGCTCATCACATGAGCCGTGCGGCCAGAGACCAAGCCACCAGTACCAGATCGGCAAGTCTAAAAACCGATCCACCGTCGCATCAAGAATCGGCCAACCTGCCGCGAGCTACTGCCTCGCCCACCTGTTGCCCCAAACGCCTCAATGCCTCACCCAAACACAAATCGCTCGGGCAATCATTCACCCGAGCACCAAAAACTCTTCAAAACGACAACGACTGCTTCTCTACCACGCAAGCCGGAAAAAACAGGGCAATCCAAGGACGTCACCCCGCCTCAAAACCCGACTCGCCAGCCTGTGACCACGCAATCTCTTGCCCACAGACCGGCTTTGCCAAGCCAAAACATCACACGAAAAGATCGAACACTACTTACGAATGCCCAGACGGGTAATCAACTCGACGTATCGAGCCGGATCCTTCGATCGCACATAATCCAGCAGCCGACGACGACGACTCACCATCATCAACAGCCCGCGTCGACTCGAGTGATCCTTGTTATGACCCCGCAAATGCCCTGTCAGAGCGTTAATTCGCTCCGTCAACACGGCAATTTGCACGTCCGAAGAACCGGTATCCGAATCGGATTGACGGAACTCCTGAATCAACTCGTCTTTGCGATCTTTCGTAATCGACATTCTAATGCTCTCCTGATTTAACAGCCGATACCGACGGCAAACCGCTCGGATCAGCAACAACTATTCTGAACAGAACTTCAACAGACTGGTAACATACCATTCCCCGCCCCGGATGCAACTGATCCCCCCCGCCCTCGAGTTCCTCAACGGGAAATGGTCACTCCCCTGCCCTGTCTAGAACAACGGCGGGCGACCCAATTGACGACGAATAATTGCCCATTGCCCCGCATGCATTAGCAGATGTGAGCCTTGCATTGAGTACATCGAACCGACGGTTGGAGCGTAATCCACCCCCGTTTCCTTGTCGAAATCGTCAGCCGACGTCTTGTCGAGAGCCGCTAAAGTCGCCGCCCGTTGCTCAGCCGCAGTCGCCAACAGTGTCTCCTTGCTATCAAACGCTGCCGGATCATCAATCGTTGATGTCTCCTTCGTATACCGCTCAGCAAACCCCTCAGGCAACGGAGGCATCGATCCCGGCGAGACCCCTTCAATCATCTTGTGCTCCGAAACAATCAAGTGACCCAACTGCCACTTGATATGATTTGCCCCCTCACAAGGTCGATGCAGCATGTCCGCATCAGACAAATCCCCCAGATACCCACTGGCGATAAGGTCCGCCATCTCAATCCCCAATCGCATCGCTCGCTGCGGTGTCATCCGTTGTTCTCCTGTGTGTTAGGACGCATACTTGTGAATCAATTAGCCACGGATTTGACGGATGACAGACGGACCAAGAACGGATGAGTCGAACCAACTCAAAGCCCAACGCCTGCGACTTTGGCCCCCGTCGCTATCAAACTCCAATGGCCCCCTTACAACAATCCGCCCCTTAATCCGTATCAATCCGTCAAATCCGTGGCCAAGAAAATCAACAGAAATCCCTCCGTCAAATCGTCGCTGCCGACGGCGTCAGGTACTTGTCGACTTCATTCGCCGTGATCACACCGTAGTTGACTGCCCCCAGCCAGCCGGACATGATGATCCCCACGCTTCCGGCATGGAACAGCCCACCGATCTGTTCCGGGAGCGTTTGGGAGACCTTCAGCCCCTCGAACTTGGTCCCGAAGCTCGCCCCCTGCACGTGCCTTGTGTAATGCTTGAAGGTCAACGGCGTCGAGGCTTCGACCCAATCGAGTTTCTGCCGAATGTCGGGGACATACCGCTCCAAACAGTCAAGGGTCGACTGACAGAGTGATGCTTTCTCCCGCTCGTACTCTTCCTTCGACAACTTCGCCCAGTCGGCAAAGTTCGCGTTGGTCGATGACACCACCAGCCAGCGGTCCGACCCGGGACGCGTCTCGGGATAGTAGAACGAAAACGTCCTGCTGCTCACATCCATCGAGAGCATGGCGTTGATGTCAAACCCCTTGTGCTCCGAGTGAAACAGCAGGTCCCCATGATTGTCGAACCCCTCGCCAGGCTTCAGGCCGATGTACACCTGACAGCTCGAGTTGTTCAACCGCACCCCTTCCGCCTCTTCCAGATACTCCTTGTCAAAATGCTCCCGGCCCACCAGCTTCAGGATCGTGCTCTTAATGTTCGAGTTCGACAGGATCGCTCCCGCCTGAATGAACTTCCCATTCACCCAGACCCCCTGCACCTGTCGATCAGCCGACACTTCAACCTTCTCGACCAGCGAACGAATCCGAATATCGACCCCGTTTTTCTCGAGTTCCGCCCGCATCTTGGTGACAAGGGCATCGGTCCCCCCCTGAAAGGTGAAGACTCCCTTGCTCATGAAGTTGCTGAACACGATCCCGTACGTGATGGCTGGGTCTTCCAGCGTCGATCCGTTCGCATAAGTGATTGGCTCCATCAACAGCCGGACGACATCGCTCCGACCGGGGAAAAACTCCTCGAAGAACTCGCCGGTTGTCTTCTGCTGGGCATCAAAGAAGTTCATCTCCCGGGCCGACGAGAAGAAACGATCCACCGTCTCGAATGGAACGTCAAACTTGTCGGTCAGAATCCGGGTGAAGTCCTGCCGATCAAACGTCGTTTGCAGCGAGAACTGCGGATTCTCGAACCGCACCCCCTTGAGTTGGACAATCGACTCGGCGATTTCTGGCGTCCAATACTTCCGACAACTCTTGATCATCCCGACCGGAAAGCCGTGCAGGGAGATGTCAAAGATGTGTCCCCCACGACGCTTGAACCACGTCGCCATTCCGCCGAGTTGGTAATGATGCTCCAGCAACAGGACCGAATAGCCCTGTTTTGCGAGCACATTGGCCCCCGTCAGCCCAGCCAGGCCGGAGCCAATCACAACAACATCGTAGCGTTCGCGAACGCCTTCTAAGAAATCTTTGGCCATGGAAGCTGTGGTTCTGGTGTCCGAAGGAATCGCCCTGCCGCAAACAGCAGAGTTTAGACACCCCGCCCCACAATGCCAGCCCACCCCCCATTTCTCCCCCCAGCGAGCAAGGGACGTCAGCCCCCTGTCTCAACCAGCCACCAATGGCCCATCCCCAAAGATCGCAGGATTGATGATCCTCTGACAAAATCTGAAAAAGCAGGTGTTCCAAGCTCCCGCGCTGGGGCCCCGACCACCTTACCGGCCGGGCCAACGTGTGGTGGGCCGCCTTAATCCTGTGTCACTGTTTAATCTTCTCAATCAGGTCCGGGATGCCTTGCGGTTCGCGGGGAAATCGCGTCGTTCCGATTGATGTCTCGGCAGAAGGTGTACGGGTTGCATATGTCATCTTGGAAAAGCTGACACACGGTCGTTCTTCAACGTGCTGCTACGACAGTAGCATCTCAAGGTCTTCGGTTGTCAGGTCCTTGATGAGGCGATTGTCGACTTCCAGAATCGCGTCGGCAAGGTCTCGCTTGCTCTTCTGAAGCTCCAGAATCTTCTCTTCGACGGTGTCCTGACAGATGAGCCGATAAGCGAAGACTTGCCGAGTTTGGCCGACGCGGTGGGCACGGTCGATGGCCTGTGCTTCGACGGCGGGGTTCCACCACGGGTCGAGCAGAAATACGTACTCGGCAGCCGTCAGGTTGAGTCCCAGGCCCCCCGCCTTCAAGCTGATTAAGAAGACTTTGCAGTCGGGATCGTTCTGAAACTCGTCGACCACCTCGCGACGATCTCGCGTCTTGCCATCAAGGTACGCATATCGAATACCACGGGCATCGAGATGCTTGCGGACGATCGACAGCATGCTGGTGAATTGCGAGAAGACGAGCGACTTGTGTCCTTCGTCGATCAGTTCTTCGAGTTGCGGGCAGAGATAATCGAGTTTAGCAAATCGTTCGTCGTCTGTTCCCTGATCGAGAAGCGCTGGATGACATGCCGCCTGACGCAGACGCAGCAGTGCTTCGAGTACGTGCATCTTTGCCTTGCCCATCCCCTGATCTCGCACCACTCCCAACAGCGATTGCCGGTAATGATCGCGAAGCTCGTCATACAACTTGCGTTGACGTGTTCCCATGGTGCAGAAGATCGTCTCTTCCATCCGATCCGGGAGTTCTGTCGCAACCTGCTTCTTGGTTCGTCGCAACACAAACGGCTTCAGACCACGGCTAAGCCATTGACGAGACTGTTCGTCCTTCGTGTCTCCCATGACCGATCGGAAGGCCGAACTGCGACCGAGCATCCCGGGATTGAGGAACTCGAAGATCGACCAGAGGTCCCCCAGATGGTTCTCGATGGGAGTACCGCTGAGGGCAAGACGATGCTTGGCGTTCAACAGTCGGCACGCCTTGGCAACTTGCGACGATGCATTCTTTATCGTCTGTGCTTCGTCCAGAACGGCATAGTCGAACTGGTAGTCCCGCAGTTCCACAATGTCACGACGCAAGGTTCCATAGGTCGTCAGAATCACGTTGATCTTGGGGAACTGATCTCGCAATGTGTGACGTTCAGCCCCGCTGTACTCGACGAAGCTCACTTCTGGGGTGAACTTGTGAAGTTCCTGGGCCCAGTTAAACATCAGCGACTTCGGCAACACGATGATTGACGGATGCTTTGACTCACCAGCCAGTACGCGGTCTTGCAGCAACGCCAGGAGTTGCACCGTCTTACCGAGACCCATGTCATCCGCGAGACAGCCGCCGAATCGGTACTCGTGCAGGAACTTTAACCAACCGAGACCTTCTCGCTGATACCCTCGAAGCGCCCCCTTAAAGCCCTTTGGCTCAGCCGCTTGAGCAATCCCCTCGAAATTACGCATCCGTTCTCGAAGGTCCGAGAACTGTTCATCGACGACGACGTTCTCTTCGCTTGAGAGGAGCGAATCGAGAAGCATCGCCTGGGAGATGCCGAACTTCAAATGTTCGCCATCGGTCTGTCCAAGACCAGCCAGCAACCCGTACTGTTCCAGCCACTCTTCGGGCAAGAGACCGATCGAACCATCGTCCAGACGAATGGTCCCGTCATGTCGCGCGATGGCCGAGAGGAGCTCCGGGAACGACGCTTTCACGCCGCCGAAGTCGACGTCGGCTGTCAATTCGAACCAGTCAACTTGTGAACGAACTTGGAAGTTCATCTTGCCAACCTGTCGCACCTCGCGACCATCGGCCAGCACTTCCCAGCCCTGTTCCATCAAGGTCCGCACGCCCCGAGCCAAGTCGCTGACGGCAATGTCGACATCTCGTTGTTGACGAAACTGATCGAGCAGACGACGGAAGCCGCACTCCTTCAGCAGCCCCCAGCAAGAGGCTTCATACTCGCGATCTCGAACGAGACAGCGTCCCTCGGCCCGTTGGACAATCGCCCAACGAGTGCTTGAGGCGGGAACCATCGTCCCGGCATAGTCAAACTCGACATTTCCCTGCAATCGTTCGTGCTTCCACCCTTTCCCGCGCGGCGAACGAATCCGCAGTTTGGGTGTCGGGACGACCCGAACTTCCTCCAGACGAAGCTCTTCCGGCAAGTCCAGTTCGGGCATCGCGGGCATATCGAGCAACTGGTCGACGAGTTCCTGTTCCTCCCCTTCGTCAACCACAAGCCCCTGTTCTTCTTTGACCAGCGAAACCCAGTCGAAGGCTCCATAGTCGTCGAGCCGGGAGATTTGCGAGTCGTTGAGAACCAGCCCTCCCGCAACCACCAACGAGGCCTTCCGGAGTGGAAGTATCTGCGACTCGCGACGCAACTCTCCTTCGACGGTCCACTTCCCATCGTCTTGCAAATGCTTCATCGCCAGACAAAGCGACCATGCTGGCCCATCGTCCCACTGCACCGGGGTGAAGTTCGCTTCCGAGTCGTCCTGATACCGAAGTCGACCGGTCGCACACATCATCGGGAGCAACAGTTCCGCGAGTTCAAACGGCATGATGTAACGGAACATTGCCGTCTGAAACTCTGTCTGCTGAGCGACCCATCCCGAACGTTCGGGCGTACCGCCAACGAGGTACGCGAGAATCCGCCGATCCTCCTGCGACTCGACGTCATCGAGCTTCCCCTGTCGAATTTTCAGAGGCTTCAGTTTTCCCCATTGACCGTTCGCCCGGCGTTGTCGTTGGGATGTCTGCAACACAAGCCGCCCGACATCGCGGCTCTCTTTCAGATCAATTTCATAGAAGATCTCTCGCTCGCGTTCGTCCCCCTTCGCCTTGGACGAGTCGGGGGAGAAGCGGTTGCGAAGTTCGAGGAGTCGGCTCTCCCAGTCTCGCAATCGCTTGGTGACAGCCGCCACCGCAGGCTTGCGGGCTTCGCGAGATGCCCTGGGGGTAAAGACATCCCCCGTTTCGACTTCGTCATCAAGCTCATCATCGAAAACCAGCTTTTCCGAGACTGCTGCGAACGGCGGAATACTTCCGAGTGTCGCCTGGCCTGGCATGAAGTCGCCGACATCTACGACGAGGAGCGTCGCCCAGAGATGCTTACAGGCGGGCTGCTTCGTCTTCGAGTCGCCGACGCAGGAACAGAACATCTTCAGCTCGCCGTTTTGACGGGAGAGCTGTGTCTGAAACTCGTCCCCATCGCGAACCACCGCAAACAGATGGTCTGGCAAGACGCGAGTCACACTGACCCGGTCTGCCTCCACATAGGCAGCCCCACGAAATCGGATATCTCCCCGAAACTTCGACTCAAACAACCGTGCCAGCGACACTCGTTCCTCCCTGGATGGCCGCTTCGTATCCAATCCGGATTCAGCGAACATTCGACCTATAGAAAAGTTCAGTCAGGCGACTCACCGCCCCCGACTGCACGCTTGTAGTCATCCCCCCGCACCTCTCATACACGCAGCCGACTTTCATGTAGATCTCTCCACATGCATCCCTCCTCAACATCCCTCATCCTCACCCCGAGGGTGGAAGGAAGCTGACCAACACGATGTGCAGAAACTGGAGCGCGTCGGTCAATGTTATCGAATCCCGTCCCGAAACGACACCCCGGAAGATTCGATTTCAAGAAACAGTGGTCGTGGAACGGATCAGCACCCTTCGAGCGGCGGGAATTCACGATCATCTGCGCCCAACATCTCGTACTCCTTGCGGTGTGGCCGATGAAGACGACTCGTCCCGACTGCCCCGCCGTTCTCTCAGGTGGCGGTTCAAAAACTCGATCGCCACATCTCGGGCCGGAGGAGCATAGAACTCCGCGCCACCATGTCCGCTGCCGTGTAGAACCTGCAACGTGACAGGTCGATTCACCGCTTCGTACGCCCCTTGCAGTTCTAACGACTGATTCACGGGCATTTGCCGATCCTGATCTCCGTGAACCAACAGCAACGGCGGGTCGGATTTGTCGACATGCGTCACCGGGCTCGCCTGCTTCGCCAGTGCCACCACCTTTTCAGGCTGTCCCCCCAGCAGTAATTCCAAAGCAGGAACACGCACGCTCAAACCGTGTGGCGTCGATTGAGACAGAATCGTCTCCAGATTCGAGGCACCATAATACGACACAATCGCCTGCACATCGGACGACTGTTCCAAATGATCGCCGACAGTCCCTTCCAACTCCCGGTCCCCATTGGTGACCCCGACCAATGCCGCCAAATGCCCCCCGGCTGACGACCCCACGATCGCAATGACCGACGTGTCAATCTGCAACCGTTCATGGTGTGCCCGCAGATAACGAATCGCCGCTTTAATGTCGTGAATCTGAGCCGGGAATCGATCCATCGTGCTCAGTCGGTAGTCGACACTCGCCACCGCAAACCCCAGCGATGTCCAATCGGAAACCGGCGGCTTCCCCCGCGAACCCGCGCGCCAAGCCCCTCCATGCACATACACAACCAACGGCGGCAGCCCCCGTGTTTTTCCCTCGACACCCTCACGTCGCCCCGCTCCCTCCGGAAGATACAGGTCAAGCTTGAGCGAAACCTCCCCCACCTTCGCAAACTCCACCCCCTCCCACGTCGGCTCCCCCGCAGAGACGCTCCCTACAAAGAAAAGACCGACACACAACAACACCCCCCAACAAATCCCCCTCATGCTCCCCTCCAATCCCTAATCCCTAACCTGCATCCCCTGACTCCTGAATCCTGTGACTCCTCCCCCTTCAAACCTCCATCGGCCTCGTCCCATCAATCAACCGGCGAAGCAGTGCCTCGCTCACTGCCCCTCGGAAACGAATCTTCCGGTCGATCTCGACCACGGGGACACACGTCGTAAACTTCTCTCGCAGTTCGGGCGATTCATCGATGTTCACTTCGACTACGGCTGGGAGCAGATGTTGATACTGCGACAACAGATGTTTCGCATCGTCACACAGATGGCAGCCAGTCCGAGTGTACAACACGAGCGACTGAAACCGCTGGCCCTTTTCGCGGGGCGACCATGTGGTCCGGGGATGATCCTCTCGCCACACGTCCCATGACCCACCAGTCAACAGTCCGATACCCGCGATCAGCCACAACCAAGGTCCCCCCCGCCCCGCCAAAGGGTAACGCCACGGAATGTCGAGAAGTTCCAGCACCGCACATCCGGTCACCAGCATCCCCACGATCATCAACGCAGTCCCAGGACGCGGCGGCTCAGAGGCAGAATCGACCATGTCTCACGTCGTCAGTTGCAGGGATCGTCAACAGTGGAAACTCCTCGGGAAGACTACTTCATCAGCACTCAAAACGAAACCCGACCCCCCGACCTGCGGCGAGGTGGCACTCAACGCCGTTGACCTTTGGGGTGCCACTGAAAACGTCCAAACAATACCACCCTGCCTGATTGTCGCCTTTCACTCCGCGAAAGAGAGATTCTTTCGCGGAGCGAAAGCCGACACCAGACCTAAAACCAGCGTACTTCCAGCGTTGAAAATATGAAAATCATGAAAACCTCCGCTGTTTTCCAGTGCTTGTTTGATTGGACGATCAACGAACCACGGTCGGCAGGGACGTTTTCAGGTGAAGCACAGTGTACGACGAAAGGCGGGGTGGCATGTTCGTTGATTTTGGGTGCCATGCCCTCGCTTGTGGGCATGCCGGGCCGAGTTCGGTTGTCGATCCAGCAGTTGTGATTTGTCTTCCGGTGAGTACTCCTTGAGCCAAAGGATGGCACGTCTGGAGAAGGATTGTTTCATCGTCCTGAGGATCGATGCGATCCGGGTTCCTGCGTGAGGTCAGCGGAGCAGGTGCACATGTCCCGGCATGATGACCCAGGCCCACAGATCGAAGGGATGAGTCTCCCGCGACAGACAGATCGCCTCCACCATCCACCGGCACGACCGTTGTCGACTCAGCCGGGGCAGCCGACGAAAACAGGAGAGTAAGAAAATCAGCGTCCCCCTCCCGGTCGTACACCTTTCGCTGCTTTCGATGACCTGTTTGCATGAGCCGACCGTAGCAAAACGACCCCCCAACGTCACATCCCCACGCAAGCGAGGGCATGGCACCCACAATCTCCCATTACCCGACAATGCCACCCCGCCAGAACATCGCTTGTCGCATGAGAACGTCACAAAGTGAGAATGCTTCTCATGACCGTCGATTCGCCGAGTGACCATCCTGACTGCCAGTGAACTTCCTGTGTGACTGGAAGTTCCACTGTCACAGAAACCTCACGGTCGAGCGTCTCGTTGCTCCGCGACCTAGCCAATAAAATGGCCGGGGCACCCAGCGGCACCCGAATTGGGCTCTCACTTGACCATGCCACTCTGCTCACCCAGTCGCCGGATCACGGAACCGAATAATAGTCGTTGCAGTCGCGGGCTTGTCGCCTTAAATTCGTGGCAGTATAGAATGCGTTGTCGACCCCCACTTTTTCCGCCAACCAGAGCATTCCTACACCAAATGAATCTGGAAATGCATCGATCATTTTGTCTAAGGGGCGATAAATAGGCAGGCGCGAACCTGCCGGACGGTCAGCGCAGAATTCACCGGAATCAACAGGCAACTCCCACGTTCCGGGCGGCCCCGGTCCGGGACAGTGCACAAACCCATCACCGATAGTGCTGCAGCGTCGAACCATAATCGGGTAGGATACCATGTAACCTGCCAGGAGTAACGGCACTCCTGCTATGAGAGAAAAGACGAGCTTTCTACGACGTGTCATTCTTCCCACTCCTTGGTGACGTGGTCAGTCGGCGGGGTGGCTGGGGTCAGATTGCCGTGTTTGGGTGCGCGAATGGACTGTGGGGCGTCTGGCAATCTGGCCCCAGAGCCGGTTCATTCTAGCCAGTCCTTGGGGATTGGGTCCACGGAAATCGGAACTTCAGTTCGTGTAGGTCAGGCTCCTGCCTGACTTCCTTGTGGCTGCTGCTCAGATTTGCCGATACTGCCCAGCCAAGTAGGGTCCGCTGTGCGGACCTGTGAGAGTGTATCCTCCTGAGCACGGTCCGCACAGCGGACCCTACTGTCCCTGCCGTCCGACAGCGACATGACGGCCCCCAAACAGGAAGCCAGGCAGGACCCTGACCTACGCTCGCTAATTGGGCATGTGACCATCATCCCCCAAAAGGAAGGCAGGCAGGAGCCTGCCCTACGATTACTGGGAGGGAGGGGCAACTGGTGTTGAGGGGGCGGCTGGGTGGCGAACAACGTGCGTCAATTCTGGTCCGGGTCCCAACTGTCGGATGTTGGCTTCCCCAGTCGAGACCACGCTTCGCGAACCTTCCGCAACCCGAAGGAACAGGTTTCAAACTCTCGGCTCAACCGATGCAGGAGCAGCGAGTTCGACTCTTCAATTTCAAGGCTGCTCGCGATCGAATAGGACCGCTTTCCCTGTTGCTGATAGTCGATGAGGAAGTCCCGTCGACTCGGATGCTTCAGTTCACGTAACTGTTCTGGATAGACGCCGGTCCAAAACAGCGTGAAGTCGCCGATGTGACGATAGATTTCCCGTTGTGGGGTTCCGGTTCTCTGCTGAGCTTCGCTCAACATCGCGACCACCTCTTCGAGCCGTTCTCCTTCGAGGTTGCGAACCTTGAAAATCGCATCGACTCGAATGAACCGGACGAGCAAGTCCGAAAGGTAGTCAATGAGCCCAGGATCAGCGATCCCGAGATCGACTTGAAACGTCTGCTCAGCAAGACCCTGAAACGTCCGCTTGAGTTCTTCACCACCGACGGCAATTCGCATGGCAATACCTCCCCGAGGCGACCGCCCGCAACCTGCGAAGCAGGCTCTTCACAACCAGCCAACCGACGCCACATGTTGACCGAGCGACCTTGGAAACCACAGGAAATTCTAGGACGTAACCCGGTTTCCAGGAAAGAGCAGAATTCCACCCGATCGCTCGAAATTCGCCAGATGTCGCCAATCGTGCGGCTTCGATCAATCCCGACTCACCACTCCGTGAAGTCCCATGATCCGATCGTGGGGACCGCACTCGCTCGAAGCAATCGCCCTCTCTGACAGTTTCTTTTCCTTCTGTTTGCAGACTCTTCTCACTCCGTCGGCAGACTTCAGCTTTCTTGCATGATGCTGAATAAGACTCAGGGAACACGATGATCTTCTCGAAACAAATACCGCTTCATCATCTCGCTTTGTTCTGTCGTTCGTTACGAACGATGTTGCATGCCGGGGTTCCGTTCATCAAGACATTCGAACTCGCTGCCGAAAGTGCTGCACATTCCCGCGTGAAGCAGCTTTCAAAGAATGTCGTCAAGGGGCTTCGCGAGGGGAAAGACCTTGCGACGATTGTCGCTGAATGGTCGAGCATTCTTCCCGAGTTGTTCGTCAAGATGATCTCCGTCGGCGAACAGACCGGACAACTCCCCGAGGTCTTAGAAGCATTAGCCGATCACTATGATAGTACCGTAAGACTCCGACGCGAGTTTCGCAGTGAGATCATCCTGCCAATCCTACAATTCCTGGCAGCGATTGTCGTTGTTGGAGGGGTGATCTGGGCGACCGGTTTTATTGCTGAAATGCGGACCAGCGAACCTGAAGAGGGAGACGTCAGTTCCGACATCCTCGGCTGGGGCCTGCAAGGAGAATCGGGAGTCATCAAGTGGTTCGCCGGTTGGGGTATCGCCCTGACCGCGGTAATCCTAGTCTATAAGGGATTAACCTATGTGCTTCCCGCTCTAATCATCTTTCACCGGTTCCTCCTGCATCTTCCCGTCATCGGCCCCTGCCTGAGAGCCTTTGCGATTGCTCGCTTTTCGTGGGCCTATCACCTCACCCAAAGTGCAGGAGTTCCACTCGCCGAAGGGATTGAAGCGAGCCTGAGTGCCACCGGCAACCCCTACTTCGCATCCAAGGGCCCTGCGCTCATCGCCGACATCTCTGCCGGCCAGACCATCTCTGAGTCGTTCCGCAGAACAGACCTCTTCGACAAATCCTATCTGCAAATGGTCACCGTGGGGGAAGTGGCTGGGACGGTCCCCGAGGTGTTGCACCGACTTGGACCGCAGTTTGAAGACCAGGCGTATCGTAGCCTCAAATTCCTCTCCTCCGCAGCCGCCACCGCCGTCTGGGGAACCGTCGCCACTTTCATCATCATCCTGATCTTCCGCATTGGTGCCTGGTATCTCGACATGATCAACGCTGGCCTTCAGGCAATCTAGCCGAATCCTACAGAGACACTCGCCCCCTACGCTCCGCACAGCATCGACTCGAAGTCCTTAGGAATCGTCGTCAAGACTTCGTGGCCATTGGACGTCACAAGGACGTCATCTTCGATCCGCACTCCGAACTTATTTGGAAGATAGATCCCCGGCTCGACGGTGACAATCATTCCCGGTTGCAATACGTCGATGCTGTTCGGAGAGAAGCGGGGTTGCTCGTGGATATCGAGACCGATGCCGTGTCCTAAACCATGCCCGAAATACTTCGCGTATCCCGCCTGAGCGATATGCTCCCGAGCAATCGTATCGATATCAGCACACTTCGCCCCTGGCTTAATTGCTGCGATCGCTTTCAATTGGGCCTCTAAGACGACGTTGTAAACCTCTTCCATCTTCTTCGTCGGCGTGCCGGTCATTAAGGTGCGCGTAATATCCGACCGATACCCACGATAGGTTTGTGCCCCCCAGTCGACTAACAACAAGGGCGACTGCTGAACCGCATAGCGTTGGGGAGAATAATGAGGCAGAGCCGCCCGGTCCCCAACGCCAACAATCGGGGCAAACGCCATCCCCTTACCGCCGAACATCCGGATAGCACGCTCAAGCTCCCACGAAAGGGCAAGTTCCGTTGACTCCGGAGTGATCGAAGCCCGCATCACCTCGAATCCACGCTCGGCCAAACGCACAGCCTCGATCGTCTCCGCGACCTCATCCCCATCCTTGATCGCCCGTAACTCACTCTCGATCTTGCCACCAATCGACCGGAACTCGACTTTGTCGAGTGCCGTCCCCAACGCATCTCGCAAGTCACACGACATGAGATGCCCTTCAAATCCGAGCCTCCCGATCTTGGCCTTCTTCGCCACCTTGGCGACCGAATCGCTGATCTTTTCCGACGTCTTACGAATGAAGACATCCAGCCCAGGGCACTCTTCGGCCAACTGCGTCGTGTACCGGCTATCGCTGATGACCACGCAAACTCCCGCCCCGATGAGCAGGTAACTACTGTCCCCGGTGAAACCGGTCAGATACTTGACGTTCGATTCACCCGTCACCAACATCGCGTCGAGTTCTTCACGACGCAGGATGGACAACAAATTCTCGCGACGAAGCGGCGTAGTTTTTGACATGGTCTGATTGCAGTCTGATGAGGAAGGTTCGAAGAAGTCAACGACCGGGATAGTAGCAACTCAAACCCAGTCTGCCACACTGTCCCCCGACCGCTTTCTCCACAACGCAACCCTGTCCTACCACTTTCCCTCGAACAATTGTTTCCCCCAGCCACCTCTTTCGGACCCGCCATGCTGACAATAGTGCTCCTTACGATTTCAAACCTCTTCATGACCTTCGCCTGGTACGGACACCTGAAGTTCAAGTCGGCCCCGCTTTGGATCGCGATCCTCGTCAGTTGGGGGATCGCTTTCGTCGAATACTGCTTTCAAGTCCCCGCCAACCGCTACGGCCACGCTCACTGGTCCGCCTCGCAACTCAAGGTGATACAAGAAGTCATCACCCTTATCATCTTCGGCGGCTTCACCATCTTCTACCTGAAAGAGTCCCCGCGCTGGAACGAACTCGTCGGCTTCGCGCTTATTCTTCTCGCCGTCGCCTTCGTTTTCGGCTTCCCCCAGGAAAAGAATCCCCACACTCCCCTCGACACGGTACCGCCAACACACAACCATACCCCGTCATAGAAACTTCGTTGAATGATGGTCGCTTGTGCCGATCAGATTCTCCTGACGTGCAGCGATTCCAGAACTCGCGTCGGCCCGTCCAGAATGACATTGATGATTTGCCATGCAACCGTGTCTTGGTTGATGCGTGGAGAGAAGACCTACAGAGTGGGAGTGAACCGAGAATGGAAAACTTAGGGGCAATCGCAATGATTCTTGTGTGCACGCTGTTCGCAGAGAATATTCTGATGAAGAAGAAGCTGAGTGACCTGAGTGATCGTATAAAGCTCCTCGAAGAGTGCGCGAGACAGGATTAGTGATCGCAATCCTGTTTTCTGTCTTCTGAGTGAAAGTCTCGACTTCACCCCAACGCGGTAAAGTGCTTGCCTTTGTTGACCGGAGAGCGTTGGGGTGGCGAAGGATCGGGAGACTTTGATATCTTGGGGCTGGGACTGGTCCCTTCGGGAGAATCGAGGCGATGCTCAACTTTTCGAGTCACACGCGTTTCGGGCGACGGAACTTCTTGCAGGCGGGGAGCCTGGCTTTGGGAGGGTTGGCGTTGCCGCAATTTCTGGCGCGGGGCGTTTCTGGCGCGGGGGAGATTCGGCCCATCACCGATAAGGCGGTCGTCTTTCTCTTTCTGCACGGGGGGCCGAGTCAAACTGAGACCTTCGACCCGAAAATGACAGCCCCCGCTGGGGTGTCGAGCGCGACTGGAGAAGTGTCGACCAAACTCCCCGGCATCACCTTTGGAGGGACGTTTCCCAAGCTGGCCGCCATGGCCGATCGGCTGACGATCGTCCGGTCGTTTACGACCATGGATGGGAATCATGACATCAAGCCGATTGTCGGGAGAGATACCGGGAACGCGAATCTCGGTTCGCTTTACTCGCGGGTGGCAGGACAGAATCGTCCGATATCTGGCCTGCCGACGAATGTCGCCCTGTTCCCCCGAGCGGTTGATCCGTCGACACAGGCGGAGACGAGTCAGTTTGGGAAATTCAATTCGAGCGGCACTCTCGGGACGGGATATGCTCCGTTCGTGCCCGGCGCCGGGGGGGACCTGCAACAGAACATGGAACTCACGTTGCCGATGGATCGTCTCGATGATCGTCGACTCGTGTTGAGTTCGCTCGATCGGATGCGGCGCAAGGTCGACAACGCGGGGATCATGGAGGGGATCGATGACTTGCGTCAACAGGCATTTGACACCCTCTGCGGTGGAGCAGCCGACGCCTTTCAATTGTCGCAAGAAGAAGAGAGTGTCATTGCCAATTACGACACGGCTCCGTTAATGCGTCCCGACATGATCGATAAGAAATGGAAGAACTATAATAACTATGTTGACAATGCTAAGTCGCTCGGAAAGTTAATGCTGTTGGCTCGCCGTCTGGTGGAGCGGGGTTGCGGGTTCGTGACGGTGACCACGAATTTTGTCTGGGACATGCACTCGGACGTGAATAACGCCGGGGTCGAAGAAGGAATGCGATATATGGGGCACCCGCTGGACCATGCCGTCTCAGCCTTTCTGGAAGACTTAGCTCAGCGTGGTTTAAGCGACAAGGTGCTACTGGTCTGTTGTGGCGAGATGGGACGGACCCCACGGATCAACGCGAAAGGGGGGCGGGATCACTGGGGGAACCTCGCCCCGCTGTTGCTGGCAGGGGGCGGCTTGCCGGAGGGACAAGTGATCGGTCAGTCGACCCGCGATGGCGGAGAACCCCAGACCGAGCCGATTCGGCCAGAGAACCTCGTATCGACCGTCCTCGGCACCCTCTTCGACGTCAGCCAACTCCGCCTCACACGGGGCCTTCCGCCCGAAATCCTCAGAGCCACCTCCCCGGCCCCGATCACGTCGTTCGCCTGACGAAATGTGAGTCGTTATCCAGAGCAACGATACGGAATACTAACAGCCTGTTGTCAACATGAGTCACGCCTTCCAGCCTGACATGGTGCCGTTTGATGTCTCGGAGACAAGCGTACGAGATACTCGTGTCAGATTGGAAAATCTGCCCCACGGTCGTTGCTCAACGGACTGCTAAGCTGCTTGGAGGTCCCAGTGGCATTGAGGGGTCCAGTGGTAGAACTGGTCTTCTTCCCAGGCGATTAAAGTAAGCCAGCCATTGGTGACCAAGTCTTTGACGAGTGCGTGCTTGTCGATGATCTGCTGAATTGAAGAGCGAGGGGCATTGATGACAACGAGCAGACGGAGAGGTTCATGGTAATACTTGCGCCCATCGTGAACAGACTGCCAGGGAAGCCCAGTCATCAAGTCGCCGCCGTTACCTAGCAGGACTCCGAACTGGCCGACAACATTATGAATCACCTTGTTGCCGCTGCCAAAGGCGACCGGATCGACGGTGGAAGAGTAATACTGCATGTTAATCCAGTTTGTCACGACCATCGGTGCAGTCATGATTAGCTCGAGGACTTTCAACTCTGGGTCCTGATGATAATCATAGCTATGCATAAATGCCCGGCCTTCAAGGTTAAGGCCTGTTGTACGTGACCTTGGAGCAACGATAAAGGACGCGTTCCGAGCGAGCCCCCATTCTGGACGAACCTCCGACCAGTCCGCACTTCGGCGAAAAAGTTCATCCCCTGTCGCCGACCCGAACTGTGACGATCGCTCAGAACGGCAGAGATGCCCGGCACGCTGAAACCACTCTTCGACCTGAGCGATGTCACCGCAGTGCGTGGCGGGGACCACATGGAGGTCGCAGAGATCGATCTTGTCGACCGTCGTATTATGGACAGCCCCGAGAAACCAAGTCTCCTCCGGAATGATAATGCCCCGGGTGGTTAATGCGGATCGGACATCGGGGTCGTTTAACAGCGCAGCTGCAACGCGAGCATTAGGCTCTCCCGAATGACCACCACAGGCTCCGCAATCTAAGCCAGCCCGATAAGGATTGTTGGTGACGTCAGATGCATGACCACACAGGATCACAAGTCGAGCAAATCCGTCAGTCAGGCCGAGATTGCGAAGCATCCCTTCGGCCAGGTCAATCCGCCGAGCCGCATCCAGACCATGATTGTGATCCGCATGAATGTGATCCGCATGAATGTCTGGCCCCAAATGGGACCGAAGACCATGCGACAGTCCATCATCAGCAGAGGAAGCGACCGGCTTTGTCCAGCAAAATGAGTTGCTGAGCAACTTGGCAATGTACGGAAGCCCAAGCGATTCTACGAACGAGAAGCACGACGAGGCAGAACTTTGAAACAACTTCCACAATTTGCGAGAAAGTCGGGCATTTGACCGTTTCTGTATGACATCGGCCTCAGTCGCATCACTGATGCCTCGCAGTTTCTCATGAACTTGAAAGCCAGGCTGTAAGAGGACCGGACAATGGGGGGTCCCTTGAGACTGACCGATCGACACATACTCCAGAGGCAGCCCAAAGAACCCTGCGAACCCGAAAGTTTCGATGGAGCTATCAACGGACTCCAGATTCCGTCGAAAGACTTCTGATCGAACATCAATGCAGAAGACCATTTGCAGAATTCGACGAGTCGTTTGAGGCGGTTCGGCAGACCGAGTGGCAAGTTTCTGCAGGAGTTCTCGACGATAAACCTGCTCGGTTGCAACCTGTAAAGCATAGCGTCCCAACACGTCACTTGGTGGCGTTGGGGGCGGGGCGGCATCGTCTTTCCGACCCGCGTCAGCGGGGTAAAGCAGCAACGGCCCCGAGGTGTCAACCGATTGTGCCAAGGCGACATCATAGGCTAGGCGAATCGCGACTAATCCTGTCAGATCATCATTCGCCAGACCCGCAAACTCTGCTTCGCGGACACGATATCGAATGAACGAGCCCCAGCCATAAACCGAAAACACTTCACAGAGCAAGAACTCTCGCCAATGATCGGGGGGAACAGCGAGCTTGTTGAGCAGGTGATGGACCGCCTCTTCTGGAGTCGCGGGTAACTCAGAGACCAGTTCACAAAATCCAGGCAGTCCAAGCAGGTCCATTCGACGACTCAACTGCGATGCCTCTCTCCACGCGGAGTAGAGCGTTTCCCCTGCCCACGGATTGGACCAGGCAGCCTGACCCTCATCAAGGTGAGCTGCACAATGACGAGTGATGTCATTGACAATATGACTCGTCCATGTGCTTCCCAACCGCTGATCGATCGCTTCGGCGACAGTGCGATACCGAAAGACACCGTCGACCTTCCATGATTCCGGGTTCTTCAACCATGCCTTCAGTTCAACAAGATCAAACTCACGATACCACTCCGGGTACTCGGAAAGGCATTGAGAATGTGCAGTTTGCAAGTCTGAGGTGGTGAGCCGATTCTCTGCGAGTAAACCCTGAAAGTAACGTAGAGGCATCACCAGATCGCAGTCTCGAACATCCCTCAATATCTGCCAGGCATCGAGAAACGGGCGATCCGTCAACCCGACGCAGGGATTCACGGCGACGTAGTCTGCGAGTGGCCACAACGGGGGAACAATCGCATGCACATGCTTCAACGCCTGCTCAAGCGTCTGCCGGTTCGAGTGATCGTCGCAATGACCACTGCTGACATCATGCCCCTTCACACCAGATCGTTCTTCCAAGTTGGCAGCAACCATTGTGCGCACTCCCGTTGTTTCTGAAATTCGTTTCAAGTAACCGTTATCGAGCGACACTTACTGAACTGGACCGGCTTGGCGATAACACCAGGCGGTGAGACGACGAGCTGGAATGTCGATGTAGAAGCCGTTCATCGCGTGGACATAGAGTGCCCGAAACCAGCGACGATTCGAGAGCGGACCTGACAGAGCCTGGAGAGCAAAGACGGCAACAAACCCCAGTGCGACGATGACCAGCACTGCAACATCCAGTATCGATGGGACTAACACATGATGCGATGTCGAGCTTGCCACCAGACGTTCAACTCCGATCAATGAAATCGTGTACGCCACCATCACCAGCAACGCCAACGAAATGCTGCGAACTGCGACCCACAGAACACCGCTCGCCATTCCGTTCCACAGAAGCTGTGTCAGGGCGAGAGTCATCACCAGGCCGAGCATTGCCCCCCCCGGCTTTTGGATCAGGCTGATCCCGAAAAGCTCGAATGTCCCGACAACGATCCCCGCTGCGATGCTCAGCGCACCCGCGAACGCCATCAGACTGCGTCGCCGCGATGTGGCTGGAGGGGACGAAACCTTCATCCCCGCTGCACTATCGAGAACGCTACCGCAACTTAGAAATGCGTGAGCCTTGTAGGCCGAGTGGGCGACGATATGCAGCAGAGCAGCTGAAAACGCCCCCATGCCACACTGCAACATCATGAACCCCATCTGAGCAATCGTCGAGTAGGCTAACGACCGTTTTACGCTGGTTTGTGTGAGCATCACTACACTTCCCAGGAGTGCCGTCATCCCCCCCATCAGTGCCAACAAGTCGAGCGCAATCGGAGAGAGTGAGACCAAGGGACCAAGTCGAATCACGAGAAATCCGCCCGCATTGATCACGCCGGCATGCATGAGTGCCGAGACCGGTGTCGGAGTCTCCATTGTGTCTGGAAGCCAGCTATGAAACGGGAACTGTGCCGATTTCGTCATCGCTCCGAGCACGAACAGCAGGCTGATGATCGTCATCGACCATTCCCCCGGACCCTCTCCCGCATGAATGGCATCTGCCGCGGCAAAGACGGCGACATAGTCTGTTGTCCCGAAGGTGCGAAAGGTGAGCACGACTGCGGCAATCAGCATGGCATCCCCCAGACGACTGATCAGGAACTTCTTCCGCGCCGCCCAGATTGCCCAAGTCCGATCAGGGTAATGTGTGAGCAACTGATGAAGCCCATAGCTGGTCAGCATCCAGGCGGCGGTCAGCATGACCAGGTTGCCACTCATCACGAAGAGCAATGTGCCCCCCAGTGTTACGGACATCCAGCGAAAGAACCGCCCTTGCCTTTCGTCCCCTTGCAGATAGGTCGCCGAGTAACGGGCGATGACCAATCCAATAAAGCTGATCAGCGTCATCATCACGACAGCAACCGCATCGACATGAAACCCCACAGCGATCGGAACCGGCGCGGTCCATTGCAGGAACACCGCATCCATCGGCCCGAGAGTCACCACCCGAACCGCCGCCGCAATCGAGACGAGCAGCGAGAATCCGGCCAGAAACGTCGTTAATCGTCCGACGAGCCGAGCCGCTTCGTTGGCCTTCCGACTCGGCACCAACCCCAAGGCGAGCAGCGCAATCACAGGAGCAGCCAGGAGGGCGGGGGGAAGCCAAGTCATTTCGTTCTCCAGAAGGTAACCGTTCGTCTCGCGAAGTTTATGTGGCGAAGTCAATGTGCCGATATGTATAACACGACATTATTGTCGTCAATAGAGCGTCGCATGTCATCGGCCGTTTTCTCACAGAAACTTGAGAATAGACGAATTCGTTATCGCACATTCCGATTCGCTATTCACATATCGCCATTCGCCGATTAGACTTTGGCGTGTCCCCCCTCTGTCGATTCTGGGGCTCTCCCCGTTACCGAGTCCGCGCTATGAGTTCCGTCTCAAAGAAGTCCAAGCCGACATCCCGAAAGCCCGCGAAGACAGCGTCCCCTCAGGTCGCGAAGAAAGCGTCCCCCCGCCCAGCGGCACCCCAACCGTCGTCGTCAGGCGGGAAGGAGTCGGCCGCCGTGCAGTGGACCTTCCTGACAAATCACTCACACGTTTTGGTGATTCTGTCTCGCGACCCCTCATTGGTGCTGAGAAAGGTCGCCTTGGAAGTCGGCATCACGGAGCGAGCCGTACAACGAATTATCGCTGATCTCGAAGCGGGCGGAGTGATCGAGCGAGAAAAGGTTGGGCGGCAAAACCACTACGTCATTCGCACCGACCAGCCCCTCCGCCACCCCATCGAGTCCCACCGCACGATCGGCGACCTCCTCGACCTCCTCAATAGCTCCGCAGAATAACTCCCCCCCACGAAGTCGTTCGCCCAAGCTGCCTCCCCACAAGAGCAACCCCAACCTTCAACAAGCCCCCATGTCCCGGAAACCTTTTCAACGACCGGTCATTGGCGACAGGTCGCTGAGTTAGTTGCATTCAATGACTTGAAAGACGCAAGGCTTACGATCGGAGGGCCAGGGCTTTTTGGATGGTGAGTCGGTGGAGTTCTTGGATGATCTGGTTGGGAGGGGTCTGGGGGCGGAGGCGTTGGAGTTGGGAGATGGTGAGGGGGCCGCTGGTTTCCAGAAGACGCAGCAGGGATTCCCCCAAAGGGGTGACGACCACTTGCGAAACTTGTGTGCCGTGGGCGACGAACAGGACGGTCGCAGGAATCGGGGTCGATTCATCAACGAGGGCTCTTGTTTGGAACTTGGACCAGACTCGGACGGGGTTGATGACAACGGTGATTCGCGAGGAGAGTGGCTCGGCGGGGAGGGCGTTTTCGCGGAGCGCCAGCAAGTGCTGGAACCGGAGATGGGCGACACGCTGTTGGACTGCCAGGAGTTCCACGGTGTGGCGGCTGCGTTGCGACGTGACGAAGTCTTGCTCTTCTGGAGTCAGAAAGAGGCGATCGTCCATCCAGTCCATGAAGCAGGCGGCGTCCGTCCGTTCGTCACTGGGGGCTTTGTTTGACGTCGCATCGACGTAGTCGGCGATCAGGTCATCAAGGTCGTCGAAGCCATCGGCAAGCAGTGGACAGTTTCGCAAGAGGTCGAAGCCACGACGAGCAGGGCGCACGGTGACCACATGGGGCGAATTGGGTTGCCGATGTGCAACAGTCGGGGGGGCAGAGATCATGACAATAGTTCCCGGAGTCTGGAGTTGGAAATGTGGTTCGTACGACAATGAACTCTTCCTGAGTTGATCCCCCGCAGGCGTCTCGATTCTCAGAACCGACTCCGTCTGCGGCTGGTCGACGTCCCGAAGTCCGGGCGTCTCGTCCTGATCCCTTTGAAGTGTCTGAGGGGAAAAGTGTGGGGCCTCCCGCTCCCCCCGAAGACAGGAGGCCCCGTGCGCCAGTGCCGAACGTCAGCACCATCCGCATTCGGGACCGACGCCAAAGATCAACTGCGATCCCGGGCGTCGGCTGCCATCGGGTGAGGACGTTTTGAGGTGTGCTCCCCTTCTGGCTATCAAGATCACGCTTGAGCGTGCTTGCCTGTGATGACAGGAATGGAAGCAATTCGAGTGCCAGTCGAGGTGAGAAGCCTCACCATCAACACAACCGCTTGCGTGAGCAACGATTGGAGAGAACCAGCAGCATCTGCCGGAGGAAAAACCTTGTCATCATTTCAAGAAACAGTGTTCTCTGGTTGACGACATTTCCGGTCGATAAGCGGTCGAGGAAGCGGTCAGACGAATGTCCCCTGTCGCCGAGTTGCACGGCACTCCGGCGACAGGTCGGGCATCTGTCAGCGACGACCAACGCCTGCCAACTTCAGTCACTCCCAACTGCGCGGGAATGATGTTGAAAGGGGACGTTCGACGTCGGGGAATATGTGGCTCCCCCACCGGCGGGCTTGTGCCCTTCCGCTCGTGTTCTGGGGGCGCCAGGTGTCGATCTCTGACTGGGTCAGATCATGCTGCGGACGAGAATGCTGGAGTCGCTCGGGTCGGAGAGACCACTGAGGTAGAGGACTTCGCCGCCGGGTTGGGGAGACTGTTCGAGCAGTTTTCGGGCGGCACGGAGGAGGTCGCGACGACTGACCTGGCCGACAAGCTCTCCCTCGTCCAGCACTGGCAGGCGTCGGAAGCTGGTCTGCTGGAACATCTGCGCCATGGTGAGCAAGTCGGTCTCGGGGCTGATCGTGGCCGCGTCGCGATCGACGAATGCGTGAATCTCGGTTGTGGGGAGTCCTTCATAGACAGCAGACATCAAGAGGCTGATCGAGCATCGTTCGGAAAAGACGCCGACGTATTTCCCAGCCTCATCAATGACTGGGGCTCCGGAAATTCGGTACTTCAGCAGGATGTCGATGGCATCAAAGACATCCGTGTTGTGTCGGAGCGTTATGAGCCGAGTGGCCATGATATCGCGTGCAACGACAGGTGAAGCTGGAAGAGTCATGATCGATCCTCAAGAACTGAGTGAGATGGGATGCCGATTGGCACACCATCAGTCTACCAGTCTTGTCCCCTCAATTGATCAGCAATTTTCTGAGTTCGTAGAACGGGTGAACTTTTTTTGAGATTTCACCCAAACTGGCACAGGAGTGTATCAAGGGGCAATCTTGGGGAGATTTATGGATGTTTGAGCCTGATTTCTTGATGTGCCCCTTCGCCACGGGGCGATGTTGAGTTCTTGCGCATTGACGAGTCTCGCTGCTCATGATAACGTCGACCGATGCGAAAGGCCTGTTCTTGGCCAATTTCTTAATCGGCAATTGTTCACATCTTTACCACAAACAGTTCAGGGAGACGGCATGTCCACAATTCGGCGACGGGGATTTACACTGATTGAGCTATTGGTTGTGATCGCGATCATCGCGATTCTAGTCGCGTTGTTGCTGCCTGCTGTGCAGTCGGTGCGTGAAGCGGCACGTCGAAGTCAATGCCAGGATCACCTGCACAACATCGGCATCGCGCTCATGAACTACGAAGGAACCCACAAGATTTTCCCTCCCGGACGCCTTGGCTGCGATGGGGTGACAACGAGTCCTTGTACTGCCGCTGACACGAACAATCAGCGGAGCGGGATGAGTGCTTTCGTACATCTGCTCCCCATGCTGGAAATGAAGCCACTGTACGATCAGTTTGACTTCAACGACACCCCATTCAACCAGGACAGCACTTGGCCGGCGAAGAACAAGATTGGGGTCGAGTCTCGCCCTGATGTCTTACTCTGCCCCTCGGATACCAGCCAGGAGTTCTTTGTTACGAACGGACTCAATGCGGCCACAGGAAGTTACGCATTTATGAGCGGAACCAGAGGCCCTTCTCAAGGGATCGGTAACAATGTGAAATACACCAACAACGGCATGTTCATGTACAAGGTTGCCTTCAAGCTTCGCGCCATCACGGACGGAGCCAGCAACACAATTTTTGCAGGTGAAGTCACCAAGACTCACGTGGCGTCCTCGCTCAACATCTGGACGCAAGCGGGTCGACATCTCAGCACGTTGCGGACGGCAGACAATCCTGTCAATACAGCTCCAGGAACCGGAGTGAATTACAGCGGTGCGAATGGTGCTTTCAACAGCCAGCATCCCGGCGGATGTCACTATGTTCTCGGTGATGGCAAGGTAACATTCCTCAGCGAGAACATGTCACTGACTGTTTATCGTGCCGTGGCAACACGCGATGGGGGAGAGCCGAACACCGGCCTCTAGTCCCGATGTTCTCCTGCGTCTCAGCCGCTGGTTCGTACCAGCCAGCGGCTGAGTCTCGTTCGAGTCTGCTCTTTGTTGATTGAAGTTCTTTCTCTCATTCGCCCCACACCCTATAAAGCCCCTTTTGATTGCCAAGGCTCATGATGAAACAGGTTCTTGCGAGAGTTGTCGCTTGTGGATTGTTGCTCGCTGGTGTGTCAGGTTGTGGTGATGACCGTCCCGAGCGGGTTCCTGTGAAGGGGGTCGTCTTGATCGACGGCGAACCGTTGACTCATGGGTTCGTGATGATCGTTCCAGATAACGCGCGCCCCTCGCAATCCCCCCTCGATTCTGAGGGACGTTTCGAACTCAGCACGTTTGGCGACAAGGACGGTGCGATTCCAGGTACCCACAAAGTGGCGGTGGTCGGATTGGAAAACGTCAGTGCCAATGTCCAAAGATGGCACGCCCCAAAGAAGTACATGGAAGCCGAGACCTCGGGGCTGACGGTCACGATCCCGGACAATGCCGAAAAAACTGAGCCAATCACGATCAACCTGTCCTGGGAAGGTGGCAAGACATTCGACGAGAAACTCGAAGCAGAGTAACCCTTAGGCGTGTCGAGTCCATTGCAAGTTGACGTTTCCACACGATCACCAGAACAGCGACCACCCGGGGCTTCCAATAACGCAGAACGCCCCCGCCATCCTGTCGCCAATCACCTAGGCCGGGTGTCTGATTGGCTTTGCGAGTCTTGTTAGCAACTTCTCCGATGTGCCTTACGGTTAGCAGCCCGTCGAAAATCGACCCTGGGTCAGATTTTCCGTTTTGACAAGAGCATCTCGTACGCTTTTCTGCCGAGACATCAAACGACACCATGTCAGCCTGGAAAGCCTGACCCACGTTTTCCAACAGGCTGTTGAGCGATTCCCATCAAACGAAGGGGCGTGCGATGTGTGACAACTCGCCGGTCTTTATGGCAGACAATGACGATCCGCTGATGCAAGAGGCGGTCAAGCGGGCTCGGCAGTCGTTTCGATTCTTCTGGCGAGAATTGTCGTGGGAATATCGCCGCATCGTGCCGGGACTCGATGTCTCAGCTATCAAGGTCGCGTTCTCCGATGTTGATGAGCCTTCCAAAGATGATCCCGTGGAACAGATGTGGGTTGGCGATGTCAACTTCGATGGTATCCATATCTCGGGAACGCTCATGAATGACCCCCAATGGTTGACGTCAGTCGAACAGGGGGACGAAATCAAACTGCCAGTTGCACGGGTGACCGACTGGATGTACGCGATTGACGGAATCGCATACGGGGCGTTTACGGTCCATATCATACGTTCGCAGATGGGAAAGGCCGAACGGCGCAGCCATGACGAAGCCTGGGGACTCGACTTCGGCCCTCCCGACAGTTACCGCGTCGTTCCCTCGGATTATCTCCCCAAACAACTTCGTTCCGGAACTCCTTCCATAACCCAAATGGCCGAGATCGAACATCCGATGGCGATCAATATGGTGGAATCAATGAAGGAGTTTGCCAGTCACCCCGACCACCTAACATCAACTGACGATCACGGATTTACGATACTACACCAGTTGTCATTAGCCGGAGCCAATCGATGCGTCGAGGCGCTCCTCAAGCTCGGGGCCGACCCTTCAAAACCAGCGAAAAACGGGATGACCCCACTCGCCCTCGCCCGCCGCCTCGGCTGGAAACAAGTCCAGGAAACCCTCACCGCCCACGGCGCCAAGAAATAAACAGACACCAAACAATAGGTCAGCGTCAGCCTTTGCAGCCTGTTGAAGTCCAACGGTCACGCGTTCCAGCCATTCTTGGTGCCGTTTAATGTCTAGGAAAAAAGGGGTTCGAGAGACTCGTGTCAGCTTCGAAAAGCTGACCCCCGGTCGTTGTCCAGCGGGCAGTTAGTGTAGTAACGCGGCTTCGGTGGTTAGACCGGGGCCGAAGGCAAGGAGGAGGTGGGGGCCGCTTGGATGTTCTGTTCGCATTCGGTCGAGGACGAAGAGGATTGTGGGGGAGGACATGTTGCCGAGTTCTCTCAGGACGGTTCGGGAGATGTCGCAGGTGTTTGGCGGGAGAGAGAGGGCGGTCTCGACGGCATCGAGGATTCTGGGGCCGCCGGGGTGAACGACCCACCCCTTGATGCTCTCGATGGTCTGCCCCAGACTCGCCAGCCATTCTGTGAGCCAAGGGGCGAGGTGTTGTTCGATCAGTGGCGGAACCCGGCTCGTCAGTCGCATGTCGAATCCGTAGTCGCCGACTGTCCATGACATCTCGTCGCCCGAGTTGGGAATGCGCCACGACCCGGTTGCGGAGACGGTCCACAAGTGTGACTTCTCGGGATGCTCATTCCCGCAGACGACCGCAGCGGCTCCGTCGGAAAACAGAGCGTTCCCTTTGATCCCTTCGTCATCCCAGTCCATTCGAAAGTGCAAGCTGCATAGCTCGACGGCACAGAGAAGAATGCGAGCGTTCGGGTCACTCGCTGCCAATCCGCGAGCGACACGAAGCCCATTGATCGCCCCATGACACCCCATATATCCCACATGGACCCGTTCGACTGTCGAACGCAATCCGAGCGACGTCATCAACTCGCTGTCGACTCCCGGCGATGAGAATCCGGTACAGGAGACGGTGACCAAATGGGTGATCTCCGAGGGGTTGACAACGGCGTCGGCGAGTGCTCGGGAGGAAGCTGTCGTCGCGAGGGGACCGGCAAACTTCGCATAGAGTCGCATTCTTTCCCCTGTGCTCGGCCCCCGCCCCGCAAGGTCGGCTGCATCCGCCTTCCAAGCATAAGCGAAGTCTGGGTCTAACACAGACTGCCGGGTCTCGATCCCGGACTTCTTAAAGAGCATCGACATCAGTCGCTCTTGTCGATCCTCTTGGCAGATCACCTCCGTCGACATCTCGGCTAGGTGGACCTGCGTGGCGACATGGGGGGGCGTTGCCGTCCCGAGTCCTTGAATCCCGAATGTCATTCCAGCTCTTTCAGGTGAATACTCCGGGCGATTTTGCGACCCAGAGCGGGGACGATCTTCGCCATCATCAAGGCGGCTCGAATCACTTGAGGATGACGTAACGATCGTGCGATGGCATGACACCAACGATGTCGACTGGCAAGATGTTCGGCCAACGTGGCCGTCCAGTCGTGTGCGATTGTGTCTGACCACTGGGCAACGGCGGCGACGACGAACGGCACAATCGCTCGTCCGCCACGAATCGCCCACGACATCCCTTCACCTGTGAACGGTTCAATATAACCCGCTGCGTCACCAACCGCAAACAGCCCTCGTGAAGCCGCTCGCAACGGGTGCCGCGTCATTCCGATGGTTCCCTGCCAGGCTCCCACCATCATATCATCCGCCGTGGCAAACCCGGCATCTGTTAGTATGCTCTTGCAGACATCGGATGGATGAGCTTTCTTCGTCGCGGCGACATCGAGTGCCGCAGCAATGTGTAACCCACCTTCACTCGTCCGACTAAGCCCAACATAACCAGCATCGCCGACGGCCATGTAGATCGTCCCCTCGCAGTAGTCGACCGGGAAAGTTTTCGATGTGACCGCAACGCCAATGCGTGTGTGGGCATCTTCCTCGACTTCAAGCTCGCGATCGTCCAGAAGCACCCCCGCAGCGAGTCCCGTCGCCAACACGACAACACGCGTCCGTAGTGTGAACTCGCCGTCATCTCCACGGCATCGCAGTTCACGCCACTCCTCCTCAACCCCGCTATCGACAGCCGCAACATGCACGCTCGTTCCCGGCAGGAACTCGCAACCGGCATCGACAGCCGCCTGAATGAGGGCCACATCGAAGACGTTTCGAGTAATCGACAAGCCGGGCGGAATCGCTAGTTTGACATGTGTCCCCTTCGCCCCGATGCAAAACTGATCCAGCTGAACCGCTGGCAAGGTTCGTACAAGAGACGAAAGCCCGAGACGATCGAGGTCCTTGAGGGCCGACCCATTCAGGCATCCGCCGCACACTTTGTCGCGTGGAAAAGTCCCTCGGTCGACGAGCAACGTCTTCAACCCTTGTCGTGCGAGGCCGAGTGCCGACACCGACCCCGCTGGTCCCGCCCCGACGACAACGACATCCCAAGGAATCCCTTCGGCAACAGATGACAACAGCGAGGCATTGCTCATGAACGAGCCCAGGTGAGCAGGAACCGTTCGGGCCACCGCTTCGAGACTGAGGCACCAACCATCCCCGCACGCTCTGCCAGGTCGACCGCCTCACGAAGCGTAAACGCCGCCCGCACCGACAGCGGCCCATCGACATGACAAATCCGAGACCGCGTAAGTAAACGGATGCCGCACCACGTCTGGACGAATCCCCAGCGACTGCGGATCAGGTCGCTTACCAAGACCAATCGAGTCGCCGCCTCTCGCATGTTCACCAACAGTTGCACGACGGCATCGGTCTCAAGGTGATGCAGAAACAGCGAACTGCAAACGATGTCCACCCCCTTGGGGAGCGATTCGTTGATGACGTCGGCCCGAAAAAACGAGACCTCAACCCCCGCCCCCATCGCCCTTCGCTCGGCCAACGCCAGAGATTCCGGGTTAATATCACACCCGCTCACCTTCAGTCGCAACCCCATCCGCTGAGCGAGTTGAGCCAACTGAATCGCTATGTCTCCCCCACCACATGCAACATCCAGCAGATGCAATGGCGAACTTCCCGACTCCTCGACCAACGGCCGGATCGACTTCCAAAACCCCTTCGCCGTCCCACTGAGCCAGTTCACCCGCGCCAAACCACGCAGCGCACCTTCCAATTCATCAAGCGTTAACCCCGGTTGATCCATCAACTCCGGCTCAAGCCTCCGCTCCGCCAACTCACTCCACCATCCCTCCATGACACCATCTCCCCCACCGATCGCCCGTCACCACCCTCCCAGATCATACGGCACAGACAGCAACCCCAACAACAGACCGCGATAACTCACCCAAAACCTTACCGATAACGAAGTAGGCCAGACCAACAGGAGTTTCGGCATCGCCCACCTTCTCCCACTGAAATTCGCTCAACATCAAACTAGTCGGGCGATACAATGGCAGGCATGGCCACGCACACTCCAGAATCACTGAGCCGCCGCATCCATGAGGCATTCGAGGATGTTCTCCTCGGTGACGCCGGTATTTCCTTGTACGAGGCGATGCTGATTGATGACTATTGGCTACTGGCCCCTGCGAAGTGTCCGCCACGGAACGATATCGAGCGGCAATGGATCAAGCATGAACGGAAGGGACGCTGGCAAGACCTTCCGCCAGAAATGATCGTGTACTACTCCGGCACACTCCCCTTCATGAACTTTGAAGGACGAAGGTTTCACCTCCCCGCATTCATGGTCATCACGCTCGACCCGCATCTCAACGGCCAAAATGCCGAAGAGAGTGTGCTACAGTGCCTCGGATGCGACCAACACATCCCCGAATTTGAAAGATGGACCGAAGCCCAACGCACCGCAACAGCCGACTTCGTAAGGCACGAGAGCAACAAAGAAGATGCCCAATGGGAAGACGCCCCACCCGCCTTCCCCCAATGGGCCCAAACCGTCTCCCCCCCAATGCAAACCTACTGGCAACAATACGAAACCAAGCCTCAGTAGCGATGCAGGAAATGTCGGGTTCGGTAATGCACTAAAAAACGTCGATGGCTACCCATTATCGGACACAGTTTGGCTTACGGTCGAACACGGTTCCACAAGAAGTCCTCGTCATTGAGGGCGGAACGTCAATAACGAAATGGGCTGGCGACATTGACAAATGTCTGCTGTATTATTCTCAACAGCATGCGAAGCTAGTCAGCATTATTTGTAAACACGATCTACAAGTTTAAGCTCTACCAAATAGTCAACCGCTGAACTCACCTGCTGTTCACTGACTGTCCAGCCAAACTTCGAAGCCAGTCGACTGAGTTCTTGATTGGACGCGGGAGCCCTCTTCTGACCCAACTTCTGATCCAAAAGAAAGTAGGTCTTTGCAGCGATCGACAATGTCATATAGTCCTTGTCGCCGCTGGCATTATAGAGGGTAAAGGCTTCCTCGATTTTTGCCCATGTGTCAGAATTGCGATTTCTGATTGCATTGGCATACATCTGCCCCGGACTTGTTAAAGAAAAGTCATAACGTCGAATCTCGAAACCTGAACTATTGCACCCCCACTCAGATACTTGCTGTTCGAGAGCGCCGATGGTTTTGAGGTGCGTAATGCATTGTGCAACTTCTTCAGAATATGGTCCATAGAAATGTGGGCGATAGCCAAGGTCTTCAAGCTTCCCGGTGAGTATACCTACAAAGTAAACGAGCTTCTGAAGCTTCGTTTTCCCTTGAACACCTCCCTTAGCAGCAAGGAATACCATTGCCACAAAGTCACGAGTCTTCATCACTGTCCTCCCTGGGATGAATTGTGGTCCTTGGCACCACTACTCAACGCATCATGGATCGTATGCTTAAGTTCGCGCCGGGCTTTCTGTCTTTGGGCGCGGGAATCCCATTCGATAGGTGCATAGACTTCAACGAAGCCGTCGGCATATTGCTCGTTTATGGAGGCGAACAGAGTGGACTCTTCCTCGAATGGTCTTGGTCCGTTTCCTCCGCTAATCATGATACCCGCCTCGTCGTTACGCGAGGATGTCTTCACAGACTTCACGTCGAATCCATGCACGATGATGTAATTCGCATTGGATACCTTCTTGAAGTAGTCTCCTATAATTTCGCTAATCCCCTGCTCTAGGATTTTACGGAGATTCGCCGACGCTGGTTTGCTGATGGCAAGAAGAGTCTCCGCGACTTCGGGCTCGAAGTCGCGAGCACGAGCCGTAAAGACGAGTTTGTGTAATTGCCTTGCTTCCAAACGAGACAACATTTCCCCACACGCGGATTTCTTATGATCGCCTTCTGAGAAGCGAATCGCAAGGCGAGCATCGTCCCAGTTCACATAGTTATCAAAAAACGCAGGATCCCCTGTATAGGAATAGAGAGTACGAAGCTCTTCAATTTGGTCGACATCAATGCCAAGGCAAATGGCGCGCACGATCATCTGGTCACTGATGATACGAACGCGATGGCGATACACATTCAAGGTCATGTAGTACTTCGCGAGTGCATATTGCTCCAATGCGTGTACGCCGTCCAAATCTACGCCCAGTTCTTTCTCCTCATGATTTCCAATCAGCGTCAGTGACCGATGAAGTTGGTGAATATCAAAGATGCCATACTGAACACCGCAGAACTGACTGTCTCGAAGTAGGTAGTCTTGCTTGTCCGCATCGAGTGGACCGGAAACGATTTGCCTCAACACAGGCTGACCATGCCCTTCGGAGAGCAACTTGACGACCTGACTGCAATCATTCTGCCCCAATAGTTTCACGATACATTCGTTGTGATTTATCAAGTGAGCGGTGATGAGTTCATGAATCTTCTCCTTCTTTTGATTCGCAGGAAGAGTCTCGCGATCTGCATAAAGCTCTAGGACATGTTCTGAAACGTGGCTGAACGGGCCATGTCCCAAGTCATGAAGAAGTGCCGCAAGACGCACCAATCGCCGCTCCTCGTCGTCAAGGCCAAGCGATTGTGCCATCAGCCCGGCGACATGGCATACGCCTAAAGTATGATCAAATCGTGTATGCAACGCGCCGGGGTAGACAAGCGATGCGAGTGCAAGTTGACGAATACGGCGCATTCGCTGAAAAAGAGGCGTCGCGATCAGGCGAACCTCCTTCTCAGTTAGATCGATAAAATTGTACGGGGTCACGTACTCGACTTCACTTCCGCCAATTTCGATACCTCTTGCTCCGATCCATTGAACGGATTTGAGTGTAGCGACTCAACCGACTTCACGGAACTGAGCCGCGATGGAAAAGCTCCCGGAGAGAACTTTCGAGTGGCGATGGGTGATCGCGATCGTCGACGTTTTTGTGGGATCCAGCGGGAAGTCATCCTCCTGTATCGCTCGACATTGAGCCACACCGAAGTATAAATGCGGGTCAGCTCGCATGTGGGCGTCGGCTACCGAGTCGTTCATTCGGCGGTAGACCGTATCAAGCGGATCCTGCGGGAAAGCCCCTCTAGGATTGTTTGCAGGACGAGTTTGGTGGCGGTTTGTTGGCGGAGGTGGCGGAGGGGGGGGAGTTGTTCGCTGGTGGGGCTTGGCGGAGGGAGTTGGTGGGGGTGGATGGTGGGTGAACCGTTGCGGGGTTGGGAGGCGATGAAGAGGATGCCATCGAGGCCGGCGGGGGCGTTGGGGCCGAGGTGGCCGGTGATGGAGAAGGCCCAGTTGGCTTCGCTGGTTCGCCGGAGGAGACCTTCGCACATGGCGGCCGCGACAGGTTCGCTGACGGGGCCGATCTGGGGGTCATCGAGCAACTCCTTTGGCACCCCCAGCCAGTCGGTTTTCGTCTGATTACGGTAGACAACGGCGGAGCCACAAAACCAGCGGGAGGCCCCCGGAACACGCCCCAGTTCTGCGGCGACAAGTCCTGAAGTGCAACTCTCGGCCACGGTGATCTTCACGTCCGCGTCGAGCGCGGCGGCGGCGATTGCTTCGCAAAGGGGGAACAGGTTAACCCGACAAGATGCTGCATCAGAGTCCTCACGCTCACCTCAACCCCTCTCCCCAGCGATGGCGGCGAACAGAGTTGGCAAGCCGAGCGGGGGAAGGGCCTATTTGCTCGACCGATGACCACTCCAAACGGTGCCTGAATCCAGGATATCTCTGGGTCGCTGCTGGTGCGGCGACTGTCGCGGAGTTGTTGATAAGGCTTCAAGGTGTCCAGTTGCAACTGAATCGATTGCAACAGGCGGCCGCAGTGGCAACTTTCCTTTGGGCTGCTTGCAGGGCTTTCTGCTGATCGTCCGTCGGCTTCGCTTCGCTTGTCGGCAGTCGTCTTCGCGACAGCCGCAGCGGCGATTGCGGCCTTCTCGGCGGCGACCGCGTCGGCGAGGGCATGGCCCCCTGTTCGGCGGCGGACTTCGCGGTTGCCTCGGCGGCAACCGCGGCCGCCTGAACCTTCGTCGCTTCGACGTGCAGAATCGGCGGTCGCGCTTTTCGACATTCGCTTTCTCAACAGCGGCCTTCCTTGAGCTTCAGTACGGTTCGGCCACCGAGGTCTCGGCGCAGCCTTAGCGACCGCCTGCTGACTGGCGGTCATCGCGGCGGCAGTTGCGTCACAGCGTGCGGTCGCCTTGACGAGTGCGGCCTGTTGTTCTTTGAGCTTTCCTTCACGGCGACCTTCGCGGCGGTTGCTTGGTGGCAACTTCCGTCACACGAGTCAGTTCGGCGACGGCTTTCTCGGCGGCAGCCTGCTTTCGGCCACTTCCTTCTGTTCTTCGCTGGCCTTCTTGACGTCGGCCTGTGCCTGATCAACCACCAGATTTGGCCACGGCGACGGCATCGGTCGCGACCTTTTCGGCGACAGCGTCGGCAACAGCCTTGGCCCCGGCGTCGACAACCCCCTTGGCGGCAGCCTCGGCGGCGACAGCATCAGCTTGAGCCTTCATCGCTGCAACCAGAGCGGCTTCAGCTGTCCCCTTCTCGCCATTCGCCTTATCAAACGCCCCTTGAGCTTGTGTCTGAACCGTCGTCGCGGCAGCAACAGCAGCGACTGCTTTCGCCACGTTCTGCTGACTGGTCGTCATCAACGCAGTCGCTTGTTTCGTCGATTCAGCCCCCTTGGCCAACGCTGTTTGCAGCTCTTTCAGTTGCGTCTCGCTGTTGACTTTCGCGGCAGAGAGTTGCTTCGCCTTTTCGGTCATCACGTTGAAGTCGGCAACCGCTTTGTCAGCAGCGGCTTGTTTGTCCGCCATCTGTTTTTGCAGAGCAGCGACTTGAGACGCTTTCGCCTCAGCAGCGGTTTTCGCTTCGGCAAGTTTTGCAGTGGTCGAATCGACCAGCATCGCAAGGGTTGGAGGATTGGTCCCGAGTTGTCCAAGTTCGGCTCCGTCATCGGCGTTCCAGACACGGACGATACCGGTCCAGTCGCCGCCGAAGACTCGTTTTGTTTCGGCATCGTAGGCGACTTCCATCCCGATATCGGTCATGCCGCCAAAGTCACGAACCTTGGCACCGTCGCCGTTCCAGAGGCGGGTGACTTTGTCACGTCCGGTCGAGACCAACTGCCCTTCCCGAGTGAAGTTAACCGCCATCGCTCCCCCGCCATGAGCGCCCCAGTTCTTGATCTCGCGGCCGTTTTCCATCTCCCATAGCTTGATGTTCCCATCTTCGCAACTCGACGCGAGCACGTTGCTGTCGGGTCGCCAACTGATGTCGGTAATCATCCCTTTGTGACCTTGCAGGTCGTAGAAGATGCGTCCGGTGACGGCTTCCCAGACAACCAGTCCATTCGAGCGATCGCCCGTCGCCAGCAGCACCCCATCAGGACTGAAGGCAACGGAAGTGACCCAATCGGTATGTTTCTTGTTCTCGTAGAGGAGTTCCCCGGTAACGGTCGAGTAAACCCGGACCATCTTTTTTGGCCCCCCTAAGGCAATCATCGTTTGATCGGGACTGATGTCAGCCCCCAGCACCGAGTCATACTCGGCTCCCGCCTCGACCTTCCGATCACCGGTCTTCACATCAAAGACGACAACCTTCCCCATCGCTCCCCCTCGCCCGCCGCCCACCATAAGGAGATCCCCCGTCCGGCTGAATCGAAGCACTTCCGGTTGACCTTCCGGGAACGGCAAAACCCCCATCAGTTGCAGGGTTTGTGTGTTGTAGAGGGCGATTTGACGATGCCCCGAGACGGCGACCAGCGGTGCCCACGGACTGCACGCGAGAGCCGTTACGGCGTTTCGCGACTGCGTGACAGTCGTCGGATCACCAAGATAAGCCAAGGGCATGGCGATGTCGGCCGGACGTTGTCCGGGGACGATTTCCACCTTTGACAACTTCGGCTTATCGCTCAGTTTCGCCTTGCTCCCGGCATCCTTCAGCAGCCCCCCTTCGATCCAAGACTTGATGACTGCCAGTTCGTTATCGGGAAGTTTTGCACCATTGGGAGGCATCTTCGGTTCGGACTCATGGGTAATGAGTCCCCACAAATAACTCGAGTCGGCATCTCCCCCTTCGACAACCGTCCCCGACGATCCCCCTGCCATCAAGGCAGCATAGTCATCGACCACCAAGCTCCCCTTCTTGTCGTTCGCGTTATGACACGAACCACAACGAGCCCGAAAGATTGGCAGGACATGATCCTCGAACGTCACCTTCGCCATCGGCTTCGCATCGTCCGCCAGCACGGCAGAAGAGGTCCCTGCAACCACCCCGCCCCCAACGGCCAAAGCAAGTCCCAGACATCGAACGGAGAATGGCATCGAAAGATAACGCATCGCAAACTTCCTCAAATCATTTCGCAAACAACACGACAAACTCAGCAGGCTTTTCGCCCTTTGCACAATCACCGGATACTGTGCTGATCCAGATCAATGCTTTTTTAGTGATTAAACAAGAACTCGCGGCTATTCAACAACGCCCAGAAGACATCTTCCAGGCCCTTGTTGACATCGGCCCCCTCAGCGAACAGCGGGGCGAAGGCGGCTTGCTCTTCTTCGGTTGGCTTGCGGCAGAGGGTGATGATGTACAGTCGCTCTAACGCTTGCTGCGGCGTCAACCCCTCTTTGATAAGGGTCGGGATCATGCCACCCTGCTGAATCTTCGTGTTGACGGTATCGCCGTTCATCAGGTGCAGTGCCTGCGACAACGTTGGTTCCATCTTCACTTCACACGAACAAGCGGTCTCGCGGGTTGCTCGACCAAACGTCGTCAAGAAGTAATTCGAGGTGACCCCATCCGCAATCTGCACTGCCCGGGCACCAACGGGGAGACCGTTGAACTTATCTTTGGTGGTTGTCACCTGGCTGATGATGTCGAGCATCGACTCGGCCTTAATGCGACGAACTGTTTGATGGGCAAAGTTCTTCTCGTCTGTCTGGTTCGACTCGTTGCGACGTGTCGTCCGTTGGTACGTCTCCGAGACGCAGATATCCCGCACGAGACGCTTGAAGTCGTAGTTGTACTCGGTGAATTTCGTCGCCAAGGTGTCCAGCAACTCCGGGTTCGACGGCGGATTCGAGATGCGGACATCGTCCACAGGTTCGATGATCCCCATGCCGAAGAAGTGCGACCAGATGCGGTTCGCGAAGTTCTTGGCGAAGTATGGGTTGTCGGGAGAAGCGAGCCATTTCGCGACGAGAACCCGGCGGTCATCCCCCGGCTTAATCTCGGCTTTTCCTCCACCCAGGTAAACCGGAACCGCATTCGCTCCGGTCACCGGATGCTTCACTTCACCCCCACCTCCATTAAAGATGATCCGTTCGCGAGAGTCTTCCCCTTGCTTCCGACCGACCTGCGAAAAGAACGACGCGAAATTGTAATAGTCGTCTTGAGTCCAACGGTCGAACGGATGGTTATGACACTGGGCACACTGGATCCGCATCCCCATGAACATCTGGGCGACGTTCTCGGCCACCTTCAACTGGTCCCGCTCGATCTCGTAGAAGTTCGTCGCCGGATTCGCAAAGGTTCCCCCTGAAGACCCCAGCAACTTCTGCACCATCTGATCGAGAGGAACATTGTTCCCGACCTGATCCACCAGCCATTGATAGTACAGCACGATCGACTTCTGCGACACCTGATTGCTCGACCGCATCATCAACCACTCGGCCCACTTCGCGACCCATTGTTCGGTAAACTCCTTGCGCCCCAGAAGCTCATCGACCTTCTTCGTCCGCTTGTCGGGATCGGTGTCGGCCACGAAGGCGACGTACTCATCAGCGGTCGGCAACAATCCCACCAAGTCGACCGTCACCCGACGCAAGAACTCCTCATCGCTACACAACCCAGACGGATGTAAACGCAATTTCTTATGCTTCTCGGCAACCAGATCGTCAATATAGTTTACCGACTTAAAAGGCTGCTGCTCATACTGCAAACCCTTCGGAATCGTGATGTACTGAGACCCAACTGTGTACACGTCGAAGCGGGCGAAGATGTATGCCTCTCCCCGAGCACCGGCTGTAATCAAACCTTCATTGGTAATTGCCGCTGACGTGTCGTTGTTGCTGAAGAATGCTGCAGGGATCCGTCATCGCGGTTGACCTATCACCTGTACTTGGCACCACCGTCCACCTGCTGGCGTTGCCTTCCCCATCCAGCACCCCTTGACGCGGATAGAGTTCAAGTCCTTCACAACGGGGCTGATCGGCGGGGTCAACCGGAGTCCCGGCAGCCACCCATTCGACCAGTGTGCGGTTCAACTTCGAGTCGGCCTCAAAACGCTTCCCGCCACTGTGCGGAACTGCTCCAATCGACTTCTCGACCAAAAGGCTCGCCATCGGAACGGCAAGGTCAACTCGCCGGCCCGGTTGTTCGCGAGTGAGACGGAAGTGATCCCCGTCGGGATCGTAGCCGAACAACGACAGACGGAATCCATCCTTTCCGCGAGCAGCCCCATGACAGCTCCCGGTGTTGCACCCTGCCTTCATGAAGACCGGCATCACATCCAGCTTAAAGCTGATCGCACGGGACTCAGCCGACTTCTGCACCGTACAGGGGATCGTCTGAGACTTCCCCTCGAAGCTGACCGTCAACTGTGTTGCACCATCACGAGCGGGATACAAGGTAAAGCCATCGCGACGAACAACCCCCTCTTCCGACAATGCCCATTGCGACTGCATCGTGACATCGCGCGTGATGCCGTCCGCATAGACCGCCTGAACCACGACCGCTTGCTGATCGCGGTTCGTCGTCAGCGACACTTCTGGAGGAAAGACTCGCAAGTCTGCCAACTCGGCTGCGACTGAAGTCGATGCCAACATCGTTGAGGCGGCGAGTGCAAACAACCCGGACAGCAGGGCATTCCTGATGGCCATAATTCCGTTTCCTTCAATCAAATAGACTGCTCCAAAAGCGGAGCGAACTCTGAATTGTGATCTCTCAAATCGAAACACTTCAACACACTGCGGTTGTCAAGATGTTGCTCACTTCACAGCAACCGATTGACGACTGTTCACCTCAAAGAACGAGTGGTTCGCGGGTCAAATCCATCAACACCCAAATTACTTCTTTGCCTCGGCGGCATCCCGTTCTTGTTGCTGCAGACGGAGCATCTCCAACCGGGAAAGCGGCTTAGGGGGGGCCTCCGTTTTGACGACAGGCATGGGCTGCGGCATGGGTGTCGGGGCCGGGGCGTCCTTCTTCGGAGGCAGCGGCTGATCGACTCGCAAGACACCCGTCCCCAAGTTGTGCAGTACCGTCTCTCCCGCTTCCTGAATCGATGCGGTGCAGAACAGGTTCTTCGTTACCCCTGGTGGAGTATTCTCAGCCGCCTTCACAGTGAAGACCAGCGATGTAGTCTCTTTGGTCATCATCAAGGGCTCAGCTGTCGCATTCGCGGGGAGACCGACCAACTTGACTTCCGCTTCCCCCTCAAATCCCTTCTTATGTGCCACTTCGACTGGATACTGGATCTCTTTTCCCTGCTCGACGGCTCCCTGGGCAAACTTCAGCGTGACATACTGTTCTTCGACCCGAAGTGGAACGAACGGCGTACAACACTCGACCGATCCATTAACGTTGGCCAGTCCCCGAATCGCGATCATCGACTCCTGAACCGCAGCGTTACCGGCAGCGTTAATCGGAATGGCCGCTTCGGTCGCCCCTTTCGCGATCTTCACAGAACCACTCGCATTGATCCCGGCAGGATTCTGCAACATCAACAGAGAGATTTCCTCGTCCCACCCCTCTTGCTTCTCACACTTCACGATCAGGTTCATCGACCCACCCTGCACCACCGGAACCTTGGGGGTCTCGATCCAAATCTTGAACGGCAAACGCTCGGACACCACCATGGCCACGCGGTTCTGATCCTCTTCCCAGACCCGATCATTGTTTTGACCCCGCGTCATCAGCAGCTTCTGCATCAGGTTCCCTTCCACCTTCAACTCTGGCTTCGAAGGGTCTGCGGCATAGGCGACGACGTGACAATACTTCCCGGCCACCGGGGCATCGTCAGCAGCATAGAAGACGACGGGCATCGTTCCGCCACCACGCCATCCCTCGGGGCATTCAATCCGGACGCCAGCGGGTAAGTCTTCACAACGAAACGCCACTGGGCCACCAAAGTCGCGACGTTGAACGTTCACCACCATCCCACGACCACTCCCCTGCGGAATGACGAAGTCAGGCTGAACATACCGGGCGATATCAACCGGTTGAGCCTCCACGCCGGGAGAGACTGGCGACACTTCCACCCGATAGGCAAACGTTTCACCCCCACGCTTGAGGTGATCAGAAATCTCGACCACATATTCTGCCTCTTCTGGCGCAGTCACCCGAACATAGCTATCGGGACCACGACTGTCATCGTTCCCCCCCAGACGCTGACCATTGTCGGCCCGATACACATTCACCACCGCATCCAGTGGCGATCGCAAACGTCGTGCGAACACATCCACATCAATCACCTGACCCTTCGTCGCCTTGAAGCGGAAGTAGTCGACATCGCCAGGTTCACTAATCACCCCATTGAACGCACCCGGTGCAGCCCCGGCAGAGGCAACCTCACGGCTATTGTTCGGCTCTTGCTCAATAAAATTATCCAACGGACTGACCCGAAATGGCTGAGCAGACGGCGAAACGCCATGCTCATCAGCTACTTCTAAACCAAAGCGATCCGACGGAACGGTGGGCAGCGTGTACTCACGGACGATTGGTCCAGAGACATCACCCAATAACGTGACCGAGACTTTTTCCCCCGGTTTGCCGCCAGCCGGAACCACCGCTTGCGGACGGGGATACTGCCCGATACTCAGCAGATACACCGCCCGACCATCCCCCTGATAGGCCGCATCGCGAATCTGAATCGTATACTTGCCATCCTCAGGAACAATGATCGATGCCACCGCATCCCGATAAACCAACGGCGTATCATCGCTCGCCGAGAGCTCAAACCGTTGCTCATTCAGGATTGCGACATACGGGTCGAAAGAATTTCCTCCATCAGAAAATCCGAGTCGCATGCCGAACACTTCAGCGGTCAGCCGTTCGCCCTTCTTCGCTTCAACGACGTAAAAGTCCACATCTTCCCGATCAACTCGCCCCTGAACTGTGACGTTGTTCGAGATCACCTGCGGCTTATCGAAGTCGGTATTCGGCTCAACCTCGACCACAACCGGGAGTGCGCCGACATAGAGATTCTGAATCTCTGTGATGCCCGACCGAGTCCGCACCCGAAGACGCTGTGTCCCCAGTTCGCAATTGTCAGCGATACGAATTTTCGCCTTCAGAATGCGACCTTTCTGATCGTCCTTCTCGGGCTGCTCCAAGCTCAGCACTTCGACCCCGGCATCGTAGAGCATCAGCTCTTCGGCATCTTGGAGGCTCGTCCCGGTGAGAGTCAGCTCGACTTCCGTCCCTCGCTGAACCCCTCGGGGCAGCACAGACGAAAAGCGTGGTGCGGCAGCAAACAGAGTTGTTGCCGACAGACATAGCACGAACGCGGCGCACAGAGCACCGCAGCGATCGGTCAGTCGCATCATTTCCCCCTCGAATTGTCACGCAAGTGCCCGACATGGGTGGGTGCGACGCGAATCGCGGTTGCCGGGCGGCAGGTCGCAGAAAACTCGGGCCCCTGACGACACGTCAGGGGCCCGACACCTTAACGCTCACAGCTTCACTTAGGCCAACAAGTCCTTAATGACATCGCCACCGTCGACGATTTCAATCGGACGATCCCCAGGAGCCATCAACTCCTTGTCAGCCACAATCCCCAAACAGTGATACACCGTCTGGAACAAGTCCTGAACACCAACCGGATTTTCGTCAGGCTCACTTGCCGTCGCATCCGATGTCCCGTAGACATAGCCCCGCTTAATTCCACCACCAGCCAAAGCCACACTGAACACTTTCGGCCAGTGATCGCGACCGGCAGTGGCATTAATCTTTGGCGTCCGACCAAACTCAGAAGACACCATAACCAGCGTCTCATCCAACAAACCACGCTCATCCAAGTCCTGAATCAGCCGGGCATAAGCCTGATCGAACGCAGGCATCGTGTTCTGGAAGCCACGCACAATCTGGTCGTGCATGTCCCATCCACCGTAGGTCAGGTTCACCAACCGGACGCCCGACTCCACCAGACGGCGAGCCAGCAGCATTCTGGAACCGGCCTGATTACGACCATACTCATCACGAAGCTTGTCAGCTTCCTTGGTTAGATCAAATGCGTCGCGAGCTTCTGGCGACGAAATCAAGCTGTAAGCTGACTCGTAGAACGAGTCCATCGCCTGGATGTCATCCGAAGCTTCACGCTTCTGAAAGTAAGCATTCACAGCGTCCAGAGCCGAACGTCGCGTCGCAAACCGGCTGTCATCAACACCGGCCGGCAAACTCAGATCGCGAACCTTGAAGCCATCCCCAGCAGGATCGCTTCCCAGAGAAAACGGAGCGTAAGCCGAGCTGAGATAACCACTTCCGGCGAACTCGTTTGGCATATTCGGCACGCAGACGTACGGCGGCAGATTGTTTCGGCTGCCGAATTCGTGGCTGATGACCGAACCGATCGACGGGAACTGCAAAGCAGGGCTGGGTCGATATCCCGTGAACATGTTGTGCGTTCCGCGCTCGTGAGCCGCTTCACCGTGACTCATCGACCGAATCACCGAAATCTTGTCGGCGATCATCGCAGTCTTGGGCAACGTCGCCCCGAAGAGCACCCCATCCACCTTGGTCTTGACCTGGCCCATTTCGCCACGATATTCGATCGGGGCGTAAGGATGCGGGTCGAACGACTCCTGATGAGCCATCCCCCCGGGAAGATAGATGTGAATGATCGACTTGGCAGTTCCGGCGAAGTGATCATATTGCTTTAATTCAGCGCGAGCTTCGCTTTTCAGCAGTTGTGGCAACGTCAGTCCTGCACCTGCGAGCATCCCCACCTGGAGAAATCCACGGCGGGAAAGAGCTTGAAAATGCGTCGGGTTGCAACCGTGTCCAAGTTGATTCATGTGCTACTCTCCGGGGAGAACCTAAAGGTTTGGTGGGATTTATTGGGCGGGACATCAGCAGCCACGACCGACATCGGTCGTAGTCTGCTCACTCTTCTGACTCACTTCTTTGGCAACCATCACGCGAAACGTGACAGCCACACTTCGCAGGCAGGGCGTTTTACAGGTGGGATTTGAGTTGGAGACTCGAACACATTCCACGACTCAAACTTTCAACGACGCGCACGGGAGAACTCTCCGTGCTGTAAGTTCTACATCAAACTCATCCGATGTCAAGATGAAATCCCGCACTGGACCGAGCATTCAATCAATGACCTTCGATGGATTGTACGAAAAGTACGACTATTCCGCAAGTTCTGTCGGTTGTAACGATTCGTCCGGGAATCAAGTTGTTTCGCCCCCCTCAGAAGCAGTACGCAACGGAGGATCGGGAACGAGAACCTGTATCTCATTATCGACAACACGGACGTCGTAGCAATCAGTCCGAATCTTCGACTTCGGATTATCCAGCCATGAACCATCTTTCGTGCAAAATCGCCAGGCGTGCCAGGGACACATCACGGCCCCCTCTTCGACATATCCCGCTGCCAGCGAAGCTCCCATGTGAGGACAGGAGTCATTGATCGCACGGTACTCCCCGTCCACCAGGAACACTGCCACCATCCGACCATTGACCGGAAATGCACGCCCTTCCCCAGCCGGGATGTCTCCGACCGTTGCCACTCGCTGAAACTCAGCCATCACTCACCTTCTCCACCAGACGAACACCAAACCTGCTGCACAGGCGTCCCGACAGCATGAAAACGACCGGCAACGGAACGCCGCACTGGTCGTATCTTCAGCGCAGAACTGTAGAGCATTCCCCAACGTGAAGCACCTCAGCAAACTTCCACATCTCGGCACACACAGCGCTTCAACCAATGCACCACTCACTCGTAGCGTCGCGGCAGAGGATGGCGGGGAGCAGGATTTCGGTCCCCTTCACTTGAATCCCCAACTTCGGCCAGTTGGGGGAGTTCGTCAGATGTAGAAACCCTTCCGGTTGCACCTGAATCGTTTCTCCAACGGCGGCTGTCCGAATCGACGGATGCCAACTGACGATGTGGCCCGTCTGAAACTTCCCTGCCCCGCCGGGGACTATTGGAACCTCACACGGGCGGTATCCGGTCAATTCCCCCTGATCCGACAATCGCCATTCGTCCGGAGCCCCAAATTTCTCGTAGATTCGGGCGACCCGACTCCAGCATTCGCCGATCGTCCAGCCAGTCTTCGAGAAGAACATCCCGATCGCCAGGACCATAGAAGCGTGATGATGGGCATCGACCAAGTCCTTTGGAGCGTCGCCAAAGCAGACCGTTCGGGTCGCAGCAACGTGCAATCCTTGTCGACGGGCGACTGCCGAAAGGGTGACAAAACGCCGAACCGGGGTGTCCGAATGAGCCCAATGTCGAAATCGGGCCCGTCGACCATCTCCCGCCACCTGTAACTGCACCGGGGTCGCTTGATGATGCGTCAAGCGATGGGCGATCTGTCCCGCAATTTCCGATTCCGTCTCCCCCGGTTCACAGTGACGAGCGGTCGCCTCCAAGGCGTGAGCCAGATCGCGACCCAGTTCCTTTAAGGCGGATGTCTCGTGACCGCTGTACTGCTGGCGGAAGTCGGCCAGTTCTGCGGGGACTGCCTCACATCCGGCCACACAACCATCGGTCGCCACCCGACGCCCTCGGCAGAGGTCTTGCCAGAGCAACTCGACCGGTTGCTCCCAGGGACGCTCCTTCAACTGAAAACCAAGACCCGAAAAGGCCCCCTCAAACAACGGGTGAGTCGATGTTGTTGCACAGCAAGACCCGACATCTTCGTTCACAGAAGACCGATGCAACCGCTTCCGACCGGCCCGGATGCTGCACCTCCGCCCCGCACGACAGCCAGGCAATGTTCTCGGGACGCTGGAGCAACAGTCCGGAGACCCCCTTCAGACGAAGGAACTCGACGAGCAACCCCTGTCGACGCGAAACTTCATCGGCCCGCGACGGATCGTAGGTCGGAATCGAATCGCTCGACTGGGGCAATCGCTGTTGGAGCGTTCCTGCCAAAGGCTCTACTCCCTGCTTGTCGACCGTGCTGACCCCGCCGATTCGTTGCCGCAGCCCAGCGACCACAGCCTCAATCGGCTTGGAACTTGCACGTTGTGATACCGCTGGAATCAACGCAACTCGCGAGAACTCGCGGGCTGCCAGATGGGACGTCTCAAGGAGCGACTTCATCGAATCGGCCCACCACGAGCCACCCTCCGAAACGTCATTCTCCTCTGTTAACATAACAGATACGATTCCTTGACAAGGAACGCAACGAAAAACTCCCCGAAATTTCACAGGTTTCGTAACGGTTTTGACACATCTTTCCCCAATCCCCGCAAATCACCTCAACGCCAAGCATCCCTCGGCCTCAGCCGACCGACTTTTCCAACAAACACCGGCAACGCCATGGCAACCGACGAACAAGACCGCGAAGACCTGATGAAAGAGGCGACCGCCCTCACACGGCGAGGGGAGTGGTTGGTCCCGGACGAGCTTGAAACCGTCATTGCAGGGTTTCGTCGCGATGATTCCCTCTCGCTCTACTTCGGACCGGACCCGGTCTATCAATTCGACCCTGCTGGCCGATTGCGTCGAGCGTTCGTCGATGGCCACCTTTTCCGCAGCGAAGGAACCACACTGGCCCAACTCGACCGACGACGAGTGGATGGCCGGAGTGAACTGATCCGCGTCGACCTGTCCTCCGTCGAACTCACCCGCTTTCTCGAAACGATGACCCACCGCCTCGACCGCTTCCTCAACTCGCTCACCCAAAAAACAGCCACACTCCAACAGTCTCACCCAGCCAACACAACAACGGGCGAAACGATCGACTGGCTCCCTCTCCTGCAACAACACCTCACCACAACCACGCAAGAGCCTCACCTATCGCCCCGGCTGGTGCGACGGCGGGGAGAACAGTAGACGGGGAGATTGTGTGACGTGGAGAGGGGGAGACTGAGCGGAGTGCCCCGGCCCTACCAGCGGTCTTCGAATCGCATCTCGACGACGTTGGCGACCCGCCCCGACTCGATCGACTTCGGTTGTTCGGAAGTCACCCGCAGCCAGACCCGTTCGCCAGCGTAGACCCCTTCCATGGCAATGTGTGGCCCTAAGTCATCGTCTGCCCCGATCGACAGGGGCTGCCAGGAGAAAGCGTCCAGCTCGGTGAAGATCGACTGCATCCCCATCAAATCGAAATGGAACCGCGACGAGAACGCTTCCCCATCGAACTCCCCCCCAAAGACTTCGGTTCGAGAAACGAACACGGTCACCTCCCACTCATCGCCATACTGGCAATAGTGGCAACCGATCGGCGATTGCGGGTCGATGGGGAGAATTCGCTGGGTCACTTGCTGAACCAGCTCATTCAGCCAGGCGGGAGGGTGGGACATAACGATTACGGCGGCCTGCGAGGAAGGAGGAGTCAGTCACTGAAATTAGCGATGGGGAACGACATCACCAAAGGCAGCACTGTACCTGAGGTCTTCATGGAGAGAATCCGCGGTATTCCATATTTCAAAAGGGAGAATGATTCCTAATAGGAGAATTAGAAAAGACCCCTGCCCCAATCTCTGGGCACACCTTCTCCCTAACAATGCACCATGACTACGACGCACACGGCATACCTAACATGAAGATTCTCATCGAGTGGTCGCATTCGCACGCAATGTTCCCAACATCAGCCATAAATGCGAAACGACTCCCCACTCTTAGACTGTCTCCGTGCCGACTGAACGTCAAATAAACGAAACATTTTGTTAAATGTGCGAAACACTTGTTTGCCATTCGCCTGACGATCCTGTCCTACTTTCGCCACCAATCGTTTCTCAGGGTATCCCCTCCCGCAGGAGTGCTCAGAGCCTTCAACACAGCGGGGTCGATGTCGGGACTCAGCAGCATCACCCTGCCGTCGGCGAAACCAAATTGCGTTCCACCATCTTTCCAGGGTCCACCGAAGCCGTGCGGATGAGACCCCAGGCCGAGCATTGGGTTGCGAAAGTTCGTTGGCGAGCCCCAAGCGGGGATCGCAGTGGTGATCTCCCCGAAGACGATGGTCTGACTACTTCCATCGGGGATGTCCTCGAAGTCGTAACCCCGATTCGGCCCCATGACATGCACATTGGCCGCATAGTGAGCCGGCCCGTAGCCACCGACAAGTCTACCATCAGGCGGACGGATTCTGTAATTCATGAGGAGGCCGATTTCTTTGCTCATCGGTTCCTTGTTGACGGGGTCGTCCCAGTCACGGTCGAGGTCGATCCGATCGTAGAGCGGTTTCTGTTCGATGAAGGGCAACATGTACGTCACCCAACCATGCCGCCCCCGCCCCTCCGGGGAGAACTCCCCCCCTGACAACGGATACGGCACAAGCCGCCGCCCCCCAACTTCGCTCTCCTGCGACTTCTTCGCGGAGTTAAAGTTGTGAGCACCAATGACCAAGTTGTGGAGATAGTCTTGCGATTGTGACCTCCTCGCTACTTCACCGACACCCGATGTTGTCCAGCGACCGGGATACTCTGAGAGCCAATACGACTGATGCACAATTCCGATTATGCAGACGCTGCTGACAAACAACAGTAACAGCGCCAGCGAACCTCGGAAGCCCACCCAGATCGCATGCAACCAAGTGATGGAAGTCCCGCCCCCCGACGTCGCTTTCCCGTCGACTCCAACTCCCTCCGATGCTGCCACTTCGCCCCCCGGAACCTCCGCGACAGTCGCAACACTCTGAGCGATCCGGCGATACCAGATCGCCAACCCAATCACCAGCAACCCGAACCAGACCATCCCCGAACTGATCCCAGACCCCGAGTAGTGCAGATTGGGAACGACTCGGTAGAAAAAAAGAATCCAGCCGATCACTAGACTCAACAGCACCTGTACAGGAATGCCCAGACCAAGTATGTCCAATAACACCAACAAGAAGAGGAAGAGCACTACGGACAGAGCAATGCGTTTCGACATGGACATAATCACTGGCCCTCACTTTCTATGGGATTGATCGCGTCGTCTGCATCGACCGGCTGGATCGGCGTCCCACTCGACTGCTCGGGGAGAGCCTCCGCCTTCGCAGCAGGGAGCACATCATGAACTCGGATCGAGCCATCGGAGAGGAGTTCCAGAGGAGGGGAATCGCTGTAGATCGCCCACTCCAACACCACCCATTTCGGCTCACCCCCCAAGTCCACATCACCCCGATACTCGTATTCGACCCCCATCTCGCCCGGCATCTGCCAATGGTCGACAGGGACTTTCACCAGCTTCCGGTCGGCAGGTGTCCGCCCCCCATTCGCCTCCGCTGCGGACCACAGTTCTCTCCGAATCTCCTGCAACCTCCCGACCCGACTTGCCATCGATGGCACATCAACAATGATGCGATTCCGAGCCTCTTCAGCATCCACTTCCTGACTCAGCTGATACGTCAGCCCCACCTTCTTCCAAGCCCCCGGCGTCATCAACTCTCTCGCCCCGGAGATCATCGTCAGGATGAGCAGCGCAGCGACCCCCCAGACAAACATTCCGGCCAACGCGGTCCGATAACCGATCTCGGGCAACCTGGGCCAGTCCTTCCGCAAGCTGTTCCAGACCCACCGCATCACGAAGGATGCAATCAGGAACCCTAACAGGAAGAACGAGATGACATCAAACCGAGCCGACACCATGTCGGGCGGATTCAGGATTTGTTGGAAAAAATCAGCCGGGGAATTGGTGTAGGCGAAAGTCCCTGAGGCTCGGTAAAGAGTGGTTTGCAAAGACTGCTTTTCACGGAGGACTCAGGGATGAGCGAAGAGTACCAGCGGTTGCAGGATGCGGCCAGAGATGTTGATCGGGAGATTGCCGAACTGGAGAAAAATCACCGTGTGCACTCCGCGGCGGAGTTGGCCGAGATGGAACGGCGGTTGGATGAGTTGGCGGTGAAGAGAAGTTCGCTGGCCAGGGGATGATCCTGCTGAACAGGCCGCGAGCGACCCGGAGTTTCAGCGGCAGCAGAAAGAATTCATCCGCCAGTTGCCTCAGAAGTACCATTCCCACGGAGTGCGTCGCAAGGTTGTGCATTTGCCCGGTAATGTCGACGTGACTGTTCACGTGACGTATTACCATCGGCAGAAAGATCCTGCCAAGGCGTCTCGTAAGCCGAAGCGAGGACTGTTCCCGGCTTTGATGCTGCTGGGGATTGCCAACAGCCTGACGCCCACTGTTCGCCGCCGCATGGCCAAAGCCTCGGCACTGCTGGACTATTCGAAGAAGCCCAAGAGATGCTCTCTGAGGCAGGCATCGCGGTCAGCGTGAACACGCTGCGAAAGGTCTGTGGTCACATCGGCCAAAAGCTCGTGCAGCTGACATCGTCTGGGAGCATGCACGTGGCTGGAATGTGAAGGGCCGCCGCATCGTGGTCAGTCTGGATGGGGCTGTGTCCGCCTGCGAGAACCTCGCAAGGGCGGACGAAGAAAGGTCGCAGGAAGTTTGCGGCCAACTGCGCGAGCCCCGGCTGTTCATCATTTATCCGGTCGATGACGAAGGCCGCATGGCCGCTGACTTCGCACCCATCATCGACGGCACGCTGGCCTCTTGCGATCGTCTGTTTGAAATACTGCAGGCGTATCTGAGCAGCATCAACATCGCACAAGCATCGCGGGTGCTGTTCGTGGCCGATGGAGCAACGTGGATCTGGCGGAGAATTCCGAAACTGATCAAGACCCTCCAATTGCAGGATGAACAGGTTCAGCAACTGATCGACTTCTGGCACGCGGTCGAATACCTCGGCAAGATCGCAGACAGCAAAAACCTGACCGGTTCAAAACGCAAGCACAGGTGATGATTCAGAAGAAGCGACTGCTGCGAGGTGAGATCGGGTCGGTCGTGATTGAGTTGAAGGCCTTTCTATCAGGTCGCCGCACCAAGTCACAAACAACCTGGCTGAACTACTTCATGACACACGGTTTGACGCATCGCCGGATGGATTACTCGACCTCACGCAGCCATCACCTGCCAATCGGCAGCGCGCCGGAGAGCGCGATTCGCCGTGTGATCAACCTGTGAAGAGCAACTCGATGTACTGGCTGCGAGAAAACGCCGAAACCATGATTCGCCCTCCGCGCCTGGCTCAAAGCAGGAAGAGCCGAAGAACTCTTCCTGCAAACAACTTACAACACCATCAGCCTCGCCGCATAATCCCAACACACCAAGAATCCGCCCCACCATGTCACTCAGCCGCAACACACCCATCCCCGCCAAAACGACTGGCATCAACCCGACTCCCCCCATGACATCCCCCTCTGGCGTACGAACAATCGAGACAGCCTTGCTTGCAGTTCTATCAGATGTCTGTCATCCGGACATCTCCCGAATCGGAAATTTGTTAGTCCGTCGATGTTCACACGGGGCGTTAGCGGCCTTGCTTAGTTAATTGCTCAATCACTTCCATCACACGGGCCTTGATTTCGGAGTCGACGGAAGCCGCATGGAGTTCGTAGAGATAGTCGATGGTCGACGTGTCTCCATTGAGGAGTTCTTGCATGGCGGCTGTCCGTTCTGCTTGTTCTTCCGATCCGAGTTGACGGACCAGTTGACGCACCTTCGGGCGGATGTCGTACGTTACTTCGTACTCGTAACGAATCGGCTCCTCCAGCATGAGCCGGGTGGGGGATTGATACTGAGCGAACAGCCAGTAGGTTCCCGGCAGACGTGGCCCTGGATCGAAAGGTTGATCGAGCGGTTGCCAGGCAGACCAGGATTGCCAGCCATTTCGATAGCGGACCATCGCATCGGGGACAGCCGGGGCGAACTGCACCTTCGGCAACAACTTCCTGCCGGGTTGATCCACTGCGGGGAGCGTCAATGTTGTCGGAGAGATTTTGGTCGGTTCCGGGTGATAGACGAGGCACTCGCCATCGTCCCAGAGGAGGACGTTCCCATTGACGAAGGTGATGTCGCGCGATCGATACCGCAGAGCGGCATACGCTGGGATTGTGTCATCAACTACGGTCCAGAGGTCGTGACAATAGAAGGCAATTTGCTTCCCATTGGCGGCAAACACTCCTTGCTCTGTTCCGGTGATTCCGAAGGGGCGCTGGATGGGAACCGTGGAGGCAATCTGCTGCTGATACGCTGCGGTCTCTTCCTCAGTCTCCTGAGGCAGGAGCCTCCCCAGTACACGCCAAGGTCGCTTGACCTTATCGGCATCGGCGGTCTCCCAGAAGCGATGCGGCAAGTAATAGTACAGGTCTCGCGAGTCTTTCATCAGAATGCCGTGCTCCCGAAACTCGACGTGCCGCACGAGGGCGGTCGTATCTCGATGTTCGCGGTTGACGAACCACTTTTGACCATCGAAGTAACTCACGCTGCCGATCTGGGCAATCACGATTTGTCGACCGGGTCCGAAGTGTGCATTCAGCACGCGGTCACCGTCGGTGTACCCCCGATTCAACAAGTCCATGACCGCCGCTTCCTGTGCCGTCAACGGTGTGCCATCGACATCAATTATCGGTTCATAGTATTGCCACGTCCCCTGATGCCTCCAGGCGAGGAGGTCGTGTTTCAACGAATGTCGGCACCACAAGTCCCCACGGGAATCGAGACTAAAGAGCAAGTCATATCTCTCGTAGGGATCCTTCGGTTCGGGAAATTTATCGGGAAAGCTGTTGTCGACAAACTGCACCCCGGCTCGCGTCAACACCGCAACTCGACCATCATGCGTTCTCAAGATGTCTCGCATCAGTTGGCCATTCTCCCACACCTCTTCCCCACAGACAGTCGCCCACCTGGCAGAATCTCTCGGCTCTGTTGCTAACAGTTGGGGAAGATCGATCTTCAGCAGTAGTCCAGACTTGTCAGATAGCCAAAGGTGCTTCGGCGGGACGAACTGCATTCGCCGAATCGGTCCGCTATGAATGCCTGAGTTCTCATCAAACCGACGCCATTCTCCTGCGGGCGACCGATAAACTAATGCCCCATCCGTGCTGCCCAGCCACAAACCTCCGTCGCTGTCCACCACGTGATGTTGTGGCTCGTACAACATCCGGTCGATGTTCAACGGCGCAAATTCCCAGCGATCTCTCTTCCACTCGGCGATGCGAAAGTAGCTCCCATCCTCGAACGTCGGCATGTCGTAGCGGTGATACGATCGAAAGGGTCGACGCCATAACGAGATGAGCGTTCCATCGGGGAGCGACACCAGTTTCTCTGGCCGGAGCTTATCTTCGGCAGGTCCAGGGGTCGGAAACTCGGTCTTCGTGACCACATCGGACTCAAGATCAACCGTGAGGAATTCCTTGTAGGTCATCATGCGAAACGTCTTGGCATCGGTCATGCAACCCGGACCGGTAATGTCAGCCTTCAGCGGAATCGTCTTCCAACCGGTCGGGGTCGACACGACGACATCAAACAGAGCCTTCGTATGAAACTGACGATCGGCGATGGAATAACAACACGTCGGCCCACCGGGATAACAGGCAAAATGCACCTCGCGAAACAATTTTCGCGTGTTGAAACCTTCCCCCGGCGGCAACGGGATGTTGTGCTGCATCAACTGCTGACCGGTCCACCGATAAATCGCTCCGGTCCGCGACCCGATCAGAATGTCCCCATCAGGATGCTGCTCGAATGTCGGCTCTCGCATCGCCCCGCCAAACTGCACGACCGCTTCCAACTGCTGAGCGTCGTTCATCCGCATCAACCCGAAGCCCCCCTGCCGCATCGCCCCAATCGCCATCAAGACCATCGGTCGATCAGTATGTTCCGGATCACGATACAGATGCAGGTACTCGTTGGAACCTTTCGAGTGATCAACCGCAACTCGTATCGGCTTCTCCCCATGGTACGGCGAAAAGAGTTCCCGCGCGATGACATCTTGCGGCGCGATGCCGGGAACAATCCCCACCGTACGCCCCCTCAACGAGGCGATTTCGCCACTGGACAGCACCAGACTCGAACCCATCGTATTGGGAGGAAATCTCGCTTCGACAGCGTCCCCCGCACACACGCGGGAACCAGGGAGCACCACAAACGACAAGACGGCCAGCCACCATCCCAGCCGACACAGCCCATTCTTCTCGCACAGACCCATCATGTTGCTCGACTCAGTTACGATGGTTTTGACAGGCCCGACCGGTCAATCCTCACACAACGATTCAACGAAGTCTGACGAACACCGCTATCGAGGGTCAACCAAGCCAACGCCTGTCACCTGAGTATGTCGGTGACATGAGCGGTTCGCCTCTCTTCCGGACGATCCGATCCGATGAAGGCTTAACGGTACTTTGACAGGCGGGTGCAAGCGGGGCACAATGGGGGCGATTCTTGTGTCTTGGGACGAAACGATGGTCTTTGTGCAGTCTCTCTCTCGCATCATGTCGCTGCTGATCCCGTTGATCTGCGTGACGAGTCTCGTCGCGGATGACTCGTCTTCAGCCAACAGGATCACGACAACCGAAGTGCGACAAAGAATCGAACATAACGCCGCCGACTTGATACACACTGAAGAAGGTGAGTTTTCCGACGACGAATCTGACGACCTTGGATTTGGCTGGTCGTTGTGGACCTTCTTCTATTACGGTTGGGGGCGATACCTCTATCTCGCGTTCTTCGTCTGGATGTTGATCTCGTCTCTGCGGAACGATCCCGACCGGGGAATCTGGTTTTGGGTCATCCTCGTGTTTCAGCCATTCGGGGCATTTCTGTACTTCGTGATTCGCTGGCTACCGCAGTTGACGGTCACCCCTCCCGCGTTCCTCAGACGTTGGACATCGGGGAATGAGATTCGCCAGTTAGAGATTGCCGCTCAGCGAATCGGCAATGCGCATCAGTTCATCGAACTTGGAAACCTGCTCAACGAAGTGGGACGTTGCGACGAAGCCCAGGCCGCGTTTGGGCGGGCCATCGAAAAGGAGCCAGACAGTCTACCGGCTCTCTGGGGAGGAGCCTTCGCCGATCATGCGACGGGGGATGTCGCAGCGGCGAAAGAGAAGTTAAAGCAGGTCATGGAGATCGATCGGACGTATAAGTTTGGCGACGCGTCGCTCCTCTATGCGAAGTGTCTGGTGGCACTCGATGAGACTGTCGCCGCCCGTGAGCAACTTGAGACGCACACCCGCAAATGGCGTCATCCCGAAGCGTTGTATTTGCTGGCGGTGAGCCAACAACTCGCGGGTGATGATGCACTGGCTCGACAGTCGCTGGAAGGGATCATTGCCGACCTCGAAACAGTCCCGGCCGCGATTGCTAAGAAAAGTCTCCACTGGAAAAGCAAAGCGAAGAAGCTCCTGAAACAGTTGCGAAACTGACCTTTCCCCGCTGGCAAGTCTCTTAGAAGCCTCTGAGCATCGGCAGCGGGGTCCCAAAGGCCGTGTCGAGTCAACACTGTTCGGCGCAGAGATTGCGGAGGCATAACCGACATAATGCTCCTTTTTCCCCGCGATCGACGTGCCACATCAACCAGCCTCCTAACGCGGCTTGTGGCCGCAACCAAAGTCGCCTTTCGCTCCGCGAAAGTGGTGCTACTTTCGCGGAGCGAAAGGCGACAAACACGCGCGCACGACGTGGAGATGTTACAGAGTAAGACTCTGACGGGGGAGAAGGCTGGGATGAGGGAGAAGAACGCTTGTGATCGGCGCGACCGGCACAGGTGGACCGCTGAGAGAGGTGGGTTGGACCAAAATGTGGTTTTTTTGCCTCATGGAGCGGGGGAGGTGGTAGTGTTCTATGTCGTGGTAATCTGCCTTGCGACGACAGAAGTTCACCGATGAGGATCGAGCAGGGCTGCTCTCCTGAGAAGACAATCTCCCGTTCAAAGTCAACGTCCCCTGAATGCGGGATGGGGACTGTCTGATGTTGCTGCACTTGTGACACTCTACGGAAACTCTGGGATCGCGGTCTGCGCGGTCCCTTCTTTGTTTGAGGACCGGCCATGATCGACTACCGCCGACTCCGTACCGATTTGCTGGCACTTGCCTTGCTCGCAGTCTCGCTGTTCATCGGACTCTCGTTGTTCAGTTACAACCCGGTCGATCCCCCTTCGACGCTCGTCTTCCCGCAACAGGCTCAGGTACAAAACCTCTGTGGTCCGTTTGGGGCCGTTGTCGCCCACGGGCTGCATTTGACACTCGGCCTCGGGGCCTGGCTTGCGTGGGGGTGTATGGTCTGGATGGACCTGAGGCTCTTCTCTCGCAACGAACTCCGCGATGCTTCGCTCCGACTCGCAGGGTGGGCGCTTGTCTGCTGCGCGGTCTGTCTCGCGTTACAGATCACCCTTCCCCGCCTGGGTGACGGACCGGTTGTCGGCAGTGGCGGTTATCTCGGAGCGTGGGGGGCAACCTTGCTGAGCGATCACTTCTCGACCGTCGGCTCGCTCATCATCATTGGTACCGTTGCCACCGCAGGTCTCTTGCTGACCTCTGAGACATGGCCGTTCCAACTCGCGCTCGTCACGGTGACGGTTCCGCTGCGACTGATGGGGATGCCACTCGGGCGACGGAAGACTTCCGCGACCAATCTATCGAAAGGAAGCACCGACAATACTTCCCTTGCGAAAGACGCCGCCACCGTCGCCAGTGCCGTCGAGTCTCAGGTGGAAGCGGCCTCGTTGCCAGTGGTCCGGTCATTCGTCGCGTCGGCAGAAGTCGCGAAAGAATCGACCGGTTCGGCTCGCACTCATGAGGTGGAGAAGGTGGATGAGATGGATGATCAGCCGAGCATGTCGTCGACGTTCAAGGTCAATCGTCCCGCGGTGTCTCGACTGGCAGAAGGTGGAGAGTTCGACGGTCAGGGTGCGGATGATATCTGGGCAGACAATCATCACTACGAGTTGCCGCCACTCGACTTCCTGCAAGAGGCCGAAGAGTTTCCGTTCGAGTTGCTGGCGAGCAAGGCACAAGTGGCCGCGAACATTTTGGAGAAGACATTCCAGCAGTTCGGGCTGAATGTGAAAGTCACCGAAGTTGACACCGGTCCGGTGGTCACTCAGTTCGAGTTGGAACTCGAACCTGGTTTGCGGGTCTCGAAGGTGGTCAACCTTCAAGATGACTTGGCGATTGCGTTGCGTGTCCCTGCGGTGCGGGTGGTCTCGCCGATTCCCGGCAAGAACACTGTCGGTGTCGAGGTTCCCAACGAGAAGCGAGTAATGGTGCGTCTGCGGGAGATCATCGAAGCGTGCAGCGAACAGGCGGATTCGATGCGTGTTCCCCTCTTCCTGGGGAAGGACGTGAGCGGTCGTCCGTTGGTGGTCGACATGGCGAAGATGCCGCACTTGTTGATTGCCGGTCGCACAGGGACCGGGAAGTCGGTCTGTTTGAACACGTTGATCACCTCGATCCTGATGACGCGTTCGCCCGAAGACGTGCGAATGCTGATGATCGATCCGAAGATGGTCGAACTCAGCCCCTACATGAAGATTCCGCACCTGATGCACCCCGTCATCACCGACATGAAAAAGGCAGAAGCGGTGCTCGCGTGGGCGGTCGACAAGATGGAAGAACGGTACGACTTGTTGTCGAAGGTCGGGGTGCGTCATCTCGACAGCTACAACAAACTCGGGCGTGACAAAGTCCTGGAAAAGATGGGGATCGATGCCGACAGCGATGAGGCAGACGCCGTCCCCGAACGGATGCCGTACATCGTCATCGTGGCAGACGAAATGGCCGACCTCATCATGACCTCCGGCAAAGAGGTCGAGTCGCTCATCATTCGTCTCGCCCAGAAGTCGCGAGCGGTCGGGATTCACCTGGTCCTCGCAACGCAGAAGCCAACCGTCGATGTCATCACCGGACTCATCAAGTCGAACTTGCCAGCACGGATTTCGTTCCAAGTGGCGAGCCGGACCGATAGTCGTGTCGTCTTGGACGAAGGGGGAGCCGAGCGACTGTTGGGGAACGGAGACATGTTGTACCTCGCTCCCGGCACAAGCACACTCACCCGGGCTCAAGGGACATACATCTCGGACGAGGAACTTTCGGAAGTGCTCGAGTTCTTTGATCAGTACGAAACTCAGTACGAAGACGAAATCGAACAGGCGACGAAAGCCGCGATGCAAACCGACACCGCGTCGGCTGACGAAGACCGCTCGAAGGACGACCTCTATCCGCAAGCAGTCGAATTGGTCATCGGCGAAGGTCGCGGCTCGGTGTCGATGTTGCAGACTCGTCTGGGCATCGGCTACGGACGTTCAGCCCGCATGATCGGCTGGATGGCTGCCGATGGCATTCTCGGCGAACACAATGGCTCGAAGCCCCGTGAAGTGATCTGCACATTTGAAGACTGGCAGTCCCGCCAGCGAGGTGTTTTGCAGGAGAGCTACTGACATCAACGCCACTGTCGGAACGATTTAGGCCAGATGGTCCCCGAGACGGCTGGCTACGATCTCCAGTGAGCCTTCGACTCGCTCAACGGATGACATCTGTTCCTCCACGAGATCGGTTGCAATACCGTAAGGCGCGGTAGTATCCGGGTGGTTCGGTGTTTCTGCCACTGGGTGTTGATATGTCGTTCCACTGCTTCTTCAGTTTCATCAGCCCCCCAGCTGCTGAAGTCAGGACAGGACGATTGCTCGTGGTCTGTCACAGTGACTTGCGAGGGTAATCAGTTCGTTCCGCATTGCGGCCGGCCTGCCGGACTGTCGTCACACGCCCCCCTCCCCTGTTGCGACGACACTCTATGGAAGGGGTGGTCACCATGGTCAACCTCTCGCGCGGACTGACGGAAACGACGATCCTTGGCGGGTGCTTGCCGAGGTGTGCGGGAGGCGTTACTCGCCTGGTCTTTTCCTTGTGAGTTCAAGGATGTCGGACACAACTTACGACCCAAATCGAATTGTCATTACTGGCGTCGGATTGGCTGCCCCGAATGGGCACAATCTGAGCGAGTATCGTGCTGCGCTCCTGGCCGGGCGTTCGGGCGTCGTCCCGTTCGAGACCCGGTACATGCCTCCCGTGCTGGCTGGCGTGTGTGGTTTCGACGAGTTTCGCCATCAGAAGCGAAAGGAACGTCGTCGCGGAACGCGGGCTGGCCGGATCTCGATTTACTGTGCCACGAAGGACCAGGATTCCGGCCTCAACTGGAATCAAGAAGAGCTGTAGGGTGTATCTGGGAATCACTGAGCATGGCAACGTCGAGACGGAGAGCGAAATCTACGAGATCGCTAAATTTGACTACGACTCGTCGGTCTGGACGCATCACCATAATCCTCGGACAGTTGCGAAATAATCCTGCGGGTGAAGTGACAGCGAATCTGGGGATCACGGGGCCACACCTGATGTCAGCCGCCTGCTGCGGGAAATGCGGTTCATTCAAGCCGTGCAGATGCTCCGTCTGGGGGAAGTCGACCCCAGCTGTCGCGGGGGGCGTTTCGAGAGTATCCACATTGCTCTGGCATCTTTGCCGGGTTCAAGAGTCAAGGAGCCCTCGCGAGTCATGATGACCTGATAAGTTTCCCGCCCATTCGACATGGCCCGCAATGGTATTGTCGTGGCAGAAGGGGGAGGCATCTGCACTCTGGAACGGCTGCCGGATGCGGTCGCCCGGGGAGCGAAGATTTATGCCGAGATCGTTGGTTATGCGATGAATTCCGACGCTACCGACTTCGTGCTCCCCAATGCCGAGCGTCAGGCAGAGTGTGTCGAACTCGCTCTGGGCCGGGCGGGGATCTCGGCTGACGAGATCGACATTGTCAGTAGTCATGCGACCGCGACCGAACAGGGAGACATCGAAGAGTGCAAGGCACTCAAGCGGGCCTTTGGCGATCGCATGTCGTTGGCGGTCAACAATACGAAAAGCTTTATCGGCCATGCGATGGGAGCGGCCGGGGCATTGGAATTACTCGGGAATGTCCCCGCGTTCGGCGATCGGATTGCCCATGCGACAATCAATCTGGAAGACCCCGATCCTCGCTGCGATCTCCCGCAAATTGTTGCCAATGTGCCCCGTACGATGGAGCGGGTCGAGTACATTTTGAACAACTCCTTCGGCATGCTGGGGATTAACTCGGTGGTGATTGTGAAGCGAGTTCCCGAGGAAATCGGCGGCGTCTATCCCACGACGTAACGAAAATGTGTTGTTGAATCAGACCGTTGATCCGCCGGTCGCTTCGGCACGTGGCAAGATCGTCAGGGGCGAGGTCGTTGTGGTCTGGAGGAGGCGAATGTCATGCAGAAAGACTGGCTGTTACTGCCGGCAATGTGGCTGGCCCTCGCGTCGATCGGCTGGGGAGCTGAGCCTCCATTTGTGCCCGACCTGTTGATCGTTCGCGATGGTTGGAAGACCTCTCATGCCGATGTTCGCGCGGTCCTAGAGGCGACGGCCAGCGAGTTCTGGAGCCAGACCCCGGACCGCAAGATTCCGCCGATTATCGTGCATCCTCAAGGGGGGCCGATTGTCTACTTTCAGAGAGGACCGGACCAGGAGTACAGCGTTCATCTCGATACGGGAGAGCGATACTGGGGGCAGTATGTGTATCAATTCAGTCACGAACTGTGTCACATCCTTTGCCAGTACGACCGCGACCCTCATGGACAGAAATGGTTTGAAGAGTCCCTGTGCGAACTTGCATCGATCGATACCTTGCGACGTATGGGGAACAATTGGAAACAGACGAACCTCCCGAAGTATTTGAAAGACTTCGCCCCGCACTTGACGACCTATGCGGCTGATCGCATCGAGAAGGGACAACTTGATGCGGAGCAAACTCTTGCCCGATGGTATGCTGTACATCGGCAGGAACTCGAAGAAACGGCCACCAATCGGGAACTCAACACGGTAGTGGCGGTCGCATTGTTGCCACTGTTCGAGGCGAATCCCAAGGCTTGGAGAGCGGTCCCCTATCTCAACGTCGCAACTCCCAAAGGCCCTCAGACGTTTGTCGAGTATCTCAGCGACTGGAAGCAAAATTGCCCGGAAGAGTCTCAGAGTGTGGTCGACTCGATCGCGGAGAAGTTCGGCCTGACACTGGTTCCTCGCGAGGCGATGTTGCCGCTGCCGGTCGGTCGTCGTTCGCGGGGTGTCGTCCACAAGGAGATCTGATTTCAGCGCGTTTCGTTGGTGAGTAGATGCGGTGTCTTAGGCGACAAGTGGGGGCAATTGATGGATGACAGGTTCGATGACTTCGGAACGTGAACTGACATTACTGGGGACCGGAACCAGCATGGGGGTCCCGATGATTGGGTGCCACTGCCCGGTTTGTATGTCGACCGATCCACGGGATCAGCGGACCCGGACCGGAGTTGCCGTCTCGACTCCGCAGGGGAATTTCCTGATCGACACCTCACCCGAACTCCGCCTGCAACTGACGCGTGAAAAGATCGATCTGATCGAAGCAGTCATCTACACACACGCTCACGCCGATCATTTGTTGGGGGTCGATGATCTCCGCATCTTCGGCTACAAGCGACAAGCTCCGGTCCCCCTCTATTGTGAGGCAGCTGTCGAGACAACGATCCGTCAGACGTTTCCCTACGCCTTCACAACCGATGCGTCGGAGAATTCGCGTCCGAACCTCGAGTTCCGCCGCATTGACACAACCCCTTTCACCCTGCTGGGAGAAGAGATTCAACCGATCCGACTGGTCCACGGGACGCTCCCTGTGCTGGGGTTTCGATTGGGGAATGTCGCCTTTTGTACCGACTGCAATTCAATCCCCGAGGAGAGTTGGCCGCTGCTGGAAGGGTTAGATGTTCTGATCCTGGATGCCTTGTATGACGACCCGCATCCGACTCATTTCAGCGTTCCGGAGGCGTTGGAGGTCATCGCTCGGGTTGCTCCGAAGCAGGCCTATCTGACGCATGTGTCGCATCGACTCGGTTACCGCGAGACCAACGCCCGCCTCCCCGCCGGAGTCCAACTGGCGTATGATGGCCTGAAGATCCCCTATAAGTCGCAACAGGATTCCTGATGACGGACCTTCACTCCACTCTTGACGATTCAACTCCAGACGGCACAAAAGCCGGAGCTTGCGATGACGAACATCGCGTCATTTATTGTCAACGACAAACGGGCCCGTTGTGGATGCTGTTGGTGTTTGTGGGTCTCGCGAGCTGGGGTGGAGCGTTCGGCGTCTGGCAGTGGGGAGCTCCGAACCTGCATGCTGTCGTGATCGTCTTGTTGCTCGCCGGTGTACTCGAAGTGGTGCTCGCGACCGCGTTTCGATCCCTGACAATCACCGTCTATCGAGTCGCGGTGACAGCCCAGTACGGTCCGCTCCCGCTCTTCCGAAAAGTCATACTGCTGGAAGAGATTGTCCGCGTCGAAACGGCACGTTCGAGTGTTGCCGATGGCTGGGGCATTCACTGGTTTCCAGGGCGCGGATGGACCTACAATCTCTGGGGATTTGACTGCGTTCTCCTCACACTCAAGAACGGGAGCACAGTCCGTTTCGGGACGGAGGAACCTTCCCAATTAGTCGAGGCAATCGTCGCAGCAGCCCCCCGAAACTGACGAACGCGGACGCCCCCCATCATGTCGCGGAGATCAATCTCCGTCGCACGGTTGAATCCCAACGCGGAAGTTCGCTCCATCAATAAACTCGCCCCGGTCATTGTTGAATGACCGGGGCGAGTGGAATTCTGATTCCGCTTCACATCGAAACTAGGCTTGCTTCATCGCCGCAGCCAGAATCTCGGATGTGCTCGGACGCATGATCCGGGGATCAACCATTTCCCCCTTCAGGAGTGTGTTTCGCACATCCTTACCGGAGATGAAAACAGGCTTTTCGTCTTTGTGCTTTTCCATCAAGTCGACTCGACCGATCGAATCATAGTAGGCTGCGAAGCCAACGTTGACCGGCTTGATCTGCAAGTCGCCATTGAGGTTGTTGAAGATCTCCTGTGCGTCGAAGTCGCCCCAGATGGCGGTTCCATCGGCATACGGAGCATCAGCATGTTTACGACCAATGACGATATGCGAGTAACCCATGTTCTGACGATAAATACCGTGCATAATCGCCTCCGACGGCCCCCCGTAGAACATCTTAATATCGAGGCCGAGCAACTTAACACGATCGGGAACTTCTTCGCCCCGACTCTTCCAGAGTTCGGCATCGCTGTCGCCATCACCGAACTGACGTTCGCTGATGAGTTTCTCGTAGGTCTCCATACGAATCGCGGCGTTGACGTCGTCACCCTTCGTTTCGCCGATCAGCGGATTGAGCACCGCACCGGCGTTCTTCCCAGCCTTCAACAACGATTCCAAAGCATAGACAAGTGCGTACTCGTGTGCCCGGTGTAATGGGTTGCGGGTCTGGAAGGCGACCGCAGCATCCCAGCCGGTTTCGGCCAAGGTCTTCCGAACTTCACGCGGCGTCAACACGTACTGACCGAACTTCGGATTCTTCGGCTGAGGAATCGCCCGCAAGGTTCCACCAATCAGATGCGACTTGTCGGCATCGTTCTTAATGACCATATCGGCCCCCGGATGGTCCAAACGACCGGTCCGGTACACGCTCGTCAGATACTTGCACTTATCCCAGGCGTACACATCGGAGACATCCAGAGTCGCGACGATGTTCCCCTCGGGACAGGTGATGGCGACCTTCTGGCCAGCCTTCAGTTCCTTCGCCTGTGCTCCCGTAATCGGAAACGCGAGGGGGATGGTCCAAGCATATTTCTTGCCATTCGACTCGATGACTTGCTCATCGAGAACACGATTCCAAGTTGCGGAATCCATCGGCCCGGTCAGCGGGCTGAGGGTCCCGTCGGCGATGCGAAACACCGTCGAGAGGTCCGCAGCCGACACCGCCACCTTAGGAAGCTCCCCGGCTTCCGCCAAGAAGCCCGCCACTTCGTCCTTGCCCACCGTGCAGCAGACAGGTTCTGTTAATCCACCGTGAGGAACAATCAGTTCAGCCATTTCAAACTTCGGGGTAGGAAGGAGGCCAACAGACGATTTTCGCCGGTCGACCGAAAGCAGGAGAACGCCAGAACCGCCACGGCTCTGCAACGCGCCGGGCGAGCGTAGGGAATGCCCGCCACAGCGTCAAGACGTCCGCCCCTTTCTAAAGGCTGAGAGTAACTTTTCCCAGCATTTCGACACTACCCTCCCCCGCCCCCGCAGGACTTTCACAGTCAACATCCACACGCCCGACACATCCATCGAGGGCTCCACGCTGAGGGAATCGATCGCGACAGACGGCCAATCCAGTGGAAAGGCTCAAGGGCGTAAGACGTCTCGCAGAGCTTGGTCGAGGGACGGAAATTGAAACTCGAACAATTCGGCTTCAAGTCGTTCGGAACGAACATATCGGCCATACAGCGCGAGATCGGGGTCGGTCTTCAGCAGGAAGTGAGCACCGAAACGGACCATCCACGAGGATGCCGGGAGTCCGATCGGCATCCCGACAGCTCGGCGAAGTGTTCGCATGAACTCGACCTGCGACACCGGGTTGGGGGCAGAGGCGATATACACCCCTTGCATCCTGGAGTTCGTCAACCCCCGCTCGAAGAGGCGGTTCAGGTCCTGCTCGTGAATCCAACTCATCCCCTGCGTCCCAGAGCCCACACGCCCACCGAGGCCGCACTTCGCTAATGGTCGCAACGTATCCATCGCCCCGCCTCCTGCCCCGCGATTTCGACCGATGACGAAACTGGTTCGCAGCACAACCCCTCGCTGAGTCGGCAACACGCTCTCGTCGAACGCGCTCTCCCATGCCTGCCCCACAAACGGGGCCAACCCGTATCCCAAGGAAGAACTCTCGGTGCAGACCGCCTGAGGCGGATCGCCATAAATGTGAGCCGTGCTCATTTGAACCCACACCGCAGGTGGCACCTCAACCTGCCGCATGGCGTTTCCCAGCAGACGCGTCGACTCGACACGTGATCGAAGAATCTCATCTTGATGGTCCGGCGTCTTAATGCAATCGACACTTCGCCCCGCCAGATTGACCAACCCCTGCGACGCATTCAGCTCTCCCACCCAGTCCCCCAGCGTCCGACCATCCCAACCCACATGCCGCCACGGCCCGCTGATCTTAGGAACACTCCGGGAAAGTATCACCACCTCGGCCCCACACTGATCAAGATGCCTCGCCAGCGAGAGCCCTAAAAAACCACTCCCCCCCGCAATCACAATTTTCTTCAACGATAAAGAACCCACGTCAGCCCCTCCCCCAAATGAACGACAACAACGACGACGATTCTATCAACCGACAAAGCCGCGACACCTTAACCCACCATTCCCTTCAAACGTACGCGGAACATCCTTGTTCGGCACCCCATGCCCCCCGGGTGCAGTCGCCAATTGGGGGTTGCTCATCTGTTCACTGCGAACAAGTTTGGCAGGTGACGTGGCGATGTTCAGGTAACAGCAGGGGCAACGCCCCGGAACATTGTCTAGCCCAGTCCAGCGGACTGGGGGATCGGCCCAAGTTTGTCTGTCGAGGGCTAAAGGCCCGGCCCGTTGGCAAGATTCTGGGGCAACTGGCCGGGCCTTCAGCCCTCTCGCGTGAACTCATCCCTTCAGTCCTAGGCCGATGGCCTAGGCTAGACAACCTGCTGGGCCGTTGGCCCGACCATGACCCTGACTGGACAAATGAACCACCCCCAAACAGCGACTGCACCCCATGCCCCCCCGTGACGCCGTCATCGTTTGCACCCGCATGATCGCTGTGGGATAATCGCCCGGAAACTATGGTGTCGCTCGTCGATGCGAATACTTCGTATGACACGTTCCGCGTCTCATCACCGATGCAAACACTTTCACTTAATATCAGGTCTCCCGAAAATGCGATCGACTTTACGAATGATTAGTCTCTCCCTAATTCTACTAACATGCCATCTCGCATGTGCAGCCGAGTCGCCAGTGGCGATCCCACTCTGGTCGGCGGGTGCTCCCGGTTCGGAAAGTCGACGTGACGAAGCGGAAAAGGTCGACCGTGGGCAAGGGAAATGCAACGTCACGAATATCCATAACCCGTCGATCACTCCTTTTCTCCCGGCTGCTGATGTCGCGACCGGGACCGCCATCATCATCGCTCCCGGCGGAGGTCATCGCATGTTGTGCCTGGGGCACGAAGGGGACTCGCTGGCAGCATGGTTCGCCAAACGAGGGATCGCCGCTTTCGTGTTACGATACCGCCTGGCACGCGAAGCAGACTCGACCTACACCGTCGACGAGCACGCAATGGCCGACACCCGCCGAGCGATTCGCATGGTCCGCAGTCGGGCAAAGGAGTGGAGCATTTCGCCCGATCGCATCGGCATTCTTGGCTTCTCAGCCGGTGGGGAACTCGCCGCTTTGGCCGCGATGGACTCCGACGCCGGTCTTCCGGACGCCCCCGACACCATCGACCACAGTAGCTCACGCCCCGACTTTCAAGTCCTGATTTACCCGGGAAGTTCCGCCCGCTTCACCGTAAAGCCGGGGATGCCCCCTGCCTTCATCGCCTTCGGCTCGAAAGACCGCGACGACATCTCCCTCGGCATGCCTCAACTGTATCTCAAGTACAAGGCGGCTCAGGTCCCCTGTGAAATGCACATCTACTCGAACGCCGGCCACGGCTTCGGCTTTCACGAAAACCCCACGATCCCCACTGCCGCCAACCAATGGCCCACCCGCCTCACCGACTGGCTCCGAGACAGCAACCTCCTCACCACCCCCTAACATAAGTCGACATGCCTCAAGACAACTGAAGTCGCTTCGCACCGTGTTGTGCGAGGTCGGCAGGTCGGGGTGTCCCAATAATTAAAACTATAACCTCCTCGCTTGTTTATCACTTGTCGTCACTCATGACGGGAATGTGATGAACGCTGGCGGGACGATGTTGGTGAGCCAGACTTCGTTTTCGGAGAGGTAGAAGAGCGAGCCTTGTTCAACCATTCTTTGGGCTTCGACAACGAGTATCGCCGGTTTGCCGTGGCGCTGGCCGACTTTGGTAGCTGTTTCTTGGTCGATCGAGAGGTGGACATGTTGACGGCTCTGCGGTTGGAGACCCGTACGTCGAATCGAATCGAGGAAACGGATGGCGGTGCCGTGATAGAGAATCGCGGGGGGCTGACGGGGTTGCAGTTGCAGGTCGACGTCGATCGAGTGTCCCTGATTCGCCCGGATGCGGGTGCCATCTTCGCTGATCGCAAAACGCCGCTTGCTGTTCTCTTCGACGACACGATCCAGGAGTTCCCGCGAGATAACTCGCCCTTGAGTCGCAGCACCTCGAAGTAGAGCCTCAATGTCCGCCCATCCATTAGGGTCCAATTCGAGTCCGATCATACCCGGATTGTGCCTGAGGATCAGGCTCAGATACTGACTCGTGCGTGTCATTTCGTCACACATAGATTGTCACAAACCCTCAGGTCGTTGTCGGAAGACGATAAATCGATACGCCGATAATAGGCATGTTTCCGCAAAGATTCGACCCACATAGAAATTGTGGAGCGAAAAATTGTTATTTCATGAATCTTGTGAGGGCATAGAGGAGGATACCGACGACGAGGGCGGCGGCGGTGGAGTAGAGGCATTGGGGATTATTCCATGCAGTGACGCCAGCGATCGCCAAGGTGGTAAGGATGTACAATCCGGCGGCGGCGAGGGGAAGAGGGGAGTCAACTTGACGACGCAAGGTCGGGGCGAATAAACAGGCGACGGAGGCCGCCGAACAGAGTGATAGTGTCAAGCCGAGCGTGAATAACAGATCGATGATCGTTGTCTGAAACGCCAGGAATGAGGCAATCACAGCTTGAAACAGGACCGCTCGACCGGGGACTTCTCCGGTCAATCGAAGCGATTGGGGAAGCAACCCATCGGCTGCCATCTTGGCGTAAACGTGCGGGGCGGCCAGCATCATGCTCGTCACCGACGTCAGCAACGCAAGAGCCACAGTCCCCCGGACACAGCCTTCCAGCCAGTCACCCCCGATAGCCGCCGCAGCAATCGCAGCGACTTCCCCTTCCCCTGCGATCTGCTCCGGTTGCGGAACCCACAGGAACACGGAGTTCATCGCCAGATAAACCCCAACGGTCATTAAGGTTCCGAAAAATAGAGCCCTCGGAATCGTCCGTTCACCGGAGACCGCTTCTTCGGAAAGATAGACTGCCGCATTAAATCCAGCGTAGCAGAGCGAGATATAAATTAACGACGTCGCGAACTTAGGGAGTAGTTTCCAGCTTAACGGGACGGCATGAGGTAAAGGTCCCCCGTGCCACTGTCCACGACTCCAGGCGACCAGTGCCATGCCGAAGAAGCCAAGCAACAGTAGCAGTTTCAGCAGGACGACCCCATTCTGCACGATGGCTCCGAAGCGAAATCGACTCCCATGCAAAAAGGCACCGAACCAGATCAGGACGACAGCGATGATTCCATTGGGGAGCCATTCGGGGCGTATCGAATCGGGGAGCGCGTACTTCTCGAAGGTCAGGGCCGCAAGAGCGATCGCCCCGGTGAACCCCGCCAGCAGCGAAACCCAACCAGCTATCAACCCGAAAAACGGATGCACTCCGCGCGAAAGATAGACGTACTCCCCTCCGGACTCGGGAATCGCCCGTGATAACTGGCCATAACTAATGGCCCCCAACAGAGCGATTACCCCTCCGACGATCCACGCGAACAAGACCCGCGTGGGAGTTTGCAGAGCCTCCAGTGAATACCCTGATGTGGTAAAAACCCCCGCCCCAATCATGTTCGCGACCACAACGGCAGACAGGGTCCAGAATCCGTAACGGCGTCGTGCAGACATCGGCGACTCATCAGTGGTAATGCAGGACAGAAATCAATCTGTACGCCGGACGAACGAATCACCGCAATGATTCATTCCAGGAAACATTCGCGATATTTCACTTCTTAGGTGATAAAACATAGCGATCAGCGAAATCCATGTAGCGTTCCCAGTCGTAAATTGTAATGTCGTGTTTGCCAGTGCGGAGGTGATATCCGATTGGCCCCGCTTGTAAGGGGGTATCGGGTGCCGGGGGGTCCGAAGGGGGAGCGGTCCCCCCCATGCCGGTCGTCCCGAGAAGTCGGTAGACTGGATCGGCCAAGGCTCCAGACAGAAATTCACCTCGTGGGTCGGCCCAAAGGTCTTCTGTCGCCGAGGCGATGTACACGGGACGAGGGGCGACGAGAGCGACCAGTTCATGCTGATCGACGGGGCAGTCCTGTTCTTTACCGTTGTACTTCTTGAAGTTCGTGCAGAACCAGTGGGGGAAAGCGGTGTTGATTCTTGCGACGGTTTCGCCAAACGCCCGACGACTGAGAGCGGCTCCACCACATCCCGAGTCGTTCGAGATCACCAAGGCAAACCGTTCATCCAAGGCACCCGCCCACAGCGAAGTCTTTCCCAGACGTGAATGGCCGAGCACTGCGACCCGTTTGCCATCGATTTTGTCATCACTCTGTAAATAGTCTAAAGCCCGCGAGAGCCCCCAAGCCCAGGCGGCAATGGTACCCCACTCGTCATCGGCTGGTTTGGTTTGCCCATCGCGATAGGCGAGTGGATGCACCCCGTTTTGAAATCCATCATCAAAGTCTGGATCGATGTCGCCACAGTAGATCGTTGCGACGCCATAACCTCGAGCGAGAATCTGCTCGACAGGCCAACGACTTGCCGCCCTACCCCGTGCCGCGTCGGTCGCTCGATGATCGACGATCCCCTTTGCCGGGTCGTTCGCTTCTCGCTGCCAACCGGGGTTCAGGGTGATCTCGGGATCGGAGTGGATCGTGTGGTTCCCGCCAAAATTCAGCCCTAAGAACATTGGGACAGGTTCGTCGCTGACCGGGAGATACATCAGCATCGTCATGCTCGGCCCCTGCTCCGCCTGGGAAAAGTGAATCGTCACTTCGCGTCGGAGAGCGGCTGGCTGCCAGGGAGCCTTACCAGTCTTCACCTCAATTTTGTAGACCTTTGGCCCTTGAGGAACCCGGCCATACACCTGCTCCTCGAAAAGGGTGACCAACTCGGGACGACGTTGGGACCGCCATTGTTCGGCGGTCGTGACAGGGGTGCCGTCTTGCATCACAAGTGGGTCTGGCAGGGTGAACTTCGGGACCTTCGCTTCGTCATAATTGAACCCCGGGGGCTGACCTATGACGTTGCCTCCCATGACAGAAACCGAAGCGAGACAGAGCGAGCAGAGCCAAGTCGACAAACGTCGCAACATGGGAGACTCCTTCGACAGGAAGTTGAAAGAAGCAGTAACGGACCATCTCGGCATCCTACCGCGTCCGTCCCCCCGACACCAACAACCGGTCGTGTGATCGACGCCACTCCTTACGGACAAGGCATGCCAGAGACGCGAGTCCCGTGACACAGGGAGCTGACGCTCCCCGCTCGCCCTGGTTGATGGGCGACTTTTCCCGACGGAAGAGGATGTCCGTCAACCGGGGGGCGTAAAAAAACTCTCTGGACGTTGTCGACCAGAGAGTTTTGGTGATAACACTGAACAGCCGTGGTGGACACGGTCAGCGGTCACTCGTTGGTGAGTTGCTCCGCAGTCGTCCCTTATTCTTCTTCGATTTCGGGAGCGGCAGGGGCGAGTTCGTTGAGGGGCTTGTCGCGTCGGTGGTCTTGGACCTTTTCCTTGTACTTACGAATCTGCTGTTCCATTTTGGCCAGGACAGCATCGAACACGGGGGTCAGCTCGACTCCGACGCCCCCTTCTTCACGGGCGACGAAGTTATGCTTGTGCTCGGCATCGACGAGGATTTCGACGTTTACCCGATGATCGACATACTCGACTGTCACCCCGATGGCGGTGACTCGCTCGAAATAGGTCAGCAGCTTTTCGGACTTCCGCGTGATGTAGTCATTCACGTCGCGTGAGATACTTCCATGTCGACAGCTGATCGCTACTTGCACGGGTTTGCTCCAGGTTGTTGTGTCAGGTTGAAATTCCGGTGAAGGCTCGGCCGGAAATGTGAAGATTGTGTTTCGGTGTGATCAATGCTTCTGAGTGACATTCTAGCTCCGAGGGAAGGAGCGTCAAATGGTGAGCGGTTTCAAGCGTTCCAAAGCCGATTGATTCGGCCCGTTTCGCACTGCGCAAGCAGAAAACTCTGAAGAGCGGATGCTCTTCAGAGTCTCGTGTGAGTCATTCATCAGTAAAGACAGGTGAGTCTCTCACCAAGAGGTGGGTTACTTGCCCCAGTTCTTGGGGTTGACGAACCAGAACCACTTGTCAGTCTTCGAATCGAACTTCAGGTTCCAATACCCATCGTCCCACACCAACTGAGCGGATCGCCAGTCGAGCGGAACCTGTGGATAAGGGTAGAATGGACCAACGTAAGGAAAGGCCGAGGCACTGTATTGGGTCGGATATGAGATCTGAGCCGAGTTGTCGTAAGGAGCCTGTGAGGGCCAAGCATAGTCAGGAAGGTTTGGTCGGTTGTAGACCTGATGAGCCCCTCCCTGCATCCCATGATGGAAGCCAGCCGGGCTGACACCGCCACCCTGAGGACCGTAACCCTGCTGCATCTGCATTTGTTGAGCCGATGCCTGACGGATGGCCATTTGCTGTGCCATCTGTTGTTGATACTGCTGAGCCATCCGAGGGTCTGGTCCCCCCTGTGGTCCAAACTGCGGCCCGTACCCTGCCTGCTGAGCCGGAGCCGGAGCCGGGGCCACGCTGACCGGACGACCAGCGACCGTCAACCGATTGACAACCCGTTCCACACCCGGAACACTTGCTGCAGCCTGATTGACTCGCAGAGCCTGTTCACGAGTGTCGACCGCACCGGCAAGGATGCATTCGCCATCGCGATACCGCACTTCGATGTCAAAGTCGGTCAGTCCCGTCGCCGAAACCGCATCGGCGACATTCTGGGCCACCGACTGGTTGTCCAAAGCTGGACCTGCTTCTGAATATTGAATCTGTTGTACTGAACCACGCTGACGGCTCTCAAAGCCTGCCTGCATGACCCCTTCCGCACCTGTCGCGGTTCGAGGAGCGGCATCCATCAGACGCAAGCGGTTGTCGACTTCTCGCACCCCCCGCACTCGGGAGACCACTCGGGTTGCCGTCGCTCGTTGGTCCTGATCGGCAATGAGACCGGTCAAAGAGACAACACCACCTCGGCACTCGATTTGAATGTCCTGCCCCTGCAGTCTCGCCCCAATCAGGGCTTCCTTCACCAGATCAGCGGTTTGCTGATTCTGGCTTTCTCCACGAACAACCGGCGGGGCCGACGAGCCCGAGGGCTTCAAGTAATCGAGTGGACCTGCCCAAGCTGACACCGGCATCACAGCCAGCAAACCCAGGCTCAACAGCCATTTCCTTGGCGAAAGCATCTGCTTACTCCTTCCAGTCTCTATGACGGTAGCCGCAGCAGCGGCCTTCGACCGCGGGGACCAGCCCCACAGAACCGAGCGAATGACAAAACACTGCCTCTATCTTCGACGGTTGGGGTACAGCTGCATCAGTTATTCCGGTTATTTCATAGAAATTGGTCCTGCCGCCTTTGTCGCCTCCCGCAGATCACCTGGTTTACCGCGTCGGAACAGGGGGCGGGGGCGAGAGTGGATTGAGGGGTACAGGGATCGGAAATCCGGGGGATGCAGCAACACTCGTGGCTCAGCGGAACCTGTCCGGTCTGGTGACGGGTGCGTCAACACTCTCTGTAGCCGAGTTGGTCCATAACGCGGGGGCAGATTGCAGAGTGGCGGAGCGACTCTGCGAAGGGGAAAAGCCGCCACAACGGGTCGATAGAATCAGCGGCGAAACTCCCGATTCCCCTCGCCACAACTACGTATTGATCAAGTTCCGCATCATCATGATCGCGGCTGGGCCAACGAGCACCACGAAGATGCCGGGGAAAATGAACAGCACGAGCGGGAAAATCATCTTCACCGACGTCTTGGCCGCCTGCTCCTCGGCCATCTGCGAACGCTTGATTCGCATCGAGTCGGACTGCACGCGCAACGCCTGGGCAATCGACGAACCGAAGCGGTCGGCTTGAATCAGAATCGCGACCAATGACTTCATGTCATCGACGCCCGTCCGAATTCCCAAGTCGTGCAACACCTCACGTCGAGGTCGCCCCATCTGAAGTTGCATGTTACAGAGGTCGAATTCCGAACAGACTTCCGGAGAGGTATCGTTCAATTCCTGAGATACGCGACGCATCGCGGCGTCCAGACCGAGGCCTGCTTCGACACAAACGACCAGCAGGTCGAGTGCGTCGGGAAGGGACAGGAAAATCTTTCCCATTCTCGACGATCTCGCAATTGTCAGGAAGATTTCCGGCAAATAGAAGCCCAATCCTCCAGCCATCACCAGGCTGCTCAAGGCACCATATTCCAGGCCGTGTGTAAACAGACCATAGCCTCCACCAAAGACCACCCCCGTGATCAACAGACCCGTCTTGATCGCCAAAAAGAAGGTTGCCGCATTCGGAGATTGATACCCCGCATTGGCGAGTCGAACCTTCAGTTCGTTCTCTTCCAACTCGGTTTTCGGCTTCAGTGCCTTCGACAAAGCGGGAGCAGCTTTCTTAAAAACCGAACCGACAGCGGTATTTTTGCCGCTGTTTCGCTTACTCGGGTCTTTGAGTTCTTCGAGTCGCTCGGAGGCCCGTGAGTCTTTCGAGACGAACATCGACATCACCGCCCAGACACCTGCTGCGATGCCGACGAAGACTGCGATCGGAGTGACAACTTGTAGATCGATCATATCTCTAACTCAGAATGATGCCATAATTGACTTGGTCTGCTGAACCATTCGCCCCACTGCCCCCCACATTCCATCTGTGAGGTAAACCGCTCCTATTTCCGTGACGTAATTATGTCTCACTAAATCTTAATGGCGATAATCTTCTTGATTGATATCGCACCGAGAACTTGCAGGAAGGCAGCACCGGCAATCATCTGCTTGCCGATCGGGTCATCGAACAGCAACATCATGTAGTCGGGATTTAATCGCCAGACCGCAAAGAACAGGCAGATGGGTAACGCCATCAGCACGATCCCGCTGATTCGACCTTCCCCCGTGAGGGCCTGAACCTGTCCCTGAATCTTAAATCGCTCGCGGACAATCTTCCCGATTTTGTCCAGGATTTCCGCCAAGTCTCCCCCCGCCTGTCGCTGAATAACAACGGCAGTCACGAAGAACTTCAGGTCGAGATTTGGCATCCGGTTATACATATTCTTCAGCGACTGATCGAGCGGGACCCCGAGATTTTGTTCCTCGTAAGACATCCCAAACTCTTTAGAAATCGGCTCGGGCATTTCATCCACGACCACGTTGATCCCGGACGCTAACGAGTGCCCCGAACGTAATGCCCGAGCGATAAGCTCCAATGCGTCGGGAAGCTGCTTCGCGAATTTCTTAAACCGACGTCCCCGCTTAAACAGCAGAAACATCAGCGGTAACCCGGAGAACATCAACCCAAAGACCGGATACAACGGCGCGGGCAGACGAAGGAGCATCGCCACAACGGCTCCGATGATGCCGGCAACTGCCGAGTACAAGAAAAACTGCTCCGACTTCATCGAGGAGTCCGATTGCTCGAACAGCAGCTTCAGGTTCCCGAATTTCTCGGAGACTGACTGAGCAAACCCCGTGATGCCGCTAAGGCCTTCAGCCAGCAGGTCTTCCTTCGTGACCGAGTTATTTTCTTCCGCCTTAGCACTCTTCTTACCCGCCAGGATGTCGAGACGATCTTCGAGAGAACTCGAACTCTTGTCACGAATCAGGAAGTAGACCGCAGCAATCAGACCGACTACCCCCACAAAGGCAGCAATCGAGATGACGATCGGGTTCAGTTGCATGACAGGAAACCTCGAATCTGTACTAACAATGTTGTTTTAATTTCAACATCGCCGTTCATTGAACGGCGATGCTTAGTAGGTCGGTGATAACGTTGTGGTCATGTCGACATCTCTTTGTTTGAGCGATGCCGTGCTCGTTGGTTTCCACTATCCAATGGTCCGGGCCTGGAAGAGATTGGTAGGGAGACGCACCCCAGCCGCTTCCAGACGACTCATAAACGATGGGCGAACTCCGGTTGCTTCAAAGTGACCGATTGCCTTGCCATCGGCATCAACACCGTCGACGACGTACTTGAAGATGTCCTGTGTCACGATCGTCTCTTGTTCCATGTTGAGCACTTCGGTCATGTAGGTGACCTTACGGGGCCCCCCTTGTAGACGACTCGCTTGAATAATCAGGTCGACGGCCGAGGCCATCTGATGTCGAATCGCCTTCAGTGGAAGTTCGACTCCCCCCATCGTCACCATCGTTTCGATACGAGTCATCGCATCGCGGGGGTTGTTCGCGTGAACCGTGGTCATCGAACCTTCGTGGCCGGTGTTCATCGCCTGCAACATGTCCAAAGACTCGGCTCCGCGACACTCCCCGATGATGATGCGGTCGGGTCGCATACGCAGGGCGTTCTTCACGAGGTCGGTCGCCGAAACGCGACCCTTTCCTTCGATACTTGCGGGACGGGTTTCGAGTCGCAACACGTGCTCCTGTTGCAATTGAAGTTCTGCCGCATCTTCGATCGTAATCACACGGTGATCGGGCTGAATGAAGCTCGACAAGGTATTCAGAAGCGTCGTCTTACCCGAACCAGTACCACCCGAGATGATGATGTTCAGACGAGCCTTAATGGCCCCCTCCATCAACATCACCATTTCCGGAGTAGAGGCCCCAAACAGCAACCCTCCAAAGCAATGGCTTCCGAATTTACGAATGGTCAGAAGGGCCGTCCAGAGCGAGCGGCGGGATGATTGCATTGAGACGCGAACCGTCTGGCAGACGGGCATCGACCATCGGCGACGTCTCATCGACCCGTCGTCCCACCCGAGACACAATCCGGTCCAGAATCTGCAACAGGTGATCGTTATCGCGGAAGGTGACCTTAGACCGTTGAATTCGTCCGTTCTTTTCGACGAACACATTCTTCGGCCCGTTAATCATGATATCCGCGACGCCATCTTCCTTCATCAAAATTTCAAGCGGCCCGAACCCGAAGGTTTCGTCCAACACCTCTTCAATGAGTCGTTCCCGCTCTGACCGGTTGAGCAGCGGGTTCTCTGTGTCGCAAAGATGTTCCACCACCAACCGAATTTCGCGGCGCAGAGTGTCCCCCTGCAACTCTCCCAAACGGGACAAGTCGAGCTTGTCGACCAGTTTGCCGTGAATCAGTCGCTTGAGGTTTTCAAAGTCATCTTGTCCGGAATTGAAGCGACCAGCAGAAGACATCGAGGGGGCAGCCATGGGTGTTTCTCTCCGTAAGCTCTGTAATTGTGGGGACTTGTAATCAGTCCACGGCGACGTAATCCTCGTCAGACCGCTAGACCAAGCCTGCCACCTCTCTCTGGGTGGGATGGGCAGACCTACAACACTAGGTCAAGATTTCCACTCGTGCGGCCTGCGTCTCCCCAGATGATGAAAAAAAGCAACATCCCCTGTCACAGCGATTCGATCCCCCCATCTGTCCGGCGAGAGATGAGAGCAGGGCCTCTCCAGCGGTACGGCGCAAGCCGCCCGTTAGCAACGCCGTTGGGCGTTGACAGAGCGCGTGGTCCAGTCACCGGATCCTGTCACCGGAAGGCTTCCGCCTTTGCGCTAATTGATGACACAACAAAGTGTGTCGCGGAGACGTCTGGGACAGAGGGCTGACGCTCCCCCGCTCGCCGTTTCTGGACGCGATCAGTCCCACGCACCGAGCTGTTCCTGAAGCTCACACCATCTCTCTTCGGCCTCGCCAAGTTCTTTGGTCACTTGCGTCAACTCGGTGTGGAGGGTGAGTGCTTCCTCGGCATTTGTTGTCCCGAGCAACTTCGTGTTGACTTCGCTCTTCTGCTTATCGAGGCGGGCAATGAGACGTTCCAGGTTGACCAGTTCCTTACGCATTTGACGTTCGTCGCCGCGCTGAGTTGGCTTCTCGACCACCTTGGGTGCCTGCTTGGGTGCTCCGCCAGACTTTAACGATCCGCCAGCCCGTTCCCGCTCTCCCTCTTCGATCTCCCGATTGACGTAATAGAGATACGCCTCGTAGTTGCCGCCGTAGTTGCGGGCGGTGCCATCACGGACTTCGATAATCGACGTCGCCACTTGCGACATGAAGTGCCGATCGTGGCTCGTGAAGATCACGGTCCCCTGATACTCCTTAAGCGCATCCATCAGGGCTTCAATCGTCTCGACATCCAAGTGGTTCCCCGGTTCATCGAGCACGAGGATGTTGTACGTCCCCAACAGCAGCCCCGTCATACAGAGCCGGGCACGTTCGCCCCCGGAGAGGACCGAAATCTTCTTCTTCGTATGAGCCCCACGAAACAACATCGACCCGGCGGCCGCGAGGATTTGCTGTGTCGTCGTGCCCGGCTTCGAGTTGTAATCAAGGTACTCGAGCACCGTCTGATTCTGCGGCAAACTGGTGTAGACGTGCTGGGCATAGACCCCCACTTCACAGCCATGCCCCCAGCGAATGTTCCCGCTCAACGGCTTCAACGAATCGACGAGTGTTCGGAGAAAAGTCGTCTTTCCTTGTCCGTTATCCCCCACAATGGCCACGCGATCGCCATGATCGATGTCGAGCGTGATGTCGCTGGCAACCGTCACTCCGGGATACCCGATCGAGACATCCTTGACCCGAACTGCCGTCCCCTGCCGACGATCGACGACCGGGGCCCGCATATGCACCGTCGGTTCATCGGTAGCAATCTCGATCGTCTGTAAGCGCTCGAGCTGTTTCTCTTTCGACTTCGCCTGTGTCGCCGTGCTCGCACGGGCTTTGTTCTTGTCGATGAACTTTTGCAGTTGCTTCTGCTTCGAGATGACTGCCGCATTCGAGCGTTCGTCATGCTCGCGACGTTCCGCCTCGTATTGCAGATAGGCATCGATCGGACCGGGGTACATCGTCAGCTTCCCCCGGGCGAGAGCCAGCGTATGTGTGCAGGTGGCCGACAGAAACGCCCGATCGTGCGACACAATCAGACACGCTTCCTTGAAGTTCCGCAGGAAGTGTTCCAACAGAATCTGCGTCCGGAGATCAAGGAAGTTCGTCGGTTCATCCAGAAGCAAGATGTTCGGCTCATGCAACAGCAATGCCGCCAGTTTGACACGTGTCTGCCATCCCCCCGACAGAGCGGTCACTGGCCCGTTGAGATAGGCCCCCTTGATCTCGAACTCCCCCGCCACCTCGCCGCATTTCCAGTCGGGTTGCCCGGAATCTCGCATGAGGAAATCGAGTGCCGACTCCCCCGGCTGAAACGGATCGTGCTGCCGCAGATACCCGATCTTCAGCCCCGGATGCCGAATGACTTCGCCACTATCGAGTTCTTCCTCGCCCAGGATGACCCGGAGCAACGTCGATTTCCCAGCTCCATTGCGTCCGACGAAACCGACTTTGACATCATCGATCAACGTCGCTTCGGTATGATCCAGAAGCATCTGATCGCCGTAACTCTTTTCGGCATCACGTATTTGCAACAAAACAGCCATAAAATTCTCTCACAGTTCGTCCGGGGCCTCCAAGCGTCGGATATTAGATGCGTGAGCCAAGATGGTAAAGTGCGTCACGAGAAT
>JAWKTT010000007.1:0-183238 GCA_041398965.1 Planctomycetaceae bacterium | reverse complement strand
GGTCTGACATTGTCGCCGAAGTTGACATTCAGCGATATTCCAAGGAGCTGCGTAGTCAAACTTGGAGTGCTCCGACTTGTCGGAGCTTTTGTTTTTAGTCGACTCTGTGACACCATAAGTTTTGCCGATCCGCAGGGGAAAGAAATCCAAAGCGGTGACGAGTCACCGCACTCCATAGCTAATTCATTTTCGCAACATCAAAATCATCCAGGACCTTGATCCTGTCTGTCTTGAATGCGTAAATCGTCTTGACCTGCGCTGGCGTCGCAGTTCTTTCAAACCATGCAGCAGAACACCAACGATATTGATTGGCGACCGGAACAAGTCCGTGACGCACCGCGTTCTGATGCACATAATTCATCCGTGCGAGATATGACTTCTCGTAAGTCAGCTCCGTTTCCCAGAAGTTGTACCAGACCTGCCGGTCGGCACAGTTCTGCCGACGATTAATCTCCCGGGCGGTATCCGCGTGAAGATGAGTCAGGAATGGCTTGAGGGATTTCGAGTCCTCAAGAGCGTGTCCGACAAAATGATAGTGGTTCGAAAAGCACGCCCATGCTTCAAGCTGCCAGTGGTACTGCCGTGCTTTGGCGAGCAATTCGGCCTGGAGAAGGTCCAATGCCTCGGCATCACGAAAGTGATGCTCTTTATTGAGCGTCCCAGCGGTCACGATGTACGTGCCTTTGCCACCGAGCCGGTGAATCGGGGCATGCGGCCAGTCGGTGTGCTGCTGAACGACCGACGAAGTTTCCATTCGTGATTGCTGCTCAAGCTTCGTAACCAATCGTTCAACTTCCGCAATCTGCAACGGATTCAGCCGCGAGATGCGATCAGCAAGTTTGGAGTGCTCCGACTCGTCGAAACTTTGGTTTTCAATCGAATCGCGATCTCGATGCATGCCAACAACTCTGATTTTTATATTCCAAGATATCCAAAGCGGTGACGAGTCACCGCACTCCCAAAACAAGTCACCGCACTCCTGTGTTACGCGTTTGCAAGAATGGCCAGGACAAGACAATCCCCTCAATGATGCGGCTCAGCCGGTAGTCGTCAGCGGCGGCGTTGTCGACAATCCTGGTGACGGCCGGCATGTCGAAGTGTTCGATAGGGCGTCCCAGCGCGTAGCTCATCAGGTGTTCGACGAATCCGCGGACAAACTCCTGCTCTCGTTTCCGCAGTGCCGTCTTGAACTCGGCTGGTCCGTTGAATGGAGTGTCGTTCCAGACACCTGACGCATCGACCGGCTGTGTGCCGTCGTGTGTTCGCAGTTTGCCAATGGCATCGAAGGATTCGAGGGAGAATCCTGGCGGATCGATGCGGCTGTGGCAGGAGTAGCAGTTCGGGTCGTTGCGGTGTTTCTCGAATCGCTGACGGACCGACAGTTGCTCCGGGTCATTGCTGTCATCCGTCTCGTTCTCCTCCAGCACGAAGGCCACCTTCGGTTCCGCCGGAGGACGATTGAAGACAGTCTCCAGCAGCCACGCACCCCGCTTCACTGGACTGGTCCGGAACGGCAGCGAGGTGAGCATCAATGGACCGGCCATCGTCATGACGCCACCCCGGTTGCGATCCGGGAGCGAGACGCGATACCAGTCCCGCCCGGCATTCTTCTCTTCCACTGAAGTGGCCGGTTCACCGATCGACATACGCGTCTGTTGAAACTGTTCCTGCAGTCCATACAGCTCCGCGAGTTGTCCATTCAGCCACGTGAATTCGGGATCACAGAGATCGAGCACAGACCGGTCTTCAACAAGTACTGTCTCAAACAGCAGCAGTGGCTCAGTCAGCATCGCACCATGCAGCGTCGATTTCCCCTGCGGCCCGGAATAGAACTCTTTGAAGAGTTGGCGATCGGGTTTTGATGAATAAAGCTGATCGAGCTTGAGCCACTGCACGGCAAACGACTCCGAAAGTTCCCGCGACCGGCGGCGATCCTGCAACAGGCGGTCGACCTGCTTTCGGAGCGTTTCTGGCTGAGTAAGTTCCCCGCGTGACGCCAGTCCCAGTAACTCCTCATCGGGCATCGAGGACCACAGGAAGTAACTCAGCCGACTGGCGAGTTCGAAGTCATCCAGAGGCCGCACCTGGCCTGCCTCCGGGTCGAACGGCTCGCTGAGAAACAGGAACTCCGGTGACGCGAGGACGCTCTGAACGGCGACTCGGATCGCATCTGGTTCAGTCGCACCGGCGTCAATCGACTGCCGTACCAGCGCGACCGTCGCCGCCACTTCGGTCTCGGACACATCTCGTCGATAAGCGAGCCTGAGAAACCGGGCCAGTCGATCGGGGAGTGGGAGAGGGGGAGACGAGGAGGGGGGGAGTGGGGGAGGAAATGAATCGTGAGTGACCTCAGAGGCAGCCACATCATTCTCTAACTCCTTTGGGACCACCGGCAATTCACGACTCCGACCCTCCTTGTCTCCCCTGCTCCCCCTCTCCCCGTCTCGCTCCCTTCCCGTCTCCCTCTCTCTTCCCGCCACGCCGCGAAGGATGAACCCGAAGTCATCCAGCAACACGTAATCGCCGCTGAACTGCGAACCGTCCACACGCAGCCTGCGGATGACCGTTCTCGGTGGCGCGACGAACGAGAAGAACACGTTGCCCTTGTCGGGATCAATCTCCGCCTGACGCGTGACCTCCTTGCCGTCGGTGAGCACGGCCGTCAACTTCACCAATCCACGCTGATTCCTGCGAGCCAATACGCAGACGCCCAGATGCTCGATGCCCGCTCCTGCATCGGCACCTTCAACTTTGAACGTCAGTTCGAACGTCTTTTCCCCTTTGACCTTGTTCGTCAGCAGGTGCTCGCCCGACGTCTCCTGCGCGGTGGCAAAGGCTGCCAGCCAGAGATCGACGTTGGGGTTCATCGTCACCGTGGCCCCGCCGACAGCAACGCGGATCAGGCCTCCTTTACCAGCGACGGTCTGGTTGTTCTGCGAGGCGGGAACGTCGAACGTCCCGCCACTGCCCTGCTCGAACGCTTTGGTCAGTTCGGTAACGAAGGCCGCCTTCCATGTATCGTTCCCTTCAGCCTGACGAGCGATGTTGTCATTTGCGGCGAACTTGGGAACGACCGAAACCGTGCCGTTCACTTTGTCAGGGCTCTGCGTTGCCAGACTCGCCGGCGGCGACCATCTCTTCCCCAGCAGGTTCGCCATGACAGGACTGTCCCGTTCCAGGCGTTCGCTGTGCGCAATCGCGTGAGCCAGCTCTAGATACTTCTCAAACAACAGCGGTGAGAAGTTCAGCGAATCGCCCCGGTTGGCATAGCCGTACTCGGCCCGGTTGTCTCCCGGCAGCCCCTGCAGCGGCAGCAGCACGTCGTATTTCTGCCCGTATTCCCGCATCGACGTCTGCAGCGTCATGCCCAGCCCCTTGTCATCGGCTTCCAGCAGGTACCGCTTGTCGGCAATGGGCAACCGTTCGGGGAACATGAAGATGTCGTACGTGAGGCCGAACAGATCACGGACTGTGTTGTTGTACTCCAGCCGCGTCAGTCGCCGCAGCACAGGCTTGCCGGGATCGAGGGCCTGCAACACGGGATCGGGCTGAGCCTGCAAAGCCGCGACGAACTTCAGGAGCGTGTCGCATTCCTTTGTGCTCAACTCGTACCCGGAATCCCGCAGCGGCATCTGGCCGGCTTCGACGACATCAAACACCCGCTTCCACGTGGCCCGATCCCGCAATGTACTGTCGAAGGAATCGAATCGCTGCAGGTTGAGCCCCCCTTCGCTGGTTTTGGCGTTATGACAGTCAAAGCACTGCTCGCTTAGAATGCTCTGCACCGGCGCGAACACGAGGTCGTTGGCCACGGAAGGGGCAGCGGCCATCGTGAGAATGATGAGTACGACAGGGAAAAGTGTTTTCATTTCTGGAGTGCTCCGACTTGTCGGAGCTTTTGTTTTTAGTCGACTATGTGACACCATAGATTTTGCCGATCCGCAGGGGAAAGAAATCCAAAGCGGTGACGAGTCACCGCACTCCAAATTCTTCACCTCAAGCCTTCCAGTGGTCCGACACTGTCGCTGAAGTTGGCACTCAGCGATACTTCAGGGAGTTGTATTTTCAATCTTGGAGTGCTCCGACTTGTCGGAGCTTTCGCTTTTAGTCGACTTTGTGACACCATAAGTTTTGTTGATCCGCAGGGGAAGGAAATCCAAAGCGGTGACGAGTCACCGCACTCCAAATTCTTTACCTCAAGCCTTCCCGTGGTCCGACACTGTCGCTGAAGTTGATTGCGCTGGCGATGGTGCTGCCGCCCTGTTCGGCGAGGACCAGCAGCAAATTCCGGCCGTCGTGGCTGTCGCCGTTAACCATGTTCGAGCCGAACGGCAGCATCAGGTTATCCAGCAGAGTCGTGCCTGCTCCTTCGTCGATCGCCTGCATTCAGTCTACCTGAATTGCGCACCTTGTTGACACTAAGACGCCTCCGCGTGGGTATAAGTGGTTATCACAACACGACTTCTACGGCACGGGAGGCGTTCGATGGAGGATACGGGATGTTCGCGGCAGTGGGAACTGTTCGAGGTGGATCGGCAGGTGGTCACGGTCACTTTTGATGGTGACCAGATCGTTTCGGATGCGGGGTTGTTGCCGATTCGGCAGCTCGATCGACAATTGGGCATCCTGGCTGAAGCGGCCCGGCGATTGCCGGATCCGCGATCCCAGCGCTGCGTCACACATTCGGCGGAACGCATCATCACCCAGCAGGTCTATCAAATCCTGGCGGGCTATCCGGATGGGAACGATGCTCAACTTCTGCGGGATGATCCGATCTTCAAGACCTTCGCTGGGATTGAGCCGCCGTCCGCTCGACAATGTCACCGCCGCCATTCACGCAGTTTTCAACCTAAACCCCGCCCTATAATTGCTCCCTGCAGCGTGAGCAGGCCGTGAAAGGTTTCGAAAGGTCAATGTCAGGTTCGACACGTTGTGCTTTGAGCAATCTTCCCAATTGACAGCGGTCCTCTTTGAGGACGTCCACTTCAATCGGAACAACTGATGCGGCGTATGGTCCTTCCCCATCCTGTCGACGATCTGGCACACGAGAACGGTCGTCACAGCTCGCAGCAAGGTCGTGATGCCTACAAGAAGCATGACGAATCTCCAAGTCCTTCGTATTGAGGATTCGGGATTGAAAAATTGCAAACCGCCAAAGCCACCAAACAGACGACTACTCGACTGCTTTGTCTGATGCAGGAGTCTCAGCGGGTGCAGGAGTTTCTGGTGCTGGAGCAGGAACTTCTGGTGCTGGAGCAGGAACTTCTGGTGCTGGAGCAGGAACTTCTGGTGCTGGAGCAGGAACCTCGGGGGTCTCGGCGGGGTTTGGAGCGGCTTCGTCGATCGTGATTCCTTCCGGGAGGGTCCACTCGGGATTGTTCTTTTTCAGAGCAGCAACCTTCTCCGAGTCGCTGAGTTTCTCGAATTCTTCGATGCAAGATGGACAGCAGAAGCCGATCTTCATCCCCTTCCAAGTGGTCTCGCCCCCACCTTCGACCACTTCGCCACCGTCCATGATCGGACAGACCTTGTTCACCGTCAGGACTGTCCCTGCGGCTGGTTTTGATGCTGGCGCTGGTGTTTCGGTGCAGGAGTAGAGTGACAATGGGGCCAACAGTAGAACTGAGAGCATCAACAAACGCGACATGACAGCAGACTCCCTGAGTCGAGGTAATTCCGATGGGCTCAATTGGCCAGACGACTTTCGAAGAGATCTCCGATGACACAACCGTGTGTCACGTCCGGCCGAGGCACGATCACAAAGATGATTTCTTGCTGGCGATGATACGGGGAACAGTAGCGTTCCGTCTACTGTCAATCGTTGATGCGAAGGAGACTCGATGGATGACGAGTCACCGTCGTGGTGAACTCATGAGAATCGAGTACTGATTCAGACTGACTTCAGCGAAGAAACCTCTCCGCTGCTATTCTCCCGTTGTGATAACGGTTATCATGGTGGCGTCTTTGTCTGTCTTCGAAGAGATTATGTCGCAGGCCTCCGGAACTTCGTCGAGTCACGCGACCCCGCTTCCACTGACCGGGGAACGGGTCACTTTTACAGGCACATTGGCATCGATGACTCATGCCGATGCTGCCGAACTGGTGTTGCGGCATGGTGGTCAGTCCGTCGAGTATGTCAGTCGGCAGCTGACGCTCCTTGTCGTTGGTGAAGAAGGTTGGCCACTCGAAGACGATGGGCGTCACTCGCTCAAACTCAGAGAAGCGGTCGCCCTGCAACAACAGGGGACTCCCGTACGCATCCTTAACGAGTCGGACTTTTTGAAGATCGTCGGCCTCGCCGATCAACAGTCCGAAGTCCGTCGCCTGCACACCCCCGCAATGCTCAGTCGGATGTTGGGGATTCCGGTAAACTTGATTCGCAACTGGTCTCGTACCGGCCTATTGCGACCGGTCAAACAAGTCCATCGCCTTCCGTACTTTGACTTTCAGGAAGTCTCAAGCCTGCGTCGCCTGAACGACCTGTTGCAGGCGGGTGTTTCGCAAAGTGAGATTGAGCGATCGCTCCGAAGCTTGCCGGTCGGTCTGCATGAGGGTCGCAAGCCCTGGGATCAACTCGAATTGCTGGCGGTTGATCGTCGCATCGTGCTGCGAGACTCCCGCGGCCTCAAGGAACTGCACGGTCAACGGCTGTTTGACTTTGGCGATGATGAAAACACCGTCGAGTACGACGAGGCCGAAGGTGACGAACATCAATCAGATGAGCCGCATATCCTCTCCTTTCTCGAAGCCCGTCACACGGCACTTGATCGCAGCGGGGAACGAGACTGGTTCGTGGAGGGTTGCCGTATGGCAGATGATGACGAACTCGACTCGGCCGTCGAAGCCTTTCGACTCGCTCTCATGGTGGAGCCAACGAATCCGGAGGTACACTTTCATCTGGGAGATGCGCTCTATCGACTGCGGTGGAGTCGGGCAGCTTTGGAACGATTCTATGCAGCGGTCGAAATTGATCACGACTACGTTGAGTCATGGATGCAGATCGGTTCAATTCATCGCGAGTTAGATGAACTCGATGTTGCGCTCGACGCTTTCGCGGTGGCCCTCGACATTCACCCCGAGTTACCAGATGCCCACTATCTGAGAGCACAAACACTGGTCGATCTCGGGTCACCGGAAGAAGCGGTGCCGCATTGGCAAGAGTATTTGAGGCACGACTGGCGTGGCCCTTGGGCCGAGGTCGCTCGACAGCAATTGCAACAACAGAACGCTGAACTCCCCCCGATCCCAGTGACCTCCCGGCACCCCTGACCCGGTGAGCGGGACATCCCTGACCGGCGCACAGATTTCGATTCCCCCTCTGGTCTTGCGATCGGTAGAATTAAGAAAATCCGTGGCCGTCACACGACCACGGATTCGCAACTCGTCGCCAGACGACTGCTTACTCGTCGGCTGTGTTCCTGGTTGCGGTGTTGACTTTCACTGTCTTCGGAACGTATCCGGACGACAGGGCCGGCTCGGCTTGCTCGCCACGAATCTCTTGAACCATTCTGGCTGGATCCGTACCGTCACGTCGCGCGATCTCGGCCCTGGAGAGAATCCGCGACTCGACCAGTTGCACGTCGGCCATCCGTTCACGGGGGCGATCGCGACTGACGAGTTGAGGGAACGACCAGCGAGGGGTGATCTGCTCTAAGAAATCATCCGGGAGATAACCGAGCGATACTGCATGAGACATCACCCATCGCCAGACTCGCGTAAACTCTGCGGCGAAGAATGCTTGCTCGGACTGAAACAGCTTAACGGCGGGGCCTTCTGCGATCATGGTCGACGAGAAGTTGCTGTTCGAAGCATCAGCTGTCAGCATGAACTCAGGAAGGCCGGCACCTGCTGCCGTCGCCAAGAGCAACATTCGCCCCAAGGGAACGGCATCTCCGAAGTTCGTTTGCGGTTGCAAAAACTGAATCTCCGTTGCTTGATTCGTCGTGAGAATCGTACCCGGACGAATCTGTTCTCGTCGACCACCTGTCGTACCTGCGAGGTCTCCGGCCTGTCCATCGGCCATCGCCGCAGTCTGTTGCGGAGACCCCTGAACCTTGCGCCACAGGACGATGGACGACTGGAGTTTTCTGGCGAGTAACTCAGTCTTCAACCACTGTTCGTAGCTGTCGAGTGTGTCGATCATTGAGGCGAAGATCGACATCCCGCGTTTCTGATTTGAGTCGACCCCGATTCGGGTATGAATTACCTCATCAGCGTCGATTCGTTCACGAAGTTGGCCGTTCGTCTGTTCGAGACGCAAATAGGCCACGGGAGTTTCGACGTCGAAAGGCTCAGTCAGGATACCTGCCGACTCGGGGTGCTCGGGAGAGGGGCCAATGTTTTCCGGATCAATGAATCGCACGGCCGGAGGCCAGGAGACACTGGGGAACTTTCGCAGAAAACATTCACCGTCTCGCCAACTTCGGCGTCCATGTTCGCCATATGAGTAGTGCGTGCGGTTCTCGGTGAGGAACTCCTTCCAAAGACGGTTGGCTCGTTGCAGCAGTTCGACATCGCGCGGGCTGTTGTCTTCGCAGTCATGAAACTCGTGAGTCATTTCGAATCCGGGGCCGGTGACGTAGGCCTCCAGCAATCGCAGGATGTTTCGGGCATGTGGATTCTTGGCGACGAGTTGTCTCGCACGATCTCGTACATGCAGTCGGTTCGCCGTTCCCTGACCTCCGATGTCCCCTTCACCCACCTGTCGCCATTGCGACTCGTCGGCATCAGCCTGTGGTGTTCCCGACTCAGTCAGTTGCACGAGTCGTTCATGCACCATTCGCCGATATCTGGCTTTCAATTGCAGCGTTTGATAAGTGTCGCGAAGGAACTGCAGCATGGGAGGCTCTCGAGAGGATAGAGGTCTGCGCGAAATGTCCGCATTCACTTGAGAGCAGCCAGTTGCGCGAATTCCCCGAAGATTCCCCAACAACACGACGACGAACCTCACTCGACGCCAATCGCGACTTCCCGGAGATCCCGAAGACAATGTCGGAACACGGGTTGTCGACTGAGGGGAGAATCGGTCCAATGCTCACTCGAATCGTACCAATCGAGCCGTCCGGTCAGTCGACCATAGACGCCGCCTCTTCTTGTTTGCTTCTGTGGAATGCCTCATGACGGATCAAGTGGATGTCCCTCCCGGTGATGGGGAAGCAGCACCGATCGACACAACAACAGTGCCAACGAAGCGGGGCACTGGACGATGGTGGCTGTCACTGATTCTCGGCGTCGGAGTGTCGATTGTCTGTTTGTATGTCGCCCTGCGAGGCGTCCCAATGAAGGATGTTGGGAACGCGTTTCGGAAGGCGGATTACCGCACGTTGCCACTGATGTGGGGTTTACTCGGCTGCTTTTACCTGATGAAAGCGTTTCGCTGGAGTCTGATTCTCCGCCCCATGGGACAGTACGTCACCCGACAGACGTTTGCTCCCATAATGATCGGTTTCGCCTTCAACAACGTCTTGCCAGCCCATTTGGGCGAATTCGTGCGGGTTTTTGTCTTCTCGAAGAACGAAAAGCTGCGGGCGACGTCGGTCCTTTCGACGGTTGTCCTCGAACGCATTTTCGACGTCCTGGCGATCCTCGTGTTCTTCTTCGTTGGTCTGACGGCCGTCGGAGGCGGGATGACAAAACCATCGACGCCAAGGCAAACGACGACCGTCGCCATCGACACCACCAACGTCAAAACGACAAATGCCGATGATGCCACCACAGAGATGCAGAGACCGGCGAACGAGGTTGACGTCAATGCGTATGTCCGGAAGACGGCGATGACGACCGCTGTTCTCGCCGGGTTCCTGGTGTTGGGGGCGGCTGCCTATCTCGTCTGGACAGACCCGTTCGTGCGGATCGTCGAATCGATTCTGCTGCGAATTCCATTCATCCCCGAAGGGGTGCGTCGTAAGGTGTGCCACATTATGGAGGCCGGGGCCGAGGGGCTTTCGGCACTGCGTCACGGGGTGTTGTTGTTCCATATCTCGTGGAACTCGCTCGTCCAGTGGGGGATCAACGGCGTCATGATGTACGTCGCTCTGCGGGCGTTCGACATCGACGTCTCGTTTCTAGCGGCCTGCCTGCTGCTGGGGGCGGTGGCATTTGGAGTGACAATCCCGTCATCGCCCGGCTACTTCGGAGTCATCAACATCATCTTCGCAGCGGTCATCAACGAGACGACATTCGGGGTAAGCGACAAAGCCGGAGTCCTCGCTGCTTCCTTCTACTACCACATGGGGATGTACATCCCCGTGACCCTTCTCGGCCTCTGGTACTTCAGCCGTACCGGACTCAGCCTCTCCGATGTCAATAAGGAACAACCATCGACTCCTTCCGAGTTCACATCCCCCGGATTGTAGTTGACGACAGTGACCTCTCCCTCTCCCGCCAACGATCAACGATCGAAGCCCTGTTTTCAGGGCTTCTCCGTGGGGATGCTGGCTGAAGTCGGAACGACCTTTGCGGGGGAGAAGGAGCCTCGCGACTGTTGGGCTTACCGTCGGGAGATCAGTCGGGGAAGTGTTCGGCGACTTTTCGATGGAGGAACTCGAGTGATTCGATCATTTCTTCCATGCCGTTCATTCCATCTTCGATACTAATCCAGCCTTGATAGTTGTGGCTGGCGAGGATTTGGAAGATGGTGTCGAAGTCGTTGAGGCCTCGACCGGTGACGCCGTGACGCAGGTTGGCGGAGTAGCCGAGCGTGCCATCGTTTTGACGCAGGTCTTCGAGCGTTGTGCCCTCGGCGAGATAACGATCGCTGGCATGCATGCTGACGACACGGTCGGCTACCAGACGTAACAACTCGATCGGATCATCACCGGCGACAATGGCGTTCGACGGATCGTACTGGACACCGAAGAATTCCCGTTCGTCGATGGCAGCCAGCAGTTCGAGGAACAGGTCTTGTTTCTGTGCGAACTCGGGGTATTTCCAGAAGCCATCCTTGTAGTGATTCTCGATTGCCAGGATGACGCCCAGTTCGCGGGCCTTCGGTAGCAGTTGGTCGATGCACTCGACAACCCACGCGATTCCCTGTTGACGCGAGACTTCGGGATAACGCTGACCGCTCAGAACACGGCAAACACTTCCACGTCCCCCAAGATGATGACAGACGCCGATCATGGCCAGTTCCCGCTCGACCGCTCGCTTGCGTCCGTCGGGATCGGGGTTGGTAAAGTCGGGAGAACAACAGAGCATCGGCATCACGAATCCGGCATCATGGATTGCATCGCGAACCCGTGAGAGATAGTCCGTTTCGAGGCTTGTGAAAAAGCCGTCATACATCTCCAATCCCTGGGCGGGCAAAGGGCGAGCCATCTCGATCCAGTCGAAGACGGTCATCGAGCGCTCCCCCGCAATCGCGTCGAGGTAACACTTCGGGAAAGCAGAGATGCGAGGCTTCATGGGGATGCTCTCCAGGTTGTCACGATCACTCGACGTCTTTCGCCCATGAGGGGGCATCGGCGGTGAAGGTCATCGGTTCGCTGGTGACGGGGTGTTGGAACGCCAGTTGAAACGCATGCAGACAGAGGGGGGGAGCACCGAGTGGGAGTGTCTGCGTGTCCCCTTTGGTGCCATGTTCCAGATACAACGGATCGCCGACAATCGAGTGACCGAGCGCTTGCAGATGCAGTCGAATCTGATTCGTCCGTCCGGTTAAGGGTTGAACCTCCAGCAAGGTCGTGCCGTCGGAACATGTTTGAAGACGATGAAATTTTGTGTGGGCATCGAATCCGGAATAGTCGACTTCTCTTCCCCCGGCCATGATCGGCCCAGAGCCAATCGGCAGTTGACACTCGAAGTCGGCGTCGACAACGGTCCCATGCACTCTTGCCAGGTAGGTCTTGTTGACGGTCCCTTGTTCAAATTGCCGCTGTAATCTGGAGGCGATCTTGCGAGTCTTACTGAAGACGACGACGCCCGTTGTGTTGGCGTCGAGTCGATGTGCCGGTCGCAGTTTCCAGGGATGAAACACCTGGTGCAGAATGGCCTCTAAGGTATTTCGATGGAATCGGCCGCAGGAGTGCATTGGCAAAGGGGCCGGTTTGTGAACGACGACGATGGCATCATCTTCGAACATGATGCGAATGGCGGTGTTCACATCCGGTTCGACAACATCCCGTTCGACCCGTTCGTAACGTTCTCCCGCTCGGACGACTCGTTCGGGTGCGACCGCCTTGCCATCGAACTGCACTCCCGCATCCGCGATAATCGTGAGCCACTCGTCACGCAAGACATGGGAATACTGCGACGCTAGAAAGTCGATGAGCGTCCAACGATCGTATCGTCCTGGAATCGAAAGCGGACGTCGATTTTCAGCCGGGTGACTGCCAGGAATCGGCGTGACGCACTCGCGAATCCGGGCCTCCCGGGCAGCGACGAGTTTCGCCATTTTTTCGGCGGGGGACTGATAGCAATGGGGACAAGTTCGGGGAGGATCGTATTCGGGTCGCTGTTGATCGGCGATGGAGACGGGCATCTGACAAGCAAAACACTGCGCGACCCCCGACGCCTGAAGATTCGGATCGAGTGCCACTCGCTTGTCGAAGACAAAGCAATCCCCCTGATAGTGGGCTCCGCCACACTCTTCAAAATACTTGAGGATTCCCCCATCCAACTGATAGACCTGTTTGAACCCAAATTGCTCGAGAAACGGCGCCCCTTTCTCGCAACGGATACCACCAGTGCAAAACGTCACGATCGGTTCGTTCTTCCACTCTTCCGGGAGCTTACCGATGGCGGCAGGGAAGTCGCGAAAGTGATCGACACCAATCCCAACCGCGTTCTCAAACGTGCCGACGGCGATCTCGTAATCATTTCGCACATCCAACAGGTGCACCGGTTTGCCCGCATCGAGCCAAGCCTGTAACTCTTTGGGGGCGATTCGCGGGGAAGTCTCTTTGAGGGGGTCAACTGATGCTTGCCCGAAAGCAATAATCTCGGCCTTCAGCTTGACCAGCATTCGCTCGAATGGTTGACTGTCGCTATCGCTTTCCTTCACCTCCAGGTTGTGAAACTCTTCCGCTGTTCTCAACGTTGACAGGAATTCATTGATGTTCTCCGGCAACCCCGCCAGAAACAGATTAATTCCCTCCGGACTGAGCAGAATCGTCCCCTTCAACTGCAACTGCTTTGTCAGCGTTTGCAACTCCTTGCGTCGCTCGGGTAAACGGTCGAGCGGAACGAAGTGGTAAGCGGCGATGTTACGTATCACGGGCGATGCTGCGTTCATGGAGGCTGCGGTCACGGGTTCGAGGTTACTCAATGTGATATTCAGGGGATGGACTTGATCGTCAACACGATTGAGTCTGCGGATCCTGGTTATGGAATATCGAAGGGTGGGGTTTCAGGCGAGACAACGGTCGCTTCACGATCAGCAATCCGTTGGGCCTCCAGGGATTCAAGGTACCGTCGAAAGGTTGCTTCCAGTCCCCGATTGGTCGGGTGATAGTACGTCCGATCGACGCCGAGATAGTCCTGATTCACCCATCCCCCGGCCGCATCATGAGCGTACTGATACCCCTCACCATGTCCAAGTCTCTCGGCCCCGGCATAGTGCCCATCTCGCAAATGATTCGGGACCGGAATGATCCGCTTGTGACGCACATCGTCCAGTGCCGCATCGATCGCCATGTAAGCGGCATTCGACTTGGGGGAACAGGCGAGAAAGGTCGTCGCCTGTGCCAAGATAATGCGAGCCTCGGGCATCCCGATTCGCTCGGTCGCCTCGGCTGCCGACATCGCGAGTGTAAGGGCCCGTGGGTCGGCGTTGCCGATATCTTCTGCTGCCGAGATCACCAGTCGACGGGCAATGAACCGTGGGTCTTCGCCCGCCTCAATCATCCTCGCCAACCAGTAGATCGCAGCGTCAGGATCGCTGCCACGAATGCTCTTAATGAAGGCACTGATGACGTCGTAGTGCTGATCGCCATCGGAATCATACAACACGGCCTTCTTCTGAATCGATTCTTGAGCAACCTGCAAGTCGAAAAGAACGCCGGTTCCTTGCAACGATTGGACGCCGATCTCGAGCGCGGTCAAAGCACGTCGGGCGTCTCCATCGCTGACCTCCGAAAGAAACGTCAGCGCCTCGTCTGTGGCCAAAACGCCACTCTGTCCCAAACCACGTTCGTCATCCGTCAACGCAGTTTGCAACAACGTTCGTATTTCGTCTCTGGCGAGCGACTGGAACTCGAAGATTTGACTACGACTGACCAGTGCCGCAACGAGAGCAAAGAAAGGATTCGAGGTGGTGGCCCCAATCAGCGTGACAACTCCTTCTTCGACATCTGGTAAGAGAACATCCTGCTGAGTTTTGGAAAAGTGGTGCAGTTCATCGACGAAGAGAATCGTACTCTCGCCCGATTGACGAAGTCGCTGACGAGCGTCGCCAAGAACGTCCCGCAACTCCTTCACCCCACAAGCCGCAGCATTGAGCGGAGTAAACTTTGCTCGGAGGTGATGGGCAATCAGATGTGCAAGTGTCGTCTTTCCAGTGCCGGGGGGACCAAAGAAGATCAGCGACTGCATTCGCCCAGCCGCGAGCATGCGTCGCAAGAGCTTTCCTTCGCCGAGGAAATGCTGCTGGCCAACGAACTCGTCCAACGATCTTGGCCGCATCCGCGCAGCCAAAGGCCGGGCCGCTGCGGCGTTTCGCCGTTCCACCTGTTCGAAAAGACCAGTCATGAGACGCAGGCAAAAGAGGGATAGAGGGTGAGATCACTTGAACTCCCGTTCCGGAACATTTCCATGAGTCATGAGAGTCTCGAATGTGAAATCTAACGTGAGCCGCCCCGACCATCCACTCCGGCTCGCGAACGCCCGATTGCGAGCACTTCAAGGGGGGCGACGCCAAGGAAAACTCACGCTACAATCAAAGCCACTTTCTATCGAGGAGCAGTCGACCGAAAAGCTCGCGGACATCCAGAAGACGGTCAATCTCAGCGAGTGGCAAGAAGATGGTCCGAGCGATGGAGAGTCTCTCGTGGGAGACCTTTCATGAAACAGCAGAAAGTAACGAGAAACGGGGGATATGACGTGCCGCTACATCAAAACATGACTCGTAGAGAGGGGCTGACCACGATGGCAACACTTGCAGGAATCGGGGGACTCTTGGGACTGACGAAAATGGCAACCGCGGCGGACCCATCGACTTCTGGAGTCTTACCGGAACCACAGGATTCAACGGCTCGCACGCGACCGATCATCATCGCCCATCGCGGCGCCTCGGGTTATCTCCCCGAACATACGCTGGAAGCAAAGGCGATGGCTCACGCCATGCGGGCGGACTACATCGAACAGGACGTCGTTCTGACCAAGGACGATGTCCCGGTTATCCTGCATGATGTCCACCTCGACACCGTCACCGATGTGGCCACTCGATTTTCCGACAAGAAACGAGACGACGGACGTTACTACGCGATCGATCTCACCTTGGCAGAGATCAAGACACTGAAGGTGACCGAACGGATCGATCTGAAAACAGGAAAAGCGGTCTTCCCCCAGCGATTTCCGATCGGCAAGTCCGACTTCTCGGTCCCCACGCTGGTTGAAGAACTCGAACTCATTCAAGGGCTCAACCGCAGCACTGGTCGCGACGTTGGGGTCTATGTCGAAATCAAGGCGCCAGCATGGCACCGTACAGAAGGAAAGGAGATCAGCGACATCGTCCTAGATGTATTGAAAGACTACGGGTACAAGAACCGAGCCGATACGTGTTTCCTCCAATGCTTTGAAGCAGACGAGTGTCGCCGAATTCGTCACGACTTAAAATCAGACCTTAAACTTCTCCTGTTGATGGATACGCCAACTTGGACAAAGCTCGATGTTGCAGCGCAGCCACAAGCGATCGCCAAAGACTTGGCGGAAGTCGCCCGGTTCGCCGACGGCATCGGCCCCGCTCTCGATGATGTCGTGACTGGTCGCGGTGTCGACGGGAATTGGCAGATCACCCCACTGGTCGAACTGGCACATCGATATCATCTCGCAGTTCACCCCTACACCATGCGACGGGATCAACTCCCCACACACTTCCCCACACACGATGTGGCGATGCAAGTCCTGGTGCATCAGGCACACGTTGACGGCCTGTTCTGCGACTTCCCCGACCTGGGCGTGAACTTCATCGATCGCGACCCCCGCTTCGGCAATCAGCAAAAGTAGCCTCGACGACTTCTGTGTGCCTCGATTGTCGATGCAATCGCGGGGGCACTCGGCCTGACTGAAGTCAGGGCACGTGCAATACCTTGCGATTGACGACATCACTTTTCTTCTCATCCCAAGATCGAGTCCCCTAATCTGAAGGACTCTCGAAGGGGAAGAGCGGAGAGGGTGAGGGGAACACAAAGTTGTTGCCACTCGAGAGAATCTGTGAACGAGAACCGACCGTTTTCCTCTCCGCCCCACTTTCTCGGTCGTCGAGACGCTGTCTGATGGAGCCTTGTCGAATACGGGAGAAAAGGAACCTCGTGTCGGCTGCCCCTTCGATAGAAGGAGCTTTTCAACGGGGGAAATGCCCTTTGGGTCCTTCATCCCTACGGACTGGGTGGGGCAACTTTCTGGGGACTTTTCCTTGTCGTTTCGCCAAGACCGCCCCGTCCCCTGCGAAAATTGCTCGGCGTGAACTGAGGCACATCCTCGTCTGGGGACTGCACCCAACCGACGCGCTGTGACGCTCATCGAGTCGTACAATCCTTTGGCCGACGAAACGTCGCACATTGAGCGGGCTACTCAGGTGACAACCAACTTAGCTGACAGACGACTCAACCTGACGTGGTTGGCTCAACAGCGCAGCGACCAAGCCGACGGCGTCCCCTTGGTCTTTCATGACCTTCTGCAACGTGTCGAATCGTTTCGCTTTAATACAAAGCTCGGAAAAACTGATGGCCAGATCATCGCTGAGATTGGACAAGTACTTCTCTGCCAAGTCGACAGCCTCGTCCAGACTCTCGACACGTACCAGCAGGTCGACCAGCACATAGGCCAAGAGCGGCTTGTCTCGTTCGTCCGGTTCCTGGGCAAGTTTGTCGCGGAAATACTGCAGCGATTCGTCTCGCTTCTGGTTGAGCAAAGCTCGAAAAAACTGACGATGAGCGGGATAGAAGTCGTCGAACGGAGGTTCGCCCCCATACTGGAGTTGAGGGTCCAACCGGGAACCGTATTCAGCAAGTTCGAGTGCTTTCTGGAGGTCTTCCGAACGCTCGCATGAACGGGCAAACCGTACGACGGCGTTCAAGTGGGAGACATCGATGTGATAGTTCCCTTTCTCGAACAACCAGTCGCGACCACTGATAAGTTCCCCAAGTGACATCCCTGGCGGGAGCATGGCGAGTCTTTGCTGAACCTCGCGGGTGACGTTTTCGGTCAGATCTGCATGGAGGCTGTGCAGCATCACCCGTGCACAATCGCGACGGTCTTCGGCGGACAGATTCTGGAATGTCTGATCCAGCGTGGTGATGGTACTGCATGTTCCCTGCATGTTCAGCAAGATTTCCACCCCACGAGCGGCGGCAACACCTTCGTACAAGGCAATCTGCACGATTTGCTCGGCGGTCTCGTCCTGTTGAGACGGCAAGGGGAGATTGAGTATCGCCGTGGCAATCGGCTCCTTCTCCCGGATGACCCGATAATACATCCAAGCTCCAGGAATATCTCCCTCAGCCAGCAGTGCGGCGCCAGCCTCCCGAGCAGCGGCGATGTAGGTTTCCTCGCAACTCTTACGCAACTCCTCAGGGACATCTGACAGAGATGTCGGGCGAGTAAGTGGCAGCCCGAGTTCGTACTTCCGCTTCAGCATCCGGGCATCGAACAACTTGTGAAAATGCTTCTCGGCCTGAAGTCCAGCGATCAGACGATCGAGAACCTGCTCGGTCTCTCCAGAGCCACTCAGTTGTGATAGTTCGGCAAGCAAAGCGGCAGACATGTCATTTCCTCAGTACCAACTCCTGTCGCGACAACCTCTTGTAGGTCAAGCGACTGCCTGACTTCCTGTTTGCGAACAGGTGGGGTGACTTCCTGCAAAAGGGGGGCTTCCTGTGGAAGGGATCTGGAGGTCAAGCTGGGGGGAAGGACTGGCGATTTCAGCAGGGAAACAGGTCCTGACCAACGATTCATTCACCCTGACGGGGCGACCAACGGGAACACGAGAGATGTCGCCAAGCGCAGCATCGAGCCTGCCAACTCTCCACCTCGTTTGACACCAATGGCGACCAAACCGCCGCGATTCAGTCAGCAACGACTACTTACGATGACGAATCTTCGCACGCATACGACGTTTCTTCTGTCCGAGTTTCCGTCGCCCTTTACCGGTCTTCTTGACACCCATAACGCTCGCCACTTCCTCTAGAATGTTGCTTTTCTTCAGATCATGGCCCGACCTTCGGGCCTGTATCATCTTGTTGAGCAGTCCCTCATGGACCGACAAACGGTTAACTCTAACAGCGAATCGTCAGAAGATCAAACCGGGAAAACACTTCCCGAGTCGATATTTCGACTCGGGAGAGTTCCATCGCCTCGCTGATGTCCTGTTCCTTATCCCAATTCCGCCATCTTGCGGCAAATGGCGTCGGCCATCTCCTGCGTTCCTACGGCGGTCGGGTCGTTGCGATCAGCCTTCATGTCGTAAGTCACATCGCGACCCTCTTCAATCACCGCTGCAACAGCACGCTCCAGTTTCTCGGCCGCTTCTCGTTCGCCAAGATAGTCCAGCATCATCTTCCCTGAGAGGATGACGGCTGTCGGGTTCACCTTGTTCTGCCCCTTATACTTGGGAGCGGAACCGTGTGTTGCTTCGAAAAGAGCCGCTTCAGTCCCGATGTTGGCTCCCGGAGCGACGCCGAGTCCGCCAACGAGCCCGGCACACAGGTCGCTCAGAATGTCACCGTACAGGTTCTGGGTGACGATCACGTCATACAGTTCGGGCTTCTGCACCAACTGCATGCACATGTTGTCGATGAGTCGTTCGTTGTAATCCAACGGAGTGTCAGACTCGACAACTTTGCCAACCAGTTCGGCGTCGGGCGAAACACCATCAGCCAAGTCGGGCCATTCGAACTTCGCACCGTAAGCTAAGGCAACCGCCCGCGACTCATCGTACCAGAGCCCGTCGGTGTACTTCATGATGTTTGCCTTACAGACCGACGTGACCGTTTGTCGACTGTTCTTTACAGCGTAGTCGAAGGCGTAATCGACGATGCGCCGAGTTCCTTCGTACGAAATCGGTTTGATGCTGACGCCCGTCGTGTCGAGACGGGTGCTGATCTTGCGACCGGTCGCGATTGAGTTGATCTGCTTAATCAGGTCGGCTGTCTTTTGCTGTCCCGCCTGAAACTCAACGCCGGCATACAGGTCTTCAGTGTTCTCGCGGATCAACACGAGGTCGACGTTATTCCCCTCAAAATATGTACGAACCCCTTTGTACAACTTGCAGGGGCGAACGCACGCGTAGAGGTTTAGCTCTTGTCGCAGGTAAACGTTGACGCTGCGGAATCCCTTCCCGATGGGAGTGGTGATCGGTCCCTTGAGGGCAATCTTGTTCCTCTTAATCGAGTCGATCACACGCTGCGGAACCGAGCCTTCACGCTCGATGACCTCGATGCCACACTCCTGAACATCCCAGTCAAAACGGACTCCGGTCGCCTCCAGGCACTTACGGGTCGCTTCGACAATTTCCGGGCCGGTCCCATCGCCGGGGACCAGGGTGACGTTGTACATCAGTTTACTCCAGGAGACTCTTTTACGATTCAAAGACGACGACTCGCAGCCTCCCGTGGGGAAAGCTGAGACGCAGAAACGGATTGACGCACAGGGAAATCCAAAGACTCCGGCAAGCGTCAATACCACTGAGGCGGGCGACGGTATCAGATGGACCGTCCCCCTTTCAAGCGACTGCCATAGTCCCACAGCCGGGACGCAGAATCGAGAAAACAACTCTGCCGGTTTGGTGTAATGAGTGTCACACTTGCACGGCGCTAAACTGGCGAGCACGATGAATCGCTCAACATCGGCGAAAATCCGACGGAATCAATCACTGCAACACCAAGTCGACACAGTGGCCATCTGGTGCCCGTTCCTCGCGAGGAGAGGGAACCAGCAGCTTCCACGCGAACTGAAACTGTGGTTGCGACTACTCCCCTGGAATGATCCGAGGCAACTCGTCGTATTCTGTGGAAGGGTTTGCCTCAACTGGAGAGGCCGGGATGGGAAGTTCTGGGAGCCGAGCGAGGCTTGCCCAGCGAGATAACAGCAGTCCCGAAGGGGTGATTGCCCGACCCGATGGCATTCTAAAGACGTTTGACGTCGAAAGGTCCAACCGCCCGGACTGCGTCGAGTTACGACGCACGAACGGCTTCAACACAGGTAGTTGCGATTCGTTCGAGGGATCAACGGAAGGAGTGGTTTCTAAAGTGGAGCGATTACCGAATTCCCCCACGAGCGAAGGGGCCGACGGGAACTTTGACGGCGAGCCGTTGTGTGTTGCCTCGACGCTCTTGTCGTCATCGACCCGTCTCGTGATTCCGGCATGTCCTTCTGAGTCGCTGACGTCGGGTGTTGGCACCTCGGAATCTGGACCATCGGTCGCAGATGGGTCGGCTGCTGGTGCGTCGGCCTCTGGGTGTCGGGCGACCCAACTGGTCCAGAATGGGGCTGGGTTTGTCTTCCGCCACAATGCCGCCGCATTCCCCACATGACTGTAGAACGTGTAGTAACCCAGAATGTGATCATGGGATGGATTCTTCCGCATCGTCGCGAGCAGCCAGTCAAATGCTTTGCGATTCTGGTCATCGGTCAATCGAAAACGAGCCGGGGCAATCGCTTGCCATTCCAGATGATGACCGGTCGCAATCACCTGTTTGTCGAGCGTATCAGCCCGAGGCTTCGCCTTGGCATCGGCTCCATCAGACCAGTCAGACGACCAGTGCCCGTCTTCGAACTGCGAATCGGTGATCCATTGCTTCACGTTCAACATGTGTTGCGTGATTCGTGCTTCCGTTTCACTCGACAACGTCCCCGGAAACTGTTCTTGAATTCGCAACAACAGCACGAGTGAGTAGAGACGATGTGTCCCCGTACAGACCCCCTTCTCGCAGTGCCCCCGCAACAAGCGATCGGCCAGCAGGTCGAAGGAATAAATTCTTCCGCCACTCCCGACCCATTCCTTCGTCGGGGGCAACCACAACCCAAAGGCCATTGCCGTCCATTCGGTCTCGCGTTCATCCAGACGGAAGTCTCGAAGCGCCTCCCGGAGAACATGTTCGATCGTCATCTGCCCGTTCGGGCCAAACTGTGCCGTCGCCTCGGCAGGCCGAAGGGCGGAGACTGGTGTATCGAGATGGACCCCCGCTTCCGTGAGGCTCGCCAGCCAGTGATCGTGGTGGACCGATCCCGATCGTTCTCGCCCCCAACGGATGGAAATCCCTTGGTCGTGCATCTCCAGTAGTGGTTCGGCCTTTCCCCCCCACGATGCGAGATACTTCCCATGATCCATCAACACGTCTGCCATTTCGCTCCCGGAGAGCACAGCCGGATCGGCGAACTTCGCCTCCAGACTCCAGGCTCGCAGAGCATGCTCCAGCAAATTCGGTCGTAAGTCCTTTCGACCAAATCGGGGCCGAATTCTGGAGAGAATATACGCGGCATCCTCCTCACTGATGATCTCCGGCAAGTCTTCGCGGTCATACAACGGCGCAAACTGCAACGGTTCTGAACGGGTCAACTCGACTTCGGGCAACTGCTCGATCCCTTTAATCGTCGCGTACAACTCCCGATCCACAGTGGGCGACCGCATGGCCCATGCGGCAGCGACAGCGACAAGAACCACCAGTTGCGTCAAGATGACATTGCGAAACATCGCACACCTAATTTCATTTAACAATAATAACCGATCCGCGCTGACCACCTAAACCGCGGTTTCCATTTCATCGTATGAAGAACATCGCTGTCCGTCGCAATCCTGTTTGATTCAACAGAGATGATTGTCCGACGCACAGGAGTGAAGTCATTCTCAGGGGACGGTGATTGGCTTGCGTCGTTGGTAAATCACGGAGACACCATAAGGGTCTTCAAAGACAAGTTTCCACGTATCGCTTTTGTCTAACTGCCTTTTAAGCCCCGAATATCCATCCGGTTCAATTGCGACAAGATTCACGCCATAGCGATCTAGTTTGTCGTCCCAGTCAGCATCTCCACGGGCGATCTGAATCCAGTCGTCCCAGACCTCAGTTGGAACAAGGTGCGCGTGGCTGTTGACGAAGACTGGTCGATTTCCGATGCCCGCGACTCCTAAATAGTCCCCCCACTCGTATCCGCAGAACATTAATCCTTCGGGCAGGTCGGAATGATGCTCCCGAATGTAGTTCGCTGCATCGATCGGGGTGTAATAAGAAACCCGCTTCCGAAACAACCCGACACCGGGGTCTTCCCTAAAGCGGTTTGCATCTTGATCAGAAAGAACTGTTCGTGTGTCGCCGGGAATATAGAGCTTCCATCCGTGCAATAGAGTTGAACAGATTGGTGACAACGCAAAGAACAGCCACGCGATGCCGACCACAACAACAGACCATTTGCCGCTTCCGGGAGCTTCCTCCGGGCAGATGTCGGCCCGACGACACTTCCGAAAGATTGCCGCCAAATGCAGCCCCAGATATAAGCCCACAACAGGGCCCCACCACATCATCATGCGGGATGACCAAAGCGTCAGAGCACCAAATCCAGCGAGAAGCAAGAACTCGGTTGTCGTCACTCGCCGTGGACTCAGGCGATACAACACCAGGAAGCTCAGGACCGCGACAAAGGCCCACTTCCCCTGCCAGAGCTTAAACGTGAGCGGTGCCCATTCATGAATGATTCGCATATTCGGACTTCCAGCAATCGCCAGCACGTCGCTGTAGATTCCTATTCCCGACGGATTAAGTAGTACGGCCACCGCAGCAAGTTCGAGTAGAATAAACCACCGCCAAACACTTCTTGCCCTAAGAACTGCAATTAGTGAGCCGGTCCGCCGTCCCACATCAATGGCCTGCCCGACGAAAGCCGCCCCCAGTGCAACTAACCCGACAAAGAAGGAACCGTGCAGATTCGCCCAGAAGACAAATATTAACGGCACTCGCCAATAGTCTGCACGCCTCGTCGATTGCGATGTCACATAATTTAGTAATAATGCAAAGCACAAGAGTCCCGCGAGTTGTGGTCGAATGATCTCCAGCTGAGGCTTTGCCATTAGGCAAAAGAATCCTACGCCGAGGAGTGATCCCCAGAAACTGCGACTCCGTTTGTAGATCGAGCCTGTCAGCACAGCACAGGTTGCTGTCACCGCGAATGCAAACAGAAACTGTAAGCCGTAGAGACCAAACTGGTTGTAGGTCAAGTAGCCCAACACTTTGCTCAGCCAGGCAGAGTCGACGTAGGGGACCCCCTTGGCGAGTGCCATCAGCGGTTCCGTTGCTGGAATCGCTCGTTGGGCCACGATCACCTGGCCGTAATGGATGTGCCCCCAGACATCAGTATGCGAGATCGGCAGAATGCTGAGCAGCACATACCCCACCCCGAAGACAGCCGTAAAGACAGCCAAAAGTTTTGACGACCGCAGCGACTCAGGGACCTTGTCCTCTAGGAGAGCCAAGTCTTCCTTCGGCTGATGCTCTGTCGGAACATCCAGGCGTTCCCGCTCAAGAATCTGTTTCGGCGTCGGTTCTTTCACAACAAAGCTCATCGGTTTCTCCGCAACGACGGCGGACAGAGACTCGGACAGACCTCGTCGCCTTTCCTGCCAGCCAGTACGAACGACTCATGTTGCCAAATGACAACATACGCTCTCCGTCAGCATAGGTCCCGAATGTCTCCCCTGTCGAACAGGAAACGATTTGCCCTCACTCGGTTCTGACTAACGGCACGAACAGTCCGACTCTAACGATTCGAGGGGTTGAAAGGATTCTACCTTTCGAGGCCAAGAATGGCCGTCCTTTCTCCCCCTCGTGGCAAGAAAGTTCTCATTTGTTGACTGCCTACCATTTGAAGCACCAACCGATCCAAGAATCTTTTCCCCCGGAGTCGACTTTCCTTTATTCAGGCAGCTAGGCAGTCAGCGTTTCAATGGGGGAAATCAGTCGTAGTTCAAATTGAAGTGTTGGCAACCGTGGATCATGCGGCAGTTTCATGGGACGATGTGTGAGTCGTGAGCAGCTTGTTGAAGAACGTGGGTCAGGCAATCCAGCCTGACATGGTGCCGTTTGATGTCTCGGAAAAAAGGCGGACAAGATGCTCTTGCCAGATTGGAGATCTGACCCACGTTCGCTTTTTGACGTGCTGTTAGCTCACGACAATCAATGGCACGATGTTGCTTCCACTCTCCTCAAGTCGATCCCGTTGTCGTTCGTTCGTCGAAAACGCTACGGCTTGAGTTCCCGGACATCGTCCGTCAACTCCCGAACTTGCCACTACTATGGTTACCGCACCCCGACGAAAAACAGTCCCCCCGGAACGGGAGACTTGAACTCGGTTGCCGACTCCGACCATGATACATCGACAGTTGCGGTCCTGAGTCCGTTTTGTCATCGAAAGGCGAACCCCTTTCAATGTAGTGTGACAGTCTTGCAATCCCCGCCCTTTTCCCGCACACCACCAGTTTCAACAGTCCAGGGCCAATACTCTTCTGAACAACGATTGCAGAGGCGAAGCCGACGACTGGGGGCATTCGCGAAATGGGACATGCACTTCAGTGATCTCCGAAAGCGAGCCCATCCTTGGAATCTGAACCGATTGAAACGGCCTACTTCTGCCCGGGATGTAGCACCTGTTTCGCCGTACTCGGCAGCACAGGAGTCTGTCCGAAGTGTGGAATGTGGCTCGTTGAAGACGGCTACGTCAGCCCCGGCGATCCGACAATACTCCTGCAGTTCCTACCAGACGCCGGGACATCGGGTCAGTCTCGATTGGAGACGAACGATGCGCAATCTCTTGAGCGTCTTATCGGTTCGAATCTGCATGTTTATGAGGTTGATTCGCTGTTGGGGCGTGGCGGCATGGGATGGGTCTTCCTGGCAACACATCGCGACCTCAAACGTCCCTGTGCCCTCAAGATTTTGGCTCCTCATGCCGTCTGCAAAGAGGTGGACTACCTGCAACGCTTTGAAGAAGAAGGTCGCAATGCTGCGGCCCTCGTTCATCCCAACATCGTCACGACGCACGCCATCGGACGTCACGACGACCTCCATTTTCTGGAGATGGAGTTCGTTCCCGGACGCAGTCTGAGCGACTCGATTCAGGCGAAGAATCTGACACCACTGCGATCTTTGACCATCGCGGCGGGGATTGCCGCGGGACTTGGGACGGCCCATCTGCAAGGGATTGTCCATCGCGATCTCAAACCCGACAACGTTTTGCTCACGCACCAAGGAGTCCCGAAAATCTCGGACTTCGGACTCGCAAAACGGATCGGCACAGGACGTGTGAGCGAGGCAGGCATTCCGCCCCGTTTTCTGGCTGGAACCCCACAGTACATGGCTCCCGAACTGTTTCATGGAGCCGACCCGTCCCCAGCCAGCGATGTCTACGCACTCGGCGTCACGCTGTTTCAAATGCTGACGGGCGAACTCCCCTTTCTCAAACCGAAACTGTCGGAACTCATTGCAACCGTCACACATGACGAACTGCCCGATCTCAGGCGGATGGTCCCCGGACTTCCGCTCGATGTGGCTGAAGTGGTCTATGCGATGCTTTCGCGAAGTCCTTCGAATCGCCCGACGGACGGGATCATGGCGACGCAGTATCTGCTCGCTGTCCTGGGACACTCGCGCGACTTTCGCGAGATGATTCGCGAGGCACTCGACGGTGACCGCAATGTCACGTGGGTCGCCGATGGAAGCCGCTTTGTCGTCGACGTCGCACTCCCGGACAACCGTCGCCAACGCGTCTTCCTCGATGCCCAGGATGATGGAGGACTTGATCGGGTCGTGAGCATTTACAGCCTCTGTGGGTTAGCGAACAGTCAACTCTTTGGCGAAGCGCTTCGACTGAACTCACAGCACCTTCACGGAGCACTCGCTCTGCGGCAGATTGATGGGGAGGAGCATCTCATCATGGTCAACAGCTATCCCCGGGCCACCGTCGACGCGGGAGAGATTCGGCAGAGCGTCCACGAGATCGCCCGCAATGCTGATGCCTTCGAACGACGTCTGCACCCGACCGACCGACACTAACCCCTGCATTCCAGAATTCAGATATCTCTTGTCCGGGCGACCGACCGTCCTCCCGGTGCGACCGCCATCGTCACTATCCTCCAAACGCACTGTAACGGCGTACGCCACGTGCGAAGGCGACCCGACAGGCAATGAACAGAGCAACGACCCATGTGAACTCGACCCCCAGTTCCCATGCCAACTGTTCGTGGGTGTATCGCCCCAGCATGATCTCGGCTGGAGTGAAGGCGAGGAACTTTAAGGGAAAGTGTTGAATCACCTGATTCATCTCGGGCCCGAGTAAGCCGAGCGGGATCATCTGCCCGGAAAAGAAGTAGTTCAGCATCATGTAGATAAACAGCAGTGAACTGACTTCGAGGAACCAGAAAGCAATCATTCCGATGAGGGCTTCCAACAGAAACCCGATGAGAAACGCCATCACGAGCGACGCCCCAAAGCCGGCGATCATCCAAGCATCGGGCCAGCCAGGGAAGTAGTCTCGACAAAGCCAAAAAACCAACGCAAACGGCCCGGTGGCGACAGCGTAATACACCAACTTATGGGCCACACGATGCCAGAACAGGTAGCCAAGCATGTCGAGTGGCTGCGTGAGGTACTTCTTCATCGTTCCGTCGCGAACATCTCGGGCGATGCCGCTGGCAAGTCCCGGCATACTCGAAAAGGCCCGTCCGAGCATCGCCAGCAAGTAATAGGCGATCATGTCTCCATGACGGTAACCCGCGATCTCGGAATTGCCGCTGGCTTCGACCGACTCATAAATGGCACCCCATAAGACGATCTGCGTCACGATCGGCAAGAATCGAAACAACGTCCCAAGCGCGAAGTCGACACGATAAACGAGTCGTTCTTCGATACAAGTTCGCAAGATGATCCGGTTGACGCGACCCCAAGCTCGGAGTTCGTTGAGACTGCCTCGCCAGAAAGAGGGCGACTCGGCGACAGACGCAGCGTTCACAACTTCCCTTTCGTTAACGGGGGCCGACGATGAACTCACCATTCTGCCGGTTGATTCGATCAGACCGAAGAAAGTATCAGATTCTCTCGATGATGCGGTTCTCTTCGTCCAACACAATCACTTGTGGTTTGTGAGACTTCGCTTCGTTCGGGGTCATCAGGGCAAATGCCATGATGATGACTCGATCTCCCGGCTGTGCAAGTCGGGCCATCGCTCCATTGAGCTGAATCTGCCTTGTTCCCGGTTCTCCAATTAACACGTAGGTTTCGCCCCGTTGCCCGGTCTGGCAGTTGGCCACAAGTACCTTTTCGTGCGGAAAGAGCCCCGCTTCTTCGACAAGGTCGGCCGGGATCGAGACGCTGCCATGATAGGTCAGTTCGGTCTGCGTGACCGTGGCCATGTGAAGTTTCGACTTGAGCAGACTCAGTTGCATAGATCGCCAACACCGAAAAGGGGCGTTTAGAAAGTGTGAGGATATTCCGTCACGTCGTCGAAAACAGGATGCCCCCGCTAACAAAGGAGGGCCGCGCTGTGTCAGGATGAACGGTCATGATCGGATTCTGATCGACACAAGACGTTTCATGTGGTCAGCCAGAGAGGCAAGTGTATCCCGTCCCCCGCCCCCTTCCAACTCAGTCTATGAGAGTTCTCCGATTTCGGCACAGGGTGAGGAATGCGACACTTCGAGGCAGGGCACAGTCGTGAATCGGCAGGGGCAAGGACTCAAAAACGCTTTCTCGCCGGGATTATTCATGAGGCTTGGGATTAGTGAAGGGTTTGGGGAGTGCGAAGTGTTTCCTGGCTCATGTCGAGGTTTGCTGATGTTGCGGTCGGTTCAAGTATGACAGACGGCCACCGTGGTAAAGTCGGTGAGCATGTGGACCACACGTTGCAGGAGTTTGAACTTCAGCAGTAGGAGGAGAAATGTACAAGACTGCGACGGGCACGGAGGCTCGCTCGTCTGGCCCCTTTGATCCCGCCGGTTCAATGCGTGCAGGGGTGACCTTCGCCAACGAGTTGGCCTATCAGCCTGTTGAAAACGTGGGGCAGGCTTTCCGGCCTGCCATGGTGCCGTTTGATGTCTCGGGAAAAAAGCGTTCGAGACGCTCTTGTCAGATTAGAAATCTGACCCACGGTCGTTTGTCAACGGGCTGCTAACCAAGCCTCGACGCCGATTGCGAGAAATCATCAACTCCCCATCGGGAGACTGGTTCTCCTGTTCCTGCTGAAATTCAATCGGTTTGCTCCCCCTGCCCTGAAGGTCCCTGTTCTTGGTGTTTCCGCCTGACTGGAAAGTGAATGGGGAAGATAAACACCGATGTAACCGAAGACATGAGGCGGGAATGATCGAAGGTACGGGCCGGGATCGTTGTTCGATAGCCGGGGCGTGGTTTCCTTAGTAGACTTCAGAAGTGAGTACCCGACAAAGCGGCTGCGTAATGACTGGTCGCCCCCGGCTCGGTTTCATTTCCCCAGCAAGGATGGCGTGTGTGTACTACCTGATTGCTCAGGGGCCTGATCCGCGGCAGCGATGGAGGCAGCAGCTTCACTTCGGGGGAGAGTATGTTCTTGGGCGAAGCACTGAGGCGGACTTCCCTGTTCCTTGGGAGAAATACCTCTCGAAACGCCATGCGAAGCTCAAGGTCGATCATCTCCAGGTGACGGTCGAATTGCTTCCTGGCGTCGGCAACCCGCTGTTTGTCGATGGAGAGGCGGTCAATCGACGCACGTTATCTCAAGGGGAGCGGTTCGTTGTTGGAGAGACCATGTTTCTCGTCGATGAGTCGACCGCTGATTCCTCGTCGCTCAGCAATCATCAGCAGTTGGAAGAACGGACTTTCAGTCACCAGGAGTTGGAGCGAGTCCGCTTTCGAGACGCGGACTGGCGGATCGAAGTCCTCAGTCGACTGCCACAGGTGATTGCTGCGGCTCATGGGGAGGACGAATTGGAGTCCGGCCTTGCTCAGGTCTTGCTGGCGGGGATTCGGCAAGCGGATGCGGTTGCGATCGTCGAATGTCGCGAAGACGGCGATGTCGTTGTCACTCAATGGGAGCGACGCCGAGAGACAGAGGGGGTCTTTCGTCCGAGCAGTCGATTGGTCAGCGAAGCTCTTTTGGTTCGCAAGATGAGTCTTCTGCATGTCTGGAGCGGCAGCGAAGCGACACGGGCCGACTACACCGTCAATCAGGAACTCGACTGGGCATTCTGCACTCCAATCTCGGCTAAGGAGAATCGCCGCTGGGGTATCTACGTTGCCGGTCGACTCGAAAGGGGGACTGGCCCAAGCCTGGAGCGATCAGGAGAACCGTACCTCGATTCCGACGTGAAGTTTGCCGAGTTAGTGGCGGCGATGATTCGGTCGGTGCAGCACGTCCAACATTTACAGGGAAACCTTTCGGTGCTCCGACAGTTTCTCTCATCTCCCATCGTTGCGGCTTTGGAACGGTCGTCGGGCGGGGCCGAGCTAGACACATCATTGCTGGAACCTCGCGAGTGCGATGTCACGGTGCTGTTTTGCGACTTGCGTGGCTTCAGTCAGCGAGCCGAAGAGTCCTCCGCCGACCTGAAGGGATTGCTCGGTCGTGTGAGTGGTGCGCTGGAGGTGATGACGCAGTGTATACTCGATCACGGAGGGGTCACTGGTGATTTTCTGGGTGATGCGACTCTCGGGTTCTGGGGCTGGCCCTTCGCGTCGGAAGAGTCACCACTGAATGCCTGTCGAGCCGCGTTGAGGATTCGACAGCGGTTCGATGCTCTCAAGACAGACTCTCAACATCCCTTGTATGATTTTGAAGTCGGGATTGGAATTGCCCATGGCCGAGCCGTTGCCGGCAAGATTGGGACGAGCGACCGAGTGACGGTGACCGTCTTCGGACCGGTCGTCAATCTGGCGAGTCGTCTGGAAGGACTCACGAAACAACTGCATGTCCCGATTTTGCTTGATGAAGCGATGACAGCCATCGTCAGCAGTCGGCTTTCCGAGACCGAAGGGCGAACACGACGGCTCGCGAGGTTGCTTCCCTATGGAACCGAAACGCCGATCACCGTGGCGGAACTCCTTCCCCCCGTCGGAGCCGAAGGGGCGCTGACTCTGGAGGAATTGAAACGATATGAGGAAGGGGTCGACCACTTTATTGCTGGGCGATGGGAGCAAGCGTATCGATGCCTGCACGCAATGCCTTCGTCCGATCGAGCCCAAGACTTCCTGACGATGCGGATCGTGCAACACAATCGCAGCGCCCCATCCAACTGGGACGGCATCATTCGCATGCCGAGCAAATAGGTCGAAATCCATGACAGTCGCTTCAGATTCCGAGTTCTCTGTCCTTTACACCACACTCCCCCATCGAGAGGCGGGACTGGACCTTGCCAGGCAAGTGGTCAACGAACAGTTAGCGGGCTGCGTCAACATCATCGATGGCGTAACGTCGGTGTATCGGTGGGAGGGAACTGTGCAAACCGATGCCGAGGTTGTGCTTCTCTTGAAGACCCGCACGTCTTTGGTCCCGGCGTTGATGCAGCGCGTGATTGAATTGCATCCCTACGACACACCTGGTGTCTCCGTTTGGCCCGTCGCCGACATCGCCCCCGGCTACGCAGATTGGTTGCGACAGGTCACCTCGGAAAGTCCGAGAGTTTGAAATTGAGGCCAGAATCGACGACCATCCGTCAGCGACAATGCATCGCGCAGAGAAAATCACCTGCGTCGTGCCTGTGTCGATGTTTGTCTGAGTGAATCGTCGTCAGTCCTGAGGGTTGTCCCCGTTGATGTTAAGGGAGTGTTCATGGCTTCGGATCGAGTTTTAATCGTCATCGGTGATGCCGCCGAGACGCTGGATACGATGTATCCTTTTTATCGACTTCAAGAGGCAGGGTTTCAGCCCGTCGTAACGGCTCCCGAGCAGCGGAAGTATCAGATGGTGTTGCACGAAGTGAAGCCGGGCTGGACGATTACCCGCGAATGGGAAGGATACACCCTGGATGCCGATATCGCCTTTGCCGACGTCAAGCCGGAAGAGTACGCAGGGATACTCTTCTCCGGTGGACGAGCCCCCGAGTACATTCGTTACGATGCCGACCTCGTGAAGATTACGAAGCACTTCTTTGATGCGGGGAAGCCGATTGCCAGTGTCTGTCATGGGGTCGAGATTCCGGCGTATGCCGACTGTGTGCGGGGGCGCAAGATGGCGACTGTCCCCAAGTGCAAGTTCGACTTAGAAGTCTGCGGCGGAATCTTTGTCGATGCCCCCTGTGTCATCGATGGAAATCTCGTCAGCGGTCGCACCTTCCACGACAACGGCCACTACATCGGCCCTTGGATTCGCCTGTTAGAAGAGGCCCGTGATCGCGGTTAAAGACTGGACGATTTCGTCACATCGTCGATATTCGTGCGAGGGACATCCATGTCTGTTGCTTCCCAAGGCTTTCAGCGGACATGGTGATCCGTTCTTCCGGGTCAGGGTGTCTGACATACGACATCGCTCAGCAGCGTCACGACACACGACAACACTGGAAATCTTCAAACGGCCACGATGATGGAACTGCTGCGAAAGCTGTTGGAACTGGTCCGATTTAGTCATACGGTCTTTGCGCTCCCCTTCGCATTGCTGGCGGCGTTGTTGGCATGGTCCGAGACGCCGTTTCAGGGTCTGCATCTGCTGGGGCTATTGCTTTGCATGGTCTTCGCGCGTTCGGCAGCGATGGCGTTTAATCGTCTCGTCGACCGTCGTATCGATGCCGAGAATCCTCGCACTGCTTCTAGGCATCTTCCTGCGGGGACGTTGAGTGTCCCGGTCGTGACCTTCTTCACACTTTTTTGCAGCGCAGGGTTTATCGCTTCGACGGCGATCTTTCTTCCCAATCGGTGGCCATTGATACTTTCGGTTCCGGTGCTGCTGGTACTGCTGGGATACTCGTTCGCCAAACGGTTCACGAGCTTTTGTCACTACTGGTTGAGTGCCGCCCTGATGCTGTCGCCGATGGCCGCTTGGATCGCCATTCGCGGCACACTCGACTGGCCCCCCGTGCTGTTGGGGGCAGTCGTCTTCTTCTGGGTTGGAGGGTTTGACATTCTATATGCTTGTCAGGATGCAGACTTCGATCAGCAGAAGTCGTTATTCAGCATGCCGTCTCGATGGGGCGTTCGACGATCGCTGCAACTGGCGATGGTGAGCCATTTCCTCACCGTACTGGCACTGGTCGGGTTCTGGTGGGTGAGCGGCTTCGGGCCGATCTTTCTGGCCGGCGTCATCGTCGTTGCGGTGCTGTTGATCTACGAACATTCACTGGTAAAGCCCGACGATCTGTCGCGGGTCAACGTGGCGTTCTTTCGAGTGAATGCAATCATCAGCATCGGCCTGCTGCTGGTCGCCGCCGCCGACCTCTGGGTCAGCCATCTCTGACGAAAGCGGACGATCCCTCCGGCGACCGACCGTCACCCCGAGATCATCGTCACTTCCCGTAGCCGAGTTGCTCCGCAACTCGGCTATCCAACGCGACCCCACTCCATATCCGACCTTCAGAATTTAAAGCGCGGATCGCGATGCGAAGCAGAGTCGCTCTGGGTTTTCGTATTCTGTGAAGCGAAATTGCATTGTCGAAAATGTTACAGAGTCTTGACCTGCGAATTGCCGAGTTGCGGAGCAACTCGGCTACAAACGTGAGCCCTCGGGTGACTCGCTGCCTTCTCTGCCTGGTAGTTCCTTTGACTCGGCGAGTTGTTCTTGCCGTTCGATCTCGCGACAGAGAGTGTCGATGGCTCCGCGACGTTCCATGAACTCGGCGAAGTGTCGATGCCCATCGCTAACGGTGAGAGCCGAAAGTATCGGGGCAAAGAAGTGCAGAGCCTGTGAACCGAGAAAACTGAGCGGACGGGACATCTCGAGGAACGCCAAGGCCGGGGTCGTCATCCGTCGTCGGACCACTTCGGCCGCCAACTTTTCGATGACCACTTGCTGTTCGGCTGTCGGAGTTGCCGCTCCCTCCGGTTCCATCCCAAAGGCATGTTTGAGCCAGTTCATGTTCGAGAGCCTGTTGCAACAGAAGTGTGTGCGGGTCGAGGATGTCGGAATCGAATCGTGGCGCAGTCGTGGCACGAACGTTTTATCCACCGATCGAGTACATTGGCCGGTCAGGTTGGATGAAGCGAGCCGTGTTGATTTCGTGCCCCTCTTTCTTATCGCCAATCGATCGACGGACCGCCGCGACGATCTCCGCATCGCTCTTTCCGTCGCGGATAAGTCCCCGGATGTCGGTTTCTTCCAGGCTAAACAGGCAGTTGCGGATCTTGCCGTCGGCTGTCAGTCGGAAGCGGTTGCAACTCATGCAAAAGGGTTGAGAGACCGACGCAATGAATCCGATGCGACCGATTCCGTCTGCAAACTGAAAGTCAGTCGCCGGGGAGGAGGGGTGCTGCATGCCGGTCGGCTCCAACGGCATGATCTCGCGAGCTAAGACGTCGAGAATCTCGTGGGCAAACAGAACCTTTTCTCGTTCCCAAGCGGCATCGGCATCAAGGGGCATGTACTCGATGAATCGCACTTCGCAACCTGTCTCGCGGGCGAACTCTCCGAACGGAACGACCTCAGACTCCGTCATCCCCCGGATTGACACGGCATTGACCTTGATGGGATCGAATCCGACTTTGCGAGCCTGTTCGATCCCGGCGAGAACACGTTCGTAGCCATCACGACGTGTGATCTCGCGAAACTTGACGGGGTCAAGTGCATCCAGACTGACGTTCAATCTTCGCAGTCCGGCGGCGTACAGCCCTTCAGCCTGTTCTTCGAGGAGAATGCCGTTCGTTGTGAGGCCGATGTCGGTGACCCCCTCGATCTGCGAGAGCCGGGAGACGAGTCGATGCAGATCCTGCCTGACCAACGGTTCGCCACCCGTCAGACGAATCTTGTGGACGCCACAAGGGACGACCGCCCTCACAAACTTTTCGATCTCCTCGTAGGTAAGCAACTCCTGCCGCGGCATGAATTGCACGTTCTCGGCAGGCATGCAGTAGAAACAACGAATATTGCAGCGATCTGTAACGCTGATTCGCAAGTTATTGTGCAGTCGGCCGAACGAGTCGACGAAAGGTTCTCGACTGTCCATCGCAAGTGCTTCCCGAAGAGGTGTCTGCAAAAAGTTGTCGGCAACAAAGAGCAAATCAGCATTCCATCTGACAGCAAATCCCCACCTTGGAAAGTTGGGGGCGGCACGGCATCATAACACTGATGATGGTAAAGTAACGAAGTTGCCCAGTCTTCCGACAGCATAACTCGGCGATCAACATCGTCCAAGAGCCGAATGAATCAACTTTTTCACCACACATTCCTTTCTCTTGATGCCTTTTCTGCACTCTGGTGACCTTGTACGATAAACCACGGAATGTCCTTCTCACTACGCTGCAACTTCATGATGCAGTGACCTTTTCTCGACCTCTCAGGGAATCCGCAATGAGCCTTTCACAAACGCTTCGACTCGGCAGATGGCTGACACCATTGTGCATGGCTCTGGCCATCGGGGGGACTTTCGGGTCGGGCATCTCATTGGGAGGCGACGCCGAGACCTGGCCCCGATTCCGTGGCCATAACGGCGAGGCCCGCAGCGACCTGAAGGGAGTGCCGTCAAAATGGTCCGATAAGGACTACGAATGGGTCGTCGAGATTCCCGGAAAGGGACACTCTTCACCGGTCGTCTGGAAGGACAAATTGTTCGTCATGTCTGGACAGGAAGACGGCATTCGAACTTTGTATTGCTTCAATTCGTTTACCGGTGAACGACTCTGGTCCGACCCACTGAAGCTAGACGCGAATCACCTGCATCTAAAGAACAGCTACGGCTCGGGGACCCCGGCTGTCGATGACGAACGAGTTTACTGTTCGACCGCCGACGAAAGTCACTATGTCGTTTCGGCGTATACTCACTCGGGTGAGAAAGTATGGAACGTCGATCTGGGACCATTCACCAGCGAGCACGGCCAGGGAGTCTCACCGATTATTCATGGCGAACTACTGATCGTCTCGAACGACCAGAAGGGGCCAAGTTCTCTCGTGGCGCTGAATCGTAAGACGGGCGAACAAGTTTGGAAAACGGAACGAGCATTCCGCCGGGCGAGCTATGCCACGCCGTTCGTCCTCGAACAGGAAGGGAAGTCGCCGCAGTTGATCTGCCTGTGTGGCAACCTCGGACTGACTGGACATGACTTGGCTGACGGTCGGGAATTGTGGACATCGGGGCAGCTTCCCATGAGAACCGTCGCATCACCCGTTCATGGAAACGGAGTCGTCCTGGCAGTTTGTGGAGCAGGTGGCAAGGGAACAATGTTGGTCGCTGTCGACCCCAACGGCAGCGGCGACGTCTCGGCCAAGAACATCAAGTACACCCTGACGAAGGGGCTCCCGTATGTGCCGACGCCAATCGTTGTCGGCGACTACCTCTTCCTCTGGAATGATGACGGTGTGGTGCGGTGCATGGAAGTGGCAACAGGCAGCGAAGTCTGGACCGAGCGAGTTGGTGGAAAGTTTAGCGGATCGCCGGTACTGATTGACGGTCGACTGTTCGCAATTTCCGAAGATGGCGTCGTGAGTGTCATCGCTGCGAGTAACAAATTCGAACTCCTTGGACAGAGTCCGCTCGGTGATCCTTCGTACGCGACGCCAGCCGTCGCGAATGGTCGGGTCTACCTGAGAAGCTTCAGTAAGCTCGCCTGTCTGAAAGCTAAGGCAGAATAGCGGTTCATCAGCGGTAGAAATCGTGACATCAACGTGACTCGGGTGATTCACGCAATGTTCTTTTTTTGACAGTAGACTTTGGACGTCGATGCGTGAATGGCGTTTGAACAGGGGTGAGGAAGATGGCGGTTTGGCCGGGTGGAAGGTGCCCTGACTGTGGTGATGATGTCCCACCGAAGGTTGTCCGCTGCCGTACGTGCGGACGGATGTTGAACTCTGACCTCGACATCCCGATGGTCGCGGCACCGGAACTAATCTCGTTGCCCGAAGTCGTCGACCTGAGAGACAATTCACCCTCCGATTCCGCAAAGGCGGCTCAGAGTTCACCGACGATCAAAGAGGTGACTCCGCGTGGCTTGTACATCGGTTGTCCGAACTGCGAAAAGGAACTTCGCGTCAGTCGAAAGTTTCTCGGGCAACTGGTCCAATGCAACTTCTGCTCAGCTCCTTTCGACTTCTCGCTGACCAACCCAGCGGTACAACGGTACGCGGTCTATGGGAACTGCATCCACTGCCAACAGGAGATTCGAGTCGCCGAGAAATACGTCAATCGGGGTGTTGCTTGCAAACACTGCGATGGCCCCATTCGCGTGCTGCCGATCCTCTCCCCGACAACCTGACCGTTTCGCCAAGGTTTGTCCATCAATCGCAAATCGAACGATGCGATCTCATGAGAGAGTGCCCAGTACCTGAAATCTGGAAGTCATTCGATTCGATGCTCGCGACGACCACTCAAACTCCAAACATGACGCGGCGAAGTTGACCCATGCACTTTGAACAGACGTTACTGAAACAGTGTTGGTTCCTCGCGGGTCCGACGGCATGTGGCAAGTCGGCGATGGCACTAGAATTGGCACAGCGACTCAACGCAGAGATCGTCGCGCTCGACTCGATGTCGCTTTACCGTCATTTAGACATCGGCACAGCCAAGCCGACAACGGCAGAGCGGGCAATTGTTCCGCATCATCTGATCGACATCATCGACCCACACGAAGAGTACACCGTCGCCGAATACGTTCGGGCAGCCGAAGTCGCGTGTCGATCGATCGTCGATCGAGATCGAGTGCCGTTGTTTGTGGGGGGGACGGGACTGTATCTACGGTCGATATTGCGAGGAGTCTGCGAATCTCCTGCGGCTGACTGGACGTTTCGGTCCGAATTAGCCGAACGAGCAAAGGGAGAGCCCCCCGATTGGCTGTTGCAACAACTCGCTAAGGTTGATCCAGTCTCCGCTTCGCGACTCCATGCAGCCGACACAAGACGAATCATCCGTGCGTTAGAGGTCTACCGACTGACGGGTCAATCGGCTTCCAGTCAGAAACAGCAGTCACCATTGCCTGAAGAACTCCGTCCGCCGCATGTCTACTGGTTGCATCCGCCGCGAGACTGGCTCTACGAACGAATCAATCGTCGGGTCGATCAGATGTTTAATGAAGGACTGCTGGAAGAAGTTCGCGGCTGTATGAACCGTCACCCCCCCTTGAGCCGCACCGCTCAACAGGGACTTGGCTACAAAGAAGTTATCTCGCATTTGCGAGGGGACTGCTCTCTTCAACAGGCAATTGAACTGACCAAGACCAAGACCCGCCAGTTCGCCAAACGGCAGCACACATGGTTCCGTAACCTCGAAGAGTGCAGCGAGGTCATCATTGATGGCACCGAGTCGATCCCCGAACTGACTGCCCACATCTTGGAACAGTCGCGAGACTTGTGAATTCACACCCCCCGTGCAACGGACTACGGAGCGGCCCTTCAGTGTTTGAGTCTGGGCCACTTGTCCACTGTTTCCCCCTGACTCGCGGAAGGGCCCAAGTTTCCAAACCGTTCGGCTCAACTTTTACGATGCGATTTGAACAACCACTCTCCCTCTCCCCCACTGTCGACACCCCTACACTCTATGACCTTCCAGTGGGGGAGGGCCGGGGTGAGGGGGAATGCGGTTCGAGTCTTGCTCTGTAACCGAGTCTGGCTCTGCAACATCGACGCGCCGTGAGCGCCTGTTTGTCCCCTTTCGCTCCGCGAAAGCAGCGCCCCTTTCGCGGAGCGAAAGGCGACTATGATTGCGGCCTCAAGCCGCGTGAGGTATCCACTTCACAAGACGACCGCATGAGCGTCCACCGCTCCCCCCTCATCCCAACCTTCTCCCCCGTTAGCATGCGTCCTGAAGTAGCACGACTATCACGGGAGAGAAGGAGCCTCGCGTCGGTTGCGCGTCCGCAATCGTTGCGCCGAACAATCTTGCCGCACGACTTCGGGTAAGAGTGCCTTACGTTCTGTCACCGACGAGCCGCACCCGTTCCGCGACCGGGCGGGATGTACCGTTCCGGTACTGTGAACCTGGCCTATCAGAAAAGTGGGTCGTTCCCTTTTGAAGAACTGAAAGGTCCGACGGACGGGGGAGCGGCCCTCCGATCGCCTCAAGAGAACTCAATACGCACACCATCATTCTGGACATTTCATTCGCTCCGACGGCGAAGGACGATACTTCCACTCCATGAACCGTAGGGCCGAGTGCTGATGCCGTTCTGTGTTGTGGAATCGTAGGATTCCCGACCGGAGAGAAGTTCCACTTGGATAATGGCGGACTCGCCCGGCTTAAGAAGACCAGCATGAACTGCGGCTGTGCCGAGGTCGGAGTCATTCGTGTAGACGCTGCTGCCCCAGACGAAGCCGCTGGTTCGTCCGGTAACGAACACGTCGACAGTTTCGGTCCCCTTTGGCTGTCCCGTCGCACTAAAGTCTTCCTCTCGGATGGCCGCACCGAGAATCTCGAAGGCACCAAGGTAGCCGGCATAGTCCATCGTCGTGATGTCGTGAGCCGTGCTTCCTTGATAGGTTCCTGCATCGGGCAGCACGCGAAAGGCGACGACACGTTTCTCGCCGACCGCCAGGTGTCCACTGTGTACCGCCGCCGCCGCGAGGCTGGAGTCGTCGGTGTATGGACCAGACCCCCAAACAGAACCGGAGGTGCTGCCGGTCACTTCTTGAAAATGAATCTCTTGGTGACGACCTCGATACGCTCGTGGCGAGAGATTTGTCTCAGGCAAACTGGCCCCCGAATTGGTAACCTTGACTGGCAATTCGGGGAGCGCCACTTGAGCATCGGCTTGCAGTCGACGAATCTGGTCTCGCACGGCGACCGCCTCATCCAGCATGGCGGCTCGACAGTATTCGTCCTGCAACTGTTGCAGCGACTGAATCAAAGCTTGCCGCTGTTGCTGAATACGGACTCGGGCATCCGCCGACTGCCCCAACGCCACTTCCCCATCTGCTTCTACAATAATGATTCCTGTTCCAACTTCGGTCGAGAACTCGATGGAGTCGCCAAACGGCGAGATGGGAGCTTGGCGAAGGCGTATCACTCGTGGAGAATCAGAGATATCACTTGCAACGGCTCCACCATCGGACGGAAACTCCTCAGCCTTTGCAAAACTCGTCAGCAACAGACACATCGCCACCCAACAGCGACATCGCAGCATGGTACACCTCATGAAAGGAACAGTGTCGTCGCGGAACCATTAACAGCAATTTGACGATTGTTGAACAGAATGTGTCTCCGAAAAGTTGTCGATGTGTGGGCTTTTGTGGAAATTGTACTTGGTGATCTTGCGGAGATGTGACGACGGCCCGAGCAATACACGCAATCCCCCGTGTGACAGACATGGTTGTCCGTCACACGGGGGATGTTGATAGTCACAGAACGATCCAAGGTTCCCACTTTGCAACAGTGTTTCTTGGGGGGCAACGATCGTGCTTTACTGGGTGATGTGCATCAAGGGCATGGTCAGGACGACCCCTTCCTTCTGCAACAGTTCGATCTGCTGGAAGCCTTGCTGAACGATCTTCAGTCGTTCGGGATCGAGACCTTGCAGCATTGGCAAAGCGGCTTCCCAGAGTGGACTGGTTCGCGGAGCAACGCCTGATTTGAGCGAGAGTTTTCCGCCATCTTCCTTGTCTCCTTCGCCCGAGAGATCGCCGAGGAGCGTTTCCAGGAAGTTCGTCGGTTCGGGGATCGGGCGAACCTCATAGTCTGCGACTCCAGCTTTGTTTGCGACAAAATGAATCGCCTCGTTCAGTCCCCCCATATGGTCGACAAGACCGAGTTCCTGTGCCTGCTTCCCCGTATAGACGCGGCCCCCGGCGAGATCTTCAATCGGCTTCTTCAGTCGATCACCCCGAACGTCGGTCACATGCTTCTTGAAGACGCCGTAGACTTCGTGCATCCAGTCCGAGAAGTGGGCCCGTTCGTCATCCGTGAAGATGCGAGAACTCGACAGCATGGCTGCCCGCTTGCCTCGCGAATTGGCATGGAAGTTGACCCCAACCTTCTCCCACATGGCGGTCGTGGAGACCTTCCCACCCAGCACCCCGATCGAACCGGTAATGGTCCCGGGGTCGGCGAAAATGGTGTCGGAACAGCAGGCGACATAGTAGCCCCCGCTGGCGGCAACGTTCCCCATCGACACGACGACTGGCTTCTTGGCCGACAGTTTCTTCGCGGCATTGAGCATCACTTCGCTGGCGACGGCCGAGCCACCCGGGGAGTTAACCCGCAGTACGACCCCCTTCACCCGCGGATCGTCAGCTGCTTTTTCCAATGCACGGCGGATCGGATCGCTGTAGGCCCCATCGACTGTTCCGAACGGGTTCGCCGAAGGCTTGCCATCAAGGATATTTCCTTCGACATAGACAATTGCAATGGCATCTTTTGTCGATGCCTTGCTCGCTTTGGGGCCGGTCAAGATCTGCATGTAGAGGTTCATCACGGCGAACGGGTTGTTGAGATCGATCGTCGGAGGGAGTTTTTTGCCATACTTCTTGTCGAACTTGATGCGGTCTCCAATCTGGTCCTGCAATCGTGCGAGGAAGGCATCTCGGTGTTCGACGGCGTCAATCATCCCTTCCTTCTTCGCGGTCTCCGACGAAATCAGCCCCAAGTCGATCCAGGCCTTCGCTTTGTCCGTGTTGACCTTGCGACCCGTCGCAATCAAGTCGACGAAGCTGTCGTAGAACCCATCGTAGAGCCAGCCGTACATCTCATCGGCTGCCGGGCTGGGGCCGGTTCGCATGAAGGTTTCCGAGGCACTCTTGTAGGCACCACAGGCGACAAAGTCCGGCACAACGCCGAGTTTGTCGAGGAGGCCTCTCAGATACATCTGCTCGGCATGAATCCCGGTGATGAAGAGATAGCCGGTCGGCGTCATGCTGATATGCGACGCTCCACACATCAGCCCGAAACCGCCGGTTGACGTGTAAGTGTCGGCATGTGTGTAGATCGTCTTCCCTGCTTCCCGCAACCGGTCCATTGCGGCCCGAATCTCTTGTGCCTGCCCGAGTCCGATGGAAGCCCCGTCCAGGAGGATGACAACAGCTGCAACTTTTTCGTCACCCGCCGCTTTGTCGAGACGACCAACCAACGAATGCAGCGATTCGGAAGTCTCCATCGCAAACGGGAAGTCCTCAGCCTGCGGCTTCTCGGTAATGGCCCCCGAGAGTTCAAAGACCGGCACCAACGTCGGAGCGGCAACCACCCGCGTCGCAGTGATCGCCTGCCCAACGAGCAGAAGTACCATCAACAAAATCGGTCGAGCAAAGTCGCGTCGCATGCATCTGTCCCCCAAAAGGAGCGAAAGTGATTAGGTCGGTCGTGTGCCGCAGCGGGAGTCGAAACCATCCGTATGACAGGCGCAAAGTTCCGGGGTGTCACTTGAATGGCGACAGTCAACGATGCCAGTCGTCCGAGGCTCGGCGCCTCAAACTCTATCCCATTGGTGCCGACGATTCTAGAGGGACCGTCCGAGCCTCTGATGAGTGCTTGATCGCCAGGCTGATTCCCAGTCGCCATGGACAGCCTGAATTCGTCCGGCGGGACTCCGTTTTCCATCAAGCCTTCAGTCTGTTGAATCTCGCGAGTTTGTAGCTCTTCGACACGTTGTATGGCGACCACGGGAAAGTCAGCAGATTGCCGAAACACGCGTGAGATGACACTTGTAGCGAATTGTCATCACGGTGATTGCAAGGATCGAGCGCGCAACAAAAAACCGCCGCGAGTTGCGGCGGTTTGGCGACGATTTGTGGGGCCAGTTTGGGAAGCACCGACTGGCTATTGAGCCGGTGGCCCTTTGGCAGGAGAGCCCGTTGATCGTTCGCGTCTACTGATTCAGGGCCTGATTCATCCGTGCGCGACGTTCGGCACGCAGACGTTCTCGGCGGTTGGCATCGCTTGGCTTTTCGTAGAACTCGCGGCGACGCATTTCCTTCTTAACACCACTGTGCTCAACCAGCTTCCGAAAACGACGCACAGCATCCTGAACCGACTCATTGTCTCGCAGACGCAACTTGACCACACAGACCTCCATTTAAAGTTTTGGGAAATGGCGAAGCGAGGGGCAGACATCCCCCGCGTAACAAGGCCCCTCGATTCTCGGCAAAATCGGCCGATTCTCGATGTCCACCTTGATCGATTACCTATCAGGATAGCAGTTTTCGGGAGATCGTCAAACTCTCTCGCGATCACAGCCAAATTTGCCGACAGATAAAGTTATCGTCCAGCAAACTCCACTTTGATCGGATTGCACGAAGTTTTTCGGTCAAAAGGCTTCCGGGAGGGGCGTAAAGTGGCGAGAGGTTGAGGCAGATTCATGTTGTTCCGACAAATCCTGTTCCAGTAACCTCCCCACTCTCAAGCGTCGATGCGTAGCGTATCGAAGTCCTGTGTGAGGCAAAAATATGCTCTGTCTAAAGCGTTCTCTGTCGACTCTCTGTCTCTTGTGCGTCGCAGTCGTTGCCCGTGCCGAGAATGGAGCGGCAGTTCCCGCTGCATCTGAACCACAGTCGCTCCCCGTTCTCGACCTCGCGTTCATTGAGAACCCCGCGACGGAAGGTGAGCGGGAAATCATCGCGATGCGGATTCTCGAAGATGGCCGGGTCCTTCTGCCCAACGAGAGGACCGGTCGAATGGAAGTCGTCAGCCGGATGGCTCCCGATGAACTTCAAAAGCTGACGAGCGAAATGCTGCATGACCACGGACTCCCGGGGCTGCGATCCGAGAATCTGAAACAGGAAATCTCGACCCTTTGCCAGCAACAAGGCTTTGACGAGCACATTTCCGGTGCCGCCGCAACGGCCATTCGGTTGCGGGACCAGAAGTCGATCCATTTTGTGAGGTGTCCTGCTGTTTCGATCGCTGCGGCCCGTTTCCCCGAGTGTGCCGACGTTCAAAACATGTTCGCCATACAACTGCGGCTCCAGAATGTCGCAGCCGTCGCCCGAGCCGGTGGGGTCGATGCAGCAAAAACACTTGCTCGGCAAGCAAATCAGATCCTTCAACAAACCCAACCCCTTTCGGAACCACTCGAGGTCAACGACTTGGCGATGGTCCGGGAACTTCCCAGTGGTCGACGGTATGTGCAGTTTTATCGCAAGGCTTCACTCTCTTCGAATGGACCAGGAACGGAAGAAGCCCGCGAGGGGGTGCTGGTTTCGATGTTCGACGATCCCGGCCAAGCCCCTCGTGTCAGTGTGATGTATGAGTCTGCGATAGCGCGGTAAACTGGGGGGTTCCCGAGTGGCTTTGCGCTAGGGAAGGATGATTGCTGGCAAGAAGCCCAGGAAAATTCCAATCCAGCGACAGTTCGAGTCAAGACTGTTCCGATGACTCCTACAAGCTTGCGATTGTGTGAATGCGATCTCTGCCTGCCGCTTGGTATTTTCTCTGGGGCGGTCATGTTGACGGAGCAGACGCGAACGCAAGTCTCCTTCCGGTGGATTGTTCTTCATTCCGCCATCAGCCTTTTATGCGATTGACTTTGATGTCTGTCGTTGATGACACCCTTTCCTCTCCTTCCCCAACTTGTTTCGATTATCTTAGTCAAGTTACGCTTTCACGGATGATGTAGCCGAATGGCCAAAGCGAGTGACAAGGATGTTGCCGCGAGAGAAGCCGCCTCAACGGGCGAGTTGCTCGAAGGGTTGTCGCTGCGCGGGCTGTGCATTGCGATGATCCTCGTGGCATTCGGATTGTCGTTCATCCGGCTATTAGAAGTCGAGAAGCCGATTGCTTCAGCAAACGATTCGTCTCGCTGGTGTACAATCTGGGCGCTGACTGAAGAGGGAACCTATCAGATCGATCATGCCGAGAAGGCACTCGAGCTAAAAACCATCGACAAGGCACTGCTGAAGAGCGTGCGGGTTGATCGAGAGACTGGCGAAGAGATCGAGGAAGAGCACATCTACTCGACCAAGCCGCCATTGTTCCCGACGATGGTGGCTGTGGTCTATCGAATTCAGAAGGGAATTCTGGGTTGGAGGGTCGATGATTCCGCATCAAAACGAGAAGCAGTCGCTGGCGTGCTGCTCTTCGTGAACTTTCTCCCTTGGGGTATCGCTCTCTGGATGCTGTATGGCATCTTAAATCGGCTGAATGTCTCGCCACTGGTTCTGCTCGTCATCATGGCAACGGCCTGTTTCGGTACGTTGCTCTCGCCGTTCCTGTTGTCGTTGAACAACCATCTCCCGGCGGCGGTCTGTTTGATTGTGACACTCGCGTTCGCAATGCGGATTACAATAGACGACGAAGACGACTGGAAGTGGTACACACTCGCGGGATTTTTCGCCGGTCTGACCGTCACCTTCGAGCTTCCCGCAGCGGCGTTCGGCGTCGGCATCTTTGCCATTCTGGTTATGCACGATCGAGCACGAACATTGAAGTTCTTTGTCCCCGTTTCGCTGATCCCGCTCATCGCATTCATCATCTGCAACATCGTGGCAACCGGGACCTGGAAACCGGTTTACCTCACTTACGGATCCGAGACATACAACTACGTCTACAAGGGAGTTCCCAGCTATTGGAGTTCCCCGCGAGGAATCGATCAGGCGAAAGACTCCCCACTCGTGTACTTGTTCCACTGCACCGTCGGGCATCATGGAATTCTCTCTCTCTCGCCGATCTTCCTGCTGACGCTTCTTGGTTGGGGAATATCACTGATTCGGATTCGCGAAAAGCTGTGGCCTTATATGGCCATGGGGGCGAGCCTGACAGTCATTGTCCTTGGGTTCTTCCTGACTCGTGTCGAGAACTACAACTATGGCGGAAACAGTGTCGCACTCCGGTGGATGCTGTGGCTCGTCCCGTTCTGGCTCATCGCCCTGATCCCCGCACTCGAACTCGTCCTGCAACGAAAATGGCTGCGGGTCGGAGTCGTCGCACTCCTTGCCGGGTCGATGTTCTCAGCCTGGTTCCCTTGGAATGGTCCGTGGACATCCCCTTGGCTCTACAGCCTGATGGAACGCCGCGGCTGGATCGATTACAGCGATCCCGAACCGCAGTTCGAACGCCCAGTCCATTCCTGGTTGTTTCAGATTCCTGAAGGGGAACTTGATCCCGATTACTGGGTGGAACTCGAATCGATTGATGGCGAGGGGCTGGCGTCTCGAATGCGAATCGTCGATGGGGGACGAACACTTGTCGGGCAACGTCTTGGGCGACTGGTTTACTTCTATCGATGGGGGCCGCGAGATGCATCTCCAGCAAGTTATTCGATGACAATTGATGTCGATGCCTTCAATCAAGGGCGTCCGATTGAGGAATTCATCATCTGGTCTCCAGGAACAACCGAGGTTGACGTCAATCGAATTACCCGACTCTTAAGTGGATTGCCACGGGTCAAGGATGACAACGGGGTCCCACAGCATAGTCCATTCTTTGCGATGAAGACGGATTACGCCAGGATTCCTGGTCATGAAGATGCCGTCGAAGTGTTACCTGCGACCGTGCAATTGCAACTTCCCTCCGACCCACAACAGCCCAATGCCATTCAGATGACCTTTGTCGCCGAAATGAAATTGAGTCGAGAGGTCCCCTTCGGCGTCTTGACGACGCAGACATCAATCTCAAAGGGATCTGTGCGCCGGATGGAGCGATGGACGTTCACAGCGGCAGGGAAGTTCCTTCCACGTCATACTGAGAAGGCTGCGGCTCCACCAGTTGAATCGCCCGCAACCGTTCCTCCAGCTTCGCCGAATGTTCCAGCGAGTGCCCCCTCGGCCACTCGCCCTGACCCGAGGATGTGGAGATAACGACCACATCCGGGCAGTTGACAGCCCGATGAAAAACGGCCGTGGGTCAGATTTCCAAACTGACACGAGCATCTCGTACGCTTTTCACCGAAACATCAAACGGCACCAAGTCAAGCTGGAACGCCTGACCCACGCTCTTCAACAGGCGGCTAAAGTAGCACAGTAGAAAGGGGTAAGTCAGCACATCACCGACGCAGCATAGGGGCTCTATCACTGACCGCACGATGGGCACTCATTCCATCGCTTGAACAGCGTGACCCCCCTTCTCGCTTGGTGACGTTTTTTTGCGCCGTGGGCTTCCGTTGTTCGGGATGAGGCGGAATGACGTCCATCTCATCACAAATTCTCAGAGGCAGCCTCTTCCCTTTTCCAGGTGGCTTCGGGTATTCTCTACGCGCTGGATGTGAGACGTGAGAGACGAAGTTGGCGGATGTGAGAGTCGGTAACTTTGCGACTGCGTGTGTGCGGGGGACTTGCTCAACAGGATCGGTGGGAACCGGGGGAGAGAGCGATGGGGAGTCCGTTACAAAACCGACCCAGTCAGACGGCGGGGCCGTTGTTGGCGACGAGTCTGGTGCTGTTGCTGGGATTGGCTGGTTGTTTGGTGATTCAGGTTGCGGGTGAGATTCGCGACTTGCGAGTGACAGCCGGAATCGTCGGGCTCTTCGTGCTCTACGGCTGCTTCGCGTTTCTGATGCGTGATCGCCGCGAAGCATCAATGAGAGATCGCGAGATGTGGACGTTTCGTCGCAAACCTCCGGCAGAGAAGGTTGTCTATCAGTTGCGACCTCAACCGGTGGCCCCTGGTGAGGAGCCTGCAACACAGACTCCACCGACCGTCGAACGAATTCGCGAGCTGCTGGAAGACGACAGCCGAACTTGGGTTCCGGCGCGCGGTCCTTCGACAACCTGAACTCGCTCCGTTGGGATGGTGAACGTGAAGCACTTCTCAAGAATGCGCGAGAATCGGTGTCACATCATCTAGACAATTCCAACATTCCAAACTCTAATGAGACTTGGGGTTGGCCGGCCCACTGCGATAACCTGGCGTGACTTTGGCACCTTGAGGAAGTCCGTTTCGTGACCAATTTACCACGGTTTCTCGTCTTTCACCGAGGCGGCGAAACCACATCGCTTGTGCATCAGTTAGAAGCGTCGTGTGAGGTTGTGCTGGCTCGCGATACCAGCGAAGCGGTCTCACTACTTGAGTCGGGTCGGTTTGACGGCATGGTTGTCGCCGAGCCGGACCTGTCAACGACCGAGTTCTTACTCGAATCGCGGGGTTTGTTGCAGCAACTCCCCGATGGACTCGCGCTCCTGGACACGCAGTCCCAAGTCCTCTGGCATAATGAGCGACTCCCCGAGTTTACCGGCACTGCGAAGGAACTGCTTGGACTGCGTTTCATGGATGCCTTTCCAGGTTCGGAGTTTATCGGCCCAGACTTCGGCCCGTTTCGTTCCGCTCTGGGAACAGGCGAGTCGGCCCGCACCGTGTTGCGTGTCGGCGAGGCGACATTCTTGGACCTCACGGTCACCCCGGTTCATGATGGGGACGACGAGTTTCCGACGCACCTGCTGGTTACGGTGCGGGATGTCTCGACGGAAACGGTGCACAAACAGAAGCTCGACGCCATTTACAAAGCTGGCTTGGCACTGGGAGACCTTCAGCCGCAAGACGTCATGGAGATGTCAGTCGCTGACCGCATCGAGTTGCTGAAGTCAAAAATCCTGTTCTATACGCAAGATGTCCTCGAGTTCGAGACCGTCGAGATTCGCCTCGTCGATCCAAGAACAGAACAGCTGCTCCCGCTGTTGGCCGTCGGAATGGAACCCGAGGCGGAGCATCGTGTTCTTTTCGCGCGAGATGAAGGCAACGGCGTAACGGGGTTTGTTGCAGCGACCTGTCGCAGCTATCTCTGCGAAGATACGCAGCGTGATCCGCTGTACATGGTGGGGGCACCGGGGGCGAGAAGTTCGTTGACAGTCCCTCTCATTCTGCACGAGAAGACCCTCGGCACGTTCAACGTCGAGAGTCCGCGACCAGGGGCGTTTACTCAGGCCGACCTGCAATTTCTGGAACTCTTTGGCCGCGAAGTCTCGATCGCCCTGAACAATCTGAGCCTTCTGGAAGTCGAACAGGCCTCGACTGTTGCCGAGAGTTCGTTTCAGTTGTTGCGCGATGTTTCCGATCCGCTGGACGAGATCCTCAACACGGCGAGTTGGTTACGAGAACGCTTCCTTCACCAAGACCCAACTGTGGCGGAGAAGATGAATCAGATTCTCGCAAACACGAGAAACATTCGGGACATGATTCATCTTGCTGGGGCGAAGTCGTCACCTCAGTTGGCACAAGTGGGATTGAATACTTCGGCTGAACACGAACTGCTTCGATCCAAACGCATTCTCATTGTCGATGCCGACAAAGAGGTGCGACAGTCGGCCCACGATTTTCTTGATCGTTATGGCTGTATCATCGAAACCGCCCATGATGGTGCCGAGTCTTTGCTGATGGCACGAACCTTTCTCTATGACTTGGTCATTGCCGATGTCGGACTCCCGGACATGAGTGGCTCGGAGTGCTTGCGACGGTTTCGGGAGATCACGCCAAGAATCCCGATCATCTTGTTGACCGGTTTTGGCTGGGATGCCGGACACTCAATGGTCAAAGCCCGAGTGATGGGGATGAAGTCGGGGCTCTATAAGCCGTTTCGACGCGACCTGTTATTGAAAGCCGTCAGCGAAGCTCTCCTCGACCCCGATCCCACGACTCCGCTCCTGTCGCGTACCGCCTTGGAGTCCGGCCCCTGGTCGGTTGATTGAACGGGGTCTATTCCCGAGAGCTGTCGTCATCGACTAGAATCTCGTCTCGCCCCAGGTGAATCCTCACCTCCGGATGGGCGATGCCGTCAACGTTTCGGCATCTGACAGTTTCAAGCAACCTGTTTTGTTCCTTATCTGTTTTGTGATTCGTCACTGAAAGCTTTCTGACCATGTCGTCTCCGCAGCGTCCTCCACATGTTCCGCAGTCTTTACCAGAACCAACGATTCGAATGGCCGAAGGCTGGCACTGCCTGCATATGTTTTACAAGATCGACCAGTTCGCGCTGTCGGACCTGACGCACGACGAACGCGAGTGGGGCAAGGGGGAACTTATCGATTGGCTGAATCCCGCGGGGTCTCATGCGACCGAGCGGATGCAAGTCTCGATCGTCTCCGGAGGAAAGGCCGACTTGGCAGTGTTGCTGATGGACCCGGACCCCCTCAAGATTGACGGCATCGTCCAGGCGATCCGGTCCTCCGCCATTGGGACCGCATTTCAGGTTCATGACTCTTTCGTCTCAATTACCGAGGTGTCGGAATATGTCCCGACGGTCGAGCAGTTTACCGAACGACTCCGTCGCGAGGGGACCGCAGCCGATGCCATCGAAGCGAAGGTCAACGCCTACGCTCAACGATTGCCCATGATGAATCAGCAGCGGCTCTATCCCGATCTCCCGCCATTTCCGGTCGCCTGCTTCTATCCAATGAACAAGATTCGAGACCCGCACGCCAACTGGTATACGCTCCCGTTCAGTCGCCGCAGCGAACTGATGGCAGAACATGCAACCTCTGGAATCAAGTTTGCCGGTCGCGTCAGCCAGTTGATTACCGCGTCGACCGGGTTCGATGACTGGGAATGGGGAGTGACACTTTGGGGACGTGCTCCCGAGCACATCAAAGAGATTGTGTACACCATGCGGTTCGATCAGGCATCGGCCCGCTACGCCGAGTTCGGACCGTTCTACATCAGTTACGTCGCAGAGATTGCGGAAGCGTTGCGCCATTTGCGAGTATGATGCGCCATGAGCAGTCACTCGCCCTAGGGAAAACTTGTGGCGAGATACCGCTTTTACAACTCGACCGAGCTTCGGGTCGCGGGTGTGTCTGTCATGTTACGGGATGAGCTTCACGACGATCCCTTCCACCTTTCTGCCTCGCGTCATGTCCATCGAATCTGCATCGTCGAACGACCGCTCACTCGGGGAAGCCATTCCCTACGAGCGGTTTCTCGATTGTGTGCACTGCGGACTTTGCACGTCCGCTTGTCCCACTTACCTTGAAACGGGGGATGAAAACGACAGCCCGCGAGGACGCATCTACTTGATGAGGGCAGTGACCGATGGTCGTATTGATCTCACCGAGCCCGTCGCCCGGCACCTCGACCTCTGTCTCGACTGCCGAAGTTGCGAAACCGCCTGCCCGTCCGGCGTGCAATACGGACGACTGATCGAGCCGTTTAGAGTCGCGATGCGGCAACGAGAGGCGATCAGTCCCCAGTCTAAGCCTTGGACATCCCGGATGTTCGAGAAGTACATCTTGCACGGACTGTTTCCAGATCGAAAGAAACTGCGGCGTTCGCTCATGTTCGCCCGCTTGATGCAGATGCTCCGGCTCGACAAGGTTGCAGAAGTCTTACGATTGGATCGCTTGCTCCCTCAGCCGATGCAGCGGATGCAGCGACTGCTTCCCAAACTGCCCGCTTCACCTCCAGAACTCCCGGAGTTTCTCCCCGCTATTGGTCCCCGAAGAGCGAAAGTCGGACTATTCTTGGGATGCGTCGCCGATGCAATGTTTCGGCAGATGCACTGGTCTACCGCGCGAGTCCTCCAAGCAAACGGTTGCGATGTCGTCATCCCCCGCTCTCAAGCCTGTTGCGGAGCGATTCACTATCACAGCGGACACAGCGAACCGGCAGCTGAGTTTGCCCGCAGGAATCTTGCGTCCCTGAATGTCGCTGAGCTGGATGCGGTCATCGTCAACGTCGCAGGCTGCGGCTCGATGTTGAAAGACTACGGCCATATCAGCCACGAGTTGACATCTTCCCCGTCCAATGGGGCGTCGTCCGTCGATCCGTTTGTGGCTGAGATGGAGCGATTCGCGGGGAAGGTTCGCGATGTCTCGGAGTTTCTGGTCGAACTCGGCCCGATGCCGCCGACACATTCGGTTCCGCTAAAGGGGGTCTATCATGATGCTTGCCATCTTTGCCATGCCCAACAGATTCGTTCGCAGCCCCGCACCCTGCTGGCGAGTATCCCCGGCCTGACGCTTGTCCCTTTGGAGGAATCGGAAGTCTGCTGCGGTGCCGCTGGGAGCTACAACCTCACCGAACCTGAGATGGCTGACCGCCTTGGTCGTCGGAAAGGGGAACGCATTCTGGCCACAGGAGCCGATGCCGTCATCATGGGGAACGCCGGTTGCCACTTGCAGATTCAAGCGATGCTGAAATCGCTCGGACGGCCCCTCCCGATCTACCATCCAATGGAACTCCTCGAAAAAGCCTATTACGGCTCCCCCTGATTCACGTCGCGACTCTCGACTTGTCGGCTGACCTCTAATCGCTGCAACGATCGGCAAGAAATGCCGTTCGCTTCGATATCGAAATTGCAGGATTTGCGTCATCGGAGTGGTCGCTGAGGAAATCCTGCAATCTCAGTCGGTTACCCCCACTCGGCACTCGAATTCGGATTGAGGCTGCCGATGGAACCTTCTATAACCCTCTGCCGGATAAAGAACCAACCATTGCGACTCAGACAGGTTCTTCAACACCTAGTGTGAAGTGTATGGATACCTTCCCCCCACCCGCCCGTAGGCTAACTCGTTGCCTGATCGTGCTCGGGTTCCTGTTCACCTGTCAGGGGTGTTCCCACTTTGGGACGTTTCAACGATGGCAACCGGCAGAAATTGCCGTCGACGGACTCTCCAGCGTAACCGTCATGGAGTTCGACGGAGAACATGGTGACGCGGTTGCCTCCACACTGACCGCTCGACTGTATGATGGACAGTTCTATTCGCTCGTCGATCGATCGCAGCTTTCGCCGGTGTCTCAGGTAAGTCTCGGCCCAGATAACCAGCAGAACGCGATCCTGCGAGCCGCCCGTTCGGCAAACGTCGACGCCATTATCAGCGGAAACGTCGTCGAGTACCGCTGCGAAGATCAGGTGCTGACCGACACCAGTTTCTCTGTCAATCAACACGAGGGCAACCATGGTGAAGGGATGAACGTCGGTTTTTCCAACTCACAAACATTACGTCGGGAAGGGACAGTGACTGTTTCGTTTCGGCTCATCGACACGATGACCGGCGAGGTTCGAGCCACTCGTCAGACCTCTCATCACTTCGAGGGGGTCCACGATACTCGTGATCCCGCGTCGGTCCCCCTGCCGACCAAAGGGGAAGTGCTCACCAATCTTACGAACGCCTGTGTAGACGACTTTACTCGGATGCTGGCTCCGCATCGGGCTGAGTGCCGAATGAAGTTGGCCACAGCCATACCTTTCAGCAACGGTTGGACCGCCATTCGACAGGGGGTCAAACTCGCCGAACGGGGTGAGTGGGAAGCGGCCGAGCGAAAATGGCAGGAAGCACTTGCCAAAAATCCTATGTCGGACGTTGCGACTTACAATCTGGCTGTCGCCGCTGCGGCTCGCGAGGACTATGCCCAGGCCGAGAATCTCGCTCGCGACGCAATCAAATTGAAACACTCCGACCTCTACGTCGACAGTCTAGAAGTGCTCCGACAGCAACATCTGCAAGACGATGCCTGCCAGGCACAACATGCGACCCGCGTCACCCAAGCCTCGCATCGCGACTGGCGATAACCTGAGCAGTAGTTTGTTGCTCGATCATGACTCTGTGCGACCCACGCTCGGTACCAGCAAATGATCACTTCCGGCATGATCCCGGTCTTGAGTTGATGCCGTCCATCCGACCGATGGAAGTTGCCCTCATGGTCAGCAGGTGACGCTGACCGTCGTCCTGGAGCGGTCCCTTCCTCCCGTGCGACTTCAGAATCGCTCCAATCTGCACGTTCTGGAACTCAGGCGACACCTGCAGACACAGTTGGCGAGACTTCCAAGTATCGCGAGCGAGATGTGCCAGCGCTGGAGGATGTCGGTAGAAATTCGGTCCCGGAAGTCTGCATGACCCACTCTTCCAACGACACGAATCGGCTGAGATTCTACAACCTCAACGGCCCCAACTCTGTGACGATTGATCGATTGTCGTTCGCCAGAGTCTTTTGATTCTGTTGGTCCCCGAACCCTTTGACAACAATCCCCCATGTCTCCCATATTGCGCCGTCTGCGTAACAGAAAAAAGTTGCAAAATCGTTTCAAGCGGTAAGGTTTCGCTGGCCGATGAAAGAGAGAGACGATCGGTTCCGAATTTCGGTGCCCTATCGATTTCAATGAGGTCACTTGCCATGCGTTCTCTCTGTTCGTTTCTTGTCTTGTTTGGTGTCGCCCTGTTGACAAACGGGTGTCATGTGTACTTTCCTGGAGCGGGAGTGTCATCGTCGTATTCGCGATGTGTCGATCCAAGCGGATGTGCAAGCTGTGGGACGGGAATCTATGGGGCTTACGACAACACGTTAACTCGATCACGAGCCAGAAGACTCGAACGGCTCCGCGAGAACTCCTTTCTGCGTTCGGGCGACCCTGTCGCTCGAAACCGGGCGATGCGATCGGCCATTGCTGGCTATGACGTCGACGGTGATCTCTACGAATACGATCTCTATGGCACGGACGACTACGGGTTCGGCGACCAACTCGCCGATGGTTGGATGCCGATGGACTCGTATGCCGGGCAACTCAGTGCCAGCATGACGGGCGATACAGGTTGTCCGTGCAATAACGGGGCCGGTGCCACTGCGATGCCTCAGACGGTCCAGCATGGCGGCAGCGACTGGACAGTCTCGGACTACATCAACGATGGTTGGCAAGTGGTTGAAGAAGGATCGACGCCCGAAGCAACATCGGAAAACTCGCCAGCCCCGATGCCGAGCTACTCTCCGATGCCCATGGGGGCCCCCATGCCAATGCCACCAACTGATGGAGACGCCAAAGAAGTTCCAGTACCAACGCCGAGCACAGACGCCTACTACACCCCGCGTCAGATGCCCACACTCGCCCCGATTCCCGATGTCAACGCATCCCGGTCGCCGGTCCAACCGGTACTATGGGTCCCAGCTGGACTGTAGAAGTCACTGTCAATTTCTGTGATCGAGACCCTTGGTGGTCAGCGCGGGATTGCTGATTCGATACAACACGTGCCGACAGAGCGGGTGCTCCGCCGGGAGCAACGGATGATCAAAGTCCTCAGTCGCATCGCGGTGCATGCCGAGCTTCTCCATGACACGCCTGGACCGGAGGTTGCCCGAGGCGGTGAACGATACGACTTCGGAAAGATGCAGCGATCCGAAGGCATGACGGAGCACCGCAGCGGCCCCTTCGGTCGCAATACCCTGATTCCAGTACGCCCGTGCAAGACGCCACCCGATTTCCACACACGGAGTGAAGTGCGCGGCGAAGGAAGGGACCGAAAGGCCAATGAAACCAACAAACGGCGCGACTCCCAGAACTTCCACCGCCCAGAGGCCGAAGCCGCGATTCTGAAACGACGCTTCGATGCGTTCCACAAGTGCATCGCTTTCAAGCCGTGATAGCGGTGCGAGGAAGTGCTCCATGACCTGCGAGTCGGCGTTCAGCGCCGCGAATGGTTCTCGATCTGCCGGAACCCAACTCCGCAGCCTCAGCCGCGCGGTAGAGATGTCTGTCGCCATAGGAACACCGGCCTTTCGAAGTGAGTTCAAGCATTTCGGAATGCGTGTGATTGACTGCCTTGGTCGTTGATGGATCTGGGCTTCGCTGATGCGTGCCAACTCGTCCGACCAAAAACAGCCTCACATCTGGTTCTTGTCCATCGGCTCACGTGTTCGCTCCACGCTTCCTTCAGACCCCGCCTCACGACGCCCCCCTTGCGCTTCGCTTTCCTTCACCTCCATCAGGCTGGAGCAGGGACTTCCACCCCGCAAACTGTCAAACATGCTCGGCACACAAACAAGAAACCCGCCCAAGAGTCTTGGACGGGTTTCTGTGTTGATTTTGGGTGATGATAGTCAACCCGGCGTTGATCGCGACACTAGTTCAGGATCGCACTGGTCTTCGAGACGACAGTCTTGACTGCTTCGCCATTCAGGCCATCTTTTGCGAACGCTTGGTTGACCTTCAGTTCGCCGCCAACCCACATCATGACGGTGACATCAGCATCGGCAGAAATCTTGTAGTTCTCTGGGCCAGCAGCACCGTCGAAAGTGGTCAAAGGTGTCTTCTTGATTCCTTGAGCATCGGCGGTCGCCTTCAGCGACTTGGCGCCAGCCGCTTCGTCTTCAGTCAACAGGACCACGAAAGCTGCCATCCCTTTATCGCCGTTGGCAGCAACTTGAGCGTCAACTTGCTTGACCAACTCGGCCACGTTCGCGTTCATTTCGCGAGCGAAAATGCTGACAACCGGCTTGTTGCCGTAACGGCAACGGTAGCAGAGCTTTTCGCCAGCGGCAGGACCGGTGACATCCTTCACGTAGAAAGCAGGAACCTTGGTGCCAACGGCCAGTGGCTCATCGGCAGCAAACAGTGGGGCAGCCATCAAAGCAACCAAAGCAAACAGGGCAAAACGCTTCATTCAGATCACTCCTTTTCAAAGCAAAGTGTGTTTGGGGAACCGGAAACGAGATACACTCGCCGACTCCGGGTGGCGGGATTATACCAGTGATCGCCGATAGGTGAAGTCACCGAATTCGCTTCATTCGCGGAATGTTCGGATAAAACGGGATCACATACTGTGCATAAGGTTCGTCGTCGCTACGAGGATTCTGGGCGTGATACGAAATCGGATATCCCTTTCCATCATTCAAGAAGGGAACCCCATGCGGCCAGTAAATCCAGAACGCTTTACCCACCAAGTACTTAGAGTGAACCGACTGTTGCCCGATCGGCCATGCCCGACTATCGGCACTATGGGCACTGTTATCTCCCAAGGCCAAGTAACTCTCGGGGGCAACCCGAATGTCGACCGTATCGGCATCGGGGGAATAATGGTTGTTCCAAGCTTCTGGGCTGTCCAACAGACGTGAGAGAGTCGACGAAAGAGTCTTGTACTCACCATCCTCAACGGTAAATTGTGGGTGGTCAGCACGATAGTAGATATCTCGCTTTACAACGAGATGTCTGGCTGACAACGCGCAGTTGCGTCCGCCGATCCCAATGGGAGACAGGTCGGTACGCTGCGCAAGATGGGAGGGATCATTGAGGTGACGTTGATAGACTCCCCCCTCCGGAAACTCGATGAGCGATCCATTGACCCACAACGACAATCGGTCGTCAACGTTTGCAAACGAGAGATCGTAACTTCCGGTTCCCGTGATCGAAGTGGGGGCAGAAGAGAGTAGTGTTTTTTCGCCCGGCTTTAAAAAGTTCGCAAAGCTGAACAATTGAGCCTCACCCGACGACGGGTCAATCTTGCATTGATAGGTGAATGGGCCTTCACAGAGTTCGAACACCAGCTCGGCTCCGGGGGAGAGGCTCTCAATATCGATAGTCCCCGACACCGTGAGATCACCGACCCAGAACGAACCCGGCGTGACGCTGGCGGCCGCCGAATGATCGTATCCATAGCCGTCGTTCCTGAGTGATCGAGACCCCCAAACTGCGTTGTATCCGGTGAAGTCAGAGATGAGCGACGGCCTAAGTTCCGGACGTTCGCCTGCTTCAATTCTCTCCCAATCATCGACACTGGGGACAAGGTGCCGATATCGCAGCCACTTGGTGTCTCCCTGACTCACGGCACCCGCCAACGAGAAGGACCGCTCGGCTACGTCTTCCGTCCAACCTCGGGGATCATCACTCCAGCCGGTTTTCGAATCCGGATGATCGTCTGGAATCACCCCGGCCCAGCGTTGAGAGTGTCCTAAGTCGATCAGTTTCGGAGCGGGATAGTCGTTGTCGTGAACGAGGATCTGAATCGCCTGTTGCACCGTTTGGTCGGGCTTCCGGAGAATCGATTGCTGGCCATCGTCGCCGACGAGGTACAAATCTCCCCCGCGAATCCGTATCGTTTCATTGGGAAGGCCGACGAGTCGCTTGATGTAGTTGACTGTCGGTTCGTGCGGATACTTAAAGACGAAGACGTCGAACCGTTCCGGGTCGCTGAGTTGATAGGGAAACTTGTTGACGAGGATGCGGTCCCCGTTAAAGACCCGTCCCTCTTTGACGTTTGTGTTGGGGAAACGACAATTCGGGCAAATCGCTCCTTCGGCTCGTGAACCGTTGAGGCGACCATTATCCCGGTCCACTTCGCTGCTCGCTCCGACCGAAATTACGTGCCCACACTGCTCGCAACTCACCTCTTTGTGGCGACCAAAGAGCGTCGGAGCCATCGAGCCAGTCGGGATGACGAACGCTTCGGCCTCGAACGTGCGAAACACCAAAGCAAGTACAAACGCGAACACGATTTGCTCGAAGGTATCCCGCCATGATTCATGAGGGGGCGTTGGAGGGGTCGCTGATGATGCGGGTTTCCCTGCCCCACCAGACTGAGCGGCACCGCTCCCCCCGGCCGTCGTGCTAACATTCGCAGTTGCTGGTAGATCAGCCATGAGGAAGTACCATTGCCTCTTGTGTTGTCGCAAAGTGACGCCCGCACGACGATGAAAACTCACCCCGCGGACCGCTTGTGGGAACGGCGTTCTTCGGGATTATAGTTCGTCCACTTTATACTTGGCGAGCAGATCGCTTACCCAGGGCCCTTCACTGCGTCCAATTGTCTGGCCCATCAAGGAACGAACAGCGTTGGAGTCTTTCCCCGCCAGGTAGTTGTTTCGCACAATCTCCAAGTCTTCGGGTGTGTCTGGCTTTCGTTCGATGATTCGGACGACGTAATAATTTGTCCGATCGACATCTGGAGCAACAACAACGTTACCAGCTTGTAATTCATCTGCGAAAACGACCTTCATGAAGTCGTCGCCGACCTGCTCATTCGCAGCTTGAATCGCAGAAGGTTGCCAGACACGAGGGCCTTGGTCCGTCGCCCGCATCCAACTGAACTGAGAGGTTTCCGCGACCGTGAGGAATGGTGAGTCCTTGTCGTCGACAACACGGACTTCCGCCAATGCTTCGGGGAGCGGCTTCCCACTATCACGGGCAAATTGAGCGATCGTCTTAGCTCGCTCTTCAGCCTTCTTCGACGCCTGAATCTTGCGCCATGCTACGATGACTTCTTTGCGAACTCGTTCATCCTCCATCGATTCAGGAGCATGTGCCTCAACATGGTCCAGTTTCCAGTACAGGAACTGGTTCTGTGACTGCGGATCGGTGACAACTGTCGTACGAAAGATGTCGGTCGGCGCACTCTGAGCCATTTCTGAGGCCGGGGTATATTGTTCGAACTGTTCAGTATTCGGATTCTGTCGGTAGTTCATGATTGACGTCACTTGAGCGTGATCACTGTCTTCCAGCAATTCCGTCTGCGAAAGCAAGCCGGTTTCGCGGTAAATCAAGCCATTCTGGCCTGCATACTCAACGATCTTGTTGATCGCTTCAGCTTTGGTGATCCGTCCATCGTTTCCTTCTGGAATGGTGACTGCACTACCAAGCTTCTCGACGAAGAACTGAGCGTCGCGCATGAGTCGATTAAGTTCGGCTTCGGTCCGCTCCTGCATCAGCACACCCCGTAGACGGAGCTTCTCGTTTTCGTCGAGCAGTTTCGCTCCGGTCGTAGGACGTGGGGGAAGCAGTTCCTCACCGGGAGCACCCGGAATAATCGCTGGCAACTTCTGACTTGGCTGCTCTCCCGCTGCAGGGGCTGATTCGGTGGTGGGAGCCGATTCGGTGGCCGAAGTTGTGGCTGCTGGCGGCGTCTCCGTTGCTGCTGGTGGCGGAGTGGTTTCCGCGGGAGTTTCTGACTTCGGGGCTTCGGCGGTTGGTGCATCCGATGCTGCAGGAGCTGGTGACTCTTCAGCAGCATCATCGAACAGTGCTACAACCTGAACGGTCCCACTCAGGTCATCGCCGGGAAGGCAATCGGCCGACGACGTCGCATCTCCCGCTGGAGATTCGGAAACGGGAGCTTCCTCCGTGGTAGGGGATTCCGTCTTGGGAAGTTCTGTTTTTGGAGTCTCAGTGGCTGGAGTCTCAGTGACTGGAGTCTCAGGCTTCGGTGCTTCTGCCGCAGGTGTTTCCGATTTCGGTGTCTCAGTCGAAGGGGATGTCGACGTGTTCCCATCGGGCTTCGTGTCCCCTTCCGCAGGGGTCGACCCGTCACCCGCCTTCACTGGTGGCGATGGGAGGGCCGGAGGAATCATGGAGTCGAACGCCCCTGGATTAAACTCGCTGCCGGGGAGACCGAGATTTGGAATCAGTGGACCGGTTGCGGGAGCCTTAGCCCGCTCTGCTTCGAACCGGGCCTTGATGTCGGCATCCTTGATCGATGCAGACACCTTAGCGTGAATCAACTCGAGGTCTGCCTCAAGGTACGCCATCTGCACGCGAGGGGGCTGGAAGAAGCCTGCACGCCCTTCGACGAATACTCGGCCATCGGCACTCACGTTCGGCGGGTTGTTGCGACAATCCTGAAAAAGCGCTGACAATTCCTCTTCGCTGGGAGTTGCCTTCTCGTCAAGGAACAGGCTGGAGGGGACCTTGGCAATCTCGGCCCGCTGCCAGACTTCGAGCTTCTTGGTGATTTCCCACAAAGCCTGCGGCGGCAAGGCAATCGGCCCAGCCATCCGCGTCAAATGCGAATTGTCACCAAAAGGAGCCGCCGGCTTGCTGTGAAAGTACAGCACCTCAGCCGCCTCGGCTGCCTTCAATTCGGAGGCGATGGCGTCCAACAGGCGACGCTCCGTCAATTCTTTTCCATTGGGATTACGCATCCCCTTGAGGATATCCTCGAACTGCTTTGGTGTCAGCTTGCCATCGGTCACCTTGCTGATGTGGGCCACAGCCGCTTCGTCTGAAACCTGAATCCCGAGCCGGTCCGCTTCCTTGCGGAGTAGTTCCGAGATCATCACCTCCTGATCGGAACCATCGACGCTGGTGTACTGAAACAGACCCCGCGAAATAAACTGGCCAGCGAATCTCGCGAAACGAGGATCCTTGAGAAACTCGTTTTCTTCGTTCGACTCGACGATGGCCGCTTGGAGGAAACTGTTCGCGATGAGGCGATGAGCACGAGCCTGCTCAAACTCATCTTGGCTCAAGCTCCCCCCTTCGTATTGAAACGCAACCGACTTCGGACTTGTAAGCGTCAAGACCATGCCGATCGCCAAACCAGCAACCAATCCGATCGTTCCGTATTGCCCCGACTGATTGGTCGACAGGCCATAGACCCAGGCCAAGGTCCCGACCGCGAATCCAATAAAGGCGATCACGGCAATCGGAGGCATCTGCGAGAAGTCCGACGCCTGCTGCACCATACCGAGTACAACAAACGACAGCATTGCCATGCCAATCAACACAACCATCAAGATGCCCTGATGCTTGCGGAACAGTGAGAACGGAGAACTCATCCGTGCTGCCTCTTCTCAATCAGTGGTCAGTGAAGACCGTTTGGGGATGGTCAACTCTTCGGCGGAAAGAGACGGCCCACAGAGCCGTTTCATGGAACAAAAGGCTCGAAAACCCTTTCGTTCCTGTCAAGCATCTGTCCGGATTCGCCATCGATTTTGGATCGAAACACCCGACCCCCAATCGACACCGATTTGCAAACTCGCTTGACAATCCACGCGATGATGACTTAAGGATTGCCGCAACTTAAGACAGTCACGACCCGAAATCGGATTGTATCCACCCAGTTCCGGCACACAAGGCCAACTGTCTTTAAGGATGAATCAGAAGCCAGGATTGTGGATTCTGGGCGAGGTGAGACAAGTGCCAAAGCACCCTCAGTCTCACTTCTCCCAGAATCCCCAATCCTGAGTCCTGACCCCTTACTCCCCCCCAAGAAACTAAATCCTCACCACATCGGAGGCCCCTGTTGGCCGCTGCAAAGAAAAAAGGTCTCGTCATCGTCGAATCGCCCGCCAAGGCGAAGAAAATCGGTAGCTTCCTCGGTTCCGACTACGATGTCCGAGCCAGTGTGGGGCATGTCCGCGATCTCCCCGGCGACGCCTCTCAGATTCCCGCGGAAGTGAAAGCCGAGTCGTGGAGCCGACTTGGTGTCAACGTCGACGAGGACTTCGCTCCCCTGTACGTTGTCTCTCCGGACAAGAAAAAGCTTATCAAGGAGCTGAAATCTGCTCTCAAAGATGCTGCCGAACTCTTCATCGCGACGGACGAAGACCGCGAAGGAGAAAGCATTGGCTGGCACCTCACCCAGTTACTCGAACCGAAGGTCCCCATCCGTCGGATGGTTTTCTCCGAAATCACCAAAAAGGCGATTCTCGAAGCGCTTCGACAGACTCGCGAACTGGACATTAACCTCGTGCAGGCCCAAGAAACCCGCCGAGTTCTCGATCGTCTCTACGGATACACCCTGAGTCCGCTTCTGTGGAAGAAGATTAAGCGGGGACTCTCGGCGGGAAGGGTGCAGAGTGTGGCGGTCCGGGTCCTCGTGCAGCGAGAACTCGAACGACTCGCCTTCCGAAGTGGTCGCTACTGGGACCTCAAGGCCGATCTCACTACCTCTTCCGGAGGAACTTTTTCCGCCATGTTGACGTCCGTCGACGGAAAACGGGTTGCCAGCGGTAAAGACTTCGACGAACACACCGGAAAAATTCAAGAAGGAGTCGATGTCCTCCTTCTCGACGAAAAGACCGCCCGCACCCTGCAACAGCAACTCCAAACGGAGACATGGGCCGTCACCAATCTGGAAGAGCGTCAACAGACCCGTCGCCCTGCCCCTCCCTTCACCACAAGTACCCTGCAACAGGAAGCGAACCGCAAGCTCAACCTGACCGCACGTCAAGCGATGCAACTGGCCCAGAGACTTTACGAAAACGGGCACATCACCTACATGCGTACCGACAGTGTGTCGTTGTCGCAAGAGGCGTTGCAGGCGGCTCGTGGGCGAATTCAATCCGACTACGGACAGCCGTTCCTCTCACCCCAACCCCGGCAGTACAGCACAAAAACCAAGAATGCTCAGGAGGCTCACGAAGCCATTCGACCTGCCGGAAGCGAAATGAAGACGGCTCAGGAAATCGGACTCTCCGGAGCCGAAGGACGACTGTATGACATGATCTGGAAACGGACGATGGCTTCGCAGATGGCGGAGGCCCAACTCCGCTTCGACACCGTCACCATTCAAGCCGGGAACACCGAATTCAGAGCAACCGGTCGACACGTCGAATTTCCTGGATTTTTCCGAGTCTATGTCGAAGGTCAAGACGATGCCGAAGCCCCGCACGATGACGAAGAAGCCGCCTTGCCGAAAATGACACAGGGAGACCGCCTCGGCTGCTCTCAAGTCGACTCCCTCAGCCACGAAACGAAGCCCCCCGCGAGATACACCGAAGCATCGATCGTTCGCAAACTCGAGCAGGAAGGGGTCGGACGTCCCTCGACCTACGCCAGCATCATCAGCACAGTGCAAGATCGGGGCTATGTCAGAAAGCAGGGAAACCAACTCGTCCCCACCTTCACCGCTCTCGCCGTCACGAAGTTGTTGGAAGACTACTTCCCAAATCTGGTCGACCTCCAGTTCACCGCCCAAATGGAGCAGTCGCTTGACGACATCTCCAACGGAGACGCCGAACGACTCCCCTACTTGAAGCAGTTCTATTCCGGCAACGATGGGTTGGATCAACAGGTCAAGCTCAAGGAAGAACAGATCGACCCACGGCTCGCCTGCACATTGCAACTCGATGGACTTGAAGCCGCCGTGCGTGTGGGCCGGTATGGCCCCTACCTCGAAAAAGTGGTTGGCGATGAGGTTATGACCGCCTCACTTCCCGATGAACTCTCCCCCGCCGATATCAGCCCCGAAATGGCCGAGAAACTCTTTCGGCTTAAGCAGCAAGGCCCGCAGTCGCTCGGCACGCACCCCGAAGAAGGCTTAGAGATCTTCGTGCTCAGCGGTCCGTTCGGCCCCTATCTTCAATTAGGCGAAGTTACGGATGATGGGCCAAAACCTAAGCGAGTTTCCGTTCCCAAAAATGTCGACCCCTTAAATATCAACCTTGAAATCGCCCTCAAACTCCTCGCACTCCCTAAGCGACTTGGTCATCACCCCGATGACCAGAAGGTTGTCAACGCTGGAGTCGGACGTTTTGGCCCCTATGTACAACATGCCGGTCGGTATAAGTCGCTCGGCAAGGATGACGATATTCTGACGATCACGCTTGACCGAGCTGTTGAACTCCTTAAGGAAGCCAAAGTCCGAGGCGGAGCCACTCCGATCCGCGAACTCGGCCCCCACCCCGCCGACCAACAGCCCGTAAATGTCTTCGAGGGGAAATACGGTGCCTATGTGAAGCACGGTCAGGTTAATGCCACCATTCCAAAAGAATTTGAGGTAAGCTCAATTACACTCGAAGAGGCTATCGTCTGGCTCGCTGAGAAAGCTGCCAAGGGAGGGAAGAAGGGAGCTAAGAAAGGAACGAAGAAAGCGGCCAAGAAAGCCCCGGCAAAGAAGACCGCAGCCAAGAAAACCACGACAAAAAAGAAGGCAGCCCCGAAGAAATCAACTAGAAAGAAGGATGTCGAGGAATAATTCCCCTGGCTCCTGGCCCCTGTGCGAGGGACAGCTTTGTCTGTTGAATCACGCAGGCGCACCTGTCATTGCAGTCGGCATTACGATGTGTTCCGTGACCGATCAACCCGGCAGTTTTTCTGCTGCCCGTAATGTGCTGACCACCCGGTGGAAATGGAGTTCCACTTCGCGATCAACGACCCGACGAATTCCTTCTAATAAACAGGAGGCTTCGTGCTTTGTCTCTCCGTAATGGATAACTTCATCGAGAGGTGTTCCGGGAGATACCGCAAACGTTCCTTGATGAATAATCTGATTTCCAGCATCAAGCTCCGGAACGATAAAATGAACAGTCGCCCCGAATGTCAGCATCCGGCGACTGTAGGCGTCATGATAGGGGCGGAAGCCTGGAAACGCGGGGAGTAACCCATGGTGCAGATTAATAATTCGTCCCCCGGCAAACTCCCAGCAGGTCCGAGCCGGGAGGACCCGCATGTAACGGGCCAGCGCGACATAATCGATCGAGTATTCATCCAACAGGCGGACTAATGCATCATTGTCTGGATTCCCGACGGCGTCACCGATCGAGTGAAACGGAACCCCATACTTCTCGGCGATTGCGCGGCAACTTTGCCGATTCCCGATGACGACAGCCGCCTCGGCATTCAGAACGCCGTCCTGTATTCCCTGCAAGATTGCCTGAGCCGGTTCGGGTCGGAAAGTTGTACAGAGTGCTAATCGGGGTGATGTCGGACGTTCATCTCGCGACCAGGTTCGCACCGTAAGTCCCTTCGACTCGCCGATTGCGGCCATCGTTTGTCTTAGCTCGGGCAACGACTGCACATCGCCCGGCCACTCGACTCGCATGAGCATCGCAAACAGACGTTCCGAGTCGTGGTCGTACATTTGAATCTCATGGATATTCGCCCCGGAGGTTGTCACATGATGCACGATCGGGTCGGCCAAACCACTGTGGTCGGGACCGACGGCTGTAATGGTGACTTGCATAGGTCTGCTGTATTCTGAGAAAAACAGTTAGGAAACAGTGTGATCAAAAGACTCATGAGATGGGCAGGAAAAATAGGCCATCATTTTACTTGACAATCGGGGTGCGCCACTTGCGCCCCGACTTTTTCAATAACTCATCAGCCCCTTTCGGTCCCCAGGAACCGGCGGGGTATAACTCAGGATGGTGTTTTGGTGATTCCCATGCTTTCAAGATTGGATCAACGAATCGCCAAGCTGCTTCGAGTTCGTCGCTTCGGGTGAACAGTGTTGAGTCTCCCCGCATGACGTCCAGAAGCAAACGCTCATAAGCCTCCGGCAAAGCGACTTCGAAAGCATCGTCGTAATCAAACTCCATCTCGACCGGACGGACCTGATACTGCATTCCGGGCTGTTTCGCGGAGATTTGAAGGGAAATCGCCTCTTCAGGTTGAATGCGGAAGACGAGCCGATTGGGCTGTGCCTCGACGATATGGCACAACGATCCCTCACACTCGACCGTATGAAAGAGATTGAGTGGAGGCTGCTTGAACTCGATCATGATCTCGCTCACTCGGCTTCCTAATCGCTTCCCTGTTCGCAGATAAAAGGGGACTCCGGCCCATCGCCAGTTATCAATCTGTGCCTCAATTGCAACGAATGTTTCGGTCTGAGAATCGGCATCGATGCGATCTTCGTCAAGGTAGCCTCGCACCTTCTTTCCACCAATTGCAGCCGCTGCATACTGCCCGGCAACAGCCCACTCGCGGACGGGGCGTTGATTGGAATTTAGCAGGGTTTGCAAGACCTTCAGTTTTTCGTCACGAATAGACTCCGCCTCGAAGGCAGTTGGGGGCTCCATTGCGACCAGGCAGAGTAGTTGTAAGACGTGATTCTGCATGACATCTCGCATCGCGCCGGAAGTGTCATAGTATCCGCCACGGCCCCCTTCGATTCCTTGCGACTCGGCAACCGTAATCTGGACATGATCGACATGATTTCGATTAAACAATGGCTCGAACAATGCATTACCGAAACGGAACAGAAGGATATTCTGAACCGTCTCCTTTCCCAGATAGTGATCAATGCGGAATATCTGTTGTTCGTTAAGTAATTGACCTAGCCCCTGGCTGAGGTGCTGGGCCGACTTGAGGTCGGTTCCGAAAGGTTTCTCAAACACCATTCGCAGTCGGTCGAATTCCTCTCTGGGAGGGATCATTCCGGCCGCGGAAAGTGACTCCACAGCCGGAAGGAACAGTTCAGGCATGGTGGCCATGTAGATCAACCGCCGCCCACTGAGTCCACGGGCCGCCTCCCGTTCGGAAACGGCGGACTGCATCGCATGGAAGTGGTCGGCATTCGAGATGTCGGCTTCGAAGTAGGTCACCATTCCAAGAAAGCGTTCGAGTTCCTGCTCGGTCGGAATTCCGGTCCGCGAGTGCTGGCGGATCGCTTCGGCCATCTCCCGACGAAACTCAGACTCCTGCTTTGGGCGACGGGCAACGCCGACAATGAGGCATTGATCGGAAAGGTAGCCATCACGGGTCAGTTGAAAGAGTGCCGGGATCAGTTTGCGGGCGGTGAGGTCGCCGGATGCTCCGAAGATCAGGATGGTGACATCATCAATCACGATGCCAGGAACCGCAGTGGCGGGGGTCTCAGTCATTGTCGTTGGGGACATGGTCTCGTTTCCGAAGTTCGTAAGACCTGGAGCGAACCGTTGCTCGCCTCTCAGGCGGGCAAATTGTAGAGAAGTTGTGTGAGTTTCCGCACAGCAATCTTTGCGAGTCGCAAAACCGAGATATCCCCAACTCCCACAGACCCCGCGCGGATTATTTGGCGGCTGGGATGCGATTAAGGGTGTAGGTGGCTTCAGCCGGGAACAGGGGGGACTCCTTTGAGCCGAGCTTGGCACAGTTCAGCTCGTAGAAGAACCCCTCTTTCAGTGTTTCGAGGTGAAGCGCCACCACTTTCCCTTGAACGTCGACTCTTAGAATCTTCGGGGAATGGCGTTCACTGTCGGGAGTCGCGTACGAACCTTGCCAAACGCGGGTGTAGGCAGAGAGGTCGTAATTCGCGGGGTCTTTGGCTTTTGTCGCATCGAGTGGTTGGAGGAACTCGATCTGAAAACCGTCAGATGTCGCTCGAACTTCGCGGATGCCATTCGGCCAGTTTCCAGTGGGACGAAGGCGGACGATCTCGCCGGTGTTCAACCCGCCGAGCCAACCGCTGTCGTGGATGCTGCCGATGTAGATGTCCCCGGCAGGCGAGACCCCGCCGCAGATGGGGCCGAGCAACATCTCTTCTTTGTTTGGCCACTCCTTCTGAGTGAAGAGGTAGGAGGCCCCTTGCAGTTCGCCGGCGACCTCTTGCAGGCTGAACCGCATGAGAAATTTGCCATCGTACTCGCAGCCGATGCCATGACCGGCGAACGGATGCAGCGGGCTGGTCTCGTCCACTTCGGGGATGAAGAAGATGCCGTTGATGCTGCGGGTGAAGGGGTGCGGAATCTTCACGGCGGCGAGAGTTTCCGGGCGATCGTCTGGTTCATCGAGGAGTGCCCGTACCCCATAGCGTCGACCGGGAATGATGTGATTGATCTCGTTGAAGGTGTTCGCAACCCCTTGTTGATCGCTCACAAAGAGACGGCCCTTCGCGTCGAAGGCGATCCCCATCGGGTAACGGAGTTCATCGGCAATGGCCTCGACGTTGTACGGTTCCAGGGAGATTTGATTGGGCAACAAAGTCGGCTTGGTGAGCTTGAGGACTTTCCCTTTCCACTTCGCCGTGTTGCGGTCGCGATCTCCTTGCGAGTAGTCGCTGCCGGTCCCGACGTAGAGGTTGCCATCCGCATCGCGAGCCAGTCCGGTGACCCAGTCGTGATAGTTGTCGGTGTAGCCCCAACCATCGGCCAACACCCTTCGATTATTGCAGTGACCGTCCCCATCCGTATCACGCAGGGACAAGAGTTCTCCCTTGGTGACGACGAGCAGTGTGTGTGGTTGATCTTTGTCCGCAAGGATGCCGAATGGGGCGGGGAGTCCCTCTTCGAACTTGGTGAGCTGCGGTGCGATGTCGTCGTTCTCGCCGTTGCTGTCGCTCTCGTGTTTTTCGACCAGATAGACGTCCCCCTTCAACGATGTAAACGCGAGTGTGCCATCGGCTGTCCAACAGAGCGAGGTCGGCATGATCTCCGCCGGGAGTTTGAGCCGTGTCACATCGAAACCGGGGGTCGTTCGGATCGGCGACTGGCCCGGCGGAATGACCCGCATCGGTTTTTGCAGCGGGAGTGCCGGGGTCATGGGAGTGATGTACTGAATGATGACCGACAGCGAATGTTTGCCTGCGGTAGTGTCTCGCGTTTCGACTTGGATGCGTGCCCCCTTCAGTGTGGGCTGTAACGCTTCGGTCCGTTCGCCGGAAAAACGGATGTCATACGGACCACCGCAAGTGGCGCTCAGTCCGCGAATGAGGCCGGTGGACTCGCCGTTTGCGAAGCCGTTCATCTCTTCCGTGACGGTCAGCACGATCGGCTTGATGATGACGGGAAAAGTATCCCCGTCCGTCGATGTCGCGGGCGTTCCGTCGGACCTGGCCGGAGGTTGGAACCACAATTCATAGCGACGCTGATAGAAGACGCCTTCTTTATCTTGAAGGGGGATCACAGTATATCCGAGCAACTTTCCGGATCGTCCATCGATCTTCATCGGCGGGAGTTCTGTCCCATCTTGTGTGAAGAGGGAGAACTCGGGCTTGTTGTTAAAGCCTGTCATCACGTGCTGGCCGGCCATGTCCCAGTACCAGCTCTTGCCTTCGGTCCGTTGGCGTGCAAAGTCTCCCCATCGCCACTCGCGGAGTGAACCGGTGTCGAGGTCGAACAGCAGCGAGTGGCCGTTGTCGAAGCCGATGGCGAATGATCTCGCGACCGTCCCACCTTTAACGCCGTCGTTGTTCTCCGGCGAAACAGTGAAGACGTCGCGGATGACGCGGGGCGCTTCTGCCGGACGGAGCGTAATGAGTTGTTCGACCTGCGTCGGATTCGTCGGGGCCTCGAACCGGGGATCGTTGATCGCGGTCCAGAGTTCCGCGAGTTGACGGTTGATGTCTTCGTCGAGAACTCCCTTGACCGGTCGACTCTCATACGACGGCATCTCGACCCCCGGCACGATGCTCAGGGGGGACCGACACCAGCGGAGAAAGAACTCCGGACGGACTCGACTCGCGACCCCTTTTAGGTCCGAACCTCGCGAACCGGGGGCGACGTTTTTCGGGACGTAGTCGCCAAACTGGTGACAAGCGATGCAGCTGAAGCCCCCGGCCCCGACAAGTTCGCGCGACGTCAACAGCGTCGCCGAGTCGTCTTTCGGGGTCTCGATGGTCCTTTGAAAAGGGGCGTCGGGAGCCCTCGGCGGAATGCGGTCGCTGCCGACAAGATAGCTCGACAGGGCGGCGCGTTCGGCGGGGCGATGATTGAACTTCGGCATCTGCACCATCAGCCACGGCATCCGATGTTGCTTCTGCTCTCCGGCGACCGCGTCGTTAAGGGCGGCGTACTGCATGCGGTCCCCGACGGCTGTCAGGTTCGGCGGGATCAGGTCTTCGCTCTTCCCTCGCAGTGAAGCGACACTCGTCGCGACGTCTCCCGCGATCGAAACGATCCCCCGGTTGGAACCTCGTTCGTGACACGCGAGACAGTTCTTCCGCTCGATCACCACTTGCCCATGTGCGAAGCTACTCAACGGATCGACCGCTGTCGGATTGGCGACGGGGGGAGTCACTGGCGACGGGGTGGCGTCGGGGGCCGTGGGTGTTGATGCGGGGGGAGTGGTCGACGCCAACCTGGGACGCGACAGGTTGACGCGGGCCGTGACATAGGCCCGCAGGGCGAGTCGATCGGCTTGTGGGTAATGGGGGCGATGCGTCTTGCGATCGGCCTTGTCGCCGAGGCACGAGTTGTCCCAATCGCTGACGACTTCATCGAGTTTCGGGAGTCCGCGCAGATCAATCTCGTAGGCTGGGGTCTTGTGACAGTTGGCACACCGCGATGCATAAGCGAGCTGTCGGCCGGCAATGACCACATCGGTGTTTCGCATCGATGGCGGGGCGGGGTGACCCGGACGATCGGGCTTCCCCAACGGGACCGAATCGGCATCGTCCGGCTTGGTCGCGTCGACAGGCTTCGTTGTGGTCGACTCTTTCTCTATTGGCTCTTTCTTGACTGCCCCTTTGTTGTCTGCCGCCTCTTTCTTGTTTGGCTGATCGAGTGATGCGAGGTAGCGGGCGATTGCTCCTAACTGCGTTGGTTTCAGGTCGAACTGGGGCATCTCGTGGGCCGGATTCGTTCGTTCCGGCTGACGAAGCCAGGTGTAAATCCAGTCGACTGATCGTTTCCCTCCGAGGTGTGACAGGTCGCCTCCGCTGAAGGGGTGCGGGCCTTGTGTCAACTCGCTGCCGGTCTCGCCGACACGGTGGCAGGCGAGACAACCGACCGAATGAAACAGCGTCTTCCCCTCGGCCACCGCCTCTTCCTCTTTCTTCACTGCGGGGGGGGAAGGGAGTTGTGGCGGCTGTCCGAAGTGTTCTAACCATGTCGCGACCGAGTGGGCTTCCTCCTCCGAAAATCCGAACGAGGGCATGCGAGATGTCGAAGCGTTGGCCTGATGGTGTCGCAACTTCTGTCGCAACATGACTGAATCAAGGTCCGCAGTGATGGTGAGAAACGGCGGCGCCTCGGGGCTGACGAGGTCCCCTTCCTGTTGATGACAGCGGTTGCAGCGATAGACATCGAACAGTTGTCGTCCCCGTTCGATCAACGCGACCGACTCGGGGAGCGATTGCTCGTGATACAGTTGATGCCAGGGGAGTGGCTCAAGCGGCAGACCCTCCGCAGACCAGTAGAGTTTGATGGTCGACGTTGGCCCCGCGACGAAGTGTACTTCAATCGGAAGGAAGCCAAACTCGATCGGCATCTGCGGGCCACTCACCCAACCCGGCTCCTCCCGCTCCCCTTTCAGGTGAACCTTTCCATCGATCGAAACCGCAGCTTGTCCCGAGAGAAAAGCATGGAGGCGATACGTTCCTTCGGTCTTGACTAAGAGAGTCCCCTGCCAGTCAACAGCAAACTGCTTCGATGACAGATTGCCTCCAGGGGACTTGGGGCCCCAGTCGAACGCAACCTCACCATCGATCCGCTGCCAAGAGTGATTCGGCGTCGCCGCGTCGGTCGATCGATAGGTTCCCAACAGCCCAGGGGAGTAGCCGTCGAACGGGTTGTCGTCATCTGCCACAAGGGAAGAGTGGAGTCCAAATCCTCCCAGAAGGGCGGCAAACAACAACGTCTGACGTATCACGATATCGATCCTGGATGTGCGCGACGAATCCCCGCGACGCAGTCGAAGGGCTTTGGGCGCTGAGAACTGTCAGGGTACTAACGACTCGGGCGTTCGATGTTGCCAGCAAATTGAATACGGTATTTCCCCACGCACTTGCTTCCCGGTGGGGCGTTCACCTTGACAAACAGCATGCCGTCAACATCGGGTTGAAACTCCGTCTTCTTCCCGATGTGGAAGGGCTTTCCGGGTTTCGGACGTTCACGGGCACCGGGGGTCGGGAGCGGAACGATGATCCCGGTCAACGCGGCACAGGCGACTCCAGGAGCCATGTCCTGCATGACGTCTGCGGTTGCGAAACCGTCAGCATCGACCGTGGCGCTCAAGGTAAGCTTCAGGCTCCCCTCAGCGATCAGTCGGACCGGTTCCCCCTTCTTCACCATCAACCCGCTCGAGATCCAGCCTTTGGAGGTGTCGAGTTCGAACTCTTGTTGATTGTCGGTAAAGACACGCTCTTCCAACTCTTTGATCCTCCGTTTGACGGAATCGGAATCGGGGGACAGCTTGAGCATCGTTTTCAGAGTATCTTTCGCCGAAGCAAAATCCCCTTTATCCTCATACCCCTTGGCGAGGTCAGCCAGATTTGTGAGATAGTCGTTGAAGGCGGCCTTCGCCTTCGACTCCAGCTCTGTCACATTTGGACCATCGTTGGCGTTTGGCCGCCGTGGTTGAGCACTGACCTCATTCCCAGCCAGCATGCTCAAGGCCAATCCCCACAACAACAGCACAGCGAGTTGATGGATGCGTAAGTGGCGGGCGAGTTTCATTTTGATCTCTCAGGGTGATGCTGGGTTGAGGGGAATGGAAGAAGTATTCAGGGATAGTGACCGGGACGTCCCACACAGATTCGATCGACAGGGATGTCCGTTGTATGGGGACACGACACTTTCGTTACTTAACAGCCTGTTAAAGACGTGGGTCAGGCTCTCCAGCCCGACATAGTGCTGATTGATCTCTCGGCGAAAAAACGTACGAGATGCTCTTGTGAGATGGGAAAGTCTGACCCACGGTCGTTTTTCAACCGGCTGTCAGGGCTTCGGGCCGATGCAGTAAAGGTGCTTGAAGGTCCTGATCAGAATCTGGCCGTCGACGAATACGGGAGTGGCAACGGTGAACTCTTCGTCAAGTGGGTTTTGTGCCAACTGAGAACCATCGGCTGCCGAGAGGACGGTTGTTGTCCCATCTTCACGCACCAGATAGAGCTTACCGTCAGCCAGGATCGGTGACGCACTGTAGCCGTTGCGATTCTTCTCGGTGGTTGCACTCCAGAGGCTCTTTCCGGTGGCAATGTCTCGGCAGATCACTTCCCCCTTGTCGCGACAGACATAGACCTTGCCGTTTACGGCTATTGGAGTCGGAACATCGGCACCGGCACTCGATTCCATCCAGGCGATGTGCGACTTGGTGACATCCCCCTCTCCTCCCAGTCGAATCGCCGTCACGGTATCTCCGCGACCGTAGGGGGCGACAACGATCCCATCACTCACCACGGGGCCAGCGATCGATCGGAAGTATTTGTGTTGGGTCGGATTGAGTCCGCCAACTCGCCAGAGTTCTTTCCCTGTGACCGCATCGTGACAGGTCGCATGGTCGGCCCCTAACACCGCGAGCCGTTCTTGTCCCCCTTCCTGAAAGACGACTGGAGTCGAGTACGCCTGAGCTGCTTCTTCCGGCGCTCCCAGATCGCGAGCCTGCTTCCAAGACTGTTTGCCGGTCTCTTTATTGAATGCAACGAGATACGATGGCCCCGAGTGCATGACGGCAATGACGACGTCGTTTTGTGTCAGCACGGGCGAGGTACCTAAGTCCCACCAAAGGGTGTCTTCGCCGAACATCTCTTGCACGTTGTGATGCCAAACCCGTTCACCGGTCAAGGTGTAAGCAGCAACGTCGCCACTCTTGTAGTACACGAAGACATGCTTGCCGTCGGTGGTCGGGGATGGACTCGATCCGCTCCCCTTCTTGTGCTTACCCGGCTTCTCTGTGCCAACCTCCGCCTCCCAAAGGGACTTGCCGGAACGGTCGAAACAGAGCAACCCATTCTTGCCATCCTTCGGACACGTAACGAAGATGCGGTCACCCCAGACAGCCGGAGAAGAGCCTGAGGAACCAGGGAGTGCGACCTTCCATGCAACGTTTTTTTCGGCTGTCCACTCGACCGGATACTTCCCCTCGGCAGCCACTCCATTCGAGGTGGGCCCCCGCCATCCGGGCCAATCCCCCCCCTCGGCAGACCATGCAGTCAGGGAGAGAAATGTGAGAGCAAACAGACACCGCCAAGTTCTCGTGGCCACCATGAACGACTCCCAGAATTTCAGACAGACGAATTAGAAACAGAAGAGGGAACGCAAGGCCTTCCCGGCGATGGCATCGGCAACATCACCACATCCGAGTCAACACCCCCTCCTGGTGATGAAGATCGATCAACCCATGAATCCATCAGCGAGTTTTAGAGTAATCGATCCCCTCCCCCCTTCGCCAGTCCCGAGAGGGTGGAAGGACTCTGGAAGCCGCGAAACACTGTGGGCAAATAGTCCAAAACACTGCTTAACCCGGCACGTTGTGTGTGAGGTCTCAATTGAAGAGTTCGTCCTTCTGTGGCGTCCAGAAGTCGGTTCCGGGCGGCAGTTCGCGTTGTCGACGGCAAGCCGGGGTGTTTACCAGTGGGGAATCACTGGGCCACTGATGCTTGCAGACTATGACGGACCGTGAAGGACCGGCAAACAGGAGACTACAAACCGAATCGGGCAACAGTTCCGCGTCTTCTCTGACTCAGAGTCGGGGTATGCAGGTCACGTTGCCCCACCTGTCGTATCTGCGCAGCCGTGACTCCCAGAAAGTCGAATGGGCCACGTTAGAACTACGCTGGCCGACTTCGATGGGGACTGCTCATTGGGCTCATGCGACGGCAGATTCTATTCCATGCCACTCGGTTCAATGCCAGTCGACTTCAAAGCATCGGCTGGTGGGGAGACTAGGTTGCAGACGGTAATGACCATATTGGACATTTCGAGTGTCCAGTCCGGTTGCCAGATGGGAGGGAGTTGAAACTCGCAATGTTCCGGGCTGCGAAAGATCATCGTTGCCCCAGGGGCCGATGCCTCGGGACCAGCAAGACGTTCGAGCGACTTGTACAGCGTCGACCCCGGCTGCAACTGAGGCACCATCGCATAAGGGGGGTCAAAAAAGATGAGATTGAACGGGGTGAAGCCTTCCGCGTTCTTCGGTTTGTAGGAACATCTTACGACATCGGCGGGCCAGATGAGCGATTCGTTCTGGCACTTGAGCTTCTCGACGTTTTCCCGCAGTAACTCGACCGCAACGCGGTCCTTCTCAATGAAAGTGACCCGCTCTCCTCCGCGGCTGAGTGCCTCTAAGCCCATCGTGCCGGTCCCAGCGAAGATGTCGGCAATGCGTGTCCCTTCAATCAGCCCTCGGTCGTGCAGTCGCTGAAACAGCGTCTCTTTGACACGATCTGTGATGGGCCGGGTGATAAGGCCGGGATTCGTCTTCAAGGTACGACGCCTAAGTCGCCCGGCAATGATTCGCATAGAACTCTCAAGAAAGTGAAGTGCAGACGACCGTTAATCAAGAGGAAACTCTGGCGAGAGAGCCGTTCCCACCGGGCCCTTCGCTGTGTCGCCGGGAACATGATAACTCTTCTCTCTCTCAGCGAACAGACCCGGCAGCAGCAATTGATTCTGAGACGCCTTTCACGCTGACCTTGTATGGCTATCCGGGCGACGACTTGACAGCGTAACATCTCCATCACGACAACGATGCCGATCTGTTCCACCCCCTCCCTGATGATCTTGATGGTGCTTTGATGATGACCTGCCGAATGATTCGATTGCTGCTCTTACTTTCCCTGAGTGTGCTGTCTCAACGAGAAATCCTCGCGGAGGAACGGGCTGCTCAAACTGGTTTGGCGGCAAACTTGCAGCCATTTGTTGATGGACACACACTGGCAGGTGCCATAACCCTTGTCGCTGATCGGGACAAGGTGCTCGACCTCTCTGCGGTCGGATTTGCAGATATCGAACAGAACCGATTGATGAAAACAGACGACATCGTCTGGATCGCGTCGATGTCCAAAGCAATAACGGCGGCAGCGGTGATGGTGTTGGTTGATGAGGGGAAATTGTCGCTGGACGATCCGGTTGAGAAACATCTGCCCGAGTTCAAGAACTTGTGGGTGACGGTCGAGGCCGACAACGAACATCGCCTACTACGTCGTCCAAGTTCGAAGATCACCCTCCGGCAAGTGCTGTGTCATACTTCAGGGATGCCGTTTCGATCGGACATGGAGCAACCGACACTGGACGCTCTGACACTGCGCGAGTGTGCGTTGAGCTATGCAATGACCCCTCTGTTGCACGAACCGGGGTCGAAGTACCAGTACAGCAACAGCGGCATCAACACGGCTGGGCGAATCATCGAAGTCGTTAGTGGTCAACCTTACGAGACGTTTCTTCAGGAGCGGATTCTCGATCCTCTCGGCATGAAAGACACCACATTCTGGCCAAGCGAATCGCAGATTCCGCGGATTGCCAACGCCTACACACCCAATGCCGAGAAGACCGGGCTGACGAAGACGACAATTTCACAGTTGACCTATCCATTGAATCTGCGAACCCGTCAGCCGATGCCGGCGGGGGGGCTATTTTCAACTGCGACGGACGTTTCCTTCTTCTGTCGAATGCTGCTCGCAGAGGGGATGTTTGAGGGAAAGCGTGTCCTCTCGGCGGAGGCCGTGAAGCAGATGTCTTCCCGTCAGACGGAGCCGGAACTACCGGAGAGTTATGGACTCGGGCTGAGTGTCTCGCCGAATTCGTTTGGTCACGGCGGCGCGTTGTCGACCAACATGACGATCGACAAAGATCGCGGCCTTGTCCTTGTGTACCTCGTGCAGCATGCAGGCTACGCGAACGCCGATGGGAAAGAGATTCAGCCGACATTCAACAAAGCGGCCCACGATCGCTTTGGGGCGAAGGACAAGAACTGAGTTGGTTACCTGCGGCGGACATCCCTGTCCGTACAAAGACATGAGGAGCAACGGACAAGGACGTCCAATGCACCAATGACCGAATCGATGCCAGATGGAACTACTTCTTGTCGCCGCGACGGTGACGTTTGTTTTTGGTGTCTTGTCGGCCATTGGAACTGTTGGGAGTTCGCTTGGCACGCTTCCCCTGACTTCCCGCAAGCTGGTCTTTCCATGTTTCGACGTGTTGTCGGATTTCGGTCAGCGAAATCGGCACCACCGGAAAATCCAAGTCAACCTCCGCTCCGGGGCGTCCCCCCTGATCAGAGAGCAGCACCTCCGACGCTTCGCGGTCGAGCTGACGAATCCAGCCGGGGATGTCGATGCCAGAACCCCAGGAGTCGGCAAGGTAAGCCTTCACCTTGGCTCGCCAATCTTTGAAGACATCGCTCTCGGTGGCGTCGACTCTCGCCGCCTCAATCGCTGGGCGGACTTGAGCGACCATCTCGTTCACACGGAGTGGCTTGATGAACCGTTGTCCAAGATGATCTGCGATGGCGGGCATCTTCATACCATGTCGCTGTTCGAGTTCCTCCAGGTCGGCAAGGTGATCTGCCGCCATATCGATCGACTGCGACTCGAACATCACACCCCAAAGTGTCGCCGCGAGAGGCCGCCCCTGTCGGGCTAGCATCTCGTGGATAATCACGAACGGTGAGAGGTTCCATGCATCGCGATCGTAGCGTGCCTCCAGCCTGAGGAAGTCGAGCAGGCAGTAGAACATTTGCCCATAGTCCGACTGTGTCGTCGTTGTGTTGTATTCGAGGAAGCGGTCAAACTTGTCAACGACGATCGAGTACAAATTCTCGAGACACCAGCAGGCGTCATCGCGGGTGATCTTCTTGGCGTGGAGCCCTTCCACAAGTGCCAATGGGTGTAACGGGTCTTCCTCTTTTTCGAGATACTCGATGTACCACTCGACGCCACGGTGCAGCACGGCCCGAACATGGCCGAGCGTCAACTGACTGGCGTGGAACAGGTCGCCGCCATAGGACTGAACAAATTCGTAGATTTCCTTCCAGTCGTCATCAAGGCGGATTCCGTCGACAGATGAGAGTCTCATCGTCCGACTGTGTTTAAGCCAGAGATCTTGATATGGGTCGAGAATTCCAGTGATGGCATCGAGCACCTGGTCATCACCATCCGGACCGGTCCCCCACTCGCGGGCCGAAATAAGCACCGATTCGACGGTGTTTCGCAATGCAACATCGAACAGGCGATCAAACTCGGTGATGGCCTGACCATCGGGGCGCCAGCGTCGTTCCATCTTGAAGATTGTATTCGCCAGATGCCAGGTCTGCTTCAAGAGACCAAGCCTCGGGAGTTCCCTCAGCAGGAAGCGGGCGATGGACTGCATGGTCTGAGCACGCAGGATTTGATCGGCTTTGCCCCCATGTTCGAAGGGAATGTAGAGCATCGGATGTAATTGTAACAGCCGCAACAAATGCGGAAGGTGCTGTTCGACAGTGTTCGCATCCCGACGGGCAACAGCACGGTATACGGTCGTCAATAGCGACTCGATCTCGTCAGAGTCGGGATCATCAGCCCCTGTAACAGTTGCCAACTGCGGCAGCGACCCTGCCAGCAATCGCTCGGCGTTCTTCAGGCTGATCAACGTCATCACGATCTGATTGAGCAGGTAGAATTTCACCTGCAATTGCAAGTCAAACTCGATGTTGGCATCGGGGTCTTCTGACGACGTTGCCACCTGATGTTGTGCGATGGAGTCCATCAAGCCAAGGAGGCCGACTTCCCAGCGGCGACAATTCTCTCGCCAGTTCGTTACGCTTGAGGCGAGTCGCTCGGGAATTTCGATTCGGCTTTCATTCGACTCGACCGACTCTGTCGGGGCCATGGCGACAGCCGCCAGTTGCATCATCTGCCCGATGGCGTTCAGGAATTTCAAACGTGGTTCCAACTCGCGACTGATCCCTTCAAACTCCCCAAGGGAGAAGGGCGAACTCCCCGTTTCGATGGTGTCTCCCCAGTTGCCATCATCAGCCGAGTCTTCAAAGGTCACGTCGTCATAAGCGGCACCAAACAGGTCAGATTCGTCAGAGTCGACGCTGGAGTCGATCGGTTCATCCATCCAGTCGGGGCTCTGCTTTCGCTTGGGGGGGGAAAGCACTCCGTCCAGTGTCGGGACTTCCCAATAGCTTCCGCCGTTCGCTTCCAGATAGTCGAACATGCGGCAGATCTGTTCGACCTCTTGAGACTGAAAATCGGGTTTGGTCGGCTGCTTGACGACGTTTCGCATCCAGTGAATCAATTGTCCAAACAACGAGTGTGCTCCCGCCTCAAAACCGACGGTTTCAACGTGGCCGAGCCACTGTGTCAGTAAGGCGAAAGCGGCCACGTTGTCATGGTGCAGCAACAACGCTTCCACTACAGGTCCATAGGCGTGAGCCGAGTGAAATCGGTCGATGTGTTCCTTCCAAAACGACATGTCCCCAGTTGCGTGTCCCCTTTGATGCCAGAGCATCAGGATGTCCGCAACATGATTCGCCGACTCCCAAGCCTCCGAGCCGATCACCTCGGGGAGGTCTTCAATAACGTGTGACGCAAAACGGTCCCACCACTCAGCGAGAGTCTGATAACGGCGAGAAAGATCTTTCTGGAGGCTGCTTTTTCCGAGAATTGCCGCTTCTACCATCGCTCGAGTGTAGACATGGAACACATCCTCCATGATCGCCAGGAGAGACTCGATCCGACTGTCGGGGATCGAGTCTTCACGCGACTGAAACAGGGGGTATTGTCCTTGGAAACCCAGAATACTCCACGGGTCTACGATCGCCCCGCAATCGATTCCTCGGTGAAGAAAGTCTTCGACAACTACCAGCCGATCGCTCGCCGACTCAACCTTTCCTTCACGCAATTCACGCAATGCTGTACTGAGTTCAGCCTGAATTTCGGTTTCGATTCGGATTGAGGCTGCTGGAATCGCGGCAGCGTCCTGACGGGCTGCCTCGACATACCCCATCCGGGCCTCGAGCATCGCGAGTTCACGATGCTGAACTTGATTGGCACCATAGCTCGACAACTTCAAGTTCAGAAACTGCCGCACATGTCCGAATGGCTGCCGCGTCTTGCTCCGGATGGCTTCCAGTCGCTTAGCGCGAGCACCCGTCGCCTGACTGATGAGTCGGGCGTAAAACTCGTCCCGACGCCTGGCGATAATGGGAAGCAATGTCGTTAGCGAGACGGTACTGTCGTGCGAATCTGGACCCGCTCCGCTGACAGATGATGCCATCAGAATGGTGCCGCAGAGCGCAGCTGCGGCGTCAAACAGTCGTTCATTGGCACTCATCTTCGGTGTCGTCAGGCTTACCCATTCGGTCAGAGTGTCGAGCACAATGCGACGAATGACCAGCCGTGTATAGTGACCCTTGGTGTCGATCGAATCAGGGTCCCACTCGCCGAACATGTAGTTCGTACGTTTGTAGACAGGATGCAGGTGATCGTGCGACCGAGGGTCCAGCACAATCTCGCGGATGTTCTCTGGGTTTAAGTACGCCTCTTCGAGCAGGTCACGAGGTGCCTCGTCGAAGAACTCCATGATTCGCTGAATAATCGCCGCATAGCGCCCTGCGGCCACCCCGGCCCCCGCGACGTAGAGCGGCAGACTTGCCACTCGCTCGTGGCTATACAGTGCCATCTCTTGACCGTTCTCGAGTACGGCGATGGGACGATACCCCACGAAATCTCCCAGATGCCGTACGGCTCCATCGACGATTCGCCCCACTTCGTCCCAGGAACCACCCTGCGACAGCACCGCTTCCAGCACTCGCCCCACAAAGAAGGGGTTGTTGTAGTCTGCGTCGGTCAGGTGGAACAGCTGATCTCGATGAAACTCCCGATAGGCAGGGAGCACTTCCTTCAGACCGATTTGCAATACGTGTCGAACCTGTTGGGAGTCACGAAAAACCGGCGATTCCTGTTCGAGTTCGGCGAGTCGAGTCGTCGCCACTTGCAACAACTCCCCCCAGGGATCTTTCTCCGAAAGCGATGGCCAGACAGTGTTGATGTTCTTCAGTAACGTGGCATCAGGGGCCCCACTGGAGAAGTTGATGTGGGCCAACATGTCGTGTAATGACTTGGCGACATCAGGCTTCTGGGCAACCGACATTTGGGGAGTTGCAGCGCTTTTGCGAGGCGGCATGTGATGACTTCTCTCAACCTCCGCGACTGTCCATCAGCGAACGAGGTCGCCCTCAAGAGGAGACCATCCATCTTCGCCTGGAACTTGACCTCAGACTGTTCCGAATCCATCTCCGAACAGCTTCAGGCCACGACGCAGGAGTTTAACGGTGGACTGAATGGCTGTATTGTGATGTACAGCCCCCCGCCCGGTAAAGCGACTCACCCCAACTCTTTTCAAAGTCTCCCCAAACGCCCCAGACAAGGCTGCCATCACATCCACAAACCCAGATGTCTCCTCCGAAGCTCTACACAAGGCACAACGATATCCTCGACACAACTGCTCGACGAATTAAGTCCCGGAAGAGCAGAGATCGATGTTGGGCAACAGGGGGAGCAGTGTCAAAAGGTCGGACTGGACATGTTGAGTGACGATCGAGCCGAGCAGCGTGGTTGCTGAGACATCGTCGATCAATACGGTCGCTAATGTTCCGGCCAGCCGGGGGTTTCCATCGAACACGACAATCCGGTCGCAACGAGTCCGCCCAACCAGTTGTACCGGCCCGGAGACGACTTCAGCCTCGGCAGCCGAAATGGTCGCCGGCTCGAAACGTTCGGACGTCTCAGCCGTCGGACGATCCGAGGGGACGCCGGGAGAAGGGCCCCCTCCGAGCGAAAGCAGCGTCTCGTTCGATTGCGGATCGTCGGGTGTTGCTACCTCGGCCCCCGCATGCCAGCCAGGTAGCGACGATCCATGATGCACGACAAACTCACTCGTCGGTTCTTCGCTCGTGTCGTTCCCTCTGGAGTCCGCTTCCAGCCGTTGGTTTTGCTGCTTGACCGTGGCCTTGCTTGGCCCCTCGACGAGCACCTCGACCTCGCGACCGATGAACTCCGCATTGTCTTCTTCGCTGATCGCGTTTTGCAATGCCAGTAGCTCGTTGTTGCGACGCTTCTTGACCTCTTCCGGCACATCGTCGGCATACAGGTCGTGTGCCTTCGTGCCTGGGCGCGGGCTATACTTGAAGATGAAACTGTTCTTAAAGCGGAACTCTTCAACCGAGGCCATACAACGCTGAAACGCCTCTTCCGTCTCGCCACAGAAACCGACGATGAAATCGCTGGAGACAGCACAATCCGGGAGAATGCGACGGACTCGCGACATCATTTCGCGATAGTCGTCGACCGTGTAGCCTCGCTTCATCCGCGTCAGCACATCATCGCAACCATGCTGCAAAGGGACGTGCAAGTATCGGGCGACTTTGGGTAGATCACGCATCGCTTCAAGTAAATCGTCCGTCGTATCCTTCGGGTAATTCGTGACGAACTTGATCCGCAGAATCCCTTCGACCTCCGAGATCATTCGCAACAGGTCCGACATCCGGTAGACCTGTTGGTCCTGGGTGTAGCGGTAACTATTGACCGTCTGTCCCAACAGTGTGACCTCTTTGACCCCCTGATCTGCCAGGACACGAACTTCCTTCAAGATGTCATGCGGCGAACGAGATTGTTCGGGACCGCGTGTGGTTGGGACAACGCAATAAGTGCAAAACTTGTCGCAGCCAATCATGATGCGGACGTACGCCTGCCAGGGGGACGGCCTCATCGTCGGATCGCGGAGTGGGTCGTAGCTTTCGAAACTCCCAGCGATCTCCTGGCGTGTCCCCTCCTTGCGACCGAGCGACACCGCGACTTGCCGCTTCCGACTGCTGCGGGCCTCATCGACCAAACGCGGAATCTCGGCGAGTTGTCCGGTCCCCACGACAAGATCGACATGCGGGGCCTTGTCGAAGATGGCCTCCTGATCCTTCTGTGCCATGCAACCAATCAGCCCGATGACCTGATTCGGACGCTTCCGCTTTCCATACTTCAATCGCCCAACAGCACTGTAGATTTTGTGTTCGGCATGTTCCCGCACGCTGCAAGTGTTGAACAGGACGGTGTCAGCTTCCTTCGGGTCTGAGCAAAGTTCGTACCCCTGTTGCCTCAGAGCCGCCACGACCAGTTCGCTGTCCAGCACATTCATCTGACAGCCGACGGTTTCGATATAAAGTTTCCCGTTATGAACCATGTGCAACTTCAAGCCGTTATCGAAAGAAACAAATCCTATCCACAAGCCCTCTGGAACAGGCAGGATACCGAATTTCCCCCAGAAGGCGAACATGTTCCGGCAAAGTTGTCAGGATGGTGAGTCATTCCGTCGAATGACCTCGCCTTTCCCCCATACTTTCCTCGAGAAAGCTTTTGACAAGAGGCTCCTTTCGTTGCCGGACGGATTTGCCTATACTCCCAAGGACGTACGTTGAGTTCACGTGAGGCGTGAGCGGTGCGTCAGTATTTCGACCCCGAGGAGTTCTAATGGCGAAAGAGGAGGCAATTTCTGTTGAAGGGACCGTCGTGGAAGCGCTCGCCAATACGCAGTTTCGAGTCAAGCTCGAAAACGGCCACATGGTGATGGCTCACGTGGCGGGGAAGATGCGCAAGCACTTCATCCGTATTGTCCCCGGCGACAAAGTCAAAGTCGAGGTCTCCCCCTACGACTGGTCCCGCGGACGCATCACCTTCCGCGAACGATAGGCTCACGGATCGATTGATCCTGCGTTCTGTTGCGTCATCAACGATGTCACAGCGGTCAAAACTCTATGACCATGCCGCTATAGAGACGCTGTGGACCGGCTGCTGTTTGGAGCCTGAGTGCCCCGTCGTGTTCCAGCCCTAAACAGGTTCCGGTCTGGAGGGATCCGCCCTGCTCGACCGTGACGATCGAACCAGTCAACAGGCACAGACGCCGCCAGCGGTCGACCAACTGAGGCGAGCCGACAGCAAGTTCCGTGAAATCCGAGTCCATCTGCTTCAGGATATCGAGTAGAAGTTGTTCGATGTCGCATTCGTGCCCGGTCAGGTCCATCAGTGACACGCCTCGTTGTCGCACCTCCTCGGGCGCCGTCGCAAAGGAATTGTTGACATTGATGCCGATCCCCAGCACCAATCTCTCCGCCGATTGAGGGACCGATTCGTTTAAGATGCCGCACCCCTTGCGACCATCGAAATAGACATCGTTAGGCCACTTCAATCGAATGTTTTTGTCAGGGAACCAACGGTCGATAACAGTCGCCACCGCTCCTCCTACCGCCAGCGACAACGTCGGCCAACGTGCCGCAGCAATCCCCCATCGTGACGGTTCGATCAACAGGGTGAACGCCAATGCCCCTTCGCCGAACCACCAGCTATTCCGCCCCCGTCCGCGTCCCCCCGTCTGCCGCCGCGTGACGAACAGAGCCGGGAGTTGATCGCTTTCCAACAACGACGACGTCTGCTGAGCGAGCGTGTTTGTCGAGCCGACTTCGTCTTCGATCTGCAAGGTGCGGACGGTCGTCTCAGTCAGCACCCGTTGACGAAACTCCGGCAGACTAAAGGCCACGCCCTGATTACCAGAGTCCACGTCGAGGTTCCTGATCGAGGACTTCCGACAACTCGGTGAGCAGCCGACGGGCATCGTCCGAAAGCTCCTTTGGCGGCACGATCTTGATGATGGCAAACTGATCCCCCTTCTCCGAGGATCGAAGAACCGGGAAACCTTTTCCGCGGAGCCTCAACCTGGCACCTGATGCCGTCCCCGGCGGGATCGTCAGCGTGACCTCTCCTTCATCCAGTGTGGGGATATCGACCGGCCCCCCCAGAGTGGCCTCAATAATGGTTACCGGAACATCGACCAGCAAATGGTCTCCCTCCCGGCGAAAATATGGATGCGGTGCAACATGAACCGTGATCAGTAGATCACCCGCCGGACCTCCGGAGCCGGGCTGCCCTTGTCCTGCCAGACGGATCGTTCCCTTTGGCTTCACCCCTGCAGGAATTTTGACAGCCAAGGTTTCTGTCGATTCACCTCGATCGACATGAACATCGTAGCTTCCCCCAACGGCTGACATGTGAAAGGGGATCGTGATCTCCGCAGTGATATCTCTGCCGCGCGATGTTCGAGGGGGTGCTGATCGACGCCTGCCGCCACCACCTCCGAATGCCCCACCAAAGAGGTCTCCCAGATCGACTCCGCCCCCACCCTTTCCGAGTATGTCGTTGAGATCGAAATCGAATTGCTGTCCGCGCCCCCCGCCCTGGGCATGTTTCCACTGCGAGCCGAATTGGTCGTACTGCTTTCGCTTCTCGGCATCTCCCAAGACATCGTACGCTTCGCTTGCCTCTTTGAACCGTGCGCTTGCCGCCGCATCTCCCGGTTTGGCGTCAGGATGATTTTCCTTCGCCAACTTTTTGTAAGCCTTACGGATTTCGTCTTGAGTGGCGGTCCGGGAGAGACCCAGTACCTGATAGTAGTCGAGAGCCATACTCGGTCGTCAGTCGATTGAAGAGGGAAAGAGGCGGGAAATCTAATGGTCAGTGGGGAAAGGCCGCGACCTTGCAAAACGGACGTCCTTGTCCGTTGCACGGGGGAAATTCTCGTTAAACAGGGCATTGTCACAGAAACGTCGCATTAGTCGGCTTTGACAAAGTCCTCGTAGACTGTGTTGATGTCAACATTCTTCGAGTCGACATGGCGGACGTAAAGAGCGTAGCGTGCGCGGAATGTTTCACCCTTCTTGAGTGTCAGCACGTCGGCAGGTTGTGGGGCGTCGGTCCCCGCCGTGTACGACTTGGTGCCGAAGGGATTTATTGAAAAGAGGCCATAGTCCCGCACATGATATCGTGACTTTCGCGGATTCTCCGGGTGATCCATGATGGTGAGACCGAACTTGTTGGCTCCGATCGGTCCAATGTAGTCGACCCACGGACTTGTTCGTCCCCAGCAAGATTTCGTCCCTTGCATTCCCTCCGCGTTGACCACCGGTCCCATTCCCTTCTTTTCGGTCATCGACTCCGGCATCCGGATGGCAAACATCCCCTCTTTGGTGTCTTCAAAAACCGCCTCATCGCCAGCCGGGCTGAAGGTGATATCGTAGACATAGAGTCGATTGGCGTAGATGGAGATCGTCGTCTGTTCGTTAAGGATCGCGTTGCCATCAGGCCCCAACCACTGATTGACAACCTTCATCACTGCAGGATTTCCCGACGGTGTGACCAGTTCGACGGACTGATTTTCAATGCGACCATCTTCCTTCCAAAACTTGACACCATTCACTTCGTCGACCGTGTTCCAAACCCCCTTGTGATGGACATGATCGTAACTCTTAGAGGAGGGCGGATCTTCAATAACACGGGTCACCATCACCCCCAGTGGAACAGCATCGGATCGTTTGAGCCACCCTTTCTTAGAGGCGATGTACAACCCCTCGTCCCCAATTTTGTCGACATCAAGGATGTCGCCGAACTGAACCTTTTCGCCGCTGCCCGTCAGCGTTGCGGCTTCGGCAACTACGAACACCCTCCCCGCTTCCGGGAAGGACTCGTCACGCGGTCCATGGACGTATGAGTTGAGGATTTCCTTTCCATCGGGAGCCGAGACGGCAATCAAGTACGGCTTTTTATGACGACCGGAAAACTGATAGACCCCGAAGACATCATCTCCGACGGCAATCTTCACCGTTTCTTTCCCTTTCGTCAGCGTGACGTTATCGGCGGCAACGGCAAACTGCGTAGGGGCGACAGACGCAAATAGGCCCAGAAATGCAGCCAACAACAGGTTCGTACGACACTTCATGGTGCAGTGACTCCTTAGGAAACGGGCTTCGAGACACGGGGAGTGGGATCTGGCCGTTCGCCATGAATGCCCCCCTGATTGAAGAGTTCTAACAATAGCAACGACGCCAACAGAAAACCGCACGCCCAAAGGGTACGCCAGGCAAGGCCCCGACCACTGGCATGTCTCTTGGCGGTCACTAGCCGACCAAACAACACCATCACTCCGAGCCATAACAACCCCGCCAGGGCGAAGGAAAACTGCCCCAGGTTGACGGGTGACTCGGTCGACTGCGAACGGACAGACAGAAACACCCCCACCCCCATGCCGACTGTCAACAGCGGCACCGAAAGCACGATCGCCCACCAATTCCAGCGGCCCAGTCGTTCGAGGCTGAACAGTCTGAGTCCAACGGACTCTGTCTGTTTTTGCTTCAGTCGACGATGCTGCACGAGGTACATCAGGCTGAGGAGGAACGCCACGACAATGCCAGCCACGCCAAGCACGAGGGTGGCTGCATGAACCATCGCCCAATGGGGGATATCGGTCACTCCCGGTGGGCGAGTTTCGCTGACGTATCGTGCTGAAATCACCAAAACGACAATCGCAGGGAGGACAAACATCCCCACACCGCTGTTACGGTCTGACAGCATCACCGCCAACAACATCAGCACAGCCAGCCATGCGAGGACGAGCAGCCAGTCGTGCGTCGACCCCAGCAGTGGTGGCAGTTGCGAATCCTTGCTGCGGTAGACGAGGTAGGCTGTCTGAGCCAGGAATCCTCCAGAAAGGAACCCAATCGCTCCCCAGCGAGAGGCGCGACTCGGCCAGAGAAGCTGCGTCAACTCCAGTAGGAGGGCGACGCTGAAGCTCGCGAAAAAACAGACCCAGGTCACATGTTGCAACATACGAAGTCAGATACGCCAAACGTTGACAATGTGTCGCACAGTCTCCGGTGGCCGAGCGAGAACTGTGGGAACACGTAAGGATTCTCCTTAGTCAATTGATGAACAGCACCAGTTGACTATGGAGATTGTAAGAAACTTGACTCTCAGAAACAGGGACTCGCCCTCCGCACGCGATTTGTCGCCACTCAGTCTTCGCGTTCGTCGAACAAACTCAGTCACGGATGCCCAGAATCACTTCGCAGATCGCACATGCAGCAGGACCGGTTGCGAGGCCTGTCCTCCGCTGGCACCGGTATTGAGATGGAACAGTCGTGACTGCGCAGGCACCCATGGGGCCGCCGTAATGAAAAACTCCCGCTCGGACTGACCTTCCAAGAGCAACAACCCGTTCAGTCCGATGTTGTCAACATATAGGCCGAACGGCAAATTCCTTCCTGCCCCCTCCTTTCCGAACGAAACTTCACCTTTGAAATTCCCTCGATGGACTTTCACTCGGAGGCGAATCGTCTCCCCTGGAGTGATCTCGAACTCTAAAGGGGCCGGTTGCCCACCCTCCGCATTGGATCCCTCCGACACGATGGTCGACACCGTCGTTTGAAGTGGCTGGGCCCCTTCAGGGTCGGGGATGATGGCGACGGTCAATGGAGACGCATCGGCCCGGACGATCTTTCCCAAACCTTTTATTGTGGACACCACCTCATTGCCACGAATCATCGCAGTTGCGGTTGCCGTCGAACTCGACTCCAACTCGGCTGATGGGGGCATCGCATCGGCATCGGCGGTCAAGGTGCCGAAAGCGGCGAGTTGCCCCTCCTCAATGAGCAGCGGACTGGTGACATGATATCCCGGCGGAAGTCCGGTGATGTCGACGCGGACCGGCCCATCGAAGTCGTCGAGCCTCTTGACCGAAACCTTAAACTCTTTACTACTCCCCACGTTGACGGTCTTGTCTCCACCGGCAATCGTCGCAACGAAACCGGGGCGGCGAGGTCGTGCGGTCAAGGTGTAACGATACTCTTGCCCCTGAAAGCCTCGCACATCGCGGATGCGAACGATGTATTCGCCATCCGCAGGAGCGACGAACGTCAGTTTGGAGTCACTCCCCATCTCGCGATGGCTGTCATCGTCATTCTCGAAGTAGATTGGAAAAACGGGCAGACCGTTCGGAATGATGGTCTCGCCCGGCTCTCGTGGTTCGACAACGTAACAGGGTTCCCCCAGCGCGTGAGACAACGGAGTCGTGTCGAAGTAGCCCCAACGTTTGCCGCTCCCCGGGTAGACTTCAAATCCAGAGTCTGGGCCGCGCGGATAGAGCCAAAGTCGGCTCACTTCCCCATTCGCGTACAGGAACTCGTTAAGTTCCATCTCCTCCCAGTTGAAGACCCGAAAGTCTCCCGTCTGGTCCGCGTCCTTCCCCCGAAAGGTGAAGTAAGACTCCTTCACCGCCTGCAATCGGACGCGCTCGATACGCTGTCCCTGCTTGTCGAGGACCTCGATAAACGAGTCGAGCGGCGACTTTGATCGACTCGCGTTGACCTCGAAGACCCACTCTTCGCCCTGCTTCGCTGAGAAGAGAAAGGAGTCGACATCTCCTCGTGATGGATGCACGTTGTTCACGGCAATCTCGTTTGCATCGGCGACCGGAGTGTGGATCGTCCCTGTCACTTCACCAGGCAACGCAAGCAACTGAGCGTCGTCGGCTAGATCGTTCGGCTCCTGTTCTGCCAGCTTATTCATGGGTGCATCGGGGAGAGCGATGGCGACAGTCGACGAGTGGCTGTTCTTGCTCGGTTGCGGCAGAGTTCCTTGCGTCGGGATTGCGACAAATCGCAAGCCACCAGCCAAGTCTCCTAAGAGTGCAAACTGATTCGCCGTTCCCGCTTCGACATGGACCGCTGCTGGCGAAGTCGCGGGGTCTTGAGCGTTCCCGTCACTCCCAGCGGTAGCTGGGGGCACCTCTTGCGGCGAGGTGAGAGCCAACGCAGAGGTCACTTCGGCAAACGGCGTGTGACTGATCTCGGTAAACTGCTCGGTCTCCCAGACCTTCAATCTCCGATCCTCGGCCACAGTCACCAATCGCCGACCATCAGCAGTGAATCGCAGATTGAGAATTGCCCCCTCATGAGCAAATCGGGCAAAGAGCATCGGGTTAATACGTGGTCGATCCGTTGAGATAAGACGCCAAACACGGATGTTGTTGTCCGCACCCCCGGCGATGATCTGACGACCATCGGGTGAGAAAGTGACACAGTATTCCTCCTTGAGGGGTTGTCCGAGAGTGTCCATCCGTTCGCCGTCGGAGACTCTCCAGACCTTGACGGTATCGTCGGCACTGGCGGAAACGAGAAACTCGCTCGAAGGATGCCACGCGACATCATACACGGCTCCATTGTGTCCGTTCAGCACGAGTAACAGTTTGCCGGTCGAAATCTCCCAGAGTCGAATCTCCCGGTCGTAGCTGCATGTCGCCAACATCTTTCCGTTCGGTGATACCTCGGCATCGAACAGAATGTCACGATGGCCTCGAAACTCTCGAATCGATTGACCGCTTGCGACATCATGTAGAAAGGCGACTCCACCTCGCCCCGCAACACCGGAGGCAACCGCCAGCACCTCACGTGCTGCATCCACTTTTTCAGCAGGTGCAGGAGCGGATTCATTTATGGGCACAGCTTCGGGAATGCGCGCGAAGTGCAGACTCGTAACCTTTCCTGGAAAGCCCTCGAGTTTGTGTGCCAAGGCGAGCGGTTGCGGGGTCGGCGTCAGTCGTTTGGAGTCAAGTTCGCTAATCTCGACCTGTCCAAATCGTCCGATCGCGACCCAACGACCAGACGGATCAACATCAATGGCCGTCACGGGGCGAGTGTCGGTCTGACTCGCGATCTTCGGGACCGCGATCTTGAATGGGTCCGGCTCGGCCCCTTCAGGTCCCTTCGCTCCACCTTCCACCCATGCAACTAGAGTTGCGATTTCCTCCGCCGTCGGGGCGACTTCTCCTTCTGGGGGCATCTGAGGTTTTGCGGTCCCTTGAATCAGCCGAATGAAACGACTCGTCTTTGCATCCCCCGCGAGAACGGCGGCTCCATGGTCGCCCCCCATCTGCAACTCGGCAAAGGTTTCCAGCGATAACCCGCCATCGCGGTCATCAGCGTTATGACACCCGACGCAATACTTCTGCAAGATGGGGGCGACGTGAGTCACATAGTCCGGAACGACATGCCGAGCTTCGGCCCCCTCGGCTGTTTCGCTCGCTACCGCCGTTACTGGTGGTTCGTCGTCAATGGCGACAGAAATGCTGTCGGCCCCCAACATCGCACCACAGCACCACAGCCCTAGGAATCCGTATCGCCAACGATTCCGCATAATCTCAAAACTCCTCGATGACAGGACGCGTCCCTTGAACATGTCGTTACCAGTCTGTCTCATCTCGAATTGAGCCTCTCTTCTCGATGTGACTTCCACGAGTATCGCGGCAACGCGCCGCAAACGTCGGGATGTTCCCAATCCGAGAGTAAGAGCGTACTATACAGCATTAGAGCATGTCGACTGCCGGTTGTCTTCAATTCGCCTCTGGTGATCGCCGAGGAACTCGCAGCCCGGCAGCTCTCATTGGTTGAATTGGTTGAAGAAGTTCTCTCCTCATCTACTTAACCTGCAATACCCGCATCGAGGCGATCATGATTTCACCTGTTCCATGTCGATCCTGTTTTGCCGTGACATCGATTTATCGACGATGCCTATTGGTCATGGGCGTTGTGTGCGGCAGCGTGGTCCTCACGACTGCCGTTCTTGCGGCCGAGCATACGTCCGACTCGATAGAGACCGTGCAGACGCGACTCACCGAGAAAACGGCGGTACTGGTCGATGTTCGCGAGATAGCCGAATGGGATGCAGGACATCTTCAACAGGCACGACACGTTGCACTCAGCGCACTTGCCGACGACGAGCAGCCAGAGGCCGCTCTTCAAAAGCTCCCGAAAGACAAGATCATTTACTGCCATTGTCGCTCGGGTTCCCGTTGCCTGAAAGCGGCCGACATTCTCAAGAAGGCGGGGTATGACGTCCGCCCCCTGAAGCAAGGCTACAAAGATCTGCTGGAAGCCGGGTTCCCGAAGGCCGAGTAACTACTGTCCTGCCGTCCGCGATCGGACCCCCATGTTCGGCGTCAAGGGAGGATGTCTGGAGTAGAGGAAGTCCGGCGTATGAGGTTCGTTACTCTGCGCTTCAAAACGGACTCTATCGACGGAGTGCAGTTTCGATAGCGGTGACGTCGTAGACGCAGCCACCCCACGTCCCGCCGCCGAGTTGTTGTAGCAGCGCCCACAGTCGCGTGTCGGCAGGGAGTTGCGGATCGGGTGCGAGCGTCACGGTCGGCGTTCGTTCAGCGAGAATCTTTGCCCCTTCCTCTGGCGTGAAACGAGTCGTGCCGTCGCCGACAAAGTTCAACGTCCCTTCGAGACGGTTACGATCGATCATAATTTCGATGAGGTCGCCGTCCTTCAGTTTGCCGACCGGTCCATCGGCCAGTGCCTCGGGGCCAACATGGCCGATACAGGCTCCAGTCGAGACTCCCGAGAACCGGGCATCGGTGACGACCGCGACATGCTTTCCAAACGGGAGATATCGCAGGGCAGAAGTGATCTGATACGTCTCTTCCATTCCCGAGCCTAACGGACCGCGGCAGATCAGCACAATGACGTCACCTTCACGAATCGGCTCAGTGGTGCGTCCCTTGATCGCAGCGATGGCCTCTTTCTCTGAAGTAAAGACGCGGGCCGGTCCCAGCTTTCGGTACACCCCATCGGCATCGACCACACTCGGGTCAATTGCGGTACTCTTAATGACGGAACCTTCCGGGGAGATGTTTCCCGTCGGAAAGGTGACGGTACTTGTGAGGCCGCGGGACTTTGCCTTCGCGGGGGACATGATGACGTCGTCGGGATCGATACCGTCCCGTTCCTTGAGGGCCTCGCGAAACCGCTCGCGACGTTCGGAGGTTTCCCACCAATCGAGGACATCGCCCCAAGGCTGTCCAGTCGCGGCGAGTGCGTCTAACTTCAGGAGGCCGAGCGAACGGAGATGCAGCATCACTTCGGGAACCCCCCCCGCCAAAAAGAGCCGGACCGTCGGATGCCCGACCGGACCGTTCGGGAGCACGTCCACGATGCGCGGCGTCTGTCTGTTGACACGATTCCAGTCGGTCACCGTCGGACGCTTCAGCCCGGCTTCAAACGCAATCGCCGGGATGTGCAGCAACAGGTTCGTCGAACCCCCGACCGCGGCGTGCAGGACCATCGCATTTTCGATCGCATCGTCGGTCAACAAATGCGACACGGTCAGTTTTTTCTCTTGAAGCTGAACAAGTGCCCGTGCCGTCGCAGAGCCGAGTTCCTTCCAGATTGGCAAGCCCGAAGGAGCGAGCGCACTGTGAGGCAGCGACAGCCCCAGCGCTTCGCTGACCACTTGAGAGGTTGCCGCTGTGCCTAGGAACTGGCATCCGCCGCCGGGGGTTCCACAAGCCCGGCAGCCCATCTCGGCAGCTGTCTGCAGGTCGATCTCACCATGCGCGAAGCGTGCCCCAATCGCCTGAACTTTGCCCGCATCCTCTCCGATTGTCGGAGGCAATGTGACGCCACCAGGGACGATCAAGCCCGGCAATTTCCCGAAGCCTGCCACCGCGATCATCATGGCGGGAAGCCCCTTATCGCAAGTGGCGACGCCGATGACCCCTTTGCGAGTGGGCAACGATCGAATGAGCCGCTTCAGCACAATGGCGGCATCGTTGCGATACGCCAGGCTGTCCATCATCGCGGTCGTCCCTTGAGACCGTCCGTCACATGGGTCGGAGACGTAGGCGGCAAACGGAATCTTCTCAAGCCGCGACAGTTCGTTGGCTGCCGCCTGCATCAGCAAACCGACTTCCCAGTGCCCGGTATGGAATCCAAGCGCAATCGGATGCCCATCCTCGGCGCGAATCCCCCCCATCGTACTGAGGATGAGGACTTGATCTCGCAGCAGATGATTCGGATCCCATCCCATTCCCGCCGACTGTGTCATCCCAAACAGATCACCACTCGGGCTGTCGAGCAACATCTCGGGAGTCAGTGGAAGTTGTCCGGATGGTCCGGGGGCATGAGTGTGTATCTGATAGACATGCTCGTCATTCCCGAGTAGCTGCGTCAGGTCGTAAGACATCGGGGTTCTATCTGTCGAAGAGGTGAGACGGACGTGTGTCAGCCTGTCGGTCCGTTGAGGTGAGACCGAAGATATTAGTTGGTCCCGACGGTCGTGTCCTATCTGGGGGGGAGCCGGACAAGGATGTCCGGCGCACGGGGACGTTTGGCGGGCTGCGAGGAGTCTTAGGACTTCTTGACGCTGGGGGGAGCCGCGGAGCCGACTTTGTCGCCAAGATCGCCGATGGAGTTGGTGATTTGTGCGACCTCATCAACCGAGAGTTCCACGTCGGCTGCTGCGGCGTTTTCAATCGACTGTTGTTCGCTGCGAGCACCCGCCAGCAGATGACTGATGCCGGGCTGTGCCAGCGTCCAGGCGAGAACGAGTTGCGTCAGCGTGATCCCCCGCCCCTCGGCGATTGGAAGAATTAACTGCAGGAAGTCAGTGACCGCTTGACGACTCTCAACGGTAAATCGTGGGCGAGTGTTCCGCATGTCGCCGGGGGGAAAGACCCGATCCGGCCCCATTTTGCCTGTCAACATCCCGTTGGCGAGTGGCGAATAGGCAAGAAAAGCGATCCCTTCTTTGAGCAGATAAGGAAGTTTCTCGTCCTGTTGGCCTCTGTCGACCATCGAGAACTTTTCCTGATCGGTGTCGAACCGACCTGCCGACCGGTACTCGTCGATCTGAGCGATCGTGGCATTGCAGGCACCAATGGCCCGAACCTTTCCTTCTTCTCGCAGCCTGACGAGTTCCCCCATCGTGTCAGCGATAGGGGTTGTTTCGTCTTGCCAATGGGTTTGAATCAGGTCAATGCAGTCGATCCCCAATCGCTTCAGGCTTCGCTCCACTTCGAGCCGAACCGACTCTGGGCTACTGTAAATATGAACGGCGATGTCTCCATCGGCTCGGGTTTCGCTATCGTCGGAATGAAAGTAGAACCGCCCCTTGGTCGTGTCCCATCTCATGCCGACTTTGGTCGCGATGACGAATTTGTCTCTTCGACCGGCAATCGCCTTCCCGACCGTCTCTTCTGACCTTCCAAACCCATAGACCGGGGCGGTGTCGATCAGAGTAATTCCCGCATCAGCTGCCGCATGAATCGCCCGAATCGCTTCTGATTCGTCCTGTCCCCCCCAGTTCCAACCCCCAATCGCCCACGCTCCAAAAGCGATGCGCGAAGCCGAGATTCCCGATCCACCGAGTGGTGCGAACTTCATGATGTGTGCTTTCTTGTGAGTGCCGTGCGATGATGACGGGGGATCAGAAGTCTTCGATTCGCCCCACATGTAAAAGTTGGGGCTAATCGTTGCCGGGATTCACACCCCCTACTTCGACCCCTTGTCGCCATACACTTCCTTGGGGTTGAAGAGGCGTTCACCTTCGACGGTCACGTTGCCGGTCGTGGGGTCGATGCGACGAAAGAAGCAGCTCTTGTATCCTTCGTGACAGGCTGCTCCGCCAACTTGTTCGACCCGGACCAGCAGCGTGTCGGCATCGCAGTCGAAGTAAATCGCCTTCAGGTGCTGAACATTGCCGCTCTCTTCCCCTTTTCGCCACAACTTTTGCCGAGATCGACTCCAGTAGCAGACCCGCTGGGTCTGCAAGGTCTCGGCATATGCTTCGCGATTCATGTAAGCGAGCATGAGAACCGCTCCAGTGGCATCGTCCTGAGCGATGACAGGAATCAGTTCCATCTTGTTGAAATTGGGGCCGTTCATGAGTTTGTCACGTCGAAAAAGGATTCGCAGAGAGGTAAGACCCCGGCCACTCGACCAGAGCGCCGTTGAGTCTCGGCGTAGTTTATCGTGCAGGAGGAGATGACAAAACCGTAAGCATCTGTCATGTGTGAAATCCTGCGGAACATCTTGGTTACAGGAAGAACAGCATGCCGAATGTGTACGAATGAACCCTGTTTTGTGTGGGCACTTCCCAAAACTCTCGCCGCGTTGACAGTCTCTAGTTCCATCCCGCAGGTTTTCGTCGTATACTCTCGGAGCGATGTGTGAGCCGAAGGGGGGCGATGCGTGAACACCTCCAGCGGTTTACTCTCATGTGACACGTTGAACTCATCTGAACGGGTGAAACTCATTGACAGGGTGAGCCAGCCCGGTTTTCGCCCATCACGTGATCGTGTCTAACGACTATCCCATTCTAGTTGAACGCCCAAGAGGCCTTCTATGCGACATGCGATCATTCTGACTTGCCTCCTCGGACTCGTATTCTCCTGTGGTTCGCCTGTCATGGGGCAGACCCCCGAGCAGCGAAAGGAGTTACTCGAACTCAAGAAGGAACTCGGCAAAGTCTCGTCGATGATCCGCAAGAAGGAGTTCGACGAGAGTGCCGAGATCTTAAAGACGACAGGCGAACGTGTCGAAGCGATTGCCAAGGAGATCGGCGTTGACCCCAGTGATCGCAAGATGATGGGGTTGAGCGAACTGATCACGAAGAACGCTCGCACCTTGGAAATTACTCGTGCCAAGGCCGAAGGTCGAGAGCCTGTGCTCGGGCCGAGTTTCGTTAAAGAGGTCGCCCCGATTATTCAGGGGAAGTGTGTCCGCTGTCACGGAGCGGTCAACCCCCGTTGCAACCTTAACCTCTCAACGTTTGCCGGCTGGAAAGCGGGAGGCCAAAGCGGTGCTCTGCTGGTTGTCGGCAAGCCCGAACAAAGTTTGTTGATGGCTCGTGTCGCAACCCCCGACGACAAGGCCCGAATGCCTCTTAATGGTGCGGCACTCTCCAATGAAGAAATGAAAATTCTCTCGTCGTGGATTGCCGAAGGGGCGAAGTACGATGCCGAAAAGGACGATGTCCCACTCGAAGACTTGGGAAAAGCTCCTGCAGGCCCTCCAGTCACCGTCGTCATCCCGAAGCCTAAAGGAAACGAAACGGTCTCTTTCACGAAAGACATTGCTCCCTTCATGGCGAATCTTTGTGTCGGCTGTCATAGCGGCAACGCCCCCGACAGCGGTCTCGACCTGACCTCCTTCGAGTCCATGATGAAGGGGGGGGATAGCGGTCGCGTGGTCATTCCGGGGAATCGAGAAGGGAGCCGGTTGTTCCGACTCGTTGGCGGACTGGAAGCGCCGCGAATGCCTCAAGGACAGGCCCGCATCACGCGGAAGAATTACGAAGACCTAATCAAGTGGTTCGATGAAGGGAACGCCTTCGACGGGACCGACCCGAAGGCACCGCTCCGCAGTTATGTTCGCTCCGAAGAAGAGATCGCTGCCGACAAACTCGCCAAACTAACGCCTGAAGAATTCAACAAGCTCCGCATCGACACTTCGGAAGATCAATGGAAGAAGGTGGCTCCAACCGAGAGCTACCGCTCGCTACAGACACCGGACCTCTTCCTGATGGGGAACGTCTCCGCGACGCGACTGGAAGAAGTCAACGGCTGGGCGACCGAAAATATCACCAACATCCGGAAGATGTTCAACATCCCCAACGGACAACTCTGGAAAGGTCGCCTGACGATTTTCGTCATCAAGGATCGCTTTGGGTATGACGAATTTAATCAGGTCATCGAAGGACGAAGAGCCGCGAAAGAGATGACAGGACATTCTGTCGTGTCGGCAAGTTACGATCAGGCATACGTTGCCCTATTGGATGTCGGCGACGACATCAGCGAGGAGTCTGGGGGACTCAAGGTCAATCTCAACGATCATATGACCGGTGCGTTCCTCCGAAGAGACGGAGCGAAGATGCCCGAGTGGGTCGTTCGCGGAACAGGTCTTGCGCTGGCATCGACCGGGGCTGAAGCCAACACCTATTTCAAGGGAATGCACAGCATCGCCCGCAGCGTCGCTCGGGCTGTCAGCCCTCCAGAAAACGTGTTCGGGGATGGCACGTTCTCGCCAGCCACCATCGGACCGGTTGGATACTCGATCGTTTCCTACATGATTCGTCAGGGGGGCGTCGGTAAGTTCGCAGCCTTTGTCGGCGAACTGAAGAGTGGTAAGAGTGCCGACCAGGCAGTCCGATCGGTCTACAACGCCGACCTGAAAGCTCTAGGCGCTGGCTTTATTGGTAGCCTCTGATTCTCGACGGGGGAGTGGTGCAACACGATTGAAGTGGTGCCGGTCAGCGAGAGTCGGTCCAGGTTCAAAGAGAGTCGAGTGACGAGAGACAGTGAGCGTTATGCGTGATGTGGTCGTTGTCGGCGGCGGCGTGATTGGGCTTTCCATCGCGCGAAAGTTGGCCATCAGTGGACGCCGCGTCACTCTCCTCGATCGGCAGGACTTAGGGCGAGAAGCCTCATGGGCCGGGGCTGGCATCCTCCCTCCCGGATTCCCTGGGGATTCCAATCATCCCCTCACATCCTGGACCTCCCAAACACACGCAATGTGGCCCTCGCTCAGCGCGACATTGTTCGAAGAGACCGGGATCGACAATGGGTTCCGCAGTTGTGGCGGGCTTGAACTTTCACCAGCGGCCTGCTCCGTGACCGAATTGACCGAGCAGGTTCGCATCCCCCGTTCGCTGGTTGAAGAGATGAGCGAGTGGAAGTCCGTCGGTGTTCGCGTCGAGCCACTCACACGCGACGAGATGCTGACGCACGTCAACGGACTTTCGGAAAATCAGTCGACAGGATATCGACTGCCGGACCTCTGTCAGGTGCGTAATCCGCATCATCTGCGCGCAATGATCGCCAGTTGTCAACGTTACGGGGTAGACCTGCGCCCCCACAGTCCGGTCGAAAGCATGGAGATTGAGGGTTCCCGGGTGACTGGAGTTCGTGTCGGGATGGAGACCTTGCGAGCCGATCAGTTTGTCGTCGCTGCCGGAGCGTGGTCGTCTCAGCTTCTCGGTTCGCTTGTGCCTCAGGTTCAGGTCGTACCGGTCCGAGGACAAATCTTACTCCTGAAGTTGCCGTCGCGTCCGTTTTCATCGGTAATCGAGTGCGGAGCCCGTTATCTTGTTCCGCGGGATGATGGGTTGGTGTTGGTCGGTGCGACGGAAGAATGGGTCGGCTTCGATGCTCGGACAACACCCGCCGGAGTCGAGGGGCTTTTGCAGTTTGCGATGGAACTCGTTCCGTCACTGAAGGAGGCAGAATTCGTTCGGAGTTGGGCGGGCTTGCGGCCCCATGCCCCCGGAGCCTGTCCGACGATCGGGGCGGTGTCGGAGTACCGGAATCTGCACATCGCGACCGGTCACTTTCGCGCAGGGCTGCATCTCTCTCCGATTACAGCCCAGATGATCGCGGCCTCAATCTCCCGGGCTGAGACCGACCGCTAACGGCTCTGTCTCCCTCTAAAGCCAAGTCTTGGCATCAGCAGGAATTTCCGCTGAGAGTTTACTGCCAATTGGTCAGCGTGGTCGCTACGATACATGGGCGAGTATTGAATCGTTCACTTCTGAACTGCAATAGGAACTGTTGACATGGCGTTTCGTAACTCTTCGGAATCTGCGGGTAACCCTGAAAATCAGCGGGGGCAAGGTCTGGATGAGCCCGAGCTTCTCGAGATTGAAGCGGACGACCTGAAAGAGAAAGAGGCCCAAGCGATTCGCGGCTTAGGGGCAGCCTACAAGCGGATGCGGGAAGAGATTGGCAAGGTCATCATCGGGCAGAACGACGTGGTCGATCAGTTACTGATCGCCATGTTCAGTCGCGGTCACTGTCTTCTGGTTGGGGTCCCGGGATTGGCGAAGACGCTGCTCGTCAGCACTGTCGCCAAGATTTTACACCTCTCGTTCCGTCGCATTCAATTTACCCCCGACCTCATGCCCTCGGACATCACAGGAACCGACGTCCTGCAGGACGACCCCGAGACGGGGCGTCGGACTTTTCAGTTTATGCAGGGCCCAATTTTCACGCATATGCTATTGGCGGACGAAATCAACCGGACCCCTCCGAAGACGCAAGCCGCCTTGTTGGAAGCGATGCAAGAACGACACGTGACTGTCGGTTCGAGCACATATCGCCTGCCCAACCCTTTCTTTGTCTTGGCAACTCAGAACCCCATCGAGCAGGAAGGGACATATCCATTGCCGGAAGCCCAGTTGGACCGGTTCATGTTCAACATCATCGTGAAGTATCCAACTGCTGCCGAAGAGTTGCGAATCCTGAAACAGACGACCGGCGGAGTCGAAACGATTCTGACTCATGCCCTGACAGGCGAGCAAATTCTGGCGTTGCAGGAAGTTGTACGGAAGGTCCCAGTGGCCGAGCACGTCTTCGTCTACGCTCGCGACTTGGTCCGCGCCACCCGTCCCGACGAAGCGGACGCTCCCGGCTTTGTTAAGGAGTATGTCTCGTGGGGAGCGGGGCCGCGTGCGGGGCAGTACCTCATCCTGGGGGCGAAGGCACGAGCCATTCTGGAAGGACGTTTTCACGTCACCACCGAAGATGTGCAGTCGGTCGCCCATCCCGTCCTGCGGCACCGCATTGTCACGACGTTTCAGGCAAACAGCGAAGGGATATCGACAGACGACGTGGTGACGCGCCTGATTCAGTCTGTCCCCATAGAACTCCACGAGCGAGGAAAGAAACTGGCCCGTACATAGACGTGGTGACCTTGACGGCCGCACCGAGTCGATCGGTTGGGAAGAATGAAAGTTCCGTGAGTCTGTCAGATTTCGACTGACTCATGTGGAAATCGACAGACGGACGGCGTATTATCAAAAGCTGAGTCTCTTCATGAAGTTCGACCGGGCTGAGGGTGACGGGAGGCACACGCTGACTCGCGTGCCTCTTTGTGGTACTCTCTGGAGTCCTGTTCGAGTCGATGGAGAGACCAAAATCCTCGACGCCTGAAGCGGGCCGAACTGCTTCTCCCACCTTGGCGTCGTCCGAACTTCCTTCCAAGATCAGGTCTGCGATGCTGCTGTTAATCATTCGGGTGCTGTATGTCCTAATCAGCGTGGGCGCGATTGTGACCTATACACTCACCCCCGACTCTGGGGCCCCCTCGATCGTCCGCGAGCATCCGCTCGGCTCCCTTTCGGTACTGATCTCCATTGCGGCACTGGTTCTGCTGGTCGACCTCCTGGTCCCCCGCAAAAAGGTCGAAGTTTTGTCAGGCATCTACTTCGGCCTGTTGATCGGGGTGTTATTGGCTTACTTGCTCAACCTTGCGCTCCAACCGCTTTTCAATTCGCCGCAGCTCGTCGGGTCGGAAGGGGGGCGATTTCAGGGAACAGCAACGATGATGCTCCTGCTGACTTTGCCCTACCTTTGTATTACGTTCCTGTTGCAGACCAAGGACGACTTCCGTTTCGTGATCCCTTACGTCGAATTCTCTCGCGAGTTGAAAGGAGGACGACCGCTCATCCTTGATAGCAGCGCTCTCATCGATGGCCGCATTGCGGATATGGTTGACACAAACGTTTTGGATGCCGAGGTGATGGTTCCACAGTTCATCCTGCAGGAAGTTCAGGACATTGCAGACAGCCACGATAAGGTCCGTCGCAGTCGTGGTCGACGGGGGCTCGACGTTCTGCGTCGATTGCAACAAGACCCCAAGATCGACGTCCGGGTCATCGAGTCCGATGCCGGCAAGGGAAAATCGGTTGATCAACGATTGGTGGAACTGGCCGGTCAACACAACGGACGAATCGTCACCAACGACATTAACCTGAACAAGGTGGCCAGCGTTCAGGGAGTGCAAGTGGTCAACCTGAACGACGTTGCCAACTCGCTCAAGCCACGGTTCATTCCTGGCGAGCATGTTCGCATTCGCATCATCAAAGAGGGCGAAGGGCAGGGACAAGGAGTTGGCTACCTCGACGATGGCACGATGGTCGTGGTCGATCAAGGTTCAAATATGGTGGGCGAAGAAGCCGATACCGTGGTGACCAGCGTTCTGCAAAATAGTGCCGGACGCATGATCTTCAGCCGCCTTGCCGCCGCAGCCGACAAAGCCTGATTGAAAGCTTCGCTCCCCGTCACGCTTTGCCGTTGTCGCGGTTTGCGGTCAATTTGCTTCGGCTGAAGTATCCGAATGGGAGCATCGCCCACCAGTTGCCCTGTGAACAGCGGACGAACCGAGTCAACAACGACGACGGGCCGGGCGGCCTGTTTTCTCCCGATAGGCCCACGTTTTCTCGATGTAGGCGACAGCATCCGGCGTCTTGCAGCCGGTCTCTCCATGGTCGATCTCGACTGTTCCGATCCGTCGAGCGGCAGCTATTGCCAAGGTTCGCAACGACTGTTCATGGCATCCGATCGCAATGAGGGCATTATGTTGACAACGTCTTGCCTGATTCGAAGCCTCGCCAATTTCGGCTTCAATCTGAACAAGTAGTTCTGCCATCCAGGGAACCGTCTCGCTGGCATTTGTCACCGAAACAAGATTTGTTGCAAGACAGGAGACGACCGTCCAGCCAATCGAACGAATGGCGTCCTGCTTCGACTTGATCCATAACTTCGCGCGCCCCTTGGCCCAAGGAGTGTGTGAAACGTATCCCGCAAACGCACTGATGAGCGGCGAGTCATCACACTGTTTGGCCCACCGATTGAGCCTGGCGATCGTAGCCGTCTTAGGATCGGCGATCTTCGTCGCCAACACACGGGCGTCATGATTTCCCGTTTGCCAAAGCCCCTCGGCCAACGCATCGTCGGTCCGAATCTGCTTCTTCAGTCGCTCCAACTCCGCGTAACTGACGCCGAACATCTCGGCACTGACCCCGTGCCTGGCGTAGATTTTCCGGTTCTGTGCCGTTCCGGCTTTCTCCAAAGCGATGAGACATTCTTTAAGTGTCATGTTGAACCTCGCAGATTTGGAGTGATGAGTTTGAACAAGTGAAAAGGACTCTGATTGCCACGGATGACGTACTTCTTACGCATTGACTCACACCGAAGAGTCTGTCACGGGGGAGGTATCAACAGGTCGCGAAGGTGGAAGTGATGCTTGCCCAGTTTTCCGCCGTAATTCCCTGCGGTCACCTTCAGGAGGCCCGGCGAAGCGGTTGCGGCATGCAGCCCGACCCGGCTTGCCGTCTGGACTGCGTCAAAGCTGAGACCATCAATCACAATCTCGTACACGGCCCCACAGCCGTCGGGAAGTTCTGTCTTCGACAGTGGTCGCACCGTTGGGCAGAAAGGGTCGTTCGTGCTCGCCTTAAGCGTCTTGTACTTCGACCCCACCTTGCTTCCTGATCGGACAATCCCTCCGGGGAAAGGAAGGATGATATCGGGCACTCGACGCATGGCCGCAACGGCGGCTTCGGTTGCTCGCAGCGTTTGGGCCTGATCGACGCCGCAGAGAATCAGGTTTCCCCCGGCGACCCCTTTGATCGTCCCGGCAGAGTGATCGCAGATGAATTCTCCATCCATAACCGGCAATCGCCAGAGTCGCCGTGAGCCGAACTTTTTTGAGGTCTGAAAGCCGTCACCAAAGTATCGCAGCCCGCCCCCCAGAGGGAATCGCTGATTCTTTGGAGCATCGGGAAGACCGTCGTAGCAGGCCGTCGTGGGACAAGTCAGAATGCATTGACCGACTCTCCCGAGCACTGCTTTGGCGACCGCATCCTGCTTGAAGCTGAAGAACATCAGGGAGACCCCCGGTCGACCATCGGGAGACTCCTCAGGGGGAATTTCTCGCTCGATCCCCGCCTCTGAGTCACAAGCGATGACACTGGTTGCAAAGCCTGTTGCCTGTTGACCCGCGATTCTCGCCCACTCAGCCGACTCCGCGGTGACGATGAGTCGAGCTGCAACGGTAGAAAACGCCTCGGCAAACGTGTCGTCGATGGGGACTCCGTTCAGTTGCAGCATCTTGAATTCCACTCGTTACGATTCGCCATTCCCAGACATACTCTTGCCCCGAAACGTTGACCACTTTCTATCGAGGACATTCCCATGATCACTTTGCGGGAAACGTCTCGGGGTCTAATATACTTACTTCCGTTCGAGTGTATCGGGTTCTCGGAGTGATGCGAAACGTGTCGATCGATTTCTGCGTCCTCTGACGGTAACAACTCGGAACCGATCCCGTTCATTCGTTGCGGTGGCCGTCGCTGTAATTGTCATCGTTTGCTCTTCTATTCCATCCCTCGATATCGTCTGCCTCGATGTCATCAGATCTCAATGCCTTAGTAGTCTTGGGGTTCTATCTGCTGATCGGCCTGTTCGTCATCGGCTGGCAGATCGCGAGAGCAGGAGGAATTTCCGTCTGGCTGCTTTCGAGAGCCATGCAGTTTTACAGCGTCATCATGTGTTCTCAACGCATTCATGGCATCTGTCCACTGCCGGAAAAGTCGGGTGCTTTGATCGTCGCGAATCACCGCAGTCCGGTCGATCCGCTATTGATTTACTGTGCCAGCCTGAAAAAACAGTCGGGGTTTCGGATGCGGGTTATCGGCTTCCTGACGGCCCAGGAGTATTGTAGTGATCGTGGGATACTGGGATGGATCATTCGTACGGCCCGAAGCATTCCGGTCGATCGAGAACATGCCGATATGGCGTCGGCCAAGGAGGCACTCCGCCGACTTCGTGCGGGGGAGTACGTCGGTATTTTTCCGGAAGGGCGACTCAACTTGGGGAGCGGATTGCTCCCCTTCAACACTGGGGTCGCATGGCTCGCTTTACGGGGAGAAGCTCCGACGTACCCGGTCTTCGTTCGGAACTCCCCTCAAGGCGAGTCGATGGTTGCGTCCTATTTGAAGCGTCAGCCGGCCGATGTCCTGTTCGGTCCGGCACTCGATCTCAGTCGATGGAAGGGATGCCGACCAACGCCGGATGTGCTTGAAGAGCTAACCGCCTACATCCGCCAGTCACTCGCCGACTTGGAACACCAGATGCCGCCTCTTTCAATTGATAGCAAGCCTAACCTGAGGGGCATGGCTCCCCGATAGATTGCTCATCATTCGCCCCTCAATTCAACATCGGCAACTTCACCTCGGCCGGAGTGGCTGGGGCGGACGAGAATCGGCGCGGCGTTTCTAACGGAAGCACGGCTTGCGAGTATTCCCACACTTGGTCAGGAGTCTCGAAAAACTTGTCGTAGATCCCGTCTCCATCGTACTCGCAGCCATCAGTCGAGTACTCGCGACAAATTTGCGGACGTTCGTAGTAGATGCCACATCGATTGTCGGGAAGCAAATGATTGCAGTCGGCATGGACCATGAGATACCACACTTCGTTGTCGACGAAAACCGATGCCCGGCCATGCAGCATGAACCATCGCAAGTAGTCAAACTCTTTGCGAGTCTCGGGAGCGTCGATCGGAAATGCGTAGTAGCGACAACACTTCGCCGTGCAATAATCGCACAGGCTCTCGTCCCCCTTCACATCTTCGCGACGAACCTTTTGACTCGGCATGACTGATCACCTTCAATTTCCTCGGGACGACACCCGAATGTTTTTGTGAAACAACTCGCTCGAACGGCCATGATCTGTGCAATGTCTCATGACCCGTGAACCAAACTGACGGTGATTATTCCATCCCCCCCGACATGATGCCATTGCTGGCGGCAAACTTTTCCTGGCAGGTTCGACGGAATGCAACTCATTGTTTGCGTCGAGACGCCTCCTCCTCCTCTTCTCACTCGCTAAAACTCGGTTTGAACTGCGAGAGTCGAAATCGGTGGAGAAGGAGTTTCTGGTGGGATGGGGTCTCCGAGAGGAGGAGTTCGCAAAGTACAGCATGCACCTGACACCGATCAGTTCGTCCCATTCGGCTGGGCACGGGGTTTTCGGGGAGCCTTTCCAAACTCCAAGGCACCTTTCGGTTCCATTCGTTTCAGATCCTGAGGAGTCGGCTCGCCGCCAAACTGCTTGTAGTAGAGTTCCTGAAACGGGTTGATCTTCGGCCCCATCGACTTCTCATTCACCATCAAGGGCAAACACTCTTCCCACCATTGATCAAATGCGGCAGATAACTCTTTGACCACTTCGGGGTGCTGTTCGATGACGTTGTTCTTTTGAGCATAGTCGTTCTGCAGGTCGAACAGTTGCCATTTGGGTTCCGCTCCGCCGCTATCGCTGACCATCGCCCAACGCGTGTTGCGAACAGACGCCATCCGGTATTTCGATTTGTTCGGATCTTCCAACTTTCTCCAGCGTCCCTGATGCGTGAAAAGATGGCGGTCTTCCCAGTGATGCGCTGGGTTCTTGAGTAGTGGCAGCAAACTGCGGCCTTCCACTTGCTTGAGTGCGGCTTCCGGGATCGTCGCTCCGCTGATCTCGGCCAGTGTGGGGAAGAAGTCAATGTGAGCCGAGAGAGCCGTGCAGTCCGCGGGTTTTAGCGTCCCCGGCCATCTCCAAAAAGAGTTTGCTCGTGTCCCACCCAACCAGGCAGTCCCCTTTGAACCACGCATGTCGGCGTTGAAGACCGAGACCCCGGCTGTTCCGCCGTTGTCGTTCATGAAGATGACGATGGTCTCCTCGGCAATCCCCCATTCATCGAGTTTGTTTAACAACTGACCGACGTTTTGATCGATGCACTCCAACATTCCAAAAAAGCTGATGGCGTTTTCATTCAGTCCTTTGCCGTCCTTCATTGCGGATTCGTAAAGTGCCCGGTCTTTCGGCTTGGCGATATACGGCGCATGGGGAGCGTTTGTCGGGACATAGGCGAAAAAGGGTCGCCCTTTCTTTCGCTGGGCGTCGATCCAAGTGGTCGCCTGTTGGTAGAAGAGATCGGTGCAATAACCTTTGGTCTTTTCAAACTTGCCATTGTGCAGAATTGCCGGGTCGAAGTATTTGTTCCCCGGAGCATCACCGCACGAACCGGGATACGTTTGGCCAATGCCTCCTCCGCCGTGAATGTAGACTTCGTCGAACCCACGAGCGTTCGGCTGATACTCGGCTTCATCTCCGAGATGCCACTTCCCGAAGATGCCGGTCGTGTAACCTGCCGACTTGAGCACTTGGGCAATGGTTGTCGCATCGAGCGTCATCCGTTCGCGTTCGAGAATCGTATGGGTTACGCCGTTCTTAAACTCGTGTCGCCCCGTCATCAACGCACTACGAGTCGGGGCACAGGTCGGACTGACGTGGAAGTCTGTGAACCGCACGCTCTCGGCCCGCAACCGATCGAGATGCGGCGTCTTGAGAACCGGGTTTCCGTGAGCCGAAATGTCACCATAGCCCTGATCGTCCGTCAGCAAGAAGATGATGTTCGGTAGTTTTCGTTTCCCTTGTGCTACGGTGACAGTTGAGGATGTCTCAGGTTGGCGAGCGGGTTCGGTTACGGCCTCTTTGGCAGCGTACTCCTGATAGGAGGCGGCGAATCGCCGGCCAATATCGAGCGTCCCTTTGGCGGTAAAATGTGTGTGCGATGGGCCGAGCGTTTCGGCTCCGTCAGTATCGACAAACTGCGACAAGGGATCCCTATCGGCCAAAGATTTCTGCGCCGCGATCACCGTGGCGACGTGTGGGTTCTTTCCGTTTCCGAATCGACTGTTGACGCTCAGCAGTGCAAGCAAGTCGGGAGACTTCAAGTCCTTTCGCAAGGCTGCCAACATCGCCGCGAGAGCTTGTTCATAATTCGCTGCGTCCTGCGGATTCGAGTCACTCTCCCCTTGCACCCAGATCATCCCCCGTGGTCGAAGCTCGACCCCCTGTTCAGCTGCAGCGGCGATCGCCATCCGGGTCTCTTCGACAAGTGCGCGATAACAGGCCCCACTCGGACCTGGATCCGCTGGGTTCCAGTCGGTCCGCAGACCTGTTCCACTCAAGGCAACCTTCACGATTGCCAATGGGGCTCCCCCTTGCTTCTGCCATTCCCGCGAGAAGCCGATCTCGGGACCGAAGCCCCCCTTTGAGGATTGGAAGTTTCCATACTGGCGAGGCAACGGCGGCATACCGTCAACTGCTTCTTTGGGGCCCGGCGTCCCCTTCGGTTGGACCCCCAGCGTCGTCCACTTGCGGGAACTCGTCGTGTCGTATCTATCCGGCGGCGGATCGCCGGTACGGAACCAGAACAGGACGTTCTTGTCTGTCTCGTCCACGGGCAAGTCGTCGGGGTTGGCATCATACCCCACCGCATTCGACTGCCCCGCCACAAGAATCAAGTCGCGTGTCTCTCCAGAGACGCGCGCACCCGACAGTCCGATACCAATCAACGAGTATAAGACGAACAAGATCGATGATCGCTTCATGCTGCTCTCCTGAAAGTTCATTAGGGGCGAAGTTTCACACGACAGGCGAAACGAATTCCGTAGTCACCTACCAAACTCGATCGCCCGAACCTCTCCCGTCGTTGACAAGGTGTGCTGAGTAGGTACGCCATAGTACAGGAAGCGAGACGCCCCTGTCATTCCAACGGTCAACTTCGGGTGTTGTATGGGGCGGTCTCCTATTGGTGGGGAAATCTGTTCGCGGTGACGACATTCGCATTGAGCTGCGGCGATGTTCATGAAACATCGGGCGAGAGTCTGAAACTCTGTCCAGCCGTGTTCAAAGGACCGCAGGCAACGTCGTGGACATCGACCTCTTGTTTCTCGTTGTTTGAATTTCGACGGCAAGCCAGAAACGAGCGACTCGGAGTCGCAGCGTCATTCGCACGTCGGAGGATTACGGCAATGTGCCACTGCCCGTTGGCACAGCGGCACCGGTGACGTTTGCGTCGCGAAGGACCAGTCTCTGAAAGGTAGTAATAGTTCATGCATGTGTTTGACGGTCAAAACGAAAGTGCTACCATCACCACTGATATATCAGGTGGCATTCCAGTGGAATTGAGTCCCTGCCATGAAATCGGTTCAGACGCCAGGAAGTGAAGATGCGACGAATTGCGGCTTGCTGCGAGAGCGAGCCTATTCGGAACTCAAGTCTCGGATATTGTGCGGTCAGCTTGAGCAAGCGCCTTTCCTGTCCACCCGTGGCCTGGCGACGGAACTCGGGATGAGTCTCTCTCCCGTCCGGTCAGCAATCGAGCGATTAGAGAACGAGGGACTGCTCTCCATTGGGCCGCAACGGGGTATTGTTGTCCATAATCTGACGACCAACGAAATTGTCGATCATTTTGAGATTCGTCAGGCCCTCGAAACACTGGTTGTCCGTAAATTGGCAACGAGAATCTCGACCTGTCAACTTGAGCAGTTACGGGCGAACGTGGCCGCGTATGAAAAATGTCTGCGGACGAACAACGTCGAAGCCTTTATTACCCGCGACAGTGAGTTCCATCTGCTCTTGGCCGAATATGCGGGTAATGCAGACATCGAGCGAGTCCTGCGTCAACTTCGCGACCGCATTTTTCGTATCGTCATGCGAGTTATTGAACATGTCCCCCAACGAATGCAGGCCAGCGTGGACGAACATCGACGCATCCTCGATCTGCTGGAACAGGGGGATGGTGTGCGCGCCGCCAAGTACATGGTGGAGCATCTTCGTCGCGGACTGAACACACTTGTCCCGGGAAATGGTCGAAAGCGGAATTAGATTATGACAACAGTTCGCGCGTTTAATCAGATCCGATTTCCGTGGCGATTCGATGTATGGGATCCGCGTTGCCTTCGACGAAACGGAACGTTGGTTCTCTTAGCCTTGGCCATGCTGATGGCATTGGCCTGCGCGGTTCATGCCGCCCCAGTCGAATACCAGCGTGACATCGCGCCGATCCTAACGCGGCATTGCCTGAAGTGTCATGGACCGCAAAAGCAACAGGGAGGGTTGCGGCTTGATGTTTGGGAATCTGCTGTAAGAGGGGGAGATTCTAAAGAACCGGCGATCGTCCCACTCAATGCTGGAAAGAGTCGCTTAATTGAACGAATCACTTCGAAAGATGAGAGCGAGCGTATGCCGCCGGAAGGAGAATCGCTTTCGGCCGATCAAATCGAAAAACTGCGACGATGGGTCGATGGTGGAGCCGTCTGGCCCCAAGCAGATGGTCCGGTCGCTGAAACTCCGTCGGAACTGGTCATCACCGAGGAGGATCGGCAACACTGGTCCTTTCGCCCGCTGCAGACGGTCGAGTTACCAAAAGTTCAGAATGAGGCATGGGTCTTATCCCCCATCGACCGCTTCATCGGACATTCACACGAAGCGAACGGTCTGCAACCGAATCATCGAGCCAATACTCGTACTCTCATGCGCCGGGTGTATTTTGATCTCATCGGGCTGCCGCCGCAGTGGCAGGAGGACGGAGGCAGGCGAAGTGAGGAGCAACTCGGAATTGAAGTCGATGCATCGGAGTCCGCGTCTGGGCTTCCGCAGGAAGTGGTCTCTCGACTTCTGAAGTCTGAACACTACGGCGAGCGTTGGGCCCGGCACTGGCTTGATGTCGCCCGGTATGCGGACAGTAATGGAATGGAAGGAGATGCCGATCGGCCCAATGCTTATCGCTATCGCGACTTCGTGATCCGGTCGCTGAACGAGGACCTCCCCTTCGACCAGTTTGTCCGTTGGCAACTCGCGGGAGACGAACTCGCACCGGACACGCCCGACGCCATTGCGGCCACTGGGTTTATAGTGGCAGGTTTCAGCGAAAACCTGAACGTGCCGATGGAGGAGGAGAAGCTGCGACTGCGGGCCAACCAACTCGACGACATGCTCTCGACAACAAGTCAGGGCCTGCTCGGGCTGACGATCGGGTGCTGCCGCTGCCATGACCACAAGTACGACCCAATCACTTCACGCGATTACTACCGTCTGATGCGGATATTCAACAGCGGTGATCGTAAAGATGTCCCACTGGCCTCTCCAAATAAGGTGCAAGAGTTTCGGAAGAATCTCTCCACCTGGCAGACCGAATACGACGCCGCCGTGAAGGGACTCGACGAATGGTTAAAGACTGCCAGTCGATCCGTTGTCGAAACCTTGAGACTCCAGAAGATCGATCAGTTGGAAATTGGTGACGCTCAAAAGAAACTTCTCGCCGAGATGCCCGATGACGCCGAGTCGAAGAAGCTCGCAAGTCGATTCAAAAAGGAATTGTCGATTTCCGACAGTGAGTCTGTTGCAGCTTTGTCTAAGACAGATCAGAAGAAGTGGAGCGAACTGGAGGCAACGGTGCAGGCAATTGCGAAACGCAAGCCGGCTGATTTCCCCGCAGCATTCGCCTTTGCCGACTTCGCCGCCGAGCCACCAGATTCCTGGTTCTTCGAACGGGGGGATTTTCTTGCCCGTCGAGAAAAGATGGACCTTGGATTTCTAACGGTACTGACTCTCGACAAGTCCGCCAAGGACTATTGGGATTCGGCCCGACAGAATCGACTTCGTGACGATAGTACCCAGCAGCGGCGGGCGTTGGCGGAATGGATCACCGACCTCGATCATGGAGCTGGTTCTCTGCTGGCCCGTGTCATGGTCAACCGCATCTGGCAGCATCATTTCGGAGAGGGACTCGTTCGTACTCCCAACGACTTCGGCACGCGAGGCGAGAGGCCCACACATCCAGAACTGTTGGAATGGCTTGCCGGCGAGTTTGTGAAGAGCAACTGGAGCGTCAAACATATTCATGAACTCATCATCAACAGTGCAACGTATCAGCAGTCATCGGCATTCGACGCCGCGAAGGCAGCCATCGACCCGGATAACCGCCTTTTGTGGCGATATCGTCCCCGACGACTCGAAGCCGAGGCTCTGCGTGATGCCATGCTCGCATCGGCCGGGACACTCAACACGCAAATGTATGGCCCCAGCTTCAAGCCACCCATTGCCGTGGAAGCGATGCAGGCCCGGAACGTCAAGAGTCCCTATCCTCGGGATGTTAAGGACGGGCCAGAGAACCGTCGCCGCTCGGTTTACATGTTCCACAAGCGAGTTGTGCAGTATCCACTGATGCAGGCATTCGACGCCCCCGATGCACAAGTCAGCTGCGGACGACGTGTCAACACCACCGTCGCACCGCAAGCGCTGGCATTGCTGAACGATCCGTTTGTCAGGCTGCGGGCGGAAGAACTCGCGAAACGTGTTGCCGAACAAGCGGGTGGCGACACAAACACCTGGCTTCGGCGAGCTTTTCAGTTCACACTGCACCGCGAACCCGACGCCGACGAATTGGCGGCGGCACAAAGTTTTCTTCAATCACAAACCGAAGCTCGCCTGCAACGCGACAAGAAATCTGGCCCAGAGACAGCAAACCGTGACGCATGGGTCGATTTGTGCCAGTCATTATTCGGACTAAACGAATTCATCTATGTCGATTGAGTCAACATGAACACTCTGCAACAACACTGCGGACGATTTCAGAATCACCTGTCCCGTCGCGATCTGCTGGCCAAGGCGGGTGCGGGCATGGGAATGCTCGCACTGTCCGAAATGCTCGGTCACAGACAGTTACGCGCTGCCGATGGGGTGCAAATTGCGCTCAACCCACTGGCCCCCAAAGCAGGACATTTCCCCGCAAAAGCCAAGGCGGTGATCTGGCTGTTCATGGAAGGAGCCCCCAGTGCGGTCGACCTCTTTGACCCGAAGCCAGAGTTGACCAGACGTGATGGGCAAAAGCTCGACATCGACGTCTTCAATGGCAATCCCGGCCCGTTGATGAAGTCTCCCTACAAGTTCAAACAGTATGGCGAGACCGGATCGTGGGTCTGCGAGCATTACACAAACGTCGCGAAGCATGTTGATGACTTCGCGTTCATTCGTTCCTGCTATAGTGAGTCGAACGATCACGTCCCGGCGTTGTACCAAATCAACACCGGCATCCCGCGTCCCGGTTTCCCAAGTGCTGGTGCATGGGTGACGTACGGACTTGGCTCCGAGAACGAAAACATGCCGGGGTTCGTGGTGCTCGGGAACAATCAGGGAGTCAAAGGGGGCAACCTCAACTGGAGTTCCGGATTCCTGCCGACAACCTATCAGGGAACCCTGTTCCGCCCCGAAGGGAACCCCGTCATCAACTTATCTCGTCCGGATGGTGTGACTCAGGCGGATCAGCGGGCTCAATTGGATCTGATGGCACAGCTCAATCAGCGTCATAGGGAAAAACGTCCCGGCGAAGAGGAATTGCTGGGACGCATCCAGAGTTTTGAACTCGCCTATCGGATGCAGATGGAGGCGACTGACCTTGTCGACTTTAGCACCGAAACCGCAGAGACCCGCAAGATGTACGGAATCGACGAGAAGGAAACGAAGTCATTCGGGTCCAAATGCCTGATGGCCCGTCGTCTCGTGGAACGAGGCGTTCGCTTCGTGCAGGTCTATAGCGATGGTGAGTGGGACGCCCACAGCGACTTGAACGGAAATCACCGTGGTCACTGCCGCGCCACGGACCGCCCTATCGACGCCCTGCTCACCGATCTGAAACGGTCCGGACTCATCAACGACACGCTAGTCATCTGGGGGGGCGAATTCGGTCGCATGCCGGTCTCGCAAGGGAATGGCGGACGTGATCACAACCCCAACGGCTTCGGCATCTTCATGACTGGCGCGGGGATCAAGCGAGGCGTCAGTTACGGCGAACTGGATGACATTGGATACCGAGCCGCTATTGATCGGGTTTCCGTACACGATCTGCATGCGACCATGCTCCACTTATTGGGCATCGATCACGAGCGGCTGACGTTTCTTCACAACGGACGCCGGTACCGCCTGACCGACGTCGCTGGAGATGTATTGTCACCGATTCTCGCATGAAAGCCGGGATGCCACTCGACGAGTATGCCGCAGATTTCCTGTTCCACCAACAGGTGAACCCTGGCGTGTTTCGACTTAGTTCAATTCTGCTCGACACACCGAGTTCGGAGGCGACAGTCCCCGATGCGGGAATTTCCATGCGAGGGAAACTCCCCTCGGCCGGCATCTTGGACAAGCTCTGGCTTTTCTTTTGGCCCCTCGTCACTACACAAGAGGTCATTCCTCGAAATCGTACGAGATACGGGACGCCATCGGCATTCGTCGACCGCTTCCAAAGGCTCTTTGCGAAAGTTTGATCCCCGGCGGCATCTGTCGACGCTTGAACTCGTTTCGGTCCAATGCCTTGACCACCCAGCGAACCGTCTCTGGAGAATACATTTCCGCGAGTTCCTGCGGTGACTGCTCCGTTTCGATTAATCCTTTCAAGATCGCATCAAGAATAGGATAAGGGGGAAGTGTATCCTGATCGAACTGATTCGGCGCGAGTTCCGCACTCGGTGCCTTGTCGATAATACTGACAGGAATGACCTCTTGGCCCGCTAGTTCGTTCACATACCGGGAAACGGCATAGACATCCTGCTTAAATAGGTCTGCCAGAACAGCAAACCCGCCGCACATATCTCCGTAAATCGTACAGTATCCGACCGCCAGCTCACTTTTGTTTCCTGTCGCAATGGCCATCCAATGATGTCGATTGCTTCGGGTCATTACGATAGCGCCCCGGATGCGTGCTTGCAGATTTTGGTCCGCGAGACCAGCCGGTTGACTTGCGAGGTCGCTCGATATCAACGGTAATCGCTCGTAGGCACGATGGACTTCATCGATAGGAACAATCTCCCAGTCCACACCGAGCCTCTCGGAAAGTAGCCTCGCATCTTCGATGGAATGATCGCTGCTATAGCGACTGGGCATCAGCAAGGCATGAACATGCTGCGGTCCGACCGCTCGCGCCGCGATTGCACAGGCCAGAGCACTGTCGATTCCCCCCGACGAACCGAACACGACATCAGAAAAGCCACACTTTCTCAGGTAATCCTTTAGGCCCAGAGTCAGTGCATCCAGGAGCAATTGCTCTCGTCGATGGGGGGCTAACGTCACTGGTTCGAGTGTCTTGCCGAAGTCGAAGACTTTCAGATCCGTCTCAAATCCCGCAAGTCTTGCGATTGCACGCCCCTTTTCGTCGAGCACGTGGCTATGTCCATCGAAGACCAGGTCATCATTCCCGCCGACCTGGTTCACAAACAGGATTGGCAGGCGATGGGACGTGGCGTGACGATGAAGGATTCCAAACCGTCGCCCCGGTTTGTCGACCTCGAACGGACTGGCCGAAAGGTTAATCAACAGTTGAGCCCCCTGCCGTGCTAAGTCGGTTACAGGGTCGACCCGCTCGTCAGGCTCCTGATGATAAAACGTATTCGCTTCGCCCCACCAGGCGTCTTCGCAGATATGAACTCCTAACTTAAAACCTTTGAACTCCATCAGCCGTCGCTCGGTCGCCGGACGAAAATAACGTTCCTCGTCAAAAACGTCATAGTTAGGCAGCAACGTCTTATGCACCGTCGATAGAATTCCCCCCTGATACAGCAGGCTGGCGGCATTGGCGACGCGACCCTGTGGAAGGTGGCGTGCGGTTGGATGGCCGACGAGAACCCCGACATGCGGTGGGAGACGACGAGCGAGATCTTCCACTGCTCGATCACAGGCCGCAACGTAACCTTGCCGGAGCAGGAGGTCCTTGGGGGGATAGCCACACAGTACGAGTTCTGAGGTGACCACTAGCTCGGCTCCCTGAGCAATTGCCAGTTGCACTGCGTCCGCAATTAGCCGACTGTTCCCGCTCAGGTCGCCGACAGTCGGGTTCAGTTGAGCCAGAGCAATTCGCATGGGTCGTCTCGATGTGTGTCGCAAAGGTGGAGTGTCGAAATTCAAGAGGGCGGAGAGTCTGTTAGAATCTGTCAGAAGAGACGATTCAAACCATTGAGGGCCGCGACGCGATACGCTTCGGCCATTGTGGGATAGTTAAAGGTTGAGTTCACAAAGTAGCGCAGAGTGTTTTGTTCGCCAGGTTGCGACATAATCGCTTGTCCGATGTGAATGATTTCCGACGCATTGGCTCCGAAGCAGTGAATACCGAGTATCTGCAATGTGTCGCGATGAAACAGGATCTTCAGCATGCCGACGGTTTGACCAGTGATTTGTGCTCGCGCGAGACTTTTGAACGTCGCTTGTCCGACTTCATAGGGAATCCCTGCTTCGGTGAGTTCCCGTTCGGTCTTACCTAACGAACTGATCTCCGGACTTGTATAGATGCCGGTTGGGATGTCCGAAATAATCGCTCGATCGCAGTGTCCATGCACCAGATGATGCGCGGCATACCGACCTTGAACATAGGCCGCACTCGCAAGGGACGGAGGGCCGATGACATCTCCGACCGCGTATATCTGCGGCTGACTGGTCTGAAAGTCATCGTTGACATCGATCTGCCCACGAGAATTGGGTGTAATCTGCACTTTATCTAACCCCAGTTCCTCCGTGTTCCCCGACCTGCCTGCGGCCCAGAAGAGAATGTCAGATTTAATTTGCTTGCCGGACTTGAGATGCAGAATGACCCCATCGTCAACTGGTTCGACGCGCGAGTATTGTTCGCGATGCCTAATCACGACACCGCGCTCTCGCAGGTGATAACTAAGAGCATCGACAATTTCGTCATCCAAGAACTCGAGCAATTGATCGCGAGTGTTAACGAGATTTACTTTGCAATCGAGGTTCTTAAACATCGATGCATATTCACAGCCAACAACCCCGGCTCCATAAATGCAGATAGTGCGTGGTGTCTCTTCCAAATCGAGGATCGTGTCGCTGTCTCGAACGAAGGGATGATTGAAGTCGACATCGGCGGGACGATACGGGCGACTGCCGGTGGCGATGACGAAGTGTTCGGCCTTTAGGCGATGCACACGTTCGTCGGCATCGGTGACGAGGAGGCTGTTTGGAGTTTCGAACTGGGCGTTACCTTGATGGACAGCGACGCCATTGCGGTCGTAAAAGCTGCGTCGCATGTCCGACTGTTGCTTAATGACTGACGAAGCCGACGCTCGCAATTTGGCAAACGAATACGCTTGCGGAGAGGCTTGCATGTCGAACAGGCCACTACGTAGCACTGTCGTCAGCTGAAAAATGGCGAATCTTAGGGCCTTGCTCGGGATGGTCCCCCGATGGGTGCAACTCCCCCCCATTTGCGGGAGACGATCAACCACGCCGACTTTTTTGCCGAGTTTCACCGCCTGCATGGCGGCTCCTTCACCGCCGGGACCGGTGCCAATGACGACGACATCGTAGGTTTCTGTATTCACTTTACGTCTCGCCCAGGTTGGGCATTCAAGGAGTTCCCGTGAGCCAGGAAAGGAGACTCCCGACTCGTCAGTGAGCCGGGAGTTCAGACCATTTTCTGCGTTCCGTACGGGAAAGAACGCAGATCGAGGAGGCGTCGGGTCTGCGGGGGCCCAAGATTTTTGTGCCGGGGACTAACATATTCGACGGACCTGGAGGGCCATCGTATGAATAGGATTGAGCGGCTACTCTTCCAGCAACATCACTTCAACTCGACGGAAGTCGCAGGGGTGACTCTCAGACTGGAGTGAAACACTCCCGCCGCTGAGCTGAATATCGTCCCCGCGTTTTGACGCTAGCTCTTTGGCATGCGCATCTCGCAGATCAAGTTGAGGCTCTGAGTATTCGAGGACGACTTTGCCATCAATGATATGTTTGATGACTTTGTTTCCGCGAACTTCAATCTCCGCAACGACCCACTGGTCGCCATGATAGGTTTCCGAGCTTGATGTCGTGCAGTGAGGCATGAAGAGTTTCCCCTCTTTGACAACATTGGTCCCAGGGGTGCAAAGATTCGACGTGGTCCGCTTGGCAGTCCCCAGTCCTCCCAGCAGTTGCACTTCGATCGATGTGGGGAAGTCTTGATCTTTCCCCATCCCCTTCGGGTCTTCGCCATGAATCATGATGCCACTATTGCGAGTCGCCCAACCTTCGCCCCCGGCACATTGATCGCCAACAAAGCGATACTCGACCCGCATGCGGTAGTTTGAGAGGTTGTCTTTGTAAAACAGATGGCCGAATTTGCGGTCGAACTTTTCGTAGCCGTCGTATCGAACTGAAAGCATTCCATCGATCACTCGAAAGGTGTCGGCGAAGTTGTCGCCGTACTCGTACCCTTTGATCTTCGGTGTCCATCCGGTGAGGTCTTTACCATTGAAAATCGAGACCCATTTGCCGACTTCCGGTGTTCCGAATTCGACCTTCTCTTCTCCGTGGACAACCGATCGGCTGTTTACGGAAAGCGTTAATGTCGCCAGAGCAAGGAGTAAGATCGCCGAATGAGAAAACGGACGGCTCATCTGGTGCAACTGCATGTTGTAGACCTCGAAGAGGGAAAGCCGGTCTAAGACCGAAAGGGGAATGATGGTGTGCGCGGAGCGTTGTCGTCTCTGTGGCACGGCGTTTGTCAACGAGATGTCATGATAGCAGGAACAATTCTTTCGGTGGACCCAGAATGGGATTTGTTCGAGGTATGGGAACCGAGTCGCCTTGCCCGAGGGGTTGCCGAGGTGGTATACATCGCTTGGAATACGGCCTCCTGCTACCAACAGGGGTGAGGATGGATGCGGACGCAGGGAGGTGATGCGTGCTGTTCGGAAAGTCGATTCGTGGAAAGATGATTGTGGGGGCGGCTGTCTTGCTGTTCCTGACAGGGGGAATGTTCGCCAGTAGTTTGAACGGCTTACTTGCCTACAGACGGACGGTGAATGACCTCGACTACAGCATTCGCGAGTCGCCTCGCAGTGCCGACCTCATCGCGGCGATGAGTTCGCTGACTCGCCCGCTTTCGCTGCCGGTTGCTTCTTCAGGGCCGGAACGAACGCGGGATGCACTTGTTCAGGCTCAGGAGTTTCGACGTTCGCTCGAAGATGCCCGCACGCAGGTCGAAGTCTTTCAGCAACGACTTGTTCGATTGCCATTTTCGGATAATCGCGAGTCGATGCTCAATACAGCTTATCGGCCTTTGCTGAGCGAAGTGAATCGCGAACTCAGCCTGTTGGCGAGCGAAGGTGCCTGCTTAACACGAACCGAGGGGCGTGAAGCCCACATTCAAACGATCTTCGACTCCGTGGCGCATATCATTGATGTCGTGCAGAGCATTCCCGACCCTTCTAGTGAAATGTTCGCGAGGTTGCGGGTGTCGCAGCGGGAGTATCTTTGGCACCTCCGGATCGTCACCACGACCGGAGTGGCTGGATTCGTCCTGTTTGGGTGGTTGGTCTGGGGCGGATACTGGTGGCTGTTCGTTCCGTTGTCTCGACTTCATCAAGGGGCGTTGCGAGTTGCCGAAGATGGCGACTTCGACTACCGGATTAACTCGGGAACGAACGATGAGATCGCCGATCTGGCAGAAGCTTTCAACAGTATGACTGCTCGGTTTCAATCGATTCGCGCAAACCTTGATGACGAAGTCCGTCAACAGACCCGACAGATCGTTCAGTCGGCTCGACTTGCCGGAGTCGGCTTCCTTGCGGCAGGTGTTGCCCACGAGATTAACAATCCGCTCTCCGCCATCGTCGGGGCGGCTGGTTCGCTTGAATGGCGGCTGGACGGTCTGCTCGGACAGATGCCGGAAAACGATGCGCAAATCGTTCGCGACTACCTCCAGATGATGCAGAGTGAATCTCAGCGATGCCAGGAGATCACCGAGCAGCTACTCAACTTCGCTCGTGGAAATGCTTCCGAACGGAGTCTTTACGATGTTACCGCGATCGTCGGCGAAGTGATTCGGATGGCCCATCTCATCGGGAAGTTTCAGGATCGTGAAGTGACCGTCGGTCGAACGTCGCCCTGCTATGTCTGGGCAAACGGCCCTGAGATTAAACAGGTCATACTCAATCTGGTCACCAATGCTCTCGCCGCGACAGAGTCCGGCGGCCGCGTCGAGATTTCGATACGCGACGTCGGCACGCAGGCAGAGATTGCGGTTAAGGACAACGGCTGCGGCATGAGTTCCGAAGTGATGCAACACATCTTTGAACCGTTCTTTACAACGCGAGAGGCGGGTGAAGGAACCGGTCTCGGGTTGTCCATCAGTCACCGCATCGTGCAAGACCACGGCGGTGCCTTGGAAGCACACAGCGATGGACCGGGGACCGGATCAACTTTCCGCATCTGGCTCCCTGCCGACCGAGAAACCGCCGAAGCCAAACGGACCGCCGCCTAATTTACGCCTCACTTGGGTCCTCCATTTCAGTGGTGTTCGTTTTGCGGGGCACAAACCAGGGATAGATGGCGGGGATGACGAGGGAAGTCAGGAGGGTCGAGGTGATGAGGCCGCCGATCACCACGGTGGCGAGGGGCCGTTGCATCTCGGCTCCGTCGCTCGTCGAGACGGCCATCGGTAAGAACCCGAGGCTGGCGACGAGGGCGGTCATTAAGATCGGTCGTAAACGAGAGACGGCCGTTTCGCGAGTTGCTTCGGATAAGGGGACGCCGGCGTTGCGGAGGGTTTCGGCGGCACTCACCCAGACGAGCCCGTTAAGAACGGCCACGCCGAACAGGGCGATGAAACCGACACCTGCGGAGATGCTGAAGGGCATGCTTCGCACAGAGAGGGCGAAGATTCCTCCCGAGGCCGCCATGGGGACTGCGAAGAAGATCAGCAGGGCGAGCCGTGCCGACTTAAAACTGGTGTGCAGCAACAGAAAAATCAACAGCAGAACGATCGGCGTAATCAACATGAGTCGACGGCTCGCAGACTGGAGGTTTTCGAAGTCCCCTCCCCAGCGAATTTCGTAGCCGGGTGGAAGTTTGATGTCCCTTTGCACGAGTCGTTGAGCCTCGCTGACGAAGGTGGCGACGTCTCGACCGCGAACGTTGGCGGAAATAAAGGTGCGGCGACGATTGCCATCATGTTCGACAGAAGGTGGTGTTTCTTCGATGCGGATGTCGGCGAGTTCGCAAAGTGGAACGGGTTTCCCCTCGGCGGCGGTCACCGGGAGTTGCTCAAGTTTCTCGATCTCGGTTCGCCACTCTTCTGGTATGCGAACGATGATCGGGAACCGTGCGCGTCCCTCGAAGATGTCGCCGACACGGTAGCCCCCGAGAGACTGAACGACTTCCATCACTTGTCGGGCGTTGACGCCGTACATCGCCAGCGACTCGCTGCGAGGAACGATCGTCAGTGTGGTGAGGTTTGCTTGATAGTCCGCCTTGACATCGACGGCACCCGGAATTTCTTTGAGCAGACGCTCGATATCCTTTGATGAACTTGCAAGCAGCTCGAGGTCGTCACCGTACAACAAGACAGCGACGTCGGCTTTCACCCCGGCGACAAGCTCATCCACTCGCATCTCGATCGGCTGCGTAAAGCCGAAAGCAACTCCAGGGACCGAACTGTTGAGCACTTCGGACATCTCTTCGATGAGTTCGTCTCGCGACTTCGGGACGGGCCATGTGTCTGGTGCGTTGAGGATCACCCAAACATCGGTCTGATGCACCCCCATGACGTCGTTGGCGATTTCGGGACGTCCCGTCTTACTGAACACAGTCTTCACTTCGGGGAATTTGAGGAGTGCTTTCTCGATTCGTGTCGACATTTCGATTGAGCCTTCTAACGACGCACTGGGGAGACGGACTGCCTCAACGAGCAGGTCTCCCTCTTCCAGCTTCGGCATAAACTCGGCTCCCAGATTCCTGCCGACCGGAATACTGAGGGCGAAGACCAAGAGGGCGATGGATGTTGTGGTGTAGGGGTGATTGATGGCCGAACTAACAACGGGGCGGTAAAACCATTTGAGAATCCGCACCGGTAAGATATCTTTGTCTTCAAGGTTCTTCGGGAGTGCCAGTGAGGCCATCGCGGGCATGAAGGTCATCGATAACACGAGTGATCCGGCCAGGGCGAACAACACTGTCAGTGCCATCGGGCGAAACAGTTTCCCTTCGGTCCCCTCCAGCATCAGGATGGGCAAGTAGACCACAGCAATGATCAGCTCACCAAACATCGTCGGCTTGCGGACCTCGATGGCGGCATCGCGGATGATCTCCAGGCGACTACGACCATCGTTGTTATGAGAGAGGCGATGGATGCAGTTCTCGACCATGATGACTGACGAGTCCACGATCAGTCCAAAGTCGATCGCCCCCAGACTCATCAGGCTGGCGGTAATTCCGAACATGTGCATGAGGTTCGTGGCGAACATCATCGACAGCGGAATGGCGAGCGCCGTGATGAGTCCGGCTCGGAAACTTCCGAGCATAAACAGCAGCACCACAATCACCAGAATGCCCCCTTCAAAAAGGTTCTTGACGACGGTGTGCAGAGTGCGACCGATGAGATCGGCCCGGTCGTAGGTGACTTCGATTGTTACGCCGGGGGGCAACGTCGGTTTGATTTCCTCAATGCGAGCCTTCGCTCGTTCGACCACTTCTCGCGAGTTTTCGCCAACCAGCATCATCACCAGTCCGGTCACCGCTTCGCCGCGACCGTCGCGAGTGACCGCCCCTTGTCGAGTCATGGGGGCGGTCTCGACGACGGCAACATCACGGACAAGAATCGGGGTCCCATCGGCTTCCCGACGGATGACGATGTTTTCGATGTCCGCCATGTTCGTCAGCAGAGACTGTCCTCGAATGAATCGTTGTTCATCATGCCGAACCACATAACCTCCACCCGCAGAAGCATTGTTCTCTTCGAGGCTGTGGAAAAGTTCTTGGAGCGAAATACCATAGCTGGTGAGCAGGTTGGGGTTGGGGCGAACCTCAAACGTCTGGTAGAAGCCTCCATGCGTGTTGATTTCAGTCACCCCGTTGACCTGCCTCATGCGGGGGGCAACGTCCCATTCAAGGATGGTTCGCAGTTGCATCGGGGTGTATCCGTCACCTCGCACCTCGAACTGCAAAATTTCACCCAGAGCCGTCGTCAGTGGACCCATTTCGGGGACGCCGTAGCCATCGGGGATATTGGCAGCCGCGTTCGACAATCGTTCGGTGACGAGTTGACGTGCGAGGTAGATGTCGGTCCCTTCCTTGAAGACGATCGTCACGACCGAGATGCCGAACTTGGAGACGCTCCGCAACTCCTCGACGTTGGGAAGCCCACCCATCGTCGATTCGACCGGATACGTCACGTATCGCTCCACTTCAACCGGCGAGAGTGAACCGGCATCGGTGATGATGGCCACCTGCACGTTGGTCATGTCGGGCACGGCGTCAATGGGCAAGTTGACCGCGGCATTCATACCGGCCAAAGCCATCAGGAGCGTAAAGGTGAGAACCAGAAAGCGGTTGTCGAGTGAGACTTCAATCAGTTTGGAGAGCATGGTCGGTGTCAATCAGAATTCGTTTCCGGAGAGTCGTCGGAAACTGGTGGATGAAGTGGGGAGCGAGACTCGGGGCCGCATTGTTGGCGGCTGGAATCACTCTTCGCTTTCCAGAAGCAGTTCGGTCTTGAGTACAAACGCTCCCTGCACGACGAGCGCGTCCCCCTCTTTCAGTCCACTGAGCACTTCTGTCATTCCTCGCTCAGACAGGCCAGTTGTCACGTTGACACGGAGGAAGGTGTTCTCCTCCTCAGGAACAAACACGAATCGTTCGCCGCCGTGATCGACAATCGCACTATCGGGAACAGCCAACACCTCTTGAGCACGAGCCATTGGCAGCGTCACTCGGACAAACTGACCGGGACGCAAGAGGCCGTCAGGATTGGCGATCGTCGCCACCAACGGGACAGCGTTGGTCTCGGGCGAAACTTCACGACCGAGAAATAGCAAGGTTGCGACGAGGTAGTGACTGCCGAAAGTAGGCGACGTCACGTTCAAAGGCTCACCCGGTTCGAGCTTCAATGCGTTCCACTCCTTTTCGCGAATGTCAGCGGAAACGTAGAGCTGCGTCGTGTCGGCGAGCACCATGAGTCGGTCTCCCTGCTCAACACGTTCCGACTTCGAGTACCACTTCGTTTCAATCGACCCCGAGAACGGGGCCCGAATTTCGACGCGAGAAAGTGAGACCTCGCGATTGTCGTCGACTGATGTCTCCTCGTAGCCGAGCAGTGTCGAGACATGTTGCTTGGCAATTCGCAAACGTCGCTCAGCATCGATTGCCGCGAGTTCCGAGGCGGCGAAAGCCCGCTGCGATTCATACAACGACTCTTCTGTCACCCCCTTAAGGGCCGACTCCGCAGCGTTCCGCTCGCTGATTCGTTCATTGACGATCTTTCCTGAGATGGCCCCCGACTCGGCTGCCGCCGCGATGTTGGAAGTCTGTTGCGTCGCCAATCGGAACCGGGCGTAAGCCGAAACAATCTTCTCCCGGTACTGTCCGAGCCGGACCCCATCCATCTGTTCGAGAATTTGCCCCGCTTCGGTCCCCTGCTCAACCGCGGCTACTAATGTTTTCAGCCCTTCGAGAATGGCCTGATTTCGTTCCAGTTCGACTCGGGCGAGCGTCTCCTCGGTCGTTCGCCGCAGGACATCGGCCCGGGCCAATCCGACTTCTGGACTATCAAGCACTGCCAGGACCTGACCCTGTTCGACGACATCGCCCGGCTTCACCAGGACCTCTGACAAGATACCCGCCGTCGGTACCCGGACTTCGATATGTCGCGTGTCGTCGTAAGTCAACCGCCCTGAGACTGTGCGAGTCGGTTGCAACATAGTCTTCTCGCATCGGCCAAACTGTAGTGCCGCCCGTTCTCTCTTCACTTGATTGAGCACAACCCGACCGGCGCCCCCTGCTGAGTCAGTCCCTTCTCCTTCGGTCACTGCCGACTCAGAGTTGTCCGTACTAGCCTTATTCCACTGGCCCCAGACGAGCCAGCCCCCAACGACGGTCACCAGTACAAAGATCAATGCCGGGACAAGACGTGTTTTCATTTCGGAACCTTGAATCGCAGTATGTCGATGACAACTCTACTGAAGCGTAAGAGACATCCCGTCCGTTCGCGGCAGCAGAAAGGGATAAGCAGGGAAGAGAGCGTGAGTGAGTGTGAGTGAGTGTGAGTCAAAGGGGCTGTGACTGAATCGGCTGAAAAGAGTTCATTTCAACTTGATGTCAGATGACAGATTCCAAAGCACAAACTGCCCCCAAGCGGCATAGCAAAGACAATGGGGGCGCGAGCAGTCACGCGTCTTTCAACACAGCGACACACCAGTGATCGTCGACAGCGGTCGACTTGAGAGGCTCACTTCGTGGAACGATCCGATCGAACCGCAGTGGCGGTATTGCTCCAAGGTCAACTCTTCGACATACATGTCGACTTGTACACGACAGAGTCCAGCAGAGAGTTCTCCTCCGTCGGCTCCATCCGTCACGAAGGAACCACTGGCATCACAGTCGACAAGTTGCGTCAGCAGAGTTGGATAGTAGAAGTCACATGGCACATCTCCATCAGACTCCGACTCCCAAGGGAGGACAAAATGGAGATGCCACTCATAAGGAGCGACCGCCGACGAGTTCGCATGGAAGTCTTCAATGTGAAGCTGAAGTAGACGGCAAATGCCCTCGTCGGATGTGGAATCGCCATGACAATGCAACATCGGCAACGGCGCCCGCCATGTCGAAGCCAGCATCAAGACATACAACAACACCCGCCCCCAATGAAGGGGTGTGAATGTCGATGATGTGTGGGAGAGATGGCTCATAGTCTTGGCGGTATCGTAACAGGGAAGCCCTGACATTTGTCAAGCCATTGTTCCCACACCCCATACTTTGTCAACTTCGATGGATTCCGACTCCATAGACTCTCCTTATCGGCCAGTAAGTTGTCAGTTGGTGAGTTTTGTCTCGATCGTATCAGTCACTGAGATGGCGTTGAGGTGGTGTATGTCAGCCAGGAAAGATGCGTGAACAGAGGCGCAGTCCGCACGAAACCGCTACGTTACCGCCCCATGGGGCAACCCGAAATTGATTCGATATTGATAACGAGCTTGACCTGAGACATCGACTGCCATGACAATCATCAGGGAGCATCGATCAGTGACCGAGGGGACGATTGGGGTTGCTGATAGATTGGTTGAGCATCGCTGAAAGACAAACTTCAAGGCGTTGGCCCGAGGGGACGGCATGGACCGATTGAATCGACTTCCCACACACGCCCGGATCGATCGGCGTCGGGCCATTCAGGCGGGCGCGATTGGATTGCTCGGACTGGGAACGAATCACATTGCGGGACTTCAGACGGCGGACGCGTCACCCGTGTTGCCGCAGGCTTCGGCAAAGTCGGTCATCTTCATTTTTCTCTCAGGAGGACTCGCTCAGCACGAGAGTTTTGACCTCAAGCCACACGCACCAGATACCATTCGCGGAGAATTCCTGCCAATCCCGACCGCTACGCCGGGACTTCAGATCTGCGAGCATTTGCCGTTACTGGCTCAACGAAGTGAGCAGTGGTCGCTGGTCCGATCACTTACGCATCCTCACAACGAACACTCGGACGGACATCAGGTGATCCTCTCGGGTCGGACGCTGCTCCCGCCGACCTTCAATCGCTCGAAGCCGATGCCCGAAGACTGGCCCTGCATCGCCTCGATCGTTGGCGATCAGACGCAAGCCCGCAACAATCTTCCCCCCGCAATCGCTCTCCCCGAACGGCTCATTCATCGGACCGGGCGCGTGATCCCCGGCCAGTTCGGCGGCCAAATGGGGGCTCGCCGCGATCCCTGGTTCATCGAAGCCTCCCCTTTCAATGCCACAACTTATGGAGCCTATCCCGAATACGAATTCCATCATGCCCGAGGCCCCGAGAACAAAGACGGTCTGACCTTTCAGGCACCGAACCTCTCGCTTCCGCAGGAACTATTGGATGGGCGTCTCGCCCGTCGACTCGACTTTCTCGGCACGCTCGAAGATCAACGCCGCACCCTTGACAGAGCCGCCGCGACGGAGACGTTCGACCGCCATCGCCAAGCGGCTGTTTCTCTGCTAACGAATGAACAAGTTAAGCAGGCGTTTGACGTCACGACGGCCGATCCCGACGAACAAGAACGATATGGCCGTAACTCATTCGGTTGGTCGCTCCTCATGGCTCGGAGATTGATCGAAGCTGGGACGCGACTGGTGCAGGTCAACCTGGGAAACAACGAAGCCTGGGACACGCACGGCAACGCTTTTCCCAACCTCAAAGACCGACTTCTCCCTCCCATGGACCGAGGCGTATCGGCTCTGCTCGATGACTTGTCTGAACGAGGTCTCCTCGACGACACCCTCATCGTCATGGCCGGGGAGTTTGGCCGCACCGCAAAGCTGTCGACTCTGACCTCCCATTACCAAGGTCCCGGTCGAGACCACTGGGGAGCCGTACAGTCGGTCTGGCTGGCAGGTGGCGGAGTCACTGGAGGTCGAGTGATCGGTTCATCAGACCTCCACGGAGCCTATCCCGAGACCGATCCACAGCGTCCGGAGAACCTCGCCGCAACGATCTACAACGCTCTCGGCATCCCCCCGACCGCCGCCTGGAAGGACGACCAGGGCCGCCCCCATCACGTCTACCACGCCGACCCCATATCCGGCCTGACTGACTGACACTACGACTCAACCGTCCCCTCGCTCCGAAAGACCTTCGGCGGCCAAACGGCAAACAATGCTCGTCCTCTTGATGGTCCTCGGATTGGCAATCATTGGAGCCATTCGGGCCGACGTTGTACCGAAAGTTGACATGCCAATCGTCGAGAAAGGGTCAATTGCAGCGGACGTGCCGAAAACTCGTTCTCAAACACAATCCCGAGACCAGGGGCGTCCTTGACGTTGGCACCTTCAAGTTTTCATTCAACAGACGGAGGTGACGTAGTGTATTGTCAACGTGAGCCATATTTTGATGACAGAGAATTTCCAACGAGGAGGAGTTATTCAGGCCGCGCCACAGGGTGATCCAACTGGGGCTGCTGTCCCGTTTTCTGCCGAATTGTTCACCCAGACCGCTAACAGCCTGTTGGAAAACGTGGGTCACGCTTTCCAGCCTGTCATGGTGCCGTTCGATGTCTCGGATAAAAGCGTTCGAGATGCTCTTGTCAGATTAGGAAATCTGACCCACGGCCGTTGTTGAATGACCTGCAACGTCAGGACCTCACTGTCTGACATCCGGAATTGGCGAACGATTCCACAAACTATCGCGACGCAGACTCCGACGGTCATCCAGTTGAAGTGGTCGACGGCGGGGAGAGTGATTACACTTCCGACATGGCTCGAATTATCTCTCTGTCAGTCATCCTGACACTCATTGTCGTTCTGGGGATCACCTTCTTTCGAGTGGTGGCTCCCTTTTTGCTGCCGCTATTTCTGGCGGGGGTTCTCGCTATTTTGGTGCAGCCCCTGTTTCGGTACTTTCGCCAACGAACCGGCGAGCGACTCCGTCTGGCAGCAGGTCTGACAACCGCCACAGTGCTCATGTCGATGCTGCTCCCAGTGGTCGTCGCCACGCTGATGGGAACCTTGCAACTTTATGCCTTCGCGCTGGACTTCAGTTCCTCCGGCGAATGGGATCGCTTCTTCAGCAAGGTGCAGGAGATCTCGACAGACAAATCCGAAACCTATGTCGAGTGGATTGTGGAGTCGATCAATCACTATCGACCTGCCGATCAGGCGATTACGGCTGAAGACCTCAAGCTTGCTATCCGCACCAAAACACGTAGCTACTTCGAGGACCTCGGCGACCGTTCGCTCGGTGTCGCGGGGAAGTCAATTGTACTTCCCGCTTTCGACGTCGTAACAGCTCTCATCTTTTCGGCGGCTCAGGCGGCACTCGGACTGATGATGTTTACCGTCGCTCTTTATTACTTTCTTGCCGATGGCACGGCACTGATTACAGCAACCGAGCGTCTCATCCCAGTGCATGTCGACTATCAGCGAGAATTGTTGAATGAGTTCGCCAAAGTGGTTCGATCGGTCGTCGTTGCCACTTTCCTCGCAGCGTTGGCTCAGTCTGTTGCGACGGTCTTGGCGCTATGGTTCTTGGGGTTCCCCCACCTCCTGGTGTTGTTCATCCTTTGTTTCTTTGCCTCGATGATCCCCCTGGCAGGAACCTGGCTAGTGTGGATTCCCTGTGCAACCATCCTGGCGATTCAGGGGCACTGGGCATCGGCTGTCTTTCTCTCGCTTTACGGTGCCGCGTTTGTTGGGATGATCGACAACATCGTGCGAACTTATATCCTCAACACCGACACAAAGCTGCATCCATTACTCGCCTTTGTTAGCGTACTGGGTGGGTTACAAGTGCTTGGCCTTTGGGGCGTATTCATCGGGCCGATCGCGGCCTCGTGCCTCCATGCTTTGGTGAAGATTTTCAATCACGAACTCGCGGTATTGTCGCGAGCCGCGTTTGCCGCCAAACGCCGCGAAACATCGAACACCGAAGAGGAGGACGAAGCGTCGGGGCGGACATCGCTACTCAGGGAGTTGATTAAGTCCCCCACGTCAACAAGTCAGGCCCCGCCGATCACCGATGTCGCGAAACAGTCGACGGCAACCCCCGAAGCCTCTGCTTCAGAATTGACCTCCCCGGCTGATCCCGCTGCCAACAAATCAACCCCCAAACCCGACAGCGCTCCCAAGACTTCCCCTCCCGCCAAGAAGCGTCCGAAACGCCGATGACGCGGGATGCTGCCCTTTTGGCATTCCCAGTTGCCAAGTTACTCTGCCACTCCGCAACTGGAACATCCGTCATGAGAGAATGTCTGAAATGACGTTCCCGTGGACGTCGGTTAGTCGGAAGTCCCGCCCCTGAAACCGATACGTCAATCGCTTGTGGTCGATCCCCAACTGATGCAGGATTGTCGCATTCAGATCATGAATGTGGACAGGATTCTCGGTGACGTTGTAGCTGAAATCGTCCGTCGCCCCATAGGTGATACCGGGTTTGATTCCGCCGCCAGCCATCCACATCGTGAAGCATCGTGGGTGATGATCTCGTCCATAGTTGTCGCGGCTCAGGCCCCCCTGACAATAAACCGTGCGACCAAACTCCCCTCCCCAGATGACCAGCGTATCCTCCAGCATCCCTCGTTGCTTAAGGTCTTTCACGAGTGCGGACGCTCCCTGATCGACGTCCCGACATTGGTTGGTGATGTCGCGAGGCAAACCACCATGCTGGTCCCAGCCACGAATGAAAACCTGCACGAACCGAACGTTGCGCTCGGCGAGACGTCGTGCCAGCAGGCAGTTCGCCGAGAATGTCCCTGGCGTGCTGACTTCGGGGCCGTACATGTCGAGGGTCTCTTTCGTTTCATTCGAGAAGTCCATCAATTCGGGCACAGACGTCTGCATGCGGTAGGCCATTTCGTATTGCTGAATGCGGGTGTGAATCTCAGGGTCCCCCACCTGCTCAAACTGCTGCTCGTTGAGGGCCGAGAGCGCATCCAGCATTTTTCGTCGTGTTTCGCCGTTGACTCCGGGAGGGTTCCGCAGAAACAGGACGGGGTCTCCTTGCGACCGCAGCGAGACACCGGCATGTTCACTCGGGAGAAAGCCGGTCCCCCAGAGCCGTTCATAGAGTGCCTGTGCCGACTTCCGCCCGGTCCAGGTCGAGTGCATCACCACGAATGCGGGGAGATCGAATTCATCGACCCCAACCCGTAAGAGAGCTACATGCCCCCAGAGCCGGGCGACCGGGATCTCCAGGAACCTGTTTGAATGTATGTGATGGCTGGGTCGTGGTTGATCTTCAGTGTGCAAACTCTTGACAAAGCAGAGATCATCGGCGACCGAGGCAGTATGCGGCAGTAGTTCACTCAGCCAGGCCCCCGAGTCTCCATGCTGGGCGAACTTGAACTCGAGGGGCGATCGGAACAAGCTTTTGCCCCGAGGTCATCGTCGTCAGTCGTTGACCATCTCGAATGGACTCCGGGAGATCGGTGTCAAAGAGTTCATCCAGCTTGGGCTTGTAGTCGAACAGGTCGATTTGCGAGGGGCCCCGGGACATAAACAGATAGATGACTGCTTGGCCTTTCCAGGAAAATGCGTTCCCCCAAGTATCCCTGCGTGCTCCTTGCCTCTAGTGCCGCCTCCGCCGCAGTTGCTTCCGAGTCGGGAGCTGCAAAGAGTTGTGGATCACAACGAGGCAAGTGCTGCGACGCTGATTCCCCCGGCTGTCCTTCCGAAAAAGTGACGCCGTGTCGTCAACAACTGCTGTTCGCGAAAGGGTCCATGATTCACTCCCATTTGCAAGTCAACACCAAACAACTTCGATCACGAGAAGGCTGCATCCCTCTCTCAGTATCCCGAACCCCACGGCGAATGGCAATGGCAAAGACCAATCCGATCTGGCTCCTAGCATTCCCCTGCCATTGCAACTCCACGAACCGGAGGCGTCGTCGACGTGAAACTCCTTCTCCCCGAGACGACGCCCTACTTCAATCAGCGTCCCCACGGGGGGAGAAGGTCGGGTTGAGGGGGCGAACAGTGACCTTCAATTCGACGAATTGGTTAATCGATGCCACTTTCGTATTCTCACCCCGGCCCCCTGATATTGAAGGACCGGTCATGTGGGGGGCTTTTCTGTTTGACTGAAAGGGGGCGTCAGGGTCATGATTTTCCTGGGGAGGCAGCGGCCAGGTGGGAGACTGGCACCTGAGATACGCGGCTGGTTACCGCAAGGCAAGGTTTCGTCTGGGTGAACCTCAGTCTCCAGGACGAGCGTGTTCCTGTGAAGGAATGCTCAAGAGGGCATCGAGGGTGCTTCCGTTCGTCGGTCTCCACACCGCCACGGCGTCGCTGTCGTCTCCTTTGGGGGCAGTCGGTTGTTGTCATCGTTGTCTCTTCGCAGACATCTCACAACATCATCCTACAAAGAATAATCTCTGGCAAATGATGCTGTCGTATCGATGTAACATTATCCTGTTAGAACATCATCGTCACAATTCTGTTGGGAGTGGTGTCTGTTCGCGTTTCGTGTGTTGCTGTTTGTCACGATCATGCTTCGCCCGTTTTGAGGTCGCTGGTGGGAAGTCTGTTCGCGATGCAGACGCTGCGGTGATCGCGGCGGACCACAGGAACCCCGCCAACTCGCGGGCCAAAGGCGGTGACGATCTTCGTGGCAGACTTTTGATTCGCTGCAACTTCAGCGAGCGTTTTCGCAGTCGTCGCGCCGCGTTGTCGGCGGTCGATGACCTCCCCAGGCAGACCTTTCGCTGCTGTAACAGTGCGAGGTGCTCGCGTTTGGTCGGGCATGATACTAGCGCCAGGCTGCTTCGATCAGCAGACGTCGCACATGGAGGTTGCCATTCTTGCGGATCCCACCTGACGACGTGTTGGACCGCTCGACGCTTCGCTGGAACTGTTGACAAACGACATGAACTTCGCCGCTGTCGGGAATCGTCTTCAAAGTCGCCAATCTCTGCGACAATTCCGACGGGCCGTCAACCCTGACCAGAAACGCCTGCAAGTTCTGTACAAGGCCGAGTCGCCAGTCCGGCCAGTGCGTCATGGATGTCGGCGTTGAGTCGGGTGAGATGCGGGACTGGGCTTGGTCTGCTTCATGACGCATGGCGTCGGCCAACAGTTGATTCTGTGCTTCGAAGTCAAACGTCTGCCGACGAATCCACGACCAGTGCGTCTTGGTCCAATGCGAAACACCTTCGGTGTAGAAGCGTCGTCCCTGACGCAACAGAAACTTCTGAGTAACTGCCGCCGGATGCGCCGTTCGCAAAGACGAGCATCATCCCGCGCACGCACCAAGTCGCGGATCGCTTCGGTCGCGGCATCGGGAATCCAGATGGTCACCGCTTCCTTTCTCTGATCGCAAGAAGTGGGCCAGCCTCTGGCATCGCGTCGATCCGTCTTCACGCGACCAGCTGCTGCGGCACCATCGACGGCGAAATGACCACACAAATCCACCCCCTTCTCCTCTAAGAACCTTTGCAACCCATGTTCCCCGTCGGCTCTGCCTCGTAACAGACCTTTAACGAACCAAGCGGCCCCAAAGTTCGCAACAACTTCAAACACCCGCTTCATCGAACGGCAACCGCTCAAGAACTCGCGCCGCCGCATCCCCCACATCGGCAACCGCCACCGAAATCGACCTTTATGGACATCAAGCCCCACGTATCGTAACGTCATCATCGGACCAGCCTCACTGTTATGGCTCTGGAAATCGGGAACAGCAATCACCCAAATTCTAACCCACGCACCCAGTGATCGCCGGTCCTTCCATTCTGTCTCCCCAATGGAAAGTCCTCTTCAATATAGGAACGTCGACAGGGGAGAGGTGGGAGAGGCTGACAACAAAGATCACCCGTTGGCGAGGATCACAATCCGGGGATTACACCCTCTGGCCTTAACGTTTGCAACGCCTTGGTTAGTATGTGTGACTGACTGTTTCAGAACGACGCCAGCACTTTCTTCTCTCTGCGAATTGGATCGTGGTGTCGAACGACACCCCCTCACCGGAACTCCCTTTCCTCCCTGTGGGATCCTCGACCCCTTTGGTGCCGGTATTTGATTGTCGCGTCGTGATCTCACCGGGCGAAAAGCCAGGAACCCTGTTCGGCCGTGTTGCTAATTCCGATGGCCTGACCGCGACCGCCTCGAACGAACGGACCTGTTGCAGAAGCTTGTGTCCGAGTTCAAGACCGCGATCAAGGGCTACAGCGAACGTGGCGAAGAGATCCCCAGATCATGACCTCTCCTTTGAAACTGGGTAAACGGGAAGAGGTCCAACGCTGGATTCCGGTCCATCTGTAAGCTTCGTCGACTGAGGACCCGGTACGACTGGCGGCCTTACGACGACTTTAGGGAGACGCGGGAACGCATCTGGAGAGCCTCGATATTGCAGCTGTTCCCTTTTTCCAGAGATTCAGCTGCTAGCAGGATCGTTTCTGAACTTCGAAACTCATCGTCCCCAGAGGATGTGAATGTTGTCGCTGTTTAAAATTGGTAGCGTTTGATTTCCAGATGTTTGAGACCAATCGTTCCAGCAGGATTGACCAATTGGGTGTTTCGTCCAACGCTCGTAGATTACGCATGACCACTCGCCGCCGGTTCATACCCATCGGACAGACCCTTCAATCCCCAGCAAGCAGTGGGAATTCATCACTGCCCTTGACCTCAAAATCGGCGGCGGTGTCGACAGGAGACTTGAGTGCGATAGCAGCCAAGCGACCAGAAATCATGACGAAGGGCTGCGACGGACTGCCTAATTGATTGCGGCCCCGCTGGATGATTCACCTTCGTTCGCCTCCATCAGGCTGAAATGTAGGACTTCCACGTCGCAAACTGTCAAACATGCTGGGCACATGAAGAAACCCGTGGATCACGTGCGGTGACCCCGGGATTTCACAAGCCGACAATCGCTTTCCGTTTGATCGCAACCTGACCTCCTCAGATATCAGGTCAACGAGCACTGACCCAGATGTACAGCCTGTTGAACGAAGGTCAGTCTATCCGACCTGCCCACGTGCTGTTTGATGTCTAGGCAAGACAGCGGACGAAGGACTCGTGTGCCTCCTTCAGTTTGGAAAGGCTGAACCACGATCGCCGTTCAACGGGCTGCTGATTGCCTCTCCCGCACAGTTTGCTCCTCCACCGTATCCGCCGCCGCCGCTGCACCGGCACCGCCGTAGCCACTCAGCACAGGTTGCTCCACCGAACTTTGCCCTCACCGACTGCGGGATCGCAGGTGATCGTACATTGATCGTTATCGCACTGTCAAAACTGTCAAAGAAAGTGGAACCACGAGTGAAGGCCCAACGCCTCCTTTGGTGTTGTTCCGCTTCGAGAAGCCCGAGTAGAAGTAGCTCTGATTGATGCTGCCGATCGCGTCGGCCACGTCGTTCAACTCCTGAACAACGGCGTGCTGAATCTCGCTTCAGCTCCGCTGGACGATCATCCCGATCACCACAATGGTGGCGACGAGGACCAGTTCGGGTTGCCAATGATGAAACCCGATCTGGTCTGTGATGATACGTGTCAACATGTTCTTGTTCCTTGTGCAAACTAACAGAGAGAGGAGACAACCGACGGGAACACTTGTCGTCGGCTGATGAGACACACGTGGAGACTGGTCCACACCCGACATTCGACATGAGTCAAAAAGGCCGGGTTGGTCGCGCGGCCCTCGATGGGAGGGGCGGAAATCTGCCCGCAGGCAGTCATTGACATCAAACGTCGGGATCGCCGAAAGAACCTGACGCCAGAAACCTGTAGACTTCAGCGCCCGATTCGGAATCAGCGAATCGTGGAAGGGTGTCTCACGCCCTCCCCGCGTCGGCCTCCTGTTGCACGACCCAGTCTTGCGACGTTTTCGTAGTGGCGGCTGCAAAGTTGGTGTCCCGTGTGGCCTTCATGGGCAAGGTTGTCTTTTTCGTCAGGATTCGTTCATTGAGGACAATCAGGCAATGTCCGTGCCATTGGAATAATCGTTACCGTCGGCAAGATCGATAGAACGAAAGTCCGCCGCAACATGTTCCGAAGAAACGCGTTGCGGCGGACGACGATTTCCAGACGTCTCAGCCGAACGACGAACTGTGACGGTTATAACGTTTATTCTACTTAAAAGGCGGTTGAATCATTCGTCGTTTGTTCCTTACAATCCGATGTAGCGGACCACTTTGAACGGACTTGCTTCTTGATCGTCGACAGAGACCAAGAGATCGCGGTGACCTCACGACGACGTTGGTTCCGGGGCAACTTGCAGGAACATCGAGTTGTAAGGACTCGCGGAGCGAGGGATCCTCGGTAGCCCGAGTACACCGACTGTGGTCCATATACGACCAGTCGGTCGTTGAGTTAGGAGCAACACCACCATGAAACCGACGTTTGGTTGATCCGAGATGCTGCAGCCACCGCACATATGTGGGGGTTGATGGCGAAAGGACTTCGACCGAATTGGTTTTGCGGTTGCACGCCGCAATCGCACGGAGCGTGCGAAAAGAGAACCGAGGAAGCTCTGCCCTGTCCCTGAATAGCCGTTGGGCAGCACGCAGGTGGCGGTGCGATGTTGCGCCCTGGCAAGGGATCGCGGGCAAAACGTCTACCTGTCGAACTTCAACCTGTGGCACTCCTTTGGCTTTTTGAAGCGGTTGGACTCCTGGCTGAATGTGTGGTTCCCCCCTTCGATCTGAATCGCCTCCCTACGTCTCGACGGTCGACAAACGACCCTGCAGTGGAACAGTGTGAGACCACATTTTGGCGTGGTTACAGCCGTGCATACCGGTGTAGTGGTACGACTGATTCCCGCGATCCGACAGCGTTGGCAACGTCTTTCATTTCTCCGATGACGGTGGCCGGCGCGAACGCACGTCGCCAGCAACGAATCGGCGAACGGTGTTTCAGTCGAGATGAGCACGAAGTTCTGTCGAGATGATGAAACCTCTTCCTAGCCATCAGTTTACGAAGACGTGCTGAGAGTGGGGCGTGTGTTCTGGAACATTCGTCTCTCCGGGAGCGAACGCCGCAAGCCGACGTGAGGCACAGCCGAGACGGATCGGTGGGAGGACTGGCCGAAAATGGCCAGAGAATATTGCCGATTCAGTGTAGTGCCACGCAGATCGTCCGTCCATTCGGCAGATCATCCTGCGGACGTGCCGCATCATCTGGCGAACGAATTCACCAAAAGAGCCACGAAGGATTCGGAGATGTCCGCAGGACTGTTCCTGGCAGGCCATACGTGCCGTGAGTGACGTTGGAGTTCTCAGGTCGCCACACACGCTCTCATCAAGATCCACCAGATTCGCGACGCGAACCGAGCGACCGAAGCCGGTCCTCCTGCGTTCAAAATGTGAAAAGTCTTCCAATCCATGGAATCGGCAAAATCCTTACAATCGTTACATTCGGCAGATCGTGTGCCGAAAGAACGAGCGGAACGGACTCGGGAACCGCAACCACGAGAGAGAAAGCGTTTCAACCGACTGTCATCAAACAGGTTGCGTAGTATGACCGGTTCTGATGATTCTAAGGGATGTAACGATTATGAGGGTTCTGCCGTAAAGTCCGGTTAGCGCGGATGTCAAGGTATTGACGATTATTTTGAACAGAGCCAACATCCCCCGAACGTTCCCGTGAACCATCCCGCGCAGGCTGCAATCTTGGTAAGCGAGGGCATGCATGGCTGGAGGAGATTCTGGTTCCCCAAGTCGGCGGGTAAGCGATTCGGACGCCCCCAATCCGACGATCTCCGTTGAGGACCGCGCGTGGAGCGATGCGGGGGAGCTGAAACCAAGCGGAAATTTGCCGCCGCGAGTGGCGACTGGCTGCCATTGGAGCAAGAGGCAGGGGCGAAGCTGCAACGACGCCGACCGACGACGGCGTGGCATCGCTCTTCTGACTTGTTGGGACGGCATCGCGTCGGGATGCCGTCCCAGCCTATGTCAAAGCGTCATCCTGGGACGCCGCGTTAATCATGGTCATGGTCATGGTCATGGTCATGGTCATGATCGTGATCGTGATCGTGACCACAGTCATGTACATGGTCGTGTTCGCAGGCGTCGGCGGTGTCGAACTCGGCGGTGTCGAAGGCGGTGCAGGCGGCACGCATGATTTCACGGAGGGGAACCCCTGCCCTCTGGGCCAGGTTGGCACAGTCGGCGAACTCGGGCGAGAATGTCACCGGTTCATCACTTCGCCACGAGAGCTTGCCAGTTACCTCGCCCCAAGGGGTACTTACGCTGTAGAAGGCTCTCTCTTGCGTCACTCGTTCGACCAACGTCTTGCGAATCCCCAAGGTGCCCGTTTCCGCGAAAAGGATATCCGCAAACTGTTCCCCTTCAGATGGGTAACAGATGACCGACAACAAAACTCCGGGGCGATCCTTCTTCATGGAAATGGAGGTTGTGAAGACGTCAAGTGCCCCCGCTTCGATCAGCCGTTGCCGTGTATATCCGATGACTTCGCCTGTGACGTCATCAAGATTGGTTTCCAGCAGGCAGACGACATCGTGAGCAGGATTTGGGGTCACTTCTCCGACGAACAATCGGAGAACGTTGGCACGACCCGGAAGGTCTCGCGATCCTGCTCCGTAACCGATCGCACTGAGTGTCATCGCGGGGAGCGGGCCAAACTCATCGACAAGTGTCTTCACGATGGCCGCACCGGTCGGAGTGGTCAATTCGGAGTCGACCGCAAGGTCTCGCAGGGGGATGCCACGCAGCAGTTCGGCTGTTCCGGGCGTGGGGATCGGACAGATGCCGTGATCGATTTTGACGCTGCCACGGCCTGTCGGGACTGGTCCGCAGACGATTCGATCCACGTTTAGCAGATCAAAACCGACCGCCGCACCGACGATGTCGACGATCGAGTCAATCGCCCCCACCTCATGGAAATGAATCTTCTCGATCGTGGAGCCATGAACTCTCGCTTCCGCCTCGGCCACTTGCAGAAAAATATCGTTCGCGAGCATCCGCTGCGACTCGGTGAGACCGTCTCCCGCCTGTGCGAGGATGCGTTGAATGTCGCTGTAATGACGATGGGCATGTTGCTCCGGATGTCGAACCGTCACCTGGGTCGCCCGGAAGCCCCCTTTGACAACTTCCTTGATGTCGAGTTCAACCCCCGGCAAGCCGAGAGCCTCGATCGCCCGCCGGACAGCCGACTCGTCGACCCCCGCATCCAGCAAAGCCCCCAACGTCATGTCGCCGCTGATGCCAGTGGCACATTCGAGGTACGCAATCTTCACGTTCAACTCCTGCAATCGTCGGGGGAATTTGAGACATTCGCCGTATTCTGACGTGAAGCCCTTCCCGAAGCGAGAGACCAAGGTCGCAATCTCGGTGAAGTTGTTGGGAATCGATTCAATGGGGACATCGAGTTGTCCACCGAAAGCTCTCTCGAAGACGGGGACGTTCTCCGGACTGTGGTCCTCGACACGAACATCTCCCTCTCCCCCGCAACAACGCCGAGTATCGTGGAGCATCGAATGTGGGGGAGAGGCGTATTGAGGGGGACTACCAACACGGCAGAGAATGAGTCTCGTGTCGGCTGACGCCTCTGATGCGAGCCGCATGCAATGTGGGGAATGCACCAGACACAGGGCCGCCAACAACAGTTGTCCGCCGGTTGACTTCCCTCATTGCACCATAGACGGCTACCATGAATTCCCGACGGCTGGAGATGTCCGTCGCAAACCACTGCTGAAATCCGAAGGACAAACATGCTCATGACTGAATCCATACGCAGCCGACTGCTCGGTCTGTTGTCGCCTCTAATGTTGATGGCCTTGGCGACTAGCCCCGTGATGGGGGCCGATACGAATGAAAAAGTCCAGTCGCCCAACGCGACGAAACCGAACATCGTCTTCATCATCTCGGATGATCAGGCTTGGACCGACTACGGTTTTCAGGGGCATCCGCAGATCGAGACTCCACATCTCGATCAACTCGCCGGACGAAGTGCTCTCTTCAGTCGAGGGTATGTGCCGACGGCACTCTGTCGACCGGCCCTCGCGACACTCATGAACGGAATGTACGCCCATCAGAGCCGCATTACCGGCAACGACCCCAGCATCCCCGAGACAAAGAATGAACCTGGGGCTCGCAAGGGAGAATCCGCTGAGTACGCGGCCCTTCGAGAGAAGTTGATTTCGCAGACCGACCGGTATCCGACATTGCCCAAACTCTTGGCAACGCAGGGCTACGTCAGTCATCAATCGGGGAAGTGGTGGGAAGGGAACTTTAGCCGGGGGGGATTTACCGCAGGGATGACCCGTGGTTTTCCTCAGCCCGGCGGACGACATGGTGACGACGGCCTCAAGATTGGCCGCGAAGGGATGAAACCAGTCTTTGACTTCATCGACCAAGCGGTCGCCGACAAGAAGCCGTTCTTCACTTGGTATGCTCCGTTTCTCCCTCACTCACCCCACAATCCTCCGAAGCGTCTGTTCGACAAGTACAAGGCGAAGGGAGTGGAATCGGACCATGTGGCCCGATACTACGCAATGGTTGAGTGGTTCGATGAGACGGTTGGTGAGTTGACCGACCACCTCGAAGAGAAGGGTGTCATCAACAATACACTCATCGTCTACATTGGGGACAACGGCTGGATTCAGAGTCCCGATTCTCCCAACTTTGCCCCTCGCTCCAAGCAGTCAGCCAACGAAGGGGGCGTTCGGCAACCGACTCTGTTCAGTTGGCCCGGAGTCATCAAACCGGGAAGCCGGGGGAACCAGTTGTGTTCAAGTATCGACATTGTACCGACCGCTCTCGCTGCCGCAGGGATCGATGTTCCCGCGGAAATGCCGGGAATCAACCTCATACCGATTCTCAAGTCCGGGGAACCGACACCGCGAAAGATCGTGCTGGGTGAGGGATTCGCCCACGATGTCGCCGACATCGAAAACCCTGAGGCGTCCTTGTTATATCGCTGGGTCATTAAGGACCAATGGAAGCTACTACTGACCTACGACGGCAAAGTCGGACGATACGGTAAGGCACATCCTCAAACGGAAAAAAGGCCGCAGTTGTTCGACCTGTTGAAGGATCCTCATGAAGATCACAACGTTGCTGGTGAACATCCGGAATTGGTCGCCGAACTCGCGAAGACCATTGAGGAATGGTGGCCGGTAAAGACGCGAAAAGTACAAACGACATTCAAAGCCGCGGCGGCCCGACGGCCTAACGTGCTGTTTCTGGCGATTGACGATCAGAACGACTGGGTCGGACATCTTGGCGGTCATCCCTTGGCGAAGACTCCAAACATCGACGCCATTGCCGCTCGGGGCACAACCTTTCTGAACGCTCACTGTCAGGCCCCATTGTGCAATCCCTCGCGGACCAGCTTGATGCTCAGCCTGCGTCCCTCAACGACAGGTGTCTACGGACTGGCCCCGTGGTTTCGGACACTCGACGACTGGAAAGACCGTGTTGCCTTGCCGCAGCACTTCGCCACTCACGGCTACAAGACTGCCGCTACTGGCAAGATCTATCACGGCGGAACCGGCGGAGGAGGACGCAAGAAACCGGCGGGCGAGGGTGAGAAAAAACCGACCCCAGAGTTTCAGCTGACGGCCCCGTATGGTGGAGTCGGAACAAAGCCCCCCAAGAAGCTAATCCCCGCAACTCCGATGGGAAACCATCCGCTCATGGACTGGGGGGTCTGGCCACTTGATAACGATGACACTCAGAAGGGTGACTATCTAGTTGCCTCGTGGACCTGCGAGCAGATCAAAACGGCGTCCCCCGATGAGCCTTTCTTCCTTGCAGCGGGATTCTTTCTCCCTCACGTTCCGTGTTATGCCACGCAGCAATGGTTCGACCTTTACCCCGACGATGACACGGTACTGCCACAGATTCTGGAAGGTGACCGGGAGGACACTCCACGGTTTTCGTGGTATCTCCATTGGAAACTCCCCGAACCCCGTTTGGCATGGGTTCGCGAAAACCAGCAGTGGCGTAATCTCGTGCGAAGCTACCTCGCCAGCACCAGTTTTGTCGATGCGCAGATTGGTCGCATCATGCAGGCACTGGAAGAGTCAGGACAGGCCGACAACACGATTATCGTCATCTGGGGGGATCATGGATGGCACTTAGGCGAGAAAGGAATTACTGGAAAAAACACACTCTGGGACGACGGAACCCGGGTTCCTCTCATCTTCGCCGGACCGGGAGTGACCCCGCAACAACGATGTTCGCAACCTGCCGAGTTGCTCGACATCTACCCAACACTCATCGATCTGTGCAGCCTGGCTCCGCGACAGGATCTCGAAGGAATCAGCTTGCTCCCACAACTACAAAACGCCGCGACAACTCGCGATCGACCTGCCATTACCAGTCACAATCAGGGAAACCACGGAGTCCGCAGCGAACGCTGGCGTTACATTCGTTATGCTGATGGGAGTGAAGAATTGTATGACCACACCAACGATGCCAACGAGTGGCACAATTTAGCGAGTCATCCCGACATGGCAGACGTGCTGGCGGAACATCGCCGCTGGTTACCGAAGGTGGACGTCCCCCCAGCGGCCGGCAGTGCCCACCGCGTTCTAACGTATGATCGAAAGTCCGATGAAGCGATCTGGGAGGGAACACTCGTTCGCCGCAACGACCCGATCCCGCAATAATTAGATACCGCTTCAATTAGGCAAAACAAATAGCCTGGTACAGCGGATATCCCTGTCTGTTGACCTCCGGCCTCCTCGACGGACATCAATGTCCATAGTTCGAGATACTCAGCGTGAAACACTTATCATCGCTCTCATTATCGGAGTCCCCCTCATGGATATCCTGAAACGCTCTTTACTATTCGCAGTCACTCTTGTTGCGACTTTCGGCATCTTCTCTGCAGTCGGACAGTGTGCCGATCGTCCAAATTTGATCTGGATCATGGCAGACGATCTGGGCTATGCGGAACTGGGGTGTTACGGACAGAAGGTCATCACGACCCCACATCTGGATCAGATGGCGAAAGAGGGTCTGAAGTTCACACACTTCTATGCTGGAGCGACCGTTTGTGCTCCCTCTCGCAGTGTGTTGATGACTGGGAAACATCATGGTCGTACCCGCGTTCGAGGGAATGCAGGTCAGTCTAACCCCGTCGCTCAAGCACTGCGTCCCGGCGACGTTACGATTGCCAAAGTCTTGCAACAAGCGGGATATCGCACCTCACTCGTCGGCAAATGGGGACTCGGCGACGTCGGAGAGGCTGAGAGCGGTTTGCCTCGCAAGCAAGGGTTTGATGAGTTCTTTGGCTATCTCAATCAGCATCACGCACACAACCACTTTCCCGACTTCCTCTGGCGTAACGAAGAACGAGTTTCGCTCCCTAACGTCGTCACTCCCGTTGGAGGTCACGGCGGGGGCTATGCGACGAAAGCAGTCCAGTTTGCTGACGACCTTTTCGCCGACGAAGCGATTCAGTTTGTCGAACGGAACAAGTCACAGCCCTTCTTCTTATATTGGAGCATGGTCACCCCTCATGCTAATAACGAAAGAACTCGCGCATTAAAGAACGGGGCACACGTCCCCGATTTTGGACCGTACGTCGACAAAGACTGGCCCGAACCAGATAAGGGACAGGCTGCCATGATTTCGCGTCTCGATGGCTACGTCGGTCGGATGCTCGCCACTCTGAAAGAGCTGAACCTGGACGACAACACGCTCGTCATCTTCACCAGCGACAATGGCCCACACAACGAAAGTAATCACGACCTCACACGGTTTGAACCTTCCGGCCCATACACTGGCATCAAACGGAGTCTCACCGATGGAGGAATTCGGGTGCCGATGATCGCATGGTGGCCCGGCAAGATCGCCCCCAACACCACGACCGACCACGCCAGCTACTTTGGCGACTGGATGGCCACGGCTTGCGAATTGACCCACATCACACCTCCCGAAAATTGCGACTCCATCAGCTTCGTTCCGACACTCCTCGGCAACCACAAAAAGCAGCCAGTCCATGAGTTTATGTATTGGGAGTTTCACGAGGGAGGCTTCAAACAAGCCGCGCTGTATCAAGGGCGATGGAAGGGAATCCGAATGGGCAGCCCCGACGCTCCGGTTGCCCTGTATGATCAATCGTCGGACGTCGCCGAGAAGCAGAACGTCGCCGACAAGCACCCTGACATTGCCGCCATCATCGGCAACTACCTCTCACAAGCCCGCACCGAGTCGTCAGACTGGGAACCAATGTGGGGCAAGAAAAAGAAGTGAGCCCCGTCAGTCGGAAATTCATTTTCTAAACTCTGAGCCGAGAGCTAATAGACATGCTACTTTTCCGGTCGTCCCTTCAAATGTTGGCAGTTGTTTGCCTCGCCATCGCCGCCATTGGATTTACTCCGGGCCATTCCCGGGGGGACGATCGGTCCGCGACAAAGCCCAACGTCGTCGTCTTTCTTGCGGACGATGCGGGTTGGGGGGACTACAGTCACAATGGGAACACTCAAGTCAACACGGCTCATATCGACTCGATCGCTCGTGATGGGGTGACGCTTGATCGGTTCTTTGTCTGCCCCGTCTGTTCTCCGACGAGAGCCGAGTTTTTGACAGGTCGGTACCACCTTCGCGGCGGCGTCCGCGGAGTTTCCACCGGTCAGGAGCGACTGGAACTCGACGAACGGACGATCGCCGACGCATTCAAGGCGGCAGGCTATGCAACTGGAGCGTTCGGCAAATGGCACAATGGCAGTCAGTGGCCTTATCATCCGATGGCGCGAGGTTTCGATGAATACTTCGGCCACACGTCGGGACACTGGGGCGAGTACTTCGATCCGCCGCTCGAGCATAACGGCAGGATGATCCGGGCCAAGGGCTACATTGTCGACGCTTGCACGGACAAGGCTCTCGACTTTATCGATCGCAATCATGACGGTCCGTTTCTATGTTACGTCCCCTTCTCGACACCGCACTCTCCTTGGGCCGCCCCGCCGGAGGACTGGGAACGTTTTAAGAATCGCCCCATCGTACAGCAGGCCACCGATCCCAAGCAGGAGGTCGCCGATCAGACACGGTGTGCCTTGGCGATGCTGGAGAATCAAGACCGAAACGTTGGGCGCGTTTTAAAGAAGTTGGATGAGCATCACCTGACAGACAACACCATCGTGCTGTACTTCTCCGACAATGGCCCGAACAGTTGGCGATGGAATGATGGCATGAAGGGCCGCAAGGGATCAACCGATGAAGGGGGAATTCGATCGACATGTTTTGTACGTTGGCCGGGCAAGTTACCTGCAGGGACTCAGGTCTCACAGATTGCCGGTGCCATTGATCTACTGCCGACGCTGACCTCGCTCGCTGGCGTTGACCGTGTCGGCGAAAAACCTCTGGATGGACGCGATCTTTCGCCGCTCCTCAAGCAACAGAAGATCGATTGGTCCGACCGAATGCTTTTCTCCCACTGGGCTGGTCGCGTCAGTGTTCGGACGCAACAACATCGCTTCGACGACAAAGGAAAACTCTTCGACATGATCGCCGATCCCGGGCAGACAATCCCCATCAACGATCAACAGCCCGAACTTGTGAAACACTTTGAATCGGAAGTTTCCAAATGGATGAAAGATGTCCAGCGCCCGAAGCAAACGATCACCGTCACGCTTGGCAACTCAAATCCCGAGAACAAACGCGGTTCAACCGGCAACGCCGTCGACCCCCGCCCGTTGACCGTTGGCTATCGCGAGTTCCCCATCACCATGCTTCCTGCTCGCGATGGCGAACCACGAGGTAAGGTCCGCAGGAGTAGTGGCGCACCGAATTGTTCGTACTTCGTAAACTGGACATCGAAAGAAGACTCACTAGTCTGGCTGGTCGATGTTCACACGGCGGGACGTTACGCAGTCACCATCGATTACACCTGTCCCATCGCCGACGCCGGCTCGACGGTGGAACTTCGCCTCGGCGACGCCACACTTTCTGGCAAAGTGCAACCGGGCTGGGACCCACCTCTCTACACCAACCAGGACACGCTCCCTCGACCAGCTGGGGAATCGCAGATGAAGGACTTTCGCACTTTAGAATTCGGCGAAGTGAGCCTCCCCGCCGGTATTGGCGAACTGACCCTTCGCGGCATTTCCATTCCGGGGAAGTCAATCATGGACCTCCGTCGCCTCACTTTAACGCTCCTGCCGGAATAAAACGTGTCGGTGACGACCGTCGACCAGGTCTTGTTAGTGATCGACTTGACGGAATCGTTCCGTGACTTTTCCATCAATCATCTCGGACATCTCCACTCTTCATATGAAGACATTTATTGGCATCGAGTAGGAAGCTATCTTATGAACCGTTTCTTGGGGCTGTTCTCGTTCCTCCTCATCATGGCATGCCTGCTCCCTTGTCATGGAGCCGAGCGACCGAACATCTTGTTTGCGATCGCCGACGACTGGGGTCTACATGCCGGAGCCTATGGTACAACCTGGGTCAACACTCCTGCCTTTGACCGCATCGCCAAGGAAGGGGTCCTCTTCAAGAATGCCTACACTCCTGTAGCGAAGTGTGCTCCATCAAGGGCGATCATTCTAACGGGGCGTCATGCTTGGCAGAACGAAGAGGCCGGGAATCACATGGCTTATTTCCCCGCCAAGCTGAAGAGTTGGCCCGAAGTGCTCACCGATCAAGGTTGGCACATGGGGATCACCGGAAAAGGATGGGGGCCGGGTATTGCCAACGACAAGAACGGTAAGGCTCGTCGCATCACCGGAAAGCCGTTTAACGATAAGAAAGCGAAGCCATTGACAACGGGCATTGGCAATAATGATTATGCGGCGAATTTCAAGGATTTCCTTGATGCCGCCCCCGACGAGACGCCGTGGTGTTTCTGGTATGGCTGCACCGAGCCGCATCGAGGCTATGAATATCAATCCGGAGTCAACAAAGGGGGAAAAAATCTTGCCGATATTAAGAAGGTTCCTACCTATTGGCCCGACGACGAAATCGTTCGCCACGACATGCTGGACTACGCCCTCGAAGTCGAGCATGTCGACACTCATCTCGGGCGCATGATTTCCGAACTCGAGGAACGTGGCCAACTCGACAACACGATCATTATTGTGACAAGCGATCATGGTATGCCGTTCCCCCGTGTGAAGGGGTACGCCTATCACGACGCGAATCATATCCCACTTGCTATACGTTTCCCTGGTTCGATTAAGCATCCGGGCCGAGTCGTCGACGACTTCGTGGACTTCACTGACATCGCCGCAACCATCCTCGACTACGCCCAGATCACCACTGACGAGAGCGGCATGATGCCGCTGACCGGCAAGAGTTGGCGAAGCATTCTGGAAAGCGACAAGTCCGGGCGTGTGCTGCCGGAACGTGACCACGTCCTCATCGGCAAAGAACGAACAGACGTTGGACGCCCTCACAACTGGGGCTATCCGATTCGAGGTATCGTCACCGACACCCACCTCTACCTCAAGAACTACGAACCGACCCGCTGGCCAGCCGGGAACCCAGAGACCGGCTACCTCGACACAGACGGCAGCCCCACGAAGACTCTCATTCTCGAACGAGGCCGCAAGGATCGGGACGATATTTACTGGCGTCTCAACTTTGGTCTCCGCCCTGCTGACGAGCTTTATGACCTTGCGTCCGATATCGACTGTGCCCGCAACGTCGCTGACCAACCTTCTCAGTCAGAGCAGATGGCGAAATTGCGGCGACGCATGGAGGCTGAGCTTAAGGAGCAAGGAGACCCACGAATGTTCGGAATGGGAGACGTTTTTGACAGGTATCCCCCGACCAACGGGGATGGCTTCTACGAGAAGTTTATGCGGGGCGAGAAGACGAATTCCGGATGGGTCAACAAGACCGACTTTGAGCCCGCGCCTCTCCCGGGAAGCCTGAAACCATCTCAATCAAACGCAGATACTAAATCGAATTAAGCGACACATTTGCCCGAGCGACTCTTCTCTTGAATCCTAATGTGAAAGACATCATGAGATATATTCTGCACTTATGTTTTCTATTATGCTTGGCGTCATCGCTACGTTCGGCTGAGCGTCCGAATATCATCTTCCTGTTTGCGGACGACCAGACGACCAGTACGCTCGGCTGTTACGGTAACCCAATTGTGCAATCGCCAAACATTGACTCGCTTGCTGCACAGGGGACACGTTTCGAGAATGCGTTCGTCAGTCAGCCGATCTGCTGGGTCAGCCGTACGACAATTCTGACGGGGCTCTACGGTCGAAGCTACGGCACCTCAAAGTCACCCGATGTCACCCGTCCCGACGCCGCAGAGACGCTATATTCTGACCTGTTGAGAAAATCAGGTTATCGCACAGGCTTCTTTGGGAAATGGCACGCCAAGATGCCCGCGGGATATCGGCCCCAGGACCACTTTGACGTATTTCAGGATATCTCGCGTAACCCCTACTACAAGAAGCAGCCTGACGGCACACTCAAGCACGAGACCGACCTGATCGTCGACCGTGGCATCGACTTTGTCAAACAGCAGTCAGCCGATAAGCCCTTTGCGCTGAATCTCTGGTTTAATGCCTGCCATGCCGAGGATGGTGACCATCGACCGGGAATCGGACAGTTTCCCTGGCCACAGAGTGCGAACGGTCTTTACGAAGATCAGGTGATGCCTCCGCCACGACTGCATGACGTCGCGATCTTCGACGGTCTGCCGGACTTCTTCCAAACAAGTATTACCAGAGAGCGATACTTCTGGCGATGGAATACCGAACATAAGTATCAGATTAACATGCGTGCTTATCTTAGGATGGTCACCGGCATCGACAACGCGATTGGTCGACTTCGACAAGCACTGCAAGAAGCGGGGTTGGCAGAGAACACAATCATCGTCTATTCCGCCGACAACGGGTACCACATGGGAAATCGTGGCCTTGCGGGTAAGTGGTCGCATTATGAAGAGTCGTTGCGAGTCCCGTTGATTATTTATGATCCACGCGTTTCCGAGCAGCAACGTGGCAAGGTGACAGACGCTTTCGCTCTCAATGTCGACTTTCCGGCAACGTTTCTCGACTGGGCCGGTGTGGCCATCCCCGAGCGATTTCAAGGTCGCAGTTTGCAGCCGATCGTCAATGGCAACAAGCCTGCGGATTGGCGAGCGGAGACTTATCACGAGCACTTTGCCGTTCGGAATCGCATTCCGGCATGGGAAGGACTTCGGACCGCCGAGTTTAAGTATGCTCGCTATTTCGACCATTCCCATGAGTTTCTGTTCGATCTAAAAAACGATCCTGATGAACTGGTTAATCTCGCCAAGTCCCCTGCTCACCGGGAGACGCTGGAGTCGTTCCGCAAGCGGACGGCAGAGGTCGTCGGAAATCTCGGAGGCCCGCTTGATCCGATTGGCGACCGTTTCGCGGCGTCGACGGTTCCGCATCCGGTTGCCACTGCTGCCGTCGCAGCACCTCCCGGACCAGACGGATTCGCCAATCTCCTGAATGGCCGTAATCTCAATAACTGGTCCGGTGATCGAAAGTATTGGTCGATGAAGGACGGCGTCTTGACGGGAGTCACCGATGGAACACTCAAAGAGAATCAATTCATCACTTGGACTGCTTCGACCGTTCGTAACTTCGAATTGCAAGTTAAGGTCAAAGTCACTCCCGGTGGAAATAGTGGCCTTCAATATCGGGGGCTGTCTCGTCCCGACTTAGGTCTGGATATTGTCACAGGATATCAATGCGATGTCGTCGCGAATAATCCCAACTACAACGGCATGCTGTACGAAGAACGCGGACGACGCATTTTGTCCCATACCGGGGAGAAGGTGATCGTCGCTCCCGATGGTCAGCCGTGGATTGTTGGGACGATGCCCGTCAAGGAGTTCGCTGCGGGGGAATGGCATGAATATCGGGTGTTGGTCGAGGGGAATCACCATCAACATTGGATCGACGGGCACCAGACAGCAGACTTGATCGATCTGGACGAAAAAGGGCGTGCATTGGAAGGTGTGCTCGCCGTACAGGTTCACGTCGGCCCGGCGATGACGATCGAGTACAAGGACTTCAAGATCAAGCACCTTCCAGATGACATGCCGCTCATTCTGCCAGCGGACGCTCCGATCCCTGCCGGATCGCGGGGTGTGCGTCCGCAAGGGAAACTCCCCCCCGACTGGCAAGCTCCGGTGTATGAAGCGAAGTAGGTCTGTGGGGCGAAGTGACTCTGAGTCGTTCAGTGTTTATTACGTTAGAAAAGGTCAATAGTCCATGAACAGGCCTCCTTTGTGTGAAGTAGCAGTGTGGGGTTTATTAGCGTTTACGTTCTGGGGATCGCCCGCATTGTCGCAACCGAAGAATGCAGATCGTGTTAGACATCCAAATTTCCTGCTGATCTTCACGGACGATCAAGGCTACGGCGATGTTTCAACGTATCATGAATCGGACGTAAAAACTCCTCACATCGACAAGCTCGCTTCCGAGGGGATGCTGTTTACATCGATGCGGGCCAATTGTACGGTTTGTTCTCCGTCTCGGGCAGCACTCCTTACAGGCCGATATGCGGATCGCGTCGGCGTGCCGGGAGTCATTCGGACTCGTCCGGAGGATTCTTGGGGATACTTCGCCCCCGCGATTCCTACCATCGGTGATGAACTCAGAAGACTTGGCTACCACACGGCGATCGTCGGGAAGTGGCATCTTGGATTAGAGTCGCCGAATACTCCCAATGAGCGAGGGTTCGATTTCTTTCATGGCTTCTTGGGAGACATGATGGAGAGCTACACGAATCACCGTCGACATGGGATAAACTATTTGCGTCGGAATCAGGAGGTCATCGATCCGCCAGGGCATGCGACGGAGTTGTTTGCGGAGTGGTCGAGCAACTATCTGCGAGAACGTGCTAAGGATCCGGAGCGTCCTTTCCTTTTGTATCTCGCTTTTAACGCCCCTCATTTTCCCATCGAGCCTCCTGCAGACTGGCTCGCTCGGGTGCGGAAGAGATCGCCACAGTTGGACGAAAAGCGGGCGAAGAATGTCGCCTTTGTGGAACATCTGGACCATCACATCGGAATGGTGCTTAAGACGTTAAAGGAGACGGGACTCGACGAGAATACGGTCGTTGTCTTCACGTCAGACAACGGCGGTTCGTTGCCTCATGCTCAGAACAATGACCCCTGGCGAGATGGCAAACAGAGTCACTACGATGGCGGACTGCGTGTCCCCTTCATCGTCCGTTGGCCGGGACATGTTCAACCGGCGAGCCGCTGCGACTATTCGGGATTGAACTTCGATCTGTTTCCAACGTTTATCGAATTGGCTGGAGGGACTCCCGCTGCCGATCTGGATGCGGTCAGTCTTGTTCCGCTCTTGAAGGGAGGGGCGATTTCGACGTCTCGCGATCTGTACTTTGTGCGTCGCGAAGGAGGTGCGACTTACGGTGGAAAAAGCTACGAGGCAATCATTCGCGGAGAATGGAAGCTCTTGCAGAACAACCCATATAGTCCACTGGAATTGTACAACCTCAAGGAAGACCCACAGGAGACGAAGAATCTCGCGGCGACGCACCGGAATAAATTTCTTGAACTCTCGACAGCCTTGCGGCAGCACATTCAACGCGGCGGATCGACTCCCTGGCAACAACCTGCTCGCCAACAGAACCAGACTCCGTGAATTGCTGGACTCAATGGTATTGCGGGGCCACTCAGGGAATTCGGTTTGCGTTTGAAAGGCGGGGAGTCGATAATTGCGGTGGTGCGACTGGCTGCGCACGTTGAATGCACAGGACTTTTTGACCGAATCGTGGAATGCGATGATTTCTCCGTATGACATGCACAGAATGAAACGACGGCAACTGCTTCTGCGTGGAGGGGCCGGGTTTGGGGCGGTTGCTCTTGCCGGGATGCTTTCGAGCGATCCCCTTTTGCAAGGTGCGGAGGGTCCAGTGACCGGGGTTGCTGGGACATCTTCCGAGTTTTCGACTCGTCTGGCCCATCGCATGGCAACTGCGAAGAGTGTGATATTCCTGTTTATGGAGGGGGGGCCGAGCCACCTGGATACGTTCGATCCGAAGCCGCTGCTGAATGAGTTAGCGGGTCAGCCGTTGCCGAAGAGTTACAAGCGAGTCATCACGGCGATGGGAGAAGTCGAGTCCCCGTTGCTGGCGTCGAAGCGGAAGTGGAAACAGCATGGCGAGTCTGGGCTATGGGTCTCGGATTGGCTGCCTTACATTGCGACCTGTGCCGACGATCTGGCGGTGATCCGTTCTTGCTGGACGAACGGGATCAATCACTCGGGGGGTGTTTGTCAGATGAACACCGGGACCCCGATTGGCGGGCGTCCTTCGCTGGGGGCGTGGGTCAGTTACGGTCTCGGGACTGAAAACTCGAATCTCCCCGGTTTCGTGGTGATGACCGACACGTCCGCGATGCCGACGAACGGACCTCGCAACTGGAGCGCTGGCTTCATGCCGGCCGCTTTTCAAGGGACGAAGTTGGAAACCGGTGACGAACCGATTGGCAACCTCAACAATCCGAAGGGTATTGATGACGACCGGCAGCGATCGAAGTTGGACCTGTTGTATGCGATGAATCGTGAACATGCCGAACAGCGTCCGGGGCAAAGCGAACTCGATGCCCGGGTTCGTAGTTACGAACTCGCCTTCCGGATGCAGGCGCATGCTCCCGAGGCAATCGATCTGTCGGAAGAGACTGCCGAAACACAATCGCTGTATGGCTTGGACAACAAGACCACCGAAGCGTATGGACGCAACTGTCTTCTCGCTCGGCGACTTGTCGAACGCGGGGTGCGGTTTGTGCAGTTGTATCACGGTTCAGGAAGTAAGTGGGATGCACATAGTGGCATCGAGAAGAACCATACAACGATGTGCGGGCAGATGGACAAGCCGGTCGCGGGGCTGCTGACCGACCTCAAGCGGCGGGGTCTGTTGGATCAAACGCTCGTCCTTTGGGGGGGCGAGTTCGGTCGCACGCCGATGAGCGAAAAGGGAGATGGTCGCGACCACAACCCGACTGGCTTCACAATGTTCATGGCTGGGGGCGGGGTGAAGGGGGGGCAAGCTATTGGGGCGACCGACGATCTCGGTTTTCATGCGACAGAGAATCGACTGCATGTTCACGACTTGCATGCGACTGTGCTCGACCTCATGGGACTCGACAACATGCAGCTCACGTACCTGCACAAAGGTCGCCCCGAGCGACCCACGCAGAATGAAGGTGGCCCCTACGCAGGGATTCGCGGATAGTGAACCTCACGGCCAGCGACAGACGCGACCAGCCAATGACAGACAACAGAATCGCTTAAATTACTCTCACTCAGGGACACGAACTGATGCTCCGCTATTCCCGAATGCTGGTTGTTGGACTGGGACTTTGCTGGACTTTGGGTCTTATGGTTTCGCAAACGGAGGGAGCCGAGCGTCCGAATATCCTCTGGCTGATTGCGGAAGACTTTGGCCCCGATCTGGGTTGCTACGGAACCCCTGTTGTTCAGACGCCACATCTTGACCAACTGGCTCGTGAGGGAGTGCGGTTCACCCATGCGTACACGACGACTGCGGTCTGCTCGACGAGTCGATCCTCCTTCATGACCGGGATGTACTCGACGACCATCGGGACTCACAATCATCGCTCCCATCGGGGGGACAACTATCGCCTGCCTGAAGGGGTCGAAACTCTGCCACAACGTCTGCGAAAGGCGGGTTACTTCACCGCCAACATTCAGCAGTTGCCGCCAGCGTTGGGATTCAAAGGGACTGGCAAGACCGACTGGAACTTCACGGTCGAGGGGAAGCCGTTTGATGGCAACAACTGGAACGAGTTGAAGTCGCATCAGCCGTTTTATGCACAGGTCAACTTCTCGGAAACGCACCGGGGCGGGGCATGGGACAATGCCCACAAACAGATTGAACAGACCGCAGACCCTGCCAAAGTGGTGCTGCCTCCATACTATCCCGATCACGAGATTACTCGTCGGGACTGGGCTCAGTATCTCAATACAGCCATGTCGCTCGACAAGAAGATCGGTGCAATCCTCGAACAGCTTCAGCAGGACGGGCTCGCGGAGAATACGATTGTCGTCTTCTTTGGAGACCATGGAAGGGCGACCGTGCGGGCAAAACAGTGGCCGTATGAATCGGGGTTGCACATCCCGATGATCATTCGCTGGCCCTCACAAGTTCCCGCCCCCAAGGGCTATGCCTCGGGAACTGTCGATGAGCAACTCGTCATGTCGATCGATCTTTCCGCGACCACGATCGACTGGGCGGGGCTGCCGCATCCCGAGATCATGCAGGGGCAGGTCTTCTGGGGTGACCGGGCAGCGGCTCCGCGGGAGTATGTCTTCGGCGGGCGAGATCGGGGCGACGAAACCGTCGACCGCATTCGGACAGTTCGCGATGCCAGGTATCGCTACCTTCGCAACTATTATCCGGAACGTCCCTTTTCGCAGATCAATCGCTACAAGGAAGCCACATATCCTGTGATGAAGTTGATGCACGAACTTCACGAGTCGGGAGAACTGGCCAAGCTTAACCCCCATGCCGAACGGCTGATGTCGGCAACCCGTCCGCGCGAAGAACTGTACGATCTCGAAGCCGATCCGCACGAACTCACCAATCTCGCGAACGACCCGCAACATCGCGAGACGCTACTCAGGCTTCGGGAAGTACTCGAAGAGTGGGTCGAAACGTCGAACGATCAGGGCCGTTTCCCGGAACCGGCCTCGATCATCGAAGAGTACGAACTCTCTTCGCGAAAGAGTTATGCCAAGAAACTTGAGGGTCTGAAGTCGAAGGTTAAGTAGTCTTTATCGGCACCCGGCTGTTACGACAGGTCGGCAATGATCGTTTCGATGCTGGCGAGTTGTTTGCGGTAGTTGTCGAGGGACTCCTGGACTCCTGCGACGACATCGGCGGGGGCGCTGGAGACGAACTTTTCGTTCTTCAGCTTCCCCTCGTTCCCGGCGATCAACTTGCGGACTTTCTCGGCTTCCTTCTGTTGCCGGGTCAGCTCAGCTGCTTTGTCGATGAGACCTTCTAAGGGGATGTAGCCATCGGCATCGCCGAGGGAGAAACTGGCGGCTCCGGCGGGGCGTTCGACTTCGGCCCCGGCTGCCTCAAGGACCGCTTTGGCGAGATTGTCGAACTGGCTGGCGACCGACTGCATTTCGCCGGCCACTTCAGGGGTGGCACGCATCAACAGCTTGACGGTGTCCCCCGGTTTGATGCCATAGATGGCCCGCACATTGCGGACTGCGGCAATCGTCTCCTGCAATCGCTCGAAACGCTTTTCCAAAGCAGCGTCCTGCCAACTTTTGGGGGGAGCTGGCCACGCGGCAACGATGCAGGCTTCGGCTGAGGTCGCCTCTCGAAGAATTACTCCAGGCTCGTCACAGCAGGGCAAAGCCCGCAAAGGAGCAAACTCCTTGAGGCGTTGCCACAGGTCCTCACAGATAAAGGGAGTGAAAGGTTGCAACAGGCGAATGAGTGAATCGAGGACGGCAAGCAAGACCCGTTGTGCGACCGCGCGAGTTTCATTCGCATCATCAGAGGCCGACGACGGTGTCGTTGGGACCGCGCGCAGGCGGGGCTTGATCATCTCCAGATACCAGTCACAGAATTCGTTCCAGGTGAACTCCCGCAGTGTTCGCGTTGCGGCATCGAACTGGTAGCGGCTGAGGTATTCGTCGACCTGATGAGTCACTGTCGACAACCGCGACAGAATCCAGCGGTCTTCGAGATGCAGTTGATCTGCGGTCACGTCGCCCGGCGTGTAACCGGGGCCGTTCTCCGACTCCATCAGATTCATCATGGCGAAGCGGGCGGCGTTCCAGAACTTGTTGCAGAAGTTGCGGCCATACTCGAAGCGTTCACTGACCATCTTCGCGATCGGAACGCCGGGGTCAGCATCGTACAGCGGCGTCGAGAATTGGCTCTCTTTCTTGCACGCTTTGTTCGAGCAGACGAGCGTCGGCTTTGGCGATCCCTGCGGCACGGGGAACGACCCCTTCAAGGTCGACGGGACGACTACCGTCACGGTGTCGAGCTTTAACAGTTTCGGCTCGATCATGGCGTCGCAGTGTGGACAGGCGTAGCTGATCGGCAGCTTGACATCTTGCGTCTCCCCGGCGAATGAGGAGATTGTGAACCGGATGGCGTCGGCTCCATACTTGTCGATGAGGTCGACCGGATCGACGCCGTTTCCTTTGGACTTCGACATCGTCTGGCCGAAGCCGTCGAGAATCTTCGGATGGACATGCACATGGCGAAATGGAATTTCCTCCATGTTGTACAACCCCATCAGCACCATCCGCGCGACCCACAGCGTGATGATGTCGCGCGAGGTAATGAGGACGGAGTGATTCGTCTCGATCGGTTCATGCGGATAAAACGTACGCAATACGTCATTCCCCATGTGCGTTGACGGGACACTCCCCTGTGTGGCGGTCCCACCGACGCAGTCGGTGGGCTTTGGGGCCTGACGCGCGAGTTCATCGGCGTTCAGGGGAGGATTGTGATCGAGATCGGGCCACCCCAGCGTTGCATGAGGCCAAAGGGCGGAGGAGAACCACGTGTCGAGAACGTCAGGGTCCTGATAAAACAGCCCCTTGCACAGATGTCGAATCTTCCAAAGTTGTTCCGGTTCGTCCATCAGGCCTTCATTGCGTGTAGGATTCGTCACACCCGGTATGGACTCTTTCATCCCGCCTTGTTCCAGATTTCGTTCTATCGTGGCCAGTGCCTCCTCAACTCGTGTACTGCCGGCACAAATCAACATGCCGCGTTCTTTAAGGAAGACGATCGAGTATTCTTCGTGGGAGATACCTTTCGCTGAAAAGTATTCTGATAACTGCGAGTGTGTTTCCGCTTCAACGACTACACGATCTTCATCAGAAATGTCGGTAATAAACACACGGCCATCTCGGCTTAGACTCCCATGCCAAATCGGTATCCGGTGCCCCCACCAGAGTTGGCGGCTGATGCACCAGTCGCGTTTTTCACTCAGCCAGTCGGTGTAGGTTTTGGTGTAGCGGGAGGGGTAGAAGCGGACGCGGCCATCTTCTACGGCGTCGATGGCGCTTTGGGCGAGGCCGGGGCGGCCGTCTTCGTGGTCACCCATCTTGACGAACCACTGATCCGACAAGTACGGCTCGACAGGGGTCTTGGAGCGGTCGCTGTGCTTCAGCGGAATCTTGCGGTCCTCGACCCCCTCGAAGTGGCCGAGCGTTTGCATCTCGGCGATGATGAGATCGCGAGCCTTGAGACGATCGATGCCGACGAACTTCTCGTTATCACCACTCTCGTTAATTGTTCCATCGACGTTGAGGATGTTAATGATGCCGATCTCGGATTCTTTGCCGAGTTGTCGTTGATAACAGGCATAGTCGTTCGGGTCGTGAGCCGGGGTGACTTTGACCGCTCCGGTCCCCTTCTCTTTGTCGGCCAGCAGCGGATCGGCAATGATGGGGATGATGCGGCCATTGACTGGCACACGGACCGATTTGCCGATGAGGTCGGTGTAGCGTTCATCGGTCGGATGGACGCAGACGGCCGTATCGCCGAGCATCGTTTCGGGGCGGGTGGTGGCAAACCGAATCCGCTGTCCGGTTGGCTCTCCCTCACTGTCGACGACGGGGTAATTGAACGTCCAGAAGTGGCCGTCGATTTCTTCTTCGTAGACTTCATCATCCGCCACGGCGGTCATCAGGTGAACGTCCCAGTTGACGAGCCGTTTGCCCCGGAAGATGAGGCCATCTTTGAACATCTTGAAGAAGGTGTGCCGCACCGCTTTGGCACAGACATCGTCGAGGGTAAAGCGGATGCGTCGCCAGTCGCAGCTGGCCCCGAGGGTCTTCTGTTGGCCGACAATTCGCTTCTCGTAGATGTGCTTCCAACGCCAAATGCGATTGACGAGCGCCTCTCGTCCAACATCGTGACGGGTGAGACCCTCTTCCTCGAACATCCTGCGTTCGACGACCGCTTGTGTGGCGATCCCGGCGTGATCGGTTCCCGGCATCCAGAGGGCTTCGTATCCCTGCATTCGCCGCCAGCGAGTGATGAGGTCCTGACACGTTCCATTGAGTGCATGCCCCATGTGCAACGCCCCGGTGACGTTGGGGAGCGGAATCATGATGGTGTGCGAAGGTTTACCAGGCTGCCCTTCCGCGGTTTGCGGCTCGGCATTGAAGTGCCCGTGTTGTTCCCAGTAGGGAAACCACTGAGTCTGTGCGGCTTGAGGATCGTATTGCTTCGGAATATCAGACATAGAGCCAGTTCTTCGCAGTGTGAATGATCAGGCGATCTTCGGGAGACAATCAGGTACGCGTTTGCAAACTTGAACAGCCGGCGGAGAGAATGACACACAATGCCACCCCCGGTTCATCCGCAACGACATCGACAAGATGGCAACGGAGGGGTGATTATAGGTTCCAACGGTTGATCTCACATCAACACCACACCGAAATTCTTCTTCCTTCGAGAGAGCAAGATTTCTTTCATGTCGCACCAGGACAAATCGCAACTCCTGAGCTTGATGTGGTATCTGGTTCGACGACCACAACCACTCACAACTCTTTTCCGGCTGAAAAATCTGAAGAATGGTCTGCCCCGAAAGTTCCGCGTGGCTCACCTGACAACAGGCTGGAAATTCCGTAGAATCGCGATCTCTGCCATCGGCCATGACCGTGGTTTGTCGTGGGTGAACTGATCGGCACGTCAGCGTTGACGTCCGATGAGGTGTCGCCGGAGTCTTTTTCACTTGTTCAACAGGAACGCTTCCCAGATGTCTCAGCTTGGTCTTGATGGTTTTCAGAAACAACACGACTTCCTCATCGGTATTGATTCCGATGGGTGTGCCTTCGATTCGATGGAGATCAAGCACAAAGAGTGCTTCATCCCGAACTTCATCAATCACATGGGGCTGCAAGCGATCTCGAAGTATGCCCGCGAGGCATGCGAGTTCACCAATCTGTACTCGAAGACACGCGGTGCCAATCGCTTCCCGGCGTATCTCTTGGCTCTCGATCTTCTCGCTGAACGGCCCGAAGTGCAGGCTCGAAACATCAAGCTGCCGCGGCTTCAGGGTGTTCGTGACTGGGTAAAACGCGAGACGAAACTCGGTACGAAAACGATCGGCCCCGAAGCTGAAAAGACCGGCGATGCCGACCTCAAGCTCGCCTACAAATGGTCGAAAGCAGTCGACGTTGCGATCGACGACATGGTCCACGGCGTTCCGCCCTTCCCCGGTGTTCGCGAAGCTATGCAAGCCATGCAGGGAAAAGCCGATGCGATCGTCTGCTCGGCCACTCCCAATGGTGCGTTGCAGAAAGAGTGGCAGGAACACGACATCGATCAGTACGTCCAGTCGATCTGCGGCCAGGAAACCGGCAGCAAAAAGGAATCGCTCACTGCCTGCAAGAACTTCGGATATGATCCGAGCAAGATGCTGATGATTGGCGATGCCCCCGGCGACATGGCTGCTGCTTTGGCTGTCGGCACCCTTTATTACCCGATCAACCCCGGTCACGAAGAGGCCAGTTGGGAACGCTTTAATAACGAAGCCCTCGCCAAGTTTTTCGATGGCACCTTCGCCGGGGAGTATCAGGCAAAACTGATCGCCGAGTTCGAACAGTACCTCCCTGAACTACCCCCTTGGAAACGCTAATCCCCGAAAGCCCTCCGACCATGTTGGGGGGACACTGTTGTGATCACCCCGTATCTATTTCAACACAGAAGGTGACTGCCATGACACTTCCCCACTCGCAGGCTGCGAATCGACGCGACTTTTTGAAGACGGCGGCTTTGGTAGGGGCGGGGGGACTCGTCGGAGCGTCTGTTCTCAGCGCTGCGGATACGACAACCGAAATCTCTGACACCCTGCCGAAGCGGACACCGGAACAGAGCGTTTTGGAGCCGGATAATCCAAAGGTCATCCTCTTTCAAGGGGACTCTATCACGGATGCCGGTCGTGATCGTGCCAAGGGTGAGACGCCGAACGAACTCGCCCCGATGGGGAAAGGGTACGCTTGGCTCGCCGCGGCCAACCTGTTGACGACGCATCCGTCAGGGAGCTTGAAGATCTATAACCGGGGGAACAGTGGGAACAAGGTGTATCAGTTGGCCGACCGTTGGGAAGCGGACTGCCTCGACTTGAAGCCGGATGTCCTGAGTATTTTGATCGGCGTGAACGACATCTGGCACTTCCTCAATGGCAAGTACGATGGGACCGTCGAAGTTTATGAGAAGGATTACCATGCCCTCCTCAAGCGAACTAAAGAGAAGCTGCCGAATGTGAAGTTGATCGTGTGTGAGCCGTTCGTGTTGAAATGTGGCGCAGTCAACGAGAAGTGGTTCCCACTGTTCGACGAGTTCCGTGCCGCTGCGAAGCGAGTGGCGACAGAGGCGAAAGCGGTCTTCGTCCCGTTCCAGACGATGTTCGACGATGCAGTAAAGTACGCCCCTCCCGAGCACTGGGCCGGCGACGGCGTCCACCCCACCACGCACGGAGCCTCCCTTATGGCCCACCATTGGATGGCCGCGTACATTGAAATGCAGAAACCTATTCTCTACCAACCACTTTAATCATTCAACAAGAGGGGAAGTGACAGTGGATGGCACGGAGAAGGAGGTCCTAACCTTCTCGCGTCGGGCTTCCGTCCAGTGGTTTCATCGCGAAAGCTCGCTGAGAACTGATCGCATGAAGTTCCAATCGATTGGCATCGCGCCGCACTCGACACATTCCTGTGTGACGACTTTCGTCAAGCCGTGGCTTGCCAGCGAGAGACGCTAACGGAGGGAGGACTGCTGAGGCTGAAGAGAACTCAGGAAAATCATGCAATCCTGGTGTCGACGGCTGGGGCTGGCGGATTTCTCATCTCACCTTGGAAAGCTGAGTCATTCATGCGACATTTGATTTTTTCGCTCTTTCTGTTGACTCAGGCTCTCATCGGTCTGAACTCGGCGGAATTGATGGCTCTAGAGAAGCCTGATGCCATCCTGACGCCGGACCCTGCGTTGCCTTATCAGGCAGATCGATCGAATCCGGTAATTTACGATGTCGACTTTTCGGTCGTCGTCACACCGCCGTACAAAGCGAAGAAGTTGCGTGTCTGGTTGCCGGTCCCGGTCAGCGATTCCGCTCAGGAGGTAACGAATAGTAAGTTCTCTTCGTTTCCAATCTCGGTCGAACCGCAAGTTGCGAGTGAACCGAAATTCGGGAACCGGTTTGCTTACTTTGAGTTCGATGCACCTCAAGGGGCACAGATCATTCGCCACAAGTTCCGAATCAAGGTCTGGGAGTTGCGGTGGAATGTTGACCCGGCAAAGGTGCTCCCCGTCGCTGAATGGCCCGCCAGCTTCGACAAGTACCGGCAAGGAGAGACGCAGTCGGTCGTCGTTGATGCAAGGTTTACTGATCTGCTCAACGAGATCGTCCCGCAGCGAAGCAACTCTGCTGCCGACCTCGGTCGCGTGATGAACTGGGTCCAAGGGCATCTCGAATACGATCATCACGACGCGTCTCTTAAGGCAAGTTCTGAACATGCTCTCGAGAAACGTCGTGGACATTGCAGCGACTACCATGGACTGTGCGCTTCACTGGGACGGGCGATGGGAGTCCCGACTCGCGTCACCTATGGCATCAATCCCTTCCCCAAGAATTCGCCATCACACTGCAAACTTGAAGCGTACCTGCATCCGTATGGCTGGGTGAGTTTCGATGTCTCGGAGACGCAAAAACTTGCCGCCATCATTCAGAAGTCGACCGACATCGATGGCCTTCAGAAAGCCGAGTTGATCGCTCTCGCACAAACGCGGCTCGCTCAAGGCTTCCGCGACAATACGTGGTTTCTCCAGACTCGTGGTACCGATTACGACCTTGTCCCTGCGGCAAGCAAGCGGGTTCCCGTCGTCCGGACCGCTTATGTCGAAGCAGACGGCGTCGCACTTCCCGACCCCGACCCTGCCGACAAATCGCAGTCTGGATTGTCCTGGATGACAGTTCACGAGTACCGACCCGATCAGACTGTCCTCTACCCCTTCGCCGATCCCGCCACGCTCACGCCAGTCAAACAGTAGAAGAGTTCCGGCTCGCCGAGGGCATCTGACCCTCGTTCGTAGATCGTCGCGGTGTGCTCGTCAGGTGGATGATTTCGCCTTCGAAGATGCGGGACGTTTCTTGGGCTTGCGAGGTGGAGTTTCGGGCTGTTTGTCGTTGGACTTTTCCTTTACGGTGGGTGGTTCCGGAGTGGCGGGAAGTGGTCGGACCCAGAGGTTTCGCCATTGCACCGTCGCCCCCTTAGGCCACTCTTTGCCGCCGTGAACCTGTAGCGCCAGATGTCCCGACTTGCCGAGCGTATGAGCGACTTTGCCGCGATCATAGCTGCGAGACTCAAAATTCTCTCCGTCGAACTCGCTCACTTTCACCCCATTAAGCCACGTGATGACTCGGGCGGGTTGTCCTTCGACCCGAACCCGTAGAGCGTTCCATTCGCCAACCTTCCACGCCTTGATCCAGTTCTCGGCAGTAACCTGTTCGCCCGACTTCGGGGCGTCTTCGATACTCTTGGCCCTGAGGTCAACTGGTTGCCGAGGGTCCTTGGACGGCTGCTTCGACTTTGACTTCTCGCGAGACGCGAAAAGGCTGAATGTACGGTTGGTGAAGCCCCCAATCCCTTCGCCGTAAATCTGTCCGATGTTGCCATCCTCATGATAGTCGACCATCACTTGAAAGCAGGCTCCCGTTTCCGTGCTTCGTAGAAACAGTCCGCTGTCGACGCCCCAGTCGGGGCGGAGTTCGAGTAGAAGTTCAAAGTTCTCATACTTTTCTTCCGTTAGAAGAATCCCGCCGTTGCCGCTTCCCGGTGGGTCTTGTTCGCCGACAATGGCCCCCTGCGAGACGAACCAGTGTCCTCCCGTACCGTGTCCGATCTTCTCGCGATTTGTCCGCCAGCCAGCTAGCGTCTTTCCGTCAAACAGTGGTACCCAACCTGCTCCCTCCGGTCGCTTCGGTTCTTCGCGAGCAACCTTAGTCGCTGGCTTCCTTTCCTCTGGCTTCTTGACTTCGGGCTTCTTCATTTCCGACTTGTCGGGTTCGGTTTTGGGCGTCTCGGTTTTCGGTACAGGCGGGGGGGTGGAGGCGACCACCTTCTTCTGTGCCGGTTCGGTTTCAACGATCCAGATATTCCGGAATCGGACAGGATTGCCATGATCCTGAAGATACAGCGGACCTCCCGCGGGACTCTCCTGGAACTTTGCTCCACCAGTGGCGTTGGGAAGGGGGAGCTGGTCATGAATGACGATTCCGTTATGGGCAACAGTCACAACAGCAGACTTTGTCTTGCGTCCCTTGTTGTCGAACTGAGCCGACTGAAAATCGATATCGTAAGTTTGCCAGGAAAGGGGCGGGAAACAGAGATTCTGGCTCGGGGGGGCGATCTTGTAGATGCCTCCGCAGTCGTTGTCTTGAGAGTCCAGCCCAAAGGAGTCCAACACCTGAACTTCGTACATTCCTTGCAGATAGACGCCGCTGTTGCCCCGCCCCTGCCCCCGTGCTTCGGGCATCAGTGGCGTTTGAAACTCCAGATGCAGCCGAAAACTGCCGAATGATTGCTTACTGATTGTGCCTGGAATCAGCAGGTTGTGCTCATCCATCTTGCCGCCGTCGAAGGTCTCGGCCGACGTTCCATCAAAGAGAACGATGGCCCCCTTAGCGGGTGCCGCTCCCAATGTTCGACTCTTGCGAATGACTTGGACAAGTCGTCCGACTTGAACGCCCCCCTGCATCACTAAGAGTTCGCGGTCTTCAGAAACAGCCACCTGTCGGTCGCCCCACGAGAATGTCAGTGGTCGGCCACTTGATTCTGTCGAAGGGATCGCAATTCGCGACTTGCCATCCCACAGATTTCCGGGAAGTCCACCCTTGAAAATCACGAGTTCTGCGGCCCCTCTACCTTTAGTGACGAGTTGCATGCCGTACCACTGAAGTTCCCCTTCAACCATGACACGACCGGTGTATTCCCCCTGCCACGGATCAATGGGCTTAACATCCGCCGACTTGGGAGTCTGCGGATGCGTTGAAAGTGGCGGTAGCAGATTCGCAGGAGCCGGGGGGAGTGGACTGGTCGGTGCCGGAGCGGGTGGAATAATCGGAAGTGGCGGATCATCGGCAATGGCAGATGAGAGAGCCAGCAGGCCGCATGTCAAACCGGAAAGCAAATGGAATCGCAGCGCAGTCATCGGGATCATCTCCATCCATCGCTGAGATAGGAGCGAGAGTAAGTCTCAAAGAGGCTCGATCATCAGTTCCTGCTCGCCAAAATGGGGAAAGCCTGATGTTGTTACGAGCACTCGACAAACTGCATTCTGATGCAGCCAGGGAACCCCTTGCAACAACGGAATCCAATAAGTTGCGATTTTTGAGTTACGCCAGAGTTCATGAGTCCCCAGGGTGAACATCGACGCCCCCCTCGCACCAGGCTCAACTTTTGCCCCTGTGTCACGAGTGCGAGTGCGTCGAGTCTGGCGTTTCTTGCGGACGGGGGGAGTTTTTCTAAGGCAGTGGAAACCGGGAATGTTGAAATCGGTAGGCAGCTTTCTGTCGGGGGTGTTTTGAATTGCCAACAGTTTTCATCGACAATCGACACGGACATTCCGGCAGGCATGGCGATGGTGCTCAGTCTTGCATTCTGACGACGATCCGGCATAGTGAGTGGACGGCAGGTCCACTTCACTCCTCTTAACTGGCACTGTGTCTCTCATGCGGAACCAGATCGGCTTCTTTCTTCAGTTTCTGGCACTGGTCTTCTTGCCGGTGCTGATCATCTGGCAGTTGAACTATGGGTTCAATCTGCTCTGGATGCCCGGCATGACAACATTGGGGGTCGTTGTGTTCCTCGTCGGCCATTCCCTGCGGGAGAAGGTTTGATGCCTGGTCGCGTTCGGCAGAATTACGACCAAGAAGTCAGCCGACGTCAGACTTCTTCACCCCCGCTGTCGACATGCGACGTCAACCTGCGAACTCACTGGGGAAAAGGTTGTTGTGAAGGGGAATCTGCCGAGTCCGCCACGGACTGCGTGTCGACCAACCACCTCTCCGTGCCCCCCCTCAACGCGAATTTCTCCCCTATTGGAACATCCTGCAAGATAGGGGAATCAACAGTGGGAGAGAGAGAAAGGTGTGTAAGGTGCGTCAATGCCAAGTCGTTGACTGTCCGAAACTGCTTGACGTTCAGTCGTCGACTCAGCCACTGTCTGACGTTCTTATTGGCGTGCGGACTCCTGACGGGTACTTCCAGCCTGTTCGCACAACCCCCCGGGGTCCTGCAAGAAACGGTCTCGCTCGAGGTTTCGGCCGTTGCGACGCGGCGGCTCTCTATCGCCCACGACCTCGTTGTCGCTGCGGATTGGAATGGGCTTCTCGACACTTTGGCCGAGATTCAAGATCGGCACCGGGGCGAACTGATCAGTCTGTCGCCGTCGCACTTTGTTTCGGTCGAACTTGCCATTCAGCAACTTGTCTGCTCGCTACCCCCCGCCGGATTGAACGCTTATCGCAACCGGGTGGAACCACTCTGGACGAAGCGATTGCAACAGGCTCTCGTTCGCGAAGATGAAGTGGAACTCTATCGAATCGCCGAACAGGGATTCGCAACGCGGGCCGCTGACCGGGCGATTCAAGAACTTGCCCAACTTGCTTGGGAACGGGGCGATCTGGATGCCGCAGCCAACTTGTGGCGACGCCTCCTTCCTTCAGTCGACTCGGCGATGTTGCCGACGACAACATCCACGGTTGTCTCCCCGATGACCCCGATGGTTTCCGATGGGCTCCAGGCTGCTCCTGTCCCCGTCGTCAATGCGACATCGCCATCTGCCGCACTGCCTAAGTTCAGTATCTCGTTTCCCGACAGCACCCTGAGCCCCGAACAGGTCGCCGCTCGGCTGCTCCTTGTCGACTTGCTGAAAGGGGACCACCGTCTCGCGACTCGGGAACTGCAACAGTTTCGCGAGCGATATCCGATGCAGGTCGGCGACATCGGCGGATTTGAGGGGCCGTTGCATGTCGGGTTAAAAACGGCGATCGAGTCATCCCGCGACTGGTCACCAATGGCGAGAGACTGGTCGTGGCCCATGATGGGGCGAAACGTTTTTCGCAACGCGACGGCGGAGGGGGAGCGAGTCGAGATCGGTCCGCTCCTCTGGAGTCGCCCGGTGTCGGGACGCCGGACGCTCAAACGGCTGCGGGTCGCCGAACAGGTGACTGCTGCGGCTCAACCGGAGCACTTCATCGTTTCGCTGGACGATCATTGCTTCCTTCAAGAGTTGGACCGTGTCCTTGCGTTTCAATCGAGAAACGGTGCCATCGCATGGCCCACGGTCGCCGTCGCCCCCCCGTCTGAACATCCTGTCGGACCGACTGGTGTTGACTCTGCGGCGATGGCAAGTTCCGATGATGACGGAACGATCTTCGAGTCATCGGGCCCCCATGCACTTCCGGAGTTAAGTCTGCTGGGCGATGAGGTCTTCGCTCCGCTCGTGGCGGGAGACGACTTGATTTGCGTGATGGGAATGCCGATCGGACTCGCAGGTTCGCGTGAGCCTCGCGACTTGCCAATGCGGGTGATATGCCTTGATGTCGGTCGGCAGGAGGGCAAGCTTCGGTGGACTCATCCGGTCGAGGACTGGCTTCCTGACGGGAACTGGCGCATCTCTGGACCGGGATTGGCAGTCGACGAACGCCTCTACTTTCCAATTCGACAGGGAGTCCCCGGGATGTCGGTGGGGCTGTTGGCGATCGATCGTGTTTCGGGATCGATGCTCTGGAGTCGCACGATCTGTGGCGTTTTGTCCGCGACTCCCTCTCACTATCACACCATTACCGCCGACCTGTTGTCCTATGGAGAGAACGCCCTATTGCTTCGAGCTGCCGCACGGGCGACCTTTAGCGTCGCCCCACTGACCGGCGGCATACAGTGGGTTGCGATCGACGATCCGGCTCCACTCGACCCCTACGCTCGCATCCCTCTGGCAGAACTCCCTGGACTCCCCTGTGTCGTCGATCGGGGGATGGCCTACGTGGTTCAAAGCGATCGGCAAACAGTTCAACGTCTAGACCTCCGCACGGGACAAACCATCTGGAAGCGGAAACTCCCCACGTCCGTTACCCATGTGATGGGCGTCGCGAGCGGCATACTTGTTTTGGCAGGGCATCAGCTCTGGGGAGTCGACACGACAAGTGGAGTCCTCTGGTGGCGATTCGGCTTCGACGACATTGAAGCGACGACCGCAGGACAAGGACTCATCCTTGGCGACGAAATCCTCTGGCCGACGCGAGAAGAGCTGTTCGTCGTCAATCTATCCACCGGCGACGCTGTGCGTCGCATCCCCCTCAAGGAAGCCTATGGACTGGGGGGTGGCCACCTCTCACTCGCCCCCCATCGCCTACTGCTCTCCAGTCCCACGCACCTGTCCGCCTTCCCCCTCACCCCGGCTCTTCCGTGATGCGTGAGGAGGCAACTGAGACATCCTTACGGATGCTTCGATTCGCTCCACGGTACGGTGTGGAGCGAATCGAACGCGATGTCACGACCGGTGAAATAGACTCATCACTCAAATCGCATCGAGAGCTTGCTTCAGGTCGTTGATGATGTCTTCGACATCTTCTGTCCCGATGCTCAGTCGAATGAAGTCGGGAGTCACGCCGGTGGCTTGTTGTTCGGCTGGAGTGAGCTGTTGGTGAGTCGTGCTGTTGGGGTGAATGATCAGCGACTTGCTGTCGCCGACGTTCGCCAGATGCGAGAACAACTTGACATTGTTGATCACCTTGATCCCGTTAGCCTGCTGTTCCGCTGGAGTGGCACCGGCGATACCGAATCCAAAGATCGCCCCGCAGCCATTGGGAAGATACTTCTTCCCGCGAGCATACGAAGGATGCGATTCGAGGCCGGCGTAATTGACCCAGCTGACCTTCGAGTGACTCTCCAGGAACTGAGCCACTTCGAGAGCGTTTTTCACATGGCGTTCCATCCGCAGATGCAGGGTTTCCAGACCTTGCAGGAACATGAACGCATTGAACGGACTCATAGCCGCCCCGAGATCTCGAAGTAGTTGCACACGAGCTTTCAGAACATAAGCAACATTCATCCCGCCGAACGTTTCAAAGAACTTCATCCCGTGATAGCTCGGGTCTGCTTCGGTCAACTCGGGAAACTTTCCATTGCCCCAAGGGAAGTCACCCTTTTCGATGATGGCACCACCGATCGAGGTTCCATGCCCCCCGATGAACTTCGTGCAAGAATGGACGACGATATCGGCCCCATGCTTAAAAGGCTGACAGAGGTACGGCGAAGCCAGCGTGTTGTCAACAATTAAAGGAATCCCCGCCTCATGAGCGATTTGGGCGATCGCTTCGAAGTCCGGGATGTCGCAGCGAGGGTTGCCGATCGATTCAAGGTAGATGCAACGAGTGTTCTCGTCGATCGCCCCTTTGAAGTTCTCGGGGTTCGACTGATCCACAAACCGGCCTTCGATTCCCATTTTGGCAAAGGTGTAGTGGAACAGATTGTACGTCCCACCATACAAGCTTGAGGAAGAGACGATGTTGTGACCAGCCTGGGCGATGTTCAGGATTGCCATCGACTCGGCTGCCTGTCCCGATGCGACCGCCAACGCTCCACTTCCCCCCTCGAGTGCGGCGAGCCGCTTCTCTAGAACATCGCAAGTCGGATTCATGATGCGGCTGTAGATGTTCCCGAACTCCTGCAACCCAAACAGACGAGCCGCATGATCGGTGTCGTTGAACACATACGATGTCGTCTGATAAATCGGGACAGCCCGCGAGTTAGTCGTGGGATCAGGTGTCTGTCCACCATGCAGGCAAAGTGTTGCGGGCTTCATCGTCAGTAGCTCCACCGGAGAGGGTTGAATTGTAAGTTGTCCAGAGATCAATATGTGTTAGTTCTTGTCGATGTCTCAGTCGGGTGATCCAACGGGCGCCAGCGAATGAAGCTCAAGTCGCGGCACAAGTCCCCACTCTCGCAAGGACGTCCCCCGATCAATCGCTCTCCCGCAACCAGGCATCACGGTTGAATCACGATGTCAAACACCGCCATCGCAGGAAGTCAGCCCGGCCATCTGCCTCTAAGGGCACTCAGCCCGCAACCTCACCGCGAACGAGGCATGGTATCCGGAGACGCAGCACCTCGCAAACGGGTGGACGCCTCAATGCATCGATGAGCACCGGGGCACCCTCGCTGCCTGCCAACGGCGAACTTCCGCCTCCAGTCAACACATTACCAACTCCAGGCCGCACTCCGTTCTATTCCTCGAGATTCTCCAGAACTTCCGGACAAACCCTGACGCCCCATTGTTTGCTCATCCCGACTCGAGTGCAGTATCATCGTCGATCGAAAACAGCAATCAAAAACTTGCCGGAGAATCTCCACGAGGAAAGTCGCTTCCGATTGGGGCGACACTCCCTGTACAATCCGCGCCAAGACGCATCACGAACTGGCTGAGGGGGCGAACGACGCTCTCGGGGTGATGTCGAGGCATCGCAAGTTCAATACCAAACCAAGAGACACACGGTCATGGGAAGAGATTTCGAAAACCGCAAACATGCGATCTTCAAGACGGCGGCACAAAAGTCCAAACTCTACTCCAAGTATGGCAGGCAATTGTACGCCGTCGCCAAGAATGGAGTTCCCGACCCCGACGCCAACCCCTCACTGCGTAGCCTTATCGAAAAGGCCAAACGCGATCAGGTGCCTGCACACGTCATCGAAAAAGCCATCCAAAAGGCCGCAGGTGCCGGTGGAGAGGACTTCTCTCTCGTCCGCTACGAAGGCTTCGGTCCCGGTAACTGCATGGTGATTGTCGACTGTTTAACCGACAACAACACCCGCACCATTTCCGATGTTCGGAACTGCTTTACCAAGACTGGCTCCAAAATGGGCACTGCCGGTTCGGTCGCACTCTGGTTTGATCAGCGCGCAGTCTTGTCCTACAAAGGGGACAACGAGGAGCAGGTCCTGGAGGTCTTATTGAATGCGGATGTTGATGTCGAAGATGTCCAGTCCCGGAACGGCACGATCACCATTTTCGCCCCCTCGGCCGAGTTCTTCAAAGCAAAGTCGGCCCTCTTGGATGCCTTCCCCGACATCGAGTTGGAAGTCCAGGAAATCACGTTCCTGCCCCAATCCACGAAAGAGATTAGTCCCGACGACCTGCCGATGTTCGAAAAATTCATCAACATGCTCAATGACTGCGACGACGTCCAGGAAGTTTACCACAACGCCATTGTGCCAGTCACCGAATCCCCAGAGTAATCCCTCGCAGCCAATGCAGTCGCCACGTCGGGGGCGTGCCTCGGAACCGTGATGGTTACTGCGCAGGCCTGTGTGGGGGGCGGCTCACATCCGCTTGAGTCTTTTGCGATCGGGGCAAGATGGGGTCAGAAAGTACAGAAGTCATCGCAGGGCGTGTTCGGTGGCAACGTTGATGTCGACAGGCTTTGTCGAGTGGATCGAAGAGTTGTCCAGTATCACCTGAAGCACTTTCGCATTCGAGCCGTGTTGGTCAGCCTTCTGGAGAAGCTAAATGAGCAGCATTCAGTTCTTCTTTTCTGCATCAATCCGACTCAAATCCTGGTAACTCTTACAAAGGTCGCGAGTCGTTCTTTGGCAAAGTTTCCGATCGACCGCTGTCTCAGACGGAGTGGGGTCTTGCTCTGGCGGCGATCACTGCCGATAATGAGAGCGCGGCAGGATTTGGTCTGTCGTGGCTGTCCCATTCTCCGACCAAGAATAGCAGAAAATGCCGATTGCCGCTCCCAAACTGAGTGATCCGGTCGTGTTGGACTACGGTCTGTGGATGATTGGCACGGTCGTTGCGGTAGGTGTGTTGGTCTGGACGATTATTACGATTCGAGCATGGTTTGGTGACGATGCCGGTCGTATGGAGTACGAACAAGATTTACTCACACATCTTCGTGAAGTTCATGGGCAGGGTGACCTCAGCGACGAAGAATTCCGATCCATCAAGAGTCGCATCTTTGCACAGTCCGGTTTGCCTCCAAACCAAACAAAGAATGAGACTCCTGCCACATCGCGGAACACTCCACTCCCTTCTTCCGCACCTCAGACCAATTCACCTGTTGATGCTGCTGGCTCCTCGATCCGTGAGGAGTCGGTCGAATAGTTCGATGACCATTCTGACAGTTCCGAAAACTCCGACAAGACCTTAACAGACAACATGAATCAGCGATAACGAAGGCAATAGTACGACGACGAAGGATTGTCACGGTCCGAAGGATGAAACGGACTGAGACGCCCCGGAAGCAACGACGACGCGACATCAAGACGATCCCTCATCACTTATTTCTCCGGATGCCTGGCAGGGAAGCGGCACTGGAACGGCCCGCGGATCGAATCTACCCGACCGGCAGACCTGAAGGAATTTCCATGCCTACTGATAAAGACCTCACGACAAAACGACGCGGCGCATCGGCTAAGAAGAACGCAAACTGTTCCTTTTGTGGCAAAAGCTACCGTGATGTCGGTCCACTCGTTGAAGGCCCTGGCGATGTCTACATCTGTGGCGAGTGCATCGAATTGTGCCACTCGATCCTTGATCAGGAGCAGCGTCGGCGAGGTGATTCAAAGCCTCTGTTCAACAAGATTCCGACCCCTCGGGAAATCGTTGCCCACCTCGAACAGTATGTCATTGGGCAGACTGCTGCCAAGAAGACGCTCGCTGTCGCAGTCCACAACCACTACAAGCGGCTGACGGTGTGCCGCGAGGATGACAGCGATGTCGAAATCGAAAAGTCCAACGTCCTGTTCATCGGACCAACTGGTTCGGGCAAGACGCTGCTCGCCAAGACTTTGGCGAAGTTCCTGCAAGTTCCGTTTGCCATTGGCGATGCCACGACGCTGACGGAGGCGGGCTACGTCGGCGAAGACGTTGAAAACCTGTTGTTGAAGCTGCTGCACGCTGCCGATTTCGATGTCGAAGCGGCTCAACGCGGGATCATCTTCATCGACGAGATCGACAAGATTGGCCGGACGAGCAACAACGTCTCCATCACTCGGGACGTCTCGGGTGAAGGGGTGCAGCAGTCGCTGTTGAAGATGCTCGAAGGGACCGTGTCCAACGTTCCACCGCAAGGGGGACGCAAGCACCCCGAGCAACAGTACATCCAGATCGATACGACGAACATCCTGTTCATCTGTGGCGGAACGTTTGTCGGGATGGAAGACATCGTCGGGAAGCGACTCGGTCGCAAGATGATCGGTTTCGGCCAGGATCCACAAGCCGACAAGCGGAAGCGGGAAGACTTGCTCGCCCAGGCAACGGTCGAAGATGTGTTGCAGTTCGGGTTGATCCCCGAGTTGATCGGGCGACTTCCGATCATCACGACCCTCGCACCTCTCGCCGAAGACGATCTGGTCCGGATTCTCAGCGAGCCCAAGAACTCGCTTGTGCGTCAGTATGAGAAGTTCTTTGAAATGGAAGGCTGCAAACTGGAGTTTACGGACGAAGCCTTGCGTGAAATCGCCCGGATTGCGGTTACCAAAGAGACCGGGGCCCGCGGCCTGCGAAGTGTGATCGAAGGGGTGATGTTCGACATCATGTACGATCTCCCAGATCAGAAGAAAGAAGGACGATACGTCATCACTGGCGAAGTCGTCCGGGGCGAACGTCAGCTTTTTGCAGAAGGTGACAGTGCAGCCGCCTGATACCGAGTGAATCGTCGGTAACAGGCAACACACGCCGATGCCCGATGTTTGTCGACACAAAAGAAGCCCCGTTCACCAGTTGCTGGCGAACGGGGCTTCGTCATTTCAACTCGTCCAATGCGGTCTACTTCGCAGAGTAGCGAGCCTCTTCAATCCAGCGGCGGTCGGCCCCTTGGAATCGCTCGAGCAGGCTCCCCCAGTTGCGAACAGGATGCGTCGACTCGGCGGTGATGGCAGCGGCCAGTTTTTCGGCGGCAACATCGTTCATTCCCGCGCGACGGGCGACGATGGCTTCAAAGTACATCTGCATCACAGCTGGTTGGTCGATGCGTCCCATGACCGAATCCTGCATCAGGCGAGTGGCAGTGGTGGTCAGTGTCGCAGCGTCCAGTGGTCCCTGAAAGACGACGTACTGCACTCCGCGACGCAACCCGCGAGAAGTGGCGGCGGGTGCTTCAGCGGGTGACTCATCTGCTCCGGGAACTGGTGGTTTGACCGAAGGAGTCGGCACTGGGGCGACTCCAGGTGACGACTCACCATGACTGTGGTTAGCGTCATGATCGTGGTCATGGTATAGGGTCGACGATGAGTCTGACGACCACTCGCCGACGCCCGCCGATGTCCCGCAGCCCCCACAACCACTGTCGTAGCTCATATCGCCGCAGCCACTGCTGCAACCTGTGTCGTAGCCACAAGTCGGCAGGTAAGAGACGCAGCAATCCGAGACCCAGCAGCCCCGCACTCGCACGACGGTGCGACACCGGACGCGACATGGACGTGGCCGACATCGTCCGATTCCAAAACATGCTTCTGCTTCCGTCGTGTCGACAGCGAGGAGCCCCACCATCATCAACCCCATGACCGCAAGTTTTATTCGCATGATCTTCCCTCCGAAGTGTTGTTGTCGCTCGACAGCATCCCCTTGAAACCGTCACAAGGGGAATTCTGCGCAGCATGGGGCAAGTGAGGCAAGTCTGAAGGGGGGATCGCAATCGAGTTTCGCAGAAACGCGACTGAGAAATCACAAAACGTCGTCGCAGCGATGACAGACGGGACGTCCCATCTTTTGATTGACGATGCGACATTTTCACTCTCTCCCGCCGATTGATTTCCGGATTCTGAACGGATTTCCACTGTGGGAGAGGGTGGTGCTCCAATTGTCGATCGCTGTCAGGGGAAGGCACTGCGGAATGAATCACCGACCCCGGCCAACGTCGCCCCCGGGACGACTACATGAATCGGCATCGATCGAGACCGATTCGGACGGAGATGTGGATCGGGAAACTTCCCGACAGGTACTTCCCGGCGTACACTAGCGCTACTTCTTTCCCCTATCTCAGAGAACACTCGATGCCTCCGAAAGTCAGAAACGTCCGTGTGGCGGTCATTCAACAACATGCCAGTACGGTTCCTCAAGAGAACCTCGAACTGACACTCCAGAAAATCCGTGAGGCGGCGGCCGGGGGTGCGCAGATCATCTGCACGCAGGAACTGTTCCTGACGCCGTACTTCTGTCAGACGGAAGACTATGCCTTCTTTGAACACGCCGAGCCGATTCCCGGTCCGACGACGTCGGCACTCTCCAGTTTGGCGAAGGAACTGGGGGTTGTGATTGTTGGTTCGCTGTTCGAGAAACGTGCGGAAGGGCTGTATCACAACACCGCAGTCGTGCTTGATGCGGATGGTTCTCTCGCCGGAAAGTATCGCAAGATGCACATTCCCGATGACCCGCTCTTCTTGGAGAAGTTCTACTTTACGCCCGGCGATCTTGGTTTTCGGTCGTTCCCGACGAAATTCGCTCGCGTTGGCGTATTGATCTGTTGGGACCAGTGGTATCCCGAAGCGGCCCGACTGACGGCACTCACCGGAGCGGAGATTCTCTTCTACCCGACCGCCATCGGCTGGCATCCGGCTGAAAAGGCACAGCAGGGGACGGCTCAACATTCCTCTTGGGAGACGATTCAACGGAGCCACGCCGTCGCCAATGGGGTGTATGTGGCCGTTCCGAACCGCGTCGGCTTAGAGCCGGGGCCGACTGATGGAATCGAGTTCTGGGGGCAAAGCTTCATCGCCGATCCGCAAGGGACGATCGTTTCCAAGGGGAGCGTGGGCGATGACGAGATTGTCATAGCCGACTGTGACTTCGGACGAATCGACGACCAGCGAACTCATTGGCCATTCCTGCGAGACCGCCGGATCGACGCCTATGGGGGGATCACTTCGCGGTACTTGGACTGAGATACCTCGGAAATAGTGCTGTAATTTGAGAAATTCCCACGGTCGGCCTGCTCGATGCGTACATCGCGTCGTCGGGGTGTGTAGAATCGACTGGACGGAAGATGTGGTCTCAGCCGGCTTCGGCTGTTTCACCTTTTCCACTGCCCAGATGTGACGCCACGGTCGTTACTTCAGCGTCGTTCCGTCGACTCCCCATCGTTTGTCTACCGATTGACTGCACCATGTTTGCCAGACGGGTCAAACTCAAGCATCTCGCTCTATTGTGCCGGTCTCTCAGCACGAGCCTTTCGGCTGGGGTCGCCTTGTTGAAGACGTTCGAGACCGCTTCTCGCAAAGCCTTGCGCCCGGACCTCCGCGATTCACTCGCTCTCGTGACAAAAGACATCGAAGCCGGTAGTACACTGACTGAAGCGCTCGATGCCCAAGGGGACTACTATCCCGACCTGTTCGTTGACATGATCGGCGTCGGCGAGCAGACCGGTTCGCTGCCTGAGGTGCTCGAGTCGCTTGCCGAGCATTACGAAAGCAACCTGCAACTCAAGCGAGACTTTATCGGTCAGATGACCTGGCCCCTGATCCAGTTTGGGGCGGCGATCATGATTGTCGGTTTGCTCATCTTTGTCTTCGGAATGATCGCCGAGAAGTCGGGCGGTGTCACCGAGGAGTTCGGGATCAAGGGGGGGGACCTCTTAGGGTGGGGACTGACCGGTACAAACGGCGTGCTATGGTGGTTCGGCGGATGGGCCGTCCTGCTTACGGGAATCTGGGGGGGCTATTTCCTCTTCACACGCTCTTTGATGGGATTGAAACTGGTGCATCGAGCCTTAATGTCGCTTCCTGTCATCGGAGGGTGCATGAGAGACTTCGGCATCGCTCGATTTTCGTGGGCGTTTTACCTGACCCAGAATGCCGGGATGCCGATCGATGACAGTTTGGATGCGAGCCTGCTCGCAACCGCCAACGGGGCCTTCATCGGCGAAGCCCCTCGTATTATCGACAGCGTCATCGCGGGGGAAGACCTGAGCGATGCCTTGAATAATACCGGCTTGTTTCCGGAGGAGTTCATCAACATCGTACAAGTGTCAGAGACGACTGGAACGGTCCCAGAATCGTTGCACAGACTTAGCCCACAGTTTCAAGAGCAGGCTCGGCGCAGCCTGAAACTGCTGACGACCCTCGCCGGTTGGGGCATCTGGATCGGCACCGCCACCTTTATCATCTACATCATCTTCAGCTTTGCCATGATGTACATCGGCATCCTCCAAAAGCTTAGTGGCGGGGCGTTCTAAATATCAGTCTGATGAGTCATCCCCTTTGGGATTCGGTCGAGGTGACTTTCCGACGTTTACTTTCCGATGGGTCGGCAAGATTTAATCCGCGCATATCCGCCGATTCCGCGTCATCCGCGGTCCATCCTGAGTGACCCTACGATTTTACCGACGTGAGAATTCGACGTACCTGTCTCTCAAACTGGCTGCGACACAGGGGACTTGTGGCGGGGGATTGTCTATCATGCGGGGGCGTTTCAGTCTCCTCTTGGTGCGGTCGCCGACTGCCGGAGGGATGAGGTTGTTCATTCATTTCACGGATCGGTCTGATGGTAGGTGTTGGCATACTGGGAGCAACGGGTTACACCGCGTACGAACTGCTGCGAATTCTGCTACGTCATCCTCAAGTCAAAGTGACAGCGGTCACGAGTCGTCAGCCGGGACAGCACATTGTTGATGTGCATCCTTCGCTCGCGGGTCGACTCGACTTGCCACTGGAGAGTCTTGATCCCGAGCAACTTGCCGAACGCGCAGATGTCATTTTCTGCTGTCTTCCTCACGTCGCCAGTATGGAAGCGGTTCCCGGATTGCTGCATGCCGGGTTGAAGGTGATCGATCTCAGTGCCGACTATCGTCTTGATGATCCAGGGGTCTATGAAGAGTGGTATGGACATGTTCATACCGATCCGACTCGATTGGGTAGCACCGTCTATGGACTCCCCGAGTTGTTCGCCGATGAGATTCCCGGTTCCGATCTCGTCGCCAATCCCGGGTGTTACACGAGTACATCGATTCTGGCTCTCGCTCCGTTTCTGGAGGCGGGGATGATTGCGACCAAGGGGATCATTATCGACGCAAAAAGTGGAGCGTCGGGGGCCGGTCGAACTCCCAAACTCTCACTCTTGTACTCCGAAGTGAATGAGTCAATTTCTGCCTATGGCATCGGCACGCATCGTCACATGCCGGAGATCGAACAGGTGTTGACGAAGGTCAGTGGCCAACAGATCGAAGTTCTGTTTACTCCGCACCTCGTACCGATGGATCGGGGGATTCTCGCCACCATCTATGCCGAGCCGATGGACCGAAACGTCACTGAGAAGCAACTGATGCAGCAGTTGCGAAGTTTCTATGACGGGAAGCCTTTCGTTCGCGTCGTCGACCACTTGCCATCAACAAAGTTTGTCTCCGGCACAAACTACTGCGACATCACGGTCCGCTTGGTTCGAGGTCGTGTGCTGATCCTGGCGGCCCTCGACAACCTGATTAAGGGGGCCGCTGGCGTCGCCGTGCAGAACCTCAATCTCGTCGCCGGCCTCAATGAAACGACCGGGCTGATTGTGTAAAGTGAAATACCCCTGCGGCGGACATTCATGTCTGTCGATCCTCAATAGCTCCCGTTCAACTGAATTCTTGCCCGTCAACTCCTTGGCTGGACTCGACCGACGTTGACGTGCGTGATACGGGGCAGTGTCGTCCCTTGGTTTCGTCGTTCTATTCGTCAACGGAGGTTCCTATGCTCTGGTCTCGACGCTCGTTTCTTACTGCTTCTGCCGGTGCTCTCACTGGTGCGGCTCTTTGGGAGGGTGGCCCTCTCAACGGGGCAGAACCACTTGTGGCTGCGGCGGAAAAAGAGAGTCAGTCCAGGATGAAGCTGGGGCTTGTGACGTATAACTGGGGCAAAGACTGGGACTTGCCCACGGTTATTGCCAACTGCGCGGCGACCGGCTTCGCAGGGGTGGAACTGCGAAGCACTCACAAGCATGGAGTCGAAATTACGCTCTCGACCGATGCCCGGAAAGAGGTCCGAAAACGATTCGCCGACTCTCCTGTCGAATTGGTCGGACTCGGGAGTGCCTGCGAGTATCATGCGGCTGATCCGGCTGTCGTTCGTAAGAACATCGACGAAACGAAGGCATTCATACAACTCTGCCACGACTGTGGGGGGACCGGGGTCAAAGTTCGTCCCAACGGTCTCCCGGCGGATGTTCCTGTCGAACAAACGCTTGCTCAAATTGGTCGCTCGCTGAATGAGGTGGCCAAGTTCGGGGCCGATTTGGGGGTCGCCATTCGTCTGGAAGTTCATGGGCGCGGGACTCAGGAGTTACCGCACATCAAGACGATTCTCGATGTCGCCGATCACAAAAACACCGTCGTCTGCTGGAACTGCAACCCGACCGACCTTGACGGTGAAGGGCTCGAACACAATTTCAACCTGGTGAAGCAGCGTCTCGGCACGATCCACATTCACGACCTGCGGACCACCACCTACCCTTGGCCTCAACTGTTCCAATTGTTGAAGGGGTGCGAATTCTCCGGTTGGACACTTGTTGAAGAGGGGACGACTCCCACCGACACCGTCGGGGCGATGCGAGAAGTTCGCGCCCGCTGGAGACAACTGACGGCCTGACGTTTATGGTGTCGACAATCGGAGTCCCTGTGCCGAGTTTCTGTGCGGTAATCTCCCCTTGCGTCGGACATCCTTGTCCGTCGAACGCGTGAGGGAGTCGCGGACAGGGATTGGTTGCTGTGCGTAAAGCTGTACGTAAAGCGATAAAGACCTCTTGCAATGACGTATCTCCGGTCCAACCGCTTACGAGGAGGGTGAATTTCTGTTAGACTTCTTCGGCTCGCCGGAATCGTCCCCTGCTCATCTGTGGGTGGGCTACTTGGCATAGAGAGTGTCTGAGGATTATGTCGAAACCTGTCGTGGCTCCGTTTTTGATTGGCGGTGTAGACATCGCCCCTGGCGAGACCCGGGATGTTCGGGTCAAGATTTCCGAGACCTACACGAACGACCCGATTGAGATGCCGATTCGGGTCATTCGCAGCCTGCGAAAGGGACCGGTCGGATTTGTCAGTGCCGCCCTGCATGGGGACGAACTGACCGGGACCGGTATCATCCACGAGTTGCTGCACAACAACTCGCTGCAACTGGTCAAGGGGACGCTGTTGTTGATCCCTGTGGTCAACGTCTTTGGCTTCGAGAATCATGACCGCTATCTCCCCGACCGTAGAGATTTGAATCGGATGTTCCCCGGTTCAGAGACTGGGAGCCTGGCGAGCCGTATCGCCGATCGATTCATGAAAGAGGTCGTCAGCAAATGCGAGTTTGGCATCGACCTGCATTCAGCGGCTTCAACACGCACAAACTTCCCGAATGTGCGAGGTGACATGTCGATTCGAAAGGTCGCCCGGCTCGCAAAATCGTTCGGATGCGAACTGGTCGTCGACGGAGCAGGTCCTGATGGCTGCATGAGACGCGAAGCCTGTAAAGTTGGCTGTGCGACGATCATTCTCGAAGCGGGAGAGCCGATGAAGGCGGAACCGGGCATGTTGGCCGTTGGTGTGCGTGGGGTCCGCAATTCGTTGATCGACATGGGGATGATCGAAGGGGAGCGATTCGCCCCTCCCTATCAGGCGGTCGTTCGCAAGACAAGCTGGGTGCGAGCCGAGGTTGGAGGCTTTCTAAGGTTTCACATTGCCCCGGGAGCATTCGTCGAGAGAGGGCAGGCGGTCGCCTCCAACTTTACGATACTGGGAGACGTGCAAAACATCCTGACAAGTCCTGTCGACGGCATTGTGCTGGGGATGACGACGAGCCCGGCCGTGAAGCCGGGGGAGCCGGTCTGTCACATCGCAATCCCAGAGGGAAACCTGACGAACGTTCGCAAGATGGTCGAATCGGTCAGCCGAAAAGACCCACAGCAACGAGTTCGAACCAAAATGGCCGCCGACTTCTCGCATGGAGAACCAACCGTCCTTCAACAGAGAATTCCCGACGAGTACGGTGAGATACCGTGATAGTCGATGGCTGTCGGGCACATGCGAGTTGCCCCCTTTTGTTCGGGGCAAGCAGTGAAATTGTTTGAGGAAGATGACTCATGGGACTCTTCGCTGGAACGCAGTTCGATCGTCCTCCACGTTGTCCGGTGTGCGATGCGTTGGAGTCGGAGTGTCATTGCCCCCCTCCTGAGGTGGTCCGGACCGCTCCATCGTCGCAACAATTACGGATTCGTTTGGAGCGTCGCAAGAACGGAAAACAAGTGACCGTGATCCGTGGACTCGCCCCCGATACCGACTTTCTCAGTCTACTGAAGCAACTCAAGGCCCGCTGCGGAGCCGGTGGAACTGTCGATGGCCAGACACTGGAACTCCAAGGAGACCAGCAAGCTCCCTTAACTGCCACCCTGAAACAACTCGGATACCGTGTCTCCGGTTGATGTCGACAGCCGCACGGATCCGTGTGCGAAAACGAGGCGAATCTGTTGTGTCACCGAATTGAGAAGAGTCAACAATGGTGATTCACTCGGATGGGATTAGGCGTTACACTCGCGGTAGAGAGGGGCAAATGGGGCTTCTCTTGATCGAACGGGATTGTCGTTCACCTTCTTGTAAAGGCCGTTGCGAGACATGATTCACACGTTTTTACGTCGATATGCCGTCGGCGCCGGATTGGCGTTATGGCTGGGCGTTTCTCAGGTCGCCACAGTCTTCGGACATCCGGGGCATGGTGAAGTCGCTGCGGATTCGCCGGCTCACTACATTGTCGAACCGTGGCACGCGGTTCCCGTGTTACTGGCGGTTATCGCAGTCGCTGTGTTTGTACGTTGGATGCGAACTGACAGTGGAACTGCTTCTCAAACAACAAATGAGCGAACCGATGCCTGATCTCTCACCTGATGAAGTTCGCAAGGTTGCGGGACTGGCGAGACTGGAACTCTCCGAAGACGAAGTGGCGAGTTTCTCACAACAACTGGGAAAGATTCTCGACTACGTGAATCAACTCAGTGATGTTCCGACCGATGGGGTGCAGCCGATGGCCCATGCCATCGAAGTGATGGATGTTTTCCGAGAGGACATCCCGCAGCCTTCGCTCTCACGCGAGGCCGCCCTCGCCAACGCTCCGAAACAGGATGGCCGTTACTTCGTTGTCCCCGCCATACTCGATGGAGCGTAACAACTACGCTGCCGTCTACTTCACCTCCCGCGAACCTTTCGACCCTTCAACTTCACCATGAGCGACGTCTCAGCGACTGGCTTACTCGATGCCTTGGAAGCGGGCGACATCAGTTCCGTTTCTCTGGTACAACAAGCACTCGATCGAATCGGGAAGATCGATGGAGACCTAGGTGCGTTCACCTGGTTAGACGGCGAACGGGCCTTGGAGCAAGCTGGCGAAATCGACCGTCGCCGTGCCGCGGGGCAGCCTGTTGGTCGATTGGCGGGATTGCCGGTCGGCTTGAAGGACAACATCTGCGTACAAGGTTGGCCGACCACTTGTGGCAGCCGGATGTTAGAGGGTTTTCGTGCTCCTTACAGCGCCCATGTGGTCCAACGATTGCTGGCCGAAGATGCGGTCCTCATCGGGCGAAACAACATGGACGAGTTCGCGATGGGATCGACGACCGAGTCTTCGATCTTCGGTCCCGCAAAGAATCCGTGGAATACAAGTTGCACGCCGGGGGGATCGAGTGGCGGGTCGGCAGCAGCGGTTGCGTCGCGAGAGGTGCTGTTGTCGCTCGGGTCGGATACTGGTGGTTCGATTCGTCAGCCCGCCGCCTTCTGTGGCATTGTGGGTGTGAAGCCAACGTACGGGCGAGTTTCCCGGTACGGCTTAATTGCCTTCGCGAGTTCGCTCGATCAGATCGGTCCATTTGCGACTGATGTCAGCAGTGCAGCCCTGATGCTGGAGGCGATCTCCGGTCACGACCCACGGGACAGCACGAGCATCAACTGTCCCGTCCCCTCCTATACGCAAGAACTTCACGAGCCGCTCAAGGGGTTGAGGATCGGGCTCGCTGAAGAACATTTTGCCAAGGGATTAGCCGACGATGTGCGGCAAGCGGTCGAACAGGCGGTGGCCATTTATCGTCAATTGGGAGCCGAGGTCGTTTCGGTCACACTCCCTCACGCCCAGTATGCCGTTGCCGTTTACTACATCGTCGCGGCGTCGGAGGCTTCCAGTAATCTGTCGCGTTATGATGGCATTCATTACGGACACCGAGCCACTGGAAAACACGACCTTACAGGGCTCTATCAAGCGAGTCGTGGTGAAGGGTTTGGCCCCGAAGTCAAACGCCGAATTATGTTAGGCACTTATGCACTGTCGTCGGGATACTATGACGCCTACTACAACAAGGCCTTGCGTGTCCGGAGATTAATTCAAAGCGATTTCGACGCTGCGTTTCAGAAGTGCGATGTCATCGCCGGTCCCGTCACCCCGAACACCGCATTCCGCACTGGCGAGTTAGCGAGCGATCCGCTGGCCCTGTATCTGCAGGATATCTACACCCTCAGCGCCAACCTTGCCGGCCTGCCGGGAATCTCGATCCCGTGTGGCCTCAGTCCGGCTGGACTCCCGATCGGGTTGCAGTTGATGGCCCCTCCGTTTGCAGAGAGCCGAATGTTCCGAGCAGCCCGCATGTATGAGGAACAAACCGACTGGCATACCCGCACACCAACTCTGACGCACTGACGACTCCACTCAGTTCGTCATGTCGGTGTCGATGTTTGCGTTAAACGAGAGCGGAGCCGTGTCATGACGAATCATCGACCAAAGCTAGACTTCTCGATTCCCGACCACGACGCCATCACGTGGGGTTGCCTCGGTCTGTGGATTGCCTGGACATCGGTGATGTTGGGACTGCTGCATGTCACATGCTACATTGGGCTAATGTACTGGATTCATGGATTCGATTACTGGTTGGAAGAATCGGTCTCTCCGTTGTCCGAATTTGGGTCGTGGATTGTTGTCGACATCGCGTACTATGTGATTCCGGTTGTCCCGTGGGCGGCCCTATTAGCTTACCGCATGCCTAGCAATGCCCTGAAAACCAAGACGTTTCAACGAATGGCCATCAGCGCATTATGGGTCACGTGGTGCTGTGGTGTCGCTGGGAGTTTTGGATTAGCTCATGTCTATGCTTGGATGGATTATCCTCACGCTGACTACTGGTACGAAGTCATGCCTCATGCGGAGTCGTGGAGAGTCATGGCAAAGCGATACCTTCCGGCTGTTACTTGCTGGAGAATAATAGGCATGCAGTCGCCGATTCTCGGTTTGCTAGTCTTCTCGACCGTAATCCTACCACAACGTCCATCGAACAAGTGGACAGTGTGGGCAACAATTCTCTTCATCGGATTGACGCTGACACGTGTACGAACCGATGGGTTCGGCGACCCGATCGTGAACGGAACCGCTTGGTTTTGCGTCTTCATTGGCCTGACCCTGAGCATCCTGCATTTCGCCCAGAGACAATGGCCGACACGAGAAAATCATCTCGAAGCCACCAGTGCCTCGGACAGAATCTCGTGACTCCGGAAGACGATCTCTCTGTAAGGTCAATGAACTCCGCCGAACTCCAATTGCTGCATTGCTGCGGGGGCTGTCCAGATTGTCGGCTCTCAGCCGCTTGATTCTGTCGGACGGTCCGGGGAGGTTGGCAGTCATCTGATCGTCGATCGCGACTCCAGCTTCATTGCACTGCGGCGGCCTCAACCTCTACTCACAGTAATCCCGGATGGACCTATAAAAGTTGAGGTGGACCCAAGACTGGCACCGTCATCGTCACGGCGGGAGTCGCCGAGTTATCGGGTGTTGAGTTCGGTTTTTCCAAATAGCGAACGCGACTGCACCCCAGACAATTCATATGGGGCTGAACGAAACGTACGTCATCACTGACCCCTTCTTTTTCCATCTGGAAGCCTCCACTCATGTCCTGGCTCGTCGAAAACGCCCTTCGTCTCCGCGTTGCGGTGTTGGCACTTTCGGTGTTGCTCATCATCGTCGGTGTAGGACTCGTCCCGGACATGCCCTTGGATGTCTTCCCCGAGTTCGCCCCCCCCTTACGTCGAAATCCAAACCGAGGCCCCTGGTCTTGCGGCGGAGGAAGTCGAAGGTCTGGTGACGTTCCCCTTGGAAAATGCCCGTCCATCTAAACATGCCACCCAGCCTGATTTGAGTCGACTTTTCACCCCAACGCACAATACACTACCGAAGCAGACATGTTGATCCCTCTGAGGACTTGATGTCAGAACCAACCCATCAGAGCAACATCTCCACGCTTTTGTAAAACCACTCCCAACCCCCGCGCGCGTCGTTTCTGGTTGAACCTGATTGGGGACGTTATCCGAATCAGGCAAGTCTCCTTCGTCATAGATCGGACACACCGTCATGAACCGCTTTCGTTTGATAATGCTCGCTGCCGTGATCGCGATGCCCCGCCCGATGTTGGCGGAGCTTCCTCAGGACGATGCGAAACCTTCGCCCTTTGACACTGTGATGCAACGAGCGGCACAGGCTGCCGCCTCCAGTGAATGGACAAAAGACGGTTGGGCCGATATGCAACTCGAATCAGCGCTGTCCGTGCTGATGGCGGATCTCCAACAGATTACGAAAAACGAAAACATCAAACTTCCGACCACCTTCGATTCGGTCCGCCCCGCGATCAGTCGCGATGGTTCCAATATCGCGCATCTCAAAAAAGGTCTGTTTGTGACCAAGCGTGGAAAGGTCTCGCACGCGCACAATTCCATTATCCTCGCTGATGAAAGCATCGACATCAGTCACGCACGCAATTGTCTGATCATTGCTCGTGGCGCTGTCGATGTCGGCCATGGCGGTGGAAACGTGATTATCGCTGGTCACTTTATTCACTCGAGCCATGATGGACAGCCAGATCCGCGAGACCCGGAAGGTGCTGGCGGCAGCGTGTTGCTTTCCGGTTCCAACGTCGATGTGTCGCACGCCAACGACACGATCACTTGTGCTCCTCTGGCGGCGACAATGTCATTCGCAACAAACTGCATCTTCATTAACACTCCAAACCGGAACATTTCACACGAGCGCGACTCAACCTACTTAACGGATAAATCAAGAAGACTGCCAACAGTTTTGCCAAAACCCCAACTGATCGACAAACTGATCATCACAAAAATCGTCCCGCCGGATGACGCTGGCAATGGCGCGCAGGTAGCAACAAAACAGGCGGGTGTCGAAACCATAATTCGCATTGGTGACGCAGTTCCAAGTGCAACGGCTGAACTCGAAGGCTGGGAATTGGTCTTCATTGGCGATGGCTTCGCGTTGTTTGCCAAGGATGGGCAATACGCCAGTGCCTACATGGACCCTCCTAAATAAACGTCGGATATCGATCAGTTCAATCGGATGCGGTAGCCACTGGCGCCGCCCCACCCCTGTTCGTCTTTCATGGCCTACCGCAGAGGCGGGGTGGCATGTTTGGTTGATGATTTGGGTGCCATGCCCTCGCTCGAAGGCCGCAGTGCCGTCGTCTACGTCACGATGATTATCATCCCGGTGTTCTTGCCAGTCTTTGTCTTAGAAGGTCTTCCCGGCGTGCGGAACTTCGGCAGCCACATCGGTGGGGCCGAGGTCGCGGATGAAGTCGACGTGATCCGTGTCATCCCATCCCGCATCAGCCTGATCCAGAATCAACGGGCCCACCTTGAACTCCT